>CBCXTS010000027.1:0-19140 GCA_965178085.1 Alphaproteobacteria bacterium | reverse complement strand
ATGCCTTATTATACATAGAACAAGGAGCAGTTGTTGATTTCTGATAATGCTGACAAAAAAAAACCGAAGTTCGTTTTCCTAATCTTCAAAAACTAGAAAAGGCAATTTGGCTGAAACTTAAAAAAGGTTTCGATATTGATGCCCTACTGCCATTATTTAAAGTTGCTCTTGCGCATAACACCAAGCAAGAGCCTATTTTTATTTTGTTATTAGAACATTACCTCATCAAAAGAGATTTTGATGAGGCTTGGAATATTGTCAAAATGGCTCCAGCCATTGAACATGACGACCATATTGCTCAATTTTATGGATTAGTTGGTGAATTAAAAGGACAGTGCTATCGACAATACACTATAAAGTTACCTGAAAATAATCTACATTTTATAGAGGCGAATATTTGTATGAGTTTTCACATGGGAAATTTGGATGAGACTATCTCTTATATAAAAGAGGCAATAGAACTTAAAATGTCTCTTTTTAATGAATGCGCAAAGATTATACAACTAGTATGTTTAGAGTGGCCGCATGCACGTAATAATAACGATGTTTTAGTAATATTTAAACAGTACCTTGCTCAGCACAAGCAAGAGTTTCTTACCAATCTTTATGAAAAAGGTCATAAGCGCTTTAGTGCATGGGTACCAGGCACCAAAAGAACAAAAATAGAATTAGAAAGTCCTTTTCTTAAGCGTTGGATGGGTGAATATATTGAAAAAGGGATATTGTTTCTTGAAAATGGTCACGCTCATGGAGATGCTATTATGTTTAGCCGCTACCTTAATAAGGTTAAAAAACATTTCCCTCATATTTGTTTATATATTATTTTACCCTTTGGTTTATTAAGATTGTATGAATTGAGTTATATCTATAGTGTAGATCATATTATCGATGTAGAAGATAAAGAGAGTATAAAAAAATTGCTAGCTAATACCAATAATGACGATATGTACTTTCAAACATTTGAATCGTTACCTGGTTTTTTTTACAATACTGAAGAATGTAATGGGACAATATTTTCTGTTGCTAACAGTAAAAAACTTAAGAACGTTGTTAAAGAAACTAAAATAGCTTTACTATGGAAAAGTCATAAAAAACAACAAAGACATGCATATTTTGCTACACGACGTGATATGCCATTGGATTCTTTATGGCATTTGCGTAAATTTAAAGATCAAGTGCAATTTGTTGTGATAGCACATGGTATTGATAAGGTTGAGCGTGATGAGGTGTGCGATATGCTTGATGCAATAGATGTGGTTGATGATATTGATGATTTTCAAGATGTTGCAGAATATTTACATGAATGTGATTTATTGATAAGTGTTGATACTGCTTATGTTCACTTGGCAGGCGCTATGGGCAAAGAAGTTTGGATGCTTGATAGGTGGGATCATGAATGGCGATGGCCAGAAGATCCCAATGCCCCAAATGAATGCTATCCTACTTTGCGCATATTTCGCCAACCAGTCTCTAGAGGTTGGAATTATGTGATGCAGGATGTCAAATACGCCCTTGGTGAGTGGCTAGAAGAGAAAGAAAATAAGCCTAAGATTGAATTTTAGTTTTTATAAACTCTAAATTAAAATCATGAATGGGTACAAATATGGATATAGAGCATGTGCAGCATATTATATCATACTTGCAAAAAACACCATTGAACTGCAATAAAATAAAATTAACTGCTCATTTACCATTGCTTGAATAAATTGCTGTTAATTTTGTTTTGGTATAAAGGTGCTCAAAATTCCTTTATGCGCATTTAGCATTTATATGTCAATGATCAGCGTGTAATCACTATAGCACCGAACTGGTTCGTTATTTTGATAAGAATCAAGTGCTGCTTTCAAAAGATTGGTTGAAGAATAATAGTAGCGTAAATCCTTTATGTTTCATGTTTGATGATTTATCAGGTTTTCAATATTCCAATCAAACATTATCAATGATTGTAGGACTTGGAGGTAACTTTAGGGAGTATGAGAGCAAGATATACAATGAATACGAAAAAACAATGCTTGATATTTGATTTCTCCGATGATAACTGGATAAATACTAATAAATCATCTATCCTTGATGAGACAACATATGTATTTATCAAAATGGTAATGCATTGCTGTATTTAGAACAAGGTTTAATTTTGGAGTTTTAAAGATTTTGTTGGATGGATGAAGTTATAAAATTTAAGTCATTAGAAGAATTAGAAAGATTAATAAAACAGGTTATCGATTTGGAAGATGATGTAACCCCGTACATTAGTTTTTTTAAAAAAGCCATCGAACTTAAATCGGATAAAGACTTAATATATTTAAAGTTAGCTGTTTATTTTTTTAATAAAGGCGATTATCCGAATTCTTTAGAAATTTTAAAAAAATATTCTTTTAATGAAAAAAGCTATCTAGCTTATACAACGATTGTTTATTTCAAACATCTATTGGACTAAGAAATTATCATTTCGCTATTGGTTATTTTTATAAAATTTATCATCAAGATGAAACAAACACTGATTATATTGGAAAATTATTTGAATTACTATTATTACGTGGTGCTGTTGAGGTAGCTTCATATTTTGCAGAAAAGCTATTTTATTTAAATAATAAAAGCTTCAATAAAAAACATCAAATACGAGTTTCTTCTATAATTACTGAGTGGCCCCATGTGCTATTTAATGATGAAATAGTAAATTATGTCACGATACAAACGAATAAAAATGGAAAAAGGCTTTTTTTAAAGAACGATAAAAAAATTATTTTTGAAAACTGGTATAAATATCATTCAGATGGCCTAATTTTTAATTTATTTGAAGAAGACACAATATGGAAAAAAGAGAATGTCACAGTTAACAATATTTTCTATTGCTTTTCTCATGGAATAGGCGACATTATTTTATATAGTCTTTTTTTAGAAAACTTTATGAATGATTATTTAAATTCTCACATACATTTGATTATACCACCTTCTCTTATAAGATTTTTTAAATCGCAAAAAAAATTTTCTAATATAACATTTTATTCATCCAAAAATATTGAAGAAGATCATTCTATTTTGATAAATCTATGTGAAAAAAACAATCATTCTATACATTCCCTAGCATCTCTTATGTATGTTTACTATCAACCTAGTAACAACCACAACTTTACACCATATCGGGTAGCTACACAAAAAAATATTTTCACGAACAAGCCTATAAAAGTAATTGTAAACTGGAAAGCAAAAGAAGTTTACTATTCAAAAAGAAGAGATTTACCTTTAGAATGCTTATGGCATTTACAAAGTTTTAAAAGTAAGGTACAATTTGTAGTGATGGCGCACGGTGTTGATAAAACGGAACGTGATGAAGTTGTTGATATGCTAGACGCTATAGATGTAGGGGATGACATTCATGACTTTCAAGATGCCGCAAACTATATTGGGGAATGTGATTTACTCATTAGCGTTGAAACTGCCTACCTTCACCTTGCAGGAGCAATGGGTAAAGAGGTTTGGGGATTAATTCGCTATGACCATGATTGGCGTTGGGAACGCTATAGTGATGGTAATGAATGGTACCCAACATTACGCCGTTTTAACCAACTTATCTCGAGAGATTGGACTGACATTATGCAAGATGTCAAGTACGCATTAGGTGAATGGTTAGAACAAAAAGAAACGGAACAAGCTAATATTGAATAGTTATTGAGATTTCGAAAAGAACTTCGTCATTTTAGATTCGTTTATGGGCATAAATATAGGTATACTTATACCCATTATTTGAGATGGGCATTTTTATCATTTGAATAGGTGAAGCCAATGAGAGAATTTCAAAACAGTAATGTTGAACAAAAATTTTTATCGTATCCTGAGCCTCATAAACAAAAGCTTTTTGATATAAGAGAACTAATATTTGATATTGCTGAAAGCAATAGCCATATTGGGTTGTTGACTGAAACACTCAAATGGGAAGAGCCAAGCTATATAACAGAGCAAACAAAATCTGGAAGTACTGTCAGACTTGGAATATTCCAAAAAGATAACATAGCTGTTCTATTTCATTGTAAAACAAACTTAATTGAAACCTTCAAAGAAATTTATGAAGAAGAATTAAATTTTTTAAAAAACCGTGCCATTATACTCAATCCCTATGATGAATATAACAAAAATATATTGACGCACTGTATTTTAATGTCATTGACGTATAAATTAAAAAAGAAGTAATTTTTTATAAAATTAACCAATATCAAAGTTAATAGCTTAAAAATATATGCAAATAACCTGTTAATTCTTGGCATATCCTAGTTCACTTAAATCTATGAAGATTGGTGATACGTTGGTTATAGATTATTTGATTGAAAAAAAGTAAAATACATTGAAGTATTCTAGCTGTAGGTTCGTGAGTGAAGTTTACTATTTTTAATAGCTATTTTAGGTATAAAATGCTAAGATATGCGTATCTAAAAAATGCACTTTTTGTACGGTGAAAAAATGATAAGAATTGGCCTTATAGGCGCTGGTCGTATTGCGCAAATACACGCTGCTAACATAGCTGTACACCCGCACAGTGAGCTTGTGGCTATCGGTGATGTTGTAGCATCAGCTGCTGAAGCATTAGCTACACAATATAACGCAATGTCTAAAAATATTGACGATATATTTGCAGATAAGAGTATTGATGCAGTGTTGATAGCTTCACCCACCCATACACATTGCGATTTTATTGAAAATGCTGTTGCAGTGGGTAAAAATGTATTTTGTGAAAAACCCATTGATTTGAACCTTGAACGCGCAGTCGCTTGCCAGCAATTTGTGGCAAAAACATCTTGTGCGGTAATGGTTGCGTTTAATCGCCGTTTTGACCCGCAGTTTGTAGCCTTAAAGAAAGCTGTTAGTAAAGGCGAAATAGGGCATGTTGAGCTACTATCAATCACATCATTTGACCCAGAGCCGCCGCCATTATCATATATACAATCTTCAGGCGGACTATTTCGTGATATGACCATACATGATTTTGATATGGCGCATCATATGATGGCTGATTTACCCGTTTCTATTTTTGCGACAGGCACATCAATCGTTAATCCAGAAATAGCAAAAGCAGGGGATATTGATACAGCAGTCATAACATTAACCTATCATGACGGACGTATAGCGGTGATTAAAAACTCAAGAAGAGCTGCTTATGGTTATGATCAGCGCATAGAAATTTTAGGCTCTGAAGGATTATTGCAAGCTAATAACGTGCTTGAGAATACCCTTGTTAAATCAACTACTGCAGGCACGATAGGCGCTAAGCCTACTTATTTTTTTCTTGAACGATACATGGCTGCTTATAAAGCTGAATGGGCAGCTTTTATGGATTCCTTAATGATGAAGACACCATTACCAATAACTATTGAGGATGGCATTATAGCCCTTGCTTTGTCAGAAGCGGCAACACAATCAATGCAACAAGGTAAATCTATTAACTTAGCTACTATTTTGCCAAGCTATTTCGCCTAGCACATTACCTGTTTTCTAGCGCATTACCTGTTTTAATGATTATGCTGAAAACTATGCTCTAATAGTTTATAAATATGTTCTAATAGTTTATAAAGCTATATAGCGCCTTCTTTTATGAAATCAAGATTGGCTAAAGCATTGCCGCCCGCCATCATTTCTTGTAAATCATCATATTTAACATTGCCTTTTTCTGCGGTGCCTAAGGTTTTACCACGATTTAAAACAGTAAATCTATCGCCAACAGCTAAAGCATGGCGCACATTATGGGTAATAAATACAATGCCTATATTTCTTTTACGCACTTTATCAATTGTTGCTAATACATTACTTGTTTGGCGCACACCCAAAGCAGATGTTGGTTCATCCAAAATTAAAACTTTAGCGCCAAAATAAACAGCCCGGGCGATAGCAACTGTTTGCCTTTCACCACCTGATAAAGTACCCACAGCTTGCGATGCTTCACGCAGGCGAATACCCATTTTAGCCATTTCTTCTGTTGTGATACTTTCAGCCTTTTTCATATCCAATAAATTAATAGGGCCAATTTTTTTTACAGGTTCACGCCCCATCCAAAAATTACGCGCAACTGACATTAATGGAATCATGGCTAAATCTTGATAAACGGTTGCAATACCGGCATCAATAGCATCTCTAGAGCTATGAAAGGCAACATCATTACCTTCCATTGTAATGGTTCCTTTTGTGGGTTTATACACACCGCTCATCGTTTTAATAAAAGTGGATTTACCTGCACCATTATCACCTAACAAGCAATGTACTTCACCTGGATAAAGGTCAAAGCTAACGCCTGAAAGGGCAATGACAGGGCCAAAATGCTTATGAATATTATTTAACGTGATTAGAGGTGTTGCGTTCGTCATCTTGCGCCTGTAATCATGCGTCTAATATAGGTATTTAAAATAACGGCTAGTAATAATATACCGCCTAAAAACACTCTAAATAATGAACTTTCTACATTAGCAAAAAACAGCCCTTGCTGCACAACCCCAAAAATAAGAGCACCTAAAGCAGCGCCTATCACGGAACCATAACCACCTGTAAGCAGCGCACCACCAATAACAACAGAAATAATAGCCTCAAACTCTTTTAATAAACCGCGATCAGCAGCAGCAGAGCCAAACTCAATAACCTGACAAGTGGCAAAAACTGTTGCACAAAAAGCACTAAACATAAACATAAGAATTTTTACTCTATCAACTGGCACACCAACATTTTTAGCGGCATTGGCATCACCACCAGAGGCAAAAATCCAATTACCAAATTTTGTTTTGGTCAATAAAAAATGACCAAAAATAACTAAAACAAAAGCCCAGACAATTAACATAGGGATACCATCAACAACGGGTTCCCCTTGGCGCGTGCCACGCGTAAAAGTATCTATTAAACCTGCATCAGCAAGCCATACAAATAAACCATTTAATATTTTACCGCCAAATACTGCAGCAAGCCAATCGCCTTCAGCTGCTTCACGAATGCCCCCAATAATTGTTTTATTAGTGACGGAAATAGAAATAAAAATAGTGAGCCCACGCAAAATATAAAGAAAAGCAAGCGTCACAATGAATGAAGGTAACCCTGTTCTAATAACAATGTAGCCATTCAATCCACCGATGAAAATAGCTACTATAAAGGCGGTGATAATGGAAATCCACATGGGGAAACCAAATACTACAGCCATTAAGGCAATAACAATACCTGAAAAGCCTATCATTGAGCCTACCGATAAATCAAACTCACCAGCAATCATTAATGTGCAAGCACCAACGGCTATAATAGCAAATTGCGCTGAAACAATTCCCCAATTTAGCACGCCTTCCGGCGAAAACATGCCAGAATCACGTGCTATTGATAAAAAAAACACAAAAACCAAAATCACGCCGCATATTGAGCCCAATTCTGGGCGCATCATTAATTTACGCCATTTTGGTATTTCTTGTAGTCTTTCGTCATTTTCCATAAAATAGTACCTAATATTTAAAGGCTATCCTTTATAGACCTAACATTTAGGTAACATATAAAGGATAGCACATTAATATTATGCTTTATTAGCGATATTCACCTGCATATTTTTCAACAAGTGTTAAACCATCTTTCGTAACAAAGCCAGGGCCTGAGTTAATATTATTACCCGGTAGAACACCATAACGGTTATAATTAGCAATAACAATAACAGGCAAATAAGCTTGTAAGAATGGTTGTTGGTCAATACCCCATTGGATAATGTCAGCTTTAATAGCTTTTACAATCTCAGATCCTAAATCAAAGGTGCCAAAATAAAGACTACCAGCTTGGCCAGTATCTTTTAAAGCTTCAATGGTTGGATCAGCTGAGGTTGGGCCTAAAGTTAAAACAGCATCTGTATTAGGATTAGCTGATAAATAGGCTTTCACTTTATTTTTAATTTCACTAGGATCTTGGCCTGCATCAATCATCTGGCCACCAAGTTCAACACCTAGACCATCTGCAAAACCTTGGCAACGCTCTGTTGATGATGGGCTTGAAATATAGTGATTAACACATAAAAATGATTTAACACCATCACGCTTTGCGCGTTTACCTGCTGCTAAGCCAGCATCATATTCTGGTTGGCCAACATACATTAATGCACCTACTTCAGCAGCTTGATCTGGTGTGCCAGAGTTCATGATAATCACAGGAATGCCTTTATCAACTGCTTTTGATACAGCAGGGCCTAATACTGAATAATCAGCAAAAGTTGTGATAATACCATCAGGGTTAGAAGCAGCAGCTTGCTCAATAATGCGTGCCATATCGCCAATATCACCTGTTGGTGGATTGCGATATTCAACATCAACATCAACTTGTTTACCAGCTAAGGCGATACCATTTTTAATGGTATTCCACCATGAATCAGAATCTGGGGCATGGCTGACTAATATAATTTTTTGATCAGCAGCGTGTGTTGTAAAAGCAAATGGCATGATGCTCATGATTGCGATAAAAAATGCGATAAAAGTTTTTTTCAATTTATATTCCTCCAAAAATATGTTACTTTTCATTGATAAGCTTTTAAGCTGTAAAAGCTTAAAAGCATCAATTTTATAAAAGCTTAAAACATCAATTTTACAGCACATCATTGTTTCATTTTCTTTTCAATAATGTACTGTAATCTTAATATCGTTACCATAGAATAAAATATTTTGCAAGCGATTGCAAATATTTTATTCTCGTCTTTATATAACAGTAAATTTTAAAAAAAATATGAGCAAAGAAAAACAATATAATATAACATTAAAAGATGTTTCTGAACGGGCTGGCGTGTCACCATCTGCGGTGTCGCGTACTTTTACCGAAGGGGCGAGCGTATCAGCAAAAACACGCAAAAAAGTGGAAAATGCTGCGCTTGAATTAAATTATTCGCCTAATTTTTTAGCCCGTAGTTTAACAACAAAGCGCACCAAGTTAATTGGGCTTATTTCTGATAACTATTCTAACCCTATTTTTTTAGAAGTGTTTGATCTATTCACAAAAATGTTACAAGAAAAAGGCTTTAGGCCTTTATTGTATAATTATAGCCAAGAAACGAATGTGGCCGATGCTATTAAAATGCTCAAACAATATAATGTTGATGGCGTTATTATCGCCTCATCTACTGTTTCTCCTGAGTTTATTGAGGGATTAAAGTATATTAGTTGCCCTATCGTACACACATTTGGCCATTACGATGATGATTCTAATATTAATGTTGTTGGCCCTGATAATGTACATGGTGGTAAACTTGCGGCGAGGATTTTGATAGAAAAAAAATGCCAAAATATTATTTTTCTTGGTGGGCCCGAACAAGCATCATCAACCCAAGACAGGTTAAAAGGTTTTGAGCACACATTAGCATTGCATGATATAAAGATAAAAAAATTACTTTTTTGTGCGCATTATAGCTATGATTCTGGCAAATATTATATGGATCATTTTTTGGAAAAAAACACGCTCAAAGATATTGATGCGGTTTTTTGTGGTGATGATTTAATATGTATGGGCGCGATTGACGCAGCTTATATGCATGGCTATAATATTCCCCAAGATGTTGGTTTTTTAGGGTTTAATGATATTTTTATGGGGTCATGGGGGCGCTTTAAATTAACCACCATTCACCAACCAATTAAGCAAATTACATCAGAATCCGTTGATTTAATTTTATCTTTACTAGAAAACCCTCATCAACCAACACAAACACGTTTATTCCCTTGTAAAACTGTGATGAGGGATAGTTTATAATGTTTTATGATATAACTTAGATATAATAACCTTAAAAACCAATAGAAGCTAAATATGCTCTATTCATTTTAGCATCATCTTTAGGGGTTGTGTGGCCTGCTGGATCGCAATCTTGCTCAATAGTGCACCAACCTTCAAAACCCACCTTATCTAATAAGGCTTTTACGGCTACAAAATCTACCTCTCCTTGCCCTAAATTGCAAAATATGCCTTGCGCGCATGCATCATAAAAACCAATCTGATGGTCTATAACATGTTTTTTTATTGCTGGGTCAATATCTTTAAAGTGAATATAGCTAATGCGCTCCATATATTTTTCCATAAAAGCAACAGGCTCAAAACCAGCATAAGTGGCGTGCCCAGTGTCTAAGCAAATTTTTAATATTTTATCATCTGTTTGCTCCAGTAAAAGCTCTACCTCATCTAAAAAATCTACATACCCACCAGCATGCGGATGGATGGCTGGAATAAGCCCGTACTCCTCATAGCCCATTTTAGCAATGGTCATGATGCGTTGTACAAATAACCGCCACTCATCCTTATCAAATAAGGCGGCTTCATTTGGCCTACCGGCGCTTAATGCCCTATCAGGAGCGATAGAATCAATCAATACTAAGTGCTTAGCACCGTGCGCTTTTAATGCTTTCATGGTACGTATCGCGCCATCTAGCACGAAATCCCATTTCTCTTTATTATGAAAAGGGCGAAAAACAACACCACCAATTAACGTTAAATCATATGTATCTAATTTACTTTTTAATTGCGCAGGATCTTCAGGCATATAACCTATAGGGCCTAGCTCAATGCCTTTAAAGCCTGCCCATGAACATTCTTTTAAAACATCTTCCCATAAAGGGTTATTTTTATCATCGGGGAATTCAACCCCCCAAGAACAAGGTGCATTACCTATTGAAATCATGATATTTCCTCCATGTTAATCCATTGTTTATTGCTATTTGATAATAAGGCAGCGTGAATAATTTTATCAACCTGTAAACCATCTTCAAAAGTAGGCCAGTTATGCGTACCATTATGAATAGCTGATAGAAAATTACGCATTTCTATGGTAATTTGCTCGCCATAACCTGTGCCATGCCCATCACCAGGGCAAAGGGCTGCAAAATCAGGATGCTGGGTTGACATGAGTATTTTAGTAAAACCTTGATAGGCCTTTGGGGTATGCATATCGTAATACCATAAAGCATTTTGATCTTCTTGGTCGTATTTAAGGGCGCCTTTGGTGCCATAAATTTCAAAGCGATAGCCCATCTTTTGCCCCGTTGCAACGCGTGAAAAATATAAATTACCCAGCGCTCCATTATTAAAACGGCATAATAAATGTGCTTGGTCATCATTATTCACTTTTTCTTGATGCTGGTGATTTTTTTCAGCAGGCCTTTCGGTGATGCAGGTCGCCATATCAGCCACAAGAGATGTTATGCCGCCCATTAACCGTAAAGCGCAATTAATCATATGTGGTGCTAAATCATGCATGGTGCCATTATATATCTCTCTTGTGCGCCAATTTGCTGGAATAGATGGGTTCGCCATAAAGTCTTCGCTATGTTCGCCGCGCATAAAATGAATATCGCCCAAAACCCCGTCTTGTATCATTTTATAGGCCATCTGTACTGCAGGTGTGTGAATATAATTAAAGCCAATCATATGAATAACATTGCTTGCTTTTGCTTTTGCCGTAACTTCAGCGCTATCATTAAGGCTGATACTAAGCGGCTTTTCACAAAATACGTGCTTATTATTGGCAATGGCTGCTAAAGCAATATCTTTATGTGTTGCTTGGGGGGAGGCAATGATAATAGCATCTATAGCGCTATCTTGAAGCATTTCTTGCCAATGATTTGTTGCTTTTAAAAATCCTAATTCTTTACGTTTTTTTTCTGCGCCTGCAATGTCTCTCGTACATATCATATACGGTACAGGGCGTAAATGGGTGTTAAATGTAGCGCCTACGCTATGCAAAGCAAGCGCATGTGCTTTACCCATATAGCCTGCCCCTATAACCCCTACATTAATATTTTTCATGATCCTTATCCTCTTGAAATATTATTGATATTGGCTATAATATATATTGCAACCGCTTGCAAAAGAAAAAGATATTTTATATAATAAACAATATACAATAAATTTAACATAGTTTACTTTATGGGAACAGCTAAAAATGAAAACTACTAAACTGACTACCACTGGTGCGATTATTAAGTATATAGAGAATCAATATATTAATATTCAGACAGAAAATAAACGATTATGCGGCGGTGGATTTGCCATTTTTGGCCATGGCAATGTATCATGCTTGGGGGAGGCTCTCTATAATGCAAGGCAAAATTTGCCTTTATATCGCGGTCAAAATGAACAATCCATGGCTTTAGCCGCAATAGGCTATGCGAAATATCATTTACGCAAACGCTTTATGTTCGCCACCGCATCGGCAGGTCCAGGTACAACCAATTTGCTGACTGCCTCTGCCTTAGCGCACACTAATCGTTTACCCTTACT
This sequence comes from Alphaproteobacteria bacterium, assembly GCA_965178085.1. Lineage (GTDB taxonomy): Bacteria > Pseudomonadota > Alphaproteobacteria > CBCXTS01 > CBCXTS01 > CBCXTS01. Next base: position 6,897 of record CBCXTS010000027.1, on the reverse strand, counting down.
TATGTTATGTGGTGATTCGTTTCTTACACGGCTACCTGATCCTGTTTTACAGCAAGCGGAACATTTTCATAACCCTGCTTTATCGCTTAATGATGCTTTTAAAGCGTCAACACGTTTTTGGGACAGGATTACCCATCCAGCGCAAGTTATACATTCCTTACCCAATGCTATTCAAACTATGTTAGACCCTGCAGATTGCGGCCCTTGTTTTATTGCTTTACCGCAAGATGTGCAAGGGTGGGTTTATGACTACCCAACAGCATTATTTGAAAAAAACACGCATCACATTCGCAAGCAAAAGGCTGATATGCTTGATATTAAAAATGCCGCATCCTTAATAAAAACAGCTAAAAAACCTGTTATTATTGCGGGCGGCGGCGTACAATATGCTGATGCTACTGAAGAATTACAAGTCTTTGCCCATAAGCATCATATTCCTGTTGTTGAAACTATTGCAGGGCGGGCGAATATGCTTGCTGATGATATTTATAATATAGGCCCTTTGGGAACAACTGGATCAAATAGTGCTAATAATATTGTAAAAGAAGCCGATGTTATTATTGCTATTGGCACAAGATTACAAGATTTTACAACAGGTTCTTGGACGGTATTTGATCATAACGCCAAAATAATTCATATTAATGTTGGGCGCTTTGATGCAACCAAACATGGTGCTCTTGCTGTAATAGGCGATGCTAAGCTTTGTATTATTGATTTATCAGCCTCTATTGATGCTTATAAAACACCACAAAGCTGGCGTGATCATGCACTTAATGAAGTAACGCAATGGAAAGATTATATCACCCATAATATTACCCCAAAAAATGAGTATATTTCGTATGCGCATGTTGTTGGCAAGGTCAATGAATTATGCCATAAAAACGATCGCATTGTTGCTGCAGCTGGCGGTTTGCCGGCTGAAGTATGCGCCAATTGGCAAACATTAAAAAAAGGTACGGTTGATATTGAATTTGGTTATTCATGCATGGGCTATGAGATTGCTGGTGCGTGGGGTGCGCGTATTGCACAATGTGAGCAAGAAAAAAATGTTGATACAATTGTATTTGTGGGTGATGGCTCGTATTTAATGATGAATTCAGATATTTATTCATCCGTATTATCAGGTAAAAAACTTATCATTATTTTATGTGATAATGGTGGCTTTGCTGTTATTAATAAATTGCAAAATAATACGGGTAATGAATCGTTTAACAATTTAATAGAAGATTGTAACATTGCTGGCGAGCCTTTTTATGTTGATTTTGCAGCGCATGCAGCATCAATGGGGGCGTTATCGGAAAATGTGGCCTCAATCAATGAGCTTGAAGGTGCTTTTAAGCGCGCAAAAGAGGCTCATAAAACAACGCTACTTGTATTAAAATGCGATGCCTATGAGGGCTGGACACAAGAAGGCCACGCTTGGTGGGAGGTAGGTTTGCCGCAAATAAGTAATAGTGATAAAATAAATATTGCCCGTGAAAATTGGGAAAAACCCCGCCCACAGCAACGCAAAGGAATATAATATATGTTTGAAGAAAAAGCATTTTTAAAAAAGCCTTTACCAACAGGCATGATTGGGGGGGGGGAAGGCAGCCAAATTGGCTATGCACACCGTAATGCATTAAAACGCGATGATTTATTTGTGTTAAAGGCTGGTGCTTTTGATTTAGATAGGAACAAAGGACGTGATTTTGGTGTATCTATTAATATTGATGCTGCGCGTTGTTACCGTGATTATAAAGAATTAATCACCGAAGAACAAAAGCGTGATGACGGCATTAAAGTGCTTATTATTGCCACACCCAATAATACCCATTATGAAATAGCAAAAATGGCTCTTGAACATGGGTTGCATATTATTTGTGAAAAGCCTTTAACATTTACGGTTGATGAGGCGAAAGAATTACAAACTATTGCAATGAAGAAACAATGTATCGCAGGTGTCATGTATGGTTATAGCGGCTATACAATGGTAGAGCAAATGCGCCAAATGATTAAAGATAAAATCATTGGCGATATTCGTATCATTGATATGCAATTTGCACATGGCTATCATGCGCAAGAAGTTGAAAAACATGATGCAGGCACTAAATGGCGTATGACCCCTGAAGTATCAGGCGCAAGCTATGTGCTAGGCGATATTGGTACGCATTGCTTTCAAATGGGGCAATATGTTGGTGGACTAGAAGTGGATAAATTATTATGCACCAGACAATCTTTTATCAAAAACCGTATGCCGTTAGAAGATAACGCTTATGTATGGTTAAAATATAAAAATGGCGCTGTGGGTACTTTATGGGCTAGCGCCATTAATATAGGATCAGCACATGGGTTTAAGGTAAGGGTTATTGGGGAGAAGGGCTCAATAGAGTGGTGGGATGAACACCCTAATCAGCTAAGCATTGCTGGCGAAGATGGCATTGCTAAAACATATGAGCATGGCCATCATTATTTACATGATTATGCTAAATTTAACCGTATTGGAGGAGGGCACCCTGAAGGTTTTTTTGATAGCTGGGCCAATTTATATCGCCGTTATGGCTTGCATATGGCTCATATAGCTAATGAGCATGAGGATGGCAAAAGGTGGTTCCCCTCATTTCATGAAGGTATAGAGGGGGTTAAATTTATTGAAAAAGCTGTATCCTCATCACAACAAGAAATATGGGTGGATTTTTAATGCAAAAAAAAACGCTAAAAGATTTAAGAAGTTATCGCTGGTTTGGCCAAGATGATTTGCGCTCATTTGGGCATCGTTCACGGTTTAAACAAATGGGTTTTTGGGATGAAGAATTTTGTGATCGCCCCATCATTGGTATTATTAATACATGGAATGGGTTTAATACCTGCCATAGCCATTTTCCTGAACGGGTAGCTGATATTAAACGTGGTATTACCGCAAATGGTGGTTTTGCAGTTGAGTTGCCTGCCTTATCATTAGGGGAACAATTAATGAAACCAAGTGCCATGCTATATCGCAACTTATTGGCGATGGAAGTTGAAGAGTTATTGCGCGCATACCCTGTTGATGGCGCTGTTGTCATGGCTGGCTGTGATAAAACAACACCCGGTGTATTAATGGGTGCCATTTCGGCTAATTACCCTACTATTTATGTGCCAGCAGGCCCTATGCTGCGCGGTAACTGGAAAGGGAAAAAATTAGGTTCAGGTGCTGATGTTTGGAAATATTGGGATGAAAGGCGTGCGGGCAATATTGATAAGCAAACATGGGATGAAATTGAAAATGGTATCGCCCGTTCAGCTGGTACTTGCATGACGATGGGCACAGCTGCAACGTTAATGAGCATTGCTGAAAGTTTAGGCATGTCATTACCTAATGCATCAGCCATACCGGCGGTTGATGCTAACCATCAACGCATGTGCTATGCATCAGGTAAAAGAATTGTTGATATGGTTTGGGAAGATGTAAAGCCAACCGATATTTTAACGCAATCAGCTTTTGAAAATGCTATTAAAGTAGATATGGCGATTGGGGGTTCAACCAACGCTATTATTCATATGGTTGCCATGGCTAAACGGGCGGGATGCGATATTACGATTGATAGTTTTGATAAACTGGCTAAAGATATTCCGCTATTAGCATCGGTGCGTCCATCAGGGGAATATTTGATGGAGGATTTTTATTATGCTGGTGGTTTATCTGCTTTAATGCAAGGCATGCGTAGTAAACTTGACACTTCTTGTTTAACGGTTAATGGAAAAACATTAGGCGAAAATATTGCAAAAGCTGAAATTCATTTGCCAGATGTTATCCGCTCTTTAGATAATCCGGTGCAAGAGGCTGGTGGCACAGCTGTTTTGCGTGGAAATTTAGCACCTAATGGCGCTATTATTAAACCAACAGCCGCCGCTAAGCATTTATTAAAACATACTGGAGAAGCCTATGTTTTTGAGAATATCGCCGCCCTAAAGGCGCATATCGATGATGATGATTTACCCGTAACCAAAGATACTATTTTGGTATTAAAAAATGGCGGCCCTATTGGGGGGCCAGGCATGCCTGAATGGGGCATGCTACCTATACCGAAAAAACTGTTGAAAATGGGCGTGCGTGATATGGTTCGTATATCAGATAGCCGAATGAGCGGTACAAGTTACGGTGCTTGTATTTTACATGTTTCACCAGAATCGGCCGTTGGTGGGCCTATTGCGTTGGTTAAAACTGGTGATAAAATAGCGCTGGATGTAGAGAAGCGCTCATTAGAATTATTAGTAAGTGATGAAGAGCTTGCTACAAGGCTTCAGCAATTTATTCCGCCTAAGCGCCAATATCATTCAGGCTATGCATCCCTTTACATTGATCATGTAACCCAAGCTGATCAGGGGTGTGATTTTGATTTTATGCATGGTGCGCCTTCTTCTACTAAAGAACCAGATATATTTTAAGGAATTTTTCATGCTTGATTATAAAATCATTTCACATCATAGGCATTTGCTGGGAGAAGCACCTACTTGGGATAGCGAAAAAAATATTCTATATTGGGCTGATTTGCTGGATATGAAAATCTATGCTTATCATGAAAAAACGGCAGAAATCACCCATTATCAATTACAAGAAACTATTGGCTCTATAGGTTTAGCTATTAATAATCATTTAATTGTTGCGCTAAGAAGCGGTATATATTTATTTGATTTAAAAAGTGAAAAACTAAAGCATATTGTGACCCCTGAGGGGGAGCCTTTTATGCATACAAGGTTTAACGATGGCAAAGTTACCCCAAATGGTGATTTTATGATAGGTACAATGGATGAAACTTTTCAATCGCACATTGGTAAATTATACCATATCAATAAATCAGGTATTGCCACATTGGTGAAAGATAACTTTATGGTATCTAACGGCTTAGCTTGGCTTGATGACGGTAAAACCATGTATCATTCATGCTCAAGAAGCCAAAAAATATGGGTATATGATTATTTTGACCAGCCCCCTTATATAAAAAATGAACGTGTTTTTGCTAACATATCAACAGAAACAGGCAGGCCTGATGGCGGCGCAACCGATATGGATGGGGGCTATTGGAGCGCGGGTGTATCATCAGGATATCTTAATCAATTTGATAAAATGGGCAAACTCATTAACCATATTGCCTTGCCCATGAAAGCACCTACCATGCCTTGCTTTGGTGGTGAGGATAGGCGCACATTATTCATCACCTCTTTATCACATAACCATACAGAACAAGATTTTATTGATTACCCTTTATCAGGCGGGGTTATCGCCATAAAAGTTGATGCTCAAGGAGTTATAATCCCCCAATTTAATCATATATTATCGTAACAATGTTACAGAAGGATGCACGCATGATATCACAATATCATTCTTTAAAGAATAAACATATATTAGTCACTGGTGGCGGTAATGGCATTGGTAAAGCTTTAGTTCAAGCATTTCATCAACAAGGGGCTATGATTAGCTTTTTAGATATTGACGAAGAAAATAGCCTTGCCTTGCAACAAACATTACAAAATAATATTACATATTATAAATGCAATATTTGCGATATTGATAGCTTACAGCAAGCTATTGCGCGTGCTGAAAAAAAAGATGGTCCAATAGCTTGCCTACTAAATAATGCTGCGCGTGATACCCGATATGAAATGAGCGAAATAACGGAAGAAATTTGGGATAATATGCATCAAGTAAATATGCGCCATGTATTCTTTGCTAGCCAAGCGGTTCATAAAGGTATGGCCGCAATAGGGGGAGGGTCTATTATTAACTTCACATCAACCTCTTATGTAAAACGTTCGCCCAAGCTCACCGCTTATGGTTCATCAAAAGCGGGTATTATAGGTTTAACACGCACCTTATCACGTGACTTAGGTAAAGATAATATTCGGGTTAATGCCATCATGCCAGGTTGGATCATGACGGAACGGCAAAAAGAATTATGGCTAACACCTGAGATGGAAAATGAAATCATGCAAACACAAAGTTTAAAACATTTTATTCAACCTGAAGATGTAGCTAAATTGGCTCTATTTTTGGCAAGTGATGATAGCAAAATGATATCAGCGCAAAATTATATCATTGATGGGGGATGGGTATAAATGGAATATTTAATAAATAGGATAAAAAATAACCAACCCATTATCAATGGTTGGCTATCAGAAGCAACCGCTTTTAAAGCAGAAATTATGGCTGTACAAGGTTTTCATAGCATTACGGTTGATTTACAGCATGGGGTGCAAGATTACCAACAGATGCTACAGGCATTTTATGGATTAAGAGGCGGTAATGTTGCGCCGATGGCTAGGGTTGCATGGAATTACCCTGATCAAATCATGAAAGCATTAGATGTAGGCGCTTTAGGCATTATTTGCCCAATGATTAATCATAAGGCAGATGCAGAATCTTTTGCTAATGCCTTATATTACCCGCCAAAGGGTGAAAGAAGTTTTGGACCTATCAGAGCAGCCCCTATATATAATAACTATTTTGATAAGGCCAATAATAGTATTTTGGGGTTTGCCATGATTGAAACCGAAAAAGCTTTACAGAATATTGACGAAATTTTGTCAGTAGCGGGTATTAATGGGTTATATATAGGGCCATCAGATTTATCAGTATCGCATGGTTTTCCTCCCGGTTTTGATAGGGAAGAAAAAGAAATGCTGGAAAAAATTGATTATATTTTAGCAAAAGGAAAAGAATATCAAGTGGTGACAGCTATTCATACGGATGATTCACATTATGCTATTAAAATGATTAAAAAAGGTTTTGATATGGTTACCCTATCATCAGATATGCGCGCCATGACAAAAGGGCTACAGGATATTATGGCACCATTAAAAAAAGATTTGATGATTTAATGAAAGAAGATAAACATGTTAACATATGATGATGTAGATTCAATCAATATTGCGGCTATT
>CBCXTS010000026.1:0-163911 GCA_965178085.1 Alphaproteobacteria bacterium | reverse complement strand
AGCGCCAGTCTTGACGCCTTGTGCAAAAGATTTGATATTGACCTTTCGAAAAGAGAAAAACATGGTGCGCTTTTAGATGCAAAATTATTGGCAAAAATATATGTCGAGCTTACAGGCGGCAAACAAACAAAACTAAGCTTTAATACGCAAGCATTAGATACATCAACATCACTCCATACAACCCAAACGGTCAACGTTAAAGATCTTCCACCTAGGGACTTTTCACCAAGCAAGGATGAAATAAAAGCCCATGGACGTTTTATCAAAGAAATTCCTCAAGCACTTTGGCTACAAGATGATTAATTCTTAATAAAGCATCAATGACAAATATGCTCCAATAACAATTGAGTAATGGATCAATTATGGAACAAAAATTTGATGGCGCACATAATCACCTGCCTTGATACCAAGTCGCTCCGTTGTGCCACCTAATACCTCAAGCACTGCTCGCACCTCACCTTTAGATGCACGCGGTGTTAAGGTTAAAGGTTCAGCATTTTGTATGATAGAACTTATGACGCCATCGGATCTTATAAATAATATATCGAGTGGAACCATCGTATTTTTCATCCACATAGAAGCTTGTTGAGGGTACTCAAAGTCAAACAACATGCCTTGATCTTGTGGCAAATACACCCTGAACATAAGCCCCACAGAGCGCTGTTGAGGAGACAATGCCAATTCTACGTCAAATGTATGGGTATCGCCTTCTTGATTTTGGATCAACACAATATCGCGCTTAAATGCATTCAATGCAGCTGCCTCTTTTACAGAAATACCACACATCAACAATATGAAACTTGCAAGCATTAGCATCCTCAAATGCGTTTGCATGGAGGCATTAATATAATACATTGTTTTTAAAAATAAATTATGCATTGAAACTAAAAGAATATCCACGTTATCAGCCCAAATAAAGGCAATAATAATATGCTAGACCAAAGCATGTATCCAAAAAAACTAGGCATATTAACACCTCTTTCTTGGGCTATAGAGCGAACCATAAAATTGGGTGCATTTCCTATATAAGTATTTGCTCCCATAAACACCGCTCCGCATGAAATAGCCAATAAAGTAGATGCCATCGGTCCCATTAATACATCTGGATTACCTCCTGCTGTATTAAAAAATACAATATAGGTTGGAGCATTATCCAAAAAGCTTGATAATATACCCGTCACCCAAAAATACACACTATCAATTGGCTGTCCATTTTTATCATTGATCAACGTGATAATACCAGATAGCGCACCTTCTGTGCCTGTGCGTAACATTGCAATCACGGGTGCAACGGTTATAAAAATACCAGCAAAAAGCTTTCCTATTTCAACAATTGGAAACCACGTAAATCCATTTGCTTCATGAATATAAGCAGGTGTTAATCTCCAAGACAATCCCGCAATCAAAAGCAACATGACATCGCGTACTATATTTTGTAACTCTACTTCAACATGATAAATAACAAAACTTATATCAGGTTTCCAAACACCAGATAATACAACACTCAACACCACAGCCATTAGAAAAATAAAATTAATACCACCTTCAATACGAATATTAAGCAAAGAATTATCATTCAATTCATCAGGATCTTCTTGCAATTTTTCTTTTTTAAAATACCAACTATCGATGAGAAAAAACATACCCAACAGCAACACCGAAATAAGCAACATAGGCCATAACATGTTTTGCAGTGGCCAGAAAAAATCAATCCCTTTTAAAAAACCCAAAAATAAGGGAGGATCTCCTATTGGCGTAAGACTTCCACCTATGTTGGCAACTAGAAATATAAAAAATACAACAGTATGAACTTTATGGGTACGCTTGGCATTAGCATCCAGGACTAATCGAATTAACAACATTGCAGCACCTGTTGTCCCAGCCCAACTAGCTATAAAGGTACCAAAAGCAAGAATGAGCGTATTCACACTAGGCGTACCAAATACTTTTCCTTTAAAGCGTATGCCACCTGCAATTGTAAACAAACAAAACAACAAAATAACAAACGGTATATATTCAAGTAGACCTATGTGTAAAAGCTCAAACACAAACACAGAAAGACCAAAAACAACAAATAATGGGCCCAATAATAAAGCAGACCATCCTGCGGCGATTTTACCAAAATGTGCATGCCAAAAATCTGGCGCAATTAAAGGAAAAAGAGCAATCGATAGCAACAATCCAGCAAATGGTAAGCCCCATATTATATCCACCAATGCGCCATCAAGATGGGGACTATCTGCACCGGCAGCTAAGGCAATATCATAACCAAAAAATAACAATCCAACTATCGCAAAAAAACGTAACACTTAGATGACCCTTCTATTGTTGTTTTATTAATATTAAATGATTGCCTATCCATTGAAACAAAGTCACTTATTACTGCATTTGTTATTGTACTTTATCATTATATGCAAGAATACTGCTACGTCTTTATTCAAGAATACTGCCACATAACAAAATGACACCAACATGGACATCATACATGCCATCTTCTATATGCCCTGTCTTCAAATATAATGAATATCTTACAATCAAACTGCCCACCATTGATAATAGCTTAATCTTGCCTTTTAAGCTGTCTAAAACCCTTTCTTCAAAACCGCATCATAAGTTGGCAAGGTTAAAAAATTGATAAATATATTGCCAACAATAACATCTATTAAAATTGATGCTGCTTCATCCACATTATCGCTATATATAGAATTACTTTCTTCTTTGAGTGCACTACTCTCTTGGATAATTTTTTCTTTAAGCATTTGATGATTGATGACTGTCCCGGTTGTGGTGCAAATATTGAAGTTTGCCCATTGCCATAATTGGGCACGACAAATTTCAGCTGTAGCAGCATCTTCCATTAAATGAAAAATAGGCACACAACCATTCCCTGATAACCACGTACTAATATAGCGTAGTCCTACTCTTATATTTTGCATAACTCCTTGGTCTGTAATAGTACCTTTGGGTACCTCCAACAAATTTGCTTCATGAATAACTACATCCTCACGTTTACAATCAAGCTGATTATCATTTGCAATATGCGCTTCAAAAATTTCTTTAGCAAGCTGAACAATACCTGGATGGGCAACCCATGTCCCGTCAAATCCGTCTTTTACCTCGCGTTCTTTGTCACTGCGCACACAAGCCAGTGCGGCTTCATTGGCTTGTGGATCGTTTTTGATTGGTATCTGTGCTGCCATCCCTCCAATTGCAAAGGCCCCACGCTTATGGCATGTCTTTACTAATTGCAAGCAATAGGCGCGCATGTTGGGTGTTGTCATTGTGATTTGCGCACGATCTGGTAAAATAAATGCTTCGTGATTATGAAAAAATTTAATCATCGAAAATATATAATCCCATCTTCCACAATTTAGCCCTACACAATGTTCTCGCAATTCATAAATAATCTCTTCCATTTCAAATGCAGCCAAAATCGTTTCAATTAAAACAGTCGCTTTAATAAAACCTTGTGGAAGACATACTGCACTTTGTGCTGCCGTGAAAATATCATTCCATAATCTAGCTTCAAGATGATTTTCTAATTTAGGTAAATAAAAATACGTGCCGCTATTTTGTCCATGCAATGCTTTATAATTATGGAAAAAATACATCGCAAAGTCAAAAATAGCCCCACTGACAACTTCTCCATTAACTTTTACATGTGCCTCATCGAGGTGCCACCCACGAGGGCGGATGATCAATGTTGCAGTTTCTTTTGCCAATTCATAATATTTTCCAGTTACTGGATCGCTATAAGAAATATTTTTTAATACTGCATCTCGTACATTGATCTGACCTTCAATCATGTTGTTCCAACTTGGACAATTGCTATCTTCAAAATCAGCCATAAATGTATTGGCACCGCTATTGAGGGCATTAATAACCATTTTACGGCTTGTTGGCCCAGTGATTTCAACCTTCCTATTTTGTAAATCTTGTGGAATGGAACCCACCTGCCAATCACTGGTTTTAATATAGTCATTTTCTGGCATAAAGCACGGCATCACTCCTTGGTTGATGATATGCTGGCGCTCAGCGCGCATTTTTAATAAATCCAATCTTCTTGCGTTAAACTTTTGATGCAAAAAAGCAACAAAACCTAAGGCTTCATCTGTCAAAATACTAACAAACTCACTATCAATTGGCCTATCAAGGGTTACATTTTTACGTTCCTGAGAAAAATTAATCATTTTTTTTGAAGTAGACATTGCAATCCTTGAAATAAAAATGTTGAGCAATTAAAATAGCAATCATGTTCACAGCGACCACTTTAAGACATAAATCTTCATATAACTATATAACAACAACAAGCTATTAAAACTACAAAATACTTCAATATACTAACATACGAGCATCACTTTTATACAACCAAGCATTGTTTGTATCAGCAAATATTGTTATCATTTTATAAGCTACCTTTAATGACACTATAATCTTACAATGATCAGTATTTATAAAGGAGACTGCAACACATGCAAACAATTGATACAAACATTAGCATCCATGGAAAAGGCGTTGATATTGGCGATGCTCTGCGCATTTATATTAAAAGTTCCTTATCAGAACAAATGAATAAGTATATTGCCCAATCAGGAGAAGCCAGCGTGACTTTATCGCGCGAAGGATCCAATTTTAGAAGCGATATTCAAATACATGTCAATCGACGAATAACTGTATATAGTCATAGCAGCAGCATCGATGCCCGTTCAAGTTTTGAGCTTGCTTTAGAGCATATTACAAAAAGGCTTCGTAGAAATAAACGCCGCTTAAGTAGTCACCACAAAGATGTCATTGAAACATTCCCTGCATCACAATATATCTTGCCTAGTTTAACCAGCACTGATGAAAACCATGATGATAGTCATGATTATGACACCCATAACGATGATAGCTTAGCACCTGCTATTGTAGCTGAAATGGATCAACCAATTGAAACGCTATCGGTAAGCGAAGCCGTCATGCGCATGGACATTTCTGCTAATGCAGCCGTCATGTTCAAGCATGCAGTTTCTGGTCGCTTAAATATGGTATATAAACGCACAGACGGCCTCATTGGTTGGGTTGACCCAAAGTAAATGATACTGCTTCCAGTTTAAGCATATAAAGATTTATTTTATAGCTGTAGTTTAATAAATTTCTACCTATTGATTTAAAAACCTTCTTATTAGCTTTATTGAGCTAATGGTCCTATGATATTAATCCAACCTGTACATACTGTTACAGATAAGCTTGGTGTACACCTTGATTGTGCACTTACTTGGCACTATGAATATCGCTTTGATACAAAATATTGATTGTTTAAAGCATTGCTTGTTTCAATAAATATTGTTATCATTTTATAATCTACATTGAATTACATTTTAGTTTTACAATTATCAGTGTTTATAAAAGAGACTTCAACACATACAAATAGATGATGCCAGTCATAATGATGACACTTAAAAAATCAGAAATAAGCCAACCTGCCATGAGCATGGCCCATATTGAGAGTTCACCTTAATGTCCATAAATACGATCTCTGAGCGTATCAATAAGTCAATAAACGCGCAAACAACCCCTTTGGTTGAGCCAAAATATTAATACTTCTTCCTTTTTAGGTATATAAAGATTTATTTTCATTGCTGTATTTTTATAAAATTCCTGCCTATCTATTGAAAGCGTTCTTATTAGCTTTATTGATCAATGGCCCTATGATATTAATCCAACCTGTACATGCTGTTACAGATAAATCTGGGGTACAGCTTGATTTTGTATTTACTTGGAACAACTCATTAGTCGCATCAACTAGCACACAATATATTGAGCAAGACAATGCATTTAGTTTGCAGTCTAATGGCGTCTCTCATGGATTATTTCATTTTTTATTTCAATGGGAAGGTGACTACAAAATACACGGAACAACAAAGTCCAATCCTCTTTTTAATTTAACAACAAAACACAACAACAGCACTTGGGCTGGCAAAGAATACCAAACAGTGATGTCCTTAAAAGAAGATAATAGCTTTGCGCTAACCATAACTCCTAAAGCAAAAGATCCTCTCGATGAAAAACTTACCCTTAATACTCAAGAGCCTGCCATTGCTATACTTAATGCAATCAACCAATTTAATCGTGAGGTTGAACCTGTTTGTAAAGGCATATATCATATATGGGACGGTCGTAGGCGCTATGATTTAGCCTTTGTCCATATTGGCACAAGATTGTTAGAACTTGAACAAGAAGGCGGATGGCGTGGACAAACCATCTTATGTGAAATTAAACACCAATCAATTACAAAAGCTGAAGAAGCAAATTTGCCCCCAGATGAATGGGAAGATAATGAACCTGGGCAACGCCAAATCTGGTTTGCTAAATTTGCAGATCTAGGCTGGATACCTGTATATATCAACATGAAGGCGACATTTGGTCGCGTACAAGGATGGCTACGCACTGATCAAATTAAACGCTATCACTCTATACAAAATTCTTGCAATTTAAAGCTTTGCAAATAGCTATGCAATACCTCTCTAAACATAGCTGTATTGAAGATCCAGGTGGGATCATTGGTGAATCAGTATCGATGGGAAACGATTTTCCTGGCCCTGCACAAGATATTTTTCTAGCTTGGGCGCTCCAACTAACCAAAGAACAAAACACAGCCCTTTGTGCTCAAACATTATTACAAAAATATCCTATCTTATTGCAACAAGATATAGCAGCACCTTTAGGGATGTTGGCTCAATTTTTGATACAAGCCAGCCAATCCACTGCCCCAACCACTAAGCGAAAACGCAACAGACGCCAAGCCAGCAACAAGCTTTCTCAATAACCCACGTAAATCTTTTAAGCAAGCATTTCTTAAACTCAATATCCAAGCATAAAAATCCTAGATTATGTTTGGCCATTTGCCATATATCAAGCAGTGCTATCAGTGTAGGATTTTTAACTGCTGCTATTGGATATACTAGCACCTTTTCATTGGTAGTTAGACCTTGCAGCTGCTGGAGCTAATCCCACACAAGCAATATCAGGCTTAATGATGCTTTCTATTTCTATGGGGGCTTTTGCATTACTTTGAGCTTATACACACGAATGCCTATTGGCGCTGTATGGGCTACCTCTGGAGTTGCTTTATTGATTAGATTCGATCCAAGCCATGTTAACAAAAAAACAAGACCATGAAAGCCCAATCATCACCTTTCTAATTGGCGCATCATCCATGCAATTTTTAGGTATTAGTGGTGCTTTTTGGAGTTTATTGATTGGATGCATGATTGATGCATACCAACATCGCAAATCTAACCTTAGCAAATGATCAATCACCATGCGCTCTCAACTAGCACAATCTAATCAACCGCTATAACGCTGCGTTGTATTTCTATTACCTCGTTTTTTTTCAAAACTACTATCAGGTAAGCCTTTTAAGCATCTAGGCACATAAGGAAAATCTTCTGTTAAAATATATGCATATTCTCCATTAATCAACACCCCATTGCATTCATCTAAAGCACCATGACTTTGGATATATTCAAAATCCATAGCATATAAGCCATTATATCTACCTTTGGGCCCATCGCTTGGTCGATTCCCTTGCTTGATCACATAGCTTGATTTAAAACGATATGATTGACTAACATAAGCTTTAAATCCATCTGCTGCGTAACCTACATGTATCAAATCATCATCATCTTTAATATTTGCTAGCAATCCATTAGGTATGCCATGATAATGATATACCCCCCCTGGTTGGACATGTGCATTATTAAAATCTATACCTAGCCTTCTTTTTTGATTAACGATACCTTCTTCAATCCATTGACATTGATCAATTTTAGTTGGCCTAGATGGTGACCCATCATTGCCTCTTTTATGTCCTTTTTTGATTTTTTTAAACCGGCTTGATCTCTTTTGTTGCCCTCAGCATTCTGCCGTTCCTGGTTCAAACGGTATACCATTTAATGCCACTCCAAAAAGCTTAATAGGAATGGGCTTGTCAGATTTTATTGGATTAGATGCAACACGATAATAATGCTTTTGAATTTCGATCTTATGTGGATTACCTTTTCCTGGGAATTGACCTGTTTTATGGTTTGGAATACCATTTGAGCGTATATATATATAACGATTATTTTTTTTGATTTCTACAAACGGGCTTGGCAGTGCTACAAAAATTAAATTTGCACCAATGCTACTTGATTGGTTATGGTGTAGGCTATGAGCTTGGACATCTTCTATCAATATTAAACAACATAGATATAAGCACCAAAACTTTAAAAATTGCATCATCTCACCATAAAATTAAGCTGATTTTTAAGACTATATTTAAAAGCCTATTAGCCAATTTAACTACACATTGCAAGCAATCATAAAATCTGTTAACAAAATCTTAATATCTATTATTAATCGTCAAAGAGTATCGCTGTGGTTAATATTACACTATTAGATGGAGGGATGGGGCAAGAGCTAGCACGCCGATCGTCACAAGAAATGGACCCTCTATGGTCTGCTAAAATTTTGATGGACGAGCCAGAGTTAGTCCTTGAGGTACATCTGGAGTATATTCAAGCAGGCGCGCGCATTATAACGCTTAACTCGTATTCTGCAACGCCTGAGCGCTTAGAAAGACAAAACAGTAAAGATTGGTTTGTACCGTTGCAAGAGCGTGCTATCGACATAGCTAAACGCGCTCGAGATTCACAACATAAAGATATATCCATCGCAGGTTGCTTACCACCGCTTTATACTAGCTACCAGAGCAGCATTGACCTTTCTTTTGATGAGTGCCTCAGCGTTTATCAACAGATAGCCAATATACAAGCTCCCCATGTTGATTTATTCTTATGCGAGACAATGGCTTCTATTAAAGAAGCTAGCGCGGCTGCCACCGCGGCAATCGAAACTGGTGTCCCATGCTGGCTTAGCTTATCGCTGGATGACGATCAAACATGCATGATGCGCTCTGGAGAAACATTAAAGCAAACATTGCAAGCATTGCAAAAAATCAAAGGCATTGATGCTATATTGCTCAATTGTTCAACCCCAGAAACTATTACGCAAGCGATGAAGTATGTATCAGAAAACTTTAACCTTACCGGAGCTTATGCAAATGGTTTTGTATCTGTTAGTGATTTTAAGCTTGGCGATTTAGTAAAAGAAATCAAAACACGTAAAAATCTATCGCCAGATTACTATAGTCAATTTGCAATGGGTTGGTTAAATGATGGTGCGCGCATTCTAGGTGGATGCTGCGAAATTGGCCCAGACCATATCCGACATCTGCATCAGCGATTGCTTGATGCTGGTTACAATGTCATCGGTTTTCAATGATCAAATAAGGCTTTTTTATACGCGCCAATTACTCTGTGACAGGAGGATAAGCAAGCGCAGCAACAATATGCACGCGTTTACTTTCTCCCCCGTTCAATGCACTATGATATCCTCGCGTATCGGTAAAATAAACAGAACCATCTGCTGGCAAATGTGTAGCATGATGATTGACAATAAATAATGCACCTGGGTTTGAGATAATTGGTATATGCAATCTTGGTTCTGGGTCACGATGCCATGAATTACAATTATAAATATCTTTCGATAAAACCCGCATGCGTCCTATTTTAAAATATTTACAAAGCTCTGTGTGAACATGTTTGAAATAAGTATGAGCAAAGTTAGGATTAAATTGACTAAATTGGGTTTCATCAACAAAATCCTCACGCGGTTCTTCTTGATATGTTTGATCGTTTCTTAGCCAATAGCGACCAGATAAATCGTTACTGCTATGATCTTGCTGATTAACACGTTGTGTTAAAGGTAGTGCTTCAAACCCATATGCTTTATGATCAATATTACCCTGGAAATTACTAACATTTAAACATTGCTCAAGGGCTTCAACAAGCTTATCAAGATCAAACTTAATATCAAGCTTTTGGATACCAGGGCCTGCTACAAACGCTGCTACAGATTTAGAATTTGGGATATTATCTAGCCAATATGCTAATTTTTTTTTATCACGAGCGCTCATAATATCTTACCAAACTATCAATAAGCCATTTATGTCCTTTGAGCAAGATACCTATCTTTGATTGGCTCTGCATAGGCAATAGCACAATCCCATGGAAATAAAATCCACGTGTCTTGTGAAACTTCTGTTACAAAACTATCTACCAATGGTTTTCCTTCAGGTTTGGCATAAATAGTAGCAAAATGCGCCTTTGGCAACATTGATCTTACATGGCGAGCAGTGGTACCGGTATCAACAAGATCGTCTACAATCAGCCAACCAGCGCCATCTCCTGCAATATCTTTCAATACTGTTACTTCCTGCATTTGTTTGTGATCATAGCTTGCAATACAAATAGTGTCGAGATAACGAAGCTCTAACTCTCGTGCAACAATCGTTGCTGGCACCATACCACCTCGTGCAACAGCGATAACTCTTTCAAATGGCCCCATATCAGCAAGACGCCAAGCAAGTAATCGAGCATTGCGATGTAACTCTTCCCACGAAACCGGATAATCTTTACTCATTCTCTAGGCCTTTTTCTATTGTTCTTGCTTATGTAGCTTTAGCAGTTTGATTGGATAAAATACGATTCGCTGCTGCTATAATAGCTTTAAGTGTTGCTGTTGTAATGTTATTATCAAGCCCCACTCCAAACATTGCTTTTCCTTGCCCATTTGAAAGCTCAATATAAGATGCTGCCTTAGTATCTGAGCCATAACCAATAGCATGCTCAACATAATCAACTACCCGCAGCTCATGTCCACTATGTTTAATAAGACCATTAACAAGCCCATCTACAGGGCCCGTTCCTCGACCTAATATTTCAATTGGTTGTTGTTGATATAAGAGTTTTGCATTAATGATGCGTTTTTCTGAGGCATGCGCATCAGGTCCAGAATGATGTGAAATCAACTGATAAGGATTGCTATTATCAATATAGGTGTTTTTGAAAATATTCCATATGGTTTTAGAATCAATCTCTTCACCAGAAGAATCAGCAATCTCTTGAATAATGCTAGCAAATTCTATTTGCAAATTTTTAGGCACTCGCAAGCCAAAATCATTTTCTAACACCCAAGCTATGCCACCTTTACCAGACTGGCTATTAATCCTTATCACTGCCTCATATGTTGCACCAACATCATTAGGATCAATGGGCAAATAAGGCACCTCCCAAAGATCAGAATTTTTAGATTCTAATGCCCGCTTACCTTTATTGATGGCATCTTGATGCGAGCCTGAAAAAGCTGTAAACACCAATGAACCAGCATAGGGATGGCGCTCTGGAACATCCAATCTGTTACAATATTGAGCGACATTAACCAATTCTTGCATCTTTGAAAAATCGATCCCAGCATCTAAACCTTGCGATACCATATTCATCCCTAATGTCACTAAGTCAACATTGCCTGTGCGCTCACCATTGCCAAATAATGTACCTTCAATTCGATCGGCTCCTGCCATTAAACCTAACTCTGCTGCTGCAACACCGCAGCCTCTATCATTATGGGGATGCAAAGATAAAACAACACAAGAACGATTTGGTAAATTGCGATGCATCCATTCTATCTGATCTGCATAAATATGAGGCCCTGCAACTTCAACAGTTGCAGGTAAATTCAAAATAATAGGATGATCAGGGCTAGGCTCTAAAACATCCATAACACGAGCACATATCTCTCGTGAAAATTCAAGCTCTGTTTGGGTAAAACTTTCTGGTGAATACTCATAATGCAATGTGGTGTTTTGCATCATACGCGTAAGCTCTTTGATTTTTTTGGCACCATGGACTGCAATATCGCAAATTCCATTACGGTCCATGTTAAAAACAACCCTGCGTTGCAAGGTTGATGTTGAATTATAAAAATGTAAAATTGCGTTCTTGCTTCCTTCAATGGCCTCAAAAGTACGTTCAATTAAGTGATCTCGTGCTTGTGTCAAAACCTGAATTTTAACATCCTCTGGAATGCAATCTCCTTCAATCAAAGCACGTACAAAGTCAAAATCGGTTTGCGAAGCCGATGGAAAGCCAACTTCAATTTCCTTATAGCCAATTTCAACAAGCTTATTGAACATGCGCTTTTTACGCTCCATCCCCATCGGTTGAACAAGCGCTTGATTTCCATCGCGCAAATCGACACTGCACCATATAGGCGCTTTTAGGATTTCATTGTCAGGCCAAGTACGATCTCTTAGCCCGATGGGCTTGAATTTTTTATATTTATGGACCGGCATTACTGGCATAACAAATGTACCTTTGATTTTAAATTTAACTTATTAATATCATTAACCTTAAAAATAATATCAACGCTGAGCTAATGATAACTACACTAATGGCAATCTTGACTTAAGTGACAAAGCCAATGCAGATAGCCATCTATGCATTTGGTAGTTATAAGGTTTTTTAATTTTCTTGGCAATCTTCTCGCTGCATTCGCTCATTGCGTTCATGTGATTCTTGGGCTTCAAGACACAATGTGGCAACCAGCCTAGCCTCTAATCTTTTTACAGAAATAGGCTCCCCTGTTTTTTCACAATATCCATACTCACCACGGTTAATTTTATCCAATGCAATGTCGATCTTATTGATGAGTTTATACTCGCGTTCACTCGTGCGCAAAAACAAATGGCTATCAAATTCTGATGAAGCCCTATCGACGGCATCAGGATAAGACAGTAATTGTGTTTTCAACACTGCAAGTGCTGTTTGTGAATCATTAATTAAATCTTTTTTCCATGCCAATAACTTTTGTTTGAAATATTCACACATCACTGGGTTCATGAATTCTTCCGATTGGGATGGACTATAATTATCAGGAATTAAAGGACCAGATACATTCGTTGATTGATGATGATCATTGTTGGCACACACATTATGCTGTTTGCTATAATCTAATTTCATATTTTCTTTGCTAGGTGCATATGTCTTTTTTGTGCACTCATAAATATTTTGTTCTACTGTCGTTTGCTCTTTGATTCTATTAGCAATATGCTCCATTCTATTCCCTCCAAAATATCACAACCAATCATCATTCTTTAAACTTTTAAAAACTTGTGCCAAGATAGAAACAAAAATGCAAGATTCAATTTCAATATTTATTTATTTTTTGCATGATTTATTGATGCTAAAACTATCAAATTTATGTTAACAACGCTATTATAGCCTACAAATTTATCCTTAAAAGAACAACATCTATCATGCGGCTAAACATTTTGCCAAACACCTTCTTACATAGATTATCCAAATTAACTGAACCACGATGGGCTATGATTTTAGGCCTTGGCTTTGCATCTGGTCTGCCTTTGTTAATTACACTATCTACTTTAGGATATTGGTTTTCAACAATTGGTATCGATAAATCTACAATTGGTTTATTTGCAGCTGTTGGATTGCCGTATTCTTTTAAATTTTTATGGGCGCCTTTGCTTGACCATCTTGCACCGCCTACTATCGTACGCCGTTTTGGACAACGTCGTGGATGGGCTCTTGTTTTTCAGTTTTTCTTAACTATTTCCGTTGCCATGATAGGATTGTCAAATCCCCATGAGCAACTTCTTTTCACCGCGCTAGCAAGCATTGCGGTTGCATTTTTTGCTGCCAGCCAAGACATCGTGCTAGACGCTTGGCGGATTGAGTTGCTTGAGCGTGATGAACAAGCCATGGGTTCAGCTATTTTCGTTTACGGATACCGTATTGGAATGCTCATTGCTGGTGGTGGTGCTTTTGCACTTTCAGATTTTGTAGATTGGCCATTTGTTTTTTATATTCTAGCGATGTTGATTATTGCATGTATGTTCATTGTTTTACTGGCCAATGAACCACATAAAAGCAATCAAAAAAAAGAGCACCATCAAACGCTCTTAGAGCTATTTAAGCAAATTGTTATCAAGCCCTTTAGTGAATTCGTACAGCGATACGCCAATCTAACATTGCCATTATTGCTTTTGATTGTTTTATACAAATTTGGTGATGCTATTTTAGGTCCTATGGCAAATCCATTTTATCATGAAATGGGGTATTCTGGATTTGAAATTGGCTCTATCACAAAAATTTGGGGCTTTTGGGCTACCCTTATAGGAATTGGAACCGGAGGGGTATTAGCACTGCGTGTAGGGCTGTTTTATGCGCTTATTATTGCTGGTATTGCGCAAGCTGTAACCAATTTATTTTTTGTCTGGATTGCTCTAGGAGGCGACAGTTTAACAGGTTCTGCTATTGCCTTTTTAGATTTGGAGTTAGAAATAGATAACATCAGATTGCTTGTAGCTATTAGTAGCGATAATTTTACTGGAGGGCTGGCAACCGCAATTTTTGTAGCTTTTCTTGGAGCACTATGTAACCGTGATTTCACTGCTACTCAATTCGCGCTTCTATCTTCTTTTTCTTCATTTGGTAGGACATTATTATCAATTGAATCAGGTTGGCTAGTCGAGCAATTAGGTTGGGTTAATTTTTTCCTCATTACAATTATATTAGCTGTACCGGCATTATCATTGCTGATATGGCTACGCTATAAAAAAGCAGCTATCCTTGTTGATTAACCAGTGACTTTATTATCTTTTTGCACTGACAAAATCTGATATTACGCTCACTATATAGTCACATGCCTTGTGATCAACATGTTGATGAATGCCTACAGAAAAAGCATCTCTCATGACATTATCTGCTTGCTCAAGAGATCCATCAATGCGGTGATTGATATGTTGCATTGCTGGTTGACGGGCAATATTCCCGCAAATAACGGGTCTTGTTTCAATGTGGTGCTTATTTAATTCAGCGCATAATTGATCGCGTGTAAATGGTGCATCTTTTTGCACGCGTATGATAAAACCAAACCATGATGGCTGTGCGTATTCTTGCATTTTTTGAAAACTAAAACAACTATATGGACTAAGCTTAGCATGAAGATAAGCTGCATTTTGCATGCGGGTTTCTATAAAATCATCAAGCTTTGAAAGCTGCACACGCCCAAATGCTGCTAATGGCTCAACTGCACGTAAATTATAGCCAAGAGTTCCAAAAACAAAACGATCATCATATTCTGGCATCATGTCCAAAAATTTCTGCTTCTTATCAAAATCTCGTAACCAACCATGGGCACGTAACATACGCATCAGTTGATCAAGTTCATAATCTTGACTAACACAAAACCCGCCTTCAAGGCTTGTAATATGGTGTGAAAAATAAGTTGAAAATGTTCCAATAAGGCCAAAATTACCAACTGGTGTGCCTTTAAAACTGGCTCCCATCGCCTCACATGCATCTTCGATTAAAATTAAATTATGCCTTTTGCATATATCACAAATTGCATCCATATCACAAACATTGCCATAAACATGCACCAACATAACCGCACGCGTTTTAGATGTAATAGCAGCCTCAACAGCGTTAGCATCAATATTCAATGTCTGTTGATCGCAATCAACCAATACGGGCACCAATCCATTTTGTACAACAGGCCAAACAGTTGTTGACCAAGACAGCGCTGGCACTATAACCTCATCACCTGCTTTAAGCCCACTATTAGATAAAGGGTTCATTAATGCTGAAAGCGCTAATAAATTAGCGCTAGAGCCAGAATTGCTCATAACAACATGATCGTGCTTAAATTTAAGAGCATACTCACGCTCAAAATTTTGTACTTCTCCAGCCATTGTCACTCGAGTATCTAAAAGGCACTCTAATGCTGCTGATATTTCACGATGATCAAAAGAAGGCTCATGCAATCTTACCTGTGGATGATTAGGATCAAAGGTAAATTGAAAATGCTGCTCACAATATTCTTGGATAAGCGCATTGATATTTTGTTTTAATTTTTTTGAGGATTGAGGATTGTTCATTTATTAAATCTTTTCTTAAGTAAATTGCATTGAACCTACATCAATAGGCAATATTTTGTGTTTTATCTAAGTTTGTCAAATTATCCAAATTTGTTAGATTGCATAAACGTTGCCAAAGCGCATAAATCTTGCCACGCAAAACGTTTATGTTCAGGCGTTCTTAATAAATATGCAGGATGAAATATTGATATTGCTGGAATAGATTTTCTATCTTTTGTGGTGTACTCAAACCACTTGCCATGCAATTTTGTTATCCCTGCATTTTGATTTAGCAAGCTTTTTGCCGCTCGTCCACCAACAAGCAATAAGACTTTAGGAGCAACCAATTCAATCTGTCGTTGTAAAAATGGTAAGCATGCCGCTATTTCTCCATCTGTTGGTGTTCTATTACCAGGAGGGCGCCAATAAAGCACATTTGTTACATAAAAACTTTCTCGTGTTTGACCTATCGCTTGCAACATACGATCAAGCAATTGTCCATCAACACCTACAAAGGGTTTACCTTGTCTATCTTCATCTGCACCTGGAGCCTCTCCAATAACCATCAAATCAGCATTAGGATTGCCTGCTCCAAATACTAAACTAGTTGCAGTGTCTTTTAATGCGCATCCACCAAATCCTGCAACTGCGTTATATAAATCTTCAAGACTATGGCATCCCATTGCCAATTGCTCACTAGTGATAGCATTTTCAGGCAAGTCGCTAGGCATAATTTGTTGAGATTCTAAAGGTGACGATAGGCCTTGTGACACAAAGTTATTGGTTGTTGAGGCTTGTTGCGTATGGATAAAAAAATCACTTGCCAATGAACCAATCAATTCATCAACGCCTGCATCCATATGCATTTGCAAATTGACCTGTAAAAGTTTAAGCGTATCTTTATCAAGTTTTGCGATGATGTCTGTTGAGTTTTTGTTCAAATGTTGCATAAGTAAAAATCAATGTCATTTTAATATCTAAATTAAATTATAATGTTATACGAAAATGCTTCTTTTGAATAGCTTCTTTTGTCAAACAAATCTGGTATTATTTTATTTTATCTATCAACTAAAACCTATAGGGAGAACACTGAAATGACGCGTGAAACAATGGAGTTTGATGTTGTAATTGTCGGAGCTGGTCCTGCGGGCCTGTCTGCTGCAATTCGACTTAAACAACTTGCAAATGAAACCAAACAAGAAATTTCAGTTTGCATTCTTGAAAAAGGTTCTGAAGTCGGCGCACATATCCTTTCTGGTGCAGTGTTTGAAACTCGTGCACTTGATGAACTACTCCCTAATTGGCAAGAGCTCGATGCACCTTTGCATACTCCAGCCTCCAAAGATTATTTTTGTTTTTTAACAAAAAACAAAGCCTGGCGCCTTCCTACGCCACCGCAAATGCATAATAAAGGCAATTACATTATCTCTCTTGGCAACCTTTGTCGTTGGCTTGCCCAACAAGCAGAAGCACTGGGTGTTGAAATTTACCCAGGCTTTGCCGCTAGTGAAATCATCTATGATGAGCATGATAAAGTCATTGGTGTTGCCACCGGTGACATGGGATTAACGCGAGACGCCAATAAAGGACCAAACTGGCAACCAGGTATTAATCTTCTTGCAAAAACCACCATCATCAGCGAAGGATGTAGAGGATCACTTGCCCAACAATTAATGCAAAAATTTGATTTGCGCAAAAATTGTGATCCACAAACTTTTGCAATTGGCCTTAAAGAACTGTGGGAGATAGACCCCAATCAATCCAAACCCGGCACCATTTGGCATAGCACAGGATGGCCATTAAAAAGTGATGTTTACGGCGGTTCCTTTGTGTACCATCTTAACAATAATCAACTCGCAATTGGCTTTGTTGTGGGGCTGGATTACCAAAACCCATATTTATCCCCATATCAAGAATTTCAACAATTTAAGCATCATCCAAAAATTGCTTCATTGCTTACCAATGGACGGCGCATTGCATATGGTGCTCGTGCTTTAAATGAAGGTGGGTTTCAATCCATTCCAAAGGTTGTTTTCCCAGGTGGATTAATCATCGGGTGCTCTGCTGGTTTTTTGAATGTTCCAAAAATCAAAGGATCACACACTGCAATGAAAAGCGGCATGTTAGCAGCAGAAACTATTGTTGAGCATTTCAATGCTGCTACTCCTTTAACATCAGGCATGGAGCTATCTTCTTATGAGGATAAGCTAAAGCAAAGCTGGATCTATGAGGAGTTACATAAAGCGCGTAATATACGTCCAGCCTTTAAATGGGGATTTTGGTCAGGACTTATTTATGCAGCATTGGATACATTATTGTTGCGTGGAAAGGCCCCATGGACTTTAAAGCATCATGGCAATGACCATGATGCTTTAAAGAAAAAACACCAATTCAATCCAATAGAATATCCAAAAGCAGACGGAAACATTAGCTTTGAGCGTTTAACAAACCTTGCTTTTTCTGGTACAAATCATGAGGAAAATCAGCCTTGTCACTTAGTTCTAAAAGATTCTGAGGTCCCTATATCTCATAATTTAGAGCATTTTGATGCTCCTGAGCAGCGCTATTGTCCTGCTGGTGTTTATGAAATTATACAAAACGGAGAAAATGAAAAACCCCAGTTGCAAATTAATGCGCAAAATTGTGTTCACTGCAAAACCTGCGATATTAAAGACCCACTTCAAAACATTCAATGGCGTGTTCCAGAAGGTGGTGGCGGTCCTAATTATCCAAATATGTGACGAAAGCAAACGAAGTAATAATCGATGACTGGCGAAGTAATAATCGATGACTGGCTCAATTTGGCTATTGCCTCGATTGAGACAAATACACGATACGATATCGTTCAATCTAGCTTTGAGAAGTCATTCAATGATCAAATTGACCACCAGATTTGAAAAACTTCCAATTGAAGTTGTTAAAAAACTAGTGCTTTGACGCTGGCAAGGCCGTACTAGCCAACAATGTTG
The DNA here is from genome assembly GCA_965178085.1 of Alphaproteobacteria bacterium. Taxonomy (GTDB): domain Bacteria; phylum Pseudomonadota; class Alphaproteobacteria; order CBCXTS01; family CBCXTS01; genus CBCXTS01. The sequence continues at coordinate 145,140 of CBCXTS010000026.1, read as the reverse complement.
AGTTGGGCTCGTTTGTATCGCTATTTCCAATCTGTTGGTGTTTTATCTTGTAGGCTTTTAGTTCTGCGTGCAATATTTCTATTTCTGCTTTCAGCTGGCTTTGCTTTTCTTTGTTATTTGCTTGCAGCATACGCTTGCCTGCTATTAGTTTTTTATAAAATGAAAACCAACACACCATTAATCCAACAAGAAAGCCTATTAACAATGATAACAAAATGGGCAAATAAACTGCCGTTTGAATAACATAATCAAACGGCCATAAACTAAGAAGCACGTTCGTTCTATTAGAAACAACAAAAACACCAAACAAAGCAGCAAAAAACAAAAAGCAGATCAACGAAATCATACGCGCCATTATACAACCATATTGTTAGTTATTAAAATGCTCAATTGTACATCCATTTATCAAATATTATCCTATTTAATTGTTATTCAATCGATCATGAAATTTTCTACCCATCTTGAATGCTGGTACAAATTTTTCAGGCACATAGACCGTTTCATTGGTTTTGGGATTGCGCCCTGTTCTTGCTTTTCTGTGTTTGACAGAAAACGTTCCAAACCCACGCAATGTAACTTTATCTCCTTGGATCAAGGCATTACTGATTTCTTCAAAAAAGACGCTAACGATGCGCTCAACATCTCGTTTATGCAGATCAGGAAATTGTTGTGCTAAGCTAAGCACTAATTCAGATTTAGTCATTTACAAACTCCTATTGTGATTTTGCATCATAGCATTACAAAATCGCTATATTTTTTAAGCCAACACCAATCATATACATCCATTATGCCATCATATTCTCTTACATTGTATAATGCTTTTGCCAATGATGTGCAATGTCTATACGCTTAGCAAGCCAAACATACGAATGATTTTGTATATATTTAATAAAGTTCTCTAATGCTTTAATACGTCCTGGACGCCCTATCAACCTGCAATGCAAACCTATTGAAAGCATTTTGGGTTGACCTTGCTTGCCTTCTTCATACAACACATCAAAGCTATCTTTTAAGTAGTTAAAATAATCCCCCCCATGATTAAAGCCTTGCGCAGTTGCAAAACGCATATCATTTGCATCGAGTGTATAGGGTATGATTAATTGTTTTTTATGCTTACTCTTAAGCCAATATGGCAAATCATCACTGTAGCTATCAGAGGCGTAGGCAAACCCGCCTTCTTCTGCAACCAACTCTAATGTGTGAACGGAAGAACGCCCTGTATACCATCCTAATGGCCTTGTACCTGTAACTTTTGTATGGATAGCAATAGCTTCTTGCATATGTTCGCGCTCTTGTTCGTAGCTGAAATTACGATACTCAATCCACTTAAGCCCATGACTTGCAATTTCCCAGTGCGATTCCAACATTGCCTCAACTGCCTCCGGGTTGCGTTGTAGCGCGCTAGCTACGCCATAAACAGTTACAGGGATATTATATTTGTTGAATAACCTCCATATCCTCCAAAACCCTGATCTTGATCCATATTCATACATAGATTCCATATTCATATGACGCTGCCCATTCCAAGGCTCAGCTCCTATGATCTCTGATAAAAAACTTTCACTTTCCTCATCTTGATGCAAGATACACCGCTCGCCACCTTCTTCATAATTTAAAACAAATTGCACCGCAATATAAGCATCCAAAGGCCATTTAGGATTAGGAGGAGTGCGACCATACCCAATGAAATCGCGCGGATAATATTCTGTCATATCAATTTCCTTTCGTTTGTTTGAACCATTTTCCAGCTACCATAGTAGCATCCACTGCTCGATCATCACCAAGCATCATTAATGAAAACAAACGCTCCTCAATAGTATCAGAAATTTCATCTCTACTGGCCAAAACCGGCGTTGCTTGGGGATCCAAAACAATTAAATCTGCCCATTTTCCTATTTCAAGAGACCCAATTTCATCATCACAATGCATTAAGCGTGCATTGCCAAGTGTTGCCATATAAAAGCCATCCCATACATTAAAGGCAAGTTTTTGAATACATGCTACTTTATAAGCCTCCGCCATTGTTACCAGCATTGAATAATGCAACCCACCACCAATATCACTAGCAAGACCTGTTGGTATTCCTGCTTGGGTTATCTGATCGATGTGAAACAACCCCGAACCTAAAAAACTGTTGGAAGTAGGACAATGCACTAGCGAGCACTGCTTATCATATAATAACTCTTGTTCGGCTTTGCTTAAGTAGATAGCATGTGCAAATATTGATTTTGATGCCAATAATCCAAAATGATCATATACATCGCTATAATGCTTTGCCCATGGAAACAGTTCTTTAACGGCCTTAACTTCTGCCTTACTTTCTGCCAGATGCGTTTGAAACAAACATTCTGGATGAGATTGGTATATAGCCCCAGCTGCTGCAAGTTGCTCTTGGCTTGATGTAATGGCAAACCGCAGCGTGATAGCTACTCGAGCACGTTGGTTGCCATGCCATTTTTTAATCAACTCTAGCGTTCGATCGGCACCTGATTGTGCTGTGTCGCACAATTCAAGAGGAGCATTTCTATCCATCATAACATTGGATGTAGCAATCGCCATATTGCGCAAGCTTGCTGCCATAAAAAGCTGTTCTGTTGCTTCAAAATGCGATGTTGAAAAAACCAATGCTGCTGTTGTACCGTGCTCGTATAATCGATGCAAAAAAATGTTGGCCGCTGTTGCTGCATAATCTCCATCTTCATATTTTATTTCTTCTTTAAACGTATAGCGCTTGAGCCATTCTAATACATCTAATGCAGGTGCAGCTAACATCCTATATTGTGGAAAATGTACATGTGCATCAATAAATCCAGCCGTAATAATTTTAGGATGCAAATAATGTTGAGGCCATTGCTTAAAAAGATCCGGCATATCTTGGTAGGCACCTACCCAAGCAATGCGTCCATGATCATTTACACAAACAACACCATCATGATAGATAGCACAGGCATCTTGTAAAGACGGCGCAAATCTTGGATTCTCATTAAACGAAACAATACAAGCACGTAATACTTGAAAATCACAAGATTGCGATTGTTTCATGATAATATTTTATCTTCTAGACGAAACTTAAAAATCAGCCCGATTTGCTTTAATGCCTCATCAAACTCTGCTTGATAACTATTTTCAAGGCGCCTGTTAAACATTGTTAAGATAATATGTTTGCTAGCACCTTTAATTGCCAAAATAAAAGGAAAATGATATTGTTGCTTATATCGATCATTAAGCTCATTAAATATTTTATATTCTTCCTCAGTGAGCTGATCAAGCCCAATTCCTGTTTGCTCTTTTCTTGAATCTTGGCTCAAATTACTATCAATAACCAGTGCAGCTCGATTGCCAAGATCAGGATGGGCACGAATTAATGCAAGTTGATCTTCTTTTGTGCTAGTCAATAAAGCATCTGAAAAAGCTTTCACAACATCTTCAAACGTTGCAAAAGGTCTTGCCATTTCAGCTTTTTTACTAACCCATGATGAATGCTCTGCAATATCAAGAAAACACTCAATAAACTGCTTGCATGTCATAGCGTTTACGTCATTAATAGTTAACATTTTATTCTCTTGTTGATAAGTAAGATCCTAAAAGATCTCGCTCACTATCTTGCATATGATAACTATCTTCCAAAGGCATATAAGTAGAGTAAACTGCAACCTGTAAAATCTTATGGACATGATCATGAACTTCTTCAATGCTGTCTAATGCAATGGATGCGGGAGGTTCTTCAAAATCTTCATGACGAGGCGTCTTACTATGACAGCTTGAACAATGCTTGTTAATCACCAACATTACCTCGCTTGCATCAACGCTCACATGTTCTTTAAATTTTATATCTGGCATCGTCAAAATAAAAGCAAATGTAATTGCTCCAAAAAAAGCCAACACAGACCACACATAATCTTTAAATGATTTGCCTATTTCATGGCTAATCAAAGCATGGCGCAAACACGCACCTGCAATTAAAATAAGCCCAACCAACAACCATAGCTGTTCAACCCCGATAAGCATAGGATAGTGACTTGATACCATTAGCAAAATAACTGGCAAAACAAGCCATGTATTATGGAGTGATCGTTGCTTGCCTATCAAGCCAAGATTAGGATCTGGAGTTTTACCTTCAACAAGCGCTGCAACAATTTTTTTCTGATTAGGAATAATAACACCAAAAACATTAAAGGCCATCAATGTGCCCATATAAGCTCCTATGTGCAATAACGCTCCTCGACTAGCAAACACTTGGCTGTAAAACCATCCCATTCCAACCAATAATACAAAAACACAAGCACTAAGTAACACATGATGCTTTCCTATAACAGATCTACAAAGTCCGTGATAAACAAGCCATCCGCATCCAAAACTAGCTAATGATAAGGCGATAGCTTCCCATTGTTTTAAAGCGATTTTTTGTTGATCAATCAGATAGACATCAGCGTTCACATAATACTGAACAGCCATCAAACATATGCCTGTAAACCAAGTTAAATAGGCTTCCCATTTATACCATATTAAGTTGCTTGGTAATTGAGCCGGAGCACGTTGATATTTTTCAACATAATAAAACCCACCACCATGTACTTCCCAAAGGCTACCGACAATTGTATCATCTTGGCCTGCTCGCTTAATGAGCGACATATCAAGTGCTACAAAATAAAACGATGTTCCTATCCAGCCAATTCCAGCAATTAAATGCCCCCAACGAATCAGAAGATTTAACCAATCAAATAAAAATGCTTCCATCAAATAAACTACGCTTAAAATATAAATACGCTTAAAATATAAATACGCTATCAATATGTCATTGCAACTGCAAACAACCTCAACATTCTAATTGCAATCTTAAAACTCTAGCCACCAGATTTCAAGCAGCCCAAAACCAAAAATATCCAAGGATGCAGCCATCTGTGATCTGATACAACAACTAGCAAAGTACCTGCTTTTATGATTATTAGCTTGAGAGATATTAATCCTAAATTAAATTGCTAGCTATAGCATTACAGCTTGCAAATTTAATTTAGGATTGATTTTTTAACATATTAGATATCAAATCTACTACTCAAAAGAGTACACAACTCTATTTGGGCACTTCTCCATCAATGCCTTGAACATACCAATTCATACCTAATAGCGCGCCATCATCAAGCTCTTCTCCTTCGTCAACCACAAGAGAACCATCTTGTTTATAAATTGGCCCAGCAAATGGCTTAAGTGTTCCATCTGCAATGGCTTTTTCTGTAGCGCGCGCCATGTCGGCAACGTCATTTGGCATATTTTGATAAGGTGCCATTTTTACCATACCTGCATCCAAACCATCCCAGCTATCACTAGATTGCCATGTTCCATCCAAAACAGCCTGAACACGCTCTATATAATAAGGACCCCAATTATTAGTAATAGCAGTCATTTGCGCATCTGGAGCAAATGCATGCATATCTGATGCTTGTCCAAAACCAAATACTCCATGATCTTGAGCAATTTGTAACGGCGCAGTAGAATCAGTGTGTTGTGTCAAAACATCAGCTCCTTGGCTAATTAAAACCTTGGCAGCATCGGCTTCTTTACCTGGATCAAACCATGAACTAATCCAAACTATCTTAAGTTTGAAATCAGGATTAACCGATTGTGCGCCCAGCAAAAAAGCATTAATGCCTCGTATCACTTCTGGAATTGGAAAAGACGCTATATATCCTGCTACACCCTTTTTAGAAGTAAGTCCTGCAATTTGTCCTATAATATAACGCCCTTCATAAAACCTTGCAGAATATGTTGATACGTTGTCGCTACGCTTAAACCCAGTAGCATGCTCAAATTTAATATCATTGAAGCGCTTTGCCACTTGAAGTGTTGGATCCATATATCCAAAAGAAGTGGTGAAGATAATGTCAGCGTCTGCTTGTGCTAATCTGGTCATTGTACGCGCTGAATCAGGGCCTTCGGCAACTTTTTCAACATAAACCGTTTCTACTTGATTGCCCAAAGCTTCTTCAAGCGCAAGGCGACCTTGGTCATGTTGATATGTCCAACCATGATCTCCAATTGGTCCTATATATATAAATCCAACCTTTATCCTTTCGGCGGCGGCAGCTGGCATCATACTAACAATGGCAAATACACCAACAAGTAATAATTTATAAACATTTTTCATCAGAGTTCCTCTATATAAAATATTTAAAAGATATCATTCTATCCAATATAAAATTGATCAAATCAAATTTAGATCTATACTAAAAACACATCTGATCCAAGATGCAACTATAAAATAACTATTTGTGTATTTCCTACAATATAGCTTTTAGCGTTCTGCTATAAAATTTTGCCCTATACAAGCAGGCGTATGCATTTTTGATAATGTTCTATTTCGTGAGATAATGACCAGTGCTACAATTGTTACCAGATATGGCAATGCAGCTAAAAGTTGCGGCGGCGCAGATAAGCCCCAACCTTGCACATGCAAGCCTAACACCCAAACCATTCCAAATAAATACGCCCCGAATAATAAACGCTTTGGCAACCACGTTGCAAACACCACAAGAGCAATGGCAATCCACCCTCTGCCTGCAGACATATTGTCAATCCATTGTGGCGTATATACAAGCGACAAATAAGCTCCAGCAAGACCAGCGCATCCTCCTCCAAATATAATGCAACCAGTTCTTATCATGATGACATTATATCCCAGGGCGTGCGCTGAGGAATGATTGTCACCTACTGCTCGAATCATTAAACCAAGCTTTGTTTTAAATAACACATAGCCTACAAAAGCTATAAGAAAAAACGAAAGGTAAACCAAAAAATTTTGACCAAATATAATAGCCCCTATCAACGGAATATCGCTTAGAAATGGAATGTATATTTCTGGCATTTTGATGCCTGGCAATCCAGTAAAGCGATCACCCAACTGCCCTGATAATCCTAACCCAAGTAGCGTCAATGATAGTCCGCTTGCAACTTGATTTGTTAATAATTTTTGCGTTAACAAAGCAAAAATACATGACAAACCGATTCCACCTAAAAGTCCTCCAATAACACCTACCCACACAATGCCAGTGGTATATGCTGCTATAAAAGCGCAAACAGCGCCAATGATCATCATCCCCTCTACACCTAGATTTAAAACACCAGCGCGTTCAACCACTAATTCGCCTATTGATGCTAATAAAATAGGTGTTGATGCTGCCATCACTGTAAGTATTATAGCTTCAATAATGTTAATCATCATCAGCCTTTCTAAAAATATTCTCTTGCTTTAATCTTTTGCTTTAATATGTATTAGTTTTAAGCGATAATAAATAAAAGTATCCCCTGCCAGAATAAAAAACAGTAACAAACCTTGAAAAACTTGCGCTGTTTTACTCGACACTCCTAAAACAATTTGTGCTCCTTCTCCGCCTATATAACTAATAGCAAGTATAAAGGCTGCGAACAATATACCAAGAGGATGTAGCCTACCTAAAAACGCTACAATGATAGCTGTAAAACCATATCCAGGTGATATAACAGGTTGCAGCTTTCCAAAAGATCCTACCACTTCCATAACACCTGCAAGTCCCGCGCATGCCCCTGAGAGCAAAAAGCAAAACATAACCATTTTTTGCCCATTAAACCCAGCAAAAGCAGCAGCTTTCCATGCCTTACCCGTAATTGAAACCTCAAACCCTTTTCTGGTTTTTGTAACAAGTAGCCAAAAAACTACTACAAGACATAACACCACGACAACACCCACATGCAGGCCGTTATCTCCAATAGTTGGCAATCTCTGCCAGCCTTCAAAACTTATTGTTTGAGGAAAATTAAATCCATCTGGATCACGCCAGGGACCGCGTACTATCCAATCTAATAGCAATTGTGCAACATAAACCAACATTAAGCTTGTTAAAATTTCATTAACATTAAAGCGTATCTTAAGAAACGCTGGAATACTAGCAAATAAAGCCCCCCCAAACGCTCCAAGCAATAGTATCGTAAGCAATGTCAATGGACTTTGCCATTGATTGAATATAATAGGAACAATACTGCCAAATATTGCCCCAACAACTAATTGACCTTCAGCGCCTATATTCCATACATTTGCCTTAAAGCAAACCGATAAACCCAATGCAATTAATATTAAAGGCATCGCCTTGACTGCAAGCGCTGCAAGCGACCAGCTATTGGTTAAAGGTTCTATAAAATAAACAAAAACGCCAGAAAATGGATTGTGCCCGCTCATACCAAATAAAACAAAACCACATAGCATCGTCAAACTGATCGCTAATAAAGGAGAAGCCCAATACATATATTGAGCTGCGTGCGTGCGTTTTTCTAATATCAAGCGCATGACTTCACCGTTTTATGCAACATCATGGTCAACCCCTCCCATGAGCAACCCAATTTTTTCGCGTGTTAAACCTGCTATATTCTGGCTTTTGGATAAGCGCCCTCGCGATAAAACCTTTACCACATCAGCAATTTCAAATATTTCATCCAAATCTTGACTAATCACCAATACCCCTGCACCTTTACCTGCAAGATCAATCAAAGCTTGTTTAATGTTAGCAGCTGCGCCTGCATCAACCCCCCAACTTGGTTGGTTAATAATCACTAGGCTAGGATTACGACTTAATTCTCTTCCTATGATAAATTTTTGTAAATTACCTCCCGATAATTTGGAAGCTTCTGGATTACTAGATGAAGTCCGAACATCATATTCATCAATAATATTATTGCTAATCTTGAGTGCTTCACCATGGTTAATTATTCCCATAGGTGCTAATTGTTGATCTGTCCTATGGCGCGTTAACAAAACATTCTCAGACAAAGTCATTGATGGCACTGTTGCGTGTCCGATACGCTCCTCGGGTACAAAAGCAGCGCTAAGGCATCTGCGCATTGAAATATCCATCCTTCCAACTGATTGCCCATGAATTTTGATGCCATCATGATCATCAATGAATACTTCTCCACTTAAAACATCAAATAACTCTGATTGACCATTACCTGCAATCCCTGCAATCGCAACAATTTGGCCTGCCTCAACCACCAAATTAATTTCTTGCAAGGATATTCCAAATATATTGTCATTTGCTATAGATAAATCTTGCACTTGCAAGCAGGCCACTTTTGATTGAACTTGTGTGGGTGTTGATTTGGCTTTTGCTACATGTATCTCTTTTCCAACCATTAATGCGGCTAATTCTGATACAGTTTTTGTCAATGGATTGCATTGTATAATTTTTTTACCATAGCGTAAAATAGTTGCATGGTGGCACAATGCTTTTATTTCTTCAAGCCTGTGCGAAATGTAAAGGATAGCACAGCCTTCATCTGTTAGTTGCTTGAGTGTTACAAATAATTGATTAGCTTCTTGAGGTGTTAAAACAGATGTGGGTTCATCCATAATAATAAGCTTTGGATTTTGTAATAAACATCGTATTATTTCAACCCTTTGACGCTCGCCCGCTGAAAGATCAAAAATTAAGGCATCAGGTTCAACTGCAAGTCCATATTTTTTAGACACCTTTCGTATTTGTTGGTCTAAAACTTCACGCTCTTGATGATGATCAAGAGCAAGGGCAATGTTTTCTGATACATTTAAAGCATCAAATAGCGAAAAATGCTGAAAAACCATGGCAATGCCAAGTTTTCTTGCATATGCAGGATCTTTAATATGATGGACCTCTCCATTGAATAGTATTCTACCTTGATCTGGGTGTAAAAGCCCATAAAGCATTTTAACAAATGTCGATTTTCCTGCACCGTTTTCACCTAACAGTGCGTGTATTTCTTGTGCGTAAATCGTTAGGCTAATATCGTCATTTGCTTTAAAATCGCCAAAGCTTTTCATGAGATTTTGAGCTTCAAGTAAAATTTTCTTTGTCATGGCCGTCAAACTCTTTGAGTTCTAAACATTGTTCAACATTGACATAAACGGGTCAATATATGCTCTCTTTGCAACAATAACTGCGTTGCTATATTAGCAGCAATAACTGCAGGCTGTCGTCCCTTTAAAGCACAAAAACCAATAGGACAACAAAACTTCTCTAACATCACTTGCTCTATACCATGTTGGTTCAGTTTATGTTCAAAGCGTTTTTGTTTTGTTTTTGATCCTATCAATCCAACCCATGCATAATCTGGTTGCTGCAAAGCGCTAGAAACTAAATCATAATCAAGAGCATGTAAATGCGTCATAACAACAGCCATAGCGTTCCCCATCATCATGCTACTATCTTTGGTTATGTCATTATTTTGTGACATATTTACCATTAAACTGCATGGATCAGATGCTACTTTAATCGTAACATTTGCAGGTACATGTTGTGGAAAAGCATCTTCACGTTGATCAATCCAACATATAGAAAAATCAAGCTGCGCTAATGCTATAATCAAAGCTTTTCCAACATGTCCAGCACCAAAAAGATCAAGCCTTTGTTTAGGAAAGTTAAATATCTCTATTAACTTTTGATCTTTTTGCAAGCCTCGTTTTGATACAAAACTATAAACATTTGCATCAATAATACGCCGCTTAACCATCTTATCATCAATGATAGATTCAACAATTAATGCACTTTCCTTTTCTAATCTTGCAAACTCTATTACCTCATCAAGGCGCTCTTGATCAAATGTTTCAAATAATACACCAACACGCCCACCACAGCATTGGCCAAGCGATGCGCCTAATTGAAAGTCTATGATCTGTGCTGTTGGTTTTTGCTGTTTCAATAATGCTTGCGCGCGCCCTAATGCTTGCCATTCTAAACTGCCTCCGCCTATTGACCCGCGAAAACTACCATCAGCGGTTATGATCATCGTTGCACCTATTTCCCTTGGTGTGGATCCTTGCGTGGACACTATGGTGACAACAGCAGCAGATTGCTCTATGAGCGTTGCCTCCAATTGACTCCAATGCATATTGGCTGAAGGGATGGATATCTCGCGTGCAGATACTTGCATATTGCTATTAACGCTTTTCCAACTGGCTATTGATAGCACTTAAAATAGCATGCGGTGTTGCTGGTGAATCAAGAACGGGTACTTTTCTAGGTTGCAAGCTTGCTATTGCATGCGTAATAGCAGAAAAGACAGATATAGCTAGCATTAACGGTGGCTCCCCAACTGCCTTAGAACGATATATAACAGGTTCTGTGTTAAAGTTTTTATCCCATAGCCTTACATTAAATTTTTTTGCTATATCTGCCGATGTTGGAATTTTATAAGTAGATGGTGCATGTGTCAACAACTGCCCTGTATTATGATATACAAGTTCTTCAGTTGTTAACCAGCCTTGCCCTTGCACAAACCCGCCTTCTATTTGTCCAATATCAATAGCCGGATTAACCGAGCACCCTACATCGTGCAAAATATCAACCTGTTCAACCGACACCTCTCCAGTTAAACGATCAATAAGCACCTCACTAACAGCAGCGCCCCATGCAAAATATAAAAAGGGTCTCCCTTTTACCTTATCGCGCTCCCAAGTTATCTTAGGCGTTGCATAATGTGCCGTTTGGCTCAAACTAACTCGATCCATCACAGCTTGCAGCGTTAAATCTGCAAATGGTATGGCTTTTTTTCCAGCGTAAACCATGCCATTTTTAAAACTGATATTTTTAATATCTGTTTGATATAATTTACTCATCAAATTAGCCAATCTGGCACAAATAGCTTTTGCAGCTTGCTGTGCAACCATCCCGTTTAAATCAAAACCAGATGAGGCCGCAGTAGGAGCAGCATTTGCTACTTTATCTGTACGCGTAGCGCCAATATGCACACAACTAACCTTAACCCCAAAAACATCCGCTACAATTTGCATGATTTTTGTATGCAACCCCTGCCCCATCTCAGTTCCACCGTGATTGACTTCGATAGAACCATCGGAAAAAACATGCACTAAAGCACTAGCTTGATTGAGTTTTTTTAACGTAAAGCTAATACCAAATTTAACAGGCGTTAACGCTATCCCGCGCAGCATCGTTTGACTGGTAGAATTAAAAACACCAATTTCTTGGCGGCGCTTTCGATAGTGGCAATCTTGGGCCAATTGACAAATCAGCTGCTTAGCAAAACGATCTCGCACTTTCATGCCATATGGTGTAACATCACCCTTTGGACCATATAAATTGCGCAAGCGTATATCAAGAGGATCTTGGTTTTCTAAAATAGCAATGCTATCCATCAACCGTTCAGCCAACATCACACCTTGTGGGCCACCAAAACCTCTAAAGGCCGTGTTAGAGACAGTATTTGTGCGCACAAATCTTGAGCTAATTCTCAATTGCGGATAAAAATAAGCATTGTCAGCATGAAACATTGCCCGATCTATAACACCTTGAGATAGATCTAACGAATATCCACAACGCCCTAAAAGCTCTGCACATACAGCTTCAATTTTACCTTGATGATCGTAGCATACACGATAATCAATCCTAAAATCATGCCGCTTGCCTGTCATCATCATATCATCATCACGATCAAGGCGCAGTTTTGCCATCCTACCGGTTTTATATGCTGCAAGTGCTGCTAAACAGCTCCACTGAAATGATTGTGATTCTTTACCACCAAAAGCGCCTCCCATTCGACGGCATTCACAAATAACAGCAGCCATTGGCAGGTTCAACATCGCTGCTATGGTTCTTTGATTTCCATCTGGGTGCTGGGTAGAAGAATACACCAAAATATTGCCATCTTCTTTAGGCATAGCAAGTGCTACTTGTCCTTCAAGATAAAAATGCTCTTGCCCACCAACGCGCATGCTGCTTGAAAATTGCTTTGTAGCATTAGTCAATGCACCATCTACATCTCCTCTTTCAAAACGATAAGGTGGTAAAATATCTTCAAGAGACTCAACCCCCTCTTCGATCGTAACAGCAGGAGGTTTAACAGCTTTATCCATGACAATTTGTACATAACGCGCTGCACGCCTTGCATGTAAATGTGACTTTGCTAGCACCACACCCACTACTTGCCCATGAAACAAAATTTCTCCATCTGCTAAAATAGGATCTCCACCTATTGAAGGACTACAATCATTGACCCCAGGTATCGCATTTGCTAGCAAAATATCAACAACGCCTTCTTGTTTCATTGCTTCTTGAAGATCGATAGACTTAATCGTCCCGCAAGTTGCTTTACTATAAAAAGGTGCTAAATGAATGCAGTTTTGGGATGTTTCAATATCATCAATATAACATGCTAGACCCGTTACATGTTTTTGTGCACTATCATGTGGCAACCCAAAGCCAGTAATATCTGCTCTTAGATTATGATTGTCCTTGGATGCTTTATGCATTGGCTGATATTTCCATCAAACATTTGTGCAATAAATTTTGACTAGCATGTGTACGATATTCTTTATTTGAGCGCATGTCATCAATCGGTGTAAAGTCATTTTCCAATGCTATCATTGATGCTTGCCAATTCTTGGGTTTAGTAATATCTATCCCGATTAAAGCGCGTTCACATGCCAATGCTCGTTTAGGCGTAGCTGCCATTCCACCAAAAGCAACACGCGCTTGCATGATATAATTTTTATCAAGTTTTAACTTGAAGGCACCCGTCAATGTTGCAATGTCCTGATCGCGCCGTTTGGACAATTTCCATACCCTAAAATGTTGATCTTTTGATATAAGTTTATCAATAAAAACACGCTCAACAATTTCACCAATATTGATGTCTTGTTTTGCATATTCGATAAAAAAATCTTCTAAATCTAGATCACGCGTACTAGCATTTGATGTCAAGCGTATTGTGCAGCCAAGCGCTATAAGTGCTGGCGACATATCAGCTATGGGAGAGCCGTTGGCTATATTTCCCCCTATTGTGCCATAAGAGCGTATTTGCGCTCCACCTATGCGCTTAACCAATATTCCCAAAGATGGATGGATAGTGTCTAAAATACGCTGTGCATTTGCATAAGTTACAGCTGCACCAAAATCAACATAATCGCCTTTATCTTCAATAGTAGAAAGTTCTTGAATGCGCCCAATCCATATTATTTTTGGCAAATCACGCAATTGCTTTGTAATCCATAAACCTATATCTGTTCCACCACTTAACAATACGCTATCTGGATGGTATTGATATAATTCTAATAAGCTTGATAAGGTACAAGGACCAGCAAAAAACCGCTTACTATCTTTGATGCAATGCATGTCTTCTTCAAGAGCATTTGTTTGAGGGGCATTTGCTAAGTGGATATTTGCTGGGTCGACATTTCTTGGGGTTTGATCGATAAATAAATCATCATCACCTTGGTGCAAATTGCTCAAACATTGCATCAATGCGTTTTGCAATCTTGGTGCAAGGCGTTTATTTGGTGCATTTTCAAATGCATCTTTTGCTGCTTTAAGGATCGGGTTGTAGCCCGTACAACGACAAAGATTGCCCGATAATTGCTCATCAAATCCATCACGAGTAGCATGCCCATATTCATGATAATATGCTGCCAAGCTCATTACAATTCCAGGGGTACAAAACCCACATTGTGACCCATGATGTTTTACCATAGCAGATTGTATCGGATGCAGTGATAAGTCTTCTAAACGAACAAGCTTTGACAAATCTTCAATCGTAATCAAAATTTTACCATGCAATTGACCAACCAATAAAATACAACTATTAACGGCTTGCCAACAAAGTTGATTATCTTGAAGAGACAAAACTATTACCGTACACGCTCCACAATCTCCCTCGCCGCAACCTTCTTTTGTGCCTTTTAGTTGTTTGTATTCACGCAGATAATTCAAGATAGTTGTATCATGGGGCAAGTCATTGAAGCGTATGATGTCAAGGATGTCATCGTCAGCATGATCTTGGTTTGGACCTTCATCATATCGCGGTGCAAGATAATCTTGTTTAAATTGTGCAAAAATAATCTGCGTCTGCATCGTTTACTACTTCATTTTTATGGTATTTATTTTGCCTGCCATCCATACTACTGTTGATGTCTATCAACGCAATATAATGAATTACTACTTTTTTGTTAAAACCTTTATATTTTAAAAAATCTTGTTCTTTCTACCCATTACGATCCCCTATATGTTGAATAACCATAAGGAGAAACAAGTAACGGTACATGATAATGGTCATGATCCATATCAATGCCAAATTCTACTGGAATTTTATTAAGGAAAAGAGGCTTTGTCGATTTGATGAGCATCCCTTTATAATAATCACCTACATGAAACACAATCCTATAAGTTCCTGCTATCATTGCATTTCCTTGTAAAAGCGGCTGGTCTAGCCTACCATCTATGTTCGTCAATACATCTTTAAGCAAGTCATCAACTTCATTCAACAAGCATATGCGTAAATTAGCTGCAGGCTTACCATGCATCGTATCTAGCACATGGGTTGTTAATTTTCTCATTTACAAAACCTCATTTTAAAATATCTAATAGAGATATCCAATTATCTAATATCTATCATAAGATGACATTGATGATAATGCAGTATTTATTATTAATCGAGTATTTATTATATTGTCATGAGACCATCTATCATAGACAAATTTCATGTCTTGCATCTAAATATGCTGTCTCAGCTTTAATATGTCTACATTCATTATTTGGCCTTCATAATAAAATTGCAACTAAATATGATATATTAACTTTTCAAACATTGAGCGTTATATCTACCACACTGAGGCCACTTACTTCGCGCTCAAACGGTTCATATACCAATCCTTATCATAACCTCGACATCACGACATCATCATTATAAATGCACCATAATAGTAGCGCGTTAATAATAGCGCTATACATTGACACTGACCACAAACAAAACAAATATAATGTCTATTAACATTTCTGTAACATTATTTTCACAGAATAATCATTGTCAAATCAAGTACTACAATCTAATTATCATTTTGGAAGCAGATGATATGGACTTGTTCTGGCAATCTAGACATTTCATTTTTATGTCACTTTTATTACAACTGATCTATGTTTAAACATTTTCGATCTATGTTTAAACATTTTAAGTAAACTTTATTTGAAAGTACCTAATCAATGAAAAACTTCTTTAGCTTCGTTTCTATTACACTAGCGATTACGTTATACCTTGGTATGTATCATACTGCCCAAGCGCGTGATCAAATCCGTATCGTTGGTTCTTCTACGGTGTATCCTTTTTCTGCAATTGTGGCTGAAAATTTTGCAAAATCAAGCGATTATAAAAGCCCTGTTATTGAAACTACTGGCACAGGAGGAGGTTTTAAACTTTTTTGTGCTGGCGTAGGCACACAATATGCCGATATTAATAACGCTTCTCGTGCCATTAAAAGCGGTGAAATTGAAAAATGCAAAAAAAACAATGTCACTTTCGAAGAAATACAGATAGGTTTTGATGGCATCGTTATCGGCTCATCGCGTGCCAAGGATCCAATCAAGCTTCAACTTAAAGAAATTTATATGGCACTTGCAAAAAAATTGCCTGATGAACATGGCAATTTTATCCTTAATCCATATAAAAAATGGCGCCAAATTAATCCTGACCTTCCAAACATTCCAATTAAAGTTCTAGGCCCGCCACCAACATCAGGAACACGCGATGCATTTTTAGAATTAGTAATGGAAGCAGGGGCTCACAGTATTAAGAGCTTGGCATTGCTTGAAAAGTCAGACCCAAAAATCTTTAAAGAACATGCCAATACTTTACGCGAAGACGGCTCTTTTATTGAAGCAGGAGAAAATGATAACCTTATCGTACAAAAATTAAAAGCTGATACAAATTTATTAGGAATTTTTGGTTTTTCTTTTCTTGAACAAAATTTTGACATCATTCAAGGATCAATTATTGAAGGTGCTAAGCCCACTTTTGAAAACATTCTAGATAAAAGCTATCCTATTGCTCGGCCTTTGTTTTTCTATGTTAAAACAGCCCATATTCATGAAATACGTGGTTTGAAAGAATTTGTACTTGAATTTATTTCCAACCGAGCAATTGATGAAGATGGTTATTTATTAGACGCTGGTCTTATCCCACTTGAAGAAGCAGCTTTACTAAAATTGCGTAATCATGTTGAAGCTCTTTAAGATTTAACACCTTAGACAAAACCATTCATTCAACATCCAAACAAACAAGATAGCACTATGGCAACCACTGGCGTCATCATTCTTCTATCTTGTTTGTTTTTTTATTTATCCTATCGAAAAATAACACAACAACGTTCTTTAAAAAACACACGAAATCGTACACCCTCATCACATTATGGTTGGCTTGTTGCTATTTGGTGTGCGTTGCCTAGCTTTATAATTTTTAGCTTATTAAGCCTATTCCATTATCCTTTGATAGAATGGATTGTCTTAGAAAGTTTTGCCCTTGAGACAGATTCAGAGCCTGCCGTGCAAGCTACTTCATTTCTCATATCAACAATAGAACAAGCCATTGCTACACAAAACTACTCCTTGCTTGATAATCCTGCTTTAATAAAAGCTGCGAAGCATTACCACTACCTCGATTACCATTTTACCTTTGCTACATCCTTATTTATCATTGCAATAGCAACAATACTAGGCTTGATAAAGCTTAAGCAAATCAATTTACAATCTCAAACTCGTATTGCTTTAGAGCGTGTTTGGTTGATCATTTTAATCATTGCTGCATCAGCGGCAGTCCTTACAACCATTGCCATCATTTTAACGCTCATTGGAGAATGTTTTCGATTCTTTAGTTTATATTCTGCCTTTGATTTTCTATTTGGCTTGCAATGGTCTCCACAAATTGCCATCCGCCAAGACCAAGTCGGTTCTTCAGGCGCATTTGGTGCTGTTCCGGTTTTTGCTGGCACTGCTATGGTTGCTACCATTGCATTATTCATGGCGGTACCAGTTGGGCTTATGTCGGCAATTTATTTATCACAATTTGCCACCCCACAAATCCGCAATTGGGTCAAACCTACCTTAGAGATACTGGCAGGCATACCAACAGTTGTATATGGCTTTATTGCAGCACTGCAATTTGGACCAATGGTAAGAGATTTTGCTGTTGCATTTGATATCCCTGCATCAACCGAAAGCGCTTTAGCTGCTGGCCTAGTGATGGGAGTAATGTTGATACCATTTATTTCATCGCTTTCAGAAGACGTTATATCGGCTGTTCCTTTAGCATTGCGTGACGGCTCTTTAGCACTTGGTGCCACCCATAGCGAAACAATTTTGAAAGTGCTTATTCCAGCGGCCTTACCAGGGATTGTAGGAGCATTAATGTTAGCGCTAAGCCGTGCCATAGGTGAAACCATGATTGTTGTCATGGCAGCCGGGTTAGCTGCCAATCTTACTGCTAACCCGTTTGAAGCAGTCACCACTGTAACAGTACAAATTGTGACATTACTTGTAGGAGATCATGAGTTTGATAGCGTTAAAACACTATCGGCTTTTGCCCTTGGTATGACACTTTTTATCATCACATTAGGCTTAAATATATTTGCATTGCGCATCGTGCGCAAATACCGCGAAATATATGAATAGTCATTTTATTTTTTAAAACATCATGGCCCATCATCAATCATCCAATACCTTCAAAAAACTTCGCAAACGCCATTTGTTTGAAAAAGTTTTCCGTGCAAGTGGGCTTGCAGCTATTATCTTTTCATTAAGTCTTTTGGCAATATTACTCATTGCAATCTTTACTGAAGGTGCTAGTAGTTTTATGCGCACTGAAATGCGCATTGAGGTTAATCTTGAGCAAATACCTTTGCCCTTAACCCGCCAACAAGCTCATCAAATTAACTGGCAAGGCATTGTAAAAAAAGCAATCTATAATAGCATCCCAAACGCTACAGGACGCCGTGATAAAAAACTTGCTACAAGATTGATATCTTCTGGTGCAGGGTATGAATTAAAAAATATCGTACTTAAAAGCCCTGAGCTCATTGGCACGCGTGTTAATGTTTTACTACCTGCATCCAGCAATGTAGATCTTTTGATGAAAGGTATCTTGTCAAGCAACGTTGCTGAAGAGCTACGCCCCTTAAATGATCTTCAGATTACATGGATTAATGACTTAATCACGCAACAAAAGCTCATTACTAAATTTAATTGGAGCTTTTTTACCAACGGTGATTCTCGTTTACCTGAGTTAGCTGGCATATGGGGAGGCCTTGTAGGCTCTTTTTGGATGCTCTCAATAACATTTTTATTGTCATTTCCTTTGGGAGTATTTAGCGCTATTTATTTAGAAGAATACGCTAAGCCAGGACGTTGGTCCAATATCATCGAAATCAATATTAACAACTTAGCTGCAGTACCATCTATTGTTTTTGGATTATTAGGTTTATCGTTGTTTTTAAATATCTTCAATATGCCACGCTCTGCGCCAATAACAGGTGCGTTTGTATTAACATTAATGACCTTGCCAACCATTATTATTGCTGCACGCGCAGCAATAAAAGCAGTTCCTTCATCCATTCGTGAGGCTGCCCTTGGATTAGGCGCAAGTCATACACAAACAGTGATGCATCACGTTATACCGCTTGCCTTGCCAGGCACATTAACTGGTACCATCATTGGCATGGCGCAAGCTTTGGGCGAAACAGCTCCTTTGCTTATGATCGGCATGGTAGCTTTTATTCTTGAGCCTTCATTGTTACCTACCGATGCTTCTAGCGCATTACCAGTTCAAATTTTTTTATGGGCAGATAATCCAGAGCGAGGTTTTGTAGAAAAAACTGCTGGTGCTATTATTGTATTATTAGTGTTTTTAATTGTGATGAATTTAGCAGCTGCAATATTACGTAAAAAAACAGAGCGCACATGGTAGCAATCATCGATTGAAGAACAAAACGACACACCAAGATCATAGGTAACAATATGCAACATTCTATTAAAATCAACACACATAAGGTCAATGTATTTTACGACAACAAGCAGGCCTTGTATGATGTTTCTTTGCAAATAGCTAGCAACCAAGTCACTGCACTAATTGGCCCAAGTGGATGTGGAAAATCAACCTTCCTTCGATGCATTAACCGTATGAATGATACGATTGCTGGTTGCCGTACAGAAGGACTCATTGAAATTAATGGCCAAAATGTGCTCGATCAGCAAACAGATGTTGTTGATTTGCGTACACGCATTGGAATGGTCTTTCAAAAACCTAACCCTTTTCCAAAGTCAATTTATGACAATGTAGCTTACGGCCCTAGAATTCATTCTATGGCATCAACAAAATATGAATTAGATGAAATCGTTGAAAAAAGTCTTCAACGGGCCAGTTTATGGAATGAGGTTAAAGATTGCCTCAACCAACCAGGGACTAGCCTTTCAGGCGGCCAACAGCAGCGATTATGTATTGCACGTACAATTGCAGTATCGCCTGATATCATTTTAATGGATGAGCCTTGCTCTGCTCTTGATCCTATTGCAACCGCACGCATTGAAGATTTAATTAATGAATTACAACAAAAATACACGATTGTCATTGTTACCCATTCAATGCAGCAAGCAGGGCGTGTATCACAGCAAACAGCTTTTTTCCATTTAGGCTCTTTGGTTGAAATAGGCCCTACCAATATGATGTTAACAAATCCAAGCGATGAACGAACCACTGGCTATATTACTGGCAGATTTGGTTAATCATGCCCACCCTTGGGGAAGCTTAACTTATACGTCATTATCTTGTCATAAAAGTTCTCAACTTAATCCATATTATATGATAAAAGAAAGCTAAAGAGGATATATTATGCAACAAAGCAAGCACATCGTTCAAGCTTTTGATAAAGATTTAGCCGAACTACGTAAAAAAATTGGACAATTATTTCAACAAGCAGAAAAGCAACTTAAAGATTCTTTAAATGCACTAAAAAACAACGATCTAGAGCTTGCAGAATACACCCGGAAGCAAGATATAAACGCCAATAGACTTGAAACAGAAATCGATAATGATATTATCAACATCATTGCTTTGCGCCAACCTATGGCCAATGATTTACGATTTCTTTTAACCGCTGTAAAAGTTGGTGTTGATTTAGAGCGAATAGCAGATAAGGCTAAATCTATAGCTAAAACTGTTCTGTCACTCTCTGAAAGTAACATCGACGGCGCGTTAGCTTCACAAATTGCCAATTTAGGCAATATGACTGAAAGCGCTTTAAACAAAGCTAGTCAAGCATATTTAACTGGCGATACTGATATTGCCAAACTTTTAATTGCCAATGATCTAGATGTTGATAGCGCCTTCCATGACATCCTCAATCATTTCTTAGCACAATTGCGTAAAGGGGGTATTAAATCTGAGTATATTGTACAGCTTATCACTGTTTCTAAAAATTTAGAACGCATAGGTGATCATATTAAAAACATTGCAGAGCACACCTTTTTTATTCAAGATGGTGTATATCCGCCGCGCGATTTTGCTAAAAATATAGGCAATGATCAGCCAAACACAAAAGCTACTCAAAAAGCAACTACCCCCATTGCACTATTAGACAAACATCTTTTAATCTGCGATGATGACCCCATGCAAACTCAACTGTTAAAAAACACCTTAACACAAGCTGGCTATAGCGTAACTGTTACTAATAATGCAACCACAGCAATTGTCGCTTTAATGCGCAATCAACCCGACCTTATTATGATTAACTGGACGAGTGAAAACATTGCCCCAACAGAACTCGTGACAACAATTTATAGCAATATCTCAAAAACAGATATAACCATTATAGCAATTAGCAATCATGATGACGAGGACATCCGAATTGCGGCTTTTAATAACGATGTCGATGATTTTATTGTACAACCGTTTTCTAGCAAAGAGTTACTTGCAAAAATAGGTGTTTTTATCCGAAAAAACACTAACCCTACCATCATACAACCTAACCCATCCTTATCATCTAACACCATCAATGAACGCATAGTCTATGATGATTTATGGATTGACATTACCAGTCAGCGTGCTGGGCGTGGACGCAAAGAATTGCATTTATCGCATCGTGATTTTGAAATACTCCATCTTTTCATGACACACCCAAACAAGGTTTTATCACGCAGTGATATTCTCCAAAACATATGGGGACAAAACGTGCATGTAGGTGAGCGTACTATTGATGTCCACATCAAGCGATTACGAGCTCATCTCAATATTGCAGGACAAAACAACCCCATTCGTACTGTGCACGCACGTGGATACGCATTAGGTAATATCAATGAATAAAGGTCTTAACTCAACGTGAGGGCTCAACAAAATTGATCCTTGCAAAACACATCACTTGCAAATATCTGCAAATGATTATTAGCTAACCATGATATGCGTTTATATCATAGTAATAGATTTAGATCACATTACCATCAGGGCCAATAATTTTTCCATTTTGCATAAAATCTACTGAAAGCATCTTCAATATAGTTGGCGTCAACGACTCTGGGGCAGGCAACTTAGAAGCGTCTTCACCAGGAAAAGCTTGCGCGCGCATGGATGTTCTTACGATGCCAGGATCAAAAAGATTAACCCGCAACCCCTTATTTTCATTTTCTCGTGCATAAATAGTTACCATCGCTTCAAGAGCAAGCTTTGATGTTGCATATGACGACCAAAACGGACGTAGCTTTCTTGCTGCGCCACTTGTCACAAATACCACACGTGCTTGTGATTGTTGTAATATTGAATCAAAATGTTTGACCAACGCAAGATTAGCCATCACGTTAATATTAAATATTTCAACCCACTCTTTAAGCTCAAGATGTGATGTCGGACCTATTGTACCTAACGCTCCTGCATTTCCAAATAGACCATCAAGGCGTCCAAAACGATCCACCACACTATGTGCAAAATTGCTAATGTTGTCGATTTGGCTCAAATCGAGCTGAACCAACGTAATTTTGCCTGGCAAAGAAGATGCTTCATCATCTAGACTTTCAAGTGCACTATTCGTGCGCCCAACTGCCAATATATGTGCCCCTTCTTGTATTAAAGCCAAAGCTGCTGCTCTGCCAATTCCACGCGTAGCACCAGTAATCATGATCACTTTATCTTTAAACATGTATATTATTTTCCTCTAGCAATGTTAGCAACGTATCACAGCTATCTTTACTTTCGAGCGCAACAGGATAGTCGCCAGTAAAATAATGGTCACTATATTGTGGATCATCATTATTGCGCCCTTTTTCTTCTCCTAAGGCACGATATAGACCATCAATAGATATAAAAGCCAAACTATCAACACCAAGATAAGCTTGCATCTGGCTAATATCTCGATTATGGGCTAGCAAATCACTTTGGCGTGGCATGTCAATACCATAAAAACACGGATAACATACCGGTGGACTTGCTATGCGCATGTGCACTTCAATGGCACCAGCATCGCGCACCATTTTAACAATTTGGATGGCGGTAGTACCACGCACGAGACTATCATCAATTAACACCACTCTTTTGCCATCAACAACACATCGATTTGCATTGTGCTTTAACATAACAGCTCTACTGCGCCCATCTTGTGTTGGTTCAATAAAACTACGCCCTACATAATGTGATCGTATGATGCCCAACTCAAAAGCTTGATTTGATTTTCGTGCATATCCAAGTGCTGCAGGTGTACCCGAATCAGGAACAGGGACCACAACATCTGCTTCTACATAGGACTCATGGGCCAGCTGCTCACCTATATTTTTGCGGGTCTCATACACACTACATTTTCCAATAATACTGTCTGGTCTTGCAAAATATACATATTCAAAAATGCATGGTCGTGCACGTGCATCTTTAAACAAATGGTAAGATTCTAAATATCCGTTTGCTTTAATGACAACAAGCTCACCTGCTTCTATTTCACGAATATATGTTGCTCCCATAATATCAAGAGCAACAGTTTCAGAGGCCACTACATGCGTATCATTTAATTTGCCTAAAACCATTGGCCGAATGCCATTAGGATCGCGCACACACATTAAAGAATCATCCGACAAGCAAACTAAAGCATATCCCCCTTTTGTTTGTTTAAGCGCGCTAATCAAACGGTCTTCTGCACTTCCTTGAGCTCTTGCCATCAAGTGCAGAATAACCTCCGTATCAGATGTTGTTGCAAAAATAGCACCTTGCTTTACCAAAGTTTCTCTTAATGATAAGGCATTTGTTAAATTGCCGTTATGTGCTATTGCCACTCCTGAAAAACCTAAATCAGCATAAAGTGGTTGAACGTTTCTTAAACTCGACTCACCACTTGTTGAGTAGCGAGAATGTGCTATTGCACTATTACCTGACAAAGATTCAAGAGATCGGCTGTCTTTAAAGACTTCACTAACTAAACCTTGACCACGTTCTGCAATAAATTTTTTTCCATTGCGTACTACAAGTCCAGCGGCTTCTTGACCACGATGTTGCAAGGCATGTAAACCTAGGATGCTGAGCTTAGCTGCCTCATCATGACTGCCAATGCCAACAACGGCACATTCTTCTCTTAGTTTGTCATCGTGATACATCATCAATAATACCTAATATGAGGTTAATGTCGTGTTCTTTGAGAATATTTTATCATATATAGCGTTAAAATTGATCATCTAGTTGCTCTAGTATTTCTGGCTCATTTTCAAGCAATTGATTTGGCTGAGACAGCGTTTCCACAACTTCTTCATTTGCTGTTTCCAAACCATCTTCTAAACCATCTTCTAAACTTCCTAGCGGTTGTTGTAGCTCTGCGTTAGATGAGCCTTCTAATATTTGCTGTGCTCCCGAGGCTGTCTGATCGATAATGCTTGCAGATTGTGACAACCAACCAGGAGGAAGTGCAGCAACAATTAAGTCTGCTCCTGTTATAACATAAGGTGAAGATATCCCCGTTAAAACAGCCTTAGGTAGACCTTCAGCTGTTAATAGCCAATGCATGCCCATATATAAGATACAAACAAAAAACACACCGCGTATTAATCCAAAAACACTACCCAATATTTGATCAATCAATCCAACAGGCCCATCACCTAACATTCGATCTATTAAGCGCGTAAATAGCACTACAATAGAAAAACCCATCAAAAATGAAATCGTCGCTGCCAAACCTATTGCAGCACCTTGTGAATTTATCTTTTCTGCAATCAAAGGAGCAAGAATAGGCGTCAGTAAAATAATTGACACTACCGCACTAGCCCAAGACAAAAGTGAGGTCAGCTCATGGACAATGCCGCGCAAAAACGCCCATATGAATGAGCTACTAATAATAGCTATTACAATAAGATCAAACCAATTTAGCTGTGTTAAATCAATATTTGCCATGACACTCTATCAGTATATCTCATAATTTGCTTTTCTATCTTTAGGTTATAAATGGTCTAGACGAAACATTATTCAATATTGTTTTTAGATCTTTCACTTCTACAACTTGATGCTTATGCAATGCAAGCTTCGTAAGTTTTTGTGCTCGCCTTTCAGGGATGATCGCTTGTGTAAATCCTAATTTTTTTGCTTCACGCAACCGCAAGTCACCTTGCGATACAAATCGAATATCGCCCGTTAGACCAATCTCTCCAAAAGCAATCAAATTACCTGGAATTTTTTTATTCGTAAGTGCAGAAATTAAAGCACATGCAACAGCTAAATCTGCAGCTGGTTCAAAAATGCGCATTCCTCCTGCTATATTAAGATACACATCACAGGTTGAAAATTTAAATCCAGCACGTGATTCTAATACTGCTAAAACCATTGACAATCGATTTGAGTCCCACCCAACGGTTGAACGGCGCGGCATATTAAGTGTACTAACCATCACAAGCGCTTGAATTTCAGTTAAAATAGGTCTCGTACCTTCAATGCCTGCAAACACGCAACTACCTGCAACTTGATCTTGTCTATCGCCCAAAAACAAAGCTGATGGATTGATCACTTGCTGCAATCCATCATGCGACATATCAAAAACGCCAATTTCATCGGTTGCACCAAAGCGATTTTTGACAGCCCTTAAAATACGAAATGGATGGCCTCTTTCTCCTTCAAAATAAAGCACTGCATCTACCATATGCTCAAGCACACGCGGCCCTGCAATGGATCCATCTTTAGTGACATGTCCAACCAATATCACAACAATCCCGGTTTTCTTGGCCATCCTAATAAGCTCAAACGCAGACGCTCTAACTTGTGTAACGCTACCAGGGGCGCTATCAATACTATCAATATAAACAGTTTGAATAGAATCAATAATCAACACATGCACAGCGTTTTCTTGCTGTTTGATTGTTTCAATAATAGCATACACAGATGTAGCATTTGCAAGTTTTACAGGCGCTGAATCAACCTTTAAACGTACAGCACGCATGCTAATTTGATCTACGCCTTCTTCTCCAGAAACATACATGACAGAAGCTGTCTTTGATAGTTCTGCTGCTGTTTGCAGTAACAAAGTGGACTTGCCAATGCCGGGATCTCCACCAACTAGAATTGCTGAACCTGGTACAAAACCTCCTCCTAGAACACGATCAAGCTCTCCGATATTACTAACATGACGCTTTAGTGACGCGCGTTTAGTATTGAGGCTATGCAATTGAATGCTAGGGGTATTTTTAGTGCTGCTGCGAGCAAGGAATTTAGGCCTGGATTCTATCACCTCTTCAGTAATGCTATTCCATTGACCGCAGCTATCACATTTACCTGACCAACGCGTTTGAATGCCTCCGCAAGACTGACAGATAAATTGTTTATTGGCATTTTTTGACATATTTACTTACTGCGTTCTTATAACAAACTCGAACATTACAGCTTTTTAATACTCATGCTAATGGGTCCGTTAATGTTGCCAGTAATAAATTGTTGGACATATGGGTTATCAGTTTGTTCTATTTCATGGGTTGCTCCAGTCCATAAAATTTTTCCCTGATATAACATTGCCAGTTTTGTTGATATACGTTTTGCACTTACCATATCATGTGTAATTGTTAAACCGGTTGCACCAATTTTCGAAACAACCTTAACAATTAAATCATCAATAATATGCCCCATAATAGGATCAAGGCCTGTTGTTGGTTCATCAAAAAATAAAATCTCTGGATTAGAGGCAATAGCACGCGCTAGACCTACTCTTTTACGCATACCACCTGAAAGTTCTGCTGGAGAAAGCTCAATCACCTCGCTACCTAAACCTACATCTGCAAGGCGTTCAACTGCTATGTCACGGGCAATTTTACGCGCCATATTTTTGCCTTGTATCAACCCAAACGCCACATTTTCCCAGACACTTAAACTATCAAATAAAGCCGCATATTGAAAAAGCATACCAATGCGATCATTAACTTCTTCGCGCTGTCTTGTATTCATGGATAAAATCGATTTTCCATCAATCAATATATCGCCGCTATCAGGGGTTTCTAATCCCAAAATACATTTCAATAAAACCGATTTTCCTGTCCCTGACCCTCCGATAATAATCATCGAATCCGAAAGCTCAACCTCAAGGTTAACACCGCTTAAAACAGCTTTAGAGCCAAAGCTTTTTGTAACTTCTTGTACTGAAATTTTAATAGGAGATGTCGTTGTAGAATTTGTTTGCATCGTTTTATCCAAAATATCTTTTGATGGCAATATCAATCGATGATGGTATTACTTGCCAAAAAATAATACTGTAATGATATAATTAAAAATTAATATTAAAATAGAAGATGTTACGACAGCATTAGTTGTAGCAGCACCAACGCCTTGGGCGCCTCCTTGACTAAAGTAACCTTGATAGCACCCCATGATCGTAATAATAAAACCAAAAGCGGCTGCCTTTACAACGCCAGAAATTACCCCAATAATTTTTAAAGCATCAAATGCACGCTCTAAATATCCAACCGGGTTAAACCCTAATTGATATACGCAAACCAAATACCCGCCTAAAATACCCATCACATCCCCAACAAGCACCAATAGCGGCAACATCGTAACCCCAGCCAATATTCTAGGGACAATTAAATATTTAAAAGGGTTGGTTGATAAAGTACCAAGCGCATCAATCTGTTCTGAAACACGCATAGTGCCAATTTCTGCAGCAATAGCAGCTCCTACTCTTCCTGCAACCATCAACCCAGCTAGCACAGGCGCTAATTCACGCGTAATGGCCAAAACCACTAAAGGAGGTATTGTATCTTCAGCAAGATTATTGGCCACCCCAGAATAGCTTTGCAACGCCAATACCATCCCTGCAAATAAAGTAGTCATACCTACAACTGGCAGCGAAAAATACCCTATATCAAGTATTTGACGCCACAATAATCGTAGATAAACAGGCGGGCGTACAATATGGCTAATTGCAGTACCAGCAAACAAAATTAATCGGCCAGATGATTCAAACAATGATAGGCACGTTCTACCTATCGTTGCTAATAATAAAATAGGGCTCATAAATACTTACAATTGAATAATAGAATATGTTGATGTTCCGTTTTATCTATTATGAATTAAAATGCTCACTTTCGCAATGTTTGATGCGTTTTAAGTTTGAAATGATATGCTCGAAAGTAATTCCAAACAACCTCTACTCAACCCATATCCTTTTCCAGCGCGTTCCTAATGTGCATAATGTTTCATAATCAATAGTTCCTAGATCTTCTGCCAAACTCTGCAAGCTCTTGGTTACTCCAGCAACTTCAACATAATCTCCTTGTTTAGCTACCATATCATCTAGAAGACGCACAGTAATATAATCCATCGAAACGCGACCAACCACTGGCAGCGCTCTACCTTGAAATGCAAATGATGCATTTGTAGACAATCTGCGCGATATCCCGTCATTATAACCACATGCGATGGTTGCGATTTTTTGCTTTGTCTGTACACCATAGCCGGCCCCATAACCAACCGATTGCCCTTGCCCGCATTCACGAATCTGTATGATCCGCGCATAAAGCTTAACAACTGGTTGAATAACATTTTTTGCACAATCATTTGGCAAACCACCATAAAGAGCAATGCCACAGCGAGCAAAGTCAAAATGATATTCTTCTCCTAAAAACACACCCCCTGATGCAGCTAAACTGCAAGCATATTGATTGTTGAATAATTTTTGTACATATTCAAATTTTTTCAATTGTGCTTTGTTCATTGGATGTGAGCGATTATCTGCACAAGCAAGATGGGATAGCACTCCCATGCATTTAATTTGTTTAAGAGCCAACAAAAAAGATTCCGTCTTTTCAAGTAAATCTTCAAACCCAATGCCAGTACGATTCATGCCGGTATCAATATGCACAAAAGCAGGTTGGCCACGACCCAATTCTGCCCAACTTAATATTTGCTCTAACGTATTTAAAACTGGTACAAAATGATTATCTGTATAATAGCCAACATCGTTGCCTATAACACCTGACAAAACACTGATGGTGATCGAGTTACTCAAGCTATCTTTATAGATATCATTCAACGCCAATGCCTCGTCAAGGCTTGCAACAAAAAACAACTTGCACCCAGCTTTTGCTAACACTTGCACAGCATTGACAGCTCCTAAACCGTATCCGTCTGCTTTGACGACCCCAGCAATTTGTGACGTTCTTGCAATATTGCTAAGGGCTTTATAATTAGCCTCAATAGCAGAAGCACTGATTTCCATTTTAGCAAGCAATTCGCTCATTGTTTTTCCTGGTATTTTAAAAGGCTATGCTAATAAAAACAACACTAACAACAATCACCTAACTCAATTGAGAATTATCTGGAATTGCATCATATTTGCTATCCAAATCACTAAAGCGAGTTAATTCGCTTGCAAAATGCAAGTCAACTTCTCCAACAGGACCATGGCGCTGTTTGGCTATAATAAACTCAGCGATGTTGCGTTTCTCTTCCAAGCGTTTTTCATGCCTATTAACACGCTCAGTAAAATGCATATCTGTTTCACTATCGCGTTGTTCAGGTGGACTTTTACTAATATAATATTCTGGTCTATAAATAAAGCAAACCACATCAGCATCTTGCTCAATAGAGCCTGATTCTCTAAGATCAGATAATTGTGGATGCTTGTCTTCTCGTTGTTCTACTTGGCGCGACAACTGCGAAAGAGCAATAACAGGCACATTCAGCTCTTTAGCAAGCGTTTTTAAAGCTCGAGTAATTTCTGAAACCTCTTGCACACGTCCATCAAAACGTTTGCCTGTTGGAGGTTGTAAAAGCTGTAAATAATCAATCACAATCATTTCCAAACCATGAACACGCTTCACCCTTCTAGCTCTTTGCCTAACAGCAGTAACACTCAAAGCAGGCGTATCGTCAATAAATAAAGGTATCTTAGCAAGATTTCTAGCAGCAGTGCTTAATTGATTAAAATCGCTTATGCTGATTGCACCACGGCGTATTTTATCACTTGAAATGCCTATAACTTGAGATAAAATACGATTAGCCAGCTGTGCTGCAGACATTTCTAATGAAAAAAACAATACCCTCCCGCCTTCAATGATTTCACGACCATTTTCTTGGCGACTTTTAAATTGTGCTGCAGCATTATAAGCAAAGTTTGTTGCAAGGGCAGTTTTTCCCATTGCTGGGCGCCCTGCAAGCACTAAAAGATCCGATGGATGAAACCCACCAAGAATGGCATCAATTTTTTGAAACCCGCTGGTAGTCCCTACAAGTTTATTATCACGACTAAAGGCGTGGTTTGCCATTTCAATGGCCTCGGTCATCGCACTTTTAAGACTGGTAGCCTTACCCGAGCTATCACCTTTTTCTGCTAAATTATAAAGCTCTTGCTCTGCGCGTTCAATTTGCTTATCACTATGATCATTAAGATCGGTTATATCAAAAGCATCATTAACGATATTTTCTCCTAAATTAATTAATGCCCGTTTAATAGCCAAATCTCGTATGATATTAGCATGATCTTTTACCGATATAATATTGACAAGATTAACAACCAACCCTGCTAAGTAGTCGCTACCACCAATTTCTTTTAGCATTGGCTCATGGTCTACGATATGTTTGAGGGTCTCAACACTGGCAATTTGTCCTTTTTCAATTAATTGTGCAATATATGAAAAAATCTTTGCGTGTTCTTGAGCGTAAAAATGCTCTTCTTGTATAATTTCTGCTACTGCTTCAAAGGCAGTATTATTGCGCAAACACGCCCCTAATAGAGCTGATTCTACTTGAGTATTATAGGGCATAGAGCGCACCGGCTGATCTTCTTGAATAACTTGAAGAGGCGTTTGCGTTCCAATGATCGATACATTAGCATCTGATGTCATAGGCTTGAACAATTGATCATGTTAAGTATATACCTTCGTTAAGCATTAAAAAAATAAAGGTTTTTAAAAGAAAATAAACAAATGAACATGCACCTAATGGCACTGGCGTTATTTTAAACAATAGCGCGTTCATTTAATATGTTGATCTTATCTGAAAAAAAATTAACCCGGAAAGACATATATGTATTTATAAGCCTGTGGAAAGTATGGATAATATGCAAAACCCAAAAGACAACATGTCTTATAAGGTTATCCATATGCCTCATCATCATTGTTGATTGGCATTTTTATAAAACAAGCGGATATTTGCACATGCTTCGCCAAGTGTTTGTTTGAATATTTCTGCTCCTGGTGGGAATGCATCATGCAGCCTACTAGGAAGGCGTTTATCTAACATAACAAACACACCACAATCATCAGACCTTCTAATCAGCCGCCCAAATGCTTGCTTCAACCGTAACCGTACGATCTGTTCATCAAACATTCTAGCACCAAAAGAGTTTCGGCGCGCTTTATGTAACAAATTATTTCTTGCCCAAGGGACAGCGATCAAAACATACCAACCGTAGAGCTTTGCCTGGGATATCAACTCCATCGCGTAATGCATCGGTACCGATCAAGCAAGATTGTTCATCTGCTTTAAATATATCGATCAAACTAGGTAACGAAAATGGATCAACATGTTGGGCTAATAGTTTTCGATTAGCAACTTGCATTCTAGGAGCCAGATGTTTATGAACTTGGCGTAGCTTTTGAATGGCTGTAAATAATGCAAGCCCGCCACCATCACAAGCATCAAACAGATGAGTTAATGCACGCGCAATCAGTACTGATTCACTCGTGTTGAGGTCACTAATAATATAGATTTGCGCCTGCTTTTTATAATGAAAAGGGGTTGAAAAACAAGCCCGCTTAATATCACCTTCAATCCTATCTAAGCCAGTGCGTTTATATACGTCATCCCAAGCCATTGTTTCTTGAGTGGAGCTATTGATTTGAGATTCTTGGGCTTCAATAGATCTATCCATCAATGTAGCTGAGGTAATTGCAGCACCCGATACGTTGCTCCAAACGCGATCGGCAAAAGGCTCTAGAGGATTGATCCAATAGCGTTGATAAGCAACGTCGCTATCCTTGATAGCATTATTGTTGCCTATATATCTATTAAGGATAAATTGATCATGAAATTTTTGTTCTACTTGATCATCATCTTCATTTAACAATCCATGCAACATCGATTGCCAATTCACCAAACGGTTGATCACTCTCTCTTTAAATGATGTGGCCATAAAGTTTGCGCGTTTTTTCTCAACACTAGAAAGAGACTGTGCCATGTTTTTTTTGAAAGTGTCACCAATGGTTTTTTTTGTATCTACATCTAATCCAACGCTCATATTATCAAGTGATGCTTCGGTATTTTTTTGTATCAGCATCGCTTCAAGCTTGAAAGCATGATCAAGCACCTCTTCAAATGCTTGATATAATGCCAACGCTGTCGACTTTATGCCATCGCTAGTTGTCTCACAACTACTTTCAAGATCGTATTCGCTATGTTGGTGCTGATTGCAATGGTATAAATATTTGCGCACCTCTAATAAAAAAGCTTCATATGTACCTGTAAACTTACCGTGATGCATGCGTTCCATCCATCCAATATCTGGAAGCATATTTACACTTAATAAAAAATTACTTAATAAAATCTCATCTTCATATGTTGTAATCAAACCATCAAGACGGCGTCTAAGTCCTCTGGCGTATTTTCTTGAGCCAGCACCAAAAATCCATCTTCTTAAAAACACACCCTCTTTTCCACTCAAATCTATTGAAAATGCGCTGTCAGCTGCTTGCATAATATGATGTCCTTCATCGAGTATAATCCGCTCAGGATAAGCATCATGACCATAAGAAAACTCTTCAATAAGCAACGCATGATTAACTACAATGAAATCTGCATGATGTGCTTTACGTTGGTTATGTTCTATAAAGCATTTGCGCCAATGTGGACACGCACTATGGATACATTCTCCACGCTTATCTCCTAAACCTATGGTTGTGGGTGCACCAAACAACTCAACCAACCACGATGGAAAACTACCATCTGTTAAATCGCCCTTTTTTTCCTGCGCAAGCCATCTCACCACTAAAACCAACGCAATTAATTTGTGGGGATTTGATAGGCTCTCATTTATTTTTTCCTCAAGGTTTAATAAGCATAGATAATTTTCTCGACCTTTGCGCATCGCAACGCGTTGATTATAAGTAGCTTCATCTGGAAAAATACGACGAAGCTCATCAATTAATTGCCTTTGTAAATGTTTTGTAAAGGTTGATAGCCATATACTGCCTTGGTTTTGATCTGCCCAGGCAATAGCAGGAGCTAGATAACCTAATGTTTTTCCAATACCGGTTTCACCTTGTACAATAGCAAAACCGGTTGGATGTTCTGGTAATTGAGCATTAAATGCATGGGCTATAACACCTGTATATTCATATTGCTGTTTACGTTTTTCTCCTAAATGGCTTGTCACGCGTAATAGCATCTGCTGGGCTTGCTCGACGTTTAGCGATTTATTTCCAGCTTTTGCGCGCTTGGGAGCATCTTCCCATTCTGGCAATGTTTTCCAAATAGATAGCCCGTCTAATAATATGTTATTTTGCTGATCGGTTAATGGTAGGCTTGTTAAATCTATGTCCAGCGCATGAGCTACGGGCTTTGCCCAATACCAGCGAGCATGTAAAAGTATATTAGCTAGCGACTGAAGCCATTTTCTAGATGGATTGGCTTGGATCCGTTGCAAACATGTCATCGCAATGAGATGTAGATCTAGCCCTAAATGACCTTGCCCATGCAAATCAAGGGCTTTTAGCAAACCTTCAATGGTAGGCACTGAAAAAACACTTGGATAAGCAAACACAAATAATTCTAATATATCACCAGGAGCTTTTTCCATATGACCCAACAGTGGTTGCACCGAAACATGATGGCAGACACATAATGAATCCAAGCTTACAATTTGAGAAAAATCATTCTCTGGATCTAGAGTTAATAATTCACCGTTGCTAGAAAAGACATCAAATTTTTTATCAACCCGCAATCCAGCCCAGTTGAAATCTGATGTGAGTGAATCTAACAATTTACGATGAGCTTCTATCTGCTATAGGCAAATCAAATACAGCTACATTACACATGAAACATGGCAAATAACTATTCAAAATTTGCCCGTTACCCTTGAACTGATTGGACAACTAAGCAGTCCATTTTATTCTTTTGTAATATTTTACAAGCAGTTTTTGCACTGGTATATTTCAAGCCTTTTAACCTAGCTCGATACAGCTTCCGATTAACAATTTTATGGACACTAGGCCTAAGCAATTTACCAATAGAGCCTAATATTCCACTGGCACGTATATTAGCATTTTGAGCATCTTTTTTAGATCTAAATGCTCCAACTTGTATAGACCATATCGATTTGCCTTTTTTCTTAGTGTCTTGTTCATTGGTTGCTTTGGGCTGTTTAAGTTTAGCATAAGCTTTAAGCAAGTTTGTATTGTTTGACCATGTTTCACCAAGGGCTGTGTTTAGATGTCCTTGTGCCCCTTTTGCTTCTAATGCACTATTGTTTACTGATAGTCGTGCGTTAGAATTAATAATTGCCGGATATGCCTTTGCAACAGGTCGAGAGGCTGGTTGTTGGATAATCCTTGATTGCGCAGAATTTGCAAATAATGACGGTGTTGGCCGATCAGCATGTTGTGGTTCTTGTACAGAAGCCAAACGATTTTGCTTAAGATTATTATATCCTTTAGTCAACAGACGTCCCATTTGCTTATCTCGGCTTGGAGCGCTTCTTCCGCCAAATACCACACCAATTAATCGTGGTGATCCTGGCTTGTTAATAGAGGTTAATACATTATAGCCGCTTGCACGAATATAGCCGGTTTTAATGCCATCAATATATTTATTTTTTTTAAGTAAATTATTATGACTTTTATATGTGCGCCCACGAAATTTAAAACTGCGCGTTGAAAAAAGCTTATAATAACTAGGAAATTTACGTATCAACTCACGCCCTAATAAAACCATATCATGGGCAGTTGTTACCTGTCCTCGATTTGGCAGTCCTGATGCATTTTTAAATGTTGTTCTTCGCATGCCGAGTTTACGAGCGCGCTTTGTCATCATTCCTGCAAATTTTTGCTCACTACCATTGCCTAATTTTTCTGCAACAACCACAGCTGCATCATTTGCAGAACGCACAATAAGGCTCATGATTAAAACATCTAAGGGTATTTTTTCACCTTGCTTAAATCCTATTTTAGTAGGTGTCTGTCCAGCGGCACGTTTTGAAACTACTAATTTTGTATTGAGTGTGATTTTTTTCTCTTGCAGCGCTTCAAAAACCATAAAAAGGGTCATCACTTTAGTTAAAGAAGCTGGATAGACACGCCGATGAGGATCTCTTTGAGTGAGCACTTCGCCATTGTCTGCGCGCACTATTAATGCCGCATAACGTGCTGCAAATACTTGTGGAGCTGCAACCATCATCACACAAAGCGCCAACATCAATATCACGCCTATGCGTTTGATGTGTGTACTCCATTGTGTATATAAATGATTGTAATTTAAAATAATCACATTCTTCATTATAGGGTTTTTACAATTATTTCTGGGTTAAAACCCTTTAATACTAGATCAATAATATATTGATAATGGTAAACTTTTAAGCCAATGATCAATTCGTTGATATCTGACAATCAAAAATCGGGCCATTACTTTAAGTTAAGGACATCCTTTTAATTCATTTTTACTGCTGGTTTATATTAGACCATTTAATTCTGCGTATCCTAGGCACAAGGCTGTTGCATGTTTTACCTATCCGTTCAATGCTTTTGTCTAAAGTTTCAAACGAAGTTTTCATCGAATATGCATTAGCATGTAGCAATTGCTGATTGCATACAAGACCAACATGACCAGGCCAAAAAAGCAAATCATCATCGCATAAATCAACAACATGACTAAAAAGCACTTCATCGCCAATCTCTTCTTGTTGCATTGTACTATCGCGCGATGCAGCCATACCGCATGCAGCCATTGCATGTTGGACTAATCCTGAGCAGTCTAAACCATGATGCGATCTTCCTCCCCATAGATAAGGGCTGTGGAGCATATTCAACGCAGCCTCACCCAAGCTATTGTAAAACTGCTTACATGATCTAAGATGACAAACTGGAACCCATCCAAGCAAGCAATGCATCATATCATTTTCTATAACGCCATCATAAAGGCAAGCACCAAAACCTAATGCGCCAACAACTTGTGACTTGATATCAGCTTTTAAAAATACTGGACTGCGTTGCACATTAATACGCCATGCAAACTGCTTATCTGGATCTGGCGATGGTTGCAGTCCTTCTTGCTCAACAAATCCTTGATAATGATCATGCAAAGAGTGTATCTCAAAATATTTATTACCATTGCGCTCACAGCTATCTACTATAGAAACTCGCTCTCCAAATAGTAATTCGTTACTACGGATTGCACCCACATCTGGAACAGGATAAACATTAATACTGGCGCCTATAATATCAAATGATTGCATTTTATATCTTTATTAAATATTCCAAAGCGATGTTTTATAATAAGGTAGGCCTATTATCATATCGCTAAAATAATTATGAAATGTATCTTTCTAATGATACAATAAAACTCCGCTCTTGTTAGCATTAAGTTGTCCATAATACCATTAAAATACTTTAAATATTATCTGTAATTTCAATGTCAAACAACTCCAAATCATACTCTCTCGAGCAAATTGAGGCCGCTATACTAAAAACGCCTAAAGATCATCATTTGTGGCATTACAAAGGATTGCTGCACCAAAAACAACAGGATGCTCCACAAGCTGCTCACGCGCTATTGCATGCTTTAGAATTAAACCCAGATGCACATGAAAGCGCTTGGTGCTTAGCGTATTTATTAGATGATTGCAATAAACCTAAAGACGCTGCAAACATTCTAAAACAACTCTATGAGCGCAATCCATCTTATCCTGGTATATTGAACGCATTGGCACATAAACTCACCAATGCTGGCGATGTAAAAATGGCTGAAAAAGCACTTATCAAGCAAACTAATGCAAACCCTATGGACTCAAACAGTTGGAATTTGTTGGGCACACTGCAACGCGCTCGGGGTGACTTTGCACAAGCTATGTATTCTTATCAACAAGCTTATATCAACGATCATGAATCCTATGTGCCAAGCTTAAATATTATTGAACTTCAAATGGCTTCTAAAAATTTAGACCAAGCCAATATAGAATGCGATAAAGCTATTCAAAAATTTCCAGATGTGGCTACGCTGCATTTTTGCAAAGCCATGATTGCATTACATACTCAAGACTTTAACCATGCTTGGCAATTATATGAATCCAGATTACAAATAGAGCCTCTGCAACAAAAATACAAACATTGGAATAGCACACTTAAATGCTGGGATGGCAATCATCAATTTGAAGGCGGGCTGATTATTATGGCCGAACAAGGATTAGGAGATTTAATGCATTTCCTGCGATTTTTACCCTTGTTGCAGCAACTTTTACATCATCTGAATATACATGCAAAAATCTACATTGAAACCCAACTTTCCTTACAATCTTTGCTAACAGAAAACACTTTGCTTGCACCTTATGAGTATTTTGTTTTGCAAGACCAGCAAAACCCATCAGATGCTATTAGTGGCACTGCTTCATATTTTTTACCGCTCTTATCTATACCATCGATTTTATACAAGCATCAGATTCTACCTATCAAACCATCTAATCTGGCATATTCTTTTCCAACAAAACCGTGGATATCAATTGACAAAAAACACTCCCAGCACTGGGGTGCAAAAATTCAAAAACCTCCTCACAAAAGATTAATAGGCATTTCATGGACCGGTAGGACAAAAGCATCACAAATTCCTGCAACCGAACTTGAATTATTCAATCATTTAGACGATGTACAATGGATCAGTTTACAAAAATTTATACACACAAAAGCCACTTATCCTAAAATAAATCATCTCACTATCCTCAAAAACGGCTTGAGTGATTTCCTCCAAACTGCTGGAATCATGACATCGCTTGATACAATTATTTGCAACGATAGCGCACTTGCTCATTTAGCAGGGGCTATGGGCCTTGAATGTCATGTGATTTTACCATTTACCTATGATTGGCGCTGGAAAGACGACCAATGGTACCCAACCATTCATCGCTACTACTCCCCTACAATCAATGATTGGAAGACCCCTATTAATCAAATCATCAAACGCTTACAATGATAATATTCTAAAGCATTGGCTAAAGCTCAAACCATTTATCAATGCAAGGTCATGCTTTGCACATAAAGGTCAAATAGTACCAATGTAAACTTAGATATTATAAATAAAAGCTACGCCAATGAAGGCAACTATTGTAGAGCCTCTTTTAAAGGACAGTCTCTATCAAGCGGTTTGCTTTCTTTTCGTGGATGATTCATATAACTCCAGCATCGAGCGCATCTCATTAATGTTGCGCACTGTAACACCATGAAATCCTGTCTGTTTTTGGGCCTCATTATTGGTAACATGCTGAAGCATTTGATCTAACAGATTAGAATCATAATCTTTTGAATTTACATCAACCGATAGATCGGTAAATATAATCAACACATGTGACCACGTCCCATTGAGCCAAGTAAGCTCACGATGTATACCAAATATATTTGGATGCTCAATCTGCATGATATCTTAAAATATAAAGCTTCGATGTTGTTGAGTGCGCAATCAAAATTATTCCATTATACTAAAATCTTGCAATATACTTTTGTAAAAAACCATTAAAGCATGTATGTTTTACTCAAAATATACTTATTTTAATGTCTAGATACATCTGCAACATAAAAGTCAATCAATTTTAATATATTGATTCTCAATATATAGTCACCAAATTTATTAATGTAAATAGATAAAAAAACATATAATGCTGATTACTATTTTTGTGTCAACTTAATTTCTATTCTTCTATTACGCGTATAAGCAAACTCACTATCGCCAATATCAAGAGGTTGATGCTCTCCAAAACCTGCAATAGCAATTCTGTTTGCTGGAACTCCTTTTGTAATCAAGTAGCGCGCAACAGATGTTGCCCGCGCTGAGGATAATTCCCAATTAGATGGAAATTTATTTGTAAATATAGGCCTTTTATCTGTATGTCCATCAATGCGCAAAATCCAGTTAATTTCATTTGGAATAGTGCTGCTAAGTTTTAACAACAATACCGCAATCTTTGCTAGCTCACGCACGCCTTTATTGCCTAAATTGTCCGAGCCTTCATCAAACAACACTTCTGATTGAAAAATAAAACGATCACCTTTAATCTCAACCAAAGGCTCTCCTTTAAGTAATTCTCGTATTTTTCCAAAAAACTCCGAGCGATATTGATCAAGTTCATGCACTTTTCTAGCCAACGCCGTGTTTAATCTTTCACCTAGTTTATGAATTTGTACTTCTTGCTCAAGATCTTTTTGCTCAGAAGCATCCAATAAATGCGTTAATTGCAAAATCTGCGCACGCATTTGCTCGATATTATGTTGTAATGATTGATTGGCAGCATGTGCTTGAATAAGCTTATCACGTTGTTGTGCATTCATATCACGAAACTCAGACATGATGGTATCGTTGCTTGCTATAGTAGATTCAAGCTTTATCTTTAGCGCCATTAAATTTTCTATTTGCTGATTTAACAAAACAATTTGCTCTATCTGCAATTTTATTTTTTCTTTACCTACGTGCAGATCTTTTTGCTTTTGCACATAATCTAAGCGTAACTTTGATAGCTCTTTGCCTTGCACCTTACTTTGCTCTATCAAGGATTGCTCTTTAAGCAGTGCCTGTGCAAGCTGTTCTTCTAGCGTTAGCTGCTTGTCGTTAAGCGTGGCATTTAAGGCTACAATATTTTGCAATTTCTGGTTTAAATTAGCGTTTTTAGTCTTGATCAGACCCAATTCATCGCCAATTTCTTGCAGTTGATTTTCTAGTAAAACAAGCGCGCGATCTCGAGCTTGTAAAGCACCATCAAGATAAATCTGTGATATGACAAAAATCATCACCAAAAAAATCAAGATCATCAAAACACTAGCAAGCACATCAACAAAAGCTGGCCATATATTAAAAAAGCTTTGCTTATTTCTTGAACGAGCCATTGATACCCTCAACCATCTAATGCTTTGTGCTTGCAATGGCTATCAAGAAACGTCAAAGTTTTTCCTATCTTAGCTAGTTTTGTGATTCGATATAAGCGCTGCACGCGAAATCGTTTTGCTTAAAACGCGTAATTCATTTCGCAGTTCTTCACTATCTTGCTTGCTGACTTGCTTATTGGCCATTGTGTCATTTAATTGCGTAAATGAACGCTCAAGCTTATCTAATGTATTGCGCAATGCAGCTTCGCTACGTGGCTTAGATCCAGCCTCTAATGATTGTGCAACAGATTGTAATGCTTGACCCATATGCTCGCAATGTGCATTGGTATCGCGTTGCAATTCAACAAGTTTATTAAATTGCGATACAAGCTCTGATGGTCCAACTTGCTCTTTAGTATGCTTGGGTGATGTTCTATTGATTGAGGAGATGTTTTCAAGCATCTGCTCTAATAGAGACTCTACATAAGCACCCTGTCCAGCTCCATGACTTTGGCTGTCAATCAAACCAATATACGCAATCGTAGAAAGCCATTCTTCCAATTGATTTGTAAAACGGTTGAGAGCTTGCCCGGCATGCATTTCAAAAAAACCTAAAACCAACGAACACGCTAACCCAAATAATGATGTTGCAAATGCCACTCCCATACCATCAATTGGGCCTTGCATTCCATTTTTAAGTGTTGTTAAAGTTTGAGATAAATTTTGATCTCCTAAATGCATTGCCCCAATCAGTTGCCCTACACTTTGCAATGTATCAAGCAAGCCCCAAAATGTACCCAGCAATCCCAAAAAAACTAGCAAACCAACTAGATATCGACCTGTTTCACGGGTTTCCTCAACGCGTGATTCAACGCCATCTAAAAACGTACGAATAACATTTGCAGGCAGTCGAGTATCATGTCCTTTTTCAAGTTTCTGGCCTAACATTGCAGCAATTGGTGCACATAGTCTCGTTGGCAAACCAACATCATCAAACAGCGGTTTTGCATCTAATGTATGGGCTTGCAACGTGGCTTGCATTCTATCCATCCAACGCACTTCTTGGAGTAGGTTCAACGCTACGCGAAAGGCATGGATCATACCTATCATAAACACGCCAAGTATCACGCTATTGACAATGATATTTGTTTTAAAAAAAACAAATAAAGGATCAATTAATATGCTTGCACCACCCAACAAACACGCAAGAATTAAAAACATCCTTATCAAAAATGGTTTCGGATAACGCATTATCTATCCTTACTGCATGGCTTGTGATTGACTAAACCTATAACCCACAATATAGATCCCAAATAAAGTATGCTTAAGCATGTATTGTGCGCTCATCTACTGCCAAAGCAGACTCTTTCAAAGCTTCACTTAATGTTGGATGTGCATGACACATTCGAGCTATATCCTCACTAGAGCCACCAAACTCCATCACTGCAACAAACTCATGAATCAGTTCTCCTGCATTTGGCCCTATAATATGCGCTCCTAAAATTCGATCATCATTGGCATCGCTTAACAATTTGATAAAACCTTGCGTTGTATCATTAGTACGCGCCCTACTATTAGCTACAAAAGGAAATTTACCAATTTTATATGCAATGTTTTTCTCTTTAAGTTGTTCTTCATGCATGCCCACATTTGCAACCTCAGGATCAGTATAAATAACACCAGGAATAGTGTCATAATTGACATGCCCGCTCAAGCCTGCAATATGCTCAATGGCGCTAACGCCTTCTTCTTCTCCTTTATGGGCAAGCATTGGACCTGGGCGGCAATCCCCGATCGCATAAATATACTCAACATTTGTTCTAAAGTTTTCATCGGTTTGGATAAAGCCATGTTGATCTATCACAACGCCTAATTGTTCAAGTCCTAAACTATGCGTAGTTGGTCTTCTGCCGGTTGCTATTAAAACTTTATCGCATTCAATTTCAGTTATTTTTCCTTCATTTTTTCCTGTGGCTGTTTGAGCAACAACCGCAGTCATACCTTGTTTATTGCGTTGGATAGATTCTAATTTACTAGAAAGCATAAACTTCAAGCCTTGACGTGATAATATACGTTGTAAATTTTTGGCAACTTCGCCATCAAGTGTTGGCACAATTCTAGGTAAAAACTCAACAACGCTTACCTCTGCACCAAGACGCGCCCAAACTGAACCCAGCTCAAGTCCTATAACACCTGCCCCTACAACTACCAAATGCTTGGGTACGCTATCTAGCTCTAATGCGCCCGTTGATGATAATACGTCCTTTTCGTCAAATGCAATATCGCCAAGAGGTGCAGGTTCTGATCCTGTGGCAACAATAATATTTTGGCACATAATATCCTTTGTACTACCATCTGCCAATTGCACTTTTACAAAACGATCCTTACCAATCGTTGCTGTTCCTTGAAAGTTTGTGACTTTATTTTTTTTTAATAAAAACTCAACCCCTTTGGTAAGATCCGTCACTGTTTTTTGTTTATTGCGCATCATTTGTTGTAAATCTAATTTTGGATCAACGTTAATACCATAATTAGCAAAATGATCCCGAGCCATCACATAATGATGTGAGACATTCAACAGCGCTTTTGAAGGTATACAACCTACATTCAAGCATGTGCCACCAAAGGTATCGCGTTTTTCAAAAATCGCAACTTTAAGGTTTAACTGAGCTGCTCGAATTGCAGCAACATAACCGGCAGGGCCTGCTCCTATAATTCCAATATCAAAAGATTCTGCAATATTATCTGACATGACGATCTCCTAAATCTTTTTAACGATTACATTCTTTATTGATACGCGCCAAAGCTTTTGTAAGACCTAACAGAGAATAAGTATCTTTTGTTTTTGTTCCCCTTGATGATACTCCTTCAACAATCATCTTGGTCCCTTTTTTTAATGCCTGCAATATGCGCTTATTATCTGTATCTTTTGCATATACATTTTGCCCGGCAGACAATAACGAAAATGTTTTGTTTCCAATTTTTGCTTTTACCGTAGCACCCTCTTTGACGGGATAACCCATTTGCAAACTAAACTCATTCCAACGTTCTAATTTAGGCCAATGTGTTACAAATGCATATACATGCCCACGCCTGGTATATTTTCCTTCTTCGCGCGTTGGTTGTGTCCAAACATTACAGGCTTTGCCATTTACCTTATCTTCATTGTATAAACTTGAATGCCAATCGCGGTAGGTAGCAAGTTGCTGCCCAAGGGCTATATTATTGATATAAACTGAGCTAACAAATATGCTTGCCGCCAGCGCCATCATATATAACCAATTTATTCTATAATATTTTATAGCGTGCTTTAACTGCTGTAATGTTGTTTTCATATGTTTATATAACCTTTATCATTGATATGTAGTACGT
This sequence comes from Alphaproteobacteria bacterium, assembly GCA_965178085.1. GTDB lineage: Bacteria > Pseudomonadota > Alphaproteobacteria > CBCXTS01 > CBCXTS01 > CBCXTS01. Next base: position 101,455 of record CBCXTS010000026.1, on the reverse strand, counting down.
TGGACACTAATTTTATATCTTTTGCAAAATAATTAATATCCCTCATTTGACGATTGGCTTTTCAATCATTATTGCATCATCTTAATTAACTTTAAAACGCCTCATAGATGGATTAGGGTTTAAAGCCGTTTTTAATAATCTAGCGCTGCACAACAGGCGCTTTACGCGCTATTTGCTTGCGCCAGTATTCTAGCAGATCTTCCATGGTTTGTTCAAATATAAATTCTGGTTTCCATCCTGTATGATTTGTAAATTTGCTTGTATCAGGCACTTGTAAATCTGCATCAATAGGGCGTAATCTATCTTGATCGACTTCAACTTTAATGTCTTTTACACGCGACATGCTAAGCAAACATTCGAGCATCTTGCCAACGGTGCATACATGATTGCCGCCAATATTATAATATGCCCCTGCAATGGGGTTGTTTGTTAACATTATATAATATGCTCGCACCGCATCGCGTACGTCTGCCCATGTACGCAAACTATCGAGGTTTCCACATTTTAAGACCGGTTCAAGCAATCCAGCTTCAATCATCGCTATCTGTTTGGCAAAGCTTGATTCTGCAAATACATCTCCTCGCCTTGGCCCGGTATGGGTAAACATACGCGTTGTAATAACACACATCCCAAAAGCTTCAGCGTAATATCGTCCTATCAAATCCGTTCCAACTTTTGAAATCGCATAAGGTGAGGCAGGATGAAATGTACATTCTTCATTAATAGGTAAATTTTCTTTATCAACGCGCCCAAACACTTCTGAAGACGCACATACATGTATTTTTGCCAAAGGTGCTTTCTCACGCAATGCACTTAAAAGGCGCTCTGTCCCTTGGATGTTTGTATCATAGGTATCAAGAGGTGCATCAAAGCTAGTTTTGGGATAGCTTTGCGCACCTAGATGAAACACATAATCAGGCTTAGCTTGTTCAACACATGCATGGATTGAAAGCGTATCTCGAAGATCACCATAAATCAATTCAATGCGATGCTTTTGATTGATATGCTTAAGTTGCTTGTGTAAATTGTCTAATGGACTTCTCCACCTGCAAAGTCCTATGATCTGCCAGTCGGTTTTTTCCATTAAAAAATCAACAAGATGCGACCCTACCATCCCGGTGATACCGGTTATAAATGCTCGCTTAACCAACGACTAAAACCCTTTGAAAATTGTTGAGCCTTGCGCGGCAATTTTAATGGGCAACAGAGTGCGCGGTCTAATGCTGTTTTCAACGCAAGCTTTATACTCCTCTGGTACCACCATCAATAAAAAACCTCCAGCCCCAGCACCACATAACTTACCACCAACGGGTGCAACAGAGCGCATTGTGTCATATAATTTATCAATAACATCATTGCTAACTTTGCTTGAAAGGGTGCGTTTAATTTTCCAGCCATCGTGCAACATCTCAATCAATGTTTGTAGCATTTGGCTATTATTACTAGATTCAAAAACCGCTACAGAATCTTGGGCTAATGCAACCAATTCTTCGATTGAGTGAGTGATCGAGCCATTTCTAGTATTTGCTAACTGCTCATCAACCGATTTGCTTGCAAAGCGTGCAATGTCACTGCTTACCAAGTATAAACTATTATTAAGCAGTGACAAACTATCGGTAGAGAGTTTGATCGGCTCAATCGAGATATGATCTTTGCCTGAAAAGTTAATCTTATTAAACCCTCCAAAACTGGCATGCAATTGATCTTGGATACCTACATTTTCTTTTAAGATGTCTTGCTCGAGATGGATAGCACGCTGGGCTAGATCATAAGCTGTTAATGGGATATCATCCATTGCCGTCATCAAATTAATGATCCCAACAGCAAAAGACGACGAGCTTCCAAGCCCTGTCCTTGCAGGTAAATTTGATATCACAGAAAGGCTTAGGCTTTTACCTGGTTTTAAAGTTTCATCGATTTTCATCCATTTTAAAACTTCGCGCACAGCAGGATGTGAAATTTCATCAACGCTTTGGGTTGCTTCATTGACAGAATAGCCAATCCAATACCTTACCCCTCCAAAACTTTCAGAATGCATCCCCGTAATATAGATATATTTGTCAATGGCTGACCCCACAACACACCCGGGCATATGCTCGAAATACTCGCGATAATCCGAGCCGCCACCAAAAAAACTGATCCGCAAAGGAGTTCTAGATAAATACATAACCCTTTTTAAAGCAAAACTATCGCTAAAGTAAAATATTTATCGCCAATATAGAGATATATCTGTACATATTGATGCCAATCAAAGCACCACCAACAGCTTTGATTCAAGCAAGCATTGGCTCAACGCCTTGGGTATTTGGTCACTTGGGTCACTTGGGTCACTTGGGTCACTTGGCAAATGATCAACAATGGCTAGTTACGCAAATCCTAATTTCTTAGCTCAGCATTGAGCATATTTTGTGCGCGCTCAATAATTTTTTGTGAAATCGTTACCAAATCTTGTTCTGAAAAACTTTTTTCTATCGGTTGCAACGTAACACGCAACGCAATGGATTTACGCACATCTTTTGTTGATTCAAACACATCAAACACAACCACATCCTTGATCAAATTTGTATCAGCACCCAAAACCGCTCTGACAAGCTTTTCTGCTGGTAGCGATGCATCTATCCAAAATGAAAAGTCACGCGTGATTGCTTGTAGCGATTCAAGCTTTAGCATTTTACGTGCTGTTTGCTTTCCAATACGCGGCTTTGGCAGCGCATCAAATAAAATTTCAAAACCTGCTATTGGATCCTTGATATCAAAAAGAGTGCATATTTTAGGATGGATCTGTCCTACATGTGCAATCGCAGTCTTGCCTATACACAAACTAGTCGATCGCCCAGGATGATACCAGCTTGGCCCTTGCTCTTTATAATTGAGCTTTCCAACAGGTACATCAAGCCCCTCCAACACAGATAAAAGATCACCCTTCATGCTAAAGACATCAACCACATCCCTAGCAACCCACGAGTTTGCTCCTCTTATCCAGCGCACTCCAGCGCTTTGTGATTGCTGGCCAAATGGCTCCCCTTTTTGAAATACTGGCCCCAATTCAAACAGACCATCATTATCAAGCTTACGCGTTTGATTGCGTCGCATTGCTCCAAGCAAATTAATCAAAAGGTTTGGCCGCATAAGCGACAATTCTTGACTAATAGGATTGGCAAGATGCAGATCCTCTTGCCCTCCACCAAAGGCTTTGGCCTCTTCTAGGCTACAAAAAGACCATGTGACACATTCCATCAAGCCTTGTGATGCTAAGGATCGACGCAACAAATCAAGCCTTTGCTTTTGCCCATCCATGGCTGGCTTAGGTAATGGGTTGTTATTGACCACACTAACAGCTTGTACTTTGCTATAGCCATAAATCCTTACAATCTCTTCGATCAGGCATACATCATGGGTAATATCGTTGCGAAAAGACGCCGCAGTGGCAATAATGTTTTCTGCGTTAGCTTCGTGGACATCAAAATCGAGTTTTTTCAAAATTTGAGCGGCTTCTTGCCAACTAATATCAATACCGGCAAATGCTTTAATTTTTTTGAACGCCAATGTAATGGGTTTATTTTGCAACAAAACTTTTCCTGCCATTACCATTTGTGAGGCTTCTCCAGCACAAATATCCAAAATCATTTTTGTTGCATAGTGATTGCCTTCAATGCATGATTGTGGGTCTACACCTCTTTCAAACCTAAATCTAGCATCGGATAAAATGCCAAGTTTGCGCCCTGTTTTTGCAACATCCATTGCATCAAAATGCGCCGCTTCTAAAAAAACATTGCGCGTTGTATCAGTGCACCCACTAGCCTTGCCACCCATAATCGCGCCAATACCAAGGATGTTGTTAGCCCTCTGCTCTTTAGTACCCTCGACGTTAGCACCTTGGACCCCATCTTTAATAATGACACTGCCTTTGGGCATTTCATAAATATTTCCATCAAGTGCCTCAACATGCTCACCACCATCTGCAATATCCATCCTCAAGCAATTACTCTTGATCATATCACCATCATACACATGCAAAGGGCGACCTAGATCATAGACAATATAATTGGTCACATCTACAAGGGCTGAAATTGGCCGCAAGCCAATACTTTTTAAGCGTTTTTGCATCCAAAATGGAGATGCTCCATTGGTTTGGACTTTCAAGTGTCTTCCTGTTACAATCGTGCATTTATCAATGGCAGCACTTGCAATATCCCATTTGAACCCTGAGGCAAAACTGCCTTTTATTTCTTGATATTCTAAGGGCTTTAATGTGCCTATACCAGTTGCTGCAAGATCGCGGGCAATACCACGCACGCCTAAACAATCACCACGATTGGGTGTTATAGCAATTTCAATAACTTGCTCATCAATCCCAGCCCATTGTGCATAGGGCTTGCCAATGGGGGTGTCGCCTGCCAACTCAATAATGCCATCATGTTCTTGCGACAATTCAAGCTCACTTTCTGAGCAGAGCATACCGTTGGATTCTTCACCTCTTATGACGCCAGCTTTTAATACCAAACCGCTATTAGGGATTTGCGTCCCTGGTGGTGCAAATACGCCAATCATTGCTTTTTTTACGTTTGGAGCACCACATACAACCTGGACTGGTTGACCTGCTCCAATATCAACTTGGCATAGAGACAATCGATCAGCGTTTGGATGGCGCTTGGCATCAATTATTTTTGCAGTCACAAAAGATGCATATTTTTTCCCATCATCAATGACTTGCTCTACCTCTAATCCAATGGAGGTTAGATGCTCACAAATTGTGTTGCAATCGGCATCCGTGTCAAGATGATCTTTTAACCAAGAAAATGTAAATTTCATTGTCTTGCTCCTACTTAACTTAAACTATGGAGTAATGACGCCATTGTTAAATGATCAAATCCATAATGCTTAAGCCAGCGCACATCGCAATCAAAAAACTGGCGTAAATCTGCCATACCATATTTTAACATGGCAATGCGCTCAACCCCAACGCCAAAAGCAAAGCCTTGATATTTTTGAGGGTCCAAACCACAATGCTCTAGAACGTTTGGATGGACCATACCACCTCCTAAAATTTCTAGCCAATCATCACCTTGGCCAATTTGTATCTGGCCAGCTTTGCGCGTGCATCCTATGTCAATTTCAACAGATGGCTCCGTAAATGGAAAATAACTTGGCCTAAAGCGAAGTGGCACATCTTCAATACCAAAAAAAGCCGAACAAAAGTCAGACAAACAACCTTTAAGATGTCCAAAATGCACCCCTCCATTGCTTGCATCGACACTATCAATAACCAATCCTTCAATTTGATGGAACATCGGCGTATGCGTCATATCACTATCGCAACGATAGGCCCTGCCTGGGGCTAAAACCCTAATTGGAGGTTGTTGAGCAAGCATTGTGCGTATTTGTACCGGGCTAGTATGCGTGCGCAGTACAAATGTTTCTTGCAAGGTATCATCTTGGGTGTTTTTGGAGTTCATAAAAAACGTATCATGCATCAATCGCGCAGGATGGCCAGCAGGAAAGTTCAACGCCGTAAAATTATGAAAATCATCTTCAATATCAGGCCCTTCTTGACAAAAAAATCCCATTGAGCCAAAAATTGCAATCGCTTCATTAATGGTTTGATGGATAGGATGTAAAAGCCCTGGCTTTCTAGGATAAACAGGCAAGCTAAGATCAAGCTTTTCTTTTTGCAATTTCAAGTTGAGTTCTTGATCGCCAAACATTTCCTTTTTTTGAGCCAACTGCTTGTTCAATACATCGCGTAAACGATTAAGTGCCTGGCCTGATTGGCGACGCTCTTGATCGGTTAAACTACTTAAAGATTTTAAAGCTTTGGTTAAATCGCCGTTTTTTCCAAGAGCATCAATGCGTACATCTTCAACTTCTTGCATGGTGCTAGCTGCTTCCAGCTTTGCAATCAGGGTTTGTTCAAGCTTTGTGATGTCATTCAACTTCATGACCTAAAATCCATGTATATAACAGTGGTTTGATTGGATAATGCCTCAATGATATAAAACAACTCTGTTGCCAATTGCCTCAACCCGTTCATTTATTTGCAAAAACAAAATATGCCAAGCAACTTGAACAATCAAGCAGTTTTAAAACTAACTCTAAAAAACCCAAAAACCAAACAGACAAGCCCAAACAGATAAGCCAAACATTTTGCAACGCCTGCCAACAGCAAAACCAAGCCTTGACTCAAATATTACTTGACTCAAATATTAAAAGACTTTCCTTGACAAGGATAGCTCTTGCAATATCGCTTAAGCTCTTGAGGCTATTACGTTATTGGGCTGGTTGTTGGATGGTTGCAAAATTTTTGGCTTGCTCTACAAGCTTACCAAATGCCTCACTGTCATGGACTGCGATATCGGCAAGTACTTTACGATCAACCTCAATCCCTGCTTTATGGATACCTTCCATAAAGCGTGAATAGGTCATCCCATATAAGCGCGCTGCAGCATTGATACGCTGTATCCACAAACCACGAAAATCTCTTTTACGATTGCGACGATCTCGATAAGCATATTGCCTTGCTTTTTCAACTGCTTGACGAGCTACCTTGATGGTATTTTTACGCCTGCCTCTATAGCCTTTAGCAGCTTTTAAAACTTTTTTATGTCGTGCATGTGATGTGACGCCGCGTTTTACTCTAGCCATGTTTTATCTCCAATATATTGATATGATGTTTAGAGAAAATGCCGACGTACGACTTTAGCATCGCAATCTGCCATAATGTGCACACCACGATTTTGGCGCTTCATCTGCTGTGGTCTTTTAGATGTGTTATGGCGCAAACCCGCACCATAATGCTTTACTTTACCGTTTGCAGTTAATTTAAAGCGCTTTTTGGCAGAGCTTTTTGTTTTCATTTTGGGCATTTCATTCTCCTTGTCGTTCGATGCGGTTGATCTCTTCCGCATTTTCTATAATCTTGTTAGGCATACCCTTTGGGTTTGATTGTCTTTAAATATAACGGGTCTTGACCCGCCAGCACATAACCCAGCCTAAACAAGATATATCTAACTATGATCCTTGATGATTGTCATTGCTGACCTGCTCTAGCGATCATAGCTTTAAGATTTTTATCTTAATGTCGTGATACATACCCCATCATTGTGATGAAATCAACTCGCTAATCAAAAATAATCTTTTTATGATCATTTTGCTACCAAATACATGATCATCAACCATGTTAAGATGATACCAATGCCAGATTGTACAAAATATTTGTATATTTTGATATCATGCAATAGCTTATCCCAACGATATTAAAAAAACCAGCTATTTACCACCATCACTTTGTCAATTTGATGGGTTTTCTGCTCTCCATTTTCAAAAAATTGACACATTATTCAATATCTTCAAGCTCAAGACCAAGGATCTTATTGTTGTCAAATATTACTTTTTGAAATTTGATATCCTTTCGCTTATTGGCGATAATGTCACGCAATGTTTGTTGGTCAAGTTCGTTTGTTGCTTGACCAAAAATAACGCGCTCGAGCTTGATGCCAAGAGCCTCCTCCTCGATTAAGCGCCCTTTATCATACTTTTTAGCCTCCTCATCATTTTCTAGATATATAACGCGTATTTCTTTTTCTGAACTCCATTCATCACGCTTTTGTGCAAAAGCCAATGACATAAAATCATCAAACTCTAATCCTTGGAGTGTTGCATCCCAAACGTTAGAATATTTGACCCTTGCCCATTTATAGGGCAATGGATTATAGGGCAATGGATCGGGTTTTTTTGGGGGTTGCCCTTTGATGGATCGGTAGATAAGACACAACCCTTTGTGGACGCCTCCATAATAGCCCCACATTGCACTATTGAGGCCAAGAGCTTCTTGATCTTTTTTTTGATTTTCGTCACTAAAAGCTACCATACGCATACGCTTTGCAACCTCTGATAGGGAGTAAGGTACGTCTTCTACTCTTTCAAGCAATTTACCATCATGTGGATCATTAAAATCTCGTGGATTAGCAAGCCATATTTGCCCATTAATGATGGCAGAGACGCTATCCCAATTCCATCGTCGATAATGTGCAATGGTCTCAAGATTTGGATATTTATCATTGCTTTTTTCTAGCGTGTCTTTGATGGCTTTTGTAAAATCAACAATGGCCTCATCATCACGGCCTAACTCACCTTTAACCATGCCACGGTTAAAATATGCATCTATATATTCAAGGTCACATTTAATAGCTTTTGTATAATCAGCAATAGCCTCCTCATGCTGGCCTAACTTATATTTAGCGATGCCATGATTAAAATATGCATCTACATATTTAGGGGCACATTTAATAGCTTTTGTATAATCAACAATGGCCTCCTCATGCTGGCCTAACTTACCTTTAACGATGCCACGATTAACATATGCCTTTGCATCTTGAGGGTCATATTCAATAGCTTTTGTAAAATCTTCAATAGCCTCCTCATGCTGGCCTAACTTATCTTGAACAAGACCACGGTTACAATATGCCCCTGCATCTTGAGGGCTATATTCAATAACCTTTGTATAATCCTCAATAGCCTCCTCATGCTGGCCTAACTCAACTTTAGCAACGCCACGATTAAAATATGCATCTATATATTTAGGGGCACATTTAATAGCTTTTGTATAATCAGCAATAGCCTCATCATGCTGGCCTAAATTACCTTTAGCAACGCCACGGTTAAAATATGCATCTGCATATTTATCGTCACATTCAATAGCTTTTGTATAATCAGCAATAGCCTCCTCATGCTGGCCTAACTTACCTTTAGCGACGCCACGGTAAAAATATGCAACTACATATTTAAGGTCACATTCAATAGCTTTTGTAAAATCCTCAATAGCCTCCTCATGCTGGCCTAACTTACCTTTAACGATGCCACGATTAACATATAGTTTTGCATATTTAGGGTCATATTCAATAGCTTTTGTATAATCAGCAATAGCCTCCTCATACTGGCCTAACTTATCTTGAGCAAGACCACGGTTACAATATGCCCCTGCATCTTGAGGGCTATATTCAATAACCTTTGTATAATCAACAATAGCCTCCTCATAACGGTCTAACTTATCTTTAGTGACGCCACGATTAAAATATGCATCTACATATTTAGGGTCACATTCAATAGCTTCTGTATAATCAACAATGGCTTTTTCATAATGGCCACCCCTTAAGCTTATTATACCTTGCTCAAAATGTTTTTTGGCTTTTTGACGGTTTTTTTCCATGCTAGTTCCTTATGTTATTGGTGATGTCAGTTGCCTGCTAGTTGCCAACATCTCAAAAAGCTCTCTAAAGCCCCCTATAAAGGCCAATATTTGTTAGCCAAACCCATTGATTGCCCAACCTATTGCCCAACCTATTGCCCAACCTATTGCCCAACCCATTGATTGCCCAACCTATTGATTGGTCGGAGTGGCAGGATTTGAACCTGCGGCCCCTGCCTCCCGAAGGCAGTGCTCTACCAAGCTGAGCTACACTCCGCTAGGATTGTATTGATAGCTACAAGCAGTACTATATGCCTAATACCCAAAAGCAAATAGCGCCCATTAGCTAGTCAACCAGCTTTCTAGCTTGTCCATAAATATCTGCCCCTTGATCAATTGCTCTAAGCTAACAAACTCATCGGGTCTATGGGCCTGATCAATAGAGCCAGGTCCACATATGACTGTAGGCCAACCTTCTTGTTGATAATATCCTGCTTCTGTCATATATGACACACGCTGCAAGCCATTATCCCCATTGAGCAAACGCACCAAACTTTCAGCGGTTGAATTTGGCTCATATTGCAACGCTGGACAATGGTCTATTTTTGTCATGCTCACATTAGCTTTACAAGTTGCATCGCTGCTATTTAATTGTTGGTTGATATGCTCGATAAAGCCATATACTTCCTTTTCAAGGGCATCACCTTGATCGTCAATATCTCGAATTTCCCAAACAAAACTACAAAATTCAGGCACAATATTGAGCGCTGTGCCTCCTTGGATTGTACCAACATGCAATGTTGTATGGGGTGGATCAAAATCTTGATACCCATCACCGCTTGCAAGTTTGAGGTGCAAATTTTCTATAAAATTAATAATGCGCGCACTAATTTGTATCGCATTAACACCCCTATCTGTCTGACTTGAGTGGGCTCCAATACCCCTAACCTCCACACAAAAACTTCTTAATCCTTTATGGCCTGAAATAACGCGCATTGATGTCGGCTCGCCAACAATAATTGGCGTATCACGGGCCAATTTGGGTTTGACCCATTCAATCAAATGCCCTACCCCTTTGCATCCGATTTCCTCATCGCACGTAAACGCAAGATAAAGGTTTTTGCGCATGGTCTTTTGATCTAACCTACTTGCCAAATCAAGCGCTAGGGCTATAAATGCCTTCATGTCGCTTGTGCCGCGCCCATAATAGCGCCCATCACGACAATCCAACATAAACGGATCGCTTGTCCATTGCTGGCCTCTAACAGGCACAACATCCATATGCCCTGACAGCAGCACTCCTTGTGTTGGATCATGACCTGTTTTTGAGCCATTGCCTGTTTTTGTGCCCATTGTCACAAAAACATTAAACTTTCCAGGGGTTCCGCCATCTATCACATCACCTTGGATATCCCACCTCTTAAGCCATTCTTGTATCCATATGGCCAAATCCTTGTTAGATAAAGACGAAGTACTATCAAAACTAACGAGTTTTTCTAGCAATTCTACAATTTGAGGACGGAGTTTTTGCTGCTCGATCAAGTGTCTTACCTTATCCAAAACTTGCGTGAAAACAATACCAAAACCGCAAAAATTTCTAACCTTCCCAATAGCATCGTGACAGACAACACCCATTTTGCACTGGTTGGTAAATTGCCAAAATTGCTATTAGGGCCTATCGTTTCACCCAATCCTGGTCCAACATTGGCAATGGCGGTTGCAGCCCCTGACACTGCCGTTATAAAATCCAGACCAGTCAGCCCTAATGCACAAGCAGATACAACAAAGGTAGCAATAAACAAAAAGAAAAACCCCATCACAGACTCCCCTACAGATTCAGGCAGGGGTTTTTGTGCATAATGGGTCACTAAAACTGCATTTGGCAAAATCAATCGATGCATTTGATTTTTTGCAATTGCAAATAAAACCTGAATTCTAAAAATCTTGATCCCGCATGTTGTTGATCCGGCACACCCACCAACAAACATCACAAACAAAAACACAATAATTGCAAATACCCCCCATAAATCATATCCAACAGTGACATAGCCTGTACCTGTCATGATTGAAGTCACGTTAAAAGCCACAAGGCGTAGAGCATTCAACCCATTAAAATCATGCTCAAATACTAAATAAACCCACATCACCACACATGCTGTAGAAATAAATAATAACAAGCCACGTATTTGTGCATCATCAACAAATGACTTGAGCGAGCCTTTGATGGCTTGGATATAAAGTAAAAAAGGCACAGATCCTAACAACATAAAAATAATGGCGATCATCTCAATCATGATATTATTGTAATGTCCAATGGATTGATCATGGGTTGAAAACCCTCCCGTTGCAACCGTGGTCATGGCATGGTTCAACGCTTGAAAGGGCGCCATTCCTGCTATCCAATATAATATAAAACAACAAATCGTAATTGCTGAATAAATCCCCGTAATAAACCCCAAAAGCTCAATAGCACGAGGGGTTACCCGATCGCCTTTTCCTGCAAACTCTATCCTAAATAACTGCATCCCGCCTACCTTCAAAAACGGCAACACCGAAAGCGCCATCACTACAACACCAATACCACCAAGCCATTGCAAGGATGAGCGCCAAAACAAAACCGCATGCGATTGCTCATGCAAGGCTGTGATGATCGTAGAGCCTGTTGTTGTTAAGCCTGACATAGCCTCAAAATAGGCATCATTATAGCTTAATTGGCTCGATGCAAAATACAATGGCAATGCTGCAAAAGCAGGGATTACGCTCCACGCAAGCGCAGTGATTAAAAATGCTTCTCGTTGTGTCAGTGCTTCGATTGTTCCTCGAGTGCTCAACACCATCAAAACTCCTGAAAACAAAACAAATCCTGTTGAGCCAACAAAAACAAGCCCATCAACGCCCTTCATAAACCCGATTACGGCCGGCAATAGCATGAGCAATGCCAGCGTTACAAGCAACAGACCAAGTACAAAAAAAACTGGCCGTAAATCAATGGCAGTGCGTAAATTTAACATGGAAAACTTCTATAAATTTTATATTCTAAATTGCTATGTTTTAAGTTGCTACACTTTAAGTTGCTACACTTTAAGTTGCTGGGGCGCTTGGCGTCGAAAACTTAGCGCTTCTGCTACATGTATTTGTGTGGTTTCTAGACTTTCTTCAAGATCACCAATGGTGCGTGCAACACGCAATAAACGATAAAACCCTCTAGCAGAAAGCTTTAGCTTATCAGCTGCTTGATTTGCTAGAGCTTTTGCTTTGTCTTGTAGCATCAATGTGTCTTCTAAAAGCTGGCCATCTGCTCGTGCATTGATTTTAATATCCCTACCCTTGTAGCGCTCTTGTTGTATTGCGCGTGCATTCAAAATCTTTTGCTTTAGTGTTTTGCTATTAGCACTCAAAGGCTTTGTAAAAGTAAAATCACTTGGCTTTAGCCCAAGCACATCAACAAACAAATCAATCCGATCAAACATGGGCCCTGAAATACGCGATTGATAATCAATGCCACATTTAGGCACTCGAGCGCAACTAGCTTCTGCATCTCCAAAAAAACCACATTTGCATGGATTCATCGCTGCAATCAGTTGAAATTGTGCAGGATATGTCACATGGCCTTGCACGCGCGCTATTGAAACCCTACCTGCTTCCATTGGTTGGCGCAATGATTCAATCACTCTGGGTTGAAACTCTGGCAATTCATCCAAAAAAAGCACACCATTATGTGCAAGGCTTATCTCTCCAGGTTTTGCTTTTTGACCACCTCCTACCAAAGCAGCAAGCGAAGCACTATGATGGGGATCTCTATAAGGGCGCTTGGTTTGCAATTGGCCTTGTTCAAGCAATCCCAAGACTGAATAAATTAAACTCGTCTCTAGCATTTCTTGTGGATCCATTGGCGGTAACAAACCAGCCAGCCGCGCTGCAAGCATTGATTTTCCAGACCCTGGAGGACCTAGCATCAAAAGATGATGGCCTCCTGTTGCAGCAATTTCTAATGCGCGTTTTGCTATGATCTGGCCTTTGATATCGCTGATATCTAGCATATGATCATCATCTACATCCATATGGAGGGATCGCTCTGGTGGCGTCAATATTTGACGCCCTTTAAAATGATTGATGATCGTGGTCAAAGAAGGCGCTGCAAGAATATCTAGCTCTCCTGCCCATGCAGCTTCTGGTCCATTTAAATAGGGACAGATAATGCCGTTATCCATACCATTGGCTGCCATTGCAGCTGGTAAAACGCCAACGATCTTATCCAAAGAGCCATCCAAGGCTAATTCACCCAATGCAATATAGCGAGATAGATCTTGTTCGCTAATAATTTCCATTGCTTGCAAAACTGCAAGCGCTATTGGCAAATCATAATGGCTACCTTCTTTTTGCAAATCAGCAGGCGCCAAATTAACAGTAATCCGCTTTGTAGGCAAAGCCAATCCCATCGAAGCAAACGCTGCTCGTACGCGCTCTTTGCTCTCTCCAACTGCTTTGTCTGGCAATCCTACAATCGTAAAACTTGGCAAACCAGGTGCAATTTGGACTTGTACATCAACTATTTGAGGATCAATGCCTTTTAATGCAACAGTTTTAACACTACTTGCCATCTTTAAACACATTCAAATCATAAAACATCGCATATAACCAAAGCTCGATAGCCATCCAAACTATTAAAATAATTACTTTTTAGGAACAAACTTTAAAACCGCTGAGTTCATACAATAGCGCAATCCTGTTGTGTTTGCTGGTCCATCGTTAAATTTATGGCCCAAATGCGCATCGCATTGAGCGCATACAACTTCAACTCTGCGCATCAAAAATTTTCTGTCTTCTTTTTCTATGGCACTATCTTGGCTTATTGTTTGATCAAAACTTGGCCATCCAGTGCCTGAGTCAAACTTATTATCGCTATCAAAAAGTACATTATCGCAACAAATGCAATGATATAGCCCTTTCTCATAAAAATCATTATACGCACCGCTAAAAGGGCGTTCTGTACCAGCTTGACGCGCAATATGATACACATCCTCATCAAGCTCTTCTTTCCATTCTTGTGCAGTTTTGTTGATCTTTTTCATCATAACCTCAACTTAGTTTTAAAATTAAATGCTCCAAAATCCCTTAAATGAAACCAAAAAACAGCCCCTCTAGTTTCCCCTTCGCTAGGTGAGTCTCACTAGGTTGAACCCCTACATCAAACTAAAACAAAAAGCCTTCCAAGCATCAAAACATGCTTAGAAGGCCTTGTTTCTTTTAACCTAAAGCAACTCTTTTTCTGTTTCAATAATTGCCTCTTCAAGGATATCATACATGTCATCAATCTGCTCTTTTGTGATCACTAAAGGAGGTGAAAACACGCACATATTAATAATAGGGCGCACAATTAGCCCTAGGCGTTCACAAGCTTTATCAAGGGTTGCACCAAATTGATAATCGCTTTCTAGGCGATCGGACTCATCTTGCTTTGGAAACAATCGACCTTCAACACAACCTATCAAACCACTAGATCTTGTATCGACAATGCTTTCATATTTACGCAAATTATCTAGGCGCTCTTTAAAATAAGGCCCCACAGAGCGCACATGCTCAAGCAGGCCTTCTCTTTCAATAATTTCAATGTTTTTAAGCGCTGCAGCACAACAAATAGGATGGCCTGAATATGTAAATCCGTTTGAAAAAAGCGTGTCGCTATTTTCATCACACTGGATATTTTGCAATAATTTATCCGAGATCAAAAACGCCCCAAGGGGTTGATAGCCTGACGTGATACCTTTTGCACATATAATGATATCAGGTACAATGCCAAAAACATCCTCACTAGCAAACCAATGGCCTAGCCTTCCAAAAGCAGTAACCACTTCATCTGAAATATAAAGCATATCGTATTTTCTACAAATTTCAAGACAGCCTTTATGATAACCATCTGGGGGTATAATCACCCCACCTGATGCTAAAACTGGCTCTGCAATAAATGCAGCTACATTGTCTGGACCAGCTTCTAAAACAGCTTGTTCAAAATCTTTTAGCTTTTCTTGGCACCATTCTTCTATTGATGTATCATCAGGGCGCAAATATGGGTTTACATTTGGCAAAAATTTAACCAAACGACGCTCAGTGTCCATGCAATGCTGGTCTCGCTCTTTTCCTGACATTGTTGCAGCAAGATATGTTGAGCCATGATAGCCTTTCTCGCGTGCAATGATCGTTTTTTTATTAGGTCTACCTAAAATATTGTTATAAAAATTTACAAACCTTATTGCGCTATCAACCGCAGAAGATCCCCCTGTTGTAAAAAAAACATTATTTAAATCACCAGGCGATAATTCACCAAGTTTACGCGCTAGCATCGCTGCTGGTTTTGATGTAAAATTCCATGGACTATGATAGGTTAACTCTAGGGCTTGCTTAGCAAGAGTATCGGCCATTTCTTTTCTGCCATAGCCAATTTGCATGTTCCACATGCCACCTGGCCCGTCAATATAGCGCTTGCCATGTGCATCGGTTATATAAATACCTTCTCCACTGGTTGCAATCACCCTGTCAGCATCATCATTACCCATCGACTCCCATGGATGGATATAATGCTTATTATCCCAATTGCGCACGTCTTGCGGGGTTACGATATTATGATCATGATCTGCATATGATGCAGGCACATTTTTGTCCATTTTAAAAGCTCCTAATTCAAGATCTTAAGGTTATTCCTGTCGTCATTACTCTTGATTAGGGCTTAAATGTGGACGCCAGATACACAAAAAACAAATTGAAATATCTTTATATTAAAATATCACTTTGCTCTTATTTAAAGCCATTAATATACCATAGCACAACTTAACATAAAGATATAGTCTAGCTAAAACACAGTGTTTGTTGGGTTGTTAATATAATGAGTTTTTAGCCTGCAATCATCTCAAGCCATTTTGCCTCATCAATAACCTCAACACCCAATTTACTTGCTTTTTCAATCTTTGATCCTGCACCAGTTCCAGCAACCAAATAATCAGTTTTTGCCGAAATAGCGCTTGAGACTTTTGAGCCCATCCTTTCAGCAATAGCTTTTGCTTCTGAGCGAGTAGCGTGTTCGAGGTGTCCTGTAAAGACAATTACTTTTGATGTAAAAATCGTTTGCTCATGGTTTGTTGCTTCATATGTTTGCACATCCACTTCATGGAGCAATTCTTTGACCATGTTGATATTATCTTCTAAGTGTATAAATGCTACCAATTCCTGTGCAACTGACACCCCTATATCTTCAATAGCAATTAAATCTGCCCATGCCTGTGAGCTATCATCTTGGGCCATCAACATCGATTCTATCCAATGATCTATGGTCGTATATTGCTGTGCCAATCGATAAGCAGTTGCTTCGCCAATTTGTCGAATGCCCAACCCATATATAAACCGACCCATTGCAATTTGGCGTACATTGTCAATCGATGTTATTATATTATAAACCGATAATTCTCCAAATCCTTGCAGCCCCTCCATCTCGTTGCGCCATTGTTTCAATTTAAATAAATCTGCAGGATGGTGCAGCCATCCTTTTTTTATAAACAACTCAAGCTGCTTAGCCCCGATACCTTCAATATTAAAGGCCGACCTTGATACAAAATGCTTAAAGCGTTCTAGTTTTTGGCCCTTACATGACCATCCATTCATGCAACGTTGTACAGCCTCACCATCAATTTTAATGGTATCGCCCGCGCATGAAGGACACACGCTAGGAAATAAAAAAGCTTTGGATGAAGGGTGGCGTTTTTCTAAGACAACCGATACAATTTGAGGAATAACATCCCCTGCTCGCCTTAAAACCACATGATCACCTAATCGTATGTCTTTGCGCATAATTTCATCTGCGTTATGCAATGTAGCCCTTTGTATGATGACCCCACCTACATTAACAGGACGTAGATGCGCAACAGGTGTTAGAGCTCCTGTGCGCCCAACTTGTATTTCAATATGCTCAACAACACTTTCTGCTGTAGTGGCTGCAAATTTATGCGCGCTGGCCCAACGCGGAGCACGTGTTACAAACCCTAATCTTTCTTGCAGTTTGATATCATTAACCTTATACACAACCCCATCAATGTCAAAATCAATCGCGCTTCGATTTTCTTCTATCTTTTGATGATAAGTGCACATATCTTTGCTATTTTGGCATAAACTAGCAGGCTCTCCTACTTGAAATCCAAGCCCTAATAAAACAAACCGCATATCTTGTTGTGTTGCTATATCAACTGGAAAACCTGCAAGACTATATGCAAAAAAAGCCAGCTTCCTTGATGCCGTAATGCTTGCATCAAGTTGGCGTAAACTTCCTGCAGCCGCATTCCGAGGATTTGCAAATTGTTTTAGCCCTTGTGCTGCTTGCTGCTCATTCAAGGTGAAAAAATCATGCCGACGCATGAAAACCTCTCCTCTAATCTCACAGTTCAATGCATGGCTTGCAACTGTTAACTTTTGTATATGCTTTGAGCACACCAATTGTTTTGGAATATCTAATACGTTGCCTACATTGGCTGTAATATCTTCTCCTTCAATGCCATCTCCACGTGTTGAGCCTGTGATTAAGTTTCCATTTTCATAGATTAGACTGACCGACAAACCATCTATTTTGGGCTCAGCCATCACGTCAAACTGATCGGTTGGCTGATAGCCAAGAAAACGACGAATTTTATCAAGAAAACGCTCAACATCTTGCTCATCAAACAAATTATCTAATGATAGCATTGGTCTTTGGTGGCGTATCTTAGCAAATCCTTTATTGTTTTTATTTTGTGGCACACCAACTCTATATGTTGGACTATCAGGCCTAATCAAGTGCGGAAACTTTGCTTCAATGGCACGATTATACAATACAAGTCTATCATAGTCGCTATCAAGCAATTCTGGACTATCATCGCGATGATAGCGCGTATCGTGATAGGCTATCTCTTTTGCAAGTTTTTTAAGTGCAGCTTTAGCTGCAATTTCATCAAGCTTATCCACATCAGATAAGTCAGCTATGGTATCGTTTATTGGCTCCATCAACAGATTATCCTTTTAAGCGCACATTTCTTTTTCCAAAGCACGTGCAGCCTCAAATGCTGCTTTGCGTGCTTGTGCATCAGGATGCATCCCCGACAACATGCGTGCTATTTCTTCAGTGCGCTCTTGGTGTGATACTTGCCAGATACTGCTTTTGGCACTGATCGTTGATGTTTCTTTTTCGACCTTAAACTGACAATGTGCACTAGCTGCAACTTGGGGTGAGTGCGTCACTGCCAATATTTGCATATGTTGGCTTAATGCTTGTAATTTACGCCCAACTGCTGCAGCCGTTTGCCCTCCCATTGCAGCGTCTATCTCATCAAACACTAATGTAGAAACTTCATTTTGGCGACTAAAACATACCTTCAATGCCAATAACAACCTCGACAACTCTCCCCCTGAAGCTACGCTGGCAATTGGGCCTAAGGCTTGCCCTGGATTTGTAGAAATTAAAAATGCCCCTGACTCCAATCCATCTATATGGGGTATTTGATCCTCTTCTCTAGGGGTTAGGGCAACCTTAAAAACAGCTTCTCCAAGTCGCAAATCTGGCAGTTCTGCTTGTATTTGCTCTTCAACCTGTTTTGCTTGTTGATGACGTTGAATACTTAACGTTTGGCTATATTGATGATATAATACCCGTGCATCATCTAATTCTTTTTGTTTGATTTTAACGGTTTCTGACATCTTGTCCAAGCGATTTAAATCTTCTATTAAACCATCATGCTTAAGGTGCAATTCATTTGGATTAACTTGATATTTTCGTGCTAATGCTCGTAGCTTAAACAAACGTTCCTCGCAATCTTCTAACGACATCTCCCCATCTACAGCGTTGCCTTCCAATCCATCCAAAGCAATAAGAGCCTCATCCAACTCATGTCCTATCCGCTCAAATATAAGCATGATTTGACTAAAATACTCATATGTTGAAGGCTCACACCGGTTTAATTTTCTAGAAGCGCGCAACAGCATCGACTGCGCACCATCGCTATTCTTGTCGCCTGTTAAATATGTTCGCAAATCTTTTTGTATTGCATATATTTGTTGCCCATCGCGTAGCAATTTACGCTTCTCGCTTAGTTGCAATTCTTCATCTGGTTGCGGAGCTAACTCCTCTAATTCTGCAATAGATTCGCTTAACCATATACAATCTGATTGTGTTTTTTCTTGTGTTTGTTTGGCAAGGACGAGCTCTCCATGCAAGCGATGCCAATTGCTATAAGCTTGCTGCATATCAACATAACTTTGTTTTACAAGAGGCATTTGGTCAATTAATTGTAATTGTGCATTGGGGGTAAAAAAGTGGTGCAATTCATGCTGTTCTTGAAATTCTACCAAATATCCTCCTAGTTGGCGCATCACACGCGAAGGAAATTGTAGCATATTAATATAAGAACGCGATCGCCCAGCGGTACTATCTTCGCTTTGCTCAATCACACGCTTAAATACTAAATCCTCGTCTTCTATTTCAATGCCTAATTCTGCGCCTACTTCTATTAGCCCTTTTGGAAAAGGCGGACAAAACCATGCCTCAACCTCTAGTTGCTTGGCATCGGCTCGTACCATATTACCTGACAAGCGTTTGCCAAGCGCTAGCGCTAGCGCTTCAAATAAAATAGATTTTCCAGTGCCTGTTTCACCCGTTAATGCGTTAAAGGACTTTTCAAAAGTAACCTGCGCATCCGATACAACCAGAAAATTTTTTATCCCTAATCTAGTTAACATTCTATATCAAAAAATCTTTGACAGGTTTAACTTTGTTCTCAATCCAGCCCCACATTTCTTCATACCATTTATCTGCTTGCGCGTTCAGCGGGTCTTGTTCAATCTTTTTGCCAGTTAGCAATGTATAGCTTTCCTTATACCAAGAACTTGCTGGAAAATTATGCCCTAAGACCGATGCAATGCGCTCAGATTCGGATCGGATACCAAGCGCAAGATAGGCTTCCACCATTCTTAAAAGCGCTTCTGGCACATGGGTAGTTGTATCAAACTGCTCTACTACGATTCTAAACCTGTTAATAGCAGCCAAATAATCATGTTGCCTAAGATAGTAGCGCCCTACTGACATTTCTTTTCCTGCAAGATGATCAAGGGTTAAATCAATTTTAAGGTTTGCATCGCGAGCGTACTCGCTTTCTGGAAAATTATTAGTAACTTGGCGCAAGCTTTCAAGAGCCAAGCGTGTAATGCGTTGATCTCTGCGTACATCGGTTATCTGTTGATATAAGCTTGCAGCTCTAAGATAATAGGCATAAACAATATCATCACTACCTGGATTAAGCTCTATAAAACGATCCAATGTAATCAACGCATCATCAAAGCGCCCATCTAGAAAATTAGCATATCCCGCCATTAGTTGGGCCCGTGTTGCCCATGCAGAATAAGGGTGCTGGCGCTCGGCTTCTTCAAAACTAACAACGGCTGCTTCGTATTCTTTTTCTCTCAAAGCAGCAAGACCTTCGTTATATAGTTCTTCTACTGGTCTTTCTACATATTCCTTCTTGCTATCAGATGAGCACCCAGCAAGACTGAAAGCTAGCACGCCTGCTAGCAATACACATCGCAGACTTAGCATGCATCGCTTCAACAACATATCAAGCATTATTGATATCGCTACTTTCTTTTGATCGATCAGCTTCAGCCCTATTGTTTTGAGCATTAATTGTAACAATTGCACTATTTTATTGATCATTATATCTTACTCTATAATATCTTTTTGAATTATATATTATGTGATTCTATTTTTAAATTATATATCCTATTCATGGTGTCTGTCACTGATTTTATATACTCGTGAAGCAACCATTATGATGATAATATAAAAATATTGACCTTACTTGTTGAGCATATACGCGAAATAAGATAAAGGGTAAATCTCAATGAAGAGAGTAAAAGTTAATTCCTACTAAAACTAAACTACTATTGGCAATGCTGGCCAAACAACTATTTTTGATCCTCTAGCTAGTTCTACTAGCTAGTTCTACTAGCTAGTTTTTATATAGTTACTTAAGCCATCTAACCACAAGGGTTAGTACAAAGTTGGTTGGCATAATAAAAGTTGGTTGGCATAATAATTGTGTATTTAAAAGTAACACATGTCAATATCGGCGTGTTCAATTAGCTTATGCCATGGCAATATATTTTACATAAGCTTTGAGCGCTAGTGACAAGTTTTAAATTTAGAAAGTTCGTAATAAGCATGCATCCTCTAGCATTTTTCTTAGTTTTTATGGCGACTGCTTTTATGTATCCAGTTACCACAGCACAAAGCACGAACACTATCAAGCCATCTGCTGCATCCATTGCAACAGGTCAAAGCAGCCTTCAAGATAGTGATTTTGTACTACCTACGGTGCTTTCTAGCAAAGATCTTCAAACCTATTCTTTAATTTTTGCTTTACAAGAAAATGGAAAATGGAAAGAAGCTGATGGCTTAATTAAAAAACTAAAAGATCCTATTTTAATTGGCGAGGTTCAATTCCAGCGCTATATGCATCCTACAAAATACCGCTCTTCTTTTAAAGAACTACGCAATTGGCTCAAACAATATGGCGATCACCCAGGGGCAAAACGCGTTCATCGACTTGCCTTAAAACGCAAACCAAAAAACTATAAAAACCCTGCTCGGCCTTCAATACCTTATATCCCAAACAGCTTAAAAAACACGGCTGGTTCGATCAAACTATCTCAAAGATCTTCGGGCAAACCAAAACCATATGTTGTTTCTAGAACAGCCAATAGACTATTGCGCCAATATCGCCGTGATATTGAAAAAAGCTACGTCTCGCGTTCTCTTAAGCATGCTCTCATCAACCGCAAAACACTTGGCCAATGCGGTTTTCAAAAAGCACTGGGCTATATTGCGCGCGGTTATTATCACCATCAGTTTGATGAAAAGGCCATTGCTTTAACAAAACATCTCCAAGCATCGCAAGACCCAACCATTTGCACGGCCAATCTTGGCTGGTGGGCAGGGCTTTCCGCATGGCGGCTAGAGCGCTATGAAAGCGCTGTAGAGTTATTTAAGACTGCGCTATCTTCTTGGGAGATCAAAGACAACGACGCTCGTTTAGCACAGTTAAATTTTTGGATATGGCGTGCTTATCTTGCTGCATCTAACCCACAAAATGCTACCTCTTACTTAAAGACTGCAGCAAGTGGGCCCCTTAAGCATACTTTCTATAGTGTTCTAGCCAATGAAGTTTTAGGCATTGATCTCCAATATAATTGGCAAACCACATCATATAGCCAGCAAGTTGATCGTGAATTTCGCCAGACCGAACTTATCCGACGCGCTACTGCATTGGTTGAGTTAGGCAGGCATAATCGCGCTAATAAAACCGTTAAGCCTGTTATTAACTTACTTTCTGATAATGCAAAAATATGGCTTGTGCATTTTACCGAAGAGGCTGGCCTTGCCGAACTTGCCTATGATCTTGGGCGCTACATTGCCAAAAGCAGTGGTGTATGGGTTGATAACGCATTATATCCTATTCCTGGGTGGGCTAGCGATATCGAGTTTCGTTTACCTTCTTCTTTGATTTTTGCTATTATACGCAAAGAATCTGCCTTTAGAGCTACTGCCATCAGCCAGTCAGGTGCAAGAGGATTGATGCAACTAATGCCTGCTACAGCAAATTTTATCTCTAACCAACGTTTTAGAAAGCGTTCCTCACGCTCACAGCTATTTAAACATGAATTGAATATCCATCTTGGCCAAAAATATTTAATCCACCTCATTGAGCAAGACCATATAAAAGAAAACCTGGTCAAAGCCCTCATCAGCTATAATGCAGGCCCTGGCAATATGCTTAAATGGAACAGACCTGTGCAAAAATTTAACGATCCTTTATTGCTAGTTGAAAGTCTTAAAGCACTTGAAACTCGTCGATATGTAAAAGATGTGCTTAGCAATAGTTGGATTTATGCCGATCGCTTAAACCAGCATGCAACATCTTTAACAGAACTTGCAAAGGGTAATTGGCCCAAATTGCAAACGCTTGAAGACAATCTTGCAAGCACGCCTATAGACCATAATGCTCTTGGCATCAATGCCCATTCAGCCAAACAATTATTTCAAACATTTACCAATACAATCATCGGCGCAATCACAAACATTACAAATCCAAGCATTACAAACACGGGCATTACAAACACGGGCATTACACAATAATAACACGCATTTAAAGCGTAATATCATTGTTCACTTTTTAATATCATGGCCCACTACAACGGGCAATATCTACTAGCCCATATAGATTCTATCTTAAGCCCATTTGCGGCCTCAACTTTGATGGTTATATTATCAATGCTTATAGAAAGACCTTTGGCATGTCCAAATAGTGCCCTTGCATTCAAATAGCTTGGCTTAAGCGTTCATATCAATAACAAGATTACCTATATGTTTTTTATCAATAAAATCTTGCTGGGCTATGTGCAGATCTTCAAACTTGTATGTTTTGGCAAGCAAAGGTTTAATCTCACTATGCTCGATATAGCTTACCAAATTTCCAAACATACCAAATGGTACAATCGTTGCCCCTGTAAAAACAAGATTGTTGAGATAAAACCTACGCAAATCAAACCGTACAATGGGCCCAGCAATTGCACCTGAACAGCTATAACGTCCAAAGCGTGCTAATGCATCAATCAATTGCGGCCACATTTCACCCCCCACAGCATCCAACACAACGTCAACTTGCTCAGATCCTGTTGTTTCTTTTAAAGTTTTGCATAAATTGGGGCAAGATCTAGGCAATAGAAAATCTGGATTGACGATTTGCTCCATTGCAGCATGCTTTGCGCTGCTTGCCATGGCAATAACAGTTGCACCTCGCCTTTGACATAGTTGGATGAGTGCTGAGCCAACCCCTCCTGAGCCCCCCGTAATGAGCACCTTGTCTTTTGGACCTACATTGGCTTGGCTGATCATATTTTCAGCTGTGACATACGAGGTGGCAAATGTTGCAAGCTCACTGTCGCATAAGGAACTATCAATTGGATATACCTGACGATGGTCAATAGCTGTATATTGGCTATAGCCTCCATCACACTCTGAGCCAAGATATCCCCATGCATCATTTTCACCGTTAGGGCCAAAATTACGCAACCACGGCTCAACCAAAACTCTCTTTCCTAACAGCCCACCATCAACATGCTTGCCTAATGCTACAATATGTCCAACAATATCTGCGCCTTGAATTCTTGGTAGTTGGATGTCGTTTCCATCCCAGCTTGAATCCTCATTTTTTGCACTTTCAAGGTTAGATCCTGTTGTGCCTTCTTCTACTGTTTTAGAATACCAGCCAGTGCGCGTATTAATATCGGTGTTATTAAGCCCACATGCACCTACTTTAATCAATACATCATTGTCCTTAATGACAGGCGTAGCTATTTGCTCAAGCACCAATTGATCAAACCCTCCATGACCTTTCAATAAAAAAGCTTTCATTGTAGGTGGAATATTATTTGAAATTTTATCCATGAGCTTTACCTTTCTGTCATACATATATGTTTGCTAGAAGATATCTTTTAAAAGTTTGTAGATAAATATATCACAAAAAGCAATGTCCATTACTGGATATTATACTTCTTTTAGCCTATAATGATGATCCAACGATTTTTTCAATATCTGGATTCTTGAGGATTAATATAATGCGTAATTTCAGTTTGCCCGGTCGTTCATGCATTATGGCCGACAATGCAATGATTGCAACTTCTCATCCAATTGCAAGTTCTATAGGTTTGCATATCCTCTCTCAAGGCGGTTCGGCTATTGATGCAGCCATTGCAGCAACTGCTATTTTAGCAATTGGTGAGCCTCACATGAGCGGTATTGGTGGAGATTGCTTTGCTCTTGTCAAGCCATCTGATGACACGGATTTAGTTGCCATTAATGGCTCTGGACGCACACCTGAAGCCGCAAGACTTGATCATATGTTTGATTTAGGCATTACAAAACTTGACGTCACCAGCCCTCACAGTGTGACAGTGCCCGGGGCAGTTGCTGCTTGGTGGGCATTACATAAACGATTTGGGATCCTTGAATGGAGTAAATTGTTTGATTCTGCCATTCATTATGCAGAAAAAGGTATTGCAGTCCATCCCCGCGTTGCCCATGATTGGGCCAATCATAGCGACAAGCTGTCCATCCACAATGCTACAAGCGATATTTATTTGCGCGATGGCAACCCTTATCAAACTGGTGATATATTTCAAAATACTAGGTTAGCAAGCGCTTATCGCCATATAGCAGCCTATGGCATGGACGGTTTTTATAAAAGTTGGATTGCAGATGACATCATCTCTACATTACAAGGGCTTGGTGGGTTGCACCAACCTTTTGATTTTGCAACAACACAAGCACAATTTGTGCAGCCCATTTCAGCCAACTATCGCGGTTACACCATTTGGGAATGCCCTCCTAATTCGCAAGGTATTGTTGCTTTGATGATCCTTAAAATAGTAGAACATTTTAATATACAAAGCTTTTCCGAGATCGATCGTATCCATCTATTTGCAGAAGCAAGCAAACTTGCTTATGCAATGCGCGACCAACATCTAGGAGATCCAAAACACACTAGCGATAAAACCGAATGGCTATTATCTAGCAACACCATCGAAATGCTTGCCGAAAAAATTGACATGAAAAAGGCTGGACCTTCTTCTCCAACAGATTTTCCAACCCATCCTGATACAATCTATTTGGCTGCAGTTGATCAAAACGGTATGGCGGTTTCGTTCATTAATTCTCTTTTCGATAGCTTCGGCTCAGGCATTACAGCACCTCAATCTGGTATATTACTCCATTCACGCGGGCGCTCGTTTCAACTAACCAAAGACCATCCAAATGTTATTGCCCCACTAAAACGCCCAATGCACACAATTATCCCCGCCATGATCACAAAAGACGATGACTTAATTGGCCCATTTGGTGTGATGGGTGGTCAATACCAAGCTGCTGGGCATGCAAATTTTATTAGCAATATTGTAGATTTTTCCATGGACCCACAAGAAGCCATCGATGCTCCGCGTGCGTTTGCATTTGATGATACCTTAGAGCTAGAAGCTGGTTTTTCTCAAGACACTGCTGATGCTTTAAGCGATCGCGGACACACGCTTGAATATCCATCATCACCTATTGGTGGTGGGCAAGCCATTATACGCAATCTAGATAACCCACAGACCTGGATTGGCGGCTCTGACTCACGCAAAGATGGCACGGCAACAGGATTTTAATCCAACAAAATTATAATCCAACCAAATTGTAAGATGCCAAATAGCTTAAAGTTTTAAGCTATGATCATTTGCATATTGCGTAACAAGCTTTTCAATGCGCACAAGTGCCTCATCAATATCTTCCATCGATGATGCATATGAAAGACGTAAATACCCTTCACCATATGCGCCGAAACTTGTGCCTGCAATGGTTCCTACATGGGCTTCTTCTAATATTTTATTTTGCCAAAAACGGCTATTTTGACCTAATGCCGATATGTTTGGAAACACATAAAATGCTCCTTTTGGTGTAGCACATGTCATTCCTGGCATAGCATTAAGTTTTGCTACAATATGGCGCCTACGTTGGTCAAAAATCTCCACCATCTCATGCACGCTATCTTGGGGACCTTCCATTGCTGCTATTGCTGCAAATTGCGCGGCACTATTAACACATGAATGGATATTAACGCAAAAATGATCAACTTTTTCAATTAATTTTGCAGGCCAAACACCAAACCCAAGTCTCCAACCTGTCATAGCCCATGTTTTGGACCAACCATCAAGCATAATAACCCTATCGCGTAAATGCTCATAATTTAGGATACTATGGTGAACAAACCCATCATAGGTTTGCTGTGAGTAGATTTCATCAACCATTAAAACCACTTCAGGAAATTTTTCTAACCCCACAACAAGCTTATCCATCTCAGTCTTTTCCATCACACTGCCTAATGGATTAGATGGCGTGTTTAAAATAATCAGCGATGTTTTAGGCGTTATTTTTGATAAAATATCATCGGCCTTAACCTCAAAGTTATTTTTTTCTTGAAGCGGTACAGGTACAGCTGTTGCGCCGCTATAGCGGATCACGCTTTCATAAATAGGAAAACCTGGATTTGGATAAATAATTTCTTTGCCTTTTTCTCCAAATATCATCGCTGCTAAAAACATTGTAACCTTACCCCCTGGCACAATCATAATATGCTCAGGCGATACATTGGCTTGATAGCGATTAAACAAAAATTGACTAACCGTTTCACGCAAAGGCAATATCCCTTGTGGCAAAGTATAACCATGCTGACCATCTCTTAAAGCCTTCACAGCAGCTTCTACAATATGTGGTGCAGTTTTAAAATCAGGCTGTCCTACTCCAAGGTTAACTGGGTGATGACCTTCACGTTTTAGTCTTTCTACTCCAGCTGATACTTGAAAAGCCGTTTCTGTACCTAATCTTGATAGCGACTGTGCCAATTGCATGGATGTATCCTTTCCATCATAATATTCATTGATAATAATAGTCAGTTTTTTAAATGATGTAAGCTAGCTTTTCTATTATTACATTTATACGTATTCATATCTGCTTTTGTATTATTTTTTCAAGTGTTTTTTGCTTTGAGCAATGCATTAATTTTTATAAAGCTTGATGATGCAAAGTCCCTTGTTAAAAACAATACCAATATAGGATAAAGTTGACATCGACAATATTCTTTGCAAACAGCATTTCTTAAGGTGGACTTTTAAAAACAACAACATTGAAAGCATGCAATGGTAGGCGCTAAAAGGCTCAAACCTGTGATCCGTTGATTAAAAGTCAGCTGCTCTAGCAACTGAGCTAAGCGCCCTTGTTTTAAAGATATAAGCATCGTTTCATCACCCATAACCATCATGCCTTCAACCATGACATTCCAGCCAAAGCAAGATAAAATCCTCCTTGAAATCTAAAATTTAAGCAAATATTAAATATCACATAGTTATGTCTATCTTGATAGTCTGCCATTAAGAGCACCCATCAAATGCCCTCATAAATGTCTTGCATTCAATACCTTGCACAAAATACCCCCATAAAATACCTTGCATTAATATCCCATAACCGCGTAATACTATGTCATATAAATTCCCATATAAATGCTTGCATTCAAATAGTTTGCATCATCAATCTTGATAAAGATTACCTTTAATGAGCCCATCATGAATAATGTCGTGCCTATCAACAAAACAACCAACGACCAAGCAATTGAACCAAGCAACTTATCACCCATTCATACTATTTCAAGTATCGTTGAAGATGATCTTGCACGCGTAAACCATACGATCATTGATCAAATGCAAAGCTCGGTTTCGATGATCCCACAATTAGCAGGGCATTTAATTGCCAGTGGCGGCAAGCGCATTCGACCATTGCTGACACTTGCAGGGGCTAATTTGTGCAATTATGTTGGCCAACGCCATATCGGCCTTGCAGCATGTGTAGAGTTTATCCACGCAGCAACTTTGCTCCATGATGATGTTGTTGATGAAAGCCTCTTACGCCGCGGGCAAGCCAGCGCCAATACCATATGGGGCAATCAAGCATCTGTACTTGTTGGAGATTTTTTATTTTCACGCGCCTTTCAATTGATGGTCACCGATGGCTCATTACGCGTATTAAAACTGTTAAGCGATGCATCCGCTCGAATAGCAGAAGGTGAGGTAATGCAATTGCAAACAACGCGTACGCTGGAAGTATCTGAAAATCAATATATGGAAATGATCGCAGCAAAAACAGCTGTCCTTTTTACTGCTGCTGCCAAAGTGCCTGCCATTGTTAGTGAAAGCGGTGAGGCTTATGAAAATGCTCTTGGCGAATATGGTACCAATTTAGGCATTGCGTTTCAATTAAGCGACGACATTCTAGATTATGATGCCAATCAAACAAAGCTTGGCAAAACAATTGGCGATGATTTTAGAGAAGGCAAAGTTACCTTACCCGTATTGCTTGCATGGTTGCGCGGCACAACAAAAGAGCGCATATTTTGGAAGCGCACCATTGTAGATGATAATATCCAAACTGGAGACTTAGAACACGCTATATCATTGATGAAAAAGCATGATGCTTTTACAGATACGCAAGCACGCGCACATTATTTTGCAACAGTTGCAGAAGACGCCTTAAGGATTTTTCCACCCACACCTATGCGAGAAAACCTTACTAAACTTGCATATTATTGTATCAATCGCACAAGTTAACCCCAAAACCTTATTAAATCCAACAACCCCCTATAAAAGAGCTATTGATGAATAACACCCCTCTTGAACAAACTGATCCCCTCATTAAGCTTGCAGATTATGCCCCCTATCCTTTTAAGATAATCCATACGCAATTATTGTTTGAGCTTGATCCAGCGCGCACTATTGTTGAGGCAACATTACAAGTACAGCGCACCGATTCAACACATAATGATATGTGGCTAGACGGTGAAGAACTTGATTTACAATCAATCAAACTTAACGCAACAGAATTGACACCGGATCAATACGTCTTGAGCAAACATGGCATTTTAATTAAAAATGTCCCTTCAACATTTAAGCTTGAAACAATCGTTGCTATTTCTCCCAATCAAAATACCCGCCTTGAGGGTTTATACTATGCCGATGGCATCTTTTGTACACAATGTGAGGCAAATGGCTTTCGCAGAATTACTTTCTATCCAGATAGGCCCGATTGCTTAAGCAAATGGAATGTCTCTATCACAGCGCCCAAAAACCAATATCCGGTTTTACTATCCAATGGCAATCGTATATCTAGCAATGACGGCCATCATAGTTTGGCCCAAAACAGTCAACAAGCCAACGATTTACTCCATCATGTTTGCTGGCAAGATCCCTTTTATAAACCGGCTTATTTATTTGCATTAGCAGGTGGAAAGTTTGATCATCTAGAAGATCAATTTATGACAATGGATGGGCGCAATGTAACCCTTGGCATCTATTGTGACCCTGGTACGTCAGAGCGCGCTCATCATGCAATGCAATCGCTTAAAGATGCCATGCGTTGGGATGAGAAACGCTTTGGCCTATCTTGCGATCTTGATATGTATAACATTGTTGCAACCAACAGTTTTAACATGGGTGCAATGGAAAATAAGGGGTTAAATATTTTTAACGCTAAATATGTATTAGTAGACCACCAAAGCGCAACAGATCGAGCATTTGATTTGGTTAGCTCTATCATCGCACATGAATATTTTCATAATTGGACAGGCAATCGTATTACATTGCGAGATTGGTTTCAGCTTTCATTAAAAGAAGGCTTGACCGTGTTTCGTGATCAAGAATTTACCAGCGACACACAAGACCGTGCTATTAAACGCATTGACGATGTTCAAATGCTACGCAAATCACAATTTGAAGAAGATAGCAGCCCTCTAGCACATCCAGTACGCCCAAAAGCATACCGCCAAATTGACAATTTTTATACAGCAACCGTTTATGAAAAAGGAGCTGAATTAATCCGCATGATGCATACTATTTTAGGCGAAACAAAATTTATGCTCGCAATGGATCAATATATTCAAAAGCACGATGGCAGCGCTGCAACATGTGAAGATTTTTTTGCAACAATGGAATCGGTTAGCGATGGAAAGTTAAAAGATTTTTTCAATTGGTATGAGCATGCAGGCACTCCTCAATTATTAGCCAAATGCAGCTATATTGAAAACCAGCAACGCTTGGTCATTGACGTCAATGTTGAAGATAAAACCCACCATGCTTTGCCCATTCCAATTGCTTGTCGTTTGCTTGATAGCAATGGCAATGTTTGTACGCAAACACCATCAAAAGGTGACTATAGCTATAACGATCATGATGAGTTAGTTTTGATATGGCGCAAACAATGCCAATCTTTTGTGTTTGACAACATACAAACCATGCCAGTTGCCATATTAAATCGACAATTCTCTGCACCTGTAAAGCTCCAGCAAGTGCCCCCAATTGATCCAGTTTTTATATTAAAATATGAGCATGACCCTTTTGTTTTATGGGATCAAAGTGACCAAGCATTGCATCAGCTTGCAGTGGATCAAACAACCTTATTTGCAACAAACCAATCTCAACCCACCCTCTCCAACGATGCCTTACAATTAATCGACGCCATTTTTAACAAAATTTTGCATCACACTAGCAATGAAAGCAAAGCATTCCATGCAAAACTGCTTGAATGGCCAACCATTACCTCGTTGATGGATCAAATGGAGCAGTTGGATATTATTGCCATAGCACAAGCAGTTAAGCAATTATGGCAGACACCCAATCAGCATTATCAAGATAAAATTTTAGACTTATATCAAAGCCTCGAAAAGCCTTTTGAAGACAACGTAAACGCGCGCAATCATCGTGCTTTGCAGGTGGCTTTAATGGGCTTTATTTTTTTCCATGACCAAGCTGAAGATATTTTTTGTCAAACATATGACAACGCTGATAACATGAGTGTGCGCTTGGGCGCGTTACGCCAATTAACTCGCTTTAGCAACAAAAAAGGTTCTTTAAGCAATCAATCACAAGTACGCCTTGATGCTTTTTATGAGCAATGGGCTCATGATGAAATTGTTATTGATCATTGGTTTTCCCTCCAATCTACATCTCCAGAATTTTGCAATGTTGATCTGATGGAGCGTTTAATGCAAGATAGCGCTTTTTCGATGCATAAGCCCAATAAAGTCTACGCATTATTAAGTGGCTTTGCTTTTGCAAACCCACTGGTATTTCATCAAGAAAACGGCGATGGATATGATTTTATGGGCCAACAATTATTAAAGCTTGACCAACTCAACCCTCAAGTTGCAGCAAGACTGGCGGGTTGTTTTAGCCAGTGGAAACGCTTCAAAGGTCCACGCAAAAATAAAATGCATGAATGCTTGCAACAAATGCTCGATAAGCATATGCTTAGCACCAATATGCAAGACATTATTATTCGTACACTAGATTAATCCGTCATCGCCAATAAACTCTTAAGCTGGCACAACACTATGCAACAAGCTAACGATACCACCTCACTAACAACCGATTTATGCGTTATTGGCGCAGGCTCTGCTGGCCTTTCTATTGCAGCAGGCGCTGTCAATATGGGTGCTCGTGTTATTTTGCTTGAAAAAAACCTGATGGGTGGTGATTGTCTCAATACAGGATGTGTCCCATCAAAAGCTTTATTAGCTGCTGCTAGAAGAGTACATGACATTAAGCATGCTAAAGCGTTTGGCATTCAAACAAGCGATCCTGTCATTATGTGGGAAGGCGTTCGCAAACACGTTGACAATGCAATTGCAACCATTGCTCCAAACGATAGTGTAGAGCGCTTTGAAAGGATGGGCGTGCAAGTGATCCAAGAAGCAGGCGCTTTCATCGACCCTAAAACCGTTGCAACAAAATCGTATCGCATCAAAGCAAAATATTTTATTATTGCTACTGGCTCATATCCAAAAGTTCCACCAATTCCTGGCCTTGATCAAGTTGATTATTTAACCAATGAAACTATCTTTAAACTTGATGTTTTGCCAAAGCATATTGTCATCATTGGCGCAGGACCCATTGGTTGTGAAATGGCACAAGCTTTTGCACGACTGACAGCCAAAGTTACCTTAATTTCTAACGCAGAAATCCTTAACAATGATGACCGTGAAGCTAGCGCAGTAGTCCAAGCAAGCCTTGAAAAAGACGGCGTTACCATTTTAACCCATCGTGATGTATTACAAATCCACAAAGAAGGCGACAATATCAAGCTTGATCTACAAAGCCGCCAAAATGCCAAGCAAACAATATCAGCAAGTCATCTTTTAATTGCAACTGGACGCGCAGCATCTATTGATGGACTCGGGTTAGACCACGCCAATGTTTGTATTGAAAACAACGCTATTAAAACAGATAATCGCCTGCGCACTAGCAATCGTTGCATTTTTGCTGCAGGCGACGTAACTGGCCCTCCTCAATTTACTCATTTAAGCTCTTATCACGCTGGCATCCTTATACGTAATCTATTGTTTCGTATTCCAGCAAAGGTCTCGCTAAAATCATTACCTTGGGTTACATATACCGATCCAGAGCTTGCCCATGTTGGCATGAATGAAGCCAACGCCATTGCCATATTCGGCAAAAGCAATATCACATCATTGCAAACTCCTTTTGGCGATAATGACCGCGCCATTGCAGAAAACGACACGCATGGCTTTATCAAAGTTATTTGTCGTAAAAACGGACAAGTATTAGGTGTGACTATTGTAGGCAACCACGCTGGAGAGCTTCTTGGTCCGTGGTTTGATGTTGTTGCCAACGCTGGCAAAGTTGCTTCGGTTGCAAGCAGTATTTTTCCTTATCCTACATTAAGCGAAATTTCTAAGCGTGTAGCTGGTAGCTATTATACACCAAAGCTATTTTCACAAAAAACAAAAAAAATAGTCCGTTTGCTTTTAAAATTACCTTAAAGGAAATTAACTTGGACTCGTTTACCATTTGGACTATTGACGATGGCCGGCGTGGAAACCAAGCCCAAGTTGAAGCCATGAGCGGGGCCATTTCAAATGCATTCACTGCACAATGTCTCGAAGGCACAACAGCTAACATCCAACCAATTTGTGCAACTGCCAACCCGATAACAGCACCTTATAAAGCGCGCAATTTATTAAAAAAACACAACTTGAAACCCGATATGATCATTGGATGTGGGCGCAAAACAGCATCATTGGTTGCTGCATTGGGCAACAATGGAGCCAATAGCAAGCCATTATCTGTTCAATTAATGCGCTCTAATGTTGCATGCGAGCGCTTTGACTATGTCGTAGTTCCTAGCCATGATGAGCTTCTAGGCGATAATGTTTTGAGCATGATCGGAGCACCAACTAGCATCACCCCTAAGCTATTAACAACACACATGCTCGCTCAAACAAACTTTGCTTTTCAACAATATCCTAAGCCCTATATTGGGGTGCTTATAGGTGGAAAAAATAGACATTTCAATATTACTGGCCAATGGTTATTCGATTTGATAGAAGCATTGTTACGTACTGCAAAAAACCTACAAGCTACATTGTTAATTACTGCATCGCCTCGAACAGATCCTCGCTGGTTAGAAATGATCAAACAACAATGCGCAGATCATTTTCTTTGGTGGGAGGGCAAGGACAATCCTTATCTTGATATTTTAGCTCATTGTGATCAGTTAGTGATTACAGGCGATTCTGTTAATATGATCAGTGAGTGCTGTGCAAGTGGTAAACCTGTATGGATTGCAATACCTCCGCTTAAAAAAGCACATTCTAAATTACAGAAATTTCATCATCATTTAATCAACGAACATATTGCATATGCCTTCAATGACGAGATAGATATTGCCAAAAAACCTAAAACAATTTTGAATGAAACAGCCCATATCGCAGACATTATCTTGCAACGATATCTAAGGCTTGATCATTCCACCCAATCCAAAAATTACTGATGCAATCAAAGCGCGTTACAGACACAATTTATGGACAAGATTTATCTGCGTTATCTCTTGGATGCTGGGGTTTAGGCGGAAGCAACAACGCATCCCCAGCTTATGCAAACATTACTGCTCAACAAGCAACTAAGGTTATCCATACAGCCCTTGAAGGAGGTATCTCATTATTTGATAGCGCCCCAGCTTATGCAAATGGACAAAGTGAAATAAGACTTGGCAATGCCATAGCCTTAAAAAATGCAACCCCCCTAATCATGACAAAAGCTGGTTGGCCTAACTTTAAAGAACCTACAAATTATAGCAAAAAAACAATCATTGAAGGTCTTGAACAATCCATCGATCGCCTTGGCTATGTTGATATATTAGTATTGCATTTAGAAGGAGAAATTACCTATCGCAATAGAAAAGATATCGCAAAAACTATGGATGATTTGCGCCGTACACACCAAGTGCGCGCTATTGGTGTATCAACCAAAGCACCAATAGATTTACGATTATGGTGTGACCTTGTTGATTGGGATATTGCTGTGGTTAATTTTAATATGCTTGATATTCGTGCTTATGAGCAAGGCATTTTTGAAATGTGCCAACAATATAAAATTGACCTTGTCGTGCGCACAGTTTTTGCCCTTGGTTTTCTAGCCAAACCCATAAGCCCTCAAACTATTTTTCAAGCCAATGATATCCGGCATTATTTTTCAAAAGAGCAAACTGCAGCATGGATTACAGGCGCGCAAAAGGCAATGGCGCTTGCAAGCCCAGATCACGCAATATCATGGCCGCTTGCAGCTATTCGATTTTGCTTATCTTTTAAAGCCATCAAATCTATTTTAATAGGTCCATGCACTATTCAAGAGTTACAAGCAGCTTTACCAGCTATGGACAAGGTGGGCTTAGATCCAGCCATCGTAGAAAAGATTTTATACCATGCCCGCTCAGATACCTATTTTATCAAAAAAAACTAAAGCACCATTTGCCTCAATCATGGTTGTTGATTGATCCTTTTCAATAACCGATACCTTGATAATCAATATCGCTATTGGCAAATATCTTGCCATCAAGCAAGTTTCTAAAATCAATAATACGCGCTTGACGCATACGGGTGATAATATCTCGTGGTTGTAATGTTGCAAATTCAGCCCATTCGGTTACAATCACAACGCCGTCTGATTGCTCTATTGCCTCCAACATCGTCTTGCAATATTGGACCTTAGGAAATAATTGTGCAAAATTGTCACTTCCTTTGGGATCAAAAGCTTTGATGTGGGCGTTCGTATTTTGCAATTGACCCATTAAATCAATGCTGGCAGATTCACGAACATCGTCTGTATCAGATTTAAATGTCAAACCCAAGAGCGTAATGGTTAGCCCATCCATCTTACCCCATCTTTCTTCCAACAGATGAAACAATGCTTGCTTACGTCTATCATTGACGCAAATGCCTGCTTTGACTACTTCCAGAGATTGCCCAACTTCATTAGCTATGTGCAACAATGCGCGCGTATCTTTAGGAAAACACGACCCCCCATAACCAGGACCTGGCCTTAAAAACTGTGCTCCAATGCGCCCATCGAGCCCCATCGCAGGCCCTAATACACGAATATCAGCATCAACTTTTTCGCATAGATCACTTATCTCATTGATAAAAGATACCCGCGTTGCAAGATAGGCATTGGTTGCATATTTAATTAACTCTGCTGTTTGTGCACTTGTCTCAATGATGGCTACATTGCGCGCAGCAAAAGAACTATAAATAGCGCGCGCAACAACCAAAGCATCGCGATCATTACTACCTAAAATAATGCGATCTGGATTAAGAAAATCTTCAACGGCAGCACCTTCTCGTAAAAACTCTGGATTTGAGACAACTTTAATAGATTTATCTTGGTGCAATCGATCTAGACTTTCCTTTGCCCATTGAGCTGTCTTTGCTGCGGTGCCTACTGGCACAGTAGATTTATTAATAATGATAGCGTCTTGTGATATCTTAGGAGCAATATGTTGAACAACGTCTTTAACTTGTGATAGATCAGCGCTTCCATCTGCATTAGGAGGTGTACCAACCGAAATAATAACAGCCTGCACATCAGTGATATGGTCATCAATATCTGTAGCAAAATATAACCTCCCACCAGCAAGCATTCTAACAACAATTTCGCTTAAACCTGGCTCATAAATAGGAAGTTCTTGCCTTAATAAAATATTGTCTATTTTGGATTGATCTTTATCCAAACAAACAACATGATGGCCTAGTTCTGCAAGGCATGCACCTGTTACTAAACCTACATATCCTGTTCCTATAACAGCTATTTTCATGCAAACATCCTGCTTTATTTTAAATGATTATTTAATTTTTTTTTAATGGCTTGCAACTCGTTTGCAAGTGAATCTATAATCGATGGATCATTTTTACTTGCAATAGCCATATTGGCCCTAATCCATCCTTCAATTATGCCACAATCATAACGTTTATTTAATAACATAAATGCATGCAGCTTTTGCATTGGTATAAAATTGCGCAATGCATCCGTCAATTGAATTTCACCATTTTTGTCTTGAGTTGTATGCTCCAACGCATCAAAAATAGAAGCATCTAAAACATAACGCGCTATCACTCCATAATTAGAAGGAGCGTCTTCTTGAGATGGTTTTTCAATAATATCATCCAATAATATTGCTTCTTCAAGCAAATAGTCTTGAGCCTGTTGCCTATCTTTACCTCCAGCTTTAATGGGTTGAGCAGGTTTGATCACGCCGTATTTTGATATACTTGCTCTGTTAACCTTTTCAACCATAACAACGCAACCACCAAGGCGTTCTTGCATTGCTATCATCTGTTTAAGCCAACTGCCTACATTAGATGAATCTGAGACAATAAAATCATCGGGTGACATCACAATAAATGGACGATTGGCAACTGCATCG
Organism: Alphaproteobacteria bacterium; assembly: GCA_965178085.1. Classification (GTDB taxonomy): domain Bacteria; phylum Pseudomonadota; class Alphaproteobacteria; order CBCXTS01; family CBCXTS01; genus CBCXTS01. The sequence goes on along the minus strand of CBCXTS010000026.1, from coordinate 63,854 downwards.
CGTGCTAATGAAACCGCATGGCCAAACCCTTGTGCCTCATCTTGTATAATCCATGTTAGTTTTGAATCATCTATTGCAAATTTTTCTAGCAAATCGGCTATATCTGCTCTATTTTCTTTACGCAATAATTGCATATATTCGTGATCAGGCTTCAACGCTTTTTGAAAGTCTGGTTTTCTTGGACTCGTAATAATAATAAACTCTTCTATTCCAGCAGCACGAGCTTCAATAATGGCATGTGCAATCAGTGGCAAATTACCAACTGGCATCAATTCTTTTGCAATCGCTTTACTAGCTGGAAGCATACGAGTGCCACGCCCTGCAACTGGCAACACCGCTATTGTTGCTTTTGTAGACAATTGATTGTTATTTTTTTGATATTCAACCATCAATCAAAATTCTCTTAACCGCTATCATTAAAACTATCTTAAGCCTTCACCATATTATAGTGCTTTATTCTACCTAAAAAGGACATATACAAAGCTTTGCTTTATCGATCAATACAACCATATAAATAATTTAAACTTAAGCCATTTCCATCATTTAAGGTACCCATTTTTACAAATATTTTTAATTAATTTGATCATTCCACATTTCATGCTTGCTCCTAAGGTATATGCTGGGTTATAGATAACAAAACTAAAACCTGTGTTTTGTTGATGCATTTTCTAAATGTCTCTTTCATCAAATACATCCTACGATCGTTAGCATGCAATATTTGCTTTAATTAGGTATTTTGTATTTGAGTGATGTAAGTATCAATTTAAGAGATACCGATTATGTACAATATAAAACATACATTACAATTGTAACCTGTAAGAACAACAATAGCCAAACTCTAATATTTCGATATTTTAGTTTGCTATGATTGGTTTCGGTGTTCAGAACTATTCCTGAAGTATCATTTCTTACAGCAATCAACCGAAACAGAAAGGAATATTGCCATGCAATTACCTAGCGTAAATATGCGTGAACTACTAGACGCCGGAATTCATTTTGGCCACATCACCCGACGTTGGAATCCTAAGATGAAAAGTTATATCTTCGGGTCACATAACGGGGTTCACATCATTGATCTTTCCATTACATTACCGCTGATGCGCCAAGCACTTGAAGTCGTTTATGAAACGGCAAGTCGAGGCGGACGCATCTTGTTTGTTGGTACAAAGCGCCAAGCCCAACAACCTATTTGTGATGCAGCAGTTGCTGCAGGACAATATTACGTAAATCATCGCTGGCTTGGCGGTATGATGACCAACTGGAATACTATTACCAATTCCATCACAAAGTTAAATGAATTAGATGCACAATATGAAGCAAAAGATTCTGGTTTAACAAAAAAAGAAATATTAGAATTAGAGCGTCGTCGTAACAAATTGAACCTGACTTTGGGCGGAATTCGCTACATGGCAGATTTGCCAAGTCTTTTAATTGTTATTGATACCGTCAAAGAGTCAATTGCTATTCAAGAAGCTAATAAGCTTGGCATTCCAGTAGTTGGCATTATAGATAGCAATGCAACTCCTGAAGGCATCGATTATCCAGTACCTGGCAATGACGACGCATTGCGAGCTATACAGCTTTATGCAAACAAATTTTCTGCTGCTGTTCTAGCTGGCATTGAACGCTCATTAATTGAATCTGGTGTCGATGTCTCCAAACAAACAAAATCTAAAACATCAAGCAACTCAAAAACAAACAAACCAGTTACTCCTGCTAAAGAAGATATTGTTGCTGAGGAAACCGTATCTGTTGAAGAAGAACCTGTTGTAGAGGCTATCCAAAATGACGCCTTACCAACAGCCGATGGAGTTGCTGCTAATATTGAACAAACTGACAAACAATAGACAAAAGATCAAATAATCATATCAAACCATAAAACAATATTATGGATTAATATTGAAAAACTATTAGGAGCATTCTAATGACAAATGTTACAGTAGCATTAGTGCGTGATTTAAGAGAAAAGACTGGCGTTGGCATGATGGATTGCAAACGCGCGCTAAAAGAATCAGATGGCAATTTTGATGCAGCCCTTGATTGGCTACGAAAAAAGGGCATGGCTACTGCGCAAAAAAAAGCTGAACGCACAGCAGCTGAAGGCCTTGTTGGTATCTATGCTAATGGATTGCGCGCAGATATTGTTGAAGTCAACGCTGAAACCGACTTTGTTGGACGCAATGACATCTTTCGTAACTTTGTAGATCAAGTTGCAAAACTTGCTGGGGCAAATGATGGTGATCTTGAGCAATTAAAAGCCTCTATCATACCAGATAGTAACAAGCGCATCGATGAAACACTCAATGAATTGATTGGTCAAATTGGAGAAAATATGCATTTGCGCAGAACAGCAAAATTGCAAGTTTCCCAAGGCACAATTGGACATTATATTCACGCACAGCAAACTCCAACCACCGGTCGAATCGGCGTATTAGTTGGATTACAATCGTCTGGTGATACAAATATTCTTGCAGATTTAGCACGCAACATTGCCATGCATATTGCAGCTGCACGGCCTCAATATCTTTGTGTCGATGAAGTTGATAACGCAACGCTAGAGCGTGAAAAATCTGTGTTGGCAGATCAAGCTCGCGCTTCAGGAAAACCTGAGGCTATTATTGAAAAAATGGTTGAAGGACGATTGCGTAAATTTTATGAAGAAGTTGTACTAAACGAACAAATATTTGTAATGGATGGCGAAAATAAGATTAGCAAAGTGATAGTCGACGCCGCAAAAAAATTAGGTACTGAAGTTGAACTAACGGGGTTTATACGCTTCGAGCTGGGCGAAGGCGTTCAAAAAGATGAGCACGACTTTGCAGCAGAAGTACAAGCTGCTAGCGCCAACTAGACAGTCTTTTAAGGGATATAATGCAACCGCTTACAAGAGTCTTACTAAAGCTGTCGGGTGAAAGCTTAAAAGGAGATGGTGACGATAACGCTAATCTTGATCCTGTCAAGTTAAACAATTTAGCCAAAAACATCGTCACGGTTATTGATAAAACATCTATTGATTTATGCTTGGTTATTGGCGGGGGCAATCTAATGCGCGGCGCTACTATGTCTCAAGACAAAGGGGTTACACGTGATGTTGCAGATCGAATGGGCATGCTTGCAACAGTCTTTAATGCACTTGCTTTGCAAGATGTGCTTGAAAAACTTGGCCACGAAACACGCGTGATGTCAGGCTTTGAAATGCCTAAGCTGTGTGAGCCTTATATAGGTAGGCGTGCAAAGCGCCATTTAGAAAAAAAACGCATCGTTATTTTTGCAGGCGGTCTTGGCGAAACGCATTTTTCAACCGATACAACCGCCGCACAACGCGCATGTGAATTACGATGTGATGCCGTCTTAAAAGCTACAAATGTTGATGGCGTTTACAATAAAGATCCCAATCAGCACTCCGACGCAAAACGCTATACAAAAGTATCATTTTCTAAAGCAAAAAATGATAATCTTGAGATTCTTGATTCTACCGCTTTCGGTCTGTGTGAAAAAAATGATATCCCCATCATGGTATTTGCACTACGCGATGCAGCCTCGTTGCTTGATGTATTACATTATCGAGGCCATTATACTTTAATAAGTCGTGATAGCGAATGTGTCTATTCATAATCTAGAGGAAGCAGTCTTATGGAAGTAGAAACAATTGATGATCTTGAAAAACGAATGAAAAAAGTTTTGCAATCTCTTGCATCTGATTTTGCAGGATTACGCACTGGACGCGCATCAACCAATATGCTCGATACAATTATGGTAGAGGCATATCAAAGCTTAATGCCGCTTGCTCAAGTTGCCAGCGTATCTGTGCCTGAATCAAGACTATTAATGGTCACCGTATGGGACAATGAACTTGTTAAGGCAGTAGAAAAAGCTATTCGAGATAGTGCTTTAGGCCTCAACCCTCAAACCGAAGGCAATTCTATTCGTTTACCTATACCAGAACTAAATGAAGAACGACGACGTGAGATTGCACGAGTTGCCAGCAAAGTCGCCGAACAAGCACGCATTGCTATTCGTGGGGCGCGCAGAGATGGTATTGATTCTTTACGCAAAGCAGAAAAAGAAAGCAGTATCACCCAAGATGATCTCCACCGCGCAAGCGAAAAAATACAGACCCTTACGGATCATATGATTAATGAAGTTGACACTGCATTGCAAAACAAAGAAGCAGAGATATTAAAAATATAATAGATCATCTACGGTGCTTATAGATATTTTAAGTGTATAACAGATACTATCAAAACAAAACTGATTACAAATCATTATTGGCTGATAAACACCATGTTTTTATCTATAATATCATAACTGGTTGATCATGATCGCTTCTAAAGTAGTGGATGTTGTTTATTCCTATCTTTAAGCTTAAATATTTAATGTGATGCAATAGAGCTATATGTCTCAACTCAATCAAAATAATATCAGCGACCACACTATTCCTACCCATGTTGCAATCGTCATGGATGGAAACGGGCGTTGGGCAAAAAAGCAAGGACTTGCACGTAACAAGGGCCACAAACAAGGAACCCTAGCTATACGCAAGACTTTAGAAGAAGCAATCGAGCAAAAAATCAAATATTTGACTTTATTTTGCTTTTCATCCGAAAATTGGAAACGCCCACAAAATGAAATTAACTTACTCATGACACTGCTCGTGCAGCATCTTTCAAGCCAAAGTGACATGATGAACAAACATAATATCTGCTTGCATGTGATTGGTATTATCAAGCATTTGCCAGAAAATGTTCAATCAGCATTACAAAAATCTATAAAACAAACAAAAAACAACACTGGTTTACACGTAACACTTGCAATCAACTACGGTGGTCGTCAAGATATTGTTGAGGCTGCACGAGCTATAGCGCGTGATGTCCGTGAACAAAAAACCAATCTTGAAAGCCTTGATGAGCAAGCTTTTTCGCAATATCTTTCAAGCGCCTATATGCCCAACCCTGATCTGTTAATCAGAACCAGCGGAGAAATGCGCATCAGCAACTTCCTTTTATGGGAATTAGCTTATGCGGAGCTAATTTTTATTGATAAATACTGGCCCGATTTTGAGCGTGAAGATTTCAAATATGCTATTCAAACATTTCAAAACCGACAACGCCGATTTGGCGCAATTGATACATAATAACATTGAACTCTTAAAAAAATAATGCATTTAAGCCAAACACATCAACGCATCATTAGCACAATAGCTATTGTGTGTATATTGCTTGCAATTGCTAATTCAACCATCATTGCATTGATAGTATTAGCGATATTATTAGGCTTAGCAGCTTATGAAGCAAGTAATTTAATCAAACTTAACAAGCAAGCATCCATCGCAGTAGGTCTTGCTTTAGGGACAGTTGGCAGCTTGCCATTTGCCATTCATTTAAAATGGCTGGACTCTTTTGATAGTCTTTGGGTTCTGATATCGGCTGTTTTGCTACTATGTCTGCTTGGTACAACTGGCGCACATCATGCTTTAGGCAAATTTTTAAAAGCTTTACAAATGAGCCTCATGGGAATTTGGATAGCAGCAACTGGCTTTTGTGCTCTTAATCTATATTGGTTGCCTGAGAGTATTTTCAATATTGTCTTTGTTATCGTGGTTGTTGCTGCTTCTGATATTGGTGCATGGGCTATTGGGCGCACCTTTAAGGGTCCAAAATTACTAGCTTCAATAAGCCCTAATAAAACATGGTCGGGTGCATTAGGAGGGTTCACAATTGCAGCGCTTATCGGTACAATATTAGGAATATTCACATTCCATGAAATGTTATGGACATCGCTTTGGGTTGCAGGTACCACTGCAATCGTTTCACAAATAGGAGATCTGGCAATCTCTTTTCTTAAACGCAAAGCCAATGTTAAAGATACTGGAAGACTAATTCCAGGCCATGGAGGTTTACTAGATCGAATTGATGGACATTTGTTAGCTTTGCCGTATATCTTTTGGGTCAGTTTATGGCTATAAGCAACAACAATAAAAATACAACAAAACATCAATAGAAAATAACAACAATGCGCAAAATTGCTATCTTAGGTTCAACCGGATCAATAGGCTCCAATGCAGTCGACATCATTGCCCACAACAAAGATAAGCTTCAATGTATTTGTCTTTGTGCAAAAAGCGATGTGCAAACACTCATTAAACAAGCTCGATTACTAAATCCACTTCTTGTGATATTGAGCGATGTAAAACAACAAAAAACACTAAAAGATGCCCTTTCAAATACCAATATAAAAATAGCAACTGGTCCCAATGCATATCTGGACATGGTTGATCTTGAGCCTCATCTTGTATTATCAGCTATCGCAGGATTAGATGGACTGATGCCTACTTGGCATGCATTAAATAAGGGTATTGATGTTGCCATAGCTAATAAAGAAAGCCTTGTAGCAGCTGGAGCAATGCTTCAAAAATTAAGCATGCGCACCAATGCAAAAATAATTCCTGTAGATTCAGAGCATAGTGGTTTATTTCAGCTGCTTGAACATCGTAACCGCCAAAATATTTCTCGCCTTATTATTACTGCCTCAGGGGGACCTTTTAGAAATACTGACTTTGCCAACATGCAAGATGTCACTCCTGAGCAAGCCTTAAAACATCCTATATGGAGTATGGGGCCTAAAAACACAATTGATTCAGCTACCTTAATCAATAAAGGCCTAGAAGTTATTGAAGCAAGTCATCTTTTTGGCTTTGAAGGAAAGTATATTGATGTACTGATCCATCCTCAATCAATCATTCATGCCATGATTGAACAGTTTGATGGCGTACAATTTGCACAACTACACGCGCCCGACATGCGCATTGCAATTGCTTATGCATTAGGGTGGCCTGATACGATTTTACAAAACAATGCCCCGTCTTTGGATTTAACTACAGTCGCGCGCTTAGACTTTGAACAGCCAGACCATCACCGCTTCCCTGCTTTGAAGCTTGCTTATCAAGCATTAGAGGCTGGCGATCATGCGTGCTGTGTTTTAAATAGCGCCAATGAAATTGGGGTTGCAGCCTTTTTACAAGGCAAAATAAAATTTACACAAATTTGTGACGGCATTCATCATATGCTTGATCTTTTTGCTGGATCCGAATATGCCTATGATAATGATTGGGAAGCCGTGCACGTATTAAACAATAATGTTTGCAGGCAATGGCATAAATATTTTAAAATAGCCTAGGGGCACAATATTTTAAAACGACCTAAACTTTAAAATATCAATAAACAAGTCAAATATAGTTCAATAAGGTATAGACAATAATGTTAGATCAACTTCTTGCTAATATAAGTTATGCAAATTTTATTTTAGTACTAGCAGTGCTTATTTTTGTCCATGAACTTGGCCATTATCTTGCTGCGCGTTGGTGTGGAGTAAGAGTTGAGGTGTTTTCAGTTGGCTTTGGTCCTGAACTTTTTGGATATACGGATCAACATGGCACAAGGTGGAAATTCTCGATCATTCCTCTTGGGGGGTATGTTAAAATGTTTGGAGAGATGCTTCCAGGCCTTAACCCTGATCAACCTCCTCTAACCAAAGCACAAGAAAGTTTTGCATTCCATACTCGCCCTCTTATTGCACGCTCAATTGTAGTTGCAGCAGGCCCAATTGCCAATTTCTTGTATGCGTTTGTTGCCCTATGGATTAGCTTTATATGGGTTGGCAAAGTTCAATTACCTGATTTTATGGATAAAGGTGTAGGCTATGTACTAGAAAATAGTCCCGCAGACATTGCTGGCATACAAGTAGGTGATAAAATTTTTGCTGTTGATAATATTACTATCAATAGCTTTAACGATATGCGCAATAAAGTTTTAGCAAGCAATGGCAACCCCATAACCTTTAGCATCAACCGCCAAGGACAAACCTTACAACTAACCGCTACTCCTGAAGCAGTACAAACTGACAATGCTTCTATCTATCGCTTGGGTATCAGTGCACCTGCTGCCATTGTTGTGCAAACCGGCATTGTTGGAGGAGCTGTTTCTGCGGTAACTGAAACATTTAATATAGCATGGGAAACCTTAAAAGCCTTAGGTGAGTTAATGATAGGCGCACGAAGTAGCGATGAGTTAGGTGGCCCTATAAAAATAGCACAACTTTCTAATGATATCGGCCAAAGTGGCTTTTGGGCGTTGCTATCATTTACAATTGTTCTGTCTATCAATCTCGGGTTACTAAATTTACTACCCATACCTGTCCTTGATGGAGGATATCTATTATTTTGTGCATATGAGGCAATAGCAGGAAAACCTCTTAATATTAAAGTCCAAAACTTTGCTATGCGCATTGGCATTGCACTAGTTGCTACGTTAATTATTTTTGTAACAATTAATGATATATTGTCATTTTTCTAATCAAAAATTAACTAGCCCAGTATTTAAACTATCCCAGTATTATTGTTGATCAAACATCACTTCGATATTGAAATTTTGATGCAAGCGCGTCAATTCTGACCGCCATATCATAATCACGAATGCTAAGGCTTGACGTACTCGTTGTGGTCAATCGAATATCGACATTGGCGTATAGATTATGCCAATCTGGATGGTGGTCATACCGCTCAGCAATTAATGCAATTGCAGTCATCATTGCAAAAGCATCTCTAAAATTTTTGCATTTTATAGACCGAGCAATAGACAAACCGTCATCGTTCATTTGCCAATCATCATTTAAATGCGCCATCAACTTCATGAAATCTTCTCTTTCAATAGGCTTGATACCTTCGCTTTTATTTTGGCTCATCATTATACTCTGTCATTAAATAATACTAAACTTTAAACTCTGTAATGCTTGCATGATGATATGATTATCAACATTACCTCCAGATAATACGGCAACACAGACTTGATCTTTGTTCAAATTTTTTGGTTGAACTGCACCTGTTAAAAAAGCTGCCAATCCAAGCGCTCCACCAGGTTCTATGATCACCCTAAACATGTCCATTCCAACACGCATTGCTTGTAATGCATCTTCATCCTTGATTCCTACAACATCTGTTAAATGTTCTTGCAAAATAGGAAATGTTTGCTCACCTGGCATTGGCGTTACAACGGCATCACAAATAGATGGAGCTGGATTAGAGTTAGAAAAACTCCTTCGTTTTCCATCCATCAGCGATTGCTTCATATCGTTATAATGGAAAGGCTCTACGGCAAAAATCTTTGCCTGCTTAAAATAATGATGCAACGCTATGCAACAACCAGCAGCCATACCACCACCACCAGCAGGGATTGTGATATAATGTGCCTCTAATCCCATTTGAGCGCATTGGTGTGCTATTTCTACACCAATCGTGCCTTGGCCAGCAATAATATCTTGGTCATCATAAGGTTTGATCAGGGGCATTTTTTTATCTTCACATAATGCTTGTGCAATTTCTTCTCGGTTCTCCTTTTGCCTGTCATAAAGAATGACATTGCCGCCAAAAGCACGCGTGCGCTCGATTTTAGATTGTGGAGCATCCCTAGGCATAACCAGATGCGAAGCAATACCGCGCATACGAGTTGCATAGGCTACTGCTTGGGCGTGATTTCCTGATGAAAAAGCTACCACACCGCTTTCTGCTTGAGCGCCTAAATGGACCAATTTATTAACTCCACCGCGCAATTTAAACGAACCCGTTTTTTGCAATACTTCTGCTTTAACCAACAAACGATATCCAAGCATATCATCAAGCAATGCAGATGATAATAAAGGCGTTTGATTAACATCCATCTTAATATTAGCATATGCCTTTTCAATATCTTGAAAATGGACCATGATCTTGACCTTCTTTTGATCTAATCTGTTATTGTTTTTAAACTTATATTCAATTAATGATTGCCTCTTAAAAAGACAAATGGCTATCTTAAATGAGCAATCGTTAATTAAACACCACTTCCATAGATTTTGTCAATATCATCACTCTTAAGCCCATAACAGGATTATAAAAGACTTCTAGGGTTATCAAAATATCCAACCATATATGATGTTTTCTAATTGGATCAATGCGATATTTGTATAGTATTGATAGGCTATTCTATGATATAGAATGACACTTAATCAGGCTTTGTCACATTAAAAAAACAACATGGGTAGCATTAGGAGAATAGCATGGCTAAACATATAACAGGTTCAATTCCAGCTCTTATCACCCCCATGAAAGAAAATTTTACAGTCGATGAAAAACGCTTCCAAGACTTCGTTTCTTGGCAAATTACACAAGGCTCTCATGGTGTTGTACCTGTTGGAACAACAGGAGAATCTCCAACCCTTAGCCATGAAGAACATGAAAAAGTTATTCGCTTATGTATTGAAGCTGTTAATGGGCGTGTTCCTGTTATTGCAGGTACGGGTTCCAACAACACTACAGAGGCTGTTCATCTCTCACAACAAGCTCAAAGCGCAGGCGCTGATGCAATATTGGTAGTAACACCATATTATAACAAACCATCACAAGATGGCCTGTATTTGCATTTTAGTAGCATTGCACAAGCGGTACAATTACCAATCTTTATATATAACATACCCGGGCGATGTATTGTTGATATGTCTGTTGATACCATGCATCGCTTAGTTACAGATTATCCTCATATCATTGGCGTCAAAGACGCAACCGCATCATTAGATCGTCCTCTTGAAACACGCTTACAGATGGGAGAAAGTTTTATCCAATTATCTGGTGAAGATGCAACAATCGCTGCTTTTTTAGCCCAAGGTGGCCATGGGTGGATTTCTGTTACTGCTAACGTTGCACCTCAATTGCTATCTCGTTTATATACCGCATGGAATGACAAAGATTTACAAACATTTGCAAATATTCGCGATCAATTAATGCCATTGCATCAAGCAATGTTTTGTGCGCCATCGCCTGCTCCAGCTAAATATGCTCTTTTTCTATTAGGCCATACTGCACCTTGGTGTCGTTCGCCTATTGCACCACTTGACAAACCAACAAAAGAGCGTATCCAAAAAGCAATGGAACAAGCTCAGTTAATTTAAAATACCATCCATATCATTAAAGTAAAGATGCATCTATGTCTTCACCAGCACGCCCTATTGCTCGCAATCAGAAAGCACGCTATGACTACGAAATTTTAAGCACGCTTGAGGCGGGTATTATTCTAACTGGCAGTGAAGTCAAAGCCATCCGTAGTGGCCAAGTCAATATTAAAGAATCCTATGCAGGTAGCAAAGAAGGTGAGTTATATTTATTTAATTTGCATATCAGCAATTATGAAAACATTGCAAAGCATATTGCTTTTGAGCCTAGACGTCCTCGTAAATTGCTATTGCATCGTCGTGAGCGCAATCGTTTGATAGGCGCAGTCCAACGCAAAGGACAAACATTATTGCCATTAAGTTTATATTTTAATACGCGTGGATTAGCAAAACTTGAGCTTGCACTTGCACGTGGAAAAAAGCTCCACGACAAACGCGAAACAATCAAAGAACGCGATTGGCAAAGACGCAAAAAAATAGACCTCACCTGACAATGATCACTAACGATAAGCACACGCAATCTTTTACATCAATGGGTGCATTTCATTAGTAAATATTTACTTTTAAACAATCTACGCATATACTAACTACATATTACATCACAAAAAGATGATAAAACTTAACTAAACTGATGATACTGCAAGGTTAAACCAATGAAAAAACTATCATGGGCTCTTGATAGTTGGCGTGACAAGCCAGCTAAGCAATTGCCTCAATATGCTGATCTCAAACAATTGACCCGCGTTGAAGATGAGTTAACTCAACTTCCTCCGCTTGTGTTTGCAAGAGAAATTGACGCGTTACGTCAATCGCTTGCCAAGGCTTCACAAGGTAAAGCTTTCTTGTTGCAAGGCGGTGATTGCGCAGAAAGTTTTGCACAATTTTCTGCTGATCAAATCCGTGATAACTTTAAATTGCTATTGCAGATGGCAGTGGTCTTAACCTTTGGCAGTGGCCTGCCAATCATTAAAGTTGGCCGCATTGCAGGTCAATTTGCAAAGCCTCGATCAGAGCCGGTTGAAACCAAAGATAACCTTACATTACCAATCTATCGTGGGGATATCGTCAATGACATTGCTTTTAGCGACATTAATCGCCAGCCTGATCCACAGCGTATGCTTAAAGCTTATCATCAAGCTTCTTCTACCCTTAATCTGTTGCGCGCATTTGCTCAAGGCGGCTTTGCCAATTTAACCCATCTTCATCAATGGAACCTAGATTTTATTGCAGACAGCCCTCAAGGTAAACAATATAAAGAGCTTGCCAATAGAATAGACGAAACTCTAGCTTTTATGGAAGCATGTGGTATCACAACAAAAAACACACCTCAGATGCGTTCTGTTGATTTTTTTACAAGCCATGAAGCCTTATTGCTTGGATATGAGCAAGCATTAACACGCATTGATAGCACTCGCATTGATGGTGTTACAGGAGCCCATTATGGTTGTTCTGCACATTTCCTTTGGATTGGTGATCGCACACGCCAGTTAGATCATGCCCATGTTGAATATATGCGAGGCATCCGCAATCCTATCGGCATTAAGTGTGGCCCTAGCAGTGATCCCGATGAGTTATTGGCATTATGCGATATCCTTGATCCAAATAATGACCCTGGTCGCATTACATTAATTGTGCGTATGGGTGCTGACAAGATTGCAGACATGTTACCCAAATTAATCAGACCCATCAAACAAAACGGACATCACGTCGTCTGGTCTTGTGATCCTATGCATGGCAATACCATTAAGTCATCTAATGGCATTAAAACGCGCCGAACAAGTGATGTTATGCAAGAAGTCGAACAGTTTTTCCAAATTCATCACAATGAAGGTACTTTCCCTGGTGGTATCCATCTAGAGTTAACTGGGCAAGATGTAACCGAATGCGTTGGCGGTGCACAATCCATTACAGAAAACCAATTGAATGACCGTTACCATACCCATTGCGATCCACGTTTGAACGGATCACAGGCTTTAGAATTGTCTTTCCAGATTGCTGATCTACTACGCAAGCATCCTATCAAATCAAAAATACGCTACGCGGCATGAGGACATAAATGGATCTAAGCTGGGTTAAAGCTACACAGATTAGTCAATGGACAGATGCTTATTTTAACCACACTAAAGCGATAGTTGAACACCACGGTGATCAACGTGTTACCTATGCAGTTTTTATGCGCAGGCCTGTCATTAGTGCCCCTAAACTTGCTATTGAATGGCTCCAACATATCGCTACTCAACGTGGAGTGACATATGACATCAGCGTCCCTAATCCTGAAGGCCGCTGGGTCGGTGCGGGTGAACCATTGCTATATATCACTGGTTCATTTGTGCATCTTGTTGATCTAGAAACATTGCTTTTACAAAAAGTTGGAGCATGCTGCGTTGCAGCTTATCATGCTTTTCAGATGTGCTCTGAATTGCCCAATGTAAAATTTATGGCAATGGATGCACGCCATTGCGCTGGAACAGAGATGTCTCTTATGATGGCATATGCTGCATCTGTTGGATCTAAACGAGCCAAACAAAAAATAGGCGCTAAAGGTTTTATAGGCAATGCAACCAATGCCACTAGTCATTTTTTCAATGAAGACTCTGGCATGGGCACAATGCCACATGCCTTAATAGGCTACGCTGGATCAACTTTAAGAGCAGCTCAAATGTTTCAACAGTCATTTCCTAACCAGCCGTTAACAATATTGGTTGATTATTTTGGCAATGAAATTGATGACGCCCTTGAAGTTTGCAAGCATTTCTATGACCTTGCCGATCAAGGTAAACTTGCAATCCGCCTTGACACTTTAGGTGGACGCTACGTACAAGGTCTTGATCCTGAGGCTAGTTACGCTGTTTTGGAGCGTAACGTACCAGATGCTATTCGTGGCTATCGTAGTGAACGAGAGCTACACCACCTTATCGGCACTGGTGTTTCAGCAGCAGCTATATGGCACCTTCGTGAAACGCTTAATGGAGCAGGTTTTTCCCACGTCAGCATTGTCGGTTCATCAGGATTTGGCCCTGAAAAATGCAGAATCATGGCTATGGCAAAAGTACCAATTGATGTTATAGGAACTGGTAGTTTTCTACCTAACGATTGGCATGAAACCTACGCAACAGCTGATATCATTGATTACGACGGGGTCGCGCGGGTAAAAAAAGGCCGCGAATTTCTATTAACATAAAACTCTTAGAATAACATAGCTATCTTGGCTTGTTTTTCCTATATAAATATCATCGCTAGGCTTGTATCTCTTATGCAAACAAATATATCAAAACCTATCTGCATTTGGCTTTGGACTTGCTCTGCTATGGTTTTAGCTTTGATCGTTATTGGAGCAACCACTAGATTAACTGGGTCAGGACTTTCAATGGTTGAATGGCGCCCTATAATGGGTGTTTTACCGCCAATGCATAAGCAGGAATGGCTTCGTATTTTTCATCTGTATCAGCAAACTTCGCAATATCATTTATTAACCTTTGGTATGGAGCTAGAAGAGTTCAGAGCTATTTTCTGGTGGGAGTATATTCATAGATTATTTGCGCGCTTGATTGGCATTATATACGCCATCCCGATGATCATATTTTGGCTCGGCAAGCAACTACCGACTTTTATCAAACCTTATCTTATATTGGCGTTATTATTGGGTTCATTGCAAGCCATCATCGGCTGGTGGATGGTCAAAAGCGGATTGACAGATCGCATTGAAGTTGCCCCTATAAGGTTGGCTATTCATTTAGTGATGGGTATTTTGATTTTTGCATTGCTATTTTTTCTAGCTATCTTGACTTCTAATGTTGATATCATGGCCTTACAGGCTCAAAAAAACCTTAAACAATCTAGCAAAATCTTTCAACTTGGCAACATATTGATTGGCTGTTTTTTTATTCTTATCATCATCACCATCACTTCAGGGGCTTTAGTTGCAGGATCAAAGGCTGGTTTCGCTTTTAATGATTGGCCTTGGATGCATGGCAGGTTTCTACCTCCTATCTATTGGCAAGATCATCAAAATGGCGGTATCAATTTTGAAGTATTATTGTTTGAAAACAGAGGTTCTATACAATTTCATCACCGCATGTTGGCATATGCATCTTGTTTATTTTCCATGTTGGCTATTTGGCATGCTTATACAACATCTAATGCAAGCATTAAAATTTCATCCATAATATTAGCAACATTAATTGTTATGCAAACTTTTCTAGGGATCATAACCTTGCTCTACACAGTACCATTGCCACTAGCTCTATTACACCAGTTTGGCGCATGTTTAGTTGTAATGGGTGTTGTATGGCACACGATGATGCTTTATAAAGCCGCCATCAACCATAGCGTGTCCATATCAAGATGATACAAAACAACGCCCATAACAATGCATTCGACATCAAGCCTCTTTTACCTGTTGTTGGAGCGCTATTTATTTATATCCTTGGATTGGGTATATTAATTCCAGCATTGCCATTTATGGTGCACGCAAGTGGTGGTAGTGAATTTCAAACCGTTGCTATTTTTGCAGTTTTTTCTGCATGTTCATTCATCACTGCACCTATCTGGGGATATTTATGCGATCTCATTGGCCGTAAACATGTGATTATCATCAGCGCTTTTGGTACGCTCGTTGGATATGTTTGGCTTGGGTTCAGTTCTAGCGTGACAGAGATTTATCTAGCACGCGCGCTTGCGGGTTTAAGCGCTGGATGGACAATTGCCACACAAGCTATGGTTAGTGATTTATGCAAAGCCGAGCACCGTACACGTGCCATGGGACTTTTAGGCGCTGCCTTTGGTGTTGGTTTTACAATTGGGCCATTGCTTACAGCACTCATTTTAGCAGACTTTATCACTATTCCTAATATCGGACCTGCTGGCCTTGGTTTAACGGCATTTTGTGCAGCTTTCTTTACATTCATTGCAATTCTTGTAACTATTTTAAAAATTCAAGAAACAAAAACCAATCAAAATCCTGTTAACAAAAAATCACTCTTAGCATTAATATGCAATCGCAAATTGCATAGCTTTTGGGGCATATATGGTTGTGTTTTGATACTTTTTACAGCCATTGAGGCAAGTTATGCTTTATGGTGTCTTGATGTATTTGGCTATGGCCCTATGGAAGTAGGTTTTTTGCTTGGAGCAGCCGGCTTAATGAGCGCCGTCGTGCAAGGTGGGTTGATCAGCAGGCTAAAAATAAAATTTGGTGAATATCGCTTAATCGCTATAGCGTTAATTCTACTAATCATTGGCGTATTAGCAATGGCATACACTATCATCTTAATGAAAGTTTTACTATTTATTCCACCAATATGGTTTGCTCTTTTACCCATTCTCATATTTGCATGTGCAATTAGCCTCCACAATCCTTGCGTACAAAGCCTAATATCACAAATTGCGCCCCAATCATTAAAAGCAAGCGCCTTAAGTGGCGCGCAATCATTTGCAAGTCTTGCTCGTATTATTGGACCAATATGCGCAGGTTTTTTCTATCAACAAGCTGGAAATAGTAATCTCTATTTATTCATGCTAATCTTACTTGTGCCTGCTATATCAATATGGTGGTATAATAGAAATCTATATTGTGACCACATTCAAACTTAAAAAACACCCACGCTTTAAACCAACATCATCAATCATTATATCAACAACAACCAAAAAAACCCATTGTTAATAGTATTTGACTTCGACGGAACATTAGTAGATTCGCAATTTGCAATTATCAAGCATATGCAAAAGGCTTTTCATGATGAAGAGTTACAGGCCCCTGATGATGAGGAAATTCGCCAGACCATAGGTCTTAATCTTCAAAGCGCTATTGGTCGCTTGCTCAATGATGGAGATCAAGCCCTTATTGAAATATTATCTAGCCATTACACACGCCATGCAAGAGCATTTCAACAATCTTTATCTCATCATCAATCGCCCTTATATCCAAATGTTAAAAATTTATTACAGCATTTAACCCTAAATGGCTCTACACTTGCTATTGCAACTGGCATGGGCAGAAAAAGCCTTGATTACCAATTACAACATCATCATATAGAAAAATATTTTACCATGACACAATCAGCAGATGATGGACCTGGCAAACCCAATCCAACCATTTTACAAAATATTATGGATACCTGTTGCTTTAAGGCATCTGAAACAATCATGATAGGCGATACAACATTTGATATGCACATGGCAACAAACGCTAATGTACACGCCCTTGGTGTTGCTTGGGGCAATCACACCAATACACAACTCTACCAAGCTGGTGCTGCCATTGTTGTTGAGCAAATGTTTGATATTGCTACATTTATTGAAAACTTAACCAACAAACAAAATCCAACATTGAGCCAATGCTAAAGAAATTTTTAAAAACTCTATTAATCTTCACTGTACTACTTAGCGTTGCATTGGCAAGTTTGGTTGTATTTTTAACAAATCTTGATTTGAATAATTGGCGCCCTGAGATAGAGCAATTTGTACATGAACAAACAAACCGTCCTCTTAAAATCAATGGCAACCTTTCTTTAGAACTTTCACTTGAGCCAAAATTATATCTTGAAAACATCGAATTTGCCAATCCAAGCTGGTCTGATCATCCAAACGCATTATCCATCGGCAAAGCTAATATTATATTAGATATCAGTCGTCTTTTTTTAGGTCTTATTGATATCTCTTCTCTTGAGATACAAGATGTCTATGTGTTGCTTGAAACTACAAAATCTGGTGCACATAATTTTGATTTTTTGTCTCCCAAAACATCAACTCCTAAAACGCAAACACCACCGCTAGAAGAAAATGTCCAAACATTAGGAGTAAATTTTGAGCAGCTTATAGCTGATTTAAAACCAGTCTTTTTGCCTTTGTTTCATCATGTAGATATCTCTAACATTACGATCGAGTTTTTTAATCATCAACTTGGCCTAACTCAAGCACTTGAGTTAAAAACACTAAGCCTTATCCAAGATCAAACAAACAACAGAGTCTTAAAAACCCACCTTGATATGCAATTTCAAGGGCACAAAATTAGCGCCGATGGTGTCATTGGCGCACCTGGTTTTGCACAAAGTTGGCCTATTAATCTTCGTATGGATGTTGCCAACACCAAAGCTACTATCGAAGGTAGCATTGACAATATTGCTGATCTTTCTGGATTGGATATTCGTTTTAACCTAATGACATCTGCCCTTGAAGAGCTGGCTCATATGTCAAGCATTGCTGTACCTATTAAAGGACCGGCATCACTGAATGCACATTTCATCAACGGTTTAACAAACAACAACTCTAACAATATTGCTGTTCAAACTTTAGACTTTATCCTGGGAGATACAACATCACCTCTTGTTAGCAAACTACAAGGTAGTATTGGCAATTTACTCCAACTTGGTATGTTAAATTTGTCTGGCACGATCAACATGCAATCAATTGATGATATCAATCAATGGAATGACGCTTTCAATCTAGGCTTGCCCACAATACCTGCACTTGGCAAAATATTTCTTGATTTTGAACTACAAGGTGATGCCACAAAAGACTCCTTAAGCCCTTTATCGCTTAAATCAAAGCAGCTTGAAGTTGGTATGCCAGGCTCTCCTTTTCATGCTGTGATGAGCGCAGCCACTGGCAATGTTTTTACACTCAATGATACGCATTTCGCGTTAAAAGCAAACGCCTTGCACGCACAAGAAATCATTTCGCAAATAGCTACGTGGCATCATCCAAAATTTGCTAAAAAAATTGAAAAATTGCCGCTAGGAAAACTATCTTTAAATACACATATTGCAGGCTCAGGAAAATCATTCGACAATTATGGCGTTGATATGTTCCATCTTGAAATTGGACAAGAAAAAACAAACATCTGGCTAAACCTTACGGGATCTGCAGGGTCTTTGAAGGAACATGGATTTTTTCAAGGTGATGTACATTTTCAATCATCTGATTTAAACGCATTCTCATCGCTTACAAAAGCATTATTTTATAACCCAAAACCTACCAGCACAGCATTCTCATTCAATGGTCGTTTTGGTCAAGACGTTAATCTAAATCCCTTTTCACTAGAACTAGGCGACAGTGATATAGGTGGCAAAATATCCATTGATATTAGCAAATCTATACCTTCTATTTCAGCAAGCTTGACATCTCAAAAACTTAATCTATTAGATTTTAATGTCATAAAACTAAAGCCAGGCTCTGATAAAACAACAACCTTACATAGCTCTACAACACACCCCAGCAAGCAAACAAAGCCCACGCAGGCAGAGCTTCTATTGGAACCAAAAACCGACAAATTGCATCCACTTTCAAAGCGCCGCATCCATCATTTAGATGGCTTATCTCTTGTCAATGGCCAACTTGATTTTGTTGGCGAGCAAATAGCAATCAATGACAGCGCAGCATTAAGTCAAGTTACATTACAAGCTAACCTTTTTGATAGTAAACTTAATATCAAATCATTACGTATTGCAGATAGCGTTGGTGGATCATTAGATGCTTCTATGATCATCAAGTACATTAATAACACTAACACCAAACCTGTTGTGGATATCAAAACAAAAATTAACACCGACAATATTAGGCTTGATCCTTTTGCAAGTCTTGCAAACCTGCCTCCTGTTTTAAGTGGTGCTATCGCTGGAAATGCTAGCCTAGAAATGCGCGGCAACTCATGGCATGATTTTGCTCAAACGCTAAACGGATCAATCAATGTAGCAGATCGCGCATTAACTATTAATCTAAGCGCTTTATTAGACAAGCAAATTTTTGTAAACAGTTTTTTAACCCTTATCAACGCAATCAAAGGTGTAAAACCAGATCTTACTTGTTTTATATATGGTACAGTTTTTAAAGACGGTATTGGCAATATCGAGTTTTTAAAACTTAACACCGCAAATCTTAATGCAAAAGCACATGGCACAATCAATCTGCCTGGCAACAATATAAACCTTCATTTACATAATCGTTTAAATATCCTCAAAACAATTAACATCCAAACAAACATACATGCATCAGGTCATTTGCTAGATCCTCAATTTTCTATCAAACAACAACACCCTAAAAGTAACCAACAAAACCAACAATCAATCCTAACTCCGTTATATGTTGATCAACAACATACCAAAAGATGCAACTCTATTGAATAACCATATAAAACAAAAATATCGTCATACAATTAAGGATCAAACGCCAATCTTGCTATGAATAGCTTGCAATGAATATCTTAACTGTCATAAAGATGTATTCTTATAGTTATGCAACCATGGAGCAATCCATCAAACTTCATGTTAAAAATATCACGCTTTAAATAGGCAACCATGTATTATAAAGATTTACGCAGTTTTATAGATATGCTTGAAAAAAATGGCGATCTATATCGCATTAGCACCCCTATCAAAACTGACCTTGAAATGACCGAAATTCAAACACGCTTGCTCGCGCACAATGGACCATGCATTCTGTTTGAAAAACCTGTTATGCCTGATGGTAGCATCAGCGACATTCCTGTTCTTGTTAATTTATTTGGCACTGTAGAGCGTGTTGCTAAAGCAATGCATTGTACAAATGATGGCTTGCGTGAAATAGGTGAAATGCTAGCTTTTCTTCGTCAACCAGATCCACCAGACTCCCTCAAAGAAACAATTTCTATGCTTCCCATAGCTAAAAACCTACTAAACATGCGCGCTAAAACCGTACGCTCGGCTTGTGTCCACGAGGTTATTGAAACCGGTAGCGATATTAATTTATATAACCTGCCCATCCAAAATTGCTGGCCAGGCGAGCCTGGACCACTGATTACATGGCCTCTTGTTGTTACACAAGGTCCACAACCTAAGCAAAACAGACAAGACCGCTTCAATATCGGCATTTATCGCATGCAAGTACTTGATCGTAATCATACTGCAATGCGTTGGTTAAAGCATCGCGGCGGTGCTCAGCATTTTAATCGATGGAAAAAGCAAACACCATCAAAGCACCTGCCCGCAGCAGTGGTCATTGGTTGTGATCCATGCACCATCATTGCCGCAGTAACACCTATTCCCGACACTTTGAGCGAATATCAATTTGCTGGCTTACTTCGAAAAAAACCTGTTGACCTTGTTGATTGCAAGACCGTTGAGCTAAAAGTTCCTGCCAATGCAGAAATCGTACTAGAAGGATATGTCAAGCTTGATGAAATGGTTGATGAAGGACCATTTGGAGATCATACTGGCTATTACAACTCTGTTGAAAAATTTCCTGTTTTTGAAATTACAGCAATCACAAGGCGCCAAAATCCTATTTATTTATCTACCTTCACAGGTCGCCCTCCTGATGAGCCTTCAGTATTGGGTGCTGCTCTTAATGATGTATTTGTACCTCTATTGCAGCAACAGTTTCCAGAGATTGTTGATTTTTGGTTGCCTCCTGAAGCATGTAGCTATCGCATTGCTGTTGTTTCGATACGCAAAGCATGGCCTGGACATGCAAAACGTATTATGATGGGGGTGTGGTCATATTTGCGCCAATTCCTTTACACAAAATGGGTTATTATAGTAGATGAACATATTAATGTTCGTGATTGGAATGACGTAATCTGGGCTATCTCGACTTGCATGGATCCTGCGCGCGATACAACCATCATTGAACATACACCTATTGATTACCTTGACTTTGCATCACCAGTTGAGGGTTTAGGCTCTAAAATAGGTCTTGATGCAACTGCAAAATGGCCACCCGAAACAGACCGTGAATGGGGTCGCCTCTTAGAAATGGATTCTCAAACAAAACAACGCATAGATGATATTTGGAGTAGCTTAGGATTGCCTCAAAAATTCAAATGATTATTTGAATTTTAAACCTTCTGAAACTTTAACTTTTTCTTGCCTCTGCTATATTTTTAAAAATGACATTTCAACTGACACATGCTCTGCATATATTGCGCTCTCACTTAACAAAGTTTGAGTTTTATCAAACCATCATGTTGGTGATGATTGCAAGTGTACCTGCATCTGGTTTAATAGGCCGATCTGGTCCTTTTGTCTCGTTTGCCTTGGCTGTCATAAGCGCTTGCTGTGCCATGTTTTTATCAAATTTTAAGCGTTCCTCCTATCTATTGACCATTAAGACAATCTTTAAAATTCAACCTATCAGTCTTTTGGGATTAAGTTTTATTGCCTTCATTTTATGTCTGTTATCTTCAGCGATTTTAGCTTTTGAGCCCACACGTAGCATCGACATGGCAATGCGCTTAATCGTTATTGGGTTAGGCACTATTTTGATCATTTATCAATGGAAACGCATTGATTTTTTATCATCCAATCAATACACTTTCTTTGTGCAAAACTTTTTATCCATTTATGTCTTTTGGATTTTATTCTTTAGTATATGTGCCTATATCAAGCTTATTTTTATTGGGGATAATCTCTTTTTTGGAAAGCCGATTATTAATGTTGCAGCTTGTATAAGCATAACACTCATTGCCATGTTATGCCAAAAACAAACATCTCGCATGCGCTATTGGCTGTATTTTTCCATTGCTTTTTTACTACTAATCATCATCAATAATACTCTTATCCATAGCATATTAGCGCTATACAACAGCTTAAACAATCCTTATGGAGACTTGCCAAAAGCATTGTTGTTAGCCATATCAGGTGGTTTTGCACTCCTCATTTATACGTATTGCATCTATGCACAAAAGCAGATCATTAAAACAATCATCACCTTTTTCATAATGATCTCAATACCTGTGTTCATATTAGCATACCTTACATACGCATTTGGATCTTTAAATGGATGGCCTCTTATTAGCGATAGTGCTGATTTTTTGCCATTGATTGATCAACACAGAGAATCTATTTGGGCTACAGCCCTTCAATCATCTGACTTATTATCTTTGATTGGTATTGGAGCAGGAAATTCTCGTTTCATTGCAATCGATCAATTTTATTTTTATACAAAACATTACACTGCAGAACTTCTAGGTCACAGTGCCTCCGATAATCTCTTCTTTTTACACGCCGAAGAAGCAATGCCATTGCATCCCCATAACATTGTCTTAGAGCTATGGCTAGAAACTGGATGGTTTGGTGTGATTACATTTTGTGTTTTTATTAGCGCGTGGTTGATTAAAATATTGAGCTTACCTAAGCCCCAAGCTCTTACCAGTGCAGCATTCACGGGTGCAGCGTTGTGCGCATGGGTCATTAGTTACTCTTTCTGGACAAGTTGGTTCCATGTATGGATTGCAGGATCGGCAGTTGTATTATTATTTGGCTTATATCAAAATCGTTTTTCAAAATGAATGTAAAAACACCACAAAAGCTTGCACGCATCATGTTCATGGGATCTGCTGATTTTGCTCTTCCCATTTTAGAGTTTTTATCACTAAAATCCTACAACATTATTGGTGTTTGGACGCAACCTCCAAGGCCGGTAGGGCGCAATAAATTAGCACTCAAACCAACTCCTGTTGAAACCCTTGCTCGCTCTCTTAATTTGCCAATATATAACCCCATCAAGCTTGATGAAGCCGCTTTACAACAAATCAAAACATGCAAGCCAGATTTGGCAATTGTTATTGCATATGGACTTTTACTGCCTCAAAAAATGCTGTTATTGCCTGTCCATGGTTGCATCAATCTTCATGCGTCTATCTTACCACGCTGGAGAGGTGCAGCACCTATTGAAAGAGCAATCATGGCAAATGATCCAACAACTGGCGTAAGCTTAATGAAGATGGATCAAGGCTTAGATACTGGTCCTGTTATTGATCAACTAACAACTCCCATTGATGATCATGAAACAGCAGATGAATTATCCCAACGTTTGAGCAAGTTATCTTTGCAACTATTTAGTAAAAATCTACAGCCATATTTAGATAAAGATATAAAGCTATCGCCTCAACAGGATCAATTGGCTTGCTATGCATCCAAAATAACCCGCGCAGATGCAAAACTTAACTGGCAACAAACAGCTCTTCAAATTATGGCCCAATATCGCGCTTTACAAGCAAGACGGGCATTATATTTTGATTATCAAGGCAAGCATATATTGGTCCATGAGGCAACTGCATGCTCGTATAAGGACATATCCTCACCATCACCAATGCCCCCAGGGACTATTTTAAATTCTCATCCTATGCATCTTAATGTCGCATGCGCTGATGGTTATATCAGTATAACAAAATTACAAAACCCGGGAAAACCTATTTTGCCTGCCAAAGATTTTTTAAATGGATTTTCTATGTCACCAGGAACAAAATTACTGTAATGTCAAACAACAATATCTATCATGGTTCATTAATCAAAATGTGCTTTGAAAAGGAGTAACAGCCATTGCATGAAATCACATATGAAAGCACCAGAGGTGGTGAACATAATCTGGATCTTTCTAGCGTTTTGCTCAATGGATTAGCACGCGATGGTGGCCTTTACGTTCCTCAACAATTGCCACATTTTTCTAAGCAAGCCTTAATAGCCATGCGCCAACTTAATTATGGAGAGCTTTCTGCAAAAATATTACAGCCTTTTTTAGGCAAGCATTTTCCACAAGACTTACCTCTTTCTATTATGCAACATGCTTCCAAGAGCTTTTCTCATCGCTCTCTTGCGCCCTTAACACATCTTGATCGTGATATTTGGATGTTAGAGCTTTTTCATGGACCTACGCTTGCTTTTAAAGATTTCGGCATGCAAATGCTTGCAGGTTTATTAGAAGATCTTTTAGCAAAGCGTAATCGCAAAATGGTCATTGTTGGAGCAACATCAGGCGATACAGGCTCTGCTGCTATCCATGCTTTCAAAGGTCATGAGCACATCCAGATTTGCATGTTGCACCCTGCAGGGCGCGTATCTGATTTTCAACGTGCACAAATGACAAGTGTGTTGGATAAAAATGTTCATAACATTGCCGTAGAAGGCAGTTTTGACGATTGTCAAGATCTTGTCAAAGCAATGTTTAATGACGACACCTTGCGTGACCAATTAAAGCTTGGTGCCGTCAATTCTATTAACTGGGGTCGTATTCTGGCTCAAATTATATATTATTTTTGGGCCGCATTGCGTCTTGGCGCACCCGAAAGGCCTGTGAGTTTTGTTGTACCAAGTGGCAATTTTGGTAATGTCTTTGCTGGGTGGTTAGCCCGTAGCATGGGGTTAAACATTCCCCATCTTGTTGTTGCTTCTAACCATAACGATATTCTCACGCGATTTTTTCACCATAATGATATGTCTGTTCAAGCCGTCAAACCAAGCCTATCGCCTAGTATGGACATTCAAATATCAAGTAATTTTGAGCGCCTTTTATACTCTGTTCTTGGGCGCAATGCACAACAAACAAACAAACAAATTCAATCTTTACGCAACTCGGGCAGTATGAATGTGCCTACTAAAGATTGGCAAGCATTAACAGAGATTTTTCTAGCTTGCAAAGCAAGCGATCAAGATACGTTAGCACAAATTAATCATACTTATCAGCAAACACAATATATTTTAGATCCACACACTGCTGTAGGTATGTTTGCAGCACAAAACTTACCCAAACCTCTTAACCATCCTTTGGTTGTATTAGCCACAGCACACCCTGCAAAATTTGCAGATTGTGTCTATAAAGCCATTGGCTTTGAAGCAGAACGGCCCAAGATATTCCATAACATTGAAAGCAAGCCAGAGCGCGTCACGCAAATCAAAGCCAACCAAGACACTCTCAAGCAAATATTGCTTGATATCAATCAAACATCCATTTCTTGATTGTTGATATCCATGCTATCAGAAAACCTTGCAAGAACTCCTATTATTAAAACACTCAAAGCAACCAACAGCACGCAAGAACTATCCATCATTTGCGATTGCATTGCACAAATACAAACATTTACTCTACAATGCTATGTCAAAGCAGGTTCTCGCCATGAACACCCTGATATCAACGGCACTGCCCATTTTCTAGAGCATATGGCGTTTAAAGGCAGCAAACATTATAGCGCTAAAGAGCAAGTTGAAACGATTGAAAATGTCGGCGGATCTATCAACGCATGGACATCGCAAGAATTAACTTGCTATGAAGTTCAAGTATTATGCAAAGATGCTCATCTTGCTTTTCAAGTACTAAGCGATCTTGTTTTGCTGCCCCGCCTTGAGATTGAAGATATTGAGCAAGAGCGAAAAGTAATCAAACAAGAAATCACAGGCTCTGCTGATCAACCTGATGATCGAGTATCAGACTTGTATTGTCGCGCAGCATATGGAGATAATATGCTTGCATATCCCATTTTAGGCACGCTTGAAAGCATCACCAACATCAACCAACAGACTTTGCAAGAGTTTCATCAACGCTACTATCAATGTTCCAATATGGTATTGTCCATGACTGGTGGGCTAAGCGTTGCAGAAATGAGCGATCTTTCCACATTGTTTTTGCACCACTCTTGTGTTGTACAAGACACTTCTAAAAACCTTACCAAAACTACATCTAGCTACACCAAAGCGCCATTTATCCCAAGGTGCAAATCTCAAGCAATCGATACCGAGCAAATACATTTAATGCTTGGTTTCCATGACAAATATTATGATGGACAAGACATCACTCAAGCAATGATTGCATTACTTGGCGTTGAAATTTTAGGAGGTGGTATGGCTTCAAGATTGTTTCAAGAAATCCGTGAAGAACGCGCTCTTGCCTATAGCATCTGTGCAAGTTTACAATCATATCTTGATGTGTCTAGTGTTACGATATACGCTGGTACTGCGCTATCTAACGCCAACAAAATCATCCATGCTATTAAGCAAACATTAGATAAGTTAAAACTTGATGGGATCCAATTGCAAGAACTTAATCGAGCAAAACAAGTCTATAAGGCTGGTTTTCTATTTAATCTAGAATCTTATGAAAACCGTACAGGCATATGGGCAAGGCAAATGCTTGTCCATCAACAAATGCATGATCATGGCTTTATATTAGACCACCTAGAAAACATTACCACACAGATGATCAATCAATGGTTTTGTAAGCTTGATACCCTCCCTCCAGCACTTGCTGTTATTGGCCCCAAAGTAGCCCTTGAGCAATGCCTTGATTGTGCAGCCCAAATTGGTTGGGCACACCGTGCTCCTTGCGTATAATCCTTTATTAACATTAGGCTTGCGATGTTTTGGCAACAAAAAAACCATACTTTATATGATCATGTCGTCATGCTACGCCCTCCAGAGCGGCGTGATTTTAACAAATGGCAAGCACTACGTGAGCAATCTCAAAATGAGATTAAGCCTTATGAGGCCCAATGGAGCGATGACCATTTAACGCGTAGCTGGTATTATGCTTTTTTAAAAAGAAACCGCATGTTAAAACAGTCCAATCGTGGAGAATATTTTCTGATTTTTGATATTCGCAATCCTAAATTGATAGGCGGAATTGGCCTTTCTAACATTCGTTACGGCATTTGTGAAAACGCCCAGATCGGTTATTGGACTGGTACTACACACACTAAAAAAGGCTATATGACTAAGGCTGTTGGGCTTGTATTGGATTATGCATTCCATCAATTGCAACTTAAGCGCATACAAGCCTTATGCATGAGAGACAATTTAGCAAGCATCAAGGTACTAGAAAAGAATGGCTTTATTTTTGAAGGCACAGCGCGCAAAGCATTACGCATATGCGGAAAATGGCAAGACCATTCAAGCTATAGTGTTCTTGACGATGATTGGCAAAAAATTCGCTTTGGACAAAATAACTTACTATAACCACACAATTTTACAATAAGCCTTTGATAGGCATATTTTTTGCTTCTATTTTATCAACAAATATGAAAGCAAAGCGTCATGACATCGCCTATCAATCATTCTAATAACGTTGCTGTCTATCAATTTCCAGTTTATAAAAACTTGTTAGCAAACGATGTTTCAAACAAACAGATAGAAGCTGCGCGCCAATTTACAGCCCAATTTGCCAGCACCCAATCTGCCAGTACCCAATCTGCCAGTACCCAATCTGCCAGTACCCAGTCTACAAGTGGCCAATCTAAAACTATTGCATCTACGCTACAGAGCCTTTTGGGCCAATCTACTCAAGCTATTCAAGCTATTCAGCCTACGCCACCAGTATCACAACAAGCCAATACGCCAAGTTTTACCTCCACTACTCTTACAACCTCTATTCTTTCATATCAAACAGGCAATGCCGGCACTAGAGATTTTGTCCATAATGTCACAAATGATCAGCTAGAAACTCGCTTTAACGAATTTTTTGAGCTCCTCCAAGGCTATTGCAACTGCCATGAGGAAGACAAAGCACTTGAACATCTTGATAAGCAGATTGACCAAATCATTTTTGGCGCTCAAGGTTTAAAAGAACTAGAAGCATTCGACAAAAAAGAAAGCTCTCTTTTAGAACAAATTCATAACCTGCTTGCAAAGAAAGGCTTACAAGCCGACAATTTGCTAGATGCTTTAAATCCAGAAAATCGTAACTTGCTTAAGCATATAGCCGATACATTAAACAACCTGTCAACCCAAGGCAATAACCATCAAATAGCTTTGGTTTTAGAACAAAAGCTTGAAACCGTTATACCTCGAAGCGATCAAGGCATCTCATCTACCAATGATGAGGAGCTTCAAAAACTTTTTCAAGAGCTTGAATCTCTTTATGATAGTGCTCCTACACCGCGCTATCTTAGCCTCGATGAGCAAAATCAACTACATCAGCTTGAGCAACGCCGCAATCATTTATCAAACGATCATGACAACCAGTTTTTAGGTCAAAATTTACTCACCAAACAAGATCAACAACTCCTTCAAACGCTTGAGGCAAAACTCGATAGTTTGTTAGAACAGCATCTAGATTCAAACGCAAAGCAGCAAGAATATTCTTTAATCAACCAGCTTAATCAATTGCAAGATATCCCAACCGCGCAATCGCGCGCGCTAAGTGAGAGTGAAGTTAAACAGCAACAAAATCTTGAAGACGTTTTAACAACATTATACGATCAATCATTTGCTCAGCCCTCTGGACAAGCTCTCAACAATATATCTGCCATTGAGGCAGATCTTACAAGCTTATACAACAAAGCAGATCAGCAACGACAATCCATCATTGCGCAATTTGCAACCCAGCGTATATAACAAGCGTTTCAAATACACATCTTTAAAAGCAAAGAGCTTCAATTAAGGCTTTACGAGCTTTGCACATGCTTGATTGCTTTTCATCATCGCCCAGCATTAATCCAATTGGCTGATTTGATAGTTTGATTTTGCTAGCCAATCAGCATTCAATTCTACCCCCCAACCAGGCGCATCGCTTATATTGGCTTTGCCATTTTTAATCTCAAACAAATGATTGGCAAACAACCCATATTGCCAAGGATAATAATCTTCCTCTTCAATTGAAAACTCTAGATATTTCCCTGCATTTGGCATTGCTTGCAATACATGCATCGTAAATAATGTTACCAATGTTAAGTTTGCACAATGGGGTGTCACTGGTAGTCCTGCTTTGCGTGCCATTTCACCAACTCGCATGGTGTTTGTAATGCCTCCAATATAGCATATATCAGGCTGTACAATATTAACAACACACCCATCAATCATGCGTTTCCAATTTGGCAAATGACAATCTTGCTCACCACCTGTTACATCAATCGATAAGGCTTCTGTTACCTGCTTTGTCTGCTCATACTCCCAATATGGGCATGGCTCTTCATAATGGCAAATACCATGATCTTCTAGCATCTTGCCAATTTCAATAGCCTTATGAGGACTATAGCATGAATTGGCATCAACAAGCAGATCAACCTCTCCATTAAACGCCTTAGCAATGGTTGGCACAATTTCTTGTGTGCGCCCAACCCATTCATCTTGATTACGCCCGCATTCTGATCCAATTCTAAATTTAAAAGCATCAAAACCATAAAGATCACGCAAGCGTAGAAATCTCTCTGCTTCTTCGCGCGGGCTAATATCACGTTTCATCGATGATGCATATGCGCGCACGCTACCTGGCTTTCCACCAAGCAACTCACAAACACTTTTGTCTTCACATTTACCTTTAATATCCCATAGGGCTGTTTCTAATCCTCCAATAGCACGTTGGATATAAGATCCAGGAAATTTATGCTCTTTTTCAGGGATCACATCCACCAAATAGGCAATATCGTTGGCATCTTGGTTGAGTGCATGTGGTGCTATTTGGCGATGGATAATGGTTGCTGTAATATCGCTATAATAAGGCGCTGCTTGGCCCCATCCATACGCGTTTGTATCGGTTGTTACCTTGACAAAACAAACATCAACCGTTGAAAATGTTTCAATTGCTATAATTTTCATCATGCTCTCCAATTAAGTTTTAATTTTATACCATAACATGATAAAATAAAAAATAACCATTACAACTATCAATCAAATAAAATGATCCTAAATTTGCCAACAAAGGATCATTAAACTTTATATAGACAGATGATACAATGTTCATTTATAAAAATGGACCTAAACCAACTATTTTATAACTTTGGCGTATTTTCATGGATCAATATGACTTCATTATTGTCGGAGCTGGCTCTGCTGGATGCGTGCTTGCTAATCGATTGTCACAAAATGGAAAATACACCGTTGCTATTCTTGAAGCTGGCGGCTCTGATCTCAATCTATGGGTACAAATGCCTATCGGGTACGGCAAGGCTTTTTATGATAGCAATATCAATTGGATGTATCAAACCCAAGAGCAAAAAAACCTCGATGATAGGCGCATTTATTGCCCACGCGGTAAAGTTTTAGGTGGCTCAAGTTCTATCAATGCAATGGTCTACATCCGCGGACAGGCAGAAGATTTTAACCATTGGAAAGCACTTGGTAACACAATATGGGGTTGGGATGATGTTTTACCCTATTTCAAAAAAGCTGAGACAAGCTCTACCTCAAGCCCCGATCATCAAGGGCCTTTGCATATTACCGATGTCAGTCAAGATTTACATCCAATTTGCCACAATTTTATCAAGGCATGCACCCAGTATGGCTTTTCCTATAATCCAGATTTCAACAACAAAACCCAAGAAGGCGTAGGTTACTACCAAAACACCATGAAGGGTGGTTTTCGTATGTCAAGCGCGCGCGCTTATTTGTGGGATGCTCGAAAACGCAACAATGTTAAACTAATCAAAAAGGCATTAGTGCAACGTGTTTTGTTTCACAACAAACAAGCAATAGGTGTTGAGTATAAGCACAACAACCAAATCAAGCAAATTTCTGCTGCAAAAGAGGTTATTCTTGCTGCTGGGGCAATTAACTCACCCCAAATTTTACAATTATCCGGCATTGGTGATGCCAATCTCATCAAGCAATTTGGCATCAAAGTGATCCATCATGCACCTGCTGTTGGACAAAATTTGCAAGATCATCTAGGCATTGATTTGCTTTATCGTGCTAACACGCCTACCCTTAACCAAGAATTAGGCCCGCTTTGGGGTAAAGTTAAGCACGCATTACGCTATCTATTTACTTTAAAAGGCCCGCTTTCTCTTGGGGTTAATCAAGCAGGGGGTTTTATCCGCACCAACACTGGCTTGACCCGCCCCAACATGCAGCTTTTTTTCTCACCTGTGAGCTACACCAAAGCACCCCAAAATCAACGACCCTTGCTCAAACCTGATCCCTTCCCGGGCTTTCAATTATCTATCCAACCTTTGCGACCTTATAGCAAAGGCTTTATCAATATCGCATCCAGCGATCCCACAATTGCCCCTCATATCCAACCCAAATATCTCGATGACCAACGCGATATTGACGAGATGCTTGAAGGTGTTCAATTGCTATATCAACTTGCAAAAATGCCAGCCTTAGCAGCCATTACTGAACACAGAATTGCTCCGCCTATTGCCAACCCCAGCAGTCAGCAAGCCCCTAGCGACCAACCAATCCCGACAGACCAGCAAATTATTGACGATTTCAAGAAACGCTGTAGCACGGTTTTTCACCCGGTAGGTACTTGCAAAATGGGCCCAAATGCACAAGAGGATGTTGTCGATCAGCATTTAAAACTATATGGCGTTAAAGGCTTGCGCGTTGTAGATGCCTCCATTTTCCCAACTCTCACCTCAGGCAACACAAACGCACCCACTATCATGGTTGCAGAAAAAGTATCCGATCTCATCTTACAAGAAACCTAACATTGCTATTGGGTATCAATCTTGATCATCTAAAGCACTGAGGTACCTAAAGCAGCTGGAGCAACTTAAAACACTGGAGATTATCACTTAAAGCGCTGATGGGGGGATATTGCCTCAAATCAAGGCTTCCTGATCAATCAATTGTCAATCTATTGCCTCGTGATTGCTACAATGGAACACAATCAGTTTAATCCCACACAATCAGTTTAATCCCACACAATCAGTTTAATCCCACACAATCAGTTTAAGCTAATATTTTATTCATGATATTTGCAAAGACCAATACCAAACCTTCATTTAAAAACTAGCCAAATCAGCTAGTATTTTTTTGGTTGTTACAACTCTAGCAAACTCACCTTCTATATTAGCCATCGATACAGAATGTATTTGCTCACCACTATGGTGGGTACCATCTGGCCCTTTTACACCATAGGCCCAAACAGCATCACCAACATAATAACAATCAAATCCAAGGTTACTTCCCATGCGTGTTGCTGTTTCAACACAATGATTTGCTGTTGCACCACAAAGGATTAATGTTTTGATATTATCTTTACGTAAATCTTTTTCTAACGTTGTGCCTATAAATGCACTGCTGCCATTTTTGACATATGTTTTTTCTCCATTATTGGGCTTAGCAAATGGTTGCACTTTTGAGCCAACAGCCTTTTCATTAAACGGATCATCATCATCAAGTCCATAATGATGGATATGGATGACACGATGATCTGTTTGTCTAAATGCTGACAATAATTGACCAATATTCCCCTCAGCCTCTCGGCATGAGCGTTCTCCACCATTGGCATCATCAATTGCTAAAGCCATTTGTACATCAATTACTAAAAGGGCTATTGTCATTGGATTTCCTTTTTTAACTTTCTTTGGTTGATTATATTTTCAGCCCTTTTACCATAAATTCTAATATTAAGATCATCGCTGATTGCACCATGAGGTTCTTCACTATAGGTAAAAATTGCAGTAACTCGTGGTTTTGTGCCTTTTACTTTTGTAACTGAGTGCAATGAATATCCACCACGAAATAACGTTAATGCGCCTGCATCTCTTTTAAAAGTTTCTGCTTTTGACAGATCACCTCCAAGCACTTGATTAACTCTTTGTGTATCTTCCATTTCATCATCACGAGAGTTGGGGATAAACGTAAACTCACCTCCCTGCTCTGATGCTTGCAACAATAATGTTACGGTGCATTCTATTGTATCATAATGCCAAGCATGCCAACTTTCAGGATTGAGAGCAACAATATTAAGCGCTTGAAACTCATCGCTACAACGATAGAGGGTGTCCTTTTTTTGCACTTGTCTAATAAAATCTGTCACCAATGTTGATTGATATAGTTTTTGTATAGCACTATGATTAGGGATTTGATCATCAGCCAATTGATGTGCAGTATGCACATATTCACGCGATTTTAAATCATCAGGGTCCATACTATTTTCAACCGCACCTTGATAAATATTTCTTCTAATGGTTAAAATTTGAGCAGATGGCAATAAATCAAGAGCCTCATTACGCAAAATATTGAGTGCCTCAGGTTTGATAAATTCGACAAAATTGCACCAGCCATATTCCTCCATATGCTGTTGGCAACGCTTTAAAAAATTATGCCCTTTGCCTGCTGGTTCGTTGATCCTATGTATAGGATATTGCTCAAGATCAACCAACTCAAATACAATGCTATCTCGGCTATCTAATTTATCCGTCATATCCACAAATAAATATGCCCTATTAATGATGATTGAGTGATATTGCTTTTCATTAACTTATACCACATTCTCCATTGCATGACTATGTTCTATTTACTGCCTTATCTCTTGGGTTTTTATTGATATCAAATTAAATCCATTCATCCATAGGCTTGGTTCTGTTGCTTTCAACATTACCTGTATTATAAGTGCCTGAAAGCTCTATGAGCATGATTTTACATTCCTGGGCTGATACTGGCCTATGTTCAACCCCTCTTTCAACAACAATCATCTCCCCTTGTTGTACCTTTTCAATATGGGTTCTAAATTCCATATTAAACTCACCCTCAACCACGATAAATACCTCATCAGTATCCTCATGCAAGTGCCATATAAACTCGCCATCAATTTTGACAATTTTAAAATCACATTGATTAAATTGGCACATGATTTTAGGCGCCCACAACGAATCAATTTTATCAAACTGATCTCTTATATTAATGACTTTATTTTTCATTCCATACCCTGTTTTATTTTAAGCTCGTTGTTAGCCCTATGAGAGAAAACCCCTCTAAAACCACCTGATCATGCCAATGATAGCTGCTGTTGCATAAAAAAATTGTAAAAAAAATATACCCTTATGCTTGCCAATATATGCCCATACTCCCAAAGCAATTGCAGAAATAAGCAGCAATGTAAAACCAGCAAATTCTAAATCAATATTGGATGCAACAAGCAAAGAATACGCTATCGCAGTGATCACTGCAAACCATTCCAAATATTTTAAATTGCTTGGATTGAGCATTCATCATTCCTTTTTATTAGATCAATTATCGGGTTTGTTTTATCCAATCCATCAAATTAAACCCATTCATCGATGATTGCAAATGGATAGCTAAGCAAAACATTAAAACCTTAAGAGCGTCAAAAATATATTTTGGTTTAGTCTTGAACAAAAGACGGCAAAAACACACCAAAAAACGCAAGATTTGAGTTTGATGACCTGGTGACTTTATCAACCGTTAAAAAATAAAAAAACTCTCAAAATCTTATGTGATATATAGGCGTTGTCATAGTTCAAGCCTTATCAGATCAGCTTTCAAACGACCTAAAGACATAACCATTCATTGCAAAATTTGACCAAAGATTAATGGCTTTGATGCTCTATCTCGGTGTCACTTTATATGATCATATCATACTGTGTTTAAATGAAAGGGTCATAAGCCCATTGC
This sequence comes from Alphaproteobacteria bacterium, assembly GCA_965178085.1. Classification (GTDB taxonomy): domain Bacteria; phylum Pseudomonadota; class Alphaproteobacteria; order CBCXTS01; family CBCXTS01; genus CBCXTS01. The sequence continues at coordinate 28,833 of CBCXTS010000026.1, read as the reverse complement.
AATAATGCTTGCCTTTGTTTTGGTCTACATAAAACATCATTTGGATTGCAGTTTTTTCTTATTTGTCCTGCATGTCTAGAAAATGCTTTCCATCTCTTGATTTGGATCATATCAATGCTTTCCATCCTCCTACCTTGATAATATCTGCAATACCATTGAAACCACCCCCTAGGGTCGTCACCTATAATCCATCCCTTCATTTGCCATATTTTTAAAGATTGTCTGCTTTTTATTTTAAAATAGTTTAATGATGGATTAGGTCTATGGCTTGATTTGATCTTTATAAACCAATCACTAGGAAATTCATTTTGACAATCATTTAAATATTTTCCTTCAAACACGCCCATTTCTAGCATATCCTTTGGACTTAAATCAGGATAAAAACCCTCATCAAAATCCTCTCCTAATGGCGCTACAATCTGGTATGCGTAATTTTTTTGCATTGAATCATTAACTTGCACCCATTGGCCAATTTCATGCATTCAAATACCCTATTGATAATGACAAGAAAGCCCCGATATGTACAATCATAATGGCTTTATCTTTCCACATAAAGCCAACCAAAAACCACAATATAATACCAATGATAAACATATAAATATTCCATGGGGTATAGTTAAGCCCAGTTAATCCATACCCCATTAATTGTATGATAGTGGCAATCCATTTTACTATATCAACTGTTTTCATGTATTGGCTCTTTTATTCAATTGATAGGATTTTGTGCATACATCACAAGATCCCAAACTAAACCTATTGATCGATGATTGCAAATAGATACCCATCAGCCAATCATGAACAAAGATACAATTGCAACTTTGATATCTTCAATATTGATCAAAATGTAACTAAATGGATATGGATGCCCATATCATAAAATGGCGGTGGCATCATTCATAAATAGGCTTTAAGTATTTGATATTTATAATATTAAACCGATGTAAAAAAACAAATATACCAACATTTGCACCAACAAATAAACTTTTACTAGAGGGTTCTGTCACCTTAAATAAGATTAGCATGGATCTTTTTAAGAGTTTCAACCTCGTCTTTATTCAACCCTTTTTCTTTACTGCCTTCATGAGCGTATAGGTTTCTAAGTGAGTTAAAAACTGACATCCATTTTAACTTTTCAGACTTTGTATTAAAACCATACCCACAGCAAATGCAAGCATAATGCAAGTTTTATATGTTAAAGTCTTTACATAATTAGTGTAATACGCTTTACATAATTAGTGTAATACGCTTTACATAATTAGTGTAATACGCTTACTTATTATCAACTTTACTATTACGATTCATACGGAGGATTATAATGACAATTATAAAAAAGCTAAAAACAGCGGCAATTGGTATTGCTTCTCTTGCTATACTGGCTAATACAGCCCAAGCTGATATTGATTTATCAGGCAAAACAGTTGAATGGATTATTCCATTTTCAGAAACAGGTGGTTCAGCTAAATGGGCTAACTTTTTTGCACCTTTATTATCAGAAGCATTACCTGGCACCCCAACGGTTGTAGTAAAATTTATGCCAGGTGCAGGTTCTACTAAAGGCGCAAACTGGTTCCAAAAACAAAAAAATGGAGATGGTACATTATTGTTTGGCTCTTCAGGTTCCACACAATTTCCTTATCTTTTAGATGACCCGCGTGTTAAATATGAATATAAAGATTGGAACCCTGTAATGGCTTCTGGCACAGGCGGTGTTGCGTATCTCAACCCTAAAGATGGTGCAAATTTTGATGGTTCAGCCAACAAATTACAAGATACAAAATTTATTTATGGCTCACAAGGTGCAACACGTCTTGACTTAGTGCCTTTATTAGCATGGAAAATGTTGGGTATAGATGTTGAGCCAGTATTTGGCATTAAAGGCCGTGGCGATGGCCGTTTAATGTTTGAACGTGGTGAAGCTAATATTGATTATCAAACCTCATCCTCTTACCTAAAAGCTTCTGCTAAGTTGGTTCAAGATGGTAAAGCTGTGGCTATGATGAGTTGGGGCGCTTTAGATGATAATGGTAATATTGTGCGTGACCCAACTTTCCCTAACCTGCCAACGTTTAAGGAAGTTTGTGAAGCAACAGATGGTTGTGAAACAAAGGGCGAAGCATGGAATGCTTGGAAAGCCTTTTTTGTAGCAGGTTTCCCTGTGCAAAAAATTGCTTTTTTACCAGCAGGCACAGACCAAGAAGTTATTGATACATTTGCAAAGGCCTTTAAAAAAGTTGGTGAGCGTGCTGATTTTGCCAAAATATCTGCAAAACGGTTAGGTAAATATAAATTATTTACCGGTAATGGTGCTGGCGAAGCTTTACAAAAAGGCATTAATGTTGACGCTAGCGCAAAAGCTTTTGTTAAAAAATGGTTAGAAAATGATTATGGTGTTACTTTAAAATAACATATATCATTTTTTCTTTAAGAGAAGGAGCCATCATAATGATGGTTCCTTCCATTTAAATTTTAAATTTCTATGGATATTTTTTTAAACGCCATCGCCTCATTACAATCAGCTTTTTCAATTATATTAACATTTGAAGTGCTATTGCATTTAATGATAGGGGTTTTCTTAGGCCTTATGATAGGCATTTTTCCTGGATTAGGCGGTATTGCTGGTCTATCCTTATTACTACCTTTTATGTTTGGTATGGATCCTATTTTAGGACTAAGCTTGATGATAGGTTTGGTAGCAGTAGTGCCAACTTCTGATACTTTTGCAAGCGTTCTTATGGGGATACCTGGCTCCTCTGCTTCACAAGCAACCGTACTTGATGGTTTTCCTTTAGCTAAAAAAGGATTGGCAGCAAAAGCTTTATCCGCAGCTTTTGCCTCATCTTTATTTGGTGGTTTAATTGGGGCTATTTTTCTTACATTATTTATTTTAGTTGCCCGCCCTATTGTGTTGGCCTTTGGGCTTCCTGAAATGTTAATGATTACATTTCTTGGACTTTCCATGGTGGCCATTTTGGCAGGACGCATTCCTTTTAAAGGTATTGCTGCTGCTGCTTTGGGTGTTTTGGTGGGTACTATCGGTGAGAGTGACGCTGGAGGCAGTTTGCGTATGGCAAGCTATGATACGCCTTATGTTACAGATGGTTTTAAATTAGTTATTGTAGGTTTGGGTATATTTGCTATTCCTGAAATAGTATCTTTATTACGCCAAGATAATGCTATAGCCAAAGATAATAAATTGGGCGCGGGTTGGTTTGACGGCGTTAAAGCATGGTCACAAAATATTTTTTTATCTATCCGCTGTTCTATTATTGGGGTGGTTGTTGGGGTTATTCCAGGTTTAGGAGGATCAGTCGTTGATTGGATTGCCTATGGTCATACGGTACAAACAACAAAAGATAAATCTGGCTTTGGTAAAGGGGAAATACGAGGTGTTATAGGCCCTGAAAGTTCTAATAATGCCAAAGAAGGCGGTGGTTTAGTACCAACCTTATTATTTGGTATTCCAGGATCTGGCTCTATGGCTATTTTTATTGGGGCTGTTGCTTTGTTAGGATCTGGTGAAATTGAAGTTGGCCCGCAAATGCTACAAAGCAACCTTAATATTACGTATGCTATTGTATGGTTGCTTGCTTTTGCCAATATTATTGGAACAGCATTGTGTATTGCTTCTTCCCCCTATATTGCAAAATTAACCAAAATAAGATTTACATTAATTGCTCCTTTCTTATTTATGATATTATCTTTTGCAGCCTTTCAGTCAGGCCAAGATATTATTGATTTAGTAGCGTTATATATTTTTGGTTTTTTTGGTATTTTGATGCGCCGTTTTGATTGGTCTCGCCCTGCTTTTTTAATTGGGTTTGTATTATCAGAACCTGTTGAAAAATTTACCAATCAAGCCTATCAAATTGCCAATTTTCGTTTTCGTGATAGTTTGGATGCAGGTTTAAGCTATGTATTTAGCCCTATCGTCATTGTGTTACTGATATTGACTATTATTTCTATTATCTTAGGTATTAGGCAAACCAAAACTATCAATGCTGAAGGTAATGTCATTGCTGGCAAAAAACGCCTACCTATGATTTTTCTTTTTGGCATGCTGACCTATGCGATTATTAGTTTTTGGAATGCTTCCTTAATTAATGATCGTTTAATGACAGATAAGATAGTGCCTTTAGTTGTGGCATCTATCATGATGTTATCATGTTTTATCTTGTTAATACAAATGATGAGAAATAATGAAGGTGATGCTATATTTGCAGATAGAGAAGTGGCAGGTGAGGATGCCGATGCCCCCTATTCTTTATTATCGACCTTATTTTGGCCATTATTATTACTGGGCTTAACATATATTTTTGGCTTTATTATAGCTTTAGGTTTTTTCTTGATAAGTTTTATGCAAATAAGAGCAAAATTATCTTTGTTGCATAGCATATTATACAGTATTTGTGGTATTTTAATGATGATTGGTCTTGCTTATTCCCTTAAGCGTAATTTCCCATCGGGTTTGTTGCAAGAACATATCCAACTGCCATGGCCATTTATCTGAAGTAAGCTATTGAAAAATGAAAAAACAATCTATACCTTATCTTTTTATGCGTGGCGGCACATCTAGAGGACCTTATTTTAATAGAGTTGATTTGCCTGAAAATAGGAATGAATTATCTGAAACTCTAATAAAGGTGATAGGTGCAGGCCATTATTTAAATATTGATGGCATTGGGGGCGGTAATGCTGTTACCACGAAAGTAGCTATGTTATCACCATCATTAAAAAATGATTGCGATATTGATTATTTTTTTGCACAAGTTAGCGTTGAAGAAAAACTGGTCGATTATAAACCAACATGCGGTAATATACTATCTGGCGTTGGACCTGCTGCTATTGAAATGGGATTAGTGAAACCACAAAATAACCAAACAGAAATTATCATTCATGCCGTTAACACAGGGGCTAAGGTAAAAGCAATTGTACAGACAAATAAAGATGGTGTTATTTATAAGGGCAATAGTGCCATTGACGGAGTGCCTGGTACAAACGCACCAATAGGGTTACATTTTATGGATATTGTTGGTTCTAAAACAGGTAAATTATTTCCAACAGGGCAAAAAAGTGACATTATCAGTAATATTTCTGTTACTTGTATAGATGTTACTATGCCGATGGTTATTGCAAAAGCAAGTGACTTGAATATCTCAGGCTATGAGTCAGCAGAAGAATTAAATGATAATAAAGAGTTATTTCAAAAAATTGAAAATTTACGCATTATAGCAGGAAAAAAAATGGGTATGGGAGATGTTACAAAATCCGTTACACCCAAATTTGCCTTGCTTGCCCCTGCACAAAATAATGGCCATATTGCCGCAAGATATTTTATGCCATGGAAAGCGCACCCTACTATGGCGGTTACAGGCGCACAAGCTATTGCATCTTGCTTAATGGCTAAAGGTACCATTGCAGATAACTTGCTCAATAGACCCAGTGTAAACCCTGTTGATTTAATATTAGAACATCCTTTAGGTTCTATTAATGTATTATTAGATTATACAAATGATAATGATGTTTTTTTTGTTAATGCTGCAGGTTTAACACGAACAGCCCGTAAAATTGCAGATGGCAATTTGTTTTTATAAAAAGCTTAACAATGAAAATACATATTTTAGATGATTGGTTTGATAGTTTACGATATATTCCCTCTTTTCAAAAAATTGCAGAATATGATGTAACGATATGGAATGATCATATAGAAGATATCGCTATTTTGACAGAGCGCTTAAAAGATGCAGAGGTACTTGTGCTTTTTCGTGAGCGCACAAAAATTACCCGTGACTTATTAGAAAAACTGCCTAATTTACACCTGATTTCACAAAGAAGTGTCTATCCTCATATTGATATAGAAGCTTGTCATGATTTAGATATTACGGTCTGTTCTAACATGCATAAAGGAACGCCGAGCTTTGCCGCATCCGAACATGTGTGGGCGTTAATTCTTGCAGCGTACCGTCAAATTCCCCAACAAATGGCAAGTTTACAGCAAGGAAATTGGCAAATGGGGGTTGGCAAAACATTAAGAGGACGCACCATAGGCTTTTATGGTTATGGACGTATTGCAAACCAGGTTGCTAGATATGCTGAAAGTTTTGGTATGAATATTATTTGGTGGGCATCGGAGGAAGGGCGTAAAAGAGCAAAAAAAGATGGGATGATCCTTGCCTCATCAAGGAAAGCTTTTTTTGCAATGTCGGATATTGTTAGTATTCATGTACGCTTAAAGGAAACAACCCGTAATATTATTACAAGAAAAGATTTTGAAAATATGAAAAAAGATTCTCTGTTTGTGAATACATCAAGAGCAGGTTTAATTGAAAAAGATAGCTTATTACATGCGCTTAATGAAGGGCGCCCAGAAATGGCAGCTATTGATGTGTTTGATGAAGAACCAATCACATGGCAAAGTGACCCTCTTGCATGCCATCCCAACGTTATTGCAACTCCTCATATTGGTTTTGTTACTATTGATGAGTTAGAAAATCAATTTTCTGATATTTTTGAGCAAATTATTGCTTATCATAATGGCAACCCTATTCATGTTGTGTCTTAAATATCTTCGCTATTATCGGAGCTAGCAAAATAACAAAAAATATGCGTAAAATATGATGAGCTATTACAAAACTAACATCCGCGCCTACTATAATAGCCAATACTGTAATTTCCGCTTGTCCCCCCGGCGTCAAAGCCAGTAATAAATTTAGTGGCAGTGTAAGTGCCAAAAGATTGGTCACTGTAAATACTATCCATGTAATGATGGCAAGTAAAATACAAAACCCCAAAGAGGCTACAACATCATGTTTTAATTCACGTATTTGAATCCCCACATAGTTTACCCCAACAGCCATGCCAATAAAAAATTGTGCTGCCCAAATAGCTTCCGCAGGGGGTCTTTGTTCTAAAACACCAAGCAATGATAAAAAAGCAGATAATAGTAATGGCCCTAAAATAGAGGCACCAAATAATTTGATTTTTTTTGCCAATTGCCAGCCAACAATGCCAGCAAAAGCCATTACAAGCAATTGCATTCCATCTATATTGGCAATTGAAGCGCCTGGAGGATTGTTTAAATTAACATCCCAAAATTCTATTAAAATAATGGGCAAAATAACCACTACCACTAATACTCTTGTCGCATGTACTAAAGATAAAGTGCGTATATTAGCCCCTGCTTCTTGACCAAATAATAACATATCTTGTAAGCCACCCGGCATTGCAGCATAATAAGAGGTTATAAAATCATATTTCCATATTTTATAAAAATAGGGAACTCCCAATAATGCTATTAACAAAATCATAATAATAACAGAAACCAAGCTTTGCCATATAGATAAAAGATGACCCAAAAAAACCAATGTTATAGAAGCTCCAACAGCTACTCCTAAGACGGTACGCATAAGGTTGTTAACCATTATAATGGTTTTAAATTTAATACCGCATAAAGCAGCTATTAAACAGGCAAATATAGGCCCTAATAACCATGGTAACGGTAATTCAAATAATTGAAAGATAGCAACGCCAATCCCTGCAATAATAAAGCTTAATCCATATGCAAACATTTAATAAGAACCGTCATGTATATGCGTTAACCTTATTTCAAGCGATCTATTCATATGGTCTTCTGCCATGACCATGGCGTGTTCAGCATCTTTATTTTCAATAGCCTTAATAATATCATGATGTTGATAATAAGCTTCTTGATAACGTGTTTCGCTATATAATGTTGTAGGACCTAAAAGAATAATGCTTTTTGTTAATTGCTCCCATGCTTTTTGCAAATATCTATTGCGGGTAGATTGTATAATGATCTGATGAAACTGACTATTATAAGAAGCTGCTTTTTCTTGCTCCTCAGCATCCACTATTTTATTATTATATTTTTTTAATAAGTCAATTTCACTCATCGTTGCATGTTGTGCTGCAAGCTTGGCAGCCATTTTCTCAAGCATGATGCGCACCTCATATAACTCTATAACATCTTGGTGATTAAATTTTTTAATAACTGCGCCAATTTTCGCTTGATGAATAATAATTTCTTCCGCCTCTAGTTTTTTAAGTGCCTCTCTAACAGGAGTACGCGATAAATTTGTGCGTTTAGCTATATCGGTTTCCATAACCCGTTGCCCAGGTTTCAATATACCTTCTTTAATAAGAAGTATGATTTTTTCATGCGCAATCTCAGCATAGGAATTTGTCATTTTAAAACCTTTATTGACACTAAATTTTTTATTTAGTATACACATGCATACAATAAAAATCAAAGATAGTCTTTATGGTATTGTCACATTATGATGTTATTATTATTGGTGGTGGTAACGCTGCCATTGTTGCTGCTATAGAGGCAAGAGAAATGGGAGCAAAAGTAGCTATTATTGAAGCTGCTCCTTATGCATATCGTGGTGGTAATTCTCGTCATACCCGTAATTTCAGGGTTAAACATAATGCACCTTTAGGTCAATTAGAAGATAATTATAAAAAAGAAGAATTTTTAGAAGATTTATTAAAAGTTACCAAAGGTAAGACTGATATTCGTTTAGCTAATATCATGATAGATAAAAGCGATGATTGCTATAAATGGATGGAGCAAAGAAATGTTAAATTTCAACCCAGCCTCTCAGGCACATTAAGTCTTGCCCGCACCAATGCCTTTTTTCTAGGAGGCGGTAAAGCTTTACTAAATAACTATTATAATTATGCCAAAAAAATTGGCGTTGATGCTTATTATAAGGCAGAAGCTATAGATTTTACTACTAATAAGCAATTAGTGACTTCTGTAACAATACTCTATCAAGGAAAAAACCACAAAATATCCCCTAAAGCTATTATTGTTGCTTCTGGAGGTTTTGAATCTAATAAAGAATGGCTACAAGAATATTGGGGTGATGTTGCAAAAAATTTTATCATCAGAGGAACGCAATATAATAAAGGTAAAGCTTTAAGAGCGCTGATTAACCAAAATATTTTAACGGTGGGCGAAGGCAAACAATGTCATGCTGTAGCTGTTGATGGCCAAGCACCAGAATATGATGGCGGTATTGCTACAAGATTAGATTGCGTACCTTTTTCTGTAACAGTCAATCAGTTGGGCAAACGTTTTTATGATGAAGGTGAAGATTTGTGGCCAAAACGCTATGCTGTTTGGGGTCGTCTTGTTGCTGAACAGCCTAATCAAATTGCTTATGCAATCATTGATGCAAAAGCGATAAATGATTTCATGCCACCATTATTTGATCCTATTACAGCCAGTACTATAGAAGAATTAGCGTATAAATCACACCTCCCAAAGCATGATCTTGTAAATGAGATTAACAGTTATAATGCGGCATGTAATGGTAATACGCATTTTAATGCCCAATTATTAGATAATCTAGCAACAATCAATTTGAATATTAATAAAACCAATTGGGCACGAAAAATAGACACGCCACCTTATTACGCTTTTGTTTTAAAAACAGGCATTACGTTCACCTATTTAGGGCTTAAAGTGAATGAAAAAGCCCAATGCGTTAATCATGCAGGGTTGATTGATAATTTATGGGCTGCGGGTGAAATTATGGCAGGCTCTATATTAGGTGAAGGTTATTTGGCAGGCACAGGTATGACTATTGGTACTGTTTTTGGTCGTATTGCGGGTAAGGAGGCTGCAAATTATGCAAATAGCAAATAGTAACGTTATAAAAGAAGCCAAAAGGCAAGCATCTATATGTAATGCTTGTCGTTATTGTGAGGGTTTTTGCAATGTTTTTCCAGAGTTACATAAATTGCGCAATTTTGAAGATAATGATATTATTAAATTGGCCAATATATGCCATAATTGTCGTGGGTGCTATTACGCATGTCAATATGCAGAGCCTCATGAATTTAATGTTAATATTCCTAAAGCTTTTGCAGAGGTTAGGCAAAATAGTTGGGAAGAATATTCGCAATTTAACTTACTAACAAAAACAATATCTATGCGCCCTATTGTTTTATTGATTAGCATTGCCATTTTATTAATATTTTTTGTCTTGCTTGGCTATCAATCACAAGATGATGTTATTAATAATTTTTATGATATTTTTTCGCACCAATTATTGATAAATATCTTTATTCCTTTATTCGTAGTACCTTATATTTTGCTAGGATTTAGTTTATATAAATTTTGGAAAGTAATAGAGGGAGGTTCTATTACTATACAATCTTTATTAGATACTTTTAAAGAAGTCAGTGTCATGAAAAACTTAAATGGTGGTCATGGCGATGGTTGCCAATTTGAAAAGGGTGATATTTATACGCAAAAAAGGCGATATGCGCATCATCTTATTGCTTATGGATTTTTATTATGTTTTATCGCAACTTCTAGCGCAACTATCTTGCATTATATATTTCATTATCCAGCACCATATCCTTTATTTTCTTTACCTAAATTAAGTGGTTTGATAGGAGGCTTAATGATGGTTATAGGGTGTTTATGGATGTTGCTATTAAAATTTAAATCTAACAGAAACTTGGCAAACATACATTATTTTTCAGGAGAAGTTGCTTTTATTTTATTGCTATTTGCAACATCTTTTTCAGGACTTTTACTTTATATATTAAAAGACATACACCATATATTACCACTTCTTTTATATAGCCATCTTGCACTTGTCGCTTGCTTGTTTATCACAACCCCTTTTACCAAAATGACCCATATATTCTATCGTTTTCTAGCGATACTACATACAAAGCAATAAATCAAAACTAAATGGCAATAAAATTTTCATTATAAAATTGACCATTTACGCACAATAATTAGCGTCATTAGTCCAGCGATAACCTTTCTCAGCATTATAATCACTGTTATTGGCTCTTTTACAGGGTAATTTTAGAAAATCCCCCTGTTTTTGTGAACGAAATTGACCTAAAGTCCTAATATTCAGGGCTTTAGCAATCCTTCCAGAAAAATAACAGTGATTTATCAGGGATATTTCTTACATCACAATATATCGTCCATTTTTATGCGCGCCCGAAAACTCAACCAGGCCAAGATCAACTAATCCGGCTATATCACGTTTGGCCGTTCTGATATTTACTTCCCAAATATTTGCCACATCCTCAGCCTTTAAAGACAACCCTTTTTGCAAAAACCCATATGGAGCAAGTGCGGAGCAGGAATGGCGGCGAACCCGCATGTAGCCTGTCACTTTTTATGATTCTAATTCTTCGGTATTTGCCAAACGGTAACTTGTACTGCGACCGCTTCCGGGATTTTTGATAAAAGCACCCATTTCCAGGAGCTCTTTAATATCCCTAAAAGCAGTATCCGTTGAACACTTGGCCAGCTTTGCGTATTTAGATGTGTTCATATGCCCCTTAAAATCTTCGAACATTCTGTTCACAATCAAACGCTGCCGCTCATTAATTGATTTCTGATTTAAGTGATCCCATAGCTTTGATTTATGAAGGACAATGGCTAATGTATCCTCAGCCCCTTCGATGGCACGCTCGAGACATTTTAAAAACCACAAGAGCCACTTTGTAATATCAACATCGCTCTTTTGTTGCGCTTCAAGTTGCGCGTAATAGTCTTTCCGCTCTGCCTCAATTTGCGCAGACATTGAATAAAAACGCTCGGCTGTATTATCTGCTCTGGCGAGTGCCATATCTGCAATCGCACGCGCAATACGGCCATTACCATCTTCAAATGGATGGATAGTTACAAACCACAAATGTGCAATGGCGGCTTTGATAACCGCATCTAGATCTGACCCATGGTTTAACCATTTTAAGAAGGCAGCCATTTCTTTTTTTAAGGCCTTAGCACCCGGCGCTTCAAAATGAACTTTTTCACGCCCTATAGGACCAGAAACAACCTGCGTTGCGCCAGCTTCTTCTGGGCGGTATGCTCCAACTGTTATGCGCTGCATGCCGCTTCGCCCTGTTGGGAAAAGCGCGCCATGCCAATCAAATAAACGATCTTCCATCAGTGGTTTATTAAAGTTCTGCGTAGCATCCAGCATCATCTCGACGATGTCTTCGACATCGCGCCCAACAGGGATAAGGCCAGCTATATCTATACCAAGCCGACGGGCAATTGATGAACGCACCTCTTCAGGATTAAGGACCTCTCCCTCAATCGCAGAGGATTTAATAACATCGTTGGTTAAGGTATTAAGGCTAGCTTCCTGCTTTAAATCAAAGCCAAGAGCCTGCATACGGCCTAACAGCCGACCCTGTATATGCCTGACTTTGATTAGGTACGGCGTTACCCTCTCCTGATCCCAGGAAAAATTAGGCCAATCTGTATGTTCGTAAATCCACATCATAATCACCGCATGTTTTAATGTGATTATAGCTCGCATTCGCCGCAAAAGCAACAATGTTCACTGCATATTTTGCGGTAAATGAGAGACTTAATCGGCTCATAAGATATTTCGTATGGTATATTATCACATCGTTTTATGGATAAAATTGGAACGGCTATCCTAATGTCTGCAAATATTGAGCTAGAGATTTCATGGTATCAATAATTTGCGGGCTTGATTTTGCAGCCCACAAGCCAAATCCTGTTCCTGATGCAATAGCGGCAGCTTTAGAAAAGTCAGTAAATCTATTTCCTGACCAAATAGCCAATTTTAGGCCAAGTTCTAAAATTATATTTTTATCTTTTTCAATTTTCTTTTTATTGGGTTCTTCAGAAGCAAGTTCATCTTTAATGCTTTGGATACTTTTTGTTGCACCATTGATATCAAAATAGCTATCTTCTATAGGATCGGGTGGATTGTTGTGTCCTATACCCGCTCTGCCTTTGTCATCTATATTTGAAAGTAGTTTTTCTAGTAGATCCAGTCTTTTAAAAACAGTATCAATATTCTCGGAAGGTGTTTTATTTTTCTTTGTAGATACTTGAAGCAGATCTTCAGAACGCTCATCTAAAAGTTTTTCTATTCTTAGCCTAACGCCAGACCCTACGCCTGATGCAGGAGAGTAAGCTTTTAATATAGGCAAGTTTTTTTTATCAAAAACATAAGAAATGTTTCTCATTCTATAACGAATTGAAGCATCATTTCTTTTTGATAGTGGGCCCTCCATTAAAAACTTGGCCATATCTTCTGCTGAGAACGAAACACCAGACAATTCAAGACGCAGCATATAAAGGTAGCCATCTACAGCTATTCTTAGCTCATCATCAGACCATGGATCGCTCTTGGACGGCTTTCGATTTTTCTTCTTGTCATCCATTAACAGCGATGCCTTCCTGTTCCGCTTTATCAAGAACTTCAACCAGAATAACACTCTGTTTTTCTGATGGAATTTTACGCGGTATCTGTGTAGCAATCTGCATAATTCCGGTTTCTTTTGGCGTTAGAATTCCTTTCTGCCCACACTGCTCTAGTAAAACCTTCCAAGTTGGTCCCGAAATTTCCATGACCTTTCTTTGGGCTTCTATGCCATCGTCGATTTTTTGCACTTTCTTGGCTGTCTTTTTTTCTTCGACCACCAAATCTTTGTCTATAAGGCCTGCTTTAAACTCATCAGGGAGAATTTTATCAAGTTCATCAAGCTTTCCTTTAAGGCGTTGCCAGCACCCATCTTTCTTACACCACTCGGTGACATTGGATATCCCTTCAGGCGGCATAATGATATCGTCATGAACAAGCTTAGCTGCAATCTCTATTGCAGCTTCAACATCATGTGAGATACCTTGCCTATCCCATATCTTCATAAAATTCAAAGCCTTATCGCTCTGTAAAGCATAGTACCCCAGTAAAGCCAGCGTGTAGGCAACCACGTTTGCCCTATAGCCTCCGTTGTACCATGGCTGAGCAGATACCAGCTTTTCTGTTCTTCGAAACAGGGTTGCTCGTGCGACAGCTCTTTTATAGTAAAACTCGTTGAAACCATCTGCTGATTTTTCCCATTCCTGGCCTATGCGTTTCGCATAGTGAGCAAAGTTTTTCTGCGCCCCCAAGTTAACAAATCTGGGGTTCTCATCCCATACGTTCTCAAATTTTGCCAAATCAGTTTTGGTAAACATCTGAGGTTTAGGGTGCTCTGCCTGGAATTTTTTCCTTTCACTAGGCGTAAATTTGCTCTGAGCATCGGCATATTGACCTCGGGCTCTCTCATAAAACCATTTTGTTTCTCTCAGCGCCCCCTTTTGAGCTGGAGCCCAGATACGGCGCGAAAAGTCCTCCATCCGAATATGAAACGGGTGATTGGAAAAGAAATCTGCAGCATTAACTCTATTTTGAGTGTTAGCGTATTCCGATATTCGCGGGACAACAGTCTCGCTCTCTTCGCTGTCAATTACTGACAACTTCATTTGAACAAAAATACCTTCGAGTGAAGCCTTATCTTTTCGACTTGTATGGAAAAGTGACGCCGTAGTCTGTCCACCGTTTACAATCTGCAGATCCCTAATCCGAAGCAATTCCAGTCCAGATTCAGTTTTTTTTGTCTCAACTTCCTGGGCCGTTGCTGTAATGCCATTATTATAGGCAAAGAACATCTGAGGTTCGTTGAGTATTGTACTTCTTATCCCCTTGTTGACGTTCCCGCGTGCCTGCAGAAAACACCGTACATTTTGCTCCAAAAGTCGTGCTCCGTACTTTTCGTACAACGAAGATAAAACTGTTGCTGGAATGACAATCAGATATGACTGATAAGTTCCTGATCCAAGATGTGCCGGCAGGCAGGAAACCGTAGCTCCAAAATCATCCGGAAAATTAATATCTAGGGCTTCTTTATGTCCCCTAGAGCTCCGCTGGCGTTGTAACCTGGAAATATCCCAAACATGATAGGTCGCAGGTATTCCACATACTTCATTGTCTTCTAAAGCCTGCAGTCTTCCGCTTAACGCTCTTTCGGAAAGAAGGAAGAAATTAACTTTATAGACCAGGCGTCCACGTTCTTCTATCTGTCTTGCTAATCCATACTCTGGAGCAGTATCTTCCAGATCCCGATACAGATTTTTCCCCCTGCTGGCTTCAAAAAAATTAACAACGCGCTTGAAAGCGGATTCAACTTCTGTTTTTGTCAGTGATAAAAGGTCATCCCGACAATCAAAATCCGCAATAAAGAGATCTAGAGACCCTTCATCATTAAACCAGTAACCGTCTACTCTTAAACCTCTTTGAGCTCTAAAATGGCAAAACTCAAATCCCTCAATGAACCCCGTATCAGTAAGTTCATCCGCTACCGCTTCAACAAATTCAGATAACTGAAAGCTCTGATTAGCTTCAGCCCCTGCCATAAGCTCCTGACGAAAGTCGTGAAAAAATTCCTGCATGGATTGTTCCATATTATTTACTCCACACTTCCTGATTATCGCATCCAAAAGACTCAATTGTCTCCAGTTTTATTTCGTAACCGACCCGTGCAATTCCAGCGGGGATTTCTGAGCGAACCAAGCGAGGGAAGTCTTCTGTCACACGGTATGATGTTTCTTCAGCAACTAGAAACTTAGGTGTATCGTATATCCGCAGTTCAACATAACCAGCTTTTGCCAGTTTTTCTGAAAAATATTCAATTGCCTCTGCGTCTTGGAGGTTTTCTTCCAGCTGCTTCACCAGATCATTTAATGAAAGAGATTTGTCTGAATCTGGCATGTCTATCAGCCTGAAAATTCTTAAAAACAGATTGTTATTCAAACATTCAAGCTGATCTTCCGAGGATATACGAACAGCATTACGCTCTCTGCCAGAAAGGGATTTAACTTCAACTGCTGTATTAGAAAATATAAAATCTTGATGAGATGTTTCTGGTCCCTGCCATGCTTCACATGCCTCTTTTTCTGAAAAATCTTCACCCAGTATATTTTGAAAAAACATCAGTTCACTGAACAAGCCTCTAACCTCTTCAGCGGACAGGATCCGGCCCTTTTTTCCAGCCAAAAATGCTTTCCAGCGTTTAATCTGTGACAAAGATACAGAAAGGCCTACAGCTGAATCTGATACTTCACTAAGGGCGTTAACAAGGGTATCGCACAGGCTAAAAAATAAATCCTGATCAATATGCTTCTCTAGCGTAACGACCAGTCCTTGGTTTCCTGTTGTGCTGAGAAGTCTTAAATCGGTTTTGATACCGTGCACGGATATAGACTGCTTACTATATATCTCCGCATGATACCCCTCCAACTCAACAACAAAAACACAGTGACCTGCGGTATCTTTACCCCAGTATAAAGGTATTTTTTTACCTTCTTTTATCTGTCTGACACTCAAATCATTTTTAGGCGTTTTAATATCATCCCATGGAGTGCTTTTACTCATCAAAATCCTCCTCTTCATCAGGCGCATCAAAAATACCCCCATGCAACTGATCTACCCACACCGTATTTGCCACAACTTCTACACCTTCAGAATAGTCCCCAAAGGGAAAGCTGATGCCAAAAGCAGGCACATTCTGTTGATCAACCTCAGAGCCAAAATCGAGCATATGCAGCATAAGCAGAGGTTTTTGACGAATGCTTCTATAGTGAGTATCAGATGGTTTTTTACCGTTATCTTTAGCAAAAGCTATTGCCTCAGATTTTTGATCGTCAGTCAGACCAAGCTTTTCATCACCTCTACTAGCAACTCTGTCTTTACTAAGTCGCCATAAATCGCCTGATTGAGTGGCACTTTCTCTATTTTGTGATCCTAGTTTATAGTTTTCTGCTTGATCATCGTTGTCCTTTAAAGAAATCAGAAGAACATCTGCTACAGGGTATTTCTCTACAATTGTTTTTAAATAACTTATAGCTGCCGACCTTCTTTCAAGAAAATCTGTATGCGTGCGAAAAGAAAGAAGAAAATCTTCAATTGTATTTACGTCCACATCCTGGACAAACCAGCCTTTCTTGGTTGGCTTAAGAGCGCCACCGCCTTTTCCAAAACCAGTTTTCCAATACTCTTCTATTAATGCCCTGTTGGAATAATTGATTTCTTTGTCTATTGGAAGCACATAGCTTTCTATCATTTTTCCACTAAAGTTCTGTCTGACAGTTATTTTTTCGCCAGCCCTCATTTTATTTTTGGCTGTAACCAAAAGCCTATCAGGGTGAGAGCGCACATAGAGGCCAAACCTTTTAGGGCTTAAGCCGTCTCTACGCATTTGCTTAATTTGTTCTCTCAGATCATCTGCGGACTGGGCTATGTGTGAATACCAGTCAATTGAATCCCTTGAAAGATGGACACGGCATAAATCTTCAAAGCCTGAACGATAACCAAACCAGCGGCCCATTTGCATGAGTGTGTCGTACATGCGGGTATTGCGATACATATAGCTAATACAAAGCCCTTCTATGGTTACTCCACGTGAAAGACTCAAGCCGCCAACGGCAATTGCAGTCAAGCCGACACCATCTTTTTCATATTTTTTATAATCCAAAGCTTCATCAGATTTACCGTTAACAACGAAAGTTCTAATGCTATCCACAGCTCCAAAAAGCTCTGCCTTCACAGCAGTCCAGTCAAATTCACATTCATGAAAATCTTTTGTATAAACACCTTTAATGGTTCTCATATACTCATTCTGTGCAGAGATTTCTTCTGGCATTGCGTAATTAGCCTTTATAGCTTCTTTCATCTTTTTCAGATCTGCATTGATATAACCACGAACTGTATTTTGAGTGTTTACGAATCTTGACACGTTCACCATCATTGAGCAGTGCTTCCTTTGATGTCCCCGAAGATTTCGTATTGCTTTTACGATTACAAACTGACGAATTGCTTTGTAAAGAGAAGGTGGAAGGTCTGGAATATCGTCATCTTTTTTATGAGAGAATGGTATGTAGTTTTCGGCGTCTTTGATTGTTTCTAAAATTCTGTCGCTACTCTCATCTTCGAGGAAAACTTTATTTGGTCCGAAATAAGTATTTGGGGCATCAAGACTGTAAATAAAATCTTTTGGAAACAGCTCTTCTCGCACTTCATCATCATATGATTCCGGGTTAATAAAAATATTGGCAAAAGGAGTTGCCGTATATCCAACGTAACAGGACTTATCAAACAGCCCCAAAATCTCTCGGAGTATTCTGTTTGTTTTTGTTGGGTCTAAGTCTTCCTTATTAGTGTTGATAGAAGCATTATCTGCTTCATCATCTATCATCAGCATAGGCACATTAGAAATCTGACCGTTACCTTCAGCATTAAGCTCCTTCAACCACCTATGAAGAGATTTAAGTGTCGAGACATTCTTTTTAATAACCAGAATAACAGGCTTACTAGAATCGTTAATTCTCCATCCGCTCTGATCAGCCGTTTGTTTATTAAAGTCCTTATATATTGTCGTCAGTGTCGCTGGGTGAGGATATCTCTCATAGCCAACTCCTATAATATCTCTAGCATCTGGGTCACTGGATCGGCCAACAAACCCTTCATCTACACGCTCTTGCGTTTGTTTTCTAAGATTGTTGTGTATACCAGCAATGATAATAATGAATTTATAACCAGTATCTGCCGCTTTGGCTGTAAGACCAAGATAATTTGCTGTTTTTCCAGATTGAACATGGCCTATAACTAGCCCTCTTCTATCCCATTTCCCTTCAGAATTAGGGTTCTGTAAATGCCCGAGTATTTTGGTTCCTACATCACTTAATGACTGGACAACATTAGGAGACCATTTCTCTGATTTTAGAAATTTTTCATATGCTTCAGAATAGCACCAATCTATATCATCACGTTTAAAGACCCAATCTTCGTCATGATTTGCCTCTGCATCAACTAGGGAAACCCCTAAACCCATTCGTGAATCAACAGAGTAGAGAGCCTCTTGGACTGGAAGCTCCAGTGCCCCCTCATAACTAAAGACATTGCTTAGCTGTTTTGCTTTTTCTTCAACCTGCTCTCGTGTAGGGACATAATCTAGAAGATTAAGTGCTGTGATTAATGAACTAGTAAAGTTCTTTTCATCTTCAACCTGCGCTTTGTTCTGACTCATCAAATTCCTCCTTAATAAATTTTTCAACAATCTCGTCATGATGATCAAACATTCGCGTAGAAATCATAACTTCTCTAAAAACATTCGAATTAGCTGCACCTTCACCAAATAAAGTTTCTTTCAGCTGCTTTAAACGCTGAACAACCACCTCACCTTCAGTAGAGGTTTGATCCACGTCACGCGGGTTAGAAGAATAATCAGAATAGATCATTTCTACTGGTAAAGACGAAGTTACAACACCAAGGTAATTTGCGAGATGCTTAAACTGCTTGTCTGTTAGATCATTCTTCAATGAAGTAAGAACTGGATGAGACATATTGAGATCGAATTTTATTTTCCCTTTATCCGCATATCGCTCCCAAACAGGCGCTGACGTTTCTTGGAAAAGTTTCTGGCCACGCCCCCGATGAACGCGAGTGCTGGTATATGTAATTTTTGATATAACCTGCCTCAGCCTTTCTCTGACCTCGTGAGGCGGGCGCGCTCGAGATTTTTTAATATCAATCGTCCAGCTTTCATCAAGGGCATTGGGAAAATCTATTTGAACTCTTGCCAGTTTTGTTGCTTCGCCTTTCGGCACAAGCCGGAACCAATCTCCCCAAGCCATAAGCCTGCCGCCTCGGTAAATATAAGCCCCCTGATTAGAGATAAAGCTGCTTCTATCTTCATAAAAGTCATACTCTGCTGCAGTAAGCTTGCTGTGATGAGGCAAAATATAAGGCTGAATTACAACATCTCGGCCATCCACCCGAACTATCTCCTCAGGCAAAACCTGTGTGGCTTTGTTCTTTCTACAAAATGGATCAAAGGCTATTATATGATGCCCGTTTATTCGGATTGCAATTTTTTTTCTTTGTTTGATTTCTCCAGACAGAAACCTATGAAAAACCAGAGCAAGATGTTTCTCAACCAAGTCAAGCTTTTCATTTACGATTTCATCCCGTTTAAAGCCCGATTGATCTTCAAATAGCCTGTCTAGCTCTCTCCATACAACCATTGTTCCTGTTGGGGGAAGTTGGTCAATATAAGGCAGTTTTTTTACTTCTTGCTTATCTAGAATAGACAGAAGCCATTCATCTTCTTTACTCACAAAATCAAGGTCCCATTCGGCACCAGATAAAACAGATTTCTGTGAGCTGATTACAGTCAAATGGCGACATTGAGAGAAAGATGCTGTCTTCAACCCCAAGCCAAAGCGCCCAAGGTCTAAAGGAGACCTTTCCTGTTTTGGATTAATAGATCCATGCTTCATTGCAACTAAAAGCTCCTCACTAGACATTCCCAGTCCATTATCAATAATGATAAGGGTTGGTTTGTCTCTGGAAAGATCGCAGAAAACATCAATTTCAGTTGCCTCCGCAGTAATGCTGTTATCAATGATGTCAGCTACGGCTGTGGCGAGAGAATAACCCAAATCACGCATAGATTCTGAAAGAGAGGCCGCACTAGGGGGAAGCTTGTAGGATGTTGCCATTATGCGCAATTCTCCGGGATTCTATCTAGTAAATCTTGGATAATCTCCGCTATCTGTTTTGCCAAATACGGAGGGACAGCGTTGCCAACTTGATGGTATTGCTCTGTTCTCGGTCCTTCAAAATGATAATTGTCTGGAAATGTCTGAAGTCTAGCGGCTTCTCTTACTGTCAAGCTGCGGCATTGAGAAGGGTCATAATGTATATAGTAGTGACCGTCCTTGGAGATATGTGATGTTATCGTCGTTGATGCCCGATCCGGAAGCTGCACACGGAAACGATCAGAAAACATCTTTCCCTTTTGACCAGCTTTTACATTCTTATGATTGGGAAGAAGTTCCTCAGGAAAATCCGAGAGCTTTGGTGAAACGTTTAATGCCGCAGAAAAGGAAGAAGCGAAAAGATAGCGATGCAAATCTGTTTCCATATGAGAACGAGACTCGTGAAGTGTCAGAATTTTTAAATTCTCATCATGGTACCAATCATGCATTTCTTTAGGAGCATTGTACTCTCTTGATGCTCTATTATTTGGGAGTCTAGATGGTTGAGAAAAAGTTTTGTCTATAATCTTGGAAAACTCGTCATTTGTCGCTGACATTCTTTTAGACCACCGTCTTTTGGATGCCTCCGTTAGAATTTTTTGCCATCTCTCAGGGCTATCTACACCTTTTGATATGCCACTTCTGATCTTAGGCATTTTTCCGATAACACCCTTTACAGTAGCCGCCTCTTTTTTCTCCAGCACTTCCGGAGTTACATTAAGGTCAGAACGAATACCCACGATAAACATTCGATGCCTTGCCTGTGGGACGCCGTAGTTTTCAGCTTTTACAATAAATGCGGTTGGATCGACTTCCTCCGTGATTTCTCCTTTCTCACTTAATGAAAAGAGCTTATAGCTAAGGCCATTATCTGAGCGACCCACTGCTTTTTTTGGCTTAGAAAGGTCGCGTATAATTTTTTGAATTACCGGCTCACCATCTACTTTAGCTGAAAGCAACCCTTTGACATTTTCCATGACAAAAACAGGAGGCTTGTGATCTGTGATAATTTTCAAATATTCTTGATACAAAAAGTGTTTTTCGTCTTGCTCAAAATCCGGATCATTTGCCCGTCTAGATCGGCCTACAAGCGAATATGCTTGACATGGAGGACCGCCTACTAGAACCCATTTTTTATGCCCCTTCAGTCTTTTTGAAATTATTTTCTTTACTTCCTCATGATTTTCTTCACCTAGGGCGATTTTTAGAGCCGACTGATGGGCATGTCTCCATTGTAGAGGATGAGCGGCCTCCAAATCTTCGAAGGCAAGATCTCCTGAAAGATAATCATAATATTCCTGAGGCGCATTATGAACATCAAAATTTCTAAAAAAATGCCTAAGTAATAAAGTTTTGTGTGCGTGTGTATCTCGCTCAATAGAAACTAAACTTTTAAAAGAAAATTTTCTTTTGGAAGCGAGAGAAGAAAACCCTTCGCCTAGCCCGCCAGGGCCAGCAAAAAGGTCAATAATAGGGTATGCGCGTTTTGCCATCCGTTCTCAGGCCCTTTTCTGGCTTTGAACCGTGATCCAATTTTCAATTTTATTACGCTGGAATCGCCATGATCCACCAACTTTAAAGCCTGGAATTTTTCCCTCTGAGGCAAGGCGATATGTAGTCTTTTCTGTAAGGCGCAAAAAGTCAGCGACCTCACGTATGGTCATAATGTCATCCGACATCGCCACTCCTTTTATTCATTTTTTAAATTTACAAGTGAGAAAATAAAGGAAAACTTTACATTGTTCAAGCACGAGCTTCAGTTAATAAAGAGATACTAAAAACCATCAGCATTTCTTGCCATTGGGCATGCCCCATAACAACCACGACTAACCGTATACATTAGTCGTGGTTGCCTTGCGTCTTTTTCTTTTCTTCTATGATTGCATCGTAGCGGGAAAGTTGGATTTTTATAAGTGCACCAGGCAAACCAAGTGATAATACGAAAGCAGTAACGGCCATACCAAGGAATATCTGCTCTAAAACGGCTGCTATTTCTGGATAGAATTGGTCAATCAGCGACTCTACAAAAATCACCAGCAGCGTAACCATATAGGCTACGAACAACCACTTTTGTCGCGTCAGTCGACGAAACACATTGCCACGGCGAAGCTCCAATGTTCGCCAACTTTGTTTTTCGCTATCCGTAACAGGAGTTCCAAGAATTGTTGTAATGGCAACAACAAAACCGGCAAATATTGAGAACACTCTCGTAATTAAAGACACCGCGTCTTCATTGTTGTGAATAAGCTTTTCGCCAAACCAAAAGGCAACCACACCCATAATCACTGCGATTAAGAATGTAATAATAGCAAACCAGTCAATTTTTTCTTTTGTCGCCATCTTTTTATGAGCTTGGAATTAAATCCTGTTCTATCAAATCATCTTTAAAGCTTTTAAGTTCCCGCCAAGCATCTATATGCCTAAAGGCTTTACCATGTACTGGAAGATATACACTACGCTTTAGAACGATTTGATCATGAGTTATTTGTTGCCCAGAAAATGTAGTTATCACAAAACCATCTTCATCACTTTGAATAATGTCTTCCGACATCTTTTGTGCTCGAACCTGTCCAATATCACCGCCCTTTAGAACGCGGTTGAATTTAAACTCTAAATCCAAGAACAAATTCTCATTTTCATGCAAATCCCTTAAACGCTCATCACCAGTATACAATGCTTTAGCTTCTTCCGCCAATTTACCAAGTAGTTTGTAATGCACAGGAAGTGCCGCGTCACCATGTTGCCGCTGAATATACCGTTGCTCAGCTTCATAAAGGCCAGCATTAAGCTTTATGGATTTAATACCTTCGCTTCTTATCTGGCTAATTTTGGATTCATTCCCTTTTTTATTTAGGTTAAAGTTAGATGCCTTTGCAAAATCATCATCGGAACGAGTGGAGTTCTTTCGTATAAATTCGGCAAAGAATTTTTTCAAAGCCCCTTCACGCAAATGTTCGGCGCAGTAAAACAGATGATTGCCACTAACCAAGCAAGCTATAGCTCCATCAATGAATTCAGAATTTGCAGGCGGAGGGACAATATTAAGAGTGCTTGCTGTTGTATCTGTATTCACGCTGTTAGCCTGATCTCCGCGAGTATAACCGACCAAATACAAATAAGCCCCTTCACCTGCTGTGTACCGCGCATCTAGACCATCAGTGAAAACATCACCTGCACTAATTATTCTCTTGGAGCGAGATGAATGCGCTTGCATGGTTTCTTGCAAATAATTTTCCAAAGTTTTTCCTGCAGGCAGTGATTGAAAATGCTCAATCCGGCGATTCATCATACGGGCGCGAGTATCTGGCATGTTTGCTCCTTAAAGCAGGTTGTGTGCTCTATTTTATAGGGCGCATCTGTTCAATTTTATGTGACAGGCCAAAACCTTAACAAATTTATCAATCTAGACGCAAGTCAAATTACAAGGAAATATACTTAAAAACCGTTTCTTGTTGATAGATTTTCTCATTAGAGCTAACGTCTTGATTGCGAGTGCAATTTTGCATTCGCCGGGGCTTTATAACCCTGCTTAAAGCGGTTGATATCACCGTTACTGATGTCGTCTTGCGGTCTTATGCCCGGGGGGCGGCGAGGCTCACGGGATAAAATTCTCTAAGTGACTGAAAACAAATAATAAAATGGCTGGGGTGGCAGGATTCGAACCTGCGATCACGGGATCAAAACCCGATGCCTTACCGCTTGGCTACACCCCATCAAAGTTAGGCTCTTTTGCATCGCTTTATATCAAGCCATCATGCATGCAAATCTTGGGCTCAAACTTCTATGTTTATTTGCTAAATAGTCTATTAACAGATACTCGCTTTAAATAAAAGAGTATCTTATCAATGTTTTATTGGTTTAGCCATAATCTGCTGATTACTCAAGTCTGATATTTATTTTTTTGCAATTTTATTCTATCATAGGTACATGCTTGATATAAAACCAACACTCCACCAATAGATTCAAATGCTCACACAAGATGATATCAATAGCGCAATGGCGTTCCTAATACAGGCTGACCCTGCCATTGAAAAAGGCTTTGCCTTAGTTGGCTCCCCCACACCTCGCAACAGAGACCGTGGTTATGGTACGTTTTTGCGGATTTTACTATCCCAGCAGATATCGGTTGCCGCTGCAGATGCTATTGAAGAAAGACTGCGCGCACACGCGCCTGATTTAAGCCCAAAGCAATTGCGCGCACTTGATGATGATGCTTTGCGCACAATCGGTCTCTCACGCCCAAAAATAAAAACACTGCGCTACTTATTAGCAGCATTAGACGATGGTAGCTTTAACCCTGATGCACTTGAAACTCTAGATGATCAAGCTGCCATTGCCTCCATCAGTGCGTTGCACGGGTTTGGTCGCTGGAGTAGCGAAATTTATTGCATGTTTTCACTTGGAAGACCTGATTTGTTTCCAGCTGATGACATTGCCTTGCTTGAGGCAATCCGAAGACTTGACGGATTAGACAAACGCCCAACACCAAAAGAAGGCCGCATCCGCGCTGATATATGGGCACCTTACCGCACAACCGCATCTTTATTTTTGTGGCATTATTATCGCGGACGACCTGCATAATGCCTATAATCTCCAATATTGATCAACGCCCTTGCAATGTGATGCTGCTATCTTACATATGCCAAGCCCTCCATTAACAATGAGCACACATCATTATGATATTTTGTTTGAGCAGGTCCAAATTGGCCCTGTTTGCGCACGCAATAGGTTTTTCCAAGTGCCCCATTGCAATGGCATGGGCTACCGTGACCCACAAGCACTTGCAGCAATGCGCAAAACCAAAGCAGAAGGTGGATGGGCCGTTATATGCACAGAAGAAACAGAAATTGACCCATCATCTGATATTTGCCCATCGATTGAAATGCGCCTATGGGATGATAGCGACATTAAGCCTGCTGCTTTAATAGCAGAGCAAGTCCATGCCCATGGCGCACTTGCTGGCATTGAGCTTGCCCATAACGGCATGCATGCAGCCAATCGTTATTCGCGTGAGATACCAATGGCGCCTTCTTGCTTGCCTGTTGCAGGATCAGACTTTGAGCCTACCCACGCACGCGCAATGGATAAACAAGATATTAAAGCATTTAGACACAGCCACCAACAAGCTGCAAAGCGCGCATTGCAAGCAGGTTACGATCTTATTTATGTTTATGCAGGCCATGGCCTTACATTGCTTGAAAATTTTATTTCACGTAAACTTAACCACCGCAGCGATGAATATGGCGGAAGCTTAAAAAACCGCACACGCTTACTACGCGAAACCATTGAAGATACCCTTGAAGCAGTTGGCCATAAAGCTGCCGTTCCAGTGCGCATTACTATTGACGCTTTAGAGGGCAAAGCAGGCTTGCACCGTGAGGAAATAGAAGAACTCATTGCCCTAATGGCACATCTGCCAGATTTATGGGACATTGTTATGTCTGGTTGGGAAAATGATTCAGTCACTGCTAGATTTGCTGATGAAAACCAGCATGAGCCGTTACTTGCTAATATCAAGCGCATTACCAACAAACCCGTTGTAGGGGTTGGGTCGTTTTACTAGTGTTGATGTGATGGCGCGCCTTGTACGCAATGGCACGTTAGATTTTATTGGCGCTGCACGTCCATCAATCGCTGATCCGCTTTTGCCAAACAAAATTAAAGAAAACCGCATTGATGATATCCGTGAATGCATCGGTTGCAATATTTGTGTAAGCGGTGATTATTTGCAAATGCCAATCCGCTGCACACAAAATCCCACTATATCAGAAGAATGGCGCAGAGGTTGGCACCCAGAAAATGTAAAACCACGCACCGATGATAGCAATGTTTTAGTTATTGGCTCAGGTCCAGCTGGCCTTGAAAGTGCTATGGTGTTAGGCAAACGTGGCTACAACGTAACCTTAAGCGAGGCACAAGCCCCATTTTGGAGGCCGTATCATTACAGCATCACGCCTACCAGGCCTTGCAAGCTGGAAGCGTGTTTATGATTATCGCATGGGCCAAATACACAAATGCCCCAATGTTGAAATGTTTCACCTCAAGCGCCGATGGATGCAGATCAAATCCTTGAGATGGGCATACCAGCACATTGCTATTGCAACAGGCTGTTATTGGCGCGCAGATGGTGTTGGCCACCATCATTCTACCTCTCTTCTAGCAGAGCCCGACATTGTCTGTCTTACACCAGATGATGATCATAAGTGGTGAGCTAGATAGTGCCAAGTTACCCAATGCATCTGAAATACTTATTTGGGATGATGATCATTACTACATGGCCAATGTTTTAGCAGAGATGCTAGTCCATCAAGGCTACAAAGTCCATCTTGTTACTCCAGCTAGCAAAGTTGCAAGCTGGACACACAACACCATGGAGCAACATCGCATTCCAAGCGCGTCTCATATCGCTTGGCGTTCAAATAACACAAAACCAAAAAATAACCGCAATCCATAAAAACCACATTGCATGCGCATGCCGATACACCCATGCACCATCATCAATTGCTTATGAGGCCTTGCTAGTTGTAGGTGCGCGTTTGCCAAACGCCGCCCTTTATTAGCAACCTGATGGAGCGCAAGGCGCAATGGTCTGACTATGCCATCCAAAGCGTTGAACTAATAGGCGACGCCTGCACGCCAGCAACCATTGCACACGCAACCTTTTCAGGGCGCCGTTACGCAGAAGAGCTAGGCACTCCTATCGATCCAGATCGCCCAACATATCTTACAAAACGCTTTCTACGCTAATTCTAACCCAAACATTCAATTGCAGTCCAAATATTTAAACTTGCTCAAAAATCTCTAGCTCGGGCATGCCTAGATCGGGCATCTCTAAATCAGACATCCCACTTTTAACAAGCAACAAACATAATGACCCAATATCGGGTTTTAGCCATACTCTACTGGTACGTTTTTTCGTGCAGTGACGGTCATCTTGCTTAGCAAGATAACAGGGATGAGGCC
Organism: Alphaproteobacteria bacterium; assembly: GCA_965178085.1. Taxonomy (GTDB): domain Bacteria; phylum Pseudomonadota; class Alphaproteobacteria; order CBCXTS01; family CBCXTS01; genus CBCXTS01. The sequence continues at coordinate 1,466 of CBCXTS010000026.1, read as the reverse complement.
AATAGCAACAATTAACAATGCTGCTGGGGCGGTTTCTTCAAGGCGCTCATCGCTTGCATATTGGTATAATAATGTTGCAAGGGTTTCTGTATTAAAAGGACGGCAAAGCCAGCGTTGGCTGGTAGCTCTTTCATCGTTTCTACAAAAACAAGCACAAATGCCGTTAGCACACTGGCGCGCATTGATGGGCGCACAACACGCCAAATAACATTTTTAGGGCTTAAGCCTAGCACGCGTGCAGCAAGATCAGTATTCATTGATAATTTATCGCTACCAGCTAGAATAGTAAAATGCCCAACTGCCATAAAGCGTATCATACACGCCAAAATAACGCCCATACCACTGCTTGAAATAACCAACCCTAATGAAATATCAAACCACGAGTGGATAACATTGCTAAACCAATTATCAAACATTGCAATTGGAAAAATCAACGCAATAGCCAAAACAGCACCCGGAATGGCATAACCCATCGATGAAAAAGCAATCAACCTGCGTGCTATGATATTATTTTGCAACAAGCGCACACAAAACACACTCATAAAAGAAAACACCACTGTCAAGCTTGCCGTAATGGTAGAAAATTTTAAACTATTCCAACCAGCAATCCATAATTCTATATTCAATACCGATTGGGCATTATCGATCAAAGAGTAGCATAAAATACTAAATGGCAATATAAACCCAAAAAAAGGAGGCAAAAAACATATTACCATTGCCCCTAAGCCCTTGAATCCTTGAATTTGAAGAGGCCGTAACGGCTGCGTTTTGCTAGTGGTACCGTGGTAGCGCCTGTTTGCACGCAACCAACGCTCTATAGTAAGTATCACCATAATAATACCCAACATTGAAAGCGCAATTTGGGCTGCACCGCCTGGGTTTCCACGTTCAAACCAAGTATCAAAAATGCCAGTGCTTAGCGTCTGTACTGCAAAAAAGTCAGCAGTCCCAAAATCATTTAATGTTTCCATTAATGCAAGCGAAACCCCTGCTATGATAGCCGGTCTTGCAAGCGGAACAGCTATTTGCCTAAAAAGATTTTTGCGCGACACGCCAAGCGTCTGACTAGCTTCAAGCAAACACACTGATTGTTCTAAAAAAGTAGCACGCGTTGTTGCAAAAACATATGGATAAAACACTAGCACCATAATGACCCCAGCACCACCCAATGATCTAATTTGTAAAAATGGAATTTGCGTTCCTGATTCTAGCAAAAACCAATCTCGTATCGCTGTTTGTATTGGGCCTGCATATTCTAAAAAATCAGTATAGATAAAAGCAGCCAAAAAGACGGCAATGCTAATGGCAAAATTAACAACCATTCTAGTATTTTTTGCCCTGGAAACCTATACATCGTTACAATCCAAGCTGTATACGTACCGATGATAGCAACCCCTACACCAACAAAAAACATTAACAGAAAGCTATTGATTAAATAATGGCTTAAGACGTTACCAGCTAGTTTA
>CBCXTS010000025.1:0-51443 GCA_965178085.1 Alphaproteobacteria bacterium | reverse complement strand
TATATAAAATAAACTTTGGAAGGATGTAATATGTCCGAAGATAAAGCTAAGGTGCGTCAATCGCACTGGACAAAGACGCGTAATCTAACATTTATGGTATTAGCTGTTTGGTTTATGTTTTCTTTTGTCGTTCATTGGCATGCAGAAGCTCTTAATGGCTTCTCGTTTATAGGGTTTCCCCTTGGATATTATTTTGCTGTCCAAGGATCATTAATTGTTTTTGTTGCGATTATTTTCTTGCATAACTGGTTTCAAGATAAAATTGACAATGAAGCAGGTTTAACTAGCGAATAATTTGATGGAGTAAATACGATGAAAGGTAATTTTATTGATAATTTACCCAAAATATACGGATTATATACGGGTGGGTTTGTATTATTTATTCTGCTTATGGCTATTTTAGAGCAAGCAGGATTTGGTTCGGATACTATTGGGATTTTATTTGTTGCATTTACAATTTTTATTTATGCAGTAATTGGTTGGCTATCACGGACCATGCAAGTAGATGCTTACTATGTTGCAGGACGCGAAGTTCCTCCAGTATTTAACGGCATGGCAACGGCAGCCGATTGGATGTCGGGTGCATCATTTGTAGCTCTTGCTGGTGGTGTTTATTTCGGTGGGCATGGCTATCTTGCATTTGTTGTAGGTTGGACAGGCGGTTATGTGCTTGTTAATGCGTTAATGGCACCGTTTCTGCGTAAGTTTGGGTGTTATACAGTACCTGATTTTATTGGTACACGCTATGGCGGTAATGTAGCGCGATTTATAGCGGTTGTTATACTGGTCGTAGCCTCATTTACATACGTGACTGCTCAAATCAACGCTACAGGAACAATTGCAGCTCGTGCGTTGCAAATTCCATTTGGTGCTGGTGTATGGTTTGGCCTTTTAGGCATTTTGCTTTGTTCAATGCTCGGCGGTATGCGTGCTGTTACATGGACACAAGTTGCCCAGTATATTGTTTTAATTATTGCTTATCTGGTCCCAGTTATTTGGATGTCAAACAAGCAAGATTTTGGACTGCTTCCGCATTTTAGCTATGGAGATGCTGTTGCAAGAATTACAGAGCTTGAGCATATTATTGGAGTTGGCACACCTGCTACGGACTCGATAGGAAAATTGAAAACACTGACGACGTTGCATAATAATCCTGGTGACTCATGGAAATTTGTAACGCTTGTGTTGTGTATGATGGCTGGTACAGCTTCATTACCGCATATTTTAATGCGATATTTTACAACGCCAAGCGTACGTGCAGCGCGTAAATCAGTTGCATGGTCTTTGCTTTTTATCTTTTTCCTTTATTCCACAGCCCCAGCTTTGGCAACATTGACCAAGTTACAAATTTTGGATCCTACTTTAGCAACATCAATCATTGGGCAAAGCATTGAAAGTGTGCTGGCACTTGATTGGATTCAAAAGTGGAGTGCAGTTAATATGCTTGGGATTGTTGATAGTAATGGTGATGGTATCTTACAAATCAACGAATTCTTTATGCGTCCTGATATTGTTGTGCTTGCAACACCTGAAATAGCAGGCCTTCCATTTGTAATATCAGGCTTGGTTGCTGCCGGTGGTATGGCTGCTGCAATGTCAACAGCCGATGGTTTGTTGTTGGCCATTGCAAATGCTCTTAGTCATGATCTTTATTATAAAATCATTGATCCTAAGGCAGACACGCGAATCCGCTTAATTGTTGCGCGCATATTGCTTATTATCATTGGTGCTGCTGGAGCTCTTGTTGCTTCATTACAGCTTACTGGTATTTTGGGCGCAGTGGCGTGGGCATTCTGCTTTGCAGCTTCCGGTTTGTTTTTTCCACTTGTTTTAGGTGTTTGGTGGAAACGTGCAAATCGTGCAGGTGCAATTGCAGGCATGATCTTAGGGTTTGGAGCAGGTACAGCATATTTAATTCACATACGCACTGGTGGAGCATTATGGTTAGACTTAGACCATTTACGCTTTGCTATTATTGGTATGCCTGTCAGCTTAATATCAATGGTCGTTGTATCATTGATGACGCAAGCACCTGATGAAGAAACACAAAAAATGGTAGATAATATACGTGACCCTTCAGGGAAAACTATATTGGACTCAAACCATTAATTTGTATGGCTTGACTATTGTTTTAAAAGAAAAGGGAGCCTATATAAGCTCCCTTTTCTTTTGTTGGATAATATTTTGTTGATCATTTTAGAATAGTATCGCATTTAATAATGCTTTAAATTTAAGAAAGACTATTATGGATACAGCGCCAATTGCAGCCATTCCGTTAATTGCAGTTATGTTTGACTATATTATGGGCATGGTTATGTGGACCTTAATAGGGCGTTCTGCTATGAGTATTTTTTTATCGGAAGATTCTTCATGGTTTTTCATGCGGTTTTTTGTTCGTGTAACGGATCCTATTTTAAAATTATTTAAAATTGTAACACCAAGTTTTTTAATAGCTCCTATTGTGCCACTTTATGTGGCGTGGTTTTTTTTCATGATTAGGTTTTACCTAATGCCTCTTATATTAGGTTATTCTGTAATGGGGATGCTTTCGTTTCCTCTTGAAAGCGAGATATCGCAAGGATTATATGCAATATTTAACTAATAGTTTTTAAATATTGCTGCATAGCGATAAGATTTTAGCCTTTGTAAAACACTTAACAAGATATTTTAATGTGTGCCAAACAGATATGGTACCTTAGCTGTGTCGGCATTGATTGTTGGTATTGATTAAGTGAGTTAATATTTTAGTTTCACTATTGTTTGATTTCTGTTAGTTTTTTAAAAAAATTAATGTAGGTGCACTTTATTATGTCTAATCAGAATCCAAACTATATTGCTGGTGAATGGACCAGCAGCAAAGATTATATTGAAAACCGTAGTCCTTCAGATATTAGTGATTTGATTGGTTTGTATGGACAAGCTAATGCAAGTCAGTTAGAGCAAACACTTGACCAAGCCTCTAAAGCACAGATGCTATGGGCAAATTATGCATTAGAGAAAAAGCAATCAGTGCTGATGAACATTGGTAATGAACTGATGGCGCGATCTGAAGAAATTGGAACATTGCTATCTCGCGAAGAGGGAAAACCTTTAGCTGAAGGTAAAGGCGAAGTCTATCGTGCTGGGCAGTTTTTTACTTATTATGGCGCAGAATGCTTGCGTTTGATAGGCGAAAATGCCGATTCTGTACGCGATAATGTCGAGATTGATGTACGACGCGAACCAATTGGGATTGTTGGTGTCATATCGCCGTGGAATTTTCCGATTGCAACGGCATCTTGGAAAATTGCACCTGCTCTTTGTTATGGCAATGCCGTTGTTTGGAAACCTGCAAATATGACACCTGCATCTGCGGTTATTTTAACGCAAATTATTGCCAAGCAAGATATTCCTCTTGGGTTGTTTAGTTTGGTGATGGGATCAGGAGGATTAATTGGGCAGCAATTGGTAGAAAGTCCTAAAGTATCAGCAATTTCTTTTACGGGATCAGTTCCTGTAGGTAAAAGCATCGCTACTGCTGCTATCCAAAACTTGACCAAAATCCAGATGGAAATGGGCTCAAAAAATGCTCTAGCGGTGATGGATGATTGTGACTTAGAACTTGCCGTTTCTCTTGCAACTAATGGCGCTTTTGGTGGATCAGGTCAAAAATGCACGGCCTCTTCGCGGTTAATTGTGCATGAGTCGGTATATGATAATTTTGTCGAAAAATTTATAAAATCTACACAAGCTTTAAAAGTAGGCCATGCACTTGAAGAAGGTGTGCAGATGGGACCTGTAGTTAGTCAACAGCAGTTGGAAGAAAATTTATCCAATGTTGAAGTTGGAAAATCCGAAGGTGGCGAGTTGGCTTGTGGAGGTACTAGATTGGATATGGCCCATGAGGGATATTATATGTCTCCTGGTGTGTTTATAAACACAACAAATGATATGCAAATCAATCGCGCAGAGCTTTTCGCACCTTTGGCAGCAGTTATCAAGGTTAGCAGTTATGAAGAAGCTTTAGCTACAGTTAATGACACAGACTTTGGATTGACCTCAGGCATTGTCACTAAAAGTTTGGCAAGGGCAACGCATTTTCGTCGGAATGTTAAAACTGGTGTTGTATCGGTTAATTTGCCAACTGCTGGTACTGATTATCACGTGCCGTTTGGTGGGCGCGGTAATAGCTCGTATGGTCCAAGAGAACAAGGAAAAGCTGCCGCAGAGTTTTATACCACGGTTAAGACAGCCTACATTAACGCAGGAAGTATCTAATTGATGCGCATTGATTGCCTTCAATATGCAAATTGGTCTGAAAAAATATTTCGTCAGATGCGCGATGGATCCGTTGATGCAGTGCATGTTACAATCGCTTATCATGAAAATTTCCGTGAAACTGTCTTAAATATTGAACAGTGGAATAGATGGTTTGAAAGATATCCAAATTTAATCATGAAGGGTTTATATGCAAGCGATATAGACAAAGCTATAGAAACAAATAGGACCGCAATTTTTTTTGGTTTTCAAAACGCAAGTCCTATAGAAGATGATATTGGTTTGGTAGAAATTGTCCATACGCTTGGTGCGCGGTTTATGCAATTAAGCTATAATAATCAATCACTACTTGCTACAGGCTGTTATGAGGCTGAAGACCCTGGTGTTACTAGAATGGGTAAGCAAGTTATCAAAGAGATGAACAGAGTTGGCTTAGTGGTAGATATGAGTCACTCTGCAGATCGTTCTACCATTGAAGCTGCTGCAATATCGCAAAGACCTATTGTAATAACACACGCAAATCCACATGAATGGGCACCAGCATTGCGCAATAAGAAACACAATGTTATGCAAGCCGTTGTAGAAAAAGGTGGCATGATAGGTTTTTCTCTTTATCCACATCATCTTAAGGATAAAACGAATTGCTCTATTCAAAGTTTTTGTGAGATGGTTGCACGTATGGCAGATGTGTATGGCTTAGAACATTTTGGCCTTGGAAGTGATTTATGCCAAGATCACTCAGATCATGTTGTTGAGTGGATGCGGGTAGGGCGTTGGACAAAAAACATAGATTATGGTGAGGGTTCTGCCGCAAATCCTGGTTTTCCTGAAATGCCTGATTGGTTTAAGGATAATAGAGATTTTGGAAATATTGAATCTGGTTTACGTGATGTGGGTATGCATGAAGATGAAATAGCAGGATTTATGGGACGCAATTGGTATCGTTTTTTTGTTGATAATTTCAAACCGCTTGGAACATGAGGAAAGAGCAACGGCAAATATCATGTCGTGATCCAAGTGAAGTAATGCGCTTGAGTCGTTTGGGTTCATTGCATCAGTCTAGGTTGAGCTTTATGCGTATTTTAACGCGTAGAATGGCGCAAGAAAATTGGCAGTTCACTCAATCGATTTTTAAAATTAATGATGTAGGCGTTGGGTATGCTGTTTATACAGTAACTGGCCCAGAGCGTAGTTATTCGTTGATAGCTTTTGCCCACGATCTTCCAGCTCAATTGCGATCTGATCGAGTTATAGCACAAGCATGGGATGCAACGTTTACGCTGTATGACGGGTTGCCAAGTCAATCAGATATTGAAAGATTATTACAAAATGTGCCGCTACAAGAAGTTGGACGCATTTCTGAAAAAGAGCTAATTTTATCACGTGCAAATAAGTCAGTTAGATTGTGGGAACATGTTGTTAGTGCCTTAGCGGATGGAAAACAGCCTGAGATTGCACAAATTGATAAGGTGGGCTATTTAATGCGCACCACGGCAGTTTATGGATCAGGCAAATTTGGCGCAGCAGATCGCGAGTCCATTGCCGATCGAGATGAGTTTCAAGCGCCATTTCAAGTAGAAATGTTATCGATTTATCTGATGCGGATATTTGTACGTGATTTGATACATCATATAGCAAAAACCAAAGGCAAAAATAGAGCTTGTGAACTTGATCCGCTTATCGCTCGTAGGCTTGGTATTGGCAATTCAACTGGGCTAGGCATGGCGCCATTTATTGTAAACCGTTTGATCCTTTTTAATAATTGGATTATGGCTCGTGAAAAAGCAATTGCGCGTGTACGTTCTGTTATGTCAGCGTCTTCACAAGAGGTAGCAGATTTTTTGACGCTACAAAACGCTAGCGAAATATCGGTCGCTCGTTGGCAATCTGATAGTATAGTGCAGATAGATAAGCTAAAAAATTTAAACAATGACTTGCTTAAATTAGCTGAGTACAGCAACTCTAATAATTTATATCACGATTATCCTTGGGATCGATTAATCAATTGGACGGAGCAGAATTTGTCTTTAGAAGGACAAGAGTTAGTTGCATCACTTATTTTAGAGCCTTATGGACATTTAATTGATAAACTGTCTGTGGAAATGGCTGACAGTAATATGAAAGCATTTACTATTGAAGGTAGCATGACAATTCAAGAGTTGCGCTCTATTATTGCCAATTGCTTTGGTTGGGCTATCGATATTGATTGGACAAAAAAGCACAACTGCGCCAGAATTTGGTATATCTCTCAAGAAAAACTGGAACCTCGTTTAGGACAAAGATTTGAAGAACCTCTTGAGCGTTACGAACAGCCTTTAAGTCCTGCACGCGACGGGGCATTGGCTTATCGTGAATTAGAAAAATGGGATGACAAAACAACAGTTGCAGAATTTTTGTTGCGCCATCCTGAACATCGTCATACTGTTCGTCGTGCGCAAATCAACCGTATTGCTCCTTATTGTGAGATCAATGATAACACAATTTGTGATACGCTGTTGCCAATTGATATGCTTCGCGCCAAACTATCTTTCTTTGGTGCAACAAACTTTGATCCTCGTTCTGATCGTTGGATGAGGATTTGTATGTATACAGGAGCTCCGTATCCCGAAGAACTTACACCAGAAACTGGCGACCGATGGGTATATCCAAAAAAGACTGCATAAATTATTCAATGAACGAAACCGAAGCATTGGTGAAGCGGGCCACTCGCGGAGCAGGCTATCCGTGGGGATTAGCAGAAGAGGCTGGAAAAGCTGTTGTGTGGTTAAGCAAGCAAAATATTGACGGATGTACAGCCATCGTTACTCTTTTGCAGTTAGGTTTTGCTAAATTGCTATGGCAACACTCACCAAAGGATCTAAAATTTTGCGGGCAGTCTGTGCATGAATTGTGTCCCCTTGTAACAGGTGCAGCATTTTCTGATGGTGTTAAGATGGTGCCCAATCAAGGTTATCAATTTGGCCGAGTGGCTGTGCCAGTCATGCTTTTAGCGTTTGTAGCCTCAGTGGCATTACGAGAAAATCAAACATTTGTTATTGAATATAATTGTGGCCTTGCTATGACAGATGGAGTTAATTTGCATGTCATCAATAACATCTCTTATAGTACTTCTTCAATTAATATTAGCAAAACAGACACAAAATGTGCTATCAACTGTAAAAATAATAGAGCACTACTTAAGCCTGATACTTTAGAGGTGTTGAATCAACTTGCTCAGCAAACTTACGCTCCAGCTACTGATCAATCGCGAAAGGCAGGCGCAGGTAGTGGGGAGCTAACAGATAATGAATAAGCAAACTAGATATGATTGAAACCAAGATATTGAGCCTATCTGAAATTGAAGACCTCTCATTTGCAGCGCTCACAGCTGTTGGTACATCTCAAGGAAATGCACGTCCGTTAGCTGTTGCTACAGCGGCTACTGAAGCTGATGGTGTTTCTAGCCATGGGCTTGCATATATCCCTATATATTGTGAGCATGTTCAGTGTGGAAAAGTTGATGGGCGGGCGGTTCCTGTTGTAACGCAGCCTAAGCCAGGCGTTATTTCGGTTGATGCTGCTACGGGTTTTGCCCATGCAGCGATCAAAAAGGGCTTTGAGCAACTTATTCCTTTGGCTTACGATTCTGGGATTGCAGCTCTTACTATCCACAACAGTTATAATTGTGGTGTACTAGGTTATCACACCTACTGTTTAGCCAATGCGGGTTTGTTGGGGATTGGGTATACTAATGCGCCAGCTTCAATAGCTCCTTCAGGGGGATCTAAGCCAGTTGTTGGTACTAATCCGTTTTCTATTGCAGCACCAGGACGTAATGGTGATGTTGCAGTTTTAATTGACCAAAGTGCTAGTGTTGTTGCAAAAAGCCAAGTGATGAAGCATGCGCGAGAGGGTGCATCTGTTCCTAATGGATGGGTGCTAGATGCAGATGGAAATCCAACAACGGACCCCAATTTAGGGCTGAAAGGTTCAATGGCACCTTCAGGAGGCTACAAAGGTGTTGGTATTGCTTTGATGGTTGAAATTATGGCTGCTGCAATGACGGGAGCAACATTGGGTATCAACGCATCTCCTTTTTCTGGCACAGTTGGGGGGCCACCCAAAACAGGTCAGTTTTTTATAGCAATTGATCCTTCTTCAACATCTAATGGTTTATTTGTCGATCGTATTGGTGAGCTTAGCGATGCCATCAAAGATCAAAATAAGGCGCGTTTGCCAGGGTGGGGTAGAATGGAACAACGATCTCGTGCGTATAAAGAAGGTGTAGCTGTTAATATGGATACTATTGAAAAAATAAAAGCTATTATTGGTTAAGAGTTTAATTTTGTAAGATAACCGCGCCGCGATATAGCTCATGATAAAAGAGCAGATCGCCTAGCAAGAAGAAAAATTAAAAGGTAAAGGAGATATATAAATCAATAGATAATGAGTCTTGTAAGTCAAAAGATTTGCAGGTGAGCTTTTATGTGATAATAATGCAATAGTATTGAAGAAATTGCTCATTTAGTGTAAAGGGTAATGCTTGGTCTAGTGTAAACATCAATAATTGCATTAACTCTTTGGCCTAAAATATAAAAGACTCTTTGAGATTAAAATATAAGATTTGTTTTAAAAATATTTTCTTAAAACTGATTTGCAACAAGAGGAATTGATAATAAATAATCGAGAAACAATCGAGTTGCATCATAACGAGACATTTGAAATAAAAGGAGAAATCAATATGTTAATAAATAAACCATTTACCGACCTGAAGATTAAAAAGGCTATGGGCGGTTTTTACCAAGGCAATAGTGTTGAAATTGCCTTGTTGAGTAAAGGGATCATGATTGCATTAGTTCTTTGGGCATTGATTTGGCCAGCAAATGCAAATGGTGTTCTTGGAAGTTTAAATTGGAGTTTATTGGAAAGTTTCAATGTTTTCTATATCGTTGTTTCGGGCCTTTTCTTTTTCTTCTTGTTAATTATTGCTTTGATACCCAAATGTGGCAGTAGAGTGATGGGTAAAGCTGGAGAGAAGCCAGAATTTTCTAATTTCTCATGGTTTTCAATGATGTTTGGCGCTGGTCTTGGAGTTGGCTTGATGGTTTTCTCTACAGCTGAACCTCTTGGATTATGGGGATCTAACCCAGTTGTCATTTCTGGAGCAGTTGAAGCAAGTACTGCTAGTGCTGTAGAATCTGGATATCGGTATACTTTTCTTCATTATGGATTTCATGCGTGGGCAATTTATGTAGTAACGGGTTTGTCGCTTGCATATTATGCTTATACTAGAGGCATGCCTTTGACTATTCGCTCAGCCTTGACACCATTGTTTGGTGGATTGATGAATGGATTTCTTGGCCATATTGTAGATGTACTTGGTGTTGTTGCAACGATATTAGGAATTTCTGTGACTATTGGTTTTGGAGTTTCACAATTTATTGATGGACTTTATGCTGTTACTGGTATGGACTGGATGATGAAAACAACTGGTGATGCACCAGAACCCGGGACCGTAGGTCTTATTACAGCGTTAGCTCTTATTATGGGTATGTCGATTATATCTGCAGTTTCAGGTGTTGGTCGTGGCGTAAAATACCTTTCAAATTTAAATCTGGTGTTGTCCATTACGTTATTGTTAGTTTTTGTGATTTTTGGATCCTTTGCATTTGCAATGACAACCTATGCCTCTGCAATGGTTGATTATCTTGGGCATTTTATTTCCCTTAGCTTTGGCGCTTTTGGACCACAATCTGCAGAACAGTTTTCTGCGTTATTACCAGCAGAAGCAGCACCGTTTGCTGACGCATTACGTGGTGGAGCAACAAATGCATGGGGTTCTTTTGCTGGCTTTAAAGGCGCATTAGAAGGTGATGCAGCAGCTCTTTCTGAGACAGCGCTTGTGGCAGCATATGCTGCTGGTGAGCCAGGGCGTCAATTTGCTTGGCAAGCTGGTTGGACTACTTTCTATTGGGCGTGGTGGATTGCGTTTTCTCCATTTGTTGGTCTGTTTTTAGCGCGTATTTCAAAAGGCCGTTCAGTGCGTGAATTTATTGTGGGTTGCGTTTTTGCACCTGCATTGGTTTGTTTTGCTTGGATGACTATATTAGGTGGTACATCTATTGACTTAGAGCTTTCTGGAGTTGCAGAGGGTGCAATCATTAGCGCATCAAGCACTGCTAAATTATTTGTAACGCTAGGGCAAATGATTGATGGTGGCTTTTTGACTGCCATTACTGTCATGTGTGTTGTGTTGATTTTGACATTTTTGGTCACATCTGCTGACTCAGGCATTTTAGTTATGAATACTATTATGTCAGGTGGTGAACAAGAAACTGGCCAGAAGCACCGCATTGTTTGGGGTCTTATATTGACTGCTGTTATTGGAACTTTGCTTATTGCAGGTCAAAATAATGATGGCTCTGATCCAATGGAAGCTCTTAAAAGCGCTATGATTATTGGTGCTCTTCCATTTACGGTAGTTATGGTTCTTATGTGTGTCTCTCTTGGAAAAGCTTTGTATCGCGACAATCAACGCGATCAAGAAGCTGCTCCAGCTGAAACTACAAAGTAATTGTTTGTTTTTAAAAAGGGGGGCTAGAGTTAAGCCTCTAGCTCCCCTCTTTAATTAACAAGACAGCGGCATTTTTTTATAAAAGAGATAAAATTTCGTTTAAGGTTTCACTTAAAAAATATAATTTGTGAGTAGGGTTTGTTAAAAAGCAAATCTTAGGAATTTTTACAAAACTTGATTTTTAGCTATAGATATCCAATCTTTTAAGCTTTTATATAGGTCTAGCTCATAGCCGGCTTATAGCCAAACTATCCTCCATAATATTGAAAACACCCCGTCATATTGTCTAACAATACAAACTATTTGTTTTTGAACGATCTGGGCAAAACTAACTTTAAAATATCATAAAATAGCAAGCAAAAGCTCAATTAGTGCCTGAGCCAATCGTCAATTTCCAAAGTGCGATAGAAAAACTTGACACATCTCTTGGCAAGCAACGCTAAACATCATCAAATGCTATGTTGATAGTTGCATATAGCTTGATCAGATCAATATGCTAAACAAGATGCTTCAAATAGAATAGGGTGAAACTCGTACGGATTTGTGATGTTTAGGGTATTTAGTCTGTTTGTGGGATTGCTAACAATAGTTCTATCTTTGTTATTGAATCCATCTATAAAGAGCATTCACTAAAAAAACCTTATTAATTAAAAGTGCTTGTGGCCGTTTTTATGTTCAATAAACTTCAAAAAATACTTATGGGATTAAACAGTGATAGTTTAGACCAACCTAGTCTAACTACCCGTCAAGTCTTTATCGATATCATGGCTGGTCTAACCGTTTCGCTTGCATTAGTGCCTGAAGCCGTTGCCTTTGCGTTTGTTGCTGGAGTGGCACCGTTGGTTGGGCTTTATGCGGCCTTTATTGTGGGTTTGATCACAGCATTGCTTGGCGGGCGTCCGGGGATGATATCGGGCGCGACGGGGGCGTTGGCTGTTGTTATGGTGTCGTTAGTGATGCTGCATGGTGTTGAGTACCTGTTTGCCACGGTGGTTTTGATGGGAGGGTTGCAACTGGTGGCCGGGGCGTTAAGGTGGGGGAAATTCATCCGTATGGTGCCTTATCCGGTAATGCTAGGTTTTGTAAATGGTTTGGCGATTGTTATCGGGTTGGCACAGCTAGAGCAGTTCAAACTGACATCACGCGCAGGCGATGAGGTTTGGATGCAGGGCACTATGCTTTATTTAACGCTGGGTTTGGTAGCGATGACGATGGCGTTGATTTGGTTAGCCCCGCGCATTACCAAAGTTATTCCAGCGCCCCTGGTGGCAATTGGTGCAGTCAGCGCTGTCGTGCTTGGTTTTAATATTGATGTGCCGCGCGTTGGTGATCTTGCCAGCCTTGCTGGTGGTTTGCCAGAATTTTCTGTGCCGATGGTGCCGCTTACTTTTGAAACACTGAGCATTATTTTGCCATTTGCTGTTATTCTGGCAGCAATCGGGCTGATTGAAAGCTTGCTGACGCTTAATCTTGTAGGTGATATAACGGCCCAACGTGGTGGTGCATCGCAAGAATGTATGGCCCAAGGTGCGGCCAATGTTGTGACGGGATTTTTTGGTGGCATGGGTGGTTGCGCGATGATCGGACAATCAATGATCAATGTAAAATCGGGCGGACGATCGCGTATATCAGGCATTACCGCGGCGTTGTTTTTGCTCAGCTTTATATTATTTGCGTCTAATTTGATTGAACTGATACCAATTGCAGCTCTTGTAGGAGTGATGTTTATGGTGGTGATTGGTACGTTTGCGTGGAATTCACTCACGACGTTATTCAAGGTGCCGCGCGCTGATGCGCTAGTGATTATCGTTGTAACAGTGGTAACGGTATTAGAAGATTTGGCGTTTGCGGTGATCGTGGGGGTAATCATGTCGGCATTGGTTTATGCTTGGAATGCCGCTAAGCAAATTAGAGTAAACAAGCGAGAATCATCAAAGGAGGAAGGCGCTCTTGTCTATGATATTTCTGGGCCATTGTTCTTTGGTTCGGTTGCCGGATTTCGCCAGTTGTTCAATGTGGCTAATGATCCCCAAACCGTGATCATTGATTTTGGCAAATCGCGCATTGTTGACCAATCTGCCTTGCAAGCGATTGAGGATGTTGCAGCCAAATATGCCGAAGTTGGCAAGAGGGTGATGTTGCGCAGGATTAGTCATGATTGCCACAAATTATTGTCGCGTTCTGGGCAATTGATTGTTGATAGTGATGATGACCCAAACTACCAAGTTGCAGCCGATTATGGTATACGGCTTGGGGTATTTGACAAACATTAAGCGCTGACGCATTTATGCTGTGAACTTAGTGGTGAGGAACAAGCGATTTAAGTTTTGGGCCTTTGGGCGACTTATACGTGAGCGCTTGCCCTCATCAAATACAGCTTGGGGTTGGATGTTTGATGCGTGCGGATTTGGTCTGTATTTGCTAAGCCCCATTTCCTCATTATATTGCATAATAATATAGAACTATTTATATTTGCCATTGAGAGTTGAACAATCTAGGTAAAATGCACTTTTAAAACATAGTAAAAATATAGCAAAATAACGCTTAAGCAAAGGCTCAATTAAAGGCTCAATTAAAGGCTCAATTAAAGGCTCAATTAAAGGCTCAATTAAAGGCTCAATTAAAGGCTCAATTAAAGGATATATAATGGTTCAAAAGCTACCAGAAAATTTAGGCAACGAATTTGTTCGTATTGATCAATTAAAGAAAGATATCAATGCTTTGTCTGAACGAGTGTTAGATCAGTTTCCTAAATTTATTTTGGGTCATATATACCATGGAATGACACCTATTTTTGCAAAGATCCAAAGCTATGAGCAATTACCAGATCTAGTAGCAAAAATAATATCTTTTGATAATATTACAAAGATAATATGTGAAATAACCAATGACATAAAAGAGTTTAAAAATATAACCAGAGAATCCATTGAACAAGAAAAATTTGACACCTTACTCTCTCAGCTACGTGGATGCGAGAGAAAGATAAAAAAGCGGTTGCAACGCCTTATAAATACCCCAGAGTTTATTGCATTAAATCAAGCAGTTTTACAACATTCAGCTCAAAAAACTTTAGATGATATAGAGGTCACTAAAGATGAAGTTAACGAAAAATTTAAGGAGATCAAAGATACTAGAGATTCTGTAAAAGCAATGGCAGGAGAAACTGCAGAATCAACAATTACAGGCCATTACCAAAAGTATGCTGAGCAAAATGGAATATCCTCTGATAAATGGCGCTCTAGAGCTATTATTGCATTAGCTTTTGCCGGCCTTGTTGCTTTAACAGCTTTGATAGCAGGGGTGCATGCTCCACATCTAGGGCTTGAGAAATGGCCTGCTCTGGTAAAAACAACAACGCTCGTGGTAATATTATTGACAATGGCATCGTATTTTGCGGGTCAATCTAAATCATACCGCAATCAATATTTAAGGGCATATTCGATGTATTTAAGATTGAATACGCTTGACCCATATCTTGCAAAACTTGATCGAGAGCGCAAAGAAAACTCTTCCGTTGGCGCAAATATAAAAGAACAAATTGCTATAGAAATTTTTACTAAAGATCAATTAGAGCCAGAGCCAAGCATCAATTTTCAAAGTGCTATAGAAAAACGTGTCCCATCTCTTGGCAATAAAAAATAAGTTTCATTAAGGTCTATTTGCCTATTGGTGCATATAGCGCTGGTAAATAAATGCGCTGTAGGCCAAATAATTGTAGGAAACATAGTCACGTGTATTTGATGAAAAACATAAAATCGTTAAAAACGATATTTAAAATGGTTAGAAGGGCTGCCTAAGAGCCGTGGTGCCCAGGGGCGGGTTCGAACCACCGACACACGGATTTTCAGTCCGTTGCTCTACCGGCTGAGCTACCTGGGCGTTATTGCATTGCAATCTATTGTAAAAGATCCAATAAATATATATTGCCTTGTTAAAGAAAAATGGTATCAGTTGCAAGCTTCAATCGCATAATATTGAAAACATTTATTTTTTTAAACGTTAAGTACAATTGCCTACTTGAAGTTTTGTCTTGTTAAACCCAAATAAAGATAAGGTTTACATTAAAGAGTCAATTCGTTCATATCTAATTACATCTTTGGAAAGGATAAAAATGGTCGCCAAGAAAAAGAATAGCAGCGTGAATAAAGAAATTGCTGAATCAAACGAAATTTTACAAGAACAATTGCAGGAGGCGCAATCTGAAATAGTAAGATTGAGCGATGAAGTAGCTGATAAGAATGAACAAATGCTTCGTGCACTTGCAGAGCTTGAAAACTTTCGCAAACGTAGTGCTAGAGAACGTGAAGAGCAAAACCGCTATGGATGTGCAGCGTTGGCGCGTGAAATTTTGCCAATTGCTGATAACCTGTCACGTGCACTTTTACAAATACCCCAATCATCACAAGAAAGCGATGATAGCAACGCCAATAAAGATGGCGAGCCTACACAAGCAGATTCTAAAAACCCAATGTCAAACTTTGTAACTGGGGTACAAATGACTGAAAAAATGCTATATGACGCATTAAATCAGCAAAATATTGTACGCTATACAAGTTATGGAGAAATTTTTGATGCGCACTGGCATGAAGTGATGGCACAAATTGCAGATACAGGCCGCCCTGCAGGAGAGATTGTGCAGGTTTTCCAATATGGGTACCGTTTGCACGATAGAGTGCTACAACCTGCTCGTGTTGGTGTCGCAGATGGTAAAGATTATATAGCAGAAGGACCTCAAGAGCTAAAAGAAACAGAGTAAGGTCACTCGATTGATGGGTGTTGATAATCATATGTAGATTAAATGATCTTGGATCCAATTATTTGCTCTTGATTTTTGTAGATAGATTTTTCTATTGGCATCTGGCTTTAAGCTTATGGTAATCTCGTTAAAGCATATGGCAGGCTATAGAAAAGCAAAAAAAGCTTGCGTGAATAGCTTATAGAATGTAGCAAAGTCATGATCAATCATTGCCTAGCGTTGCTTTGTGTTTATCAAGTAGCGTTTTTTAAGATAGCATGATCTTTTAGATAATGCCGTGGTAGCTCAGAGGTAGAGCAACTCCTTGGTAAGGCGTAGGTCGGAGGTTCAATTCCTCTCCACGGCACCATTTTGATGCAATAGCATTTTGCATGTTTTAAGTGTATATAATGATATCATTGCATGATAGTTAATGATGACGTTATATAAAGTGCATAAAACTGCTGCATTGGGTTTGAATATATGCAAGCCATCATTTCTTTAATTTTATAATATTTATATAGCCTCAATTGATAGATTGCTTGTATCTGGAGATATTAATTTTTGATAATTTCTAGCTATTAAAAGCAGTGTCTAGCTAGCCAAAGGTTTAAAGATAATCAAAACCTTTAGGTTGCTATTTAAATAATTTTAAAACATAAGCATATCAGTATTATTTGCATAGATTGAAATAAGCAGATATATTTGAAGTATAAATCTAAGTAAAAACAAGTGAAACAGACTAATTGTTTGTTATTCCAAATATTTATTTGACATAAAAGTTGGTTCTATTTAATGTTAGGGTATTATTTTATGGAGGTAAGTTGTTTTAAATTTTTAGATAAAATTTTAAAGCAACTTAGTGACATTAAGATAAGTTAGTGAACATTAAGATTTGGCAATTTATAACAACATCAAGCTTGTTGTTTGATACAAGCTATGTATGGTTTGCTTGGTCTTAGAGTTATAACTTCAAATGGTGGCATAATTTCTATAAACTTAAGCTATAAAATTTAGAATAATCAATAAAAACCTTAACGTTGAAAGGTATGATATCGGCAATTTAATAGTTTAAGTTATTGTAATTTGGTAATATTGATGGAACGGTTTTTAGATTTTTTTCGCAATGCAGGGGCTGCACGCATTAGCGCTATAGCTATAACGATTTTAGCCACGGTTTTATTTATAGTGTTTTTGACTACGCGTTATACAAACGAAGAACAAGATCTTTTATTTAGTAAATTAAAGCCAGAAATTTCTCAAGAAGTTATTCTTGAGCTTTCAAAGCGTAATATTGCATATTCTCTCAAAAAAGACGGAGAGGATATTTATGTTCCTAAACAGCAAGCGCGACAATTGCGTATTGATTTAGCTGAAATAGGTTTAGCTGGCGATGTTGTCGGGTATGAGATTTTTGATAGAGAGCAATCGCTAGGCACATCGTCTTTTATGCAAAATATCAATAAGTTACGCGCTCTTGAAGGAGAACTTGCGCGAACTATTGCATCGATTGAAGGCGTAAGAGCAGCGCGTGTGCATTTGGTATTGCCTGAGCGTCCTTTGTTTTCAAAAGAGCAACGAGATCCTAAGGCAACTGTTTTCATACAAATGCAAAGCGAGAAACGCCTTGAATCAGAGCGTGTCAACGCTATCCAATATTTGCTTGCAACTGCAGTACCTGATCTTTTACCGACGCAGATATCAATTATTGATGATAAGGGGGCGCTCTTGGCACGAGGCGGGGGTGATATAGATTCTGTTACAGCTAGCGATGCAGAATCACGACGTGTCAAAATTGAAGAAGATTTGCGCACAAAGATAGAAGATATTTTAGGTCGCTCTTTAGGGTTTGATAGTATACGGATTGCTGTGAATGTTGATATGGATTTCAGCGAAATTGTTGTCAATAACGAAACCTATAACCCTGACGGGAGGGTATTGCGGTCAAGTGAAAATGTTGAAGAGTTATCAACATCAGATACTGGATTAGATTCTCCAGTAACAATAGGAAATAACATACCAAACACTCCATCACCAGCAAATGGCGGTGATACAACTTCATCCGAGCAAAGTAGTCGCTCCGAAGAGCGTAATAATTATGAAATTTCACGAGTAATTGAAAATACAGTTCATCGCCCTGGAAGAATAAAACGCATTTCTGTTGCTGTGCTTGTTGATGGTACTTATGAGCCCTCTTTAGAAAATGCAAACGTGATGGTTTATCAAGAGCGCACGCCAGAAGATATTGAACGCATAGATCGTCTTGTCAAAAGCGCAATTGGTTTTGATAATGTGCAACGCAACGACGAGGTCAATGTTGTAACGATGCAATTCAAGCGCTTTGCAGGAGAAGAAACTAACCAAATAGAAGAAATTTATTTAGGTTTTTTAACAGCATCAGATGCTAAAAAAGTTATAGAACTTGCTATTTTGGCTGGAATAGGTATGCTTGTAATTATACTAATTATACGCCCGCTTGTAGGACAGTTATTTGAAAGCGCACCAGTAAGTTTGTATACTCCAGCCGTTGCAAGCGGAATAGTACGAACACCCGATGGAAGATCTGTTTTTGTAGATCCTGAAACAGGGATGCAGACAGAAATTCCTATTGAAACTGCAGAAACATTAATAGAACCTGAGGATAGTGCATTAAATATGGGACAAAATCAAGAAGCGAGTGTGCAAAAGATAGATTTGGATAAAATTTCGGGTAAAATGAAAGATTCTTCTGCGCGTAAAATTAATGAAATAGTAGAAAAATATCCAGAAGAAGCCGTTATGATTATCCGAACTTGGTTAAGTCAAGAATAATATTTAATCTATATTTATTTTTATGCATACACATGGCATTGAATCGCATTAAATGTTTTTCTAGTTTCTATTTATTTTGGACATAAGTTTTTGTTACAACTGCATGTTATTGAAGTTATTTATTAATTGATCGGTTGTTCATTGACTTGATTATTTCATTAACTTGATTGAGTATTATTACGCTTAACTAAAGTTAAACTCTATTGTTTTATAATATTTGATATTTTAAAATGGCAAAAGCGCTTGATTACAGATCGTTAACTGGCTCTGAAAAAGCATCAATTATGATGTTGGCGATGGGTGAAGAAAACGCAGTTCAGCTCTTCAAATACATGGAGGATTCTGAAATACGTACAGTTTCACACACGATGGCTAATTTAGGTACGGTTTCTCCAGAACTGATAGAGCGTTTATTTGTAGAATTTATAGAGCTACTATCATCAACCGGCTCACTGACAGGTACGTATGAAAATACTGCAAAACTATTAGAGCGTGCAATGCCAGCTGATAGGGCAGCTGGTATCATGAGTGATATTCATGGTCCAGCAGGGCGCACGATGTGGGATAAGTTAGCTAACGTGAATGAAGTTGTGCTTGCTAATTACCTAAAAAGTGAATCTCCACAAACGATAGCAGTCGTGTTAACCAAAATACGTCCAGACCACGCTGCCAAGGTATTAGTCTCATTGCCAGAGCTATTGAGTACAGATGTGGTGCAACGGATGCTTAGTTTAGACTCGGTTCAATCTGAGATACTTGATGAGGTTGAAAATACGCTGCGCAATGAATTTGTTAGCAATCTGCAAAAAGGTGTCTCTCAAGATGCTCATGAGATGATGGCCGATATATTTAATAATATGGATCGTGCTAACGAAAATAAATTTCTTACTATGCTGGAAGAACGCGATCAGGAAGCTGCAGAGCAAATACGATCTCTTATGTTTACGTTTGAAGACCTTAGGAAACTTGATCCATCAAGTGCACAAACGCTTATCCGTGAAATTGACGCCAATCAACTTGCATTAGCCTTAAAAGGCGCATCTGATGATTTGAAAGGGACATTCTTTTCTAATATGTCATCGCGTGCATCGAAGATTCTTGAAGATGATATTGACAATATGGGTGCAGTTAGAGTGCGCGCTGTTGATGATGCACAAAATGAAATTATAACGATTGCCAAAAACTTAGCAACACGAGGAGAGATCTATCTATCTGACGGTAGCGGAGATGACGAGCTCTTACAATAGATATGACTGCTAAGAATTATTTAAAAAAAACAGCGAAATCGATATCAAAAGATTCTAATCATAAGTTAGAAATCTCTCCTTTTGAATTTAAAACAATAAAAGCTGCTAAAGCTAACGAGAATGATTTTTTTAGGCTTAATCAAAAGCCAAGTGATCAGCTATGGCAAGAGTTAGAAGAAGATAAAAATATCCATAAAAAATCTCATGATTTTCAAGAATCTTACCAACAAAATAGCCAACATCGGCAATTATTCTTGAGAAACGAAAATTCTCAGCAAAAACTGCCAAATAATACTGAAAAAGATAATATCTCTCGCTCATCTTCTTCATTGGATGATGGTACTCAGCCATTACAAAAAGATAACACTGGAAAAGATGAATCTTTTCAAGATAATGATGAAAGATCGGCGTTTGTCGAAAAGCGGTATTATGATGCGGATGATTCAAAGAACTTTAATGAAGATGATATAGCCTTAGATTTAAATACAGAAAAAACAGATGAAGCGCAAAAGATTGATCCCCTTGAACAGTCTGATGATTCTGTTGATAATGATGATGGTGTTGATAATGATGATGGTGATGGTGTTGAAATAGAGCCTACCTTGGAGCAAGCTTTTGAAGCTGAAACTGCTATTGATGAGGCTAATACAAAAGGCTTGACTGGTGAAGCGCTAGAGCAAGAATTGAGGGAAGCAAAAGCCATCGCCTGGCAAATTGGCTATGACGCTGCGCTAGAAGATATTGAAAAAACTAAAAAAGCAGGATTGACGAATGTCCTAGGTGCCGTACAAGCAGAACTTGCTGCAATATCGACACAGCAGAATAATATAGTTAAAGCGATGCTTCCTGATATTGTTGCAATGGTTGCTTCTGTTTTGCAAAAACTTATGCCAAACTTTATTGAAAAGTACGGAATTGATGAAATAGCAAACGCTATATATAACGTAATAGAAAATGTTGCGCCAAACAGTAATATCGAAATTAAAGTATCAAAAGAATATGTTGAACCACTAACAGATATTTTTAAAGATAATGTTCAATCAGAGCGTGTGCATTACAATATAATCTCAGACGAACGACTTGAAGTTGGTGATGTCATTGTTACATGGGAGGGAGGTTCGCTTGAAAAAGAAATGAAGCGAACCAGTGAATTGATTTTTGACAAGCTAACACGCCATTTAGAAAACCTATCTTAATAAAGTTTGATGGTGATAAATATTTGTAATCACATTACAATATTTTGATAAACTTGAAAAACACCCAACTAGTTTGAAGTAATGTAGCAGTTATTTATTAATAAAAATTAAAGTTAACGCAGATAGTGAGGTTTTATTGAAGCGGTAACATTTTTATACTGACGATTACTTGCATATCTTTACGAATAGGGGCAAAATACTAACCATATCATAATAGTTATGAAATATATTAAGGTGTAGTAACGGTTTTATTGGCTAACAGCTTTATTGATGCTGAGATAAAATGGTGCCTGTGCAAATATCTGCATTACATAACAGATGAAAATACGCTTATAGAGTTTTTATTAAGATTATAATTTTGGATAAATTTTGATGGCTGATGAAAATACGATCGATTCAGATAAACCGAGTACGCAAAATGCAAATGATACAGAGCAAAACCAAACTGTAGCAACAGATGCTACTCAAGCGGATGCTACTCAAGCAGATGCTACTCAAGCAAATACTGTGAGCGATGGTGACGATAATTTACAACAACAAAATAATGATTATACCCCAGCCGATTTGGGCGCCGACTTGCCCGACGACAATTCTCAGTTAAAAGATGATGGCTTTCAAAAAAATGAGGATGGTTATTATGAAGGTGAAGATAATGATCCATTAGCCGATTATGTCCCGTCTTCAGGAAGGGATCTTGAACCAGTTTATGACATACCTGTCAGTGTTTCAGCTGTTTTAGGTAAAACATCAATTCCTGTAAGCAGTTTGCTACGTTTAAAGTCAGGACAAATTATTGAATTAGATCGTAAAGTTGGAGAAGCAATTGATATTTATGTCAATGATCGGTTGGTAGCACGTGGAGAAGTAGTAATGATGGATAATAGTTTGGGGATTTCAATGACAGAAATCATTAAAACCGAAGAACATGAATAAGTTTAATTATATAAAACATAAAAATATTAGATAACATTGAAAATATAGGTCACGAAATGCGTTTACTTATTATTGGGAACCTTGATGGTCACATGACAGAAGCCGCTCAAATTGCAATTGGGCGAGGTGTGAAAGTTGATTGTACCAATGACATTGATACTGCACTGACACAATTACGCCAAGGGCGTGGAGCCGACATGGCCTTTGTAGATATTAGTTTAGAGATTGCACGTCTCTCATCCAAACTTGATGGTGAGCGTATTCATTTACCTTTAATTGCTTGTGGCATAGAAGGTACATCACCAAAGGCAGCTGCAAAGTCCATTGAAGATGGAGCTCTTGATTATATTTCGTTGCCGCCTGATCCGGAAGTTATTTCTGCATTGATTGAAACTGTTAGCAAGCATGAAGATACAGATATCATTTGTGATGATCCTTTAATTAAACAAGTGATTAGTTTATCTGATCGCATTGCTCCATCTGATGCATCTGTGTTGATAACAGGCAGCTCTGGTACTGGAAAGGAAGTATTTGCTCGCTATATACATCGTAAAAGCAAACGTGCAAATGGACCTTTTGTTGCACTTAACTGTGCAGCAATACCCGAGAATCTTCTAGAATCAGAACTTTTTGGGCATGAAAAAGGCGCTTTTTCAGGCGCAGTAGCACGACGCATAGGTAAGTTTGAAGAGTCATCGGGTGGAACATTGCTATTGGATGAAATTTCTGAGATGGAGTTTAGACTACAAGCAAAGCTATTGCGTGCTTTACAAGAAAAGGAAATTAACAGGGTAGGTAGCAACACTTCAATAAAAGTTGATGTACGAATTTTGGCAACTTCAAACCGCAACATGGAGAAAATTGTTGGAGAAGGACTGTTTCGTGAAGATTTGTACTTTCGCTTGAATGTAGTTAACTTGCAATTGCCTGATTTAAAGATGCGTCCTAAAGATATTATTTTGTTGGCTGATCATTTTATAAACAAATATAGTAAGTCTAATGGTCTTCCGTCTAAAAAATTTACTAAAGAGGCTATTGAAGCATTAATGGCGCACAGCTGGCCTGGAAATGTACGCGAGTTGGAAAATACCATGCATCGTGCAGTTTTGCTGGCTAGGGGAAATAAAATTGATGAAAGTTCAATTATCTTAGGCCAACCAATTACTAAAAAAGAAGATAATGCTGATTTTAAAATACGTAGTTTAACAGATGTAGAGCGCGATCATATTTTGGAAACATTGTCGTATTGCTCAGGAAACCGCGATAACACTGCGCACCTTTTAGGCATGAACATTAATGCTTTACGCTCTAGATTGGATAATTATAAGTCCCAAGGATATGAAATATCTTCAGCTGTAAGCTAAGATAAATCTGTGAGAATGTTCATTTTTATAGCTTGGCAGAGAAATAATGGTTGATAACCAGCAAACTCTTAAAAGCACGGAAGAAACAGCCGCATCTGAACCATCAGGAAGCGATGAGCAGTCAAAGGCAAGTAATACCGGCTTAAACTTGACTCAAGGCTCATTATCTTTAGACGCCTTAAAGCAAATCACAAAACAATTTGAGCCTGTTTTAAGCTTGGTCAGTAATTCCAAGCTAATTCAAATCCTTAAAGACCAAGTATCTATTATCCATTTGGTAATACCATTATCCATTCTTGGTATTATTGTTTTACTTCTAATTCCTTTACCAGTTTGGGCTTTAGATACTATTTTAACAATGTCGTTTGCATATTCAGCGGTCATACTTATGACTGTATTATTTATTGATAAGCCAATTAATTTAAATTCCTTTCCTACGCTTATTCTGATTGCTGCCATGCTACGCTTATCGTTAAATGTTGCCTCGACAAGGTTAATTTTATCAGATGGCCATCAAGGACCAGAAGCTGCTGGCCAAGTGATAGCAGCATTTGGTAGATTTATGGCAGGAGGTAATTATGTTATTGGTTTAATTGTTTTTGGCATTTTAGTTATTATTAATTTTGTTGTTATTACAAAAGGTGCAGGTCGTATAGCTGAAGTAGCGGCACGATTTACTCTTGATGCAATGCCAGGAAAGCAATTGGCAATTGATGCAGATTTATCCGCTGGATTGATCAATGAAGATGAAGCACGAACCCGACGCAGTGATCTTGATAAGCAATCTAATTTCTTTGGCTCAATGGATGGTGCTTCTAAATTTGTCCGTGGAGATGCTGTTGCGGGTATATTAATTACGCTGATCAATGTTATAGGGGGTGTAATTATTGGTACTGTACAGCAAAATTTGAGCATTAGTGATGCTATCCAGACATACACTTTGTTGACAGTTGGTGATGGTTTAGTTAGTCAAATTCCTGCTTTGGTGGTTTCACTTGCAGCTGGTTTATTAGTTACAAAATCTAGTAGTGATGAAGGTCAGCTAAACAAAGCAGTATTTAAACAATTGGGTAGTAATAGTACAGGGTTAGCCGTTGTTTGTGGCTTGCTCTTTGCGATGGCAACGTTACCGGGTTTACCGGGGGGGATATTTTCATTTTTGGGTGCTGGCGCAGGATTAAGTGCTTTTATTGTATCAAGAAAATCTAAAAAAGAGCAAGCGGAGAAACAGCAACAAATACATGATCAAGAAAGTGTAGAGCCAGTAGAAGAGCATATTAGCACAACTTTGCAGTTGGATCAGTTACGTTTGGAATTAGGTTATTCATTGCTACCGCTGGTAAATGAAGGAGAGAACATATTAACTGATCAAATTAGGGCGCTACGGCGACAAATGGCTCTAGATTTTGGCTTTGTAATGCCTGCAGTGCGTATTCAAGATAATCTTGAGCTTGCTGGCAATCTTTATATTATCCGCATCAAGGAGATAGAGGTTGCGCGTGGAACGTTGCATCCAGATCAATATCTAGTGATAGACTCTTCAGGAGAAGAGATATCCATCCCAGGTAAGCCAACGAAAGAGCCGACTTATGGTCTTCCTGCGATGTGGATTACCGTTAATAGGCGTGAAGAGGCAGTGTTTGCTGGTTATACCGTAGTGGATTGTACAACGGTATTAACAACGCATTTGAGCGAAATAGTACGAGAGCATATGTCAGAGTTATTGTCTTATGCTGAAACCCAAAAATTATTAGCAGAATTGCCAGAGCAGCATCAATCTTTAGTTAAAGATCTGGTGCCAGAAAAAATATCCAATGGTGCTCTACAACGAGTGTTACAAATACTACTTGAAGAAAAAATTTCAATCCGTGACATGCCAACTATCTTGGAAGGTGTTATTGAAGCTGTAGGGTCAACACAATCCATTGTTATGATTAGTGAACATGTGCGAATGCGTCTATCACGCCAAATATGTGAATCTCATGCCAATGATGAAGGCATATTAGAGCTTTTACCTTTATCGGGGGAATGGGAGCAAGCCTTTTCTAACGCACTTACCGGTCAAGGAGAAGAGAAGCAAATGGCAATGCCACCTAGTCAAACTCAAGAGTTTGTCAGTGCTGTTAAAGATGCATTTGTGCCTATTGAAGAGCAAGGTAAACAAGCTGTCATGCTTACGAGTGCTTATTTAAGACCTTATGTGCGATCGATCCTAGAGAGATTTAGACCTCAAACTACAGTGATGTCCCAAAATGAGGTACACCCTCGTGCACGTATTCGTACTGTAGGTGTTGTGCGTATGGCAGATGAAAAATAAATACTGATTTGCTTTTCTTTTTGTTTTATTTTTTATAAAAAGTTTAGCATATTCAATATTATCAATCAAATGGGGTTAATATAGCTTATATTGACTATAAAATAGCTAGCTTATTTTTGCTCCCAACCACCATTTGCAACTAACTGCTTTAATAGCTCATCATGGTAAGTAGCCTCGAGGTCTTCTGCACGATTTTTGACAGCTTCGGATAGGTCATCTATTGTGCTTTGTTCTTCTGTTTTGTGCCACTCACTGAGATAGTCATTGGTATCTTTTGCACCCCCGCGCATTGCGGCACGATCAATGGCTTTCTCAAATCTTTCGTTCAAGATATGTTTGACTTTGTTACGCCTTGAAGTTCCAGCGATAACTTGTGCAGGAATGTCTCTCCACCAAAGAGTTGTTATAGTTGCCATATGGTGTTCCTTTTCAAAAAGTTATGGTTTGCTGCTATTATTTGCTTGTTGTATAAAAGTTTCTAAAAGGCCGTAGCCAGTTTGAATTTTTTGATAGCTAAGCTTTAACCGATCTGCTGCTTGTTGGGCTAGCTTATCAAGACTAACATCATTAGTTTGTGCTAGATAAATTAAGCGAGAATAATTTCCAAAATACTGTTCTTCAAGTTCTGGAAAGCGATCCAATCCCATTCCTTTGATGATAAGAGTATCAAAGTGACGCGCAAGATAATCTGTTAGAAAAAATGTCCCAGGTTCTTCTTCCATCATTTGTTCAAAATGCTCTAAACCAGAAAAGAATCCATAGCAATGGGTACCTGAAATGCGTGTTAGTTTTTCTTGTTCGATTAATTTGTCGAGTAAACCACCTGTTCCGCAATCAGCATAGCCAATAAAAATATTGGTATAATTGGCTTGTCTTGCAGCATCAATTTTTTCTTTTAATCGTGGGATAATATTTTGTGGTCTATTATGTAGAGATGCTGGTAGGCATGTCAAATCAACATGGTGGAGATGATTGATTTTAATTAAAAATACAATTTCTTTTGCTAAGGCACCACATGCGATAATGAGGGAGCGATTTTGTGGCAGTGCTTCAGTGTTTCCTTGATTATCTGTATGGTTATATACAAACTCATCTTGTGGGTTAGGACCATGACTAGGTATGTTGGGTAAGTTTAACATAAAATGATCATTATAAAATTTTGAAGAATTTAAAAAATGGCCACTCAATAATGCTCAATGATTATTTTGCTATATTTGTTTCATTCTAGAATTGTATCATTGTTAATCTATCTAACCTTGATTGTGTTTTCGTAACATAAATTCTTTTGCGGTTTCTACGGCAACAGCGGCATCACGGCAATATGCATCTGCTCCTATTTCATTAGAGAACTCTTCATTAAGAGGGGCTCCTCCAACCATAACAATATAGTCATCGCGCAAACCTTGCTCTTTTAAAGTATCTATGACTACCTTCATATAAGGCATGGTTGTGGTAAGCAGGGCTGACATACCAAGGATATCCGCATTTTTTTCTTTAAGTGCTTCAAGGTAATTTTCGACTGGGTTATTAATACCAATATCAAAGACTTCAAAACCAGCACCTTCCATCATCATGCCAACAAGGTTTTTGCCAATATCATGAATGTCACCTTTTACTGTACCAATGACTATTGTACCTTGTGCAGGAGCGTCGGTTGCAGCTAATAAAGGTCGCAATATTTGCATGCCTGCTTTCATGGAATTGGCTGACATCAAAACCTCTGGTACAAATAAAATACCATCGCGGAAATCAACTCCAACGATACGCATTCCTTCGACTAAAGCTTCGGTCAAAACACGATAAGGTTGCCAACCTCGAGCAAGAAAAATATTGGTAGCCTCTGCAACTTCTTCGGCAAGTCCATCATATAGATCATCCCAAACTTGCTCTGTTAATTCTTGATCGCTCAAGGCGTTTAGATCAATATCTTCTGCATCTAGCGCTTCGCCATTTGTCTTATCATTATCGGGCATGAATTCCTCCACAGTGATACTTTAATTACCTTAATATTCAAGGCTCATATGCAGTAATTACTCTAGTTTATAAGCGACTTATAGTCTTATATTTACGCCATTTGGATATATTATTTAATAAACTGCATTAATTGTTATTAAATATGCTAGCTTAATTAAATATCTACAACCATTCGACCACGTATTTTGCCTTTTAATATATCTTTGGCGTATATAACAATATCTTGCAGCTTGCAATGTTGGATAGTTGCATCAAGCTTATTTTTTAATAAAAGATCCCCAAGCAATGTCCATGCCTGAATACGAAGTTCTCGTGGGCACATGACACTATCAATACCTGTCAAGGTAACTCCGCGCAGTAAAAAAGGCAGAACCGTTGCGTTTAGCTGCGCACCACCTGCTAGTCCACATGCAGCGACAATGCCTTGGTATTTCATTTGACCTAATAAACGAGATAAAGTGCTATCACCGACAGAATCAATAGCTCCAATCCATTGCTCGCTTTCTAGAGGTGCTTTAACAGGCTCGGCTAGATCGTTTCTATCAATAATATTGCTAGCGCCAAGATCCTTGAGGTAATCATCCAGGGCCCGACGACCAGTGGATGCGCTGACTTCATAGCCAAGCTGAGCTAAAATAGCTACAGAAATTGATCCAACACCTCCAGCTGCGCCTGTTACTAAAACAGGGCCGTGAGATGGATCAATTCCATGGGACTGTAATTTGAGAATTGATAGCATTGCTGTTAAGCCAGCAGTGCCAATACCCATGGCTTGTGCATTTGTCAGTGTCTCTGGACAGGGAACAAGCCAATCACCACTAACACGTGCATATTGTGAATATCCTCCCCAATGGACTTCACCAACACGCCATCCAGTTAGGATAACTCGATCGCCTGAGGTATATCTTGGATCGCTTGAACTTTCTACATGACCAGCAAAGTCTATCCCTGGGATGTGAGGAAATTTGCGAACGAGTCTTCCTTTGTTGCCATCAATGATCATACCATCTTTATAATTAAGAGAGGAGTGATTGATGCGTACTAAGACGTCTCCTTCTGGAAGATCATCGATATTTAACTCTTCAATTTTGTTAGAAATATTGCCGTCATCTTCTTGATGCATCATTAAGGCATTGAAATTTGTCATGAATACTAATCCTGTTTTATTTTAAATTTACAATAACCGATTTGCGACTATCTATTAACAACCCAAGATGGATGCTTAGTCAAAGGTGGCAATCGAAATGTTACGTCTTCGGTATTACTATTAATTTGAGATACAGTTATATCATATATTTCATTTAAGTAATCTAATAATTGCGTTACCAGATACTCTGGAGCAGATGCACCTGCGCTTATACCAAGAGTAGATATTTGTGCAAGCCATTTTTGCTCTAAAGCGTGAACATCTTCTATAAGAAAGGCTTTTTTAGAGCCTGCATTTAACGCAACATCAACTAATCGACGTGAGTTTGAGCTGTTATTGGAGCCTATAATTAAAAATAAGTCGCAATCTGGTGCTATTTGTTTGACAGCCTGTTGACGATTAGTTGTTGCATAACAGATGTCGTTTTTTTTGGGTGCTTGAATATAGGGAAATTTTTTCTTTAGCTTTGCAATAATAGATGACGTGTCATCAACAGACAATGTGGTTTGTGTGAGATAGGCTATTTTATCACTATCTATCTTGAGTGTATCAACGTCGTTATTATTTTCAACTAAATGTATTGCACCTGTAGGTAATTGACCCATAGTGCCTTCAACTTCTGGATGAAAACGGTGCCCTATGAGGATTATTGTATAGTCTTTTTGATAGAAACTTTCTGCTTCACGATGTACTTTGCTAACAAGCGGGCAGGTGGCATCAACATAGTGCATGTTACGTTTTTGTGCCATTTGTGGAATAGCTTTTGGAACGCCATGGGCAGAGAAAACAATTGGCCGATCATTTGGTGCTTGATCAATTTCATCAACAAAAACTGCTCCACGTTCTTTAAGATGACTTACTACATAACTGTTATGAACAATTTCATGGCGCACATAAACCGGTTTCCCATAGAGTTTGAGCATTTGCTCGACAATATCAATAGCTCGATCAACCCCAGCGCAGAATCCTCGCGGTGCAGCCATTTTTATATTAAGTTGTTTTTTATTTTTTTGTGTTGCATGCATTTGTAAAACACCATCACTTGCTTTTAGTATATAAGATTAGCTTGTAACTTATAAATTGTCTTGAGATTCGAGATATAAATTATTCATTTTTTGATATAGAAAGATATGAATTTATTGATTATGATTTAATCTTGACCGTTATTTTTGCAATGCTTGATCATGATATTTCCATTTTCTAGGCCTATGGAGGCTTTCCCATCTAATAAGGCTTGGGCATCGCGTCCAAAAATATCATATTGCCATTTGTTTAGTAATGTTTTGGCGCTTGCTTGAGCAACTGCTATTTGTTGTAATACATTATCGCTTGCAATAATTCGTGGAACTACTCCTATTGATTCGGCTTTCAGTTTTAAAAGAAACTTTAAAATTGATATTTCATTGCTAAATTGTTTTAATGATGCGGTCTTATTTTGCTTAATTTCAACAGGGTTTTGAATACCTAAAGAAACTGCTTTGAGAATAGGGTCACGCCATGGCCAATGTTCGATGTTTTTTGGTACGCCACGAATGCGTAATAAATCAGCTTGAGTTTCCGGCAACAGCTGTGCGATGACAACAAGTAGGTCATCTTTAACAATATAGCTACGAGGTAAATTGCGTTTTTTGGCTTCACTTTCACGCCAGGCTGCCAACGTTTTTAATGCTCCGAGTTTAGTTTTTGATTTTTCACGAAATTTTATTTTAAGCCATGCATCTTCAGGTTTTGTTGTATAAGTATCTTCTTTGGTAAGAAATTGTAGCTCTTGTTCAATCCAACCTTGGCGCTGATGATCGTCTAAATGCTGTTTTAAATGCAAATAGATATCTCTTAACCAGATAACATCGTATGCAGCATAGCTAATTTGATTGTGTGTAAGTGGTCGTGCCTTCCAATCTGTATGACGATTTGCTTTATTAAGGCTTTGATTACAAATACTATTGACCAAAGCTTCATATCCAACTTGTGCGCCAAAGCCGCAAACCATTGCCGCTATTTGGGTATCAAATATAGGCGTTGGAAGTTTTTTATGCATGAGCTCATAAAAGATCTCCATGTCTTGTCTGCATGCATGTAAAACTTTTAAAATATTTGGATTGAGGAGCAACTCAAACAGAGGAGCAAAATTTATCTCTTGCTGGAGCATGTCAATAACAACAGCTTTTTGTGAGCTTGCTATTTGAATTAAGCAAATTTCAGAATAATAAGTCTTTTCACGAATAAATTCAGTATCGACAGTTACAAAGTCTTCATCTGCAAGCGTTTCGATAAATTGCGCAAGTTCTTGGCTATTTTCAATAAAATCAAATTTCATCATGTGATATTAAGCAATATTTAAAGCTTTATACAAGCTTATTTGTGTCTATTGGTTAAATTATACTATGTGATACTATTTTGCGTAAGATTTGAAGGTGTTGGCAATCTGCAAAATTCCTGATTTTATATGCTCGGATTTAGTACCTGCAAAGCCAAGTGCTAAGCCATGCGCGCGCGCTTGACCAGCACAAAAGGCTGATAAGGGCAAAACCATAATATTTTGTTTATTTAAATCTTTTGCAATTGTTTGATCATTTGCCGCTAGTGCAATATTACATCCATCAAAGCGCAAGCATGCATGCATGCCAGCTTCAGGATTAGAAAATCTTGCAATATCAGGGTGTATGTGTTTGGCAATTTCCTCGCGCATGACTGATAAGCGACTATGATAAAGATTGCGTGTACGCCTTAAATGAGCTGCAAAGTATCCTTCTTCAATAAAGGCTGCTAGAGCCGGTTGTGCAACAAAAGATGTATAGCTATCTAGAACAGTTCGAGCGCATGTGAAAGAGTTTACCATATGTTTAGGGACAACTAGATATCCAAGACGCAAAGATGGAAACATAACTTTTGAAAAACTTCCAAAATAAATAACTCTTCCATTGCTATCCATACCTTGTAATGCCGAGAGAGGTTTACCTGTGTATCGATATTCGCTATCGTAATCATCTTCTAATATCCAAGCATTATGCTTTGCACTCCAATTTAAAAGTGCAAGCCTACGTGATGCCGACATTGTGCCGCCTAATGGATATTGATTTGATGGTGCAATACAAATAAGCTTGGCTTCAACATCTAGATGCTTTGGATTAAGGCCTTCATGATCGGTTGCTATTGGTACAATGTTGGCACCTGCACCCATCAATGCACCTCGAATACCTAAAAACCCTGGATCTTCTACGATCACACTTTCTCCATCATCAATTAATAAATTAGCAGTTAGCAAAACTGCTTGCTGGGCTCCTGATACGATGATGATTTGATCCGCGCAACATTGTAACCCTCTAGAGCTATTAAGGTAATTGGCTATGGCTTTGCGTAAAGGTGGCCATCCATTGTAGTCAACTGTATCTAGTAGACTTGCTGCGCTATACTCCGTGTTACCCTTATTTCTCCATGAGCGTGCAATCAGTCTAGACCATATATCAAAAGGAAACCCTTCTACATCTGAGCGACTGGGTAGAAGAATGCCTTTGCTATTAAGGTTATGTTGCGTAGCAATGCTTGCTAGTCGATTGCCTCGCTTTGAAAGCTGTTGTTTGAGTGATGCAATGTGAGGTTTTTCAAATTTTGATTGTAGGCCAATTTTATTGTTGTTGTTATCTGTAGTACCATGAACCTTTAAGAATGCATCGGGCATGTCTTTGTTAACAAAAGTGCCAGCTCCTATGCGCGCTTGCAAATAGCCTTCGCTTATCAATTGCTCAAAAACAACATTGACTGTATTGCGCGATAAGCCAGCATCAAGTGCCAATGCCCTTGTTGATGGTAATTTCATCCCTGGTAATAGTTTGCCAGTGAGTAATAATGTGCGTAAATACTCATAAAGTTGGCGATAGAGATACTGCTCTTTTTGCTTGTTGTTAGGTTTATTACTGGTAGCCTCAATGCTGACCTTAGGTATATTAAATATAATAGGGGGCAACACAGCTTCTTTTAAGATTTTTCTCATCCATGGTTCCTAGTAAAATTGGACCCTATAATATTGCAAAAATGGCTCTTTATTTCAACCAATTTTATTCTATAGTTGCTAATATTCTACAGTTTTTTTTAAGAAAAGGATATTACAATGCTAGATAAACATGATGACTCAAACGTTTATGCACCGAGTGCACGAAGTAAAATAAAGCGAGCTCATGAGCGCGGATCATACGATTATGATTCTGTTCATAAAGCCCTTGATTGTGGATTGTTGTGCCATATTGGCTATGTGATTGATGGTCAGCCATATGTTACACCTACAACGTATTGTCGAGAAGGGAAACGTCTTTTCTGGCATGGCTCATCGGCAAGTAAAATGCTGCGCTCAATGCACGCGGGAGTGAATGTTTGTTTTACGGTTACACATTTTCATGGCTTAGTGATGGCACGTTCTAAATTTCATCATAGTGCTAATTATGCATCAGTGATGGCCTTTGGAAAGGCACAATTAATAGAAGATACTCAAGAGAAAAATCGCATACTTGATTTAATAACGGATCATATTGTTGCAGGCAGACGAAAAACTTTACGCGATAATTTGCCAATTGAGTTGAAGGCAACCAGCGTTGTTTTTATGGATATTGAAGACGCAGCGCTTAAAGTACGCAATGGGCCACCAGTTGACGATGAAGAAGATTATGATAAAGATTGCTGGGCAGGTGTTGTGCCAATAGAAACTCGCTTTGTCAATCCAGTTGATGATCCACGGCTGAAACCAAATATTGAAGTGCCTGAACATATTAAGAAAATGGTAGGACAAAAAATAGGAGAAATGTCTGGATAAGTATTAATCGATTTTCTGGAGATAGTAAATGTTGATTATCTTGGGTAATATATCAATAGTTTTGATTTAATATTTAGTGGTTTCACTAGGTTGTAAGCATATTGGTGATGGCTGTGATATCCATATTATGATGGCCTATAATAACAAGCTTTGTAATACGTTGTTCATTAGGTTTCCAAGGTCTTTCAAAATGATGATTTATACGCGCACCTGCTACTTGAAGAATGCCACGCATTGACTTGTCGTGATAAGCAACAAAGCCTTTGATGCGTAAAATATCGTGCATAGAGATTGTATCGTGCAACAGTTTTAGCAATTGCTCTTTATTGTTGAATGGAGGTAATGTTAAAACAAAGCTTGTAAAATCATCATGATCATGGTCATCATCTGCTCCATCATGATGTGAGATACGTGCATCGAGGTCATCTTCGGCTTTTGCTTGAATGCCTAGAAGAATAGTTGGAGATATTTTGCCAAAGCTTGTGCTAATAATCTGTACACCAGATCGCAAACGGGTTTTTAGTTTATGTTGTAGATCATTTGCTTGATTGGGCGAGATCATATCAATTTTATTAAGGATGATCAAATCTGCAGCATTGATTTGGTCTTCAAAAAGCTCTTCTAGCGGGGTCTCATGTTCAAGGTTTTCATCTTTGAGTCGTTGTTGTTGAACTGCTGCAGGGTCGTGTGCAAATTGTCCTTCAAGTAATGCAGGAGCATCAACCAAGGTCAAAACGCCATCAACACTAACGCGAGAACGGATATCAGGCCAAGAAAACGCTTTAATCAAAGGTTTTGGTAAAGCTAAGCCCGAAGTTTCAATGATAACATGATCAGGTGCAGGGGTGCGTGCTAGTATTTTTTGAATTGCTGGTAAAAAATCATCAGCAACAGTACAACAGATACAACCATTGGCAAGTTCAATAATGTCGTCTTCTTTGCAGCCTTCAATCGAGCATCCTAATAGAATATCACGGTCAATACCCAAATCGCCAAACTCGTTAATAATGAGGGCTATGTTTTTTGCTGACGCGGTTTCAAGAATATGACCAATCATGCTAGTTTTACCCGAACCTAGGAAACCAGAAATAATTGTAGCAGGTATTGGAGCAGCCATGTGTTTTAACTTAACTTAAGATTTTAAAATATGCGGCAATCCCGCTTGAACAATATAGACAGTTTTTGCTATTTCTGCAAGACGTTGGTTCATAGCGCCATTGATATCAATAAAAGCGCGCGTCATTGGCTCTAATGCAATGGTAGCTTGACCAACTTCACAACTTATCAAAATAATATTAGCATGAGATGTTTTGCAAGATTTTACTAACGCATCGATACGTGCATTGATTGCATCAAGATTATTATATCCAATGTGGACCATTTGATTGGTAAGCCATACTGACATGCAATCAATTAATAAAAGATGCTCAACATTGTTTAAATCAGAAATAGTATTTGCAAGTTTATCTTCAACTTCAATGGTTTCCCAGGCAGGATCGCGTCTTTTGCGATGGTCATCGATCCGATTTTGCATTTCATGATCAATTGCAACGCCAGTGGCTAAATAAAAAGGCTTGAAGGCATGATCGCTGTTAATATTATCAAGCGCAAAAGTTTCGCCGAAGGCAGATTTGCCAGAACGAATTCCACCAATAATTAAAGTGCATTTTGAGATAGTGTGTTTTGTGTTCATGTTCATTGATGCTAATGATGAAAGAAAAGCTGCACTAATACTGATTTGCTGCTTGCCTTATGTTGCAGATTCACTTTATGAAAATCAAGTAAGCTTGAAGGTTGATGCATGACTATGGATATTGACAAGAGTGATTTAATGTTGTTGCATAAGTCTTTATTAAATATTGTGGCATAATGCTTGCGTAGTTTACATCAATTTAGCAGTCTTAAAAGATTGCTGCAAAAAAATAAGATTAACAGTTAAAGAACAAATACATTATTTTGGTTATATTTTAGATCGTATAGACTAATTCAAACTAATTCAATTAGTGCTATATATCTATGTATAAGCTATTTTAAAGAATTTTATAATTAAAATTTGGATATAAGAATGTTTTTATTGAGGACATATATGATGCGTCAGAACGGATCACCTAAGTTATTTTCTGCAAATAAATTCTGCAAATATACTAAACAAATAATGTTAGGTACAAGTTTGTTAGCATTGTTGCTGTTGAGCGCGTGCGCACGTAGTCCTGCGTCTGTTATTTCAGAGATTACATCAGAGGATCCTGCCATAAGCGAAGAAACACAAACGTCACTTTATAAAGGCTTACCAATACCTACCGATACGGTTGTTAATGTTGAGCGAACAATTATTTTGGGCAGCGGCACTAATTGGAATGGTATAGTTGTAATGCGTTCTGGGCAATCGGTTGAAGATGTTGCTTATTTTTATCAGCAACAACTTGCAGGTTCTGGTTGGGAAGAAATTGCTATTGTACAAGGTTCTAATAGTATGTTGACATTTACACGTGAAGGTCGTGTTGTTATGGTCCGTTTAAAACGAAAAGGCAAAGGCACAGAAATTGAGGCAACATTTATACCAATTAGATCTGATACATCTGAATCGGTATTGTCAAATTGATGTTTTAATATATCGTCCAGATTTAATTTGGGCTTATTGATATTTGTTTGATTTTATATTTTACTGGCCTCAAAACTTAGTCCAGATCGATAATCACTAAATTGCAATTTTACCCCCAATTCATTCTTAATGCGTTTATTACATATCAAGCGATTATCTTGATAAAAACTTCCAACTGCTTGTGTTAACTCACCATCGTGATAGGCTAATGGTGCAGGGATAGGGATGTTAAGCAACATGCATGCATATGCAATGACATCACATTGTGCAGCTGGTAAATCATCGCATACATTATAAATTAAACATTTTTTGTATTTAGTTTTGTCAGAAGATAAATGTTGTAGTGGTATTGCGCGCCATGCGCAAAAAATAGTGTTGGCAATATCATTTGCGTGTATGCGGCCAAAGCGAATTCCAGGCTTTAAAATACGCTTAATTGGCAGATTTTCATCTAAGTTTTTTTTGATACTCACCAAAGCATTGCGCTTTGCACCGTAGATACCAGCCAATCGGAAGCAGCATATTGGCTTGTGATAACTCATAGATGTATTATTTTGATTTAAATTTTGCCATGCAAGCTCGCTGGCAAGTCTTTTGATAGAGCGTTTTTGTGTTGGCTGAGGTGGAGTGTCTTCAGTCACTATTCTGCCTTGATGGTCACCATAAACGCCCGTAGCGGATAAATAAAAAATCCAAGCTGTAATATTTAACTTTGCTTGATTGAGTAGTTTGGGCGTTGGGTCGCATGGAAAGTCTGCAGGAGGGGTTGAAACTAGAATAAGATCAGCTTGCTCTAAATCAAAACACATCTTCGATGGGAGTGCGCTACCTAATTGATAAAGATGAGTTTCAATACCACGCGCATTTAGAGAAAATGCTTTTTCAGCCGTCCTTGTAGTAGATACGACTGTGCCGCCATCTTTTATCCATTGCGATGCAATGATGTCAGCACTTAAGCCATGTCCAATACAGAAAAGCTTTTTGTTTTTAAGATGGTTAGCAGACATTTTTCATTGCATTTGCTAAATATACCCAAATATCAAGTCAAGTATAGTTTTATATAAAATTGCTGCTTGATTGGGGTTAGTATATCAAAGTTTGTATATTTTTGAGATAGTAATTTTATTGAAAGATAACTTCAATAAGCTCATACTCACGCTTTCCTGAAGGAGTATTGACTTCAGCTAGGTCACCAGGTGACTTTAACATTAAGGCGCGCGCAAGAGGCGAAGTAATGGAAAGTTTTCCTTGTGCAATGCTGGCTTCAAGTTCTCCAACAATTTGATATTTGATGGTATCGTCGTTGGAGATATCACACAAAGTAACATACGCACCAAACTTGACTATTTCACCGCTAAATTGTGATGGATCAATAACTTCTGCGCGACCTAGTTTGTCTTCTAATTCTAAGATGCGTCCTTCAACAAAGCTTTGACGCTCTCGTGCGGCGTGATACTCAGCGTTTTCTGATAAGTCACCATGCTCTCGTGCTGAGGCGATTGCAGCAATGATTTTTTGACGTTCTACTGATTTGAGCTGTTGTAGTTCTTGCTTTAGCTTTTCGTTGCCTTCAACTGTTATAGGAACACGTTCCATGGTTCTACTTTCTATAGGATTTATTTTGATGCTATCAATATCGCAAATGATCGTTGGATATATTTAACCTAAAATATTTTAAAAACAAATATCAAAAAATTATAATGTGATTCTAATTAAAATAAGACTGTAGTGGTGCAACATCTATATTTTTTTGTTGTATGGCATCAGAAATTGCAGATGTAATGGCATGAATAGCATTGACAGTTGTAAAATAAGCAATAGATTGTGCAAGGGCAGTTTGTCGAAGTGACCTTGAATCTTGAATAGATTTTTTACCTTCTACAGTGTTGAATACGAGTTGTATTTTGTTATCTAGCATGGCGTCAACAACGTGATATGATCCTTGATAAACTTTGTTGATAGCCGTTGTAGATATTGAATGCTCTTGTAAGAAATTGGCCGTGCCATTGGTTGCCATAATATTAAATCCGAGATCTAGTAATGTTTTGGCAGCTGCTAGAATGTGTTTTTTATCACTATCTTTAACGGATATAAAAACGGTTCCATCATAAGGGATATGGTTGTTAGCAGCATGCTGTGCTTTCAAATATGCACTATTAAAGCTGTTAGATAATCCCATCACTTCACCGGTTGAACGCATTTCTGGGCCAAGCATAGAGTCAGATTCAGGAAACCGATTAAATGGAAATACGGCTTCTTTAATTGCAGTATGTTTTTGTATCAAGTCAGAAGTGTTGTTTAAATTGAAATCAGATAGTTTTTCACCAACTATAACTCTTGTTGCAATTTTGGCAATTGGAATGTTGATTGCTTTTGCAACAAATGGAACAGTTCGACTTGCTCTGGGATTAACTTCAAGGATATAAATTTTGTTTTTAGTTACCGCAAATTGTATGTTCATCAAACCAACAACGTTGAGTGCTTTGCCTAGAATAGCAGTTTGTTTGCTAATTTCAGAAATTGTTTTTTGATCAAGTCTGTAAGGAGGTAAAGAACAAGCGCTATCGCCAGAATGAATACCAGCTTCTTCAATGTGTTCCATAATAGCTGCTATAAAAATGTTGTCTCCATCGCCGATAGCATCGACGTCAACTTCAATGGCATCGCGCAAATAATGATCAATCAACACTGGATTGTCGTGTGAAGCTTTAACAGCTTGGTTGATATAAGTTTTGAGGCCGTCAACATCGTGGACAATTTCCATGGCTCTGCCACCTAGAACGTATGATGGCCTTAGGACAACCGGATATTGAACTTTTTCGGCTTCTTTGATAGCTTCTTCACGACTTGTCACAATTGCATTGCGTGGTTGGGTTAGTTTTAGTTGATGGAGTAATTGTTGAAAAAGCTTGCGATCTTCTGCAAGATCAATAGCGCTTGGTGATGTGCCTAATATAGGAATACCTTCTTTTTGAAGCGCATGGCAAAGCTTAAGAGGCGTTTGCCCTCCAAATTGTACAATAACACCTAGTAAAGAACCTTGAGAGGCTTCTAGTTTTAAGATTTCAAGGACATCTTCATCACATAACGGCTCAAAATAAAGACGATCAGAGGTATCATAATCTGTTGAAACAGTTTCAGGATTACAGTTAATCATGATTGCTTCATATCCACATTCTTTTAATGCGTAGGCTGCATGTACACAGCAATAATCAAATTCTATACCTTGGCCAATACGGTTAGGTCCGCCACCTAAGATAGCCACTTTTTCTCTGTTGCTGGGTTTTGCTTCGCAGTGGCTGATACCAAAAGCGGAACTGGCATAGGTAGAATAGAAATAATTTGTAGCACTATCAAATTCACCCGCGCAGCTATCGATGCGTTTAAAAACTGGCGCTATCTGATACTGCTTGCGTAAATTGACAACTTGCACTGGAGTAGTTTTAGTAAGTTTAGCAAGGCGTTTGTCAGAAAATCCCATAGCTTTAATTTGTTGGAGTCTGTTGCTATCTTTTGGCAAACCATTTTTAATTATTACAGATTCCATATCAATAATTGATTTGAATTGGTTTAAAAACCAATGATCAATTTTGCATGCTTGATATATGTCTTCAATGGGAATGTTTTTGCGTAGAGCTTCTCCTATCAAGAAGATTTTTTCTGGAGTACGCTCAGAGATAGCTTCTAATAAATTTTCTCGTGTTAGATTGCGATCTTCTTCTAACTCATCAAGGCCGTCTATATCAATTTCAAGAGAACGTAAGGCTTTTTGAAAACTTTCTGCAAAACTACGGCCGATGGCCATAACCTCGCCAACTGATTTCATTGAAGTTGAAAGATAAGAAGGAGAGTCCGGAAATTTTTCAAAAGTAAAACGCGGTATCTTAGTTGCTACATAATCAATAGAAGGCTCAAAACTTGCTGGAATTGTTTGTATAATATCATTCATCAACTCATCCAACCTGTAGCCAATGGCAAGACGTGTTGCAATTTTTGCGATAGGAAAACCTGTTGCCTTAGATGCAAGAGCTGAAGAGCGGGAAACCCTCGGGTTCATTTCAATCACTACCATGCGGCCATCGTCTGGATTAATGGCAAATTGCACATTAGAGCCGCCAGTTTCTACTCCAATTTTACGTAACACAGCAATAGAAGCGTTGCGCATTTGTTGATATTCTCTGTCGCTCAAGGTAAGAGCAGGGGCAACAGTAACCGAATCGCCTGTATGCGTGCCCATTGGATCAATATTTTCAATGGAACACACGATGATGCAATTATCTGCACAATCTCGCACGACCTCCATCTCAAACTCTTTCCATCCCAGAACAGATTCTTCTACTAAAACAGAACTAACAGGACTTTCACGCAGACCTTGTTTGGCGATATCAAAAAACTCTTCATATGTTTGTGCAATGCCACCACCTTTGCCACCAAGAGTAAAGCTAGGTCTAAAAATTGCTGGCAAACCAATAGTTTCGAAAGCATTTTTAATTT
Source organism: Alphaproteobacteria bacterium (assembly GCA_965178085.1). Classification (GTDB taxonomy): domain Bacteria; phylum Pseudomonadota; class Alphaproteobacteria; order CBCXTS01; family CBCXTS01; genus CBCXTS01. The sequence goes on along the minus strand of CBCXTS010000025.1, from coordinate 11,009 downwards.
CATCAATATTGCGTATCAAATGAGCTTTTGGGCATTCTAAATTGATTTCTGCCATCGCTTGGCGAAAAAGCTCTCGATCTTCAGCTGTATTAATCACATCAGCTTTGGCGCCAATCATTTCAATATTGAGTTGTTCTAAAGATCCATTGTTAGCTAAGGTAAGAGAAGTATTAAGTGCGGTTTGTCCTCCCATAGTAGGCAATAATGCAATGCGAGCATTTGGAAATTTTTGGCGCTCTTGTTCTAATACCTTATAGGCGTATTCAGGATTAATAGGCTCAATGTAAGTTGCATCTGCAAGCTGAGGATCAGTCATGATAGTTGCAGGGTTAGAATTCAATAGAACAGTCCGATAGCCTTCATCTTTTAATGCCTTGATTGCTTGTGTGCCAGAATAGTCAAATTCGCAAGCTTGTCCTATTACAATAGGGCCTGCACCTATAGTGATGATGGTATCAAGATCTCTACGTTTGGGCATGATCTACAGAATTTCTTTTACAAAATGATTTTTGAAAGATATGGTTTCATTAATTATCATTTCTTACTGCGATTGATCTTAATCTACAAGGATAAGGTTTAGTTATTTGATAATTTATTTGAATATTAATGTTGGATGTTTGATTGAATCTTAATAAGCACTTTATTTTATAAGGTATTTATATATTGAAGGAAGGATGTATTATTAATGAAGTTTTTTATTGATACGGCAGAAGTTAACGAGATTATTAAGCTAAATGAGTTAGGATTTGTAGATGGAGTTACAACAAACCCATCTTTGATTGCAAAATCAGGAAAAAACTTCATTGAAGTAATCCAAGAAATTAGCACGATTGTCAAAGGTCCAGTCAGTGCAGAAACAATTTCTGAAGATTATGAAACGATGCGCAAAGAAGGATATAAGCTTGCAAAAATTGCAGATAATATTGCAATTAAAGTACCGCTAACTCCAGCAGGATTGCAAACATGCCAAGCTTTAAGAAGCGATGGTATTATGGTTAACGTAACATTGTGTTTTCAATCAGGGCAAGCATTGCTTGCGGCAAAAGCCGGGGCAAGTTTTATTTCTCCTTTTGTAGGGCGCTTGGACGATTTAGGTCAAGATGGAATGGAATTGATTGAAGAAATTCGCCAAATTTATGATCAATACGAATTTGAAACCGAAATCTTAGTAGCATCTATACGCGGAGTGCATCATGTAACAGCAGCAGCGCAAATAGGAGCAGATATAGTAACGGTTCCGCCTAAAATAATTGAACAAATGTTTAAACATCCATTAACCGATACAGGTTTGGCAGCGTTTTTGCGAGATTGGAAGCAAACAGGGCAGACGATTTTATAAAATACAGAAAATATTTGCACAAGATGGTTGTGTCTGCTTGTTCAATAAAGCCTAAATGTTAAGGTAATGTAGATGCAGACACAAAACACAGAAATATCAGATATTAGCCATGCAGCAATTGATGATAAAGCCGTTGCGGCATATTTACATGCTCATCCTGATTTTTTTACGAAACGATCTGATTTATTAGATTCGATGACTTTGCCCAATGCCGGATTAGAGGATTATGGTGTTGAAGACTTTCAACAAAAACTAATAGAAAACTTACGCAATAGGTTACATAACGTACGAGAAGCTGCCCACGACATGGTGCAGGTAGGGCGTGATAATGACCTATCTATGCAACAAATACATAATTGTATATTATTGATGTTAACCCCAACGACTTTTGATGGTTTATTGCGGGTTGTAACAGAAGATATAGCACAGTTTTTATCGTTGGAAACTATAACGATATGCGTAGAATCTAGACCCGTTACAAAAGGTGCTATGCGACGGATGCAGTTTTTATCTGAAGGTAGCGTAGATGCATTATTTGCTGGTTCAATCAAAAATGTAATGATTGGTCAACTAAAGCCAGACGATCCTCTAGCTAATACCAGAAATTTATTTGGTGCAGAATCAAGCCTTATTCGCTCGGCAGCGTTTGTTAGAGTGAACTTTATTCATGAGGCAAAGCCAACCTTGATGGCTTTTGGAAGTCGAGATGAAGGTCGGTTTAATGCCGATCAATCAGGTGATTTGCTTTTATTTATGGCACGCGTATTTGGACTTGTATTAAACAGTTGGCTAACAAGGTAACAAATTCTAGCTATAAAATGATAAATGATTATTAAAAATGCATCATTGGATTAGTTAATGGAAAATTTGGTTCAGCAGTTTTTAGATTATCTTTTGTTAGAAAAGCGCTATTCTAAGCATACTGTTGCTGCGTATTCAATTGATGTCAAAGACTTTTTAGCATTTCAAATGAACCATCACGGTGGCGTATTACAGCAGGCAGATCTTAAAAAAATTTCAGTTACGGATATACGAGCATGGCTTGCACACAGACGCGCGCGTGAGCTTTCAGCGACTAGTCTTGCTCGTGGACTTTCATGCATTAAAAGTTTTTTCCGTTGGGGTCAAAAGCGTGGCAACTTTAGTAACTCGGCTCTAGACTTAATTCGTGCGCCAAAGTTGCCCTCAGCATTGCCTCGACCATTGAGTATTGCAGATGCCTTTGATACACTTGAACATCAAGTTGGAGATGAGCGTGATGTATGGTTAGATTTTCGTGATAAAGCTTTATTTACATTATTATACGGTGCAGGACTGCGCATTAATGAAGCATTATCATTAAATGGCAGTGACTGGGGTGGCAAAACCTTGTTGATCAAGTTTGCTAAAGGTGGAAAATCAAGGATTGTCCCAGTGATTGACGTTATATGCGAAAAAGTTGCAGCATATCGAGATATTTGTCCTTATAATACTAATGGTGATAATCCATTATTTGTTGGTGCGCGAGGTGCGAGAATGGTTGCACGAGTTGCCCAACGAAGATTGCGGACAATTCGCCAGCAATTAGGTTTGCCTGAAGACGTTACTCCTCATGCTTTCAGGCATTCTTTTGCAACTCATCTTCTATCTGCTAAAGGTGATTTGCGATCGTTGCAAGACTTGCTTGGTCATGCTTCTCTTTCGACAACGCAACGCTATACAAAAGTTGATAGAGAGTGGCTAATGTCCGTCTATAAAGATTCTCATCCTCGATCATAGACTTAATTATTTAGTTCTTTTTTTATCCAGTGTTTCTTTTTTCTCGAGTGATTCCGTTGCAATAAATTGCCCTGCTTGATCTAATTCTATAATATTTTCACGAATTTCACGAGTATTGGAAAACCATGCTTCAAGGGTCTTGGCATCGTTTTTTTGTAGAGCTTGTTTTAAAAACTTTAAATCTTTTTCAAACATCTGTAACAATCGTAAAACTGGCTTGCGGTTGCATAAAAATACATCACGCCACATCGCTGGGTTTGATCCTGCAATTCGAGTAAAATCCCTGAATCCACCAGCAGAAAATTTAATAACTTCTGGAGCTGTGATTGTGCGTTGCTTGATTGTCAAATTAGCATATTCTTGCGCAAGCTGTTGTTCGTAGGCACTGGCCGTTCCAACGAGAGTGTAAGCTAGTAAATGTGGCAAGTGTGATGTTGTTGCTAAGACATAATCATGGTGTTTTGGAGTCATTAACTCTACATATGAACCTAATGCTTTCCAAAATGCTGTTAACCTTTTTAGGGCTTGTTTGTTGGTCGTCGTAGAAGGTGTGACAATACAAAAGCGATGCTTGAAAAGATCAGCGATTCCATTTTTAGGACCAGATTTTTCGGTTCCAGCAACTGGATGCGCAGGGATTGCATGGACATATTTAGGTAGGTTTTTGTTGAATATTTTGACAATATGTTGCTTAACAGACCCTACATCGCTAACAATGCATCCTTGGCTTAGGTTGGGTGTAATATCTTTGCAAACTTGCTCAACCATACTAATAGGCGTGCAAATAAGCACTAATTGTGCGTTTGTGACGCACTCACTGATGTTTAACGTGATACGATCAGCCAAATTGAGTTGGCGGATGACTTCAACTGCTTTTAAATTATTATCAAAAGCAGTAATTTCAATTGAAGGTTCGGCTTTTTTAATTGCACGTGCAATAGAAGATCCAATTAATCCAAAACCAATAATAGTAACTTTATCAAATGGTATAGTCATAACTCAATGTTTACTCTTAAATAATGTATTATATATAATCATATTAATTGTTTGTTACTAAAATCTTTTAAACATCTTAATAGTTGTTCGTTGTCTTCTCTCAAGCCGATTGTAATGCGCAGATGCTGTGCTAGCCCGTAGGCTTGCATTTGTCGTACAAAAATATGGTTGTCAGTTAGATATGCGCTACATGATTGAGCATTTTTCTGCGTTTTAAAATCTGCTAATATGAAATTGCCTCCAGAAGGCTTTACTTGAAAACCCATCTCGTTAAGAGCGGTTGTCAATCGTTTGCGTTCTTGTCGATTATGTTCACGCGATTGTTTAATATGGATTGTATCAGTAATTGCTTGGGCAGCTGCACCTTGACTAATGCTTGTAATATTAAAAGGACTACGAACCCGATTGATGTTTTGTGCAATATTTGATGACATATACCCCCATCCTACGCGCAATCCAGCAAGTGCGTGTATTTTTGAAAAAGTTCGTAATACACATAGATTTGGATAAGATTCAACCATATCCAATGCGCTCTGATAACCTGAAATGTCTGGATCATCGATGGCATATTCTGCGTATGCTTCATCAATCACCAATAAGCAATTGGGTGGAGTTGATTCTACCAGCAAATATATTTCTTCTTTAGTTAACCAACTACCGGTTGGATTATTAGGGTTTGCTATAAAAATTGCTTTTGTATGCTTATTGATAGCTTTATTAAATGCATTAATATCAGTTTTCAAACCTTGCTCGGCTAATTTGATGGGGTGGGATCCAGCTATATGAGCTGCGATAGGATACATTAAAAAGCCATGTTCGCTGTATAGCACTTGGTCTCTTGCTCCAGTATAGCATTGTGCTAACAAACTGATGAGTTCGTCAGAACCAGCCCCGCAAACAATATGATCAATATTAATATTAAATTGGCGAGCGATAGCATGACGTAAAACATAGTGACTAGCATCGGGATACCGTCCTGCCCACTCATTTGCATTATCGCGTGCAGTATTAAAATATTGGATTGCTTTTTTGCCAGGTCCCCAAGGGTTTTCGTTTGCCGATAACACAATAGATACGCCACGACGATCACCATGATAGCCTGGAATATAGATTGGAGTGCGTGCAATTTTTTGTTTAGCTTTTAAGGGTCTATTACTCATTTAAGGATCTATTACTGATGTTTAATATGATTGATTAATATTACATTGCTTTAAAGTTTATTGGCGTCTAGCAATATTAAACTAATATGGCTTGTGGAACGATTCCTATTAATTTAGCGTTTATTTTGCTATCTTTAAGTTCTTTCAATTGATGATCAAATAACTGCTTAACAGCTTCATGAGGATCTGTTCCTATGTTGATAATATGATCAAATGATAATAGCATTGATGTATGATTGCGATTAAGCAACCAACTGACTTGATTGGTTTGAACGCTTTGAAATTTAACAGGCTTCCAATGTTTGGATACGCACTGTATAATTTTATCAATAAGATCAGGGTTTAAATTATCAAAGCGCATAAAAATTCGGTCTTGCCCGCTAGACTCAAGCGTAATCGTAGCACATGCATATGCTAAGTCGTTTTGCTCGTTTTTGTTGCGCAACATTGGTATCGATAAACAAATATAAAGATGATTGTTGCCTAAAGCTTGATTGCACCACCATTGGTTATCTGTATGTGAGGCAGAAAAAATAGCAAAATCATATAATTGCTCTTCCAATGCGCTACAAATAGCTTGCTCGTCTTCTATTAAAGTAATTGGGGTAGTGGTCCCTAGTTCATTTTGAATATTGTTATAAATGTTGAGATCATTTGCACAAGATGAGTGTACTGCTACTTTATATGATGATTGTAGTGTTTGGGTATAAGCCGACATCATTTCATGCCATATACGTGCAAGAGATGTAATAGGAAATCGACCGGTGTGATTATTTTTTAGTCTGCGCAAGATCATTGCCTCGCGTGCAGGTCTAATAGATAGAGGCTTTTGCGCTCTGTTTTGTACTCTATCACTAGGGGAGTTTTGGTGTATGTTGTTTGTTTCTTTATTTTTTTCTTTACCTATTTGTTGTACGATAGTTCCGCGTTCAATAATGAGTTGATGTATTTGATCGTCAATTTTATCAATTGCAGTACGAATTTTTTTAATTTTATTGGTGGACATGCTAATTTATTCCATTTATGTAATTGTAAGGCGTTTGATAGGATTCTAATTCATACTGCGTTGCTCATAAAGAAGCTTTTGATTTTATTATATTGAGGTGTCATCATGACTTATGTCGTAACAGAAGATTGTATTCGTTGTAAACATATGGATTGTGTTGAAGTTTGCCCAGTGGATTGTTTCTATGCAGGTGAAAACATGTTGGTTATCCATCCCGATGAGTGTATTGATTGTGGAGTGTGTGAACCAGAATGCCCCGTTGATGCTATTTTACCTGATACAGAAGTAGGTGCAGAACAATGGATAGATCTTAACAGACAATACGCTGAATCTTGGCCAAACATTACAGAAATGGGTACACCTCCTTCAGATGCAGCTGAGTATAAAGGTGTAAAAGATAAATTCAACAAATATTTTTCTAAAGCCGGTGACCCATCTCTTTAAAAGAAACCTTTTCTTTAAAAATTTTGTTTTTTAAAACTATGCAGGCTTATAAAATTAGAGGTACAAAATTTGGTATCTCAGTACGTTTTATATTGTTGTCTTTTGTTTTAATTTTGGTTGGTCAATTTTTAATTTTCATACCAGTTCTTACCCAATATGGTATTGAATGGGCACGCGACCAAGTTCAACGTGGCCATTCGCTTGTTTTATTTTTGCAAAGCCGTGATCAACGCTCAACAATGACTTTTAACGTTGGACAAACTATTTTGCAGGCAGGAGGCTTTACAAATATTATTTTACACGAATATGAAGAAGATGATCTCTTGCGTTCAATTATAGTAGGGCGCCATGTTCAAGCAAAATATATTATTGACCTTGATAAGGATAGTAATTTGGCTACAGGATTTAAAATATGGCAGTTGTTAAGCATTGGACAAGATGAGAGTTTTGTACAGATAAAGTCTTTTTCTACCATTGGCGACAATGCTGCTCTAGCTATACAAATGCCCTCTGCAATTCTAGCCGCTGAGCTTAACAATTATCTAACGCGCAATATATTATTATCTTTTGTGCTCATGGTTTTAGTTGCATTGGGTTTGTTTTTAGCTACGCATAGAATGCTTGTAGGACCAATCCGGCGTTTGATATTTGATATTGAACAATTTCAAAATACTCCAGAACAATATGCCAAGCTTGTCGCAGATGATGTTCGTACTGATGAAATAGGTGTGCTTCAAGCAAGTTTTAATACTATGCAACATCATTTAACTAGAACCATAAGACGACAACGTAAACTTGCGCTTTTAGGTGAAGCTATTGCACGCATCAATCATGATGTCCGTTCGATGTTATCAACAGCGCATTTGTTGGCGCAGACGCTCGAAAGATCTGACGATCCAAAAGTACGCAAGAATGCTCCCAGCTTGATGGCTAGCCTTGATCGTGCTGCTGAGTTGTGCTCAAAAACGCTTGAGTATGTTCATACTCCAGAGCCTATGGTTATGCATGACAATATTGACGTTAACCAACTAATATATGGATTGAATGCACATTTTGCTGATAGGATAAAAATTACATTTGATAATAAACCGCAATATATTAAATGCGACGAACAGCTTTTATATCGTGTGCTTTTAAACCTCATAACCAATGCTATAGAAGCAAATGCAGACCACATTGATATCAATATTCTTGCTGGAGATAACCTAAAAAGTAGAAATGAGATAATTATTATTGAAATTATTGATAATGGCAACGGTATTGAAGAGCAACTTGTTGAACAGCTTTTCAAACCGTTTGCATTGAATGCTCGTGGCAACGGGCTAGGCCTTGCAATTGCTAATGAGTTAGTATCTTTAATGGGTGGGCACTTATTATTGCATTGGAGTAATATAGAATCAGATAATGATCATTCTAAAGGCAGTTGTTTTAGAATTGAGTTTAATAGCATTTCGTGATGCTTGACAAAAATTGTAAATTTGTAAATATAGCGTAACAAAAATTTTTGCTAAGGTATAGTTATTGAGATAATTATATAGTATAGAGATATGTATATTTGGTAGAATGCATTGACATGGTTTGCATGAATAAATGCAGTATATTGGCAGCGTTATTGTGTTGGTCATGATCTAATAACATTCGATCAAATGGAAGATTACTAGTAATATTATATTTTGTCGTTTATAATCTAAAATGTCGCCTTAAAAAGACATGCATTGAGTTCGTTTTTGCTAGAGTGTGTAAATTGTCTATAATACTATAGTTTAATAATATTAATGAATAACAAGGGGAATACAATAATGACATCTGCTTCAGTTACCTCAGATAGAGTCGAGATTTCTTCAGAACCTGAGTCCAAAGTCAAAATATTTGCAGTATTGTTTTTTTTAGCGGGTTTAACTCTTGTAACAGTATTGGGGTTGGGGCAGGCGCACACATTGCATAATGCTGCCCATGACACGCGCCATTCTCTCGGTTTTCCTTGTCATTAAGTAGTGCACTGTGTTTAGTAGAATATTAGCCGTAACCATTGTTGCTGGCTTTCTTGCTGGTTTAAGTGGCGCTGTTATCCAGCATTTTAAAACTACACCGCTAATTTTATTAGCTGAATCCTATCAACAACAGCATAATAGCGAGCAAACCGATGCTAAAGCATCCCATAGTCATGACCACGGTGATGATGATGTGTGGATGCCAGAAAATGGCTTTGAGCGTATATTCTATACGTTCATGACAACCAGTTTAATTGCAATTGGCATGACGATGTTGCTGATAGGGGCTATGCTTTTATCAAATGTAGAGATTACCATCAAAAATGCAATGATATGGTCTGTTTTTGGGTTTATATCTACTGGATTGGCCCCAGCATTTGGCATAAGCCCTGAATTGCCTAGCTTTGCTGCTAGCGATGTCAGTATGCGTCAAATTTGGTGGATTGCAACGGTTATATTGACAAGTACGGGGTCATGGTTTGCTTTTCAATTGACTCGTAAATGGAGTGTAATGCTTGGATGCGCTTTAATTGTATTGCCACATATTATTGGTGCTCCAGTTTCACATGAATTTACCCATGTTGTGCCAGCAGAAATTGCCGGGCAATTTGTAGCAAACTCACTTGTAACATATGCAGTTATATGGATGTTGATTGGTTATTCATTAGGGTATTTTTGGCAAATGTGGAGTAGTAGTGACAACGCTCAAAAAGCATAAATAGATATAATGCCTTAAATTTGATGTTATCTGTCATATTGAGATAGAAGCTCTTATATTGGATAAAGCTAACGTCACATAAATATCAATATTTATATGGCATAGCGATGTACTAAAAGCCAAATGGCAACAGACAAAAACATCAAACCACTTATTTTTGTTCCCCAATGATCAAACATTTGTACGTATGATCTAGCTTGGCCTGTGGCAACGGCATAAACGCTATCAAAGAAGCTTGCAATTATCAGAAAAACACTTCCTAATAGAATAAATTGTAGAGGTATATTGCCATTTGCATCAATAAATTGTGGAATGAAAGCACCGATAAAAATTAACGCTTTTGGATTGATTAAAATAACTATAAACCCTTGTAAAATAAAACTTTTAACAGCTTTTTCTTCAATATTTGTTGTATGTTTTTGCGTATTATCCTGCATGAGAAGGGTTATACCAAGCCAAATAAGATAAGCTGCTCCTGCATAGCGTATTATTTCAAATAGAATATTTAATCTCTGGTCAAGTACACTAAAGCCAATAGCTAACACTGCTATAATAATGGCAACTCCAATTTGCGTGCCTAATACTGTTTGCAAGCCAGCAAAAGTACCATGCTTCATGCTGTTTGTTATAATAATGGTAACCGATGGACCTGGTATAATAACAACAGCTATGCATGCTATAATATAGTCAAGATATGAGATAACAATTGACATTGATATAACTGAATCGATGGCTATTTGTTTTGAATAATATTGATCTTAGAATTATATATTAAAGGATGCTATGATTGGGACATGATCAGAGGGTTTTTCAATATCGCGGTATTGTTTTAAAATCTCAACTTTTTGAAGATACTTTGAAGTAGAAGGCGTTCCCCATATGTGGTCAAGACGTCGACCGCGATTGGATGCTTTCCAATCACGTGAACGATAGCTCCACCAGCTATATAGTGTTTCGGTTGGACCGAAATGCTCGCGAACTAAGTCGTGCCAGCCAAATGTTGTAAGAGCAGATGTGAGTTTTTCAATTTCAATTGGTGTGTGTGAAACAACATCATTCAATTGCTTATGGCTCCAAACGTCATGAGGAGAGGGTGCAATGTTAAAATCACCAAGTGCTATTATAGGTGATTGCAGATTGCGGGTTTGAGGAAACCAATGTGTGATTTCATCAACAAAATTTAGTTTATGTGCAAATTTTTGATTTTTACTTGGATCAGGAATATCGCCTCCTGCTGGGATATAGAAATTATGTATTTCCCATCCATTATCAAGGCAAACAGCAATATGGCGTGTATCGTCAACGCCAGCCCAAATACGATGAGGCACAATAGTAAATGGTATATGTGATAATATAGCAACGCCGTTATAGCTTTTTTGACCTCGAATATGTTGGTGTTTATAGCCTACTTGTGTAAATGCTTCATATGGGAAAAAAGTATCTTCGGTTTTTGTCTCTTGAAGGCACAATACATCAGGCTTTTGAGTTTCTAGAAAGTCACATACTATTTGTTTTCGTAATCGGACCGAATTAATGTTCCAGGTTGCTATTTTGATCAAAGGCTTGCTCCAAGTGGGGATGAATAAAGTATCATAAA
>CBCXTS010000024.1:0-34725 GCA_965178085.1 Alphaproteobacteria bacterium | reverse complement strand
GCAAGCATTCCAATACTCTATTCAATGTTTATGCCAGCAGGTCCAAGCACAACAATTGAATTTAATTTGAGGCAAAGAATTAATATTCATAAAATATGGGTAATTAATATTTCTGGCTCGACAGGAGGAGAATTTGTTTTTGTTGGCAATGCGCAAGATGCTGGTATCAGCGAAACAATAGATGTTTTTGGCTCATCAGGCTCACTTTTTAGAGCGAATGAGATTGATGTATCAACAAACACAACCAACATTGTAAAAATCGCTTCACAACAAGGCGGCGGCCCTGGATCAGTTGGATCACATCAAGTTTTTATTCTTGGATTCAAAGTTGCTTAAAGGTGTGTCATGTCAATCACAAAGACAACCATTATTTCAAATGCTATCTCTCAACTTGGTCACAAGCCTATTCAGACTTTAGATAACGCTGATGATTTAGTCGTATCTGCTGAACAAGCATTTGATATGTTATTGCCGGCAGTACTCAGTCAAAGCGATTGGCGTTTTGCAACACAAATTGCTCAATTAAGCAAATCAGTTGAAACGCCGCCAACCAATACAAGATGGACAACAATTTATTTGTTGCCCGCAAACTTTTTAAAAAATATTCGTCTTTATCCTCACAACTACGATTACGATATTTATGAAAACAAAAAAATATACACGAACTGGACGGGCATCGTTCACATGGAATATGTTTTTGAACCAGACATTTCAAAACTTACGCCGTCTTTTGTTCATTACTTTACGTATGAGATAGCAGCTTACTTAGCATTAAGTAATGCACAAAAAACTGATTTTTACTCGGCACTCGAGGGTAAGCGATCTCAAGCGTTAGCGATGGCTGCTGCGCTAGATGCACAAAATAGACCTAACTACAGTCAAGCTACATTCCCTGTTTTATCAAACAGAAATAATTTTGGTGAAAATTTCTGGATATCAACGGGCGGTTCATAATGCCCGATGTAATTTGGAGTCAAGATAATTTCACAAAAGGCGAACTGTCACCTTTAATGTATGCGCGTGTGTCAGTTCAGCAATATTACAACGGATTGAAGGTCGCTCAAAATTGCATATCATATCCTCAGGGTGGAATTGGTAAAAGATTTGGCACGGAGTTTAGAAGCTCTATTGGCATAGACTTATTTACAAATACAGAGATTTTTTTTGAAACTTTTCAATACTTAAATGAATGTGTATATCAAATCTTAATTTATCCTGACCCACAGGAAATACGCATTTATTTAGAAGGTATACTTGTCAACACTATTGCATCACCTTACGCTAAAGAAGACATTAAAAATTTAGATTTTACTGTTATTAATGATATTTTTAGAACAGCCAGTCAAGTTTATCCCCAACGACCACAAGATTTAAAAAGAAGCGCTAATGCACCAAATCCAATTATAGGTAACCCCACTTTAAAATTATTTTCATTAACGTCAACTTTACAAGGTGAAATTTCTGCAGTTAGGTTTACTATTGATATGGGCGGTACTTTACCTGACACACAACCGAAAATTTCACAAAATATTACTTATTTCGCAAGAAATGATTCAGGATCTTTAGTCTCAATATATGCAAGTTCGCAAGACGCAGCAAATGATACTAACCATATTAGGTTATTAGATATTGGTGCGAATGCAAATTTGGTTGAACAAAATGTATGGTCATTATCTGATGTAGAATTTAAAAATTTTCCAACCTTTGATTTTGATGGAGGCTATGAAACTTATACTTTTACACCATCCGACACATTTGGCGCATCTAAAACACTTACATCAAGTACAGCTATTTTTACTGACGAACATGTTGGTGGAGCATTTATTGGAGGAAGTGGCATCGCAAGAATTACTGCTGTGCCAGCCGGGCCTTATCCCGTTACAACTTGCACGATAGATATTCAACAATCTTTTGACAATACAGATGCGATTTCTGGCTTGCTATCATTACTTTCGGTTCCAGCGTGGAGCGACAAAAGAGGATGGCCAACAAAAGTATCAAGCTATCAAAGCAGAGCTATATTCGCTAATTCTGCTAGTTTGACAAATGGATTTTGGGCAAGTGCGATAAACGACTATGATGATTTTAATGACTTAGAAAATGATGACGATGATGCAATAAGCTGGTTTCCAAGTTCAAACCAAATTAATTTTATTGATTTTATTGTACCGTATCGCAGTTTGACAATTCATAGCAACTCTGGTGTATTCTCTACACCATTATCTTTTGAGACAGCGATCACGCCAAAAAACTTTTCTTTGAATCTGCAAGACTCAATACCATCAGATAAGTTACAACCAAGAACTTTAGATAATCAAATTTTCATCATCTCAGGGAACCACGTTCACAATTTATTGTGGGACGGTATAAACAATGCTTATCAATCAAATATTATTTCTATTTTAAGTGACCATCTGATTAGGTCGCCTGTAGACGAAGCAGCATACCTTGATCTGAATCGGCCAGGCAGTCGATATCTTTTTGTTATAAATGACGATGGTTCCCTTGCGATTTTTCAAACACTAATATCGGAAGAAATATCTGGTTGGACAATTAGCGATAGCATGCAACATTACGGACAAGCATTTTTTAGAAAAGTTGCATCAAGTTTAAACGGAAGATGCTGGTTTCTGATAGAAAGGCAAATAGAAAGTAATGCGTCAATACCACATTCTATTATAGGATTCACTGAAAACACATTAGAAGCAACAGCAAACAACCTATCACAAACAACTGCTACTGCTGTAAAATTTACAGCAGCGTCTGTTAATGATCTTCCAGCTTCAATACCATCACTTCAGTTAGATACTTTTTATTGGGCAATTGGTCAGGACACAGATAATTTTAAAGTGTACTCCGTTCAAGAAGATGCAATTAATGACAATAATGCTTTTCAATTTTCAAATGCTGGTAATGATTCTACACTTAACGTTCATTTTCTTAATGCCGAACTTTTTTTAGAAGAATTATCATTTGATGGATGCCTTGACTCATTTAAATTTTATTCTGGAGCACCCACTAGCACTATTGCGATTGGAAATTCTCGATTTAATGCGCAAACAGTAAAAATAAATGGCGACGGTTTTTCATTCACGGCACAAGGAAATAATAACCAAATAAAAATTACTGCACATGGCGAACCTGTTGAAGTTTCTGAAGCTTATATTGGATTTCCCATTCAATATCAAATTGAACCGCTTCCTTTGAGCATTTCTGCTGGCGGGATAAAATCTCAAAATATTGCGCAACCAAAAAGAATTCGCGACGTGAAGTTTATGTTTAATAACACGATAGGAGGTCAAATCAATGGAATACCAATTGCACTTAATACTTTTAACGATGTGCCTATTGGCTCTCCTCCACAGCCATCAAACGGTATTTTTGAAATGAGCATCATGAATGCGTGGAATGATTTTGATAATCCAACATTCACCATCACTCACGATGATCCTTTCGACATCAGATTAATAGGTGTTTTTTATACTGTAGAAATTTAAGGATGAATTTATGCCAGTCGCATTATTACTCGCTATGCAAGCCGCCGGAATGGTTGTCGATTTTATTGGCACGCAACAACAAGCGGCTTTAGGAAGATTAGGCGCTAAAGCTGAGCAATCAGCTATTGAAGCAAATATCGCTGAAACAACTGCTCAATCTGAAGATCAATCGCTTCAAGAGATGCGAAAGCTAAGAGAGACATTAGGCACGCAAGCCGCTGTATTTGTTTCACGTGGAACATTCCAGGGAGCTGGAAGCGCATTTTCGATCAAACAATCATCACTTAGGAGCTTTTCTGATGATGAAAGATCCAGGCGCATCAACTTATTGGCAAACCAAGCAAATCTTCGCACACAAAACATTATGTCTGGCTTGCATCAATTGGGCAGTGAAACACAACTCGGTCAATCGCTATCAAAAAGATTTTTTAGCGAAATACCGACGACTTTAGGGTCTCTCGGTTCAAGCACGCCAAAGACAAATATAACTTCAGCAACAACTGGTAGTCCAAATCGCGTGCCTGTAACAAATTTAACTGTAAGGTAAAATGATATGCCACAAAAAATACCTAAGTTACAAAGACAAGTCGGCATACAGCCGGTAAGTTCTCCTGACATTGCAGGCGCTACTCGACAATTTGCAGCATCGACAAATTATCTTAGCACTGTAGGCTCAACGATGAGCCAGGTAGCGAATACTCAACTAGCTCAAAAGCTCGGTCAAGAAGCGGGTAAAAATCCACAGGGCGAGCTCTCTGCGCCTATCACGAATTTCGATCAACATTTCAGGCGCGCTTATGAATCTCAAGCATCAAGCACGCTGAATCTCCAAGCATATGAAATGATGAATGACGCGCATCTTGAGGTTAGCAAATCATCTGAAATCACACCGGAACTTTTAGCGAGCTACAATCAAAACGTCATGAAAGGATTATCCGGGATAATCGATAAAGCGCCCGATTCCATTAAATCACAAATGCAAACAAAATTTGGTACGCAACTGATTATCAGCAATAATAAATTGCAAAATAAGATGATCAAAGACCAGCAGACGAGACAAAAGCAAACCAATTTAGAAAACGCACAGGCATCAATTTCGCAGGGGTATGATCTCGGATTGGGCGGCGAAGAAAAAACCGCGATAGATTTCATCAATCAAAATACAAAACATAATCGCGATAGTGTTGCGACTGGCAACATGACGGGCAAAGAGGCAGCCACAAATTCAGAGGCCGTCAAAAAATCGACGTGGTCAGCAATTTTTATTAAACGATATCGTGATGCCAAAGAAAATAGAAATGTAAATGCGTTTGCGAAATCAATGTCCGGTGCGCCACCTAAAGATGACGTTGGCAATGGTCTAGATGAAAGTACTTGGGAAGCGGTCAAAAAAAATCTTGTCACGCAGATTGCACAGGATGATAATCTAGCAAAGCGCGAAAACAATGCACTGATTTCGCAAACAAAACTTGAGATTTCAACCAACCCAGCATATTCGACAACTGATCTTTCCGGCGTCATATCAAATTTGCCGCCAAAGGAAGGAGCGGATCTTTCACTTTTTTATGCTAATAATCATGAGAAAGCCAAGGAACTAAAAAATCAAACAGATTTTGTAGCGGGTAATTTTCAACAAGGAGAATCTTTTGCTCAAGCGACTCCGACATTAAAAAATAAAGCGTTTGAGCAAAATGTTCAAAGCCTAATTGATAAGGAGGGCATGGGTCGATTTGAAGCTGAAGTACACGTTGCTGCATTTGCTGGCGGTGCTGTTCAAAAATTTATCGCTTCTTTAAATCAAAAAGGTAAAACCGCTAATCCGCAGGATCTTCAAGATGTTGGTGCGGCAATTCATCTGATTAGTGCATCAGGAAATGTAAAGAATTTAGAAGGCTTAAGTAAAGAGGCAAGAATCGCAAGCCGAAAATATCGCGAAGAACTTAACACGCATTCTCCCGAAGAAGCGGCAAGCATAGCTAACGAAGCTGTGTACGGCAAAGATTTAGATGACTTTGAGGCACTAAATACAGCTCTTGCAGTTCATCGAAGAACGGTTATTACACCGCAAGGTAATTCTTTCTATCAAAATTTAGCTGATGTTGATCCTTCTACTGCAACCAATATAACTCAATTCAAGCAATATGCTGATGATGAGTTTGATACAAATTTCATTATTTCAAAAGGCGATACTGAAACAGCAAAAAAAGTCGCACAGGACGAGATTAGAGCTTCATGGTCAACCACAACATTAAATGGTGATAAAGAGTTTGCATACTTGCCTGTTGATAAATTGTTAAATTTACCAAAAGGATCCAATCCTTTTGTGTATGACGATATGGTTAGTCAAGTTATGCCGCAGCTTGAGGCAACG
The DNA here is from genome assembly GCA_965178085.1 of Alphaproteobacteria bacterium. Taxonomy (GTDB): domain Bacteria; phylum Pseudomonadota; class Alphaproteobacteria; order CBCXTS01; family CBCXTS01; genus CBCXTS01. The sequence goes on along the minus strand of CBCXTS010000024.1, from coordinate 28,857 downwards.
AAAGAGGCATACAAAAAAGGTAACAGTGATTTCTTTTGGGAACTAAAATCTAGGTTAACAAAAGATGATGCTATTTCCGCAAACAAGCAATTATCCGAAGAAACTATAGGTGAAAAAATTGGAGAATTTGGCAAAAACATATTTGGCGTTGGAAAAATAAAAGGTCGTTTTGCTGACCTTAGAAGAACTATTGATGACTACAAGAACCAAGGACCACCGATTCTTGTAAAAGTCAATCGAGATGGTACGCGCGAAGATCATCAAGTGATTATACGTGCTGATCCCCTTTTAGCGCGATCTGTTAATAGCGCTAAGCCTTTTGTCGGGGGATACAATATTCAGCTTAAAACGGGTACTGGAAAAGGAATAAATGACATTCTAAGAGTTGACCCGATCGCTGGGCCAATTCGCTATGTTCCAAACAAGCAAAAAATCATGGATGGGTATAATCAGTTTGGATCTGAATTTTTTGTCGAAACAACTGAAAACATACAGCAAAATATTGAAAACATCGTATTAAATAGAGTAGCGGCTGATAGATTTATTGTTGGAGAAGATAATGCAAAATGAATCTCATAGGATAGTACAACAAGATGATGAAATTTCTATTAACTTGCCAGAGCATCCCGTTGAACAACAAAATGTTTTGCCAGATGATGTCAAAAAGAACATTGGTCTTTTAAACGATTCAAAAGCTGATGTTAATTTTCCGGTGAATTTTAAGTTTGCAAATAATGTTCATGAGTTTTTCACGGGAGAGCAATTTAAAGGTGCTGGCACTAAGTCACCCCGCGTCCCTGGATTTTTTGAAAGTGCACGCCATGCCTTCGCTGAAACAAATGATTTTTTCATTGGTGCAAAAGGCGTTTCAACAAGCACAAATCTAAATGATATTTTAAATGATCCAGTGCCTGACGACTGGACACCAAAGGATGAACTGCAAAAATATCCCGACATCAGTCCAATTTATTTTGGCACACTTCTCCAGTCAACCGGCCCACGCGATATGCGCCGCAGAGCCGACATGCTACGAGATAGGCAATCTGAAGACCAGTATTACAGCAACGGCTCTTTAGTCGCCAGTCTCCTCGGCGGCGGACTAGGGCTCGTTACAAGCCCCTCTACTTATCTTTATGCAGGTATTGAAGCAAAGATTCCTGCGCTCTCAAAATCAGCGCTCACTACTATAGAGCGTACATTGCCGCATATTGCCACGTCATCTATTGCGCATGAAGCGTGGAAGCAGACACAAGTGATCGGCGGTAATACGGCGGATTTTGCTGTAGACACATTCACCGATATTGCTATGGGTTCAGCGATGGTAGCTGGCGGTGCGGGGCTTAGCAAAGCTTACAACGGCGCAAAATACTGGGATGCGCGTGCGTACATCAAACACATCTTCAATGGCGTCGAATTAAAGCCAATATTGGGTGACTCAGGAAAAATCACATCATACAAAGCAATAGCAATGGAAGGTAATAGTGTTAGCGCAAAATCACTCAAAGACGCCCAAGATTTTGCAGATGACCAGTTCGCAAAAAATGGATTATTTGGCATTCCTAAGATAGGTCAATTTTTTGGCAAAGCCGCTGCGACATTCAATCCGATTTTCAGAATGCTTAATTCAAGATTTCCTTCAGTGTCGGCATTTATTAATCGTGCTGCTGAGCATGGCTTTATCACGAAAGGGACTGAAAAAGGGATAGCACGCCCCGACACATTTGAAGGCAAGATGATGACACTTGCAGGTGAAAATAAAAATATTTCTCAAATGGGTCGCGCGCTTTGGAATGAAAGAAATGGAATTGATCCAAACCAGCCCGCATCACAAACAAAATCAATGCTAAAGAAGATTAAAAATAGTGGTGATTATGTTTCACGAGATGATTTCAATATAGAAGTCACAAATGCAATTATTCGAGACGATACAAATGTTCATCCTGCTGTTAATGAAGCGGCGGGAATGTTACGCAAGATAATGGATACTGATTATATAGCAACTAAAAAAGCATTTAATCTTTCTGAAAAAATATTTGCTCCTAAAACTGCAAAAGGCTTTTTAGCTAGAGTGTATAACAACGATGCAATTATACAGCGACCTATAGATTGGAAAGATATGTATTTAGAATGGTTTCCAAAAGCAAACAAAATTCAAGAACGACACCTTGCGCCGATTAATTCTGCAAAAGAAAGTATTGAAGCAGCAAAATTAAATCATGAAAGATTATTGGGTGATGAAAAAACGACAAGTGATGAAATAAAAAAATCAAGGATGGAGTTAGAAGCACGTAATGCTGATCATAAATCTTTAGAAGAAGACCTTCAAAATAAGTTACGAGAAGATCCTGACATGCGGATACTCGTTGATGATTTGACAGCGCTGTCAGCAAATGAAGGAAAGGAACTGAAAGGTATTTTAAAACCTTTATCAGAAAAAAAATTGATACGTGATAAAGCAAAAAAATCTTTATCAGAAATTAATGCAAAATTAAGCAGGGCTAAATCTGCTCGTATTAAAGCTAAAACAAAAGAGACCGTTGAAAAACATCAAGGAATAATAGAATCATTAGAGCCACAAGTTAAAGCACTTGAAGATGATTTTAATATTTCTGCAAATAATGTGCTAGACGAAGAAATAGCATTACAACAGCGTGCTAAGAATGGAGAGATAGACAATACCTTTTTCACTGAAGATCCTGAAACAGGTGTCGTCAAGTTCAAAGACCATAACAATAGATTGAAGTTTGGAGATTTTCCGAAGACAAAATTTGAAATGGAGAATCAAGCAACGGTCTATCGTGAAAATATTTTAAATCAAACGCCAGAAGATACCATCTCACAAATCGCTGGAATATTTACAGGATCAGAATTACCCGGATCGTTAATGCGACGCACGATGATGCTGCCAGATGAATCCTTGTACTCAAATAAATTTATGCATACAGACCCATTTGCGAATGTTATCAATTATCGGAACTATTTGGGACGTCGCAGGTTCATGAAAGAAGTTTACAACGATGTGACATTTGACGGTGATATGCCTGTATTGCTTGAACGTATTGCAATCGACAGACGAAATCAAGAAGCGGCCATTTTAAAAAAAGGATTAACACCAAAAAAACAGGCAAAAGAATTAGCAAAGCTTGAAAAAGATTTCAAAAAAGCAAAAGAAGATGTGGGGCATTCTCTAGACAAAATGAAAGGTAAGTTGCCAGGCAGCAGAAAGGCTCGTGAATTTCAGCGTGCCAGTTTGTTGCTGGCCGTCTCAACCAAACTCGGCGGTGTTCCATTGACCATGGCTGCGGACACTATGGGCATTACATTTAAGCATGGTATATGGCCTTCAATTCGTGATGGGGTGATGCCTATGTTGAAAACATTTAACGGAAAACTTAAAACGGCACAAGCTGAAGAGTACAAAGAAATTGCTGCGCACGCTAATTTAGCTTTAAATCATGAAAATAGCGCGTACTCATCTCGATATGCAAATCAAGACGCAATGCCTTATTTTCCTACATCAAGTAGATACATGGGCGCACTAGAAAAGATAGCGCATAAATCAGGTAACTTTTTTGGCACTAACTACGTCGAAAACTGGCTACAACGTATTACTGCATCTACGATTCAAAGCAAAATTATGGCTTCAATGATCAAGCACCAAAAAGGCACTTTATCTAAAAAAGATTTAAATAAATTGCTTCTAATGGGCCTTGATCCTAAAGAGTGGGCCGATCGTTTTGTGAATGGCTGGAAATCAGCAGGAAGCGATGCAAACGGACTAGGCGGATATGGAAGTCGGTACTGGAAATGGGCAGATGATCCCGAAGCGATTAAAAAATTTAGTGAAACTTTAACGCGCGCGACACGCGATACGATTGTACGTCGTGGCATGTTTGATTCTCCGTTCATTTTTGATGATCCGTTCCTTTCGTCTCTTTACATGTTCACGGGCTTTTTATTCTCATCGATTACCAGATATTCATTACCGCTCATGCAAAATCCCGATATTGAAAAATTTTTAGGAAGCATGCTAACGCTGAGTACTGGTGCGATGATTCAGCCAATGCGTCGGATATCACGGGGTGAAGAGCCATTTAAAGATGATGAGCATTTATGGAAAATGGCACTAGAAGATTCAAATATTTTTAGTTTTATGACTCCGATCGTTGAAGATTTAAACGTGCTTATGGATGATAAAATATTACACAATAGAAATGATAGATGGAAAGATCGATCGACTGCCGGCGCGCTCATGGGGCCAAATGGTCAATTAGGCTCTGACATATCCACACTTATGATCCATTCGTTTAAAGGCGATTGGAGCCAGCAAGACATTAAAAGAGCTGCTAGATCAGTGCCGATGGCAACGCCATTCTGGGCCGGCCGGATGTGGAAACAGGTGCGTGATTCATCAGGTTTACCGAAAACAGACAAAGAAGCCGAGGCAGCCGGAAAATTTTAAAAGGATTTTAATATGACAAACATAGTGATAAATGATGACGTGCCTTATACCCAGGTCATTGCGACGAATTTACAAACTCAATTCGACACGGACTGGACTGCTGACGCAGCAAGTGACGTTGACGTATATGCGCGCGCCACGGGTGTAGATGCTGATGATGTTGTTGATCTTGTTGACCCAAGCGAATATGTGGTTACCTTTATTGGCACTGAATCAATTGTACGTGTGACTTTTAATATTGGCAGAACAACAGGCGATGTGATTACGATCGTCATGAATATGCCGATCGACTTCCCAGTTATATATACAAATACAAATTTCACACCCAGCATGCTTAATGGTGATTTCGGTAGAAATGCATTGATTGATCAGCAGGATCGTTTGTATTGGCAACAAATTGCTATTCGATACAACACCAGCGAAACAGTTGACGTGCCCATTGATACCGTCGTTCCGATTTTGAGTGCTGGAGAAACATGGCGAAAAAATTCAACAAACACTGGATTTGAAACTTATGTGTTACCAAATAGCGGTTTATTTGCATCTAACGCAACTTATTTGACATTGACTGACGACACGACTGACTTACCAAATAGCGTACCACTGTCAACTTTGCCAACGGGCATTTTAATAAACGATCCTGGCAATGCTATTTTCTCAAGAACATTAACAGGGACAACTAATCAAATTGATATCTTAAATGGAGATGGGATATCTGGAGATCCAACATTTTCGATTTCAAGTGATCCCGTTATTCCAGGCAATGCGGGTATTGGGATACCTCAAGGAACAACAGCACAACGTGTTGTGCCAGCTGAAGGCGTAAACTTTCGTTTTAACGAAGATTTAGGCCAACTTGAATATTACAACAGCGGATGGATTCAAGTTGAAGATACGGCTATTGGTGAGTATTTGCTGCTAGCCGGCGGAACCATGACCGGCGCTATTGAAATGAGCACCAATAAAGTTACTGGTCTTGGCGATCCAACAGTTGGAAAAGATGCAGCAAATAAAGATTATATTGATACACAGTTATTGTCTTACTTGCCTTTAGCTGGCGGAACCATGCTTGGCCAACTTGACATGAATAATAATGGCATTATTAATGTTGTTGACCCTACTAATCCACAAGACGTTGGAACAAAAAATTATATTGATAATGAGATTTCTGCAGCCGGAACAAATTTTTTACCATTAGCCGGTGGGACAATGTCTGGCGACATTGATATGGGTAACACAAATAAAGTCATTAATTTAGATGCACCCACTGCTGCAAATGATGCTACAACAAAAAATTATGTTGATACAGAATTATTAGCATTTCTTTTAAAGTCAGGCGGAACCATGACCGGCGCTATTGAAATGGGTACAAATAAAATTACTGGATTAGGAGACCCGACACTAGCTCAAGATGCGGTAACAAAAAATTATAGCGATCAAGGCACACAAACATTTTTAAATAAAGACATTGATTTATTTTTTAATACTGTAGTTGGGACAACATCTCAATTCAATACTGCTTTATCTGATGGTGATTTTGCTACGCTGGCTGGTACTGAAATACTAACAAACAAAACAATATCATTTGCAAATAATAATATCAGCACAACAATCAGTGATCTTAATGCTGCGGTATTAGATGCAACACTTGCAACATTGACTGGCACTCAAACATTAACAAACAAGAGCATTAATTTATCCAGCAACACTTTGACGGGCACTACTGCTGAATTTAATACTGCTTTAACTGACAATGATTTTGCAACTCTTGATGGATTAGAGACTTTGACAAATAAAACATTAGTGTCACCAACTTTTACAACAAGTGCTACTTGTCTTGATGCTGATTTTTATATACATAGAACAACTACTGCTGAACCTCTCCAAACATTTTTTTCAGATGTCACAGGAACAGATAATCAAATATCGCTTGAAATAAATAGCCAATCAAGAAGCGATACAGATGCATTAAAAGACAAAGATGCAATGATCATCAGAACGATAAATTCTGTTGACGCGGGTTTTTCTGAATCGGTAACTTTTGAAGCTTATACAAATGGTGCAGTTGTTGATTGGTTTAAATTTGATGGCGGAAATGGAATATATCAAGATGAAGCCACAATAAATACTACAACATTTAATTGCTCTCCAATTTTAAATATCATAGGAATTGCAGCTCAGTCGCCAAAAATGGATTTAATAAATACTGTTGTCGGTGCGACTGGCATCGTTGGCCAAATCGATATGCAAATTGATGACAATATGGGAGGTGACAAAGATTTTGACCCTATCGCTATCGTTGTGCAAGACGCAACGCCAACAGGTTATTCAACCGATATTTTAATGAATGGTTATTTCAATGGAACTTTAAGGACTTATCTCGAAGCTAATGGTCAAAATAATAATGTCAGATTATTTAATCATTTTTATTTTTACGATGAACTCGACCCAAACGGCGCACGTGCTGAACTCGAACAAATACGAATAAAAGACTCAACCGTTGCATCGTTGAGCACGATAGGTCTTGTGCCCGCATTAAACCCATGTTTCACATTCAAAGCAATATGCGATGAAACAATTAATGTGGGTGCTGTTGTTACAGCATCTCCAACAACAGATTTTAGAATTGTAAATCATCCAACAGGCGGAGACGATAGAGCATTCGGTGTTTGTGTCGTTGCTGGTACGCTTAACAACCCGGCAGAATATTGCTGGGCAGGGATGGTACCTGTTCAGCTTGAAGATGGCACATCAGCATCGCGTGAAGATTTGATTGTGCCTTCAAATGCCCAGGCTGGGCGAGCGGTTGTTGATAATAGCCCGGGAATTAGGCAATCTTTTGGGGTTGCGTGGGAAAATGTCGCGGCCGCAACGCCGGGAAATCTGGTCTGGATATCTATGACAGCAGGTTCAACAAGTTAATGTGTAATTTTTTTTTATAAAACAAAGGATGTTTAATCATGAAGCAAGAATCAAATGATACTAGTGATAATGTTGTTGATAGTTTGAAAAAACAAATTAGTGATTTACAGCAAGAAAATTCAGTGTTGAGGATAAACCAAAATTCTACGAAACTATTTTCTGACGAATTAGTTAATGCAAATATTTCTTTGAAAACACGTCATCAGATAGTAGAAAATGATGTTCAGACATTATTAAAAGAAAACCGTGATTTAAAATTTCAAATAAAAGAATTAACAAAAAAACCGCTGACAAGAAAGCAAATATCTCAAAATGAAAAAAAGTTAGATAAAAAATAGGAAAATTTTATCTACATCAGAGTGCCGACAATTGATCCCTTCCCGCATCAAGCGAGAATGTTTAGAGCGATTGTCGAAGATAAAAATGTCTGTGCTGTTATTCATAGACGAGCGGGTAAAGATGTTTTCTGCGTCGAGGCATGGCTTCTTCGCGGATTGAAGCGCGTGGGAACACATGTTTATCTTTTCCCGCTTTATTCACAAGCTCGAAGCGTCATATGGGAAGGCATGGATTATTCTGGCAAGCCTTTTTTATCTGGCATACCAGAACAACTCATCGTTAAAAAAAACGAAGCACGGATGCATATTACTCTGTTTAACGGCAGTAAGCTTATCCTGGCAGGGTCAAATAACTATGATAGTCTCATGGGAACTAATCCTGTCACAATCATTTATTCTGAGTTCGCGCAGCATCATCCTCTTGCACGCCAGTATTTGAATCCCATCATTTTGCAGAATGATGGCATCGAGATAATTCAATCGACCCCACGTGGCATGAACCATCTTTACGATGTCTACACAACAATTCGTGATAATGAAAATTATCATGTTGAACATCTCGGTGTCGATGGCACATTTAAGCAAGATAATAAAACTCCGATCATTTCAAAAGCAGTAATTGAAGATGCAAAAAGTCGTGGCATGTCTGATGAAATGATACGGCAAGAATTTTATGTTGATTTTGAAGTCGGCAATCTTGGCGCGTACTACACGCGCGAAATCTGTGACATGGACAGAGAAGGAAGATTTTGCATTTTAAGACCGGATGCGACCTTACCACTTCACTCAGTGTGGGATTTGGGTGGTACAGACTCAACCGCAGGTAGCCTATTTCAGATAGACGGTAAATTTGTTAATATACTATATACGATTCATGATTCCGGATATGGTTTAAAGCATTATCTTGAGATTGCCGAGCGATACAGACAGTCAATCGGCTGTAGGTGGGGTAATCATTTTATGCCACACGATGTAAGACAAGGGCATCAGGGCTGGGAACACACCGAGTCACGTATCATACAAGCGCGAAAACATGGGTGGCATTTTCAAGTCACACCTAAAGTCAACTTTGAAGACGGCATAGAAGCTGTTCGATATATGTTCCCGAAACTACGTATAGACAAAAACAACTGCTCACTTCTTATAAGAGCGCTGAGAGAATATCAAAGACATTACAACGAAGTTAAAGCACGCTTTGACCCAAAACCACTCGACAACTGGACGGTTCACTTAGCAGATATGATGCGCTATCTTGCAGTCAATTATCGTCGTCTATTTGATGTTCCCCAGTCTCCATCACGTTATAGTACAACGTTATGAACCTCTCAAGATCATTTAAGCAGTAAATCATCAAGAAAATAACAGCAGAATAAGAGCTTGGATTCATAAAAATAAAAACAACAGTGATGACAATCAATATAAAAGACATGCTTAAACGACATTTGGCTATTCTGGGATTATCCATAATCACCCTCATGATAATCGTTCAATATTTCCTCAATACATTTTTTTCCGCTTTTAAAATTTTTAATAAATAAAATAATATCATTCGGCCAATACTCTTCTTCATCTTTTTCAATTTCTTCAATTTCTTTAATCACAGATAATAATATTTTTTTGCTTTTATCCGAAGGGTCTTGGTCTATAGCAAATCTTAAAGTATCAGATCCAACAAAAACATGTTTTAAAAGAACATCAACAACATCTTCATCGCCTTCCTGTATTGCACGATTTAAAGCATTTTTATACAAATCTCTGTATATTTCAGACATAACACCTCCAATTAAGGTGGCGCGTCGAAGAGTTGAAAATGGTTTTACCAAATGGGAAAATCAAGCCTACGTCGCGCCATCCAAGAATAATACTACATGCGTGTCGAAAATCAACGCACCCGCTCAAACCATATATAAGATTAAGAAGACTGAGAAGCTACGGTCGGACTTGAACCGACGACCTCAGCATTATGAGTGCTGTGCTCTAACCAACTGAGCTACGTAGCTGTGTGAACCCCTGTGCGCGCAACGGAATCATAGCAAAAGCCGGTAAAAAAGCACACGGCATGTAATCCGAAATACTTCCGAAAGAACCTAAAAGACCACGGGGGGGAATTGGGGGGAAAGCGCAATCAATCATCACTGCAAACCCAAACACACGCATCCAAATGAGCCAGGACGCGGGGGAACGCGACCTAATCGCTGGTGGAGTAGCTGAGAGAGTTGTGGGGTACCGGACTCCAAACGACGACCCGGCCCCCGGTTTACCCCCCTCTGTAGAAAAAGTAAACTCCAGCCCGAACGGCCGAAGAGGTTTTCAGAGTGATAACATCGCGCCTATTACGATATACGAGTCTTAACACTGTGCGCTTGTGTTTGATAATTATTCCCCCCCCCTTTTATGTTTTTTTGATTAGTTTCAAAATAAACGTTGACGTGACAAATTATGTTTGCTAGAATTCACGATGACGCTTATTTAAAGCAACGACTATTAAGCAAAGCTAGTTGTTGATCCCACTTTATTTGAGCGTCAAAGTCTGGAGATTTTTTATTTAAGGAGATGGAAATGAGTGAATTAAATAAGCTTGAAGAAATTCTTTGGGAGATGAGCAAATTAAAAGAGTCGTTTTATAGCAGCTCACTATCGACCATGGAAGTATTTAACTTATTACGTGACAAAAAATCGGTATATGATGCGATGGGAATTACTGATGATTCTGAGTTTAGAAAAATTGGCGTTTTTGAAATTAGAAAAATGGGAGAAGAGCGCTTACTTGATTGCGCGATGATTGACGGACGGATAAGATTCTGCAAAAAAAGCGTCGAAGATTTTGTGTCAAGAAACTCAAATGAGGACGACTAAGAGGACTAAGAGTTAACTGTCGCTGGTGTTTGGGTTTTATATACATTTGTCCAAAACTTAGCTCTCTGGCAAGAGAGACAGCGGCTACTTTTTTTTAATTAATTGGAGATGGAAATGGAAAGGGAAATTAAGGTAAATGGTGAAATGAGCGCAATAGCGGCTTGTATTAAAATTAAAAAAGCTAGGGTTCAGCAGTCAGAAAACTGGCTTCATATAAAAGATTTTGAAAATTATTTGAATGATAAGAACCAAGAATTTGAAAAATATAAATTAGGGAATTATTCATCAGCATTAAAAAAAGTTTGTCCCATAAGCTATTTTAATATGTATCAAAATTTTATAGAGGAGTTTGAAAAAAATGAAAAAATTATCTGATGACGAATACGCTGCAATCGAAGCAGCATTTACAATGTTCCCCGACTGCCTTTATTCACGCGAAAAATTTTTGGACGGAACGGGACTAGAACACTACGCATTTTACGAAACACAAGGAGAAATAATGAATGAACAATGAAAACACAGTAACGCTTAAAGAAGCTTTCCACATTATGCAAGAAAAAAAATTCATGTGGAAAGGTGAAGTGATTAAAACGCCGCGAGCGATTCGCTCGCTTCGCGAAAAAGGTATTTTAAATGTCACAAAAACGGGTGAAAAAAACGGACATCAAACTTACATAATAGATCGAGATTATCTGTACCATTTTATCGAAAGATGGAATTTGGGATTAATCAATCATCCTTATAATCCATTATACAAAAAAAAGAGGTAAAAGATAATGTCAACAATTGATTTACTTACTGATAAAACCAAAAAAATACTTGATAGACTAAGTCTTGATCTTTCAAGCAATCGTGATTTAGACGAGCTAAATAATTTAAAAGTCTCACTTGAAGATTATAATCTTATCAACAACGCAGCTATAAAAAATCTTTTAGCGTCTCGAACAGGCATAAAAAAATTAATTAAAGACGTGGAAGAAAAAATCGACATACTTGAGTATAAAATAAATGGAAAAAAATAAGGAGCAAACAATGACTAATGAAATAATCGGCGTTCACGCTGACATGTCCAACGAACAATATCACTCGCATTCAGGCTCATACTCGCGAAGCGCGTTGATGAAATACAATAAATCGCCCAAGCATTTTTGGGCGGAATACATCAATCCTGACAAGCCAGATTCTGAACGAACCGATGCTATGATTTTCGGTGAAGCATTTCATCAAAAAATCTTAGAGCCGGATTTGTTCGATAAAAATTTTGCAAAAAAGCCTGAGCGAGTTTTATTGAAAGAATCAGGAAAAGAGGCATACGATGAGTACAAAAAGAAGATTAAAGCACTGGAAGTCAGTGATAAACATTTTTTAAGCGACGTACAGTCAAACATGCTTGACGAGATGAAGCATTCGATCATGTCGAACGAAATATGTAATATGATGATTGAAGGAGCAGGCTACGAAAAAAGTTACTTTTGGGAAGACCAAGATACGGGATTAATTTTGAAGTGCAGGCCCGACATTTTGCAAGAACAATTTATTGTTGACATTAAAACGTGCGCTGACGCGTCACATCGCACAATGCAAAATGACATGAAAAAATACGGCTATCACATTCAAGCAGCGATGATGATCGACGGTCTTTTAATCGTTGAGTCCAAAAAAATCAAGAGTTTTTATCTGCTAGCCATAGAAAAAAAATATCCGTTTTGTCATGCAATTTATGAAATTGACGATATCGCGATAGAGTGCGGAAGACGCAAGTACAAAAAAATACTTTTCGATCTGAAAAATTCTTTGGAAAAAGACGAGTGGCCGAGCTATGAAACACAATCACTGAGTTTGCCGGCATGGGCAATTGAAGATTAAATTATTAAAAAAGGAAAATATCATGACTAACAATATACAAGAACTTGGTTTCAAAAAAACAAATCAAGACAATGAAAAAAATGAAAGCTCTTTAATGAGCGCACAATCCGCGAGAGCAGTCGCTGAAGTACAAGCTAGCTACGTAATCGCTAAGAAATATCCGAGAGATCAACACAAAGCTTATTCAAATGTGATTACAATGTGTCAACGTCCGTTTCTTGCTGAGCAAAGTATGTACGCTTATCCGCGCGGGGGTCAGCTCGTGGAAGGCCCAAGTATCAGGCTAGCTGAGGCATTGGGACAAGCGTGGGGAAACATTGAGTGCGGCGTTAAAGAGCTATCGCAAGCAAACAGAATAAGCGTAGCTGAAGCTTACGCAATCGATTTAGAAACAAATACACGCGTCACAAAAATATTCCATGTTCCGCACCACCGCGACACACGAAAAGGTCGTAAAACACTTACAGACAGCAGAGATATCTACGAATTAGTTGCAAATCAGGGTGCTCGTCGATTGCGCGCGTGCATTTTAGCTGTCATTCCGGGCGATGTGATCGAAGCTGCTGTTGCTCAATGCAGAAAGACGCTCGAATCATCAGATATACCCGTTCAAGATCAGGTTCGAAAAATGATTACGGCGTTTGACAGCTATGGCGTTAAAACTGCTCACATTGAAAAATTCCTAGGCCACAATCTTGATGCAATAATTCCTGCCGAAATCGTGAAGCTAAAAAGTGTTTATAAATCAATCAAAGACGGAATGGGAAAACGAGAAGATTTCTTCGACATCACGTCAGCAATAGATTCGTCGGCAAAAGAAAATCTCGATCAAATGTTGTCTGGAAAATCATCAACAAAAACAAAAAAAGAAGACGTCAGCAATGTCGACGTCAGCAATTTCAAAGCAGCTGAATCAGAGATTATTGTCGACAAAGAAGTGTTTATCGCAGATGTGCAAACACTCGAAAAAATAGTTGTTGATAAAAAAATATCGGGTAATATTATTCAACAGTGGATGGAAGAAAGCAATGCTACTTCTTTTTCTGAACTAAAGCACAAAACTGTTAAAGCTCTTATTAAAAAATATGGTAATTAAAATGAAAAAAAATGCTCTGTTTATGTCGACAGCTGATGCCGCAAAAGAACTCGGATACGATGAATCTTATATCCGACGTTTGATAATAGAGGGAAAAATAAAAGCGGAAAAACTAGGTAAATTCTGGATAATATCGCAAAAGGATTTAAAAAAGTTTAAGCCAAAAAAGGGTAAAAAATGAAAAAATACAAATCTTGTAAATGCAGCAAATGCGGCGCTGATAATTCAGATAAAACATGTTATTTTTGCAAATCTTTTAAATGCAGCAAATGCGGCGCTTATAATTCAGATAAAACATGTTATTTTTGCAAAGAAATATACAGGGAAAAACCAAAAAATTAATTAAGGATAATTATTTATGTCTATAGACCTAGAAAAAAACAAATTTTGCAAAGACATGCTTGAAAAATTAAAAACTGATGTCTTGATTTTAGAATCGCAAATACAAAAAGCAGCAAGCAAAAATAAGTCTGATTACGAAAAATTGCAGCAAATGAACGAAGTGATAAAATCTATTAAAGGTGAAGGGTTTTCAGTTGTCTAGTGTAGGGTAAAAAATGGCAGCAGGGCATTGCCGCCATTTTTTACGTTCAAAAATAGCTGAAATTAAACGTCAGCGAGATAATATCATTTATCTTTTTGTTAAAGCAATAAAAAAATTAAATGTCGCTGAGTGCGGAAAGGTCACTCAGCGACGTAGGGCTGGAGATTGAAACAATTTACATAAATAAATCATCACGAAGAGAGTATAACATGTTAATTAACAATTTTGAAGATTTTAAATTTTGCGAACGGATTTTCGCAGTAATTATCAAAAAGGAGTTTATTAATGTCGGATGATCATGACAAGCAAGTTTTTTGCATAATACCCTCACACATTTTTGAAATAGAAAACATTAAACTATCTTATCTGCGCGTTTATGAAACTATTTTTCAATTCTGGCACAGAAGAAGATCGTGTTTTTTGTCAAACAAAATGATCTGTGAAAGAACAAAAATAAAATCTGTTAGTACAGTTAAAGAAGCAATAGCTTTTTTTGAATCAATCGGCGAGATGAAAAGATCAACAAAAAACGGTAGGCGTTTTTTAATACAACCAGAACTTTTGATCGAAAATGATACTATAGAGTTATCCACACCCCCGGCCGCCAACTCGGCCGGGGGGGCCGCTAACTCGGCTGGGGGGGGGCCGCTAACTCGGCCCCCTTTCTTAATTAATAATAATAATCTTAAGAGAGAGGAGAAGCTCTCTGTTGATAACTCAATTTCTGAGTGTCCCAACTCTATACAGTTTACAGAAACGTCAACTCGTGTTTCAATCGAAAAAAACTTAGTGATTGTTGATGTTTTTGAAAAATTTAGAGCGTACGCGCAGTCAAAAAAATTAATGCGCTCAGATTGGTCAAAAGCATTTGAGAAGTGGGTCTTAGACGAGCGAAAAGTTGAAAAAGCAGTAAAAAGACCCGTGCCGAAATTCTGGAAAGCTTCAAATTAGTCTTGTAAGAAGACTTATTTAAAAAGCAAGGGAATTACATTGAGAAGATGTATAAATCGCGTAGACGACAACCAGAGAGCTCTCATCGGCATCTGGCGCAGTATGGGCGTGTCGGTTTGGAACACATCTGCTTTAGGCACGGGAGTTGACGTTGTTTTAGGACTCAAAAACGAGAACGGTGAAGCAGTTAATCTACTCGTCGAAATAAAAGATGGCAAAAAATATACATCACAACAGAAGCTCACAGATAATGAACAAAAATTTCACAACTCATGGAACGGACAGGTATGCATCGTGCGAAACGAAGACGATGCGATGAATCTTGTACACACAGTAAAAGGGATTAAAAAATGGACATAAATTTTGGAGCGGCTTTGGTCGGCGGCATTCAAGGACAAATTTCGTCGATCTTTAAAAATCATTTCGACGCAAAAAAATTTAAGACGGAGATGAAATATAAAAGCGTGAATGATGCGCGATCTGTCACTCAAAAAGACTTTATCAGCATGCAAAAAATGTTGTGCTTTATGACAGTTTTTTATGTTTGTGTAGCGCCGTTTATCATTTCGTTTTATCACGACATTCCGATTGATTTCGCTTACGATGAAAGCAATGGTCTGTTGACTTGGCTGATGTCACACTGGTCTGATGTTAAATGGCATAAAGTTAATGGGTTACCGATTGGTCCAATACATTGCTACCTGGTTGCAAGTGTCGTATTTTACTTACTCGGCGTAAATACACGGAGATAGTGATGACAGAAAAAAAAGAAAGCGAAAAAGTGTTTGATGCAATGGGATTTGAATTTCCAGGTAGCTTTAAGTGCAAAGTATGCAACGAATGGCGACAAGATGAATTTATCGACGTTGACATGCTCAAAATCGGTTTATCGCAATCAAACGTAAACTACTGCAATGATAAGCTGTCTTGCAAAAATGGCGCTCAAAAGATACAAGACTGTAATAAAATATGGATGAAAAAATACTGGAAACAAGAAAAAAGATTGGATGCAAGGGAACAGATACAGGTAAAATTACGCAGCATCATCGGGCGTTTCGCTAATTTTTTTAAGACGCTTTTTGATTTCTGACGCTAAAATAATATCGTTTTTATCGACGGAGCTTTTGTAAAGAGACAACAAACTTTTTTCATCCATTTTTGTCAGATCAATTTTAAACTCGAATATTTTTTTATGTTTATTTGTCATGTTATCTCTCCAAATTTTTTTAACGTAAATAAGTACCACAGTACGGGCAGTATTCCAGATCTCTGTACTCTCCAAAATTTTGTTGTTTAAAAATCCATCTACTATAATGGAAGTAACACATATACAATTCTTCTTTCAATATGCATCTATTGCCGTGCTTACAGCACATCGCTGCTTTATAAAATTTTAAGTAGTTAATGCCGACGTCTGAAATGTGCTTAATTATTTTTTCGTTTTTTGTCTCGTAAATTTCTTCTGTCAAGGCCGGGCAAGAATTAACATTTATTGTGCGCAAAAAAGATTCGTCTTTCATTAGCGCATTAATTTTTTCTTCGAGTTTTTTTTCGCTGATTTGAAGACCTTCAAAAAACGACTGTCTTGTCATAAAGCCCCTTTATTTTTCAAACCCATCAAAAAGACCCACGTATTTTTTTGCAGAAACTTGCGTGTATCGAGCAGTGCTTTCAAGTTTTTTATGTCCCAAATATGATTGTATTGTTCGCTCGGGAACGTTCATTTCATTGTAAAGATAATTTCCGCACGCGTGTCGCAACTGGTGCGGATGAACATGGTCGCCAATGCCGGCTAACTTACCCGCGCGTTTAATAATATCGTAAGCTTGTGTTCGTTTCAGTGGTACAGCTGTCATCTTGCCAGTTTTAAAATCCATGTCATGACTAAAAATAAAAACATACTCAGATTTTAGCACATTTTCTTTTTTCATTGTATTTAAAAAACAAATTTGATCATTGCTGAGCGTTTGCATCGACGGAGTGCCGCCTTTTGATCTCAATATATAAATCTGTTTTTTTGGAAGATCAATTTGATTCCATCGCATATTGCACAATTCACTGACTCGCAGTGCGTGTTTAAATAAAAAATAGATCATCCACTTAGAGAAATACTGGTTATTGTGCAATCTATCACACGAATTAAGCATTGCGTCGATTTCTTCTTTATACAATTCCTCGCGCGGACGCACGTCCAGATTTTTAACCCGGCCGCCTTTTCGCCATTTTGCTTTCATTTTAATTTAGTTTTAAATTTCTTCGAGCGAGGCATTCTTCTAAGTGATCGACTCTGTCGCTGAGATTGATAACATGATCGTTAATGTATTCTAATACCAAATCAAGCTCTGTCTTCAATTTCGGCACGCTTACATATTCTAAATTGTCAGCATTAACTTTTTCTTTCAACATTTTTGATTACCTCGTTTAGTTTGTATTTTTTTATTCCTATCTCTAACAAAAGTCTGTGATTGTTAGAAGTTGGAATAATTTTAAACTTTTTCGTTAAAATTGTGTGTTTTGAGAACTGAATCTCGTTTTGCTTTATTTTGTATAGATGCTCGAAAAAATGCTAACACACAAATCAAGGTATTACAATAAATTCATTAAATACGCATTCAGCATCGTCTTTCATTTCAATTAATGAAAATCCTATCAAAAGAGACATCGCACATGTTGCGTATAAAGAAGGGTGCGCGCCTTTTAATACTCTCATCAGTTTTTGTTTTTCTTTAAAATAAACTTTTGCGAAGTTTTTGTCGTAACAAACAATTGATGATGTGTTAGAAATCAAGTCAGCACATTTTATTGTTTTTCCCGCGTCCGATGCTTTAGCATTATGCTCTCTGTCAATCTTTTTACGTGTCGCACGATTACCGTCTGTTTTTTTGCTTACGTCTGTTAATTCAAAAACAAGCGTAGCAACTTTGTCGCCGAAATTATTTGATATCATTTTGAAAGTCGTGTCAGTATCTTCAACTGTGTCATGTAACAATGCAGCGCAGATCATCTCATCTTTTGAATACTCACCAATTTTCTCAAAAGATGAATCACGAATATATCTTGCAACTTCAAAGCAGTGATTATGATACGGTTCTCCCGTATATTTTCTTTTTTGTCCGGCATGAGCGCGTATGCAAAATTTTGCGGCTTTAAGAATCATGTTGCTTTCCTTCATAAAATGGATTCCACAAAATATTTTCAGTGGCATCATTTTCAAAAATTTTTTTTGCTTTATTAATGGATAATTTAAGTTCTTCGCCGCAATAAGGGCAATACCTGATTAGTCTAAAACGATTATGCCTTTGCATGCCTTGTTTATCTGGTTTGACTTCATCAGTAACAAAAATATGTCTAATACCTCCCCTCAGAGATATGATAATTAGATCAATTGCTTCAGCCCCCATTTTACAACAATTTATCTTTTCTTGTTTAATTGCCTTGAATGATGTTCTGTACATTGTATTACAGAACAAGTGACCATAATTATTCATATATTTTGTTTCAAGAAGGATAACCTCTGTTTGTTTTATTTTATCAACCATTTTTAATTTCCTTTTTCGTCGTAGAACACAATATCTTTCTCGTTTGAGCTCACAAAAAACTTGTGCTTATCAGATTCCTGAATAGTTATTTTTGATCTATTTTCAAAGTTAAACTCACTCACTGTGATTTTTATTTTTTCTTTTTTTGGGACTGTAGAAGATATATTGTTTTCACAGAAATATTGTTCAAGAGAGCGTTGAAAACGTGTTTTTCTTGTTTTACTCATGTTCAAAAACATCCTTCAAAAACATCATCGAAATATGTTGTATCTTCTGTCAAGTATTTTTCTTCCGACCAAGCTTGCCAATATCCCTCTTTGAAGCCAGCAACTATCGCGTGCTTGATTAAAATCTTAGGGCACATGTCACAAAGGTCGTATCCATCGGTATGATCTATTTTGAAACCATAATAAATTGTGAAATAAGGTGTAATTTTTGATGGTTCTGTTATTGACAAGTTAAGACCGGTGAAAATATTTTTTATCTTTTCACCCCCATCTAAAACCTTGTCTGATAAAAGATATTCATTTTTAATTTTATCCGGATTTGCAATACTATTTTCAGACTTCAGATCTTTAATGATGTCATTCAACGCTTCAATTTTTTTTTCTAATTTCTCAACGCAGCCTAATTCGTATTCACTCATAACTTTTTCACTCATAACTTTCTCCTTCGACGATTTGATCGATTAATTTTTTGCACTCTGATTCCATATAATTTTTTGATCTTATTTGATCTAAAAAACAACCCAGCCCAAAGTCTGACTTCTCTCTATTGAAATATTTTTTTATTAAAGAAAAGTCTTCAGCGTCGCCAGCATGTGCCGCATCAAAGCCTATCCACATATCGCCGCAATCCATTTTCATTACGTCATCATTCACCATCTTCCATGCCTTTCCGAAATGTGTAACACCTCCATGCACCTCAAATTGATCTTCGATATCTGAAAAGTCGTGATCTTCGTTAAAGTACTTACTGTCTTTTGTGATAGCGACGTATCCGCACCTGAAACCACTTTCATTAAAAACAACACAGTAATCGTGTTCTTTGTATTTTCCTCCGATTTCGATCACGACGCGCGAATTAATTTTCATAAATTCTTGTTGGCCCTTCAGCTCCAAGAGTTTTTGTATACATGACATTTTTTTATCCTTAATCATTATTAAAAAGCATGGCCTTTAATTTTTCTTTTATTGCCCCAACATTTTGAGTTCTTCAATTTTTGATACAAAAAAACAAATATCGCATACTGTTATTGAGCCGACGACAGCAAGAAATATAAAAATAACACCAAAAAAATCACTGTTGATTAAAAACGCGCAAATAACACAAGCAACCATAGATAGCGTTATTAATGAAATTAAATACAAAGAATTTTTAAGTGATTTTCTAAGATAAAATAGTAATAAAAGCGTGTTTGCGTTTTGATATTTTGTCATTTACATTATCTCCTTTTAAACTTCCTAGTGTTTTTGTGTCGGTTTTTTTGAAAGTTCATCAAATTGTGAATCTATGCTATCTAATATAGTTTTTTTTAAAGCGTTTATGCATGGTTTAATATCTATACCTTGTATCATTGAAATTGAGATAATAAATGCATTAGAAAAATGTACACAGAGTTGTGATAGCAAGTTAGCAACAACTTCTTTTGTCTCAATAGCGTTTTGATCTAAGTTAGATTTACATGCAAATTCTTTTGCAAGATCAAATGCATGATTTTTTATTTCACCATTGATTTTACTAATATATTTCATAATTAAGTCTTTAACTTCTTCATCATCCATTTCCATCTCCTTTTAAACTTCCTAGTGTTTTTGTGTCGGTTTTTTTGAAAGTTCATCAAATTGTGAAGATATGCTATCTAATAAATCTTTCATGCATGATTCAATATTTACACCGGGTAGGGTTGCAGTTGAGAAAACGAATGTATTAGAAAAATGTACACAGAGTCGTAATAAAAAGTCAGAAATAAGTTCTCTTATATGAATATTGTTTTGATCTAAGTTATTTTTACATGCAAATTCTTTTGCAAGATCAAATGCATGATTTTTTATTTCACCATTGATTTTACTAATATATTTCATAATTAAGTCTTTAACTTCTTCATCACTCATTTCCATCTCCTTTTTTAAACTATCTGCCTGCACGGCAGTAAACAATACAAGTATAATTTTCTAAGCTGCCTGTTCGGCAGTTTAACCATAACCACAGTTTTCTAAGCTGCTTGCTCAGCAGTAATTGCGCATCATGCTTTTTTTGATTTATTTTGATAACATCGTTTCATTAATTCATCATAAAGAAAACAAACTACATGTTCTTGTCCGTTGCCAGCAGCTTCAGACATCGCGTCTGTCAGGTTTCTTAAGCTAAAATTATGATTTTTATCTTTCCTGTATTCCTCTTCTACAACTAGCTTAACAATGTTTAAATGTCCGTTTCTCGCCGCCATTTTTATATTGTCATAGTTAGTTGCATTTGAGAAACACCCTTTTTTTATTAGATATTTAGCAATATCATAATGCCCTGATCTGCATGCGTTACAAAAAGCTTGATCATGCAGTCCGATTCTCGGGTCACACTTGTTGTCTACAAGAAATTTAACAATGTCAAAATGACCGTTGTCTGCTGCATATCTAATTGCTATGCTGCCGTCTTGCACGCCTAAATGGCTATCGTGAAACAGACTTTTAACAAGTTCTAGTTGTCCATTTTTAGCTGCTTGTGTGATCTCGTACAAATTAAGCGCACTTTCTTTTCCCTCGTCTGTGAAGTTTATTCTGTGCCAAGTGTTCCAGCCTTCATATTTTTCAAACTCAACCCTTCTTTTTTTATCAATATTATAATAACCCTTGTAATAGCTAGTCATTTCCATTTCCATCTCCAATTAATTAAAAAAAAGTAGCCGCTGTCTCTCTTGCCAGAGAGCTAAGTTTTGGACAAATGTATATAAAACCCAAACACCAGCGACAGTTAACTCTTAGTCCTCTTAGTCGTCCTCATTTGAGTTTCTTGACACAAAATCTTCGACGCTTTTTTTGCAGAATCTTATCCGTCCGTCAATCATCGCGCAATCAAGTAAGCGCTCTTCTCCCATTTTTCTAATTTCAAAAACGCCAATTTTTCTAAACTCAGAATCATCAGTAATTCCCATCGCATCATATACCGATTTTTTGTCACGTAATAAGTTAAATACTTCCATGGTCGATAGTGAGCTGCTATAAAACGACTCTTTTAATTTGCTCATCTCCCAAAGAATTTCTTCAAGCTTATTTAATTCACTCATTTCCATCTCCTTAAATAAAAAATCTCCAGACTTTGACGCTCAAATAAAGTGGGATCAACAACTAGCTTTGCTTAATAGTCGTTGCTTTAAATAAGCGTCATCGTGAATTCTAGCAAACATAATTTGTCACGTCAACGTTTATTTTGAAACTAATCAAAAAAACATAAAAGGGGGGGGGAATAATTATCAAACACAAGCGCACAGTGTTAAGACTCGTATATCGTAATAGGCGCGATGTTATCACTCTGAAAACCTCTTCGGCCGTTCGGGCTGGAGTTTACTTTTTCTACAGAGGGGGGTAAACCGGGGGCCGGGTCGTCGTTTGGAGTCCGGTACCCCACAACTCTCTCAGCTACTCCACCAGCGATTAGGTCGCGTTCCCCCGCGTCCTGGCTCATTTGGATGCGTGTGTTTGGGTTTGCAGTGATGATTGATTGCGCTTTCCCCCCAATTCCCCCCCGTGGTCTTTTAGGTTCTTTCGGAAGTATTTCGGATTACATGCCGTGTGCTTTTTTACCGGCTTTTGCTATGATTCCGTTGCGCGCACAGGGGTTCACACAGCTACGTAGCTCAGTTGGTTAGAGCACAGCACTCATAATGCTGAGGTCGTCGGTTCAAGTCCGACCGTAGCTTCTCAGTCTTCTTAATTTTCGACGTGCTCATTATTGCCTGGTTCCTGTTGTGAATATGTCTGTTTAGGTTGGATTTGTGTTGTAAAAGTGGTGTAAAAACCAGAATACTGCCGATTTATGGCTTCTTTAGGTTGGATTTATGTTACATCTCATTTATTGAATTGTTACATCTCATTTATGGAGCGTGTGGAGCGTGTGTACTATTCTGTAATCTATTACTTCAACTTTAATGTAAAATAACTGAACCTTCTTTGAGATATATACCATTTATCATCTTTGATTATAAGTCTAATATTAAATCAATTTTTGAGATTTTCTTCTTTTGAGATTTTCTTCTATGGCAGATGCCGAAAAATTGTATCGAAAGCTTAAAAAAGGCCCGACAAAGTTTGTTGAGAAGATACATTGCCCAATGATCATAGATGTCCTATCCAGCAGTCTCAAAGGAACAGTAAGCGCATTTTGCATCAAAGCACAAATATCTGACTGCACTTTCTATGAATGGTGCAAAAAACATAATGTGTTTAATTATTGTTACAGAGTAGGTCTTATGTTTGCGCGTGAGAATTGGGAAGACGAAGGGCGTGCAGGCTGCACGTGCCCTGAATGGAATCTCGAATATTGGCGCATGATTGGATGGTCTAGGTTTGGTATTGGCAAAAACTCGCGAATTAGGCTCGATCTGAAAAAAGGAGATAATCCCAACGATCATTATCATCAATTACTTGAACAAGCTAGCCGTGGCGATTTTACAGCAGGTGAAATTAAGCAATTAATGGAAGCAATAAATGTTGGGTTGAACTCGCATCAAGTTTTTCAAATGCAATGCGAAATTGATGAATTGAAATCTGATCTTAATAAAATTAATGAGTTGAAAGATGTCAACGATTCGAGCGCAAATAAAGGCTCTGAGAAAACAAATTAAAGTGCCGTGGCGAATTGTCTACGTCAATCACTTTATTTCTGAAAGCGAGTATGAAGACAAAACGATATACATACACATTTGTATTTAATAAATGTGACGTTTATGGGATTTTTTTACAAGGAGTTTTAACATGGGATTTTTCTCAAATGTAGTCGGATTTGAAAAAAGACTATTTGGATCAGAGGGTGTAAGAGGGATAGTAGATCCAGCAAATACTGTTGATAAAGTCAGTCATGATATTTTACATCTTCCTACTGCTGAAGAAGTAAGGAATCAAAAAGCAGCTATTAATAGTCAAGTGAATCTAAACAGACAACGAACACAAATAGCGCTTCAAGAAGCATCCCGCATTAAAAGTGAAAGACAGTTTGAAAGACAACGAATTCAAGCAAAGCAGGTAAGAAGTTTACAGCGCTCGAAAAGACCGTCTGGATTTCTCGACCAATCGTCGGAATTATCTGACAAGCTTGGTGTGTAAAATGGCAACATCAAAAAAATCTATCGTTTTTACTGATGATAAAAAATTGTTTGATCGCCTAAAAAAGCGTTATCAAACTGCAAAAGGCATTGCAGATTTGTGGCAATCTCAATTAGAAGCTGCATACCATTACACAATACCCTTTCGCAATAGATTCTATGACCCAGGCCCAGAATTTCAGGGCGAGTCACGAAACAAAACTGTTTATGATACGACCGCAGTTGAAGCTGTTAAAACGTTTGTTTCCAAAATGCATGAGATCATGGCTCCTCCTCAAACGCAATGGGCATTTGAGCAAGTTGATCAAGAAAGGGCAATTGCGAGCGGATTTTCAGATAAAGACATTGTTCAAGCTCAAGTAATTTTAAATGATCATGCTAGAAGGGTTTTTAATTTTATAAAAGCATCAAACTTTGATGTTTCGATAAATGAATGTTTTTTTGATTTGGCAATCGGAACAGCAGCTCTTGTCATAAATTCAGGTACAGATAAAGATCCTTTAAGATATACAAGCATTCCGATCGATAAGCTTGCTATTGAAGAATCGGCAAATGGGAAAATTGAATCGTGGTATCGGACTTGGCAAAAATTAAAAATTTCAGAACTAAGTACAAGATGGAAAAACATTCAACTTACTAGAGATATGAATCAAGACGTTTCGTCAGACCCAGATTCTACGATTAAAAAAATATATGAGGGATGCGCTTATTTTCCTGAGAATAAAAAACCTTACATATATTTCGTCAGAACTGACGAAGCAATATTGTTAGCCGAACCAATGGAAACTAACCCAGGAATTGTCTGGCGTTTTCAGAAAACAAACAATGAGACCTGGGGACGTGGCCCTGTTTTGGATGCGTTACCAAGCATTATCAGCCTCAATGAAGTGTTTAGAATAGAAATGGCGGCAGCAAATCTCAATACATTTAAGCCACTCATGGCTTTCAGTGACGCCGTGTTTAATCCCCACACATTTAAGCTAGAGCCCATGTCGATCATTCCTATCGCTCCGATTGGCTCAGGCGGACAAGTGCCGTTGATCCCGTTTCCTAACACCGCTGATCCACAATTTTCACAAGTTTTAATCACTGATTTACGTTTGCAAATAAAGCGATTGTTATTTGCTGAGGAACCTGAGGACTCTCCTAGTGTTCAACCGCAAACCGCATTTGCGCTTTCATTAAAACAACAAACATTAGCTGAAAAAATTGGGCCGTTGTTTTCGAGAGAATTGCGAGAGTTCTTCGAACCCACCTACATGAGAACAAAAGATATTTTGTATCAAAAAGGCTTGTTGAAAAAACCTGAGTTAAATGGCATACCGATTGAGTTCATTTACAAATCACCGCTTGCACTTTCAAACGGACAAAAAGAAATTGCACGATTTACACAGTTTCAGCAATTAATGCAAGGGATTTACGGGCCGGAAGCATCACAAATCTATTTGAACCCAGCAGAAGTTCCTTACAAATTAGCTGATTATCTGCAACTTGATCCAAGATTATTGAACAGTGCAGATGCTGTGGCACAAACTATGCAGAAAGTTCAAGACCAGCACTCTATGCAAAGTTTATCAAATCCTGAAGGTGTTCAAACTGAACCTGCGGCAAATCCAATCGAGCAACCTATTGCTGGTTAACTAAAGAGGAAATAGTAAATATGGCAAAAAATCCCTTAATCTATCCCCCAAATATTTTTGATGAGTACAACAAAAGCATTAAAGATCTTCGTAATAATCCACAGTCAATCGAATTTGATAAGCTATGTTATTTGGTTTTCAATCAAAACGAAGACGGCAAAAAGCTTTTGGAAATTCTTGAGAAAAAATTTTTAAAATCTCGACTGGCCCATTTAAATTCTGCGAATTATGAAATAGCGTGTGTTCGGGCGGAATGTATGCGTGAAGTTATCTTGGGGTTTATGGAGTCAATTGAAAGTTATGTTCAACGGGTACAAAATAATGGAGACAAATAATGATGTCAGATGATATTGATACTGAGTCTAGCGAGCCTAAATGGATGATTGATGAGGATACGCCAGGAGCAGGCGATAGGCCCGAATGGCTACCAGACAAATTTAAAAAGGCGTCAGACTTGGGAAAAAGTTACCGGGAACTTGAAAGAAAAATTATCAATCCGCCAGAAGATTATGACGTATCAAAATCGAAGTTTATTGACCCAGAATTTGAAGGTTTTCAAAACCTGAAAAAAACAGCTAAAGAAAATCGTGTTTCACAAGAAATGATGAATTCAATCATTGATACATTCGATTCATACGCCGGACAATTTGAAATTGATCAAAAAGCAGAAATTGAAAAATTGGGCGAAGGCTCAAAAGAAATGTTAACAAGACTGGATACCTGGGTAGAAAATAACATACCTAAAGAAAATGCAGATATGCTGTTTAGTCAGGTACGCACAGCAGACGGAATAAAATCACTAGAAATGCTAAGGAAATCAGTAATGGATAATCAAAGCCAAGTCCCCGGCCACATTGAATCTTCTGAAGAAAATCTCACGCTTCAAGACGTCCAAAAAGAACTTACAAATAATCTTGATCGCTATAAAGAAGACCCAAAATATCGAAGAGAAATCAGACAAAAATTAAGCAAATTTGCTGGAGAGTCCAAATTTGTTGACAAAATTGGGTCGTAGTATATACAATTAATCAAATTCGGACACTTGACACTGTCCATGTTTGGATAACTTATCTATCAGACCCGAAAGGATAATCTGAGCTCATAGTAAGCCTGATCAGTAATTAGTCATAATTGATTAACTATTTAAGGTTTAAAAAACTATGAGCACATCATTAACAGCCGTACAACAAACAGAGTACGACTTAATCGTAAAAGCTGAATATTTTTCACGTGGTTTCCTATTGCGCGATGCAATACGTATGAGACGTGATGTCACTGGCGCATTTGTTGATTTTCGTAAAGTCGGCGAAGTTATTGCAACGCCAACGGGCTACATGCAATCTGTAACGCCTCAGGATCCCGGATACG
This sequence comes from Alphaproteobacteria bacterium, assembly GCA_965178085.1. Lineage (GTDB taxonomy): Bacteria > Pseudomonadota > Alphaproteobacteria > CBCXTS01 > CBCXTS01 > CBCXTS01. The sequence goes on along the minus strand of CBCXTS010000024.1, from coordinate 1,958 downwards.
GAAAAGAAACCGCGATACTTCAAAAATTCACAGCACCAATTGCTGTTGATACCGTACAAGAATTAACTGTTAACTTTGACGCAAGAATGGAAAGCGCACTGCTAGTGGCGGATGCGTTGGGTCGTCGTTCTGATCAAATCGAAATTGATGCTTTAGCCGCTAATCCTGGGGATACAGTTCCAGATGCCGGTACAAACATGACTTATGACAAGTACACCGCAATTATCGAATTTTTTGAAGACAACGCTGTGCCATTGGGGGATCGTTTTGTTGCGATGTCTGGTAGCAATTTTAGAGCTTTGCTAAAAGAAGAAGAATTTACATCTACATTCTTTACCCAAAATCGTGTTTTAGACAAAGGCATGGTACGTGAATATCTGGGTATGAATGTTGTTGTTATTCCGACAATGACCGAAGGTGGATTGCCAAAAACAGGTAATATCCGTTCAGCATTTGCTTGGCATAAACAATCTACGGGCATGGGCGTTGGTCATGATTTCAGAACAGAAATCAATTATCTACCGCGCGAAACATCGTGGTTGATTAACGGTATTTTCTCCGCTGGAGCAGTTGTAATCGACAGTAAAGGCGTACTTCAAGTCGATTGCGACGAAAATGCGTAACAAATTAATTAAGGACAATACTGATGAGTTTTACATTATCAAATTTTTCAAGGCAGACGACTGCTTTGAACACTGGTCAGGTTGATGTTGATGGGTCGCAAATAGGCGGCCCTGCAATGTTTTCATATCGATCTGAAGACGACACATTGTCAACTATTTCTGACCCAAATTATTTTTCACCTGTCATTCGTCAGCTTTATTTAGAAGATATTATTAAGGTAGTTGGTACTAACGGTCGGCAAGAATATTACGTATCTGCAATCGACAAGGATGCCGGGACAATAAGCATTAATACCTGATAATCAACAAGGAAAAAAATCATGGCTTTTACACTATCAAATTTTTCAAGGCAGACTGTTGCGCTAAATACAGGTCAGGTGGACATTAATGGTGATAAGACTGGTGGACCAGCAACATTCTCCTACCGATCAGACACTGATGATCTCGCAACAATTACAGCAGCAAATTATTTTTTGCCGGTAATTTATGAGTTAAATTTATCTGATCTTATCACTATCGTTTCGAGTGATAATGAAAAAGATTATTACGTATCTGCAATAGATAGGGATGCTGGAACAATTAGTCTTGAGGCCTTGACATTATCGGGCTTAGTGGATGGTTCTGACGTGGCAGATTATGCACCAGATGATCCAACAGCAACTTTGCCTATTATGTATCAATACAGAACTCCAGGCGGCTCAACTGGAACTGTTGATTATTCATTTAATGTTAATCAAAAAATGACTGTTACTGATGTGTGGGTAATAAATCGAGAAACTGGAACTGCCGGTGACACTATCAGAGTAATGGATCAAGGAATTCTTCCGATATCAACCTTATTAGATGTGTCGGGTGCGGTTAATTCAGTGACCAGGACAACCGGCATAGATATCAACAATAATGTGGAATTGAATAATTTTAAAATTCAGCAGATTGATGGTGGTGGACAGGATTGTCCCTCTTGCGATGTCTTTATTTTTGGTATTAAAACTGCGTAGGAGAATATCATGCCTTTTGTTCTATCAAATTTTTCAAGGCAGACAACCGGATTAAACACGGGTGAAATTATTATTGATGGCTCTGCTGTAAATGCGCCAACTTTATTCTCATACCGGTCAGACACTGATGATGAATCGACAATCACAGCAGATAATTATTTTTCGCCAGTTATTCTTGACTTATCACTAAATGACGTAATTTATATTGTTTCAACTGATAATGTTACACAATATTTTGTTTCTGCAATCGACAAAGATGCTGGAACAATTAGTCTTTCAATATTTTCTGATGAAGGCGTCATAAACGGCAAATCTGTTAATTTGCATCAACCAGATA
>CBCXTS010000023.1:0-257147 GCA_965178085.1 Alphaproteobacteria bacterium | reverse complement strand
CAAGACTGGCGCTTTGACCAGGAAATTTAGATCGCGCCATTGTTAGCGTATCAATGGCGCGTGTTAACGGTATAGGTGTTAGATGAGTGCGTTTTAATTCAGCGTTGATAAAGCGCATATCAAAACTTGCATTATGAATGACTAAAGGGGCGTCGCCAATAAAGCTTAAAAAAGAATCAACTATTTGTGAAAATGTAGACTTATCTGATAAAAATTGCTTAGAAAGCCCATGTACAGCAAATGCTGATTCTGGCATGTCTCGCTCAGGATTAATATAGCAATGAAACTCACGCCCTGTTGGCAATTGATTTTCAAGCTCAATACATCCTATTTCGACAATCCTATCAGGATTGTCGCTAGCATCAGCATTAAATCCGGTTGTTTCAGTATCGACAGCAATTTCGCGCATGTTATATTTTCTATTGCTTATTGAGTGTTGAGGTTGTCCGTGTGATGTTTCTTTTAAAGACTATAGAATGGATATATTAACGTGACAAGTTTAGATCTTAATTAGTCGTTCTAGTAAAGCATCAAGGCGAATCCAGCCTGCTGGTAGCATTTGTATAGAATCAGTTTTAGCGATTATCCAGTTATATTCATGGGCTATTCTAAGAAAATCTTGATTGAGGACTTGAGAAAAATTCATTCCAGTTTTTTGATAAAGGTGCTTTTCATGCAATTTTTCTTGCAACCGCAAACCCATGATAATCGTCTCTTTTGCAATGTCATGATGAGATAATTGCTCAGCTACTTGCCAAGCTTGTTTTTGTTCAACATCCTTGAGCCATTTTTCAGGCAATCTTGGGCGCACGTAAACAGAGCGCATTGGATGATCGCTATCTTGGTTTTTGTAGTCTAGTCTTGAGTGAGAACCAGGACCAATGCCTAGATAGTTACCATTGCGCCAATAGGTAAGATTATGCTTGCATTCAAAATTTGGATAAGAAAAATTGGAAAGCTCATAGGCTTTAAGACCGTGTGTTTGTAGCTGAGATAGAGTATGCAAAAATAAATCAGAGCATCTTTGGGAGTTTAGGGGTGTTATTTTTCCTTGTCGCAAAGCGGTTGCAAAAGCGGTATTGGGTTCAAAGGTAAGCTGATAGGCAGAAAGGTGTTTGGTATTAAGTTTTAGTGCTTGGTTCAGCTCTTTTTGCCATGATTTGATGTCGTGGTTTGGATGTGCATAAATTAAGTCTATGGAGACATTGTCAATGGCAGATTGTGCGGCTTCAACTGCTTTGATTGCTTGTGTGCGATCATGGGCTCTGCCTAAAAATTGTAGCACATCGTTACGTAGCGATTGAACACCAATGGAAATACGATTGATGCCATTTCCAGCAAAATGTTTAAAGCGAGCTGATTCGCTGCTGTTAGGATTGGCTTCTAATGTTATGGTAATATCGCCATCTGTCGGCCATAGTTTTTTTGCATGATTGATAATCGCTCCAATAGTATCGGGCTCGCATAAAGAAGGGGTGCCACCGCCAAAAAAAATGCTACTTACTTGATAATTGGAGCATAAGCGATGCGCCATTTCCATTTCTTGAAGCATGGCTTTTTTCCAGCGGGCATGATCAATTTGTTTCCGCACATGGCTATTAAAATCGCAATAGGGACATTTTGATAAACAAAATGGCCAATGGACGTAAAGCGCAATATGCGTGTTTTTACTGCTCATGCTCAATCATTTAGAAGCTATTTTAAAAACAATATTCACAAAGTTTGTTGAAGGCTTGTGCACGATGACCTATTTGGTCTTTAATGCTAAGATCTAACTCTGCAAATGTTTTTGTATACCCTTGAGGGATAAAAAATGGATCATAACCAAATCCATTTCTTCCGCGTGTAGGCCAAGTAATATGGCCAGATACTCGCCCTTCAAATAGCGCTGCTTTGCCAGTTGGATTACAAAGGGCAAGAACACAGATAAAATAAGCATTTCGACAAGGTTTATCTGCTAATTGTTGCCACACTGTACGCATTGCAACGTTAAAATCACGCTTTTTACCCGCCCATCTAGCTGAATATATACCAGGATCTCCGTTTAATGCGTCAACACACAATCCACTATCATCTGCCAAAACTGTTAAACCGGTGCTTGATGCTGCGGTTTGTGCTTTTAAAATAGCGTTTTCTGCAAAAGTGTTGCCTGTTTCTTCTGGTTCTATCAAAGAATATTGTTTAGCAGAGACAAGATCAATATTCCATGGAGCAAATAATGTAACAAACTCCTCCAGTTTGCCGTCATTATGTGTTGCTAGTAGCAATGATTGACCAGCGTTTAGTTTGAAAGATGGATTGGGTTGGTTAGAGCTCTGTTGCGCGCAGATATTAGTTGTTTTTTGATGTTTCATTTATGTAATAATATGCTTGAGTTTAATGTTAAGATGATGTTTTTGCAAGCAGCTTTGTTGTTGTTTCCAAAGCTTTTTACTTGCTTGTTGGGCAAGCTTTAGCATTTTGGTCAATTGGCTAGCGGTAAAGCCTTTATGGGATTCGGATCCGCTTTGAACTTCAATTAATTTGCCACTTCCTGTTAATACAAAATTGGCATCGGTGTCTGCTGTGGAATCTTCATCGTAATCTGGGTCTAGTAAAAGATGATCGTCTTTTAAGACTATCGATACACCATTGATGCTGTCAATGAGAGGAGATCGATTTATTTGACCTTGTTGAAGCATATGCTGGCATAATTGGTATAATGCAAGAAAACCACCAGTGATTGCAGCTGTGCGTGTTCCAGCATCTGCATCAATTACATCACAATCGATACGAATTTGTCGCTCACCAAGTGCTTTAAAATCAACAATACTACGTAAAGAGCGACCGATAAGACGTGATATTTCCTGATTACGGCCACTAGTCAGTTGTGCATTGCGGTTATTACGTTGTGGTGTTGCTCGTGGCATCAAAGAATATTCAGCTGTTAACCACCCACGATTAGATTTGCGTAAAAAAGGTGGAACATGCTCTTCAAGAGTAGCTGTTACTAGAACATTTGTCATTCCAAAATGGACATTGCAAGAACCTTCAGCGTGACGTGCAACACCTAATTCAAACTGAATAGGGCGCATTGCATTATATTTGCGTCCAAAGGCTCTTGAGGGAATATGGCTAGAAGATGGATGTGGCATAGAGTATCTATTTGATTGTTTTTAGAATTATTTTATAATAGTTATTGGTAAAGTTTAAGTACTAAACTATCAAGCAATAATATGAAATACGACACATAATCTGCTATTCAAGTCAGATATGCTACTCAAACCAATTTGGAACATAAAGATGCAATCATTGCCACATAATAGATTTGATAATATTGATTTTGATCAAAATTCTTGCATATTGCTACGGTGCGATTTTAATGTGCCGCTTGATCAAGAGGCCAATATTAGTGATGATACTCGTATTCAACTGCATATTGAATCGATTCAATATTTTTTAAAACGATCAAAAAAAATTATTATCATAGCGCATATGGGCAGGCCAAAAGGTAAATTTGTTAAAAGCTTAAGCCTAAAACCAATACAAACTTACCTCAGAGAGTATTTCAAAATGGAGGTTGGTTTTTATAATATCTTTCAAAATGAGGATAATCTTGTCCAATCTTGTAAAGAAAAAATAGTGCTACTTGAAAATTTGCGCTTTGATGCTGGTGAAGAAGACAATGACCTTGGTTTGGCAAAAAGATTAGCAAAATTAGGTGATTATTACGTCAATGATGCATTTTCAGTTAGCCATCGTGCTCATGCATCAACCCACGCGATTGCTAACCTACTACCAGCGTATGCCGGGCCAGCTATGTGTAAAGAGTTAAGCAGTCTTACGGATTTGCTGACAACTCCAAAACGAGCACTAATGTCGATTGTTGGCGGTGCTAAAATTTCAAGCAAATTGCATCTACTTCATCATCTAATTGAGAAAGTAGATGTCTTGGTTATAGCAGGAGGCATGGCCAATACTTTTTTGGCAGCACAAAATATTAATATTGGCAAATCATTGGTTGAAGAAAATTTAATTGAAGAGGCAATGGTCATTCTGCAAAAAGCAAAAAGATATAATAAAAAGCTTATTTTACCACAAGATGTTGTCGTATCCTCCAGTCCAAGCGATGGTAAAAACGCTCGCCTTTGTAAGCTTGATGCAATTGCCTGTGATGATATGATTTTTGATGTGGGCTCACAAACTGTTGCAACCATTATTGATGAGATGAGTCGCACTAAAACAGTAGTGTGGAATGGACCACTAGGTATGTTTGAGGTTAAGCCTTTTGATCAGGCAACTATTTTAACGATGCGCTTTGCTGCAAAGCAAAGTGTAGATAAAAAGTTACTCAGTGTTGCTGGAGGAGGTGATACGCTTGCAGCCTTATCCCATGCTGGTGTAGCAGAGCAATTCAATTATATTTCAAGCGCAGGAGGGGCTTTTTTAGAATGGCTAGAAGGGCGAGAGTTGCCTGGAGTTGCTATACTTCAATAAGCCACATTAAGCTTTATGCAGACCCTTGGCATTCAAGAATAGCTGATTCTAGAGCTTCTTGAGGCGATTTTCTGCCCCATATTACAAGTTGAATAGCAGGAAAAAATCGTTCACACTCTTGAATGGCAGTAAATAAAACATCTTCAATTGGCTCTATAGAATTGGCTTGTAAGGCTGATAACGGCAATGTATGTCGAAATGTAGGAGTACCATCTTCAGGGCACAAATCAAAGTGGCCCAAGCACATGCGTTGATTAATTTCACATAATAATTCATGCAATCGAGAGCGTTCTTGAGAGGGAATTTTGCACGATAAACGAGATGAAAAATACATCAAACCGCGTGAAAGTGATCGATAAACCTGAATACGGTAACTACACCATCCGCCGCTTGTTTCAAAAGCAATCAAATTTTGCTCTGGTCGCTCATATGACCATCCAAGCTCTTCGAATGAAACCGATAAGGTGTCCAAAGGATTTGACTGTGTTTCATATTCTCGTTTGTTTAAACGTGCTAAATGCCCATATTGCATTAAACAAGCTCCATTGGTTGAGGTTTTAGCATTAACATACAAAATCTTGTATATGAACTGCACATAACCTACAACAATTAGTTTTCCACAGGTGTCGTTTATAGGCTGCAAATGCTATTGACATCATTGTAATGAATTATTGGATAATAGAGTACGAAAAATGGAGCTAATGCCAGCAGATATAGCAAGCATTGGTTTGAAAAAGCAATCAGGTGCGGTTGCGCCGTAGTAATGTATATAATGCACCTTCTCCTCCATCTTTGCGCAGAGCTACGTGATAGCCAAGGATATATGGCCTTAAGGTGTTTCCAAGCAGCCATTGGCGGGTGTTTTGTTGTAAAATACCTGTGCTTTTGCCAGTAATAATACACACACAGCGAATATTTTGTTGATATTGGCTTATAATAAAGCTGTGTAAGGCATCATGTGCTTGTATACGAGTATATCCGTGCAAATCAAGAGTAGCGCCTATAGGCATTTGGCCACGGCCTAAGCGCATGCGTGTACGTGCATCAAGATCATCGATATAGTAATTTTTAGAGTTAGTTGAATAAGTTTTGTAGAGTTGTGAGGTGTCGTTGTGAGATGTTATTGAAACTTGATTTGTATGTTTAGGCGTAATGTTATGACTAAGACGGTGTTGCTTGTTTGCTTGTTTGCTTGTTTGGCGTGTAGATGTAAGTTCCTTTATATAATCCGTTTGGATTTGTGTGTCAGGTTGTTCAATATTGGATATAGGCAAATTGCGTTTTTTAAGCGGGCGAATCTCTTTGGTAAATTCTTTCCAAAGATTATCTTTGTCAATATGATTTTGTTTACTAGAATGTGTCATCAGATCAAAAGAGTTTTATCCATCGTAATAGATAATAACAGTCATTTCTAATGGGCCATGTGCACCTATTTCAATAGTTTGCTCGATATCCCCGGTACGAGATGGCCCTGTAATGAGGTTGATGGAGCGAGGGATTAAACCATCGTGGTAGTGCGTGCGTAAACGCGACCATGCAATTTCCATTGTAGCGACAATATGTGAGTATTTTAAAACGCTGACGTGATGGGACGAAAGAAAATTAAGCCCTGTTGGACGGTTTTTTCCAGAATGCATTAATAAAGTACCTGTTTCAGCGATACCAGCTATGGCGTGGTTTATTGCAAAATGACAATCGGTTTGGCTGTTCCAGCTGATTGGAGTAATGTTTTGTTGTGTCCAATTTAGTGTTAATAGATTTGTAGTTTGAGCAGGACAATCATCTGTTAGCATTACGCTGCGTTTTTGCGCGTTGTTGCCCATAAGCTTTGCCAGTAAAGCAGGTATAGTATCAAAGTCATTGGTTTCGATGCTGTGTCCTCCAACTTTTGTCAATTGCTCACAAAATAGCTCGATTAGAGCTTTTTGCTCAACTTGATCAAAATTAGGTATTGGGCCAGTTTCTTGTTTTAAAAGATGCTCATGAAATTGGCCATAGCGTGCGTGCGCATTTGTTCTATTTTCAAGATTATTTTCAATTCGTTTTAAAATACTAGCACGTGCTAGTTGATTTTGAGTGGCAAGATTTTGTTTCATGTTTCGTCTTTATGGTGCTTCCACCAGTGATGAAAGCTATAACCTAAAGGTGTTGGTAAATCGCGAGCAGCACACCAACCTTTGGCAAATGGTAAGCTTGCGATGACGCCTTGATTGGATGATTTCCATTTCAAAAATTTTGCACTAATATGGGTTATTGCTCTGTATAAATATGGACGCTTTGCAATATTTGCCCAACAAAAAAGTGCCCAACGTTGTAATGCGGGAGTAAGTTTATGCTCAAAGTCAAGCCGACGATGAGCGCGTAACATACGCGGAAGTGGGATGCGGACAGGACATACGGCCTCACACCGCCCACACAAAGTTGAGCTATGCGGCAATGTCCTTGACTTAGGAAGACCATCAAAAATAGGCGTCAAAACTGACCCGATTGGACCAGGGTATACAGAGCCATAGGCATGTCCGCCAACAGCATGATACACAGGGCAATGATTCATGCATGCACCACAGCGGATACAGCGAAGTATATCTTGAAACTCACCTCCCAATAAATCAGAGCGCCCATTATCAAGTAAAATCACATGATAATGTTGAGGTCCATCATCATCATCAGGGCGTTTTGGGCCAGTTGAGAAGCTGGTATATGAAGACATCGCTTGTCCAGTGGCCGATCGTGCAAGCACGCGCAACAGCACAAAAGCATCTTCCATAGTAGGTACTATTTTTTCAAGACTAGCTATAACAATATGTGTTTTAGCAAGCGTTTGGGTAAGATCTCCATTTCCTTCATTGGTAACAATCACACTTGCACCGTTTTCTGCAATTAAAAAGTTTGCGCCAGTAATACCAACATCTGCCGTTTTAAATTGCTGTCGAAGGATTACTCGCGCTTCTTTAATAAGATCTGTGCGTTTGTCTAAATTTCGTTTTTTTGGTAAGCTACGATGATGTTTTTTAAAATCTTCGGCAACCTGTTCTTTCAATACATGCACTGCAGGTGCTATGATGTGACTTGGTCGCTCTTTGCGTAGTTGTATAATGTATTCACCAAGGTCTGTTTCAACAACCTTAAGGCCTGCTTTTTCTAACGCGTCGTTAAGATGTACCTCTTCAGAGATCATGCTTTTGCTTTTTGTAACAAGCTTGGCGTTTTGCTGCTTGCAAATATCAAGTATAACCTCGCAAGCTTCAGCTCCATTGCGCGCCCAATGGACTTTTCCTCCGGAGGTGATGACTTGTTCTTCGTAATGTTTTAAATATAAATCCAAATGCTTTAAACAGTGATCCTTAATATCACGGGCATAATCACGGCAAGCTTCAAAGTTTGGAAATGCATCTGCGGCTTTGCGACGCTTTACAATAAAGCCTTGCTGGAGCTGCTTTAATGCTTTTTGTAAATGTGTATCACTAAGCGCTGTGCGTGAATGGGCACGGATATCGTGCTCAACAGCACAATGATAGGATTTTGTTGCAAAAGATGTGTGTGTGGGTTTCATCATTAGATCGATACTATTGTGTATAGCCATATAACTATTGGATGATTACTATTGCATGATTTTAGTCAATTAATCATTGGTAATCGTTGTTTTGTTTTTTGGTTTTGTTATTTGATTGAAATTGCTCTTTTCAGATGGATGATCTGCCTCACCAATGGCTGGTAAATCTCCCATGTCGGCTAATATTTCGACATAGTGGAAAAATCGTTGAGAACTACCTTGTCGGCTTGCTTTGCCTGCCATGTTTAGCAAACAGCCTAAATCTCCTGCTAAAACCAAATCGGTATTTGCAAAGCTCGCATCAGCAAGTTTGCGCGAAACCATGTGATCAGAAACTTCAGGGTATTTAACACAAAATGTGCCGCCAAATCCGCAGCAAGTTTCTGGTTCGTTCATTTCTTTTAAGTGTAGTTTGTTGATATTGTTTAATAAACTACGCGGGGCTTGCTTAATATCCAACTCACGTAAGCCAGAGCAGCTATCATGATAACAATAGCTTCCAGAATAATGGATGGTATCTGGGATCGTAAAATCCATAATTTCGGTTAAAAAGCTAGCCAATTCCCAACTTTTTGCGGCAAGCTCATTTGCTTTTTTAATGTCATTGTCTTGATCAAAAAGTTCTATCAAATGATGGCGCAGCATAGCCGCGCATGAACCCGATGGGGTCACTAGATAATCAACCTCAGCAAAAGCATCAAGCAATGGTCTTACAACTGCTTTGGCGCTTGCAAAATCGCCTGAATTGTAGCCAGGTTGCCCACAACAGCTTTGCTGTGTTGGAACAATGATTTTGCAACCTGCTTGGCGTAGTAATTGTGTCGATGCAATAGCAATTTGGGGACGAAAGAGATCAACCAGACAGGTTACAAATAGGCCCACTACCGGCTGTGGAGGTGTTTTTTCTGTGCGCTCTTCTTTGCAGGAAACGGATGTTTTAGCGTTCATTTATTTTGACATGCATTGATTTTAATAGTTATGTTTTTAAGTTACTTCAAAGTTTTGATGTTAAACATAGATGATTGTTCTTGGCTAGGACTATTCCTTTAGTAATATTCATTGCTTAAAATAGAACATTTTAGCAATAGTGTCATCAATTCATACAATCTTTACAATACTTAGCTATAAAAAACTTTTCTTTTGTAGCAAAGCAGATCATTTTATCACAATAGACTTAAATATTTCGTAGTATTCATCTTAAGTATTTAAGTAATACTTAACTTTAATTATATAGTAAAACTCAAAGGGGTCTTGTAAAGATAATGACTAATATTCAAGCACAGCACATGCACTCTAGGAATGCTACATCGCAAAGACATCAGCATGAAAGTCAACAACAAATGCAACAAAAAAAGCAACAACAACAAACGCGTGGTTCATTATATCGCAATATAGGAGTTTCATTACGTAGAATTATCAGTATGTGTGATGTATGTGTATTTGCTCTCTATGATCCAAACGAATCGCTCACTGCGCCGGTTCATCATGTCATCGCACAAACATTGAATGACCGGCTACATATCCCTGCAAATCTTGGTTTTAGCGGAGTAGGGGTATGGTATATTGTCCATAGATCAGGAGAAACTTTTAAAGCCCGCAAAATACTGGTTCATCTTGATCAAGGTCAGTTTATTGATGGTCAGCTAGGTGATTTTGAAGGCTACTGGGATGAGTTTTCAAGTTATGTAACCGAAGATCGATGGGTACAAGGTATTTTATTACGCGGGGCGCATAATGACCATGACCAAGCAGAAGATTTCATTCGCCAAATTCAAGGTAGGGTAAGCCATGGCAGCCCAAATAATAAGCAGGTTGTCTCAAATGAAATGAAAAAAACAGCCTAAATAATCGACTATTTGTAAATAGTTTAATAAATGATCGTAAAATGAGCCGATTACCTTCTCTAGACAAAATATCGAGCATTGTTGAAGAAGTTGCAGCAAATGAAATCATGCCGCGCTTTAAGTGCCTTGATGAAAATGAAATTGCATGGAAATCAAAAGGAGATCCTGTAACACAAGCTGATATTTGTACTGAAAAGATATTACGCAAAGCGCTCCAAGATATCATTCCAGGGTCTCTTGTAGTAGGAGAAGAAGGTGAGGGTAAATCACTAGGCAATCGAGATGATGAATATGTATGGCTCATTGATCCAGTCGATGGGACACGAAACTTTGTTCATGGAAGTGACAATTTTTGTTCAATGATTGCACTCGTAAGGCGCGGGCAAACGATCTTATCGGTTATTCATGCTCCAGCACGTTCTGTCACTGCAGTCGCTGAACTTGGTAGTGGTGCCTATTATGGTGGCCAAAAATTGCAACTTGCATATGCATATGATGATGAAGTTAGCTTGTTTAAAGGGTCTAAAGTTGAGCTGTTGGATCAAGACTTGATTGGTCAATTTAATTTTATTATCATCCCGGAAGCACATAGAGATGCTTTTTGCCAAAAGCTACATAAGCGTTTTGGAAAGATTGATCGTTTGCGTTGTGCGGGCCTTGATATGGTGGATCAAGCACGTGGGAAGAGACATTTTTCTGTGTATAAAAAACTTTGGAGCTGGGACCACGCTCCAGGGTTGTTATTGCTCACAGAAGCAGGAGGCGTGCACACTGTATTGAAAGGTTGTACGGCGTATAATCCGCTTGCACGAGTTTATGGTATAGTAAGTGCTGTTAATAGCAAATTATTACATAAAATTTGTGCTATGACAGAGCAATATGATATTGAAATAAAATAAACGTGTATTGAATAAACTTTACACTGGTTTGTATGTTAAAGGAGCTTAGCAATGACAAAATTAGCGTTCATAGGTTTAGGTGTAATGGGAGCACCAATGGCGGGTTTTTTGGCAACAAAAGGTGGTTTTGATGTGTGTGTTTATAATCGCACACAAGAAAAATCAAAAAACTGGTGCCAGCAATATGGAGGCAACTATGCTCCAACACCTAAGGAAGCCGTTGTTGATGCCGATTATGTCTTTGCTTGCGTAGGTGATGATCCTGATGTACGTGAAATATGTTTAGGAGAATATGGTGCATTTCAAGCAATGAAAAAAAATGCAGTATTTGTAGATCACACGACGGCTTCAGCATCATTAGCACAAGAGTTGTATGGGCAAGCTAAAAGAGCGCAGTTAGGTTTTATTGATGCGCCAGTGTCTGGTGGACAATCTGGGGCAGAAAACGGTGTACTCAGCGTGATGTGTGGTGGAGATCAAGCAGATTTTGATAGAGTACAGCCTTATATCAATCACTATGCACGCACGTGCAAATTGCTTGGAGGATCAGGTTCAGGGCAGTTGGCTAAAATGGTTAATCAAATATGTATTGCAGGTGTATTACAAGGACTTGCAGAAGCAATAGCATTTGGTAAAAAATCAGGACTAGACATTGCAAAAGTACTAGAGGTCATTTCAAAAGGAGCTGCTCAAAGTTGGCAAATGGAAAATAGAGGCCTTACGATGGATCAAGACCAATTTGATTTTGGTTTTGCAGTTGATTGGATGCGCAAGGATTTGCGTATTTGCTTGGAACAAGCTGATCAGTGCAAAGCAAATTTACCCATAACAATATTGATAGATCAGTTTTATAAAAAATTGCAAGCACAAGGATGTAGCAAATTAGATACTTCGTGTTTGATTAAGCTTTTAGATTAAGTAACAATTAAAGCTTATTCAATGGATTAAAAGGAGTTTGATGTATGAATGCGCATGAGATGCAATTGCGCAATTTGGCTGCACAAGGTCAATGGAGGCAAGTTCAACAAGATGCTCAATCTGCGTGTGCGCTTTATCCTGAGATGGCTTTTGGTTGGGAATTATTGGGACTGTCATATCTTGCCCAAGAAAATTTAGAAGAAGCGATTAAATTCCTTGAAAAAGCCTATAGCTACTGTGATAGTGATATGATTGTGCTCAATCTTGCATCTGCATATATCAAGCAGACGCAACATGCCAAAGCTTTTACATTGCTACAAAATATTGAAAAAGTTAGACGAATAAAAGAAGAAGCTATTTCAGAGCAACTACTTTGGTTAAAAGCAGTCAGCGCTAGCAAAAGCAAGATGCTGGCAGAATCTATTGAAACACTCCAAAAACTTTTGCAATTGAACCCTACAAACCGAAAAGCATTAAAAATGCTTGGGCGGTTATATTTCAATGATTATTCTTATCAAGAAGCGTTGATCTGGTATCAAAGATTATATGCATTAGATGTTGAAAATATTGATGCACTGCATAATATTGGAGCAGCATATTTACAATTACGCCAAGCAGATAAGGCTTGGGAGTGTTTTCAGCAAGTTTTATCAAAAGATAAAAATAACACTGCCACGCTAAATGCATGCGCGGCCGTCAAGAGCTACCAAGGTCAATTTGCAGAAGCCCTTAAGTTTATTGAAGAAGCTGAGTATAAAAATGTGCAAGCAAATAATCCAAACAATGTCACTAATACAACAAATATTCCTAAGCAAAATCGTGCATTATTATTATTAGCGCTTGGGCGCCAAGTTGAAGGATGGCAAGCTTATGAGCAACGGCCTAAAAAATTTGCTTATCCGTTGCCAAAACCGATAATGAATTTACCTAATTGCAACAATATTGATAACATTGTTACACCGTATCATTTGCTTATTATCCATGAGCAAGGTATTGGCGATCAGATTAGATTTTTATCTCTTATGCCAGCGCTTGTTGAGCGCGGTATTAGACCTGTTGTTAGCCTAGATAGTCGATTAAAAGAATTAATGCTCAAGAGCGATTTATGGATGCAGCATAAAGTTGAATTTATTGATAAAGTATCCATTGAAACGCATGATGATGCATTAGTTGCAAAGCTTGATGGGAAAGCGTTTTTAGGTTCGTTGCCATATTTGTTGAAGCTAGGTTGCAAAGGTGGCGCAAAAGCACATAATCCTCTTTTAAAACCTGATGCAAAACGCCAGCAGCAATATAGAAACTATTTAAGTAAACATCCTCACCTTAATCAACAGGCAAAGCCATGCAAACGGTTTTATATAGGCATTAGTTGGTTTGCATGGGGGGCAGGTGTCTTTAAGGCCAAAAAACAACAATCTTTTAGTGATTATGATGGTTTTCAAAATCAAATGCATGGAACGGCTTATGATCGTTATCTGCCATTGAATTCTTTATTGCATAGCTTGATCACGAAAGCAGGTGAATATGCCCAACATTTAGTTTTTGTTAATTTACAATATGGAGTTGGGAATATCAATTTTGATAAATTACGCAAGGATGTACCGGTTCCTTTTGAAATGCTTACTCTCAATCAACTAGATCTTGATGATGATTTTTTAGGCATTGCAAGCGCTATTGCTGCAATGGATATGATGGTAGGAACTTCCAATACATTTGCAAATATTTCAGGAGCACTGGGGATGGATACACGAGTATTAGTGCCTACGAGTTTTCCAGGATTAAGTTGGACCAAAGGGTCAAAGCGCTCACAGTGGTTTACGAGTGCTAGAGTCTATCATCAAACAATCCCCGGACAGTGGAAAAACCCAATGGATGAGTTAGCTGTTGATGTATATGCAACCTTAAAGCAATGGGTAGCAAACAATTGCTAACATCTTAGGCTTGAGCACTAGCTCAAAATATCTCGAGATGATGATCAAGCTATTTGGCATGGAAGCTATATTGCTTATATTCAATATGGAAAGCGCCAAACAAGCTAAGATTGGCAAAACAGAAATGCTGTTGATTTTATATCCATTCAATAAAATGGCAAGAGACATGTTAGCTTGCGTGGTTGCTATTTAAAATAGCAATAGATTTGTTCTATTACCATGCATGCAAAAAGCCATTATTGGTAGGATGATATGGCTTGCCAGCGTGATCAAATATTAATACATGCTCTTGATGAGGCTGAAGCGTATGGACTTTGCCGATGGCAGTAAAATGATGTGCATCGGTTTGCAAATCAAGGTTTTGCTTTAGCATGTTAGGATATGCAGCAAATAGTAGTTGATAATCATCTCCCCCTGTTAAGACGGTTTCAATCCAATGGGGATGATGATGTAAAACACGCCGAACTGCACTGCTTAAAGGCAATTTATCGAGTGCGATATGGAGTTGGACATTGCTTGCCTTAGCTAAGCGTGTTGCATCAAGAATAAGACCGTCAGATATGTCAATTGCTGCTTGGGCGTATCCAGTTAATGCACACCCAAGCTCTATTTGTGGTTTTGGAGTATATAATTGCTCTAGTAAAAAATCTTTTTCTTGTTGGTGGTTTTTAAAAATATGATGATCTAGATGACCTTGCTCAAGTTTTAAAGCAATTGCGGCGTTGCCGATAGTGCCACTTGTGTATAGATGCATTTTAGCTTTTGCACCACTGCGATATAATGCTTTATTAGCAGATACACTCCCTAGTACTGTTACATTAATACTTAAGATACCTCCAGATACAGTGTCACCTCCAATTAAAGTAATGTGATGATGGTGTTGCCAATACGCAACACGCGCGGTAAATTGTTCTATCCATTTGGTATTTTGTTGTTGGCTAATTTGCATAGCCATTAGTATAGCTTTGGGTTTAGCGCCCATTGCAGCAAGGTCGGAAAGTGCACAATTGATAGCGCGATCAGCAATGCAAGCAGGGGTTTGTTCTGTTGTAAAATGCACTCCTTCAACAACACTATCTGTGCTGATAGCAATTTGCTCTCCTGGAGCTGGGGCAAGCAAAGCACAATCATCTTGTAGATTTAAAGCGTTATACACACCATGATTGTTGCTAGTATCGTTTTTAATTGCGTTAGTGCAGTGCGGGCGAAGGATTGTTTCAAGAAAAAGGTCTTCATGCATTTTTATTAAACGCCTCTTGTGCTATTTTATCAAGCAAAGCATTGACAAGTTTGGTTTCATCTCCATCAAAAAAATATCCAGTAACATTAAGCCATGCACTGATAATAGTTGCCGATGTGAGATTTGGTCTGTGCAAAATTTCATATGTGCCAAGGCGTAAAATTAATTTAAGGATTAACTCAGCATCTCGAGTAGCAAAATGTGACTTTGATTTTGCCAGAACCATTTTGTCTAAAACGTCACGATCTTTCCATGCGTTAAAGCATAAATCTAAGAAATGCTTTTTTTCAACGCGCACGAAATGACCTTCTTCAAGAATTGCACAGTCAAATTGATGAATTAATGTTAAGATATCTTCAAGTTTTTCGATCTGTAATATAGAAGCACTATAATGTTTTTGCAAAGCTCCAAGGCGTGTTGCCATGCGTCTTGGAATAGAAGCAGGAGATGTTTGTGTTTGTTTTTTAAGAGGGTATGGTTTCATTTTTTATATTAATCAATATGATCAAATGGATGCTTCCAGATAAAAAGAATCGGCTAGAAAGAGATAATATTAAGATAGGCTCTTTTAATCTCATCTGTAAACAGAAAAGCTATTAATAGGAAAATAATATCTAAAGAATGTTCATTTATAGTTTGAATTGATCATTGAAACATATTTCAATCTGTCGTTCTGTCGTTAAAAAATTGATACAAAGGAGTGTATAAACATGCAAGGTAACCAATTAGTTTTGATTTCAGGTAGTGCAAACCCTGCGCTTGCACAAAAAATAGCTGAATATATTGAGATCCCGCTAACACGCACGGATATAAATCCATTTAAAGATGGCGAAATTAACGTTGCAGTTAAAGAAAATGTACGCGGTCGGGATGTTTTTGTAATACAGCCAACACATAAGCCTGCAAATGATCATGTGATGGAATTATTAATTATGATTGAAGCATTAAGGCGCGCATCGGCAAGGCGTATTACTGCGGTCATACCCTATTATGGTTATTCACGCCAAGATCGCAAATCATCATCTAGAGCACCGATTTCAGCAAAGCTAGTGGCAAGATTGATTGAAACAGCAGGTGCCGATCGAGTTGTAACAGCAGATTTACATGCTGATCAAATCCAAGGTTTTTTTGACGTGGCAGTTGATAATTTATATTGTCGTAATTATTTGGCCGAGGTTGTTGGTGATGGATTACAAAAGATGCTTTTGAAGCGTGATAGGGCTGTTGATGCCATTGTAGTAGCACCTGATGTAGGTGGGGTGGCTAGGGCGCGTTCGTTTGCAAAAATTTTAAATCTTGATCTTGCCATTATTGATAAAAGACGCGAACGCGCCAATGAAAGCGAAGTGATGAATGTTATTGGCGATGTATCTAACAGACATTGTATATTAGTAGATGACATTGTAGATACGGCCGGGACGTTATGCAATGCTGCTGAAGCTTTAATGAATAATGGAGCAGCCAGTATAAGTGCTGCATGCGTGCATGGTGTGTTTTCAAATCCAGCACTTGATCGCATTGGTCAATCATCAATATCAAAAATGGTTGTTACCAACACTATCCGCCCAACAGCTGAAGTGCTTGCACACCCTAAAATAGAATTTGTATGCATTGCACCCTTAATTGCAGAGGCTATCAAGGGAATTCATTTTGATACTTCTATTTCAAGGCTATTTCAAGAATAAGAAACATTATCAAAAAATTGCGCAATGGATTATATACTCAAGATATCATCATATGTATTATAATTCTAGGTATGTTATAAAGACGATGATAAACCAAGAGCACGTTAAAGTTAAAGATATGGTCTTGATGGGATGTTGACATGGCAAGGTTGTCACTTTAATGCGACATCGCAATTTATATTTTTATATTTTTATATTTTGGTTTGCACTTTTGTATTGATGGGTTTATATATGTTACCGCTATGGTATATGGTAATAGTATATTTGTAGATTAAAGTTTTAAAGATAATTTGGGTTGAAAATCCTGTGCAAGAGTCAAAATTTAAGAACTGTTTTAAGAAATATTATTTAATTAACGCTAAAAAGCTAACATATCAGCTAAGGGAATATTACTATGTTTAAGGATCAAGTTGCTGTAATTTTAAAAAACATCGCAAAGGCTTTCACATTAATTGCTTTAATCAGTGGATCTCATGGAGCAATTGCGCAGACCATTACTTCTAGCACTACTGCTGGTGTTACAGGCACTAGCACTACAGTCGCTGGTAGCACTACACCAGCTGTAGCGCCTAATGGGGATGATACAGTTACTATAACCAATTCTACAGTTTCTAGAGCATCAGCGACATCAGGACAAGCAACGGTTATTCTCGGTAATGGTACAAATAGCCTTAGTGTTACAGACTCAACTATATCTGGTACGGCCACTGGCGCAATACAAGGCGGCACAGGCACAGATAGTATTACGCTTACTGGCACAAATGTTGTAGGGGGTGTTGATCTTGGTAGTGCAGGTGTTGATTCATTAACATTGTCAGGTAATACATCTATAGTAAATGGTAACATTGTAAGTGCTACAACGGGTGGATTTACATTAGATGCATCGGGCCTTTCTGGTGGTTCTGTTACAGGTAATATCACTTTAGGTGCAGCGGCGGTAAATGCCTCCAACACTGTTACGATTGGATCTGCAGCAGGTGCAACCAATGCAACTGGTAACATTACGGGTAATACAGGCACAGATAACATTACGCTTGCTAATACAAATGTTGTAGGCGGTGTTGATCTTGGTAGTGCAGGTGTTGATTCATTAACATTGTCAGGTAATACATCTATAGTAAATGGTAACATTGCAAGTGCTACAACGGGTGGATTTACATTAGATGCATCGGGCCTTTCTGGTGGTTCTATTACAGGTAATATCACTTTAGGTGCAGCGGCGGTAAATGCCTCCAACACTGTTACGATTGGTTCTACAATAGGGTCAACCAATACAACTGGTAACATTACGGGTAATACAGGCACAGATAACATTACGCTTGCTAATACAAATGTTGTAGGCAATATTGGCCTTGGTAGTGCAGGTGTTGATTCATTAACATTGTCGGGGGATACAACTGTAAATGGTAACATTACAAGTACTACAACGGGTGGATTTACATTAGATGCATCTGGTCTTTCTGGTGGTTCTATTACAGGCAATGTCACTTTAGGTAATGCAGGAGTAGGTTTATATAACACTGTTACAATTGGATCTGCAGCAGGTGCAGCCAATACGGTTACCGGTAGTATTACAGGTGGTTCAGGCACAGATAATATTACGATTACAGGTACAACGTTATCGGCACCTTTAACTAGCGCCACTAATACAGTGATTGCAGCTGGTGCTGGTAACGATACTGCTACAATTGCTAATTCAACAGTGAAAGGCAATATTGATCTTGGTGGTGGTGCAGGTGTTGATTCACTAACATTGTCAGGTGCCTCATATGTAAATGGTAACATTGCAAGTACTACAACGGGTGGATTTACATTAGATGCATCGGGCCTTTCTGGTGGTTCTATTACAGGTAATATCACTTTAGGTGCAGCGGCGGTAAATGCCTCCAACACTGTTACAATTGGATCTGCAGCAGGTGCAACCAATACTGTTACCGGTAGTATTACAGGTGGTACAGGCACAGATAATATTACGATTTATAATACCACGTTAGATTCATCAACTCTTACAGCAGGTACAACGGCTGTGCCATTAACTGCAGTTAATGTTATTGCTCTTGGAAATGGTGTTAATAGTCTTACTATTGCTGGTTCAACTATCTCTGGTGGAATTCTTGGAGGTACAGGTGCTGACACGATTACTCTTGGTAGTGGTACTTTAGGAGCAACCATAACGGGTGCACTTCCTAGTGGAGTTAGTACAAATATTAGCTTAGGTAACGGTACAAATGTTGTTAAACTAAATGGTTCAGGCAATGTTATTGTTAATGGTGGGATTGTTGGTGGAACAGCTGGTGATACAATCACTTCTCCTGATTTTACAGGAACCTATACTGGCAAGATTACTCTTGATGCCGGTGTCGATTCTGTTGGGTTTGGATCTGCTACTGTTTTAAGTCAAATTGATCTTGGAGCCGGTAATGATACTATTAACCTTACGGGTACAACGTTATCTTCAACAGGTATAGCAGGTGCAGGTGCTATTGTAGGTGGTGCAGGCGACGATGTTGCTACAATTATATCTAGTACTGTTTTAGGTAATATTGATCTTGGCGGTGATGATGATACTATTACGCTTACAGGTTCAACATTATCAGGAACAGGTATAGCAGGAGCGAATGCTCTTGTGGGTGGTGCAGGCGATGATACCTTGAATATTTCAGGCGGTACTACAGTTAACGGTGAAATTGATTTAGGTGCAGGTGCCGATGATCTTAATGTAACCTCTGGTGTCAATACATTACGCGGTGATGTTAGTGCTGAAACGATTGACGTGACTGGCGGGACATTGGTTATTTCTAATGTTGCGGGTGCAACATCTGCTAGCACTATTGCAGGAAATACCACTGTGTCTTCTGGTGCTACGTTGCAACTTGAAAGCGATGTTACCCATACTGGTAATGTTAGCTTGAACTCTGGATCAACCTACGGATTTACTATTGATGCAACTGGGCAAACTGATACAACTGTATTGACGGCTTCAGGAACAATAACTTTAGTTAATCCAGCTGCAGGTAGTGGTACGGTAACGATTGCACCTGTTGTTGTTGGTGCCACATTGACTGACAATGCTACTATCACGATTGCAAGAGGCTCAAGTGTTGTTGTAGGTTCAAGTGTTACAGCTTCTGCAAGTTCATATGGTCTATATGACTTTGCTGTTACAGCACCACATCCTACTGCTGCTGCTTCTACTATACAATTGATAAGCTCAATTAGATCTGCAGGTAGTATTATAGGTGGTGGCCAAGCTGCTAGTGTGCTTGATACGGTTTTCTCTAGCACAGCAATCGATGATGATATCAAATTAGCGCTTAACAATGCCGCTGTACAAGGTACTGCTGCATTAACTGCTGCTGCAGAGCAAATTGCTCCTGCTCCTTCGTCAGCGTCTGCAATTACGCAGTCGGGCGTTTCAGCAGGTCAATCTGTTATAGGATCGAGACAAGCATCATTGCGCTCATCTGGTGGCGGTGTTGCAACTGGTAATGGTGAAGCATATAAAGGCAATTTCTGGCTTCGTCCATATTACTATAGCGCATCACAAGATAAGAAAGGCAATGTAGATGGCTATTCAGGTAATGGCGCTGGACTTATCGGCGGTGTAGATGTTAATCTTGAAACTGGTGGAGTTGCAGGCTTTGGTGGATCTTATAACACAGCCTCTATTGATCAAGATGGAGCAAGTGCTCTTGACACAGACGTTACAGGATATAATATCTTTGCTTATGGTAGCCATCCGCTTGATCAAAATATTGTTTTAGAAGGTCAAATTGGCGTTGGTAGCAATGATTATTCTGGGACATCACAAATTACATTTGGTGGTTTAAATTTGACCCGTAAGAGTGATTATTCAGGTAGACAATATAATGCTGCTGGTAGAATTGTGCACAATGATATTAGCGACGGTGAAAGTGCTACTACACTGAGCCCATCATTTGGTCTTGCATATGCACGCACTACATTTGACAAATATACAGAAAAAGGTGCAGGTACTTTGAACCGTACTGTAGATTTGAAGAATGTATCATCATTGATCGGCGATATTGATCTTTTGGCTAAGCATTCAGTAGAAGAGCATTATGGCACAATGTCACCATATTTTGGTTTTGGTGTTAATTATGATCTGCTAAATCAACAAAGTTCGTCTACATCAACATTTCAAGGTTCTGCAGTATCTGTTAAAACAGTTGGAATTAAGCCATCTAGATTTGGTGGTCAAATGAAGTTTGGTGTTGAGTTTGATAACTTTAATGGGCATAGTACAACTGTAGGATATACAGGCACCTATAAATCAGGCTCTAGCAATCACCTTGGAGACGTGAAATTTAACTTTAAATTCTAGTCTTTGATGAAATAAAACAATCGTTTGATTGTTCGTAAAAACGCCGGTGTAAATATTTGCACCGGCGTTTTTATATTTTGATGTTGCATTGTTACATAAGCAATGATTGTGGCAATATGCGCGCGGATAAATCAATAATCGCACAAGTTCTGCATGAGAAAGGCCAACAATATTTAGCTGTCATTATCACTGTTATATTATTGATTAGCAGTTATTTTAAATATTGATGATGTTATTTGTTTGTATGATGTAATAAAATCATTGTTATATAATATTGTTATGGTTTTGCTCTTTTAGGGTGATTTTAGTTAAAAATTTGAGTTGTTAGAAAATGTTTAAAAATTTTGTTTTGTTTGTTTTGTTTATTTTTGTTTTTACAGGTTGCTCAGCTATTCAAAAAAGATTGGCGCCTATTGAATCTCCTCAACAACGCTATCAGAATGTTGATTTTCTATTAAAAAACAATGGATTTAAGAGTGTTATTTTATCAGGACGCTCATTTGACGTGGCAGCTTGGGTGCACATAACTAGCCAACAGGATCCTATTAGTGTCTTTATAGAAGGAGATGGTCTTGCATATTATTCACGACATCGTATTTCAAATGACCCTACCCCTACCAATGCAATTGCAGCTAGGATTGCAGTGCAAGATTCTGCAAGCAATAAAATTTATCTTTCAAGACCGTGTCAGTACATTATTAATCATGGTATTAATCAACGCAATTGTCATCAACGTATGTGGAGTCAAGACAGGTTTTCACGCGATGTTATTACATTATATCAAGATTTATTAGATCAAATTAAAAAACAATATAAGAATGAATCTGGCTTTCGTTTGATGGGATTTTCAGGCGGTGGCGCAGTGGCTGCATCAGTGAGTTTATACAGAGATGATGTTATTGATGTTAGGGCGGTTGCAGCTCCTTTGGATATACATGGTCTTATGCGTTATCATAGAGCAGATCCTATTGTAAATGCTGTAAGTCCTTACAGCCATGCAGCCAGATTAGCTGAAGTTAAACTTACTTTGTTTTTGGGCTCATCTGATAGAATTGTTAATAAAAGGTCATTAAAACAATTTTTAGATAATTTTATGAATAAAAGTAACTTTAAATTGATTGAGGTAGAAGGCTTAGAGCATGAAGGGAACTGGCACCATGCATGGGATGAGTACTATAATTAAAGGTTATATATGTTGCAAACCGATATCATCAAAAACTACTTTCTAGCGTATAATTTTAATAAGAGCATTTTATATCAAAGTTGCTTATCTACTTTGATCAGCTTGCTGATTGCTGGAAGTATTATGGCCATTACCAATGTGTCGATAGATTCTCCTGTTAATTCAACAGGCGTATGGATCACAACCTGGCCTAAATGGTTTGGCTTGGCATTAACGACAATTATTTTATTTTTGCTACCTTTAAAACCACTATTGAATGAGCAACATCGATGGAACTTACTTGATGGTGCGATCGTTGCACTGATTGCTTGGTTATCAATAACCTCTCTTTGGTCTATTGATAAAGGAAACACGATTATTACAGTGCTTTTATCGGGAGTGCTTATAGGGCTTTATGTACAATTGCGCAGGTTATGTTTGAATGCATTACTTACTATTTTAGAAAAGACAGTTATATTTGTTGTAATTGCAATTTTTATCAGTGATTTTACTATATCTGGAACGCATTGGACAACAGGCAATGAAAATTACATAACTGAGTTGGTTATTATTTTATTGCCAGTCATTGTGCATTTTTTTGTTGTTAGAAAAAGCATTGCAATCAAGGTGTTTTATTTAACTTTATTTATTTATTGTTTATACTTTCTATTGTTTAAGAGTAGCAGTTTGGCATTAATTGTGATAGCTGGGTTGCCTATATTTTATGCAGTTTGTAGCCCATCAAAACAATATAAACGCGCTGCTTTGATTGCAACATGCATGATTTTTTTGTTGGGTGTTTTGGCTCTTGTTTTTTATGATTCGATAGAACATTTCCAAGACGTTAGAATATCTATTGAGCATCGATTGCAAATATGGATATCAAGTTTGATTTTATTATTTGAAAATCCATTTGGTTTTATAGTTGGAATAGGCGCTGGAAGTTATTCGTATCTTTATCCTTTGGTAGGAACGGATTATTATACATTTTTTCCAGCGTTGGGTGCTCCTAAAGATCCAAAGTTTTTTAACCCCGGACAAACCCATAACGAGTATATACAGATATTAGTTGAAACAGGATTAATTGGTTTGATGTTGTCATTGATGATCATCAGATTAATTATCAAAAAAATTTCATGCCAAGATAATCATGAATACCAATGGATTTTATGTTCTATGATTTTGCTATTTGGAATTTGTGTGTTTAGCTTTCCTTTACAAAGAGGAGAAACAGTTGGAATTGTGATTTTATTACTTGCAGTCATAGCGTCTTTGAACCCACATCAAGTGACCTGGAAAGCTCAAGAGAGTGTATATGATAATTATTTCAAGCCTATTTTTATTTGCATAGGAGGTATGTCTTTAGTCATAACTTTTCTAGCAGGGCTTGCATGGGGATATTTTACTCTTTTTGTAGCTGCTGTTACACAAGGGGTTGCAACCCATGTTGTAGATATTGCCTATAGAGGCATCACACATTGGCCATTATTAGGGCCACGGTTTGACCTTTTTCATACATATATCGATGTACAAAAATTAGAAGAGCTACACAAGTTAGATCGAGGTTATGTAGACCATCTGTATCAGACATCTATTACAGCATCCCCTTATGTTCCACATAATATGATTACAAGGTTAATCTATTTATTTGCTTTAGGGGCAAAAGCAGAAGATCGTCCAGAGATTGAAAAACTACTTGGTGATGTAGCAAAAACTTTTGGACCTTTATATAGCTGGCCGCATTCATTGAATGCGCAATACGCCATTATCAAAAGAGACATAGAAAGTGCAAAGCTCTATATTGCTAAAGCACAAAATGCTGAAATTATAGATTCGCAAGACCGTGTCCGATTAGCACGCATGGCTATAATGTTGCAATAATCATTATATTATTGCAACATTACCAAAATAAACTTTAAATTTTCAATCATTATTAGATGTAGAATCCTAAATAGTTGCGCTTGTTTGATAAGTGAGCAACCTTAACATTAAGAGGTTATAATTAGTAGATTTAAGCAGTCTCAAGATATTCTTCTGGCATTATAATTGCAGTATAACTGCAGTTCAGCCAACTGTATTGTAAAAAAATATTTGCATTGTCTTATGGCAACAGTCGTGAAAGAATTTTCTAGAGCTCCAGATGAAATCTTCATATAATCAAACGTTAATAAAATTTCATATTTATTTGTTTGCTCTTGCTTTATGCAATTTGATATTCGTGACTTTTTCTTTTGGGCAAACTGGAATAAGCATTTCTACTAATCAGCCTAATGGTATTACTGTTTCAACTCCTTCAACGTTTACTTTAAGTGGTAGTTCTTTAAGGAGTACGGGTGTAGCTGTTATTGGAACAACTTTTACGGCGTCTAGCGTAAGCATTGTTGGTACAGGCGCAAGCGGCAATATTATCGGTAGTAGTAGTGATGAGTATGTTTATATAAAAGGATCATCGGTATCTGGTAATATTGAACTTCAAAGTGCAACAACAAGTGGCACACAATTGATTGATGTTACAGGCTCAATAATTTCTGGTTCGATTTCTTCAACCGGTGGTAGTGGCACAACAGAAACTATCAAGATAGTAGAATCTTTTATTGGAGGCAATATCAATGCTGGAGATGGAAGTAATATTATTGACATATCGTCAAGTAGCGGAGTTGCTAGTACAGTAATAGGTGCTATAACAGGTGGAAGCGGAGACGACACCGTTAGTATTACGGGCTCTACGGTTAGTACGGTTAATCTTGGTAGTGGTGCTAGCAACGGGTTAAGTATTAGCTCTAGTAGTGCAGGCTTGGTTTCAGCTGCAGGGACATCATCTAATATTGTAACCATTAAAGGTTCAACGGTTTCAGGTGTTGCATTGACAGGTGATGGCGCCAATATTGTTAATTTAGAAGGCGTGAGCATGATCACCGCCAGTGGAATTAGCAACTCTGGTAGTGGTGGTATTGTCATTAATGGAGCAAGTTTAAGTGGGTCTGGTACGGCCATTATTGGCAATATCAGCTTAGGTCATGCTGGTGCTAGTGTTAGCAATTCTCTCTCATTGGGTAAAACCAGTGTTGCTGGTAGCATTGTTGGTGGTAGTGGTAGTGACGCGATCACGCTTGTAGGTACTGCAGTTAGTGGGACCATTGATCTTGGTAGTGGAGGTGTTAACACACTTGGTATCAGTGATGGAGCTAAGATTGGTGGCATATCAGCTACAGGGACATCAGTAAATAGAGTGACCCTAACAGGTGCGAGTGTATCTGGTAGCATTGGCTTAGACGGGGCTAGTGCTAATATTGTTGATATTACGGGCTCTACGGTTAGTACGGTTAAGCTTGGTAGTGGTGCTAGCAACGGGTTAAGTATTAGCTCTAGTAGTGCAGGCTTGGTTTCAGCTGCAGGGACATCATCTAATATTGTAACCATTAAAGGTTCAACGGTTTCAGGTGTTGCATTGACAGGTGATGGCGCCAATATTGTTAATTTAGAAGGCGTGAGCATGATCACCGCCAGTGGTATTAGCAACTCTGGTAGTGGTGGTATTGCCATTAATGGAGCAAGTTTAAGTGGGTCTGGTACGGCCATTATTGGCAATATCAGCTTAGGTCATGCTGGTGCTAGTGCTAGCAATTCTCTCTCATTGGGTAAAACCAGTGTTGCTGGTAGCATTGTTGGTGGTAGTGGTAGTGACGCGATCACGCTTGTAGGTACTGCAGTTAGTGGGACCATTGATCTTGGTAGTGGAGGTGTTAACACACTTGGTATCAGTGATGGAGCTAAGATTGGTGGCATATCAGCTACAGGGACATCAGTAAATAGAGTGACCCTAACAGGTGCTAGTGTATCTGGTAGCATTGGCTTAGGCGGTGCTAGTGCTAATATTGTTGATATTACGGGCTCTACGGTTAGTACGGTTAAGCTTGGTAGTGGTGCTAGCAACGGGTTAAGTATTAGCTCTAGTAGTGCAGGCTTGGTTTCAGCTGCAGGGACATCATCTAATATTGTAACCATTAAAGGTTCAACGGTTTCAGGTATTGCATTGACAGGTGATGGCGCCAATATTGTTAATTTAGAAGGCGTGAGCACGATCACCGCCAGTGGAATTAGCAACTCTGGTAGTGGTGGTATTGCCATTAATGGAGCAAGTTTAAGTGGGTCTGGTACGGCCATTATTGGCAATATCAGCTTAGGTCATGCTGGTGCTAGTGTTAGCAATTCTCTCTCATTGGGTAAAACCAGTGTTGCTGGTAGCATTGTTGGTGGTAGTGGTAGTGACGCGATCACGCTTGTAGGTACTGCAGTTAGTGGGACCATTGATCTTGGTAGTGGAGGTGTTAACACACTTGGTATCAGTGATGGAGCTAAGATTGGTGGCATATCAGCTACAGGGACATCAGTAAATAGAGTGACCCTAACAGGTGCTAGTGTATCTGGTAGCATTGGCTTAGGCGGGGCTAGTGCTAATATTGTTGATATTACGGGCTCTACGGTTAGTACGGTTAATCTTGGTAGTGGTGCTAGCAACGGGTTAAGTATTAGCTCTAGTAGTGCAGGCTTGGTTTCAGCTGCAGGGACATCATCTAATATTGTAACCATTAAAGGTTCAACGGTTTCAGGTGTTGCATTGACAGGTGATGGCGCCAACATTGTTAATTTAGAAGGCGTGAGCACGATCACCGCCAGTGGTATTAGCAACTCTGGTAGTGGTGGTATTGCCATTAATGGAGCAAGTTTAAGTGGGTCTGGTACGGGCATTATTGGCAATATCAGCTTAGGTCATGCTGGTGCTAGTGCTAGCAATTCTCTCTCATTGGGTAAAACCAGTGTTGCTGGTAGCATTGTTGGTGGCAGTGGTAGTGACGCGATCACGCTTGTAGGTACTGCAGTTAGTGGGACCATTGATCTTGGCGATGGTGGGCTTAACACGCTCACGCTAAGTAATGGAGCTAAGGTTGCGGGTATATCAGCTACAGGGACATCAGTAAATAGAGTGACCCTAACAGGTATTAATCTATCTGGTAGCATTGGCTTAGGCGGGGCTAGTGCTAATATTGTTGATATTACGGGCTCTACGGTTAGTACGGTTAAGCTTGGTAGTGGTGCTAGCAACGGGTTAAGTATTAGCTCTAGTAGTGCAGGCTTGGTTTCAGCTGCAGGGACATCATCTAATATTGTAACCATTAAAGGTTCAACGGTTTCAGGTGTTGCATTGACAGGTGATGGCGCCAATATTGTTAATTTAGAAGGCGTGAGCACGATCACCGCCAGTGGTATTAGCAACTCTGGTAGTGGTGGTATTGCCATTAATGGAGCAAGTTTAAGTGGGTCTGGTACGGGCATTACTGGCAATATCAGCTTAGGTCATGCTGGTGCTAGTGCTAGCAATTCTCTCTCATTGGGTAAAACCAGTGTTGCTGGTAGCATTGTTGGTGGCAGTGGTAGTGACGCGATCACGCTTGTAGGTACTGCAGTTAGTGGGACCATTGATCTTGGCGATGGTGGGCTTAACACGCTCACGCTAAGTAATGGAGCTAAGGTTGCGGGTATATCAGCTACAGGGACATCAGTAAATAGAGTGACCCTAACAGGTATTAATCTATCTGGTAGCATTGGCTTAGGCGGGGCTAGTGCTAATATTGTTGATATTACGGGCTCTACGGTTAGTACGGTTAAGCTTGGTAGTGGTGCTAGCAACGGGTTAAGTATTAGCTCTAGTAGTGCAGGCTTGGTTTCAGCTGCAGGGACATCATCTAATATTGTAACCATTAAAGGTTCAACGGTTTCAGGTGTTGCATTGACAGGTGATGGCGCCAATATTGTTAATTTAGAAGGCGTGAGCACGATCACCGCCAGTGGAATTAGCAACTCTGGTAGTGGTGGTATTGCCATTAATGGTGCAAGTTTAAGTGGGTCTGGTACGGGCATTATTGGCAATATCAGCTTAGGTCATGCTGGTGCTAGTGTTAGCAATTCTCTCTCATTGGGTAAAACCAGTGTTGCTGGTAGCATTGTTGGTGGTAGTGGTAGTGACGCGATCACGCTTGTAGGTACTGCAGTTAGTAGGACCATTGATCTTGGCGATGGTGGGCTTAACACGCTCACGCTAAGTAATGGAGCTAAGGTTGCGGGTATATCAGCTACAGGGACATCAGTAAATAGAGTGACCCTAACAGGTGCTAGTGTATCTGGTAGCATTGGCTTAGGCGGTGCTAGTGCTAATATTGTTGATATTACGGGCTCTACGGTTAGTACGGTTAAGCTTGGTAGTGGTGCTAGCAACGGGTTAAGTATTAGCTCTAGTAGTGCAGGCTTGGTTTCAGCTGCAGGGACATCATCTAATATTGTAACCATTAAAGGTTCAACGGTTTCAGGTGTTGCATTGACAGGTGATGGCGCCAATATTGTTAATTTAGAAGGCGTGAGCATGATCACCGCCAGTGGAATTAGCAACTCTGGTAGTGGTGGTATTGCCATTAATGGAGCAAGTTTAAGTGGGTCTGGTACGGGCATTATTGGCAATATCAGCTTAGGTCATGCTGGTGCTAGTGTTAGCAATTCTCTCTCATTGGGTAAAACCATTGTTGATGGTAGCATTGTTGGTGGCAGTGGTAGTGACGCGATCACGCTTGTAGGTACTGCAGTTAGTGGGACCATTGATCTTGGTAGTGGAGGTGTTAACACACTTGGTATCAGTGATGGAGCTAAGATTGGTGGCATATCAGCTACAGGGACATCAGTAAATAGAGTGACCCTAACAGGTGCTAGTGTATCTGGTAGCATTGGCTTAGGCGGGGCTAGTGCTAATATTGTTGATATTACGGGCTCTACGGTTAGTACGGTTAAGCTTGGTAGTGGTGCTAGCAACGGGTTAAGTATTAGCTCTAGTAGTGCAGGCTTGGTTTCAGCTGCAGGGACATCATCTAATATTGTAACCATTAAAGGTTCAACGGTTTCAGGTGTTGCATTGACAGGTGATGGCGCCAACATTGTTAATTTAGAAGGCGTGAGCACGATCACCGCCAGTGGTATTAGCAACTCTGGTAGTGGTGGTATTGCCATTAATGGTGCAAGTTTAAGTGGCTCTGGTGCAGGTATTGTTGGCAATATCAGCTTAGGTCATGCTGGTGTTGGTGTTAGCAATGCTGTTAGTTTGGGTGCAAGCAATGTAACTGGTAACATCATTGGTGGTAGTGGCAGTGACAATATTACTCTTGATGGTACCATTATCAGCGGGGCAATTGATCTTGGCGATGGTGGACTTAACACGCTCACGCTAAGTAATGGAGCTAAGGTTGCGGGTATATCAGCTACAGGGATATCTTCTAATATCATTACACTCTCAGGTGCAAGCGCTTCTGGAATAGCCTTTACAGGTAATGGTGCCAACATTGTTAATTTACAAGGTGTTAGTAAGATCACAACCAGTGGTATTAGCAATTCTGGTAGTGGTGGTATTGCCATTAATGGTGCAAGTTTAAGTGGCTCTGGTGCAGGTATTGTTGGCAATATCAGCTTAGGTCATGCTGGTGTTGGTGTTAGCAATGCTGTTAGTTTGGGTGCAAGCAATGTAACTGGTAACATCATTGGTGGTAGTGGCAGTGACAATATTACTCTTGATGGTACCATTATCAGCGGGGCAATTGATCTTGGCGATGGTGGACTTAACACGCTCACGCTAAGTAATGGAGCTAAGGTTGCGGGTATATCAGCTACAGGGATATCTTCTAATATCATTACACTCTCAGGTGCAAGCGCTTCTGGAATAGCCTTTACAGGTAATGGTGCCAACATTGTTAATTTACAAGGTGTTAGTAAGATCACAACCAGTGGTATTAGCAATTCTGGTAGTGGTGGTATTGCAATTAATGGTGCAAGTTTAAGTGGCTCTGGTGCAGGTATTGTTGGCAATATCAGCTTAGGTCATGCTGGTGTTGGTGTTAGAAATTCTGTTAGTCTGGGTGCAAGCAATGTAACTGGTAACATCATTGGTGGTAGTGGCAGTGACAATATTACTCTTGATGGTACCATTATCAGCGGGGCAATTGATCTTGGCGATGGTGGACTTAACACGCTCACGCTAAGTAATGGAGCTAAGGTTGCGGGTATATCAGCTACAGGGATATCTTCTAATATCATTACACTCTCAGGTGCAAGCGCTTCTGGGATAGCCTTTACAGGTAATGGTGCCAACATTGTTAATTTACAAGGTGTTAGTAAGATCACAACCAGTGGTATTAGCAATTCTGGTAGTGGTGGTATTGCAATTAATGGTGCAAGTTTAAGTGGCTCTGGTGCAGGTATTGTTGGCAATATCAGCTTAGGTCATGCTGGTGTTGGTGTTAGAAATTCTGTTAGTCTGGGTGCAAGCAATGTAACTGGTAACATCATTGGTGGTAGTGGCAGTGACAACGTTACTCTTGAGGGGACTATAGTTGTAGGATCGGTTAATTTAGCAGATGGTCAGAACACGCTTACACTAAGTAATGGTGCAAGTATTGGTGCAAATATTTCAGGTGGTGTGGGTAACAATATCATTACTGTTAGTGACTCAACAGTAACGGGTTTCTTAGATTTAAGCAGGGGTTCTGGTCAAAATGTATTAGAGATTAGTAATTCAAAAGTAGGTGCAGTCATTGGGGGATCTGATGGTACAAATGCAAATGACAGAATAGCCATTAGAGGGTCTACGGTATCTAGCGTTCAATTTATTGGCAGTGGCGTCAAGACATTAACATTAGGCAATGGTACTCTTGTAGAAGGTGCTATCAGCGGTAGTGGAAGTGGAGACACAATCATTGTTCAATCTGGTTCCACAGTATCTGGAGCTATTAATTTAGCTGCTGGAGGTGATGATATTACAATATACGCAGGAACAACGATAGTTGGTGCTATTGATCTTGGCATTGCCGGCAGTACAACCAACCGAGTAACCTTCACTGGAGCAGGTACCATTAATAATGCAGGAGGTATCACTGGGGGTGTAGATTCTGATCTTGTTTCTGGTGGAGGCAGTCTTTCTAATGGGGATTTAATATATAAAGGTAATATTGCGCTCAACGGTGGAGCAGATACTGTTAATCTTTCATCGGCCATTATTGATGGTGCCCTAGATTTAGGATTAGGTGATGATAGTATTACACTGATAGGTACAACGATTTCACAAGACGTTATAGGCGGGGGCGGCAATGATGTTTTGAATTTGGCAAACTCACAAATTTACGGCAATATTAACCTTGGTAGTGACACAGGAGATGTTATTAACTCAACCTTGACTACTAACTCAAGGTTATCTTCTACTATAGTGAATGGTAATATTACTGCAAAAAATTTAAATATTAATAGTGGTGTATTTAGGATTGCTAACAGCGCTGGAGTAAGCGCTACTAGCTCTATTACAGCAGATGTGACAGTTGCAGATGATGCAGAATTAGCAACTGTTAATGATATTAATTTGGGCAGTAGCAACTTAGTGTTGAAGCAAGGATCAATCTATAGCTTTAATATCAATTATAAAGACCCTCAATTTATTGCCAACATCATTACCACAACAGGTGCTTTGGATATCAGCGATGGCACAATTATATTGAACCCTACCATTGTAGGTGAACAATTAATTGGAGTAGATAGTGTGTTGAATATCATTAGTGCAGGTAGCATTATATCGAGTAGTAATACAAACGTAACGATCACTCCATACGGTTTAACTGGTTTTAGTTCTCAATTAGTTAATAAAAATAGGACATCAGTGTTGCAGATTTTTGCTGAACGCGTGTCAGCGGCTCAAACGATCACGGGAATTGATAATGTCTCAAGAGAAGCTATTGCAGCAATTGATGCAGTTTACTTAAATAATAGC
The DNA here is from genome assembly GCA_965178085.1 of Alphaproteobacteria bacterium. Taxonomy (GTDB): domain Bacteria; phylum Pseudomonadota; class Alphaproteobacteria; order CBCXTS01; family CBCXTS01; genus CBCXTS01. Next base: position 225,244 of record CBCXTS010000023.1, on the reverse strand, counting down.
ACAACAGATTCTACTATATTAAACGCAATTCAAAGTACTGCTGTTGAAGGTACAGAAAATTTGATAAACGCAGCTGAGCAGCTTACGCCACCACCATCAAGTGTGCCAGCTACTACACAAGCGGCAGTATTTTCTAATCAGCAAGTTGTAAGCAATCGCCAATTAGCATTAAGATCAGATGGAGGTGGTATTGCAACTGGTAATGGTGATTTACTAAAGGGAAGTTTCTGGATGCGTCCGTTCTATTATTCTGTAGAACAAAAGAAACGTAATAAAATTGACGGATTTACAGGTGCTGGTAGTGGTCTGATTAGTGGAGCAGATGTTAATTTAGGCCATGGTACTATTATAGGTATGGGCGGGTCATATAGCACAGCAGAAATTAAGCAACAAGATGCAAGTCAAGGTAAAACCAATACAAAAAGCTATTCTGCATTTGCTTATGGCAGTTTTGTTCCTGCGTATCAAATTGTTATAGAAAGTCAACTAGGTTTTGGTATCAACCAATATTCAACAGATTCAAAGATTGATTTTGGAGGACTTAATTATAAACGTAAAGGTGACTATGAAGGTCAACAATTTAATACAACTACACGTTTGATACATGAAGATATCTACGCAGGCCAAGAACCAATAGCCTTAATTCCATCTTTTGGTTTGTCCTATGTACGCACTGCCTTTGATAAATATACGGAAAAAAATGCTGGATCTCTTAATCGAACTGTTGATATTGATGATGTCTCGTCGTTGGTAGGTAATGTTGATGTGTTGCTTGAAGGCAATATATTAGCCAATTTTGGTACAATGAAACCTTATGTAGCTGCTGGCTTGAATTATGATTTCTTGAATGAGGCTGCTGTATCAAAATCAATCTTTAAAGGTAGTACGGCAACCGTTAAAACCACAGGTATTAGGCCGTCGCAATTTGGTACCCAATTAAGATTGGGGCTTGAATTATTCAATAACGCTGGTTATACGACTTTACTTGGCTATACGGGTGATTATAAGTCTGATTATAAGAGCCATTTAGGTGATGTAAAGTTTGTGCTAGGGTTTTAACCGTAGCCTCTTAATTAAGCAAGATAACCTGGCAATCATTTGCATATATACCAAAGGTAACATCTAGCCGCCATTGCTATTTTTTAATGTTTTGTAGGTATAAGGCTTAAAGGAGGCAACAAGAGCATACGCCGATGTATTCGTTGCATGACACTGCTCCAGTCATTCCATTTTGGCTGTCTAAAAACTTTGACTGATTTGTACCATCGCATAGTTTCACGCTCTATCTCCCATCGCCAATCAGAACCATATGGAAGCATAACCCAAGTTTTGGCACCTAACCCTCCTGCAAGATGTACCGTGCTATTTTGGCTTGAAATCACCATATCAAGAGCCATGATGATAGCCGCTAGATCATCGATATCCTCATAAGGGTTAATGCCTAGATCATGAATTGTAATATTCTTTTGGGCTTGCAAAGCATCTAATGTTTTTTGAGTGGGGGGGTATTGCAAGTTAAAAAAAGCAACATTCTTTTCTGATAATAATGGGATCCAATGCGGAATGTCAATATTGCGTCTTGAACTTGTTGTAGTAAACCAGGCTATTCCAACTGTCATTCGACCATCTGCTATTGCTGATATTTTTTTGTACCAATAGTCTATTTTCATAGGGTCAGCTTTGATATAAGCAGGCAGTATCTCTTTTTTGTTATCAAAAAGATTGCACATTAAAGGTAAACTACCCATTGGAATATAATAATCGGCTTTGATAGTTTCAGCAAATAAATGCTCTTGTTCATATGCTCCGACTGCTATATTAGCTTTTAGGCTACGTTGCATTAAAGGTTCTAATTTTGGTTTGCATGACACCCAAACATTTTTGGCATCTTCAAGAAAGCGGTCTGCAAGTCTGGCAAACATAATCTGTTCTCCCAAGCCTTGCTCAGCAGATATTAATAGGGTTTTTCCTTTAAGTGACTCGCCTCTCCAGCGTGGGATACGAAATGGTCTGATAAAGCGTTGATATTGTTCAATACTAAAACGCGATTCTAATAATGGCCAAGCTTCTTTAAAGCGACCTACTTTTAATAAAAACCACGCATAATTAAAACGATAATTATCATTATCTTGCTCTGACGACATGGCTTTGCGAAAATAAGATTCTGCTTCTTCAAAACGATGTAGATCTGTCAAGCAAACTGCAAGATTACTCATCGTTTCTATTTCATTTGGAAATTGTGTTAAGGTTTTGCGTAATAATTTCTCACCTTCAAATGGGCGATGATAATGCAATAACGAGCCGCTCAACCATTGCCAAGGGTTAGGATGATTTGGTGTAATTTTAAGAATTTGATGACAGCAATCTAACAATGCTTCTTCAACTAGATCAGGAAGCATTTTATGTTTTTTGCTATTGAGAATCTCTAAGGCTTTGGCCCAATCTTCAAAAGAGCCAATTGGCTTGCTATTGTAAGGAGCTGTCTCAAGCATGAAATCTACTTTGCCTTGAGAAAGTATGACAATGTTTAAATTGTTAAGATATTGCCAGTCGTTGGTATCAAAGTTCAACTTAGTAAGGTCAGATAAAAATGGCTTAATCCATTGTTGATTTTTTTCTTGTGAGGGTTTGTTTATGTTTGCAGGGATATCTTTGTTTTGCATGTTTGTATGATGATGTGCAGTTTGCGTTTTGGTCTTGGTTGATTTAGTGTTTAATATTTCATCAAGAATATTTAAAGCTTGCTGAATAATTTTATGCTTTGGTTGGTTCCAATGATAGCGCAATATGGATGCACTATTAAACCAACAATCGGTGCCTGAAATACTATTGCCAGCTCGATAGTCAGCTGCTGGAGATACAATATATACCAATGGCTTACCAATTGCCCCAGCAAGATTAGCCGTAAAATTGCCGATTGATATGATGCAATCACAAGCATTGATAAATGCCGCATGCATGTCAATATCATAAAAGAAATTAACATTTTGGGTGATAATTTCATCAGGCTCTAACCAGTTAGAGTTTGAAAATAATGCTAGCAATTCATTAGCATCTGTTGCGCCTTCTTGGTCATATTGCAAATTGATAAAACATAGATCATCGCGCGTCGCAAGTAATTTTAAATCATCTGTTTTAAAACTACGTAGCCATGCTCTTGTTCCGCTTGTTTTCCAACTTAGTCCAATTAATTTGCGTCCATTAGCTTTTTGTAACATTGCATTGCGTATTTTTTTAGTAAGATATTGATCTACTTTTAAATATGGTTTGGGCTTTGGAGATGTTGGTGCGCCTATATTAAAATAAACGGCTAGATCTGCCATTGCAATTTGTACATCTGGAGCTTTGGCTCCAATCATTTTGGTGGGTTCATGAAGATATGAATCAACATCGATATTGCAATTAAGCGAACGCTTCATCAATTGTTCTAATCTCGGGTCAAATGTTACCGTGATATTGTTAGCTTTTGAATCTAAAAGTTCAATTAACATAGCGTAAAGTACTTGATCACCGATTGCTTGCTCTGCATAAATCAACAAATGGCGTCCACGAAGATCATCACCTTTCCATTCAGGGATATTAAATTTTCTAATATAAGGTGTAAATTGTGGAGATTGCCATCGCCATTGTTTGTATAAGCTCCAACCTTCTTTGTAATGACCTGTGCTGAGCAGTCCAAGAGCAAGATTCCACTGGCTGACTATATGTTTTTCTTTGAGTTTTACAGCATGACGAAATAATTGGATGGAATGTTCATGCTCATATGTTAAGCCTTTTACAACGCCAAGATTTAATGTTGCAAGATGGTGATTTGGATTGTTTTTTAAAATTTCATTATAGTTGGTTATAGCTTCATCTAAGCGACCGGAATGATCATAAATTCTTCCTTCCATCAATAGATGATTTGTAGGTTTAATATTGTTGTTCAGCTTGACAGTTTTAAGAAGTGCATGTGCTTTGTCAACCTCTTGCAATTCAATTAAGCAGTGTATTTGAGCATATAGCGAATCTTGGATATCATGGCCCATCCTTTGGGCTTTTTCAAACAAAGATATAGCTTTTTTATATTCATTTTTTTCTGTATATACACGCCCTAGAATAAAAACAGCAGCAGTGTTTTGTGAAGAAAGCTCCAGAGCTTTTTTAGCATGGGTAAGTGCTTTTTCAAGATGGTATAAATTGGTATATAAATTTGCGATATTTGTGTGTGCATTGGCATCATTTGGATCGATGCTGATAGCTTGTAGCATCAATTCTAGCGCGCGTTCATTCTCTTGTAAATCGGCATGTGCTATGCCCGCAACCACCAGCAAGCCAACATGGTTGGGGTTGGATTGGAGTAGTGTATCATAAATTTTGATGGCATCTTTAAATTGCCCTTTATGGTATAATGCAAGGGCATATTCTATGGGGTTTTGGTTTTCTGTTGTATTATTTGGCATGTAGCATGCTCGTATTACTTGTTATGTAGTTGTAAAAGATAACGCATTAGTTTAACTTGAGCCACAAAGAAAACATAATATCTACACAGCATAGAAAGATCTAGATGATATGATTAAAAAAGGATCGGAAATACCAAATGTTATTGTGCATAGCATGAGCTTGAATGGACTAGAAGCTATTCATACTAACGACTTGTTTGCAACAGGTAAAGTACTTTTATTTGGAGTGCCTGGTGCGTTTACTCCAACCTGCTCACAGCAACATGTGCCAGGGTATCTAAAGCATGCTAGCGTTTTTGCAAGTAAAGGAATTCATAAAATTTATTGCATGTCAGTCAATGATGCTTTTGTTATGGATGCATGGGGTAAAGATCAAAATGTAGGTAAGAACATTATGATGTTGGCCGATGGTGTTGGCGCTTTTACCAATGCCTTAGGATTGGAGTTGGATCTTACAAAAGCAGGTCTTGGCAAGCGCTGTATGCGATTTGCCATGGTTATAGAAAATGGTATAATATCTCATATTGCAGTAGAAGAGGGCAATGAGTTTAAGGTGTCATCTGCAGAATCTATACTAGAAGTGCTATAAGTTAAGCGTAATCTGATTTGATAATATTATATTTAATATAAGGGTAACGGTTTTGTATAAAGGCATCAATTTGTCTTCTATCTATTTTTGTACAGCATTGTTATTTGCCTCATGTTTTTTGGCAATAAACAACGCTGTAGCAGAAATTGTTCTTACTGATGAAAGCTCTTTCATACAAGCTGTTATTGATCAAGATGTCCGTAAAACAAAAGAATTACTATCACGTACACATGATCCCAATGCATCATCATTGAAGAAAGTTCCAGCATTGATATTAGCTGTTCAGCGCGAAAATCTTGAAATCATCGAAATTTTACTTGAAGCAGGAGCTAAGATTACAAATCGTGATCAGTCAGGAAATGACTCTTTGCTTTGGGCTGTACGTAAAAATAACTATGATTTGGTAGATCTTCTGCTGACATGGGATGCCCCTGTTAATTCTCATGCCAATGACGGTATTACGCCGCTAATGTTTGCAGCGTATAATGGTTATAATGATTTGGTTGAGCTTTTACTTGAAGCGGGTGCTGATGTTCAAAAAACCGATTATACAGGCAAAAATGCCCTTGCTTGGAGTAAACTTGGAACACGTGGATCAAGGGTAGTTGATATTTTACGTATAGCAACTGAAGAACAATAAGCGGTCTGTGGTTTAAGAAAAAGACATATATCAGCATGGATAACAGGGTTTCTTTTTCAGGCGTTATGGTGCGTGGTATCAATCCTATTAGTAGCGCTGTTGATGCTTTTGCATTGCCAAATTTTACGCTTCAAGCTTCACAAGGTGTTGCGTTTTTAGATCATTCTGATGTTGGTAATTCTAGTATTTTTTCATTGTTATGTATGACCGGACTCCATGAGGAAGGTAATGTGCACATCATGGGCAAGGATATTAAAAACTTATCGCCTTTAGAAAAAGCAAATCTAAAGTCTAATATGGGTATGATATATGATGAATTAATGCTTGTTGAAGATTTGAGCCTTTATGATAATTTACTTTTAACGTTTGCAATACAAAAGAAAAGCGCTAAAGAATCAGCAAGACGAATTGGTGAATTATTAGCATGGGCAGAGTTGGAGCAACAATCAAACTGGTTGCCACATCAATTGAATTCGTCAATGTATAAGATGGCTTTAATCATACGCGCATTATGTGGTTTACCTCAAATTATCATTGCCAATGAACCTACCGCCGGATTGAACGAAGTCCAAGAAAGCAGGGTCTTGTATCTGATATCCAATTTACCAAAACTTGGTATATCTGTATTGGTTACAACTGGTAAATCATATGTTGCTGAAAGGCTTGGGTTTTCGGTTTTGAGGTTTAATACATCAATGTTACATTATCATTCATAAAAGATTGTTTGTTATGTTTGGTTTTGATTGTTTGATAAGGCAAAGAACATAATGTATGAAACTTGGCCTTCTATTCCTTTGCGTTGGAGTTATTTAAGTTTGTGGTATAGCTTAATAGTGATCACTATTGTCAGCTGCATGATCAATTATTTTATTATTAAACAAGAGGCTCATGAAGAACAAGGTTATCAGCTTAGCTTGGTACTTCCATTGTCAATGACAAAGCAAGAAACTTCTGCATTTGGTGCAAAATTATTACAATTAAGTTACATTGATGAGGTAGATTTAGTCCGCAGTTCTGATTTATTTGGTGATTTGTTTAATGATATCAATTTGCAATTACCAGATACTATTATATGTGCATATAATAGTAAGGAGTTTTCTGATGAAATTTTTATATTATGGTTAAAACAACATTACCCAGATATTGTTTTACTTAATGTGGCGTTATTATCTTCTATAAGAGATAATCAAATAGATTTTAAACTACAAGAAAGCATATTGCTTTTCGGCTTAATATCAATGTTCTTGCTTGTTGTGCAATCGGTGTTGTTGATAGCAAATAAGACATATTCTAATATCATATCAACATATTATATTGTAATGCAATTAGGTGCTCATAGATATCAGGCAATCCAAAAGTTGCATATGCGCTATATTATAATATTTGCCACTCTTGTGTTTGTGTGTGTGATGATAGGTTTATACATGAGTGGGTTTATTGCAAATATTTCTCTTTTAACAAATGGAGAGTATATAGGCAAAATAGATACTCTATGGCAGATATCACTGTCCATCTCTACAATAGTGATTTCGTTTATGATTTGGTTGTTGATCAGTGCGATATTTTCGTTGCGAATTTTATGGAATGCTTTGGCTCTATAGAAAGCTATTAGCTTTCTATAGAAATTTCGTCTATAATGGTTGCTAGTATATTGTTTTATTATTCGATTTAGCGTGTTTTAAACTTGGCGTATAAAAAAAACAAACAATCTAAGTGGAGTTTTATACTTTGGTTTTTCCTTTGTATCATTCCAGTGTTATTTATCTGGTTTGCTGGTTTTGTGGTATGGTATTTACCAACAATCAAGAACATGCCTTCTGTTATAGAAACACCTTATGATAAAACAATACCGCTTGTTGTTTTAACCGGTGGTTCTGGAAGGATTGATTCTGCATTACAACTTGTAAGTAGTGGTCACCATGACAAGATATTTATATCTGGAGTTAATCGTGGTGTTGAATTAGAAGCTCTTATTAATTTTGCACGTTCTTACTCTGAAGTACTGCGATGTTGTGTTGAACTTGGTTATGAAGCTACCAATACACGTGGAAATGCACAAGAGGTAAAAATGTGGATTAATAAAAATTCGTTTAAACAATTCAGATTATTAACGTCTAATTATCATATGCCTCGAGCAATCTTTGAAATGCGAGCACAAATGCCTAGTATAAAAATTTTTGAATACCCAATTGCAAGTACACAGATTGATTTAAAGCGATGGTGGGAGAGCTTTAGCACTACGTGGTTATTATTTGGAGAATATTCAAAAAATATTTACACAATGGTGTTTCATAAAATTAAAGTACAAGTTTTATGATTTTGCGCGCTTAATATTATATTATAAAATAAAGACTTTAGTGATGCATATGCAAAAAGATTACGCTCCATTGGTACATTTCATAGGTGCAGGTCCTGGTGCCCCAGATTTAATAACATTGCGTGGGTTAGTGCTATTGCAACAATGCGATTGCTGTCTTTATGCTGGTTCTTTAGTACCACAAGAAATATTAGAGCATTTACCAAAACATGCTATTGTAGAAAATAGTGCAGATATGGTGTTGAACGACATTGTGGCACTAATGATTGAATGGGTATCACAAGGCAAAAAAGTCGTTAGATTACATTCTGGAGACCCGTCAATCTATGGAGCTATTTTTGAGCAAATGCGTCTATTAGATCTAGAAAATATTGAATATAATATTGTACCTGGTGTTACGGCTTTTACCGCTGCTGCTGCTGAAATGAAAAGAGAGTTAACTTTACCCGAGATCAGTCAATCGGTTGTCATCACACGTACATCTGTACGCGCCAGTGATATGCCACCTCAAGAAACGCTTGAAAACTTTGGGCGTACAGGATCTACATTAGCAATTCATCTGTCGATCAATAATATAGCGCGAGTCGTTCGCGATCTTATTCCTTATTATGGAGATGATTGTCCATGCGTCATTGCATATCGCGTTGGTTGGCCAGATCAAATGTATGTTAAAGGAGTGCTAAGCGATATTAGAGGTAAAGTAAAGCAAGCTAAGATCACACGCACTGCTTTAATTTTTGTAGGGCGCGTTTTTGATGAGCATCTAGACAATGTCCAGGCTAGTAAATTATACGATCCAAAACATTCGCATGTTTTGCGTGAACGTAGAGTTTCATAAAAATGATATTTAGAATGTTGTGTTGAATCGTTTTGAAATTTTTTCAACCAACTGATCGCGAACTTTACGATATGCTTCAAGGCGTTTTTGTCTAGAGCCTTCGACTATAGAAGGATCAAAAATATGCCAAAATTCTATTGTGCAAGCCATAGTACGTGTTAGTTCAATGGCATGATGCTGTGCTTCTGCCGACATAGCTATAATAAGGTCGAAATAGCTGTCTTGCAAATGATCAAATGTTTTGCATTGATGGTTGCGCATATCAATGTTTATTTCATCCATGATTGCAATCATAAAACCATCAGGGTGTGATTGGCGGACGCCAGCACTGTCAACATAAATTTTAGTTCCTATTGTGCGCTTTAACAGTCCTTCTGCAATTGGCGAGCGGATAGCGTTCATTGAACAGCAAAATAAAACAGATTCAATTTGCTCGGGTTCTTCTGATAAATGAAAAGGATCAATCATTGATTTGCATGCAATACAAAAATAAGTGTAAATAGCCTTCTTGTCGTTGGTATATCTGTTTTTACTTTATCTTCAAGTTTGCTATGTAATAACTGGGCACCTTCATCATGAATGGCTCTTCGTGCCATATCAATGGTTTCAATCTGTAATGGGGTCAATTGTTTGATAGCGTCAAAATAGCTATTGCATATTTCTTGATAATCATGAATTAAACGCTTGAAAGGTGCTAAAGATAATAAATGAGTTATAATCTCTTGTTGATCTATAGTACAAATTTTAAAAACAAGGCTCTTGCTGTTGTGCACACCAAGATACAGGTGATAAGGACCCTCTGGAGCTGATTTAGGTTTGAAGTAGTTTAACTCCAGCAAATCATGAATAGCAACTTTACGATCATGCTCTATAGATTGTGAAGCTTTAGGGATGCTCTCTTGATCCAATGTCAGATTGCTTAGAAAGTCTTTAGAAGATGTTTGTATTGGCATTATATTTATATTGCTCGAAGTAACGTAGATTTAGAAATATAAAGCTTAGTCTTTGCTATGATCCATGCGCTGTGTGATAGACAATGCGTGTGCGTGCAATCCTTCGCATTCGGCAAGAGTAACTGCAGCGGGTCCTATGGCGTTTAAACCTTTTTGAGTACATGATAGCAAGCTGGTGCGTTTCATGAAATCAAGTACACCTAAGCCGCTTGCATAACGAGCAGAACGTTGTGTAGGGAGGACATGATTAGGGCCACCAACATAATCTCCAATAGCTTCAGGTGTGTAACGACCAAGAAAAATTGCACCAGCATGATGGACTTGGTTAGCAAGCAATTCAGGGTTATCGATAGCTAGCTCTAGATGCTCGGGAGCAATTGTATCAATTAAAGTAGAGCAATTTTGAAGGTTGTCAATATGTATGACAGCGCCAAAATTTTCCCAACTTGCTTGGGCAATATCACGTCTTTGCAGCTGTTGAAGGACTTGATTGACAGCATGACAAACTTGCTTACCAAAGGATTCATCGTCGGTTATTAATATTGATTGTGAGGATGGGTCATGCTCTGCTTGTGAGAGTAGATCCATGGCTATATGCTCAGGATTATTATGCTTATCGCTGACAATTAAAATTTCAGAAGGACCCGCAATCATGTCAATACCTACATCTCCAAAAACTTGTTTTTTGGCCGCTGCAACCCATGTATTTCCAGGCCCTACAATCTTATCTACACAATGAATAGTTTTAGTGCCATAAGCCAAAGCAGCAATGGCTTGAGCTCCTCCAATACGATAAATTTCATCAATATTATTCAAATGTGCGCTAGCAAGAACTAAGGGATTTATTTGCCCCTCAAAAGAGGTAGGAACTACCATGGCAATACGTTTTACTCCAGCTACAAAAGCTGGAGTTGCATTCATTAAAACGGAACTAGGATATGCTGCTGTTCCTCCAGGGACATATAGTCCGACACTTGATAATGGGCGCCAGCGTAAACCAAGACTGTTACCGTATTCATCATCATAATAGTCATCAATTGGTATTTGACGTTGATGGAAACTAGTAATGCGAAGATGTGCAAGCTTTAGTGCTTCCATTTGTTTTTTGGGAATAACAGTAAGCGCATTTTCTATCTCAGATTGCTTAACTCGAATGCCAATAGTTGAAATATCAATGTTATCATACTGCAAAGTTTTTTCGATAAGACTTTGGTCACCATGTTGGCGAACATCATTGATAATATCTTTAACATTTGCTTCAACACTTTGTGCATGATGTTGTTTTCTCATTAGCAATGCTTGAAATTGCTTTTCAAAAGTGTGATCTGTAACATTTAACCAGCGCATTGCTAGGACTTTTCATGATTGTGTGTTTCAAGGATAGTGCTATTATTTGCAACATCACGGAAACGTTGAATCCATGGATTAATAAGACCAGGCATTGCTCGAGCACTGTTACGATTAACGATAAGGCGGGTGCTGACATCAGCAATTTTTGTTATTTCTCTTAGATGATTGGCTTTTAAAGTTGCACCGCTTGATACCATATCAACAATATAATCAGCAATGCCAAGCGATGGAGCAAGCTCAATAGCGCCATGTAATTTAATGCATTGTACTTGTATAGCGCGATTTGCAAAATAGTTTTTTGTTGTTATTGGATATTTTGTGGCGATGCGCATTTGGTGTGAATGGCCAGAAAAAGTCTGTTTCTGTAAGGGTTTTGCTAATGAAAGTCGACATTTTGCGATATTCAAATTAACAGGACTAAACAACTCATCATATTGACATTCTTCAATCACGTCGCTGCCTAGAATGCCAAACTGTGCAGCGCCAAATGCAACTAATGTTGCAACATCAAAACTGCGCGCGCGAATGAGGTTTAAATTTTTAATATTGGTTGTAAAAGAAAGTTTTCGGCTGTTAGTGTCGTCAAATGCTTTTTCAGGGATAATACCAATTGGTTTAAAATACGCTCGTACGGCTTCAAGGACACGTCCTTTTGGAAGTGCTATAGTAATATCTTTTGTCTGTGCCTTAGTAACTAACATGATAGATGATAGACATTATAAAATGAGTATAGCAGTATTGTTTATATGTATATCAACTTTTTGACAAAAAGATACAATGAAAGCAAGTAGCTTTGCATGTTTTATTAATTTTTTGCAAAGCTACTTGCTTAAACATTAAATAAAGTAATTGTGGTTTGGCAAGTTATTTAGAAATTGCCGTTTGTTGCGTGCTTGAAATTTTTATTTTACGCGGTTTTGCCTCATCAGGTATCTCGCGCTCAAGTTTGACATGCAAAAGTCCGTGTTCCATTTTAGCATCTACAACGTGCATATAATCAGCAAGAGAGAATTTTCTTTGAAAGGCACGCTCTCCAATGCCGTGGTATAAAAATTGACGAGCTGTTTCAGTTTTTTTAATATTGCCTGTTATTGATAGCACATTCTCTTGTAATTCAATGTCAATATTATCAGGGTTAAATCCTGCTACTGCCATTGTTATTTGATAAGAATGCTCTCCAAGCTTTTCTATGTTGTAGGGTGGATAGCTTTGTGTTGGCTCGCGTGTAACAGTGTTTGCCATATCAAATAAATGGTCAAAACCGATTGTATTGCGAAAAAGAGGGGTAAAATCAAAAGTTCCCATCATAATATCTCCTTGATGTTAAGCAAGTTATTATAAACATGAAGTAAATATGAAACCGCCCGTTATAGATGCTTATTTTTAACCCATCAATTGTACTGGCGATAATTTACTTAGTAGACCCATTATGGCACCTACATATTAGATATAATAATTAAAAAAAAAAAATCAAGTCTTTGGTTTTTGATTAAATAAACGCCCATCTACCAATAGCAACCCAAACAAAATAGCACACATCCCTAGAAGCGCGATATTTGTGATCTGCTCTCCAAGTATCCAGCTGGCGGTTAAAAGTGTAGTGACAGGAATAAGCAAAGTCACAAGTGATACGTTGGTAGCTCCTGCGGTTTTTAAAATACGAAAATAAACAAGATAAGCTAGCGCAGTTGAAATGATTGCATACCAAAACGCAGCCAATATCCCTGTCATGTCAGGTAGATCCAATAACCATGGTTTATCGGATATTAACATCACAGGTAATGCAAAAATAGCAGCAAAGCTGATTTGTCCTATTGCAATAACAAAAAGAGGTATTTTTGCAAGAGAACGAGCGTAATTTGTTCCAATAGCATATGATAAGCATGCACCAATAATAGCGACTTTACCGATGAATGTACCAGATAAAATATCATCATTATTGGTTGCCGTGATTGTAATAACTCCAACGATGGCAACTATAATGCCTGTGATTTTTGTTGTACTCATTCTTTCATCACTTTGCCAGAAATGGGCTAATATGATGGTAAATATGGGCATTGCAGCGTTTAAAATAGAAGATAATCCAGCATTAATCTGCGTTTGGCCCCATACAATCAGAGAAAAAGATACAAAATTGTTAAAGAAACCTAATATAGCTAACTGTATCCAGTAACGTCTGAAATAAGTGGATATTTCGATGTTAAAGATATAGGCAATTAACAGTAAAGCTAAAGCGGCTAGAAACACTCGAAGGAAAATAAGCGTTGATGGCAAAAAACTTTCAAGTGCAATTTCTGCAACAACAAATGATGTACCCCATAAAAGAGACAATAATATCAATAATAACCAAGAAGTGATATTCATTTGCGTTTGCATCGATGCGCCTTGTGAGTATAGTGGATTAATATATTAATACTAGGCGCTAATTGTTAGCTTTGCAATCAAGCAAAAAAAATATAGCCAAATCAATTGTACTTATGCTTGGAGTGATATTAAGTGTCTTGTTTTTAAAGGATCAGAATTTTCTCCATTGGCATTGTCGCCTATAATCGTTTCAAACCTTGGGGTAGCGCCTTTTTTGGATGGTGCTTCTGCTGCAAGATTAGTAAAGGATTCAATGCGCAAGGTAATGTCAACAACGCGAGCTTGATCACGAGGAGTTAGCTTTAAGCCTGCTTCTTGAAATTCAAGTTGAGTAGTAAGGCTTTCTAAACGTGCAGATTGTGGCTTGGTTAAACGCCTGCGAGCTTTTTCAAATAGAGCACTGATTTGGCGCTCTAATTCATCTATTTTATTGATGAATGTTGAAGCATTCAATGTTTGATTAACCGATGTATCTTCAAGATCTTCAAGTTGAGAAAATAAACTGTCAAGGCGTATGCGTTCATTGTCGTTGAGGGCCGATTCAAGGATGGTATCAATTTCGGATTCTATGCGATGTGTTGCTTGATCTGAATTGCCAGTGCTTTGCGCGGCAAAACTATCAGCGAAAATAGAATGCAGTTGATTTTCAAGTTCTTCAACATCAACTTTGACATCGTTTGGTAATCTTGTTTCAACTGCTTGGATAAGCTTTTCTTCTTGTTGAAGAAGATTTTGCAGATGTACTTGCTCTTGTGATGTTAGTGGGCGGTCAATAAACTCAAGTTGTTCTATTTGATATTGAAGGCTTTCTAGTTTTCTAAATTCGCCTTCGGTAATGTTTTGATCAAAAGCATTGAAGTAAGTGTGCAGCTTGTTGTTAATAGAATCAACTTGTGACTGACTTTGTGCGCTTAATTTAGGGCGCAAAAGTACATGCAACTCATTGAGTAAAGCTTGTATTTCACTTTGTGAAGATATTGTAACGTTATCTTCATTTTGAAAAGAGCGAATCCCGTTTTGGTTTGTATTATGGCGATAACGGCGTAATGCTTCTTCTGGGTTTTTTTCTGCTGTACGCGATAGGCTGTACAGTTCAAATTGAGTGGAAACAATGTCAATCATATCAAGTGCTCCGTTTGCAATTCTTGCAAGTTAACCAATTTTGAGTGGTTGTACTTTTGTATTTTGTATTTTGTGTTTTCACAATACCTTATTAGAACTATAAAAATAAGCAACAATTGTGCCAATACTTATTATATCATGTAATAATATGAAATAAACAGATAGTATTCATAATATTAGTGCATAATATTAAAGAGAGTTATACTTAAATATTACGATAGAAGAGTGATTTAGATGAGATGGCCATTCATTTGATTACAATTACGCAAGCTGGCAATCAATCAAAGCAAAACGACAATGAGAACATTGTGGCGAATACTTTAAAAGGCTCCTTGCATTAAAAGCAGAATGTGGTGTGTATAGGTTTAGCGCAACTAATTGTTCAGTGTACTTAGCAATCAATATTATTAGCTAAATTGTTAAACTGGGGAAATGGGTTGAAGAGCTTTTGTTTGATAGTAAATGCTACTTAACAAGCTCTACGATTACAAACATGCTATGATCAAGATTGATTAAACAGTTAATTGTTTGAAATATGATAAAAGGTTAATGGCTGACTAAGCCTTTAGCCTTTTTAGAGCTAATCTATCGATTAGGTTTTAAGCAAGCAAGCGAACCTTGTTAGATAAACGAGATAATTTGCGCGCAACGGTATTACGATGTAAAACACCTTTGCTAACAGCCCGGTGAAGCTCGGGTTGAACATTTGCAAATGCAATTTTTGCAGCTTCTTTGTCATTCGTACTGATTGCTTCATCAAGTTTGCGTAAAAATGTACGTACGCGTGAGATACGAGCATGATTACGTGCAGTGCGCTTTATAATTTGAAGAGTTTTCTTTTTTGCTTGGTGGGTGTTAGCCATGTAAACCTCTATTTAGTAAACCTATATTTATAAATATCTTAATCATCATAATGTAACAACATATCAAATAAATATCATGCATGACTACGTTATATGATCTTACGCCAACTCATATATGATAAAAAATCGCATATGAGTCTAAGAACAACCTATACGATGTGCAATAAGGTGTGTATCTAATATATGCGAGATGCCTGAACGTCAAGTAATAAGTTTGTTATGGGTTAAATTGTTAAACCCCAATATTTAATGAGTCCAAGCTTGTTTGCGCTCATAAGCAAAATTACTAGCATAGGATTTTGGTTTAACAATACGCTCTTTAGGTGATAATATATAGTAAGTCAGTTCATTGTCTGTTGCAAAATCGATAGCGGATTGTTTGCTTGGAAATCGTAAATCTAATTGTTGATGTGTATCTCCATGGCCTATCCAACCCATTAATTGGCTGGTTTTTTGGGTTTCATTTTTTAGAAATTGGACAATCCATTCATTTAAGTTTTTACCAGATTGCATAGCATTTTTTGCAGGTTGATAGATACACACTTCCATGATGATTACCTTTTGCTTTGCATGTTAAAGTTAGTATTGATTTTGTATTGAATAGGAAGTTTCATACAAGATAACTTGCTTTTATTATTAGCATTGCATGCAAGCAGAATCAATGATTTTTCGAGATTAAAATGCTAAGATATAGCTTGTTATATTTATGCTTTAACGGCCCCGATTACGTCTACGCGCTCTATGTTGGCTATCTGCATTAACAGAAGGTTTTATGTTTGGGATATCGATGGTTGCTCGTAAGTTTGTAAAAGGATCAGTTTTATGAGGAAATGCCATCGCGTCAACAAAATATGCTTGAAACTTTTCTTCTGTTGCAGTTTCAATTTTTTCAATGTCTTTAACGATGGTACAAATTTCTTGGCGCGCTGCATGATTAAGCAATGCAATACGTGCTCCTGTTCCAGCTGCATTACCAACAGACCACACATTTTTGAGGTTGCAATCTGGGATCATTCCTAAAACCATGGCATATTTGGTATCGATGTGGCTGCCGAAAGCTCCTGCGAGGATAATGCGATCAGGTTTTTTGCCTAATTTATCAACCAATAACATAGCGCCAGCATATAGTGCGGCTTTGGCAAGTTGAATTGCACGAACATCGTTTTGAGTAATTTTGATGGTAGGATTTTCGCTTTCACTATTATCTTGATAAAGTATATAAGACCAAGTGCGTCCGTCTTTGACAATGCGATTTGTATCTTTATTAAGATGATTGCCTATACAGCCATCTTCATCAATGATGCCAGCAAGGAACATTTCTGCTAAAACTTCAATGATTCCAGAACCGCAAATACCAGTGATTCCTATTTTAGCTGCAGAAGCTGGAAAATCAGGATGATCTGACCATAGGTCACATCCAATGATTTTATAGCGAGGCTCTAAAGATTGAGGGTCAACTCGAACTCGTTCGATAGCTCCAGCACCAGCGCGTTGTCCAGATGAAATTTGAGCGCCTTCAAATGCTGGACCCGTAGGACTTGAGCAAGCAAGTAATTGATCTTTGTTGCCAAGAACAATTTCTGCGTTGGTGCCTACATCAATGATCAGTGAAACGGCTTCTTGTGTTTGTGGAGATTCGCTTAAAATTACCGCTGCGGCATCTGCGCCAACATGGCCTGCAATTAAAGGAAAAGTCCATGCGTGTGCACTTGGATGTATGCATGTAAGCTCTAATTGTGCAGCATCTATATCTTGTGAGGCATTGGACACAAGGGCAAAAGGAGCCCACCCTAACTCAACAGGGTTCCATCCCAATAATAAATGGTGCATGATAGGGTTGCCAACAAATACAACTTCTAGCACATCGTTAGGGTCTTCTGTGATTTGTGCGCATACTTGCTCAAGTAAGGAAACAAGAGCATGACGTACGGAGCGCGTTAGCTCTATATTGCCATCGGGGTTCATCATAATATACGAAACCCTGCTCATTAAATCTTCGCCAAAACGAATCTGTGGGTTCATGATGCCCACGGAGTGCAAGACTTCTCCAGTGCGCATGTCACAAAGATGAACAGACATAGTTGTAGAGCCAATATCAACCGCAGCACCTAAAAAGCGCTCTTTCAAACCTTCCCATGCTGCAACAATGATTTTGTCATCGCGCACAGCAACAGTAATTTTCCAATCACTCTTTCGAAGCAAAGTTTGTAAGTGCTCCAAGACAGGCATACTTGCCGTGCAAATATTGACATTCCATTGTTGCAAAAGCGCATCGTTAACACGCTCAAAATCTCCCGAAGGATGATCCATATCAGGTTCTTCAACAGCAATGTAATATAAGCGTATGACGGGATCGATAATAATATCACGAACTTCAGCTCGTTTGCGAATCACTTGCTGGTGGACTTGACTTTCAGCAGGGATATCAATGACCATGTCACCCAACAATTTTGTTGAACATCCAAGCCTACGTTTTGTTTTCAAACCTCGCTTTGATTGATAACGTTCTTCTGTTTGGCTAAATGGGCTCAAATTGTTGTCAACGGCGTGGATAGAAAATTTTGCAAACTCACCCCATGAAGGCTCAACCTGACATCGTCCACAAATACCACGACCACCACAAACAGAATCAAGATCAACGCCTAACTTTCTAGCAGCACTAAGTACAGTTGTCCCAGCAGCTACTTCACCTCTTTTGCCAGATGGTGTAAAAACTACTTTGATGTTTTCTGTGGTTTGATTTTCTTGTTTTTTCTCCATGAATAGCTACCATACTTTAATACTGTAGTAAGACATATTTAACTTTTGATTGCATTTGATGACTTGATAATATTCTTATCAGAGTTCCACCTTGATGTAAATTTAAGTCTTAGTCTTATATGGCAGCAGCACGATTACGGCGCGCATTGCGTCTACTGCGTTCCATACCTCCGTTTTCATCAGCTGGTGTACGATATTTTGCAATCCAGCGTGTGCAATCTTTATCGTGACCCATCATCACATCAGCTCCTCGAATAGCTTGCATTTCTTCATTATGCAATGGGTTTAAAATTGCTGATGTCATTCCATGGGCGATTGCCATTGATAGAAAAGTACTATTTAAAGAATGCCTGTTTGGCAATCCAAAGCTAATGTTTGATGCCCCGCAAGATGTATTAACTTTCAATTCTTCTCGTAAGCGACGGATCAGTCGCATAGCAGAGTAACCTGCTTTCCCAAGCGCGCCTACGGGCATGACCAATGGGTCAATGACAACATCATTTGGTTTAATACCATAATCTTGTGCGTGTCTCACGATTTTACGCGCTACTTCAAATCTAACATCTGGGTCTTCGGAAATTCCTGTTTCATCATTAGAGATACCAATAACAGCACAATCAAATTTTTTAACCAATGGCAAAACAGATTCTAAGCGCTCTTCTTCGCCAGTGACCGAATTAAGTAAAGCTCTGCCCTTATAGGCTTCTAGACCAGCTTCTAAAGCTGCTACGATGGAGCTATCAATGCAAAGAGGAACGTTTGTTATCTCTTGAATCAAGCGAATAGTTTTGGCTAAAATTTGGGGTTCATCAGCAAGAGGGATACCAGCATTAACATCAAGCATATTAGCACCTGCTTGAATTTGGGCAATTGTATCTGCTTGGACGGTATCAAAAATGCCGTTTTTCATTTCATCGGCTAATCGTTTTCTGCCAGTTGGATTAATACGCTCTCCAATAATGCAAAAAGGTTCATCAAAGCCAATAATTAATTCTTTGCTTGCCGATGCGATAACCGTTTTGGTCATATATAGTTCTCCTAAATGGAATGGTTCTAAAACTTAAAATCTTTGAAAATATTACTCTAAATAATAACACAAAAATTATTTCCACTTATAGCAATTGCATAGCAATTTATAGAAGTATCTATTTATAGCGTCGTGCTTTAATGAAAATGCGCCAAATTAGAGATAGATTGATAGCAAAATTGTATATAGATGCATTGACTTAAAGAAAATATTAATTTGAGGTAATATTTTAACATTAACATAGTAATAAAATGTAGTAATTCGTATTAAAGTGTAGTAATCGTTATGGATAAAATAAATTAATAATAGAATTACTTGCATTTGAATGATGTAATATATGCAGATATATGTATATATAGTTAAATAATACTTGTAGATAAAGTACGAATCACGTTGAAGATTTTAGTTTGGTATTTTGCTGAAAAATAGTTTATGAACCAGTATTGGTATTTTTTAAAACTGTTTTATAATAATAGCTGTATTTATTTGGATGAGATAGTCTGCGTATGACTGATCAAACACAAAATGGTGGTCAAGCACAAAATGGTGGAACGCAGGCAATCATGTCTGACATTCGTGAAGCTATTACGCAAGATAAGGAATTATCTGGCGTTGATTCTGTTAATACCCCAACCCAAGATATGACATCGAGCAACCCAGATGCACAAAATCTTGCATCGGTAAAATCGATACCATTGCATGTACCTCTTGATCTTGGAAAGGCTCAGCAGGTTAGCGCCAATGGTGATGCATCTCAGCCATTGGAGTTGGGTCAAACTAATCAAGTGGCATCAGGAAAGCCGCCTTCTTTAGAGAAACAGGAACCGTTAGATCTTAAGCAAGTTCAACAAATAATAACGCCAGACCAAACAGTTCCAGAGCAAAACCTTGAAGATGGACAGCCCGATCAAAGCGGCAACGCGATTCCATCGGAAGCTAGTATGCCTATTGGCGGCGAGGGTTTAACTCCAAGTGAGATTGAACGGAATGACCTCAAAAACAATCCAAATCTGGCAACAGAAAAGGTTGAAGTTGGGGTTGCTGAGGCCGATGCTTTGCCAGATATACAGCAAGTGCAGGATGCATCTGATGGACAAGCGAACGTAGAAAAAAATGAAAGCGACATAAGCAATCAACCCTCATTAACGGGTAATTTATATCAAGAACGTAGTACAAAAGCGCCTTTGTTAAAAGTACCACCGCAGTTGGTTTATCGTAGGAAAGCAGCAAATAAAGCTGAAAAAATGCATCAAGAACAGACACAAGCTATAAGCGATCAAGACAATTTTCTTGAAGAGCAAGCTAATATTGATAATGTTTTATCTGATAATTCTGCGCGCGCTTCTAGCAAAGCTATTCGGCATCTACATCGCTCTATCAGGATGGGCAATCAAGAGCTAACACTTGAACAGATGGTGCGTGCAGATTTGCATCCGATGCTTAAAGAATGGCTAGATAGCAATCTTCCTAAAATAGTTAATGAGTTAGTCGACAAAGAAATCGAACGCATTACAAAAGAATATTGGAAATATTAGATCATTTATAAGCAATTTCATTTCAATGGCATATTGCTTGTTGATAAAACCGATAATATACGCTTTGATTTTACAATACTGATCTTATTGCAGTATGTTATTGCAATCATGTTTTTTAATGCCAGTGTGACTGTATTTTAGTGATCATGTGTTTGTGTTGAAGATTGGGTCTAGTTTGATAGGAAGTTTTGATCTGATGTGCTCATCCATATTTTGGCTTAAATGACTTGGGAAGTGATTTTTCAAAATATCTTTTACATACTGACTTGCGCGCTCCGAAGCCTCAGACGATCCTTTTTCTAGCCATTCTTTTGGACTGCTTCGATCTCCTATGACGGGATAGACATAATCAGATTGCATTTTTGACAGAGTTTGATCATTTCCAAGAAAATGTCCAGGGCCGTTGAGACATACATCGCGTATTACTTCAATGGATAAATTATCTTCGTCTATTTCGATGCCACGAAGGCTACGCATAATAGCTCCTATACTATCATTATCGCTAACTAGTTTTTCAAAACTACAAGATAATAAACTCGATAACATGCCTGCAGATTCGTAGATTAAATTAGCCCCTGAATGACCTACTAATGATTGGTTATATCCTGCTTCGCTGCCAGCTTGTATATCTGGCAATTTACTATCACTCATTCCAGCAGCGACGCCAGTGGGAATGTTATAAAAGCGACCCATTTGGCCGCAAGCTGCCATCAATAAAGCTTGTTCTCCACTGCCTCCACTCATGGCACCAGTACGTAAATCTGAAACAAAAGGCCATGGACCTAAAATAGCAGGGGCACCCTTTTTGATAGAATGGACATATGCAAGTGCTCCAAGAACTTCAGCCATTTCTTGTACAACTGCTCCAGCAAGAGACGCAGGGCTAGTAGCACCAGCTTGGCCAGCAGCTAATAGCAAAACAGGCATGCCAGCACGCACAGCCGATTCAAGACAATAGCATGCATCTTCAGCAAATTTAAAAGGGGGCACAACAAAGCAACAACTCATTGATACAAAAGGGCGCGCTCTCCAGTTATCTTCTCCACCGGCAATGTAATGTAACATTTCCATGCTGGCATCAAAATGTCGTGGGGCAACCCAACTTGAACCCACATGTTTGGATGTGCCAGCAATGCTAGCATAGCATGTGTTGACATCCATTTCATACGGGTCAGGGAGATCACGTGCAACAAGTGTACGTTGAAAGAAGTGGACGTGCTCAAGGGAATCTACAATGCGCGCCATATTATATAGGTCTTGAAGGTTACTTTCGCGGTGTTTTCGTGTTATGGGGTCAATCATATGGACTGCCGCACCAGCTGTACCAAAATAAGTTCGGCTTTCATGTGGGCTAATATCGTGAGTACTAGATTGTCCACATAATATAAAATCACGATTAGCATTTGCAATTACATCTTCAATCAATGAACGAGGAAAGCATAAACGACCTTGAGGTGAGATAAATGCTCCCATTTTTGTCATTGATTCAATACCGCTTGGGATAGTATCTGCAAACCCAATGGTCTCAAGTGCTTGTAAAGCTGCTTCGTGAATTTGATATTGCTGGCGATCAGATAATGGCTTAAAATTTCCACTTGATAGGCCTGGACGCACTGGGCGCTCATGTTCTTGTAGAGGTGCGGAGCGTAACGCGACACGTGCAGCACGCCCCCCGCGACGAGGTGATGGATCTGTACTCATGATAAATTCTACCAAAGTTAATATATAATTACGACCAATTAAGCATTCAACAATTGCATAATGAAGTAAAGAGAAAAATACTTGAACTAGAATAAAATTGTTATGATATTGAACAAAAAAACCTTTGAAAGCTTGCTGGCTAAAATATGACACGGCTTTGGTTGTTACTAAAAAAATACAACGAGAAAGAGTTGGTTTTTCTCTTAAGTTAGCAAAACGGCTAAAAGGATCATGATGTCGCTCTTTTAAAATTGAAAAATTTAAAAGAGCTAACATGCAAAGAATTAATATTGCTAGCGCTTGTTTGCTTGGTTGATGTTTGTTTGGCTAAGTTTTCGTTTTATGATGGCCTTTAGCTATGGGCATTAAAACTCTTAGCCTATGGGTTCTTTTTAGCCTTGGCGCGCTTTAAAACGCGGATTGAGTTTGTTAATCACGTATATTTTGCCTTTGCGGCGTATTAAACGGCATTCTTTATGACGAGAACGCAAAGTTTTTAAAGAACTTGCAATTCGCATTGTATCCTCACGATTTTATGATGATTGAATATAATCTTTAAGCTATGGGCAATAGTTAAACTATTGTTGTTGCTTCGTCAAGCACTAGATTATCACGATGTACTAATGTTGATGGACCACTATAGCCTAAAATAGTTTCTATTTGATGGCTTTGGCAGCGTGTAATTTTTTTTGTTTCATTGCTGCTATAATTGATAATGCCAACGGCAAAACGCTGCTGATTAGTTGCGTCAGCTAAAATAACATGATCTCCTTTTTTAAAGGTACCATCGGATGTTTGAACGCCAGCAGAAAGTAAACTTTTTCCTGCTCGTACAGCTTGTATTGCACCATCGTCAAGATATAGGGTGCCTGTTGTGTTAAGGCTACCATAAATCCACTGTTTACGGGCTTGAAGAGGGGTAGTGGAGGGCTCAAACAAGCTAAAGCGTTTATTTTGAAGCGAAGTGCATATTGGCACATGATGGCCATTTGCAATAATCGTAGTGCAACCTCCTGCGCTAGCAATACGAGCTGCGTCAAGCTTGGTGATCATGCCACCTGTTCCAATTTTGGAGTTTGAATTTTTTGCCATCGTCATATGTTCAAAGGTGATATTCTTGACAGAGCTAAGATGCTGTGCGCTTGGAACTTTTGTAGGATCTGCTGTATAAAGGCCATCAATATCTGATAGCAAAATGAATAAATCGGCGCTGATCATAGTAGCAACACGTGCTGCTAAGCGATCATTATCGCCGTAGCGAATTTCACTGGTTGCAATGGTATCGTTTTCGTTAATGACAGGAATAATTGATGCTTTTAAAAGTGATATGATTGTCGCTCGCGCATTTAGATGACGGCGGCGCGATTCAGTATCTTGTAGTGTCAGCAAAATTTGTGCAGCATTAAGATTAGAGCGTTTTAATGCAAGGCTCCAACCTTGTGCTAGAGTAATTTGACCTGCTGCTGCTGCTGCTTGCTTGATTTCAAGAGGCCATTTCTTGCGGCTATGATCTAAGGCATAATGGGGTTCAATCACACAACTACCCAATGCAATAGAACCCGATGAGACTACGACTACTTGAGTGCCAGCGTGCACTAACATTGCAATATCATGACATAATGTATTCAACCAGCGTGTGCGCAGTTTGCTTCCTTTAACTAATAAAGAAGAGCCAATCTTAATGACAATACGCTGGCGGTTTTGTAGTATTGTTGGCAAAGAATTTGGCATTATGGTCGCCATGGTAGGGTGTTGGATTGTTCTTGTAAGCTTTGCTTTTGTTCTTGAAGATATAAAAATACAACGTCTAATAAATCATCAATACCTTGCCCTTTGATTGATGAAATGCAAAGAGGGCTTATATTAGCATGTTTTATGAAATGCTGTTGTGTCTTTTTTACAACATCTTGGTCAATAGTATCACATTTAGTGAGCAAGACGAGTTCTTTTTTGTTAGCTATGCTAGCGTTATATGCCTTGAGTTCAGTACGGATTTGGCGCCAATTTTCTAGAGGATTATCCTCTGTGATATCTACCAAATGCAGTAATAAAGTACATCGCTCTATATGGCGAAGGAAATAGTGACCTAATCCTTTTCCTAAGCTAGCACCTTCTATTAGGCCAGGAATATCGGCAATTGCGCAGCTGTCATCATATCTTTGCGCAATGCCTATTTGTGGGCGGATGGTTGTAAAAGGATAATCTGCAATTTTAGGAGTAGCTTTTGATACTATCGACAAAAATGTTGATTTACCACTATTAGGTAAGCCAATTAAACCTACATCGGCAATGATCTTTAATTGTAACCATACAGAACGTTCTTCACCTTTTGTGCCTTCTTGACGTATTCTTGGAGCACGATTTGTTGATGATTTAAATGCTGCATTGCCTAAACCGCCGTGCCCACCAAGTGCTAGAACAGCTGTATCGCCTTCGTTGGTAAGATCTGCTAATACAATATCGGTTTCATCAAGGATGATTTGCGTGCCGCATGGAACGTCAAGTATAAGGTTTTTTCCAGCTGCTCCAGTGCAATTGGCGCCAGCTCCATCGTATCCACGTTTTGCTTTAAAATGTTGCTGATAACGATAGTCAATAAGAGTATTTAAACCAGTTACTGCGCGTGCAATAACATCACCACCGTTGCCGCCATGGCCACCATCGGGGCCGCCGAATTCAATATATTTTTCTCGCCTAAACGAGATGGTGCCATGACCACCATCGCCGGCTTTGATATGAATTTTAGCGCGATCAAGAAACCGCATTGTTCATTTGTCTTAATTGATATTGCAATATGGGCAAAATAGCATCGAATGCTTATGATAACTTTTATTAGAGAGCATTATTTTCAGTAATCAGAGATACAAATTGCCTGTTGCCTGATTTATAAAATTGTACTTTCCCATCACATAAAGCAAATAAAGTATGATCTTTTCCTATGCCAATATGCTTGCCAGGATAAAATTTTGTCCCACGTTGGCGTACAATAATATTGCCTGCGCGTGCTAATTCACTACCAAAGCGCTTGACGCCTAAGCGTCTCCCAGCTGAATCGCGACCGTTTCTTGAACTACCACCTGCTTTTTTATGTGCCATGACTATGTTCCTTTATATTGATATAGCTATTATATTATGTAGACTTCTGTGTGTCGAGTTTTTTTGCTGGAGCCTTTTTAGCAGCAGCTTTTTTGGTTGTAGCGCTCTTGGTTTGTTTGGCTTTTTCGCCAACAGATGCTTTGTTAGAAGGTTTCGAGGTAGATACTGGCTTTTCAGTTTTATCTTTTTTAGCAGAACTGGCTTTGGTGGCACTGCTCTTTGTATTAGCTGCTTTGGGTGCACGTGTGCCAGCGATTGCATCAATTTCTACAACCGTTTGGTATTGACGGTGACCATGTGTGGTACGTGAATTTTTACGTCGGCGTTTTTTGAAGACGATTATTTTACGCGCACGTTTTTGTTTAATGATGGTACCTGAAACAGTTTTGCCTTCAATGAAAGGTGTTCCTACATCAAGCTTGCCGTTTTCTTCAAGCATTAAAACTTGATCAAAAACAACCGAATCACCTTCTGCGCCATCAAGACGCTCGAGTGAGATGATGTCGTTTAATTGAACGCGATATTGTTTTGCGCCGGTTCGAATTACCGCATACATATATTTATCCTTATGACTTTTCGCGCTTTACGGTGCTAGCTTTTCAAACTAGCATTAAACATTTAAAAGTTTAATTAATGAATCGAACCTTAAGCAGCGTTATTATTTATTTTAATTGCACTTTAATTAGTACAGAATGCTATTTAACAAGCTTGCACGAATATAATGTTCACGACCAGATTGTCAAGTTTAATTGCCATGATTGGTAAAGATATAGTTAATAAAATTGATTAAAAAGCAAATAACAAGAAAATTACTGGCATTTCTGTGGTACCAATCATTGTGGCTTGAGCAAAAGTAAGAATATATAAGCAGAATATTGAAGTTTTTTTGGTTAGTATATTTAGTAAAATGATACTTAAAGATTTATTTATAAATGAAGCACCATTCCATCATATGCAGGTTCTATATGATCTTGCAGGATCGTGTTTTTTAAGCTTTGATAATCCATAGCAGTACCCATATGCGTTAAAATGGCATGGTGTGGTTTAACACGTTCAATCCATGAGAGCGTTTTATCAAGATGTGCGTGTGTTTGATGAGGTTTGAGTTGTAAAGCATCCACAACCCAAACTTTAACACCTAGGAGCGCTTCAAATGCCTCTTCATCTAAATCAACCAGATCAGTTGAATATGCAAAATCACCAATCCTTAGGCCTATGGTCTCAATTGGTCCGTGGTTTTGTGCAAAAGTATTAATCTTAAGATTCTCGATATTAAAAGAACCTGTCCGTTTAACTATTTTTGCAGATAAGGTGGGTGGGTATAAAGAGTTACTGGGATTGTTAAAAACATAATCAAAACGACCGTTGAGGCTATCAAACGTTTCTTGATCCATGTAGGCGTTGATCGTTTGGCGTTGTTTCATCCGAAAAGCTCTTATATCATCAATACCATGGACATGGTCTCCGTGTGCGTGAGTGTAAATGACAGCGTCAAGTTTTTCTACGTTATGCTTAAGCATTTGCATACGAAAATCTGGAGTTGTATCAACGACGATGTTTAAGCCGTTTGTTTCAATTAAAATGGATGCGCGCATCCGAAGGTTGCGTGGTTCATTAGGATCACAATCTCCCCAACCAAAAGCAATGCGCGGTACACCGCTTGATGTACCACATCCTAAAACAGTGACTTTCATGGCAGGAGGGTTTTTGCTCATGATTTAAAGTTGTTCTTGTAGGAACACGCCTTTTTGACCAAGACGTTCATTTGCTTTTTTAAAGAATTTCATAAAATTAGTAGTAGTCATATTTGCACATTGTTGATGATCCATATCCAATAATGTTGCTAGAGAGCTCAAGGTATGAGAGATAAAAGATGGTTCATTCATTTGTCCTCGTTGAGGTACTGGCGCTAGAAATGGTGCATCTGTTTCGATTAATAGATGCTCAGGTTTAAATGTTTTGATGCTATTGCGGATATCTTGCGCGTTTTTGAAGGTTATAATCCCTGAAACAGAAATAGCCATGCCAATTTCAATTGCAGCATCTCCTAGCCATTGTGTGCTGGTAAAACAATGAATGACGCCTGCAAAAGGTTTTTGCTTGTAGTGATGATGTAGTATTTTGATGGTGTCTTTATCTGCTTCACGGGTATGAACAATCAAGGGTAAATCTGTTTCACTAGCAGCTTCTATATGTGCTGCAAAAGATTTTTGTTGTAAATCTTTTGGTCCATAATTGTAATAATAATCAAGGCCAGTTTCGCCGATTGCAATGATGTCTGGATGTTGTGCGATATCTACTAAAGCATCGCTGGTTACAGTTTCATTTGCAGTTTCATGGGGGTGAATTCCTGCAGAGCAAACAACAGATGGATGTTTTTGAGAAAATTTAAGGATGTCAGATATCATTTGCAATTTTGTAGAAATAGTCACGCAAGCAGCAACATTTTGTGAATGCATCCTTGCTATTATATCATCAATGTTAGCACCTTTTGCTTGTATGTAATCAAGGTGACAATGGCTATCAACAATTTTATGCATCATACTCAACCAGTGTGTTTTTCAATACGTGGGAAAATAGCCGTAGGCACAGGTAATACTGTTTCAGTATCAAGCCATTGATCATAATGTGCATAGGTGCGTTGAGCAGAATCAACACATAATTGATCGAGTAATAAATCTCCACTTGTGGGCATAAAAGGGCGTACAAGCAATGCAATTTTGCGTAACATATCGCTTAAAATATAAAGTGTTTGCTCCATGCGTTTTTCGTCTGTCTTGCGCAAAGCCCATGGGGCTTCATGATCAACATATTGATTGGCTGCACTAATTAAACTCCATATTGATTCTAACCCACGATTAAAGGCTAAGTTATTGACATGTACTCGAACTTCTTGAAGACAATTGCTTGCATGGAGGATCATTTTTTGATCGGTTTCATTGTTTGGGTTACAAGCAATCAATTTGCCATTAAGATATCGCTGTACCATGGACAACACACGTTGGCTTAAATTTCCAAGATCATTGCTAAGATCGCTATTGATTCGCTCAATCATTGCTTCATGTGTAAAATCACCATCTTGACCAAAAGATTTTTGTCGCATCAGAAAATATCGTAACTGATCAAGACCATATTGATCAATTAGTGCTAATGGATCGATGACGTTGCCAATAGATTTAGACATTTTTTGGCCGTGGTTCATCCACCAACCATGAGCAAAAACTTGTTTTGGTAATGTTAATCCAGCAGACATTAAAAAAGCTGGCCAATATACACCATGAAATCTTACAATATCCTTTCCAACAACATGGGTTGTATTGGGCCAAAATTTAGTGAAAGTTTCATGTTCGGTATTTGGATAGCCTAATGCAGTAAGATAATTAACCAATGCGTCTAACCAAACATATATGACATGATCTTCATCGTCAGGAATTTTAATACCCCATTGGAAACTAGCACGCGACACGGAAAGATCTTGCAACCCACCTTGGACAAAACTGATTACTTCATTCATACGGTTTGCAGGTTTAATGAAGTCAGGGTTATTTTTATAAAAATCTAATAACGGTTGTTGATATTTTGACAGTCGAAAAAACCATGATGGCTCTTCAGACCATTCAACGGTTGCGCCTGTAGGAGCAACCATCGTGCCATCGGTTTTTTTAGAAAGCTCATCTTTATGATAATAGGCTTCATCGCTGATTGCGTACCATCCGGTATAGTTTCCTTTATATAAATCTCCAGCTGCGTTTAGCTGTTGCCACATTGCTTGTGCTGCTTGATGATGACGTGTTTCTGTAGTGCGTATAAACTGGTCAAAGCTACAATTCATTGCAACAGCAAGTTTTTTAAAATTAAGGCTGATCTGATCTGTAAATATTTGGGGTTCTTGTTGAGCAATAGTAGCAGCTTTTTCAATTTTTTGGCCATGCTCGTCGGTTCCTGTTAAGAACATCACGTCGACATTATCCATGCGCTTAAACCTAGATAGAACGTCACAAGCTACACTAGTATATGCATGACCTATATGAGGTTTGTCGTTGACATAGTAAATTGGAGTAGTGATGTATTGCTTGGGTTTCATGTAAATTCTTTCATTATGCCAAATTTGCAATTGATTTTATTATTTATATTGTTTGTTTGTTTGTTGGTACAGTTAATTCAGCCCATTGTATAAATAAACTAATCCAAGTAGCACGTTGATTGCCAGCGCGATCGTCAAGATTGGATAAATTTTCCCATAAGAGACACCATTGCTCAAAGGTTGCTTTTGATGCAAGTTCAATTAAATATTCGCGTTCATTTTCTAAAGGTGTGTGGGATGGCTCTAATCCAGATGTAATTCTGATCAGATTATAAAGCCAGTTTGTAATAATATGTTTTGCTGTAAAAGCAGCGCATGTGTCTTGGGTGTTAATAAGGCTATCAACAAGATTTTGTATTTCGTCTGGGCTTAATTGAGGTAGCTTGCATATTAAGTTAAATAGTCTTTCATATAACACAAAACCACCAGCATTTTGTAAATCGATAGCTATACCAGGGCTTCCATTACTTAATGCTATTAATGCTTGCTTGCTATGTGGTTCAAGGCTAGGTAGTTGTTGACTAAGCACTTGATCCATCTGTGCAGGCTGTAAAGGGTGCATCACCATATGATTACATCGTGAGCGTATAGTGGCTGGTATCATACGAACCCTGCTAGTCACAAGCAATATAAAGCAACCATGATTGGGCTCTTCTAACAGTTTTAAAAGTGCATTTGCACTTGAATTGCTCATGCGATCAGCGCCGTCAATTAAAATGACCCGCGGGCTGTTTTCACCAGATTTCAAATTAAAAAAAGCACGTAGTTTCCTAATTTCATTAACTGAAATCTCTTGAGAAGGAGAGGCATTAATATGCAAAATACCTGTATGCGTAAGCTCATGAATACGCAAAATTGCTGGATGATTGATATCAACATCAAGGCTAGTAATTTGATTGTTCTCATCAAGCTCAAGTAAATTTTCTTGAAGATCATCTGATGATAAACCTTGAAGGAGTAAAAACTTTGCAATACGCCACGCAAAGGTTGCTTTACCAATACCTTGTGCTCCCGAGAAAATCCACCCATGATGCATGCGTTTTGAAAGCCATGCTTGCACAATAGCTTGTTCACACTCTTTATGGCCAACCATTTCATTTTGATATCGTGCACGTGCTTGAGGATCGAGAGGATGTAATTGCGTCATTGCGTGGTTTATTTTTTTAAATAATCAATGGCACTGATTGCATGATTTAGCACTTGCTCTTTGTCTAAACTAGCATCGAGTATATTGACTCTACCATGGCATGTAATAGACGGGTTGTTGAGTGCTATTGTTGCCATTTCTTTAAATGCGGTATTAACGCGTTGATGAAATGCTATATCAAAATGATCGTATCGGTTAGTAGTTGCACGTTGTTGAACTCTTTGGAGGCCTATCTCAGGTTTTATATCTAAAAAAAAGGTCATGTGAGGTTTGTTGTTTTCTAATATAGGTGCACTCAGTTGATCAATTAATTGATACGCTATCCCATGACCTGCGCCCTGGTAAGCAAGTGTTGATGCATGGAATCGGTCGCATAAAACCAATTGGCCAGCACGCAATGCAGGATTGATAACATGGCTTAAATGGTGCTGACGTGCGCCTAGCAATAGAAAAGTTTCAGTTAATTTGTCTTCAACACAATATTGTTCGGGTTGTATGAATGCGCTTTTAGAATCTAAAATCCACGATCTAACTTGTTCACCAAGAACGCTGCCACCAGGCTCGCGTGTTTTGCACACAGTAACGCCAAGATTTTGTACATATGCTGCCAGACTATCAATAAGGCTTGATTTTCCGCTTCCTTCGCCACCTTCAACAACAATGAAGCATCCTTTTAAGGTTTGTTGATTGTTTGTTTTGGTTGGCATTATTGATAATGATATTGATTATTTTGTTTCTATATCGCCAGATAACAATGCCAGTTTGGAAAGAAGTTGTGCAAAGAATGATTGGCGGGATATATTTTCGCTGGCTATTAATGGAATGGTTTGCTTTTCCCCGTTGGGAACTTCGATGGCAATTTCTCCTAAGACATCTCCAACCTTAATAGGAGCTGTAGGATATGTTGCATAAGAAACATTAATATTGACGGCATTAAAATTTGTAACAGGTACATTAATGATGGCGTGGTTTGCGGCTTGCGCTTTCACTGTTTGCTTGTCTCCAAGCCAAACTGGGATGTCTAGAATGGTATCAGAGCGTGTAAAGAATTTTTTAAGTCTAAAATTTGCAAATGCCCATGCAAATAGTCGCCTTGCCTCGTCTGCACGATCTTGAGAAGATGATAAGCCATTGATGACCATAATTAAGCGTTGATTATTTTGCACAGCTGAGGCAGTTAAGCCATAGCCAGAGGCTTCGGTATAGCCAGTTTTTAAACCATCTGCGCCTGTGCTATTTTTGTATAAAAGAGGGTTTCGGTTATTTTGTGCAATACCGTTATATGTAAAGCTAGTATTAGAATAAATGGTATATAGATCAGGAAAATTTTTGATAATGGCACGCGCTAACAATCCTAAATCTGCTGCGGTTGTATAATGTTGCTCATCTGGCCAACCGCTGGCATTGGTAAAATGAGTGTTGAACATGCCTAGTTTTTCAGCTTCATGGTTCATTAATTTTGCAAAATTATCTTCATCACCACCTAAAAATTCAGCCAATGCTATGGATGCATCGTTACCTGATTGGACAATGATGCCGTGTAAGATATCGTCAACACTCACTTGACTGCCGACTTGTACAAACATCTTAGAGCCACCTTTGCGCCATGCTTTTTGGCTAATAGTAAGTTTATCGGTTAGTTTAATACGCCCCTCATCTAAAGCAATAAAAGCCAAATATGCTGTCATCATTTTAGTCATAGAAGCAGGATACATGCGTTCATGTGCGTTGATGCTTAACAAGATGTCATCGGTTGTAAAATCTTGAATAAAGGCAAAACTTGCATTGGTTTCAATAGCGTCGTTTGCTTGTAGAGTTGGACTGGAAAAGTTAGCAATAGCAACGCAAATGATGGTGGCCAGCCATATGGAAAATAAATTTGTAGAAAATAACTTCATTGTTTTAAAATATAAAATGTTGTTCATGCTAGGTGCTTTTAAATGGGCGCTGGTTATTATATTGATCCCTAATATTAATGCATAATGATATGAATGTATAATGTTTTATAAGCAATTGTTGCCTCAAGGTTAAAACAATGACAGTTAGTATTTTGATCAGAAAAAGATTGTTCTATAGCAGATTTTTATTTACGAAGCGATGCTATTAGTAGAATTATTTTTATAAAATATTGTTATAAAATATTGTTATGAAATTTTTATGTACACTAAAGTTTTAAAACTTGTTTATTGCAGCAAATCATCTCATAAGAATTTTCAAAGTAGTGATAAAATAATAATGTAATTGATATTCTATAAAGATTTTATATTGACTAATATTTATCAGGTAAATCGTTCATCACAAGGCAATGCACCTCGTATTAATGAGGCAACAGGTTTTACTGGAAGTTCGAAACTATCGGCTGCTATACCTAGCGAATTAAGGTTAAATACGCATAATAAAGGCCAACAGCGTTCTACCTTTAGAGATCCAACTAATTTAATTGCGGCATTTCAGCGGTTGACCCTTTTGTTGGAAATTGATGGAGATGAAGGACCTGCACAAAGCTTGCCTAAAAAGCGCGGTTATTATTTAAATATTATAGCGTAATTTTTATAAATTGATTTCAAGAATAACAGGAGTGTGATCTGAAGGTCGTGTTTGCGCTCTTGGGGTGCGATCAATTGTACACGTATTCATTAAATCGCTAGCTTCAGGTGATAATAAAAAATGATCAATACGCAAGCCCATATCCTTATCAAAGCGTCCTTTCATATAATCCCAATAGCTATATGCTTGAGCTTGAGGATATAACGCGTCAAAAGCTTCGGTTACACCAAGATTGACAATGCTTCGAAAGAGACTACGTGCTAGTGGGTGCATGACAGCATCATTGCGCAAAAAATGCGGATCGTAGCAATCTTTGTCATGTGGGCAAATGTTATAATCACCTCCTAAAACAAACAGGCGTTCACTTGCTAGTAATTCATTTTTGATATGGGATTTTAAGCGTTGCATCCAATCTAATTTGTAAGGAAATTTATCACTATCAACAGGGTTTCCATTTGGTAAATAAATGCTAGCACAAATCCAATGACCAAAATCAACTTCAAGATAGCGTGCTTGCACGTCTTCTGGGTTGCCTGGCAATTGATTAAAGCGTACCTCACATGGTTGTTTGGATAAGATAGCAACACCGTTATATGCTTTTTGCCCTGCTGCAATACTATGATAGCCAAGTGCATGGAAATGATCTGATGGGAAAAGATGCGTTTCGCATTTAATTTCTTGTAATAAGACAACATCAGGTTTGCTATTTTGTAACCATGGCGTAATGTTTTCTAATCGAGCATTAATAGAATTAACGTTAAATGTAGCAATGCGCATAATAAACAAGAAAAAAGAGTTTTTTTAAAAAGGAAAATCAAAAGGACGAATTAAAAGACATATCGTTTAAAAGGCAAACGATGTACCACAGCTACAAGATGAGGTAGCGTTTGGATTGTTGATTTTAAAACTTGAGCCTATTAGCTCGTCTACATAGTCAAGATTGCAGCTATTTAAAAACTCTATGGAAGTGTTATCAACAATAATTTCTGCGCCATCGAGAGAGAAAATATGATCACCTTGATTTTCATGATCATCCCATGCAAAATGATATTGATATCCTGCACAGCCGCCGCCACTTACCGTAATTCTTAATCTGGCAAGAGGTTGATTTTCTTGTTTTTTTAACAATAAAATCTGCTTGGCTGCAGCTGCAGTTAGTGCCATTTTTGTACAGTCAGTTTGTTCTGTTTTTTGTAAGGAAACAGAATTTGTAGTGTTGCTTGGCAACGCAAAAGGATCAGAAAGCTGTTCCATATATGATTGTCCTTAGTATAAATTTGTAGTAGAGTAAAGGCCTTAATGGGTGGTCAAACATGTTGACCATACACTCAAACCATTATTAATATAAGTTCTTATATTAATATAACAGCGCTTTGATAGGCTTGCAAGATGCTATCGGTTTATACTGCAAAACATAAGTTGAGAGATCCTAAAACCGAGCTTGATGGTGGGCAATTAATCATACCCCATGAATGTCCAGCGCGTGCTGAAACAGTGCTTGAGAGAGTAAAAGAAACCCAACTTGGTGCAATTATAGAGCCAGAAGTTTTTTCGTTGGAGGCTATCAAACGTATTCATTCGAGCGATTATGTCAATTTTCTTGAACAAATATGGGATGAGTGGGTTGGAGCAGGCTATGAAGGAGAGGCAATTGCTAATATATGGCCTTCAAGGCGTGCTGGCAGGTTGCGTGTTCCAGATGATGCGCAAGCTAAATTGGGATATTATGCACTAGCAGGCGAAACATCCATATGTGCTGGCACGTGGCAGGCGGCGTGCGCGGCAGCCAATGTCGCTCTAACTGGAGCACAAAAGATCATCAATCAAGAGGAGTTTTCTTGTTTTAGTATGTGCCGGCCACCGGGTCATCATGCAGCTTCAGACGCTTTTGGAGGCTATTGTTTTTTTAACAATAGCGCTATTGCTGCGCAAGCGTTTCTTGATAATGGGGCAAAGCGCGTTGGTGTTTTAGATGTTGATTTTCATCATGGAAATGGAACGCAGCAAATTTTTTTTAATCGTAGCGATGTCATGTTTGTTTCACTCCATGGTGATCCTCTTAAAGCATTTCCACATTTTTTGGGCTTTCATGATGAAGTTGGTTATGGTGATGGGGAAGGGTTCAATTTCAATTATCCACTTGGAGTAGGCACACAATATGATCGTTGGGCACAAGCGCTTGATCATGGGTTGATGAAGTTGCAAAATTTTGGAGCAGAGGCTATTGTTGTTTCACTAGGAGTAGACACCTTCAAAGATGATCCGATTTCATTTTTTAAGCTTGAGAGTGATGATTTCAAATACTACGGCTCCAAAATACGTAAACTCAATAAGCCTACGTTGTTTGTAATGGAAGGTGGTTATGCCGTTGAAGAAATAGGCATTAATATGATCAATGTTCTACAAGGTTTTGAAGGCGCTTGATCAATAGAAACAAAAGTTCTATAATCGTTTGCGATGCATGCATCTAATTGAATGATCTAGAAGTTGGTTGATAAAAGGATATAACGCGATGACAAAAAATTTTGGGTTTGATACACAATCCGTTCATGCAGGCGCTGGTCCTGATCCAACAACAGGTGCACGCCAAGTGCCAATATATCAAACAACAGCTTTTGTGTTTAAGGATGCAGATCATGCTGCACGTTTATTTAATCTTGAAGAAGTAGGTTATATATACTCACGTTTAACAAATCCTACGGTTGCAGCTTTGCAAGACAGATTGACAGCTCTTGAAGGTGGGGTAGGAGCAGTTGCCTTTTCATCTGGACATGCTGCACAACTTGGTGTGATGTTTGGGCTAATGGAACCAGGTTGCAATTTAGTTGCTTCTAATAAATTGTATGGAGGGACTATTCAGCAACTTAAAAATATGATCACTAAGTTTGGATGGTCTGCAAAAATTGTTGATTTTGATGATTTAGAAGCAATTGAAAATGCAATTGACAGCAAAACACGATTATTATTTTTAGAACCACTTGCCAATCCAGGAGGCGTTGTGCTTGATCTTGAGAGTATTAGTGCATTGGCGCATAAAAAAGGTTTGCCAGTTGTTGCTGATAATACACTCGCATCACCTGCTTTGTTGAAGCCTTTTGATTGGGGGGCGGATATTTCAATACATTCTACAACAAAATTCATCACAGGCAATGGAACAGTCATTGGTGGCATTGCTATTGATAGCGGTAATTTTGATTGGTCAAAAAGCGGTAACTATCCATCGCTTGCAGCGCCAAATGCTTCCTATCATGGTTTGAATTTTCATGAAGCGCTCGGCAATATGGCATTTACATTTTATAATATAGCTGTAGTGTTGCGTGACTTAGGTTGTGCGATGGCACCTCAAAATGCTTTTCAAACACTGCTTGGTTTGGAAACTCTATCACTAAGGATGCAACGCCATTGTGCAAATGCACAAATTGTTGCAGAATTTTTAGAAGGTCATGCAAAAATAGAATCTGTTTCGTATGCAGGTTTACCCTCTAGTGCGTATTATCAAAGAGCACAAAAATATTTATGCAACGGCGCAGGCAGTGTATTTACTTGTCAGGTTAAAGGTGGGATTGAACAAGGCAAGAAGTTTTCAGAAAAGCTTGAAGTGTTTTCTCTATTAGCCAATATAGGAGATTCACGCTCGCTTGTCATTCATCCAGCATCTACAACACATCGCCAATTATCCGACGTTGAGCGTGTTGCGGCAGGAGCTGGTGATAATGTCATTAGATTGTCAATTGGTCTTGAAAATGTTGAAGATTTAATTGATGATTTGGAAAATGCATTGACAACAATATAACCACTAGTTCGATAATCTGCGCGGATTGAAGTGAGCATATCATCTGCAGATATCATTGTATGAGTCTATCAGCATTTTTTGCCCAGATTACGCCTAGATTACTACGTTATTTGAATTGTACGTTATTTGATCAAATCCTCATATCTGATCGAGTTATGTATGTTGGGGCTATTTGCATTGTCTATAATGAGTATCACACATATTGATTGTGCAAAGATAGGGGTTGTTGCAAAGCTGGGGGGTTGTGCAAAAAAGGTAGAAGCTTTACAAAGATGGACTTAAGGTAGGCTTTACAAGGGTGTTTAAGGGCAAATAATGCGCCTGACTTCCTACAAGCAGTAACTCTTCTTGTTGTGCATGTATCCATACGCCATTTTCTTTAGTAGCAATAATTTTGATAGGTTGAAATTTAGTACGATGATGATCAACAACTAAAACTCCTAGTTGACCATTATCATCCGATATGATGGCATCATGGGGTATTTGATATGCTCTGACTTTGGGCAAATGAAATGTAATAGTACCCGTTGATCCTGCGCGCAATATGCGTTGTGGGTTTTCTATAGCTATTTCAACTCTAAATGTAGCGTGTTTGGTGTTTGCTTTTGGTGAAGTAAAAATGATTTCTCCTGAATATTGATGATTATCAAATGTTATGAAATTGGCATATTTTACGTTATTTAACTTAGAAAGATTTCGTTCACTTACATGTACTACGGCTTTCATTTTATGTGTGTCTATAAGCTGTGCAACCTTATCTCCTTGTTGCAAGACATCACCTTTTGTAATATGCAATACATGAACAAAAGCTTTAAAGGGAGATTTTAACTCACTATGTTGAATATCCAATATTGCTGCGGCAAGTTCAGCTTGTGAACTTTTAACGCCAGCTTCACTTGCAACACGTCGCAGCTCGTTTTCATTGCCTGAAAAACCTAATTTAAGTGCTGCTTTTAGTTCATTTTTGTTTTGCGCGAGTGCGCTTGTAGCGGCCTTGATGCGTGCAGGTCTATCATCAGTACTTAGTTGTGCAATCCAACCGTCTTGTTCTATCAACTGGCCTTGTTGAGCATACATGATGGCTACTTTTCCTGTAGTGCGTGTGCGCACGGTAATGCTACGCCAAGGTTCTGTAATGCCTTTAAGCGACCAGACTGGTTGGTAATCTTGTGCACGAAGCTTGATTGCACGAACTGGAAGCATAGTAGGTTCGCTTGCATGGTGTGACAAATTGCTTGTTTTATTGCTTAAAGCGCCTTGATAGATCAATAATTGATCGCCACTTACCATCCATAATGTGATGATCAATAGGATAGACGAAATGATAATATATGAACTAGAATTTGATTTCAAAGGTTGTAGAAATCGAAGTAAATCCACGATAGATTTTTGATATGATAATTTAGGCATTAAGCGCTAGCACGTACTTCAAGAACATCAGGAACGTAATGTTTGAGCATATTTTCAATGCCCATTTTTAAGGTGTAAGTTGAAGATGGGCAACCGGCACAAGCCCCACGCATGGTCAAATAAACGATACCGCGTTCAAAACCATGGAATACAATGTCACCTCCATCGCGTGCAACTGCTGGGCGTACTCTTGTTTCGATCAGCTCTTTGATTTGCTCAACGGTGTCTCTGTCTTCTTCGTTAAAATGTTCATCTTCGGTTGTGTCTGCTGTGTCAATTGTTTCATAAATGATGGGGCTATTGGCACTAAAATGCTCAAGCATGATACCAAGAATTTCTGCTTTTAATACTAACCAATCATGGTTAGTATTTTTTGAAACAGATAAAAAATCAGCTCCTAAAAAAACACCTTCTACACCATCAATTGTAAATAAATTTTCTACTAGAGGAGACACACCATCGGCACTACTACGATTTGGAAAATCCATCCCGCCATTACCTAAAACAGAACGACCAGGTCGAAAGATCATCGTTTCTGGATTAGGAGTATCTTCGGTTTGTATAAACATGTTTTATATTTCCTGTTAATGTTGGTTTATTATTTATTCTTCTGGAGCTCCGCCTTCGCGGATGCGCCGATCAACGAAAGCGTCAAGCTCTTCTTCTATTGCATCATCCATATAGGGCTTTTGATAATCTGCAAGTGCTTGTTTGTAGGTAGTATGTGCACGTTCGGTTGCATTTTTTGAGCCTTTTTCTTGCCAAGATTCAAAATTACTCCAATCGGCCAATACAGGATTATAGAATGCATCTTTATAGCGCTCAATAGTATGGGCAGCACCAAAAAAATGACCCCCTGCGCCAACTTCTTTGATGGCATCAAAAGCCAGTTCATCTTGATTGATTT
This sequence comes from Alphaproteobacteria bacterium, assembly GCA_965178085.1. Classification (GTDB taxonomy): domain Bacteria; phylum Pseudomonadota; class Alphaproteobacteria; order CBCXTS01; family CBCXTS01; genus CBCXTS01. Next base: position 185,759 of record CBCXTS010000023.1, on the reverse strand, counting down.
TGAGAGGTTTAAAAAATTCCATCATCATTTGTAATAATTCTACATCAATAATGACTTTTTCAAAACTTGCACATAATCCGCCTTCAATCCATCCTAGCGCATGTTTAATCATATTGCCACCACCTAATAATGCAGGCCATAACGCCATCATTGATTCCCAAGTTGCTTGAGCATCTGGTGCATTGGATGCGTTTACATTGGATGTTCTGTATGGAATGTTGTAACGGCGCGCTAGTTGTCCACCAGCAAGTGCAGCTTTTGCATATTCAGGTGTTCCAAAAGCTGGTGATCCGGTGCGCATGTCAACATTAGATGTAAATCCTCCATAAATCACTGGTGTACCAGGGCGAACAATTTGTGCAAAGGCTAATCCAGCTAAGGCTTCTGCGTTTTGTTGTGCAAGCGCACCAGCGATAGTTACTGGCGCCATTGCTCCTGACAAGGTAAATGGTGTTATAACCAAGATCTGTCCTGCCTTGCTCATCTCTATGATGCCTCGCAACATTGGTCGATCAAGGCGTAATGGCGATGATGTGTTAATAATTGAAAACAAAGATGGTTCTTGGCAAAATTGCTCATAACTAACGCCACGTGCAATGCGTGCAATCTCTATTCCGTCATGGTTTCTTGTTTGACCTAAGGAATAGGCATGAAATACTTTGTCGGATAATTTTGCAGTGTGACGTAAGGCCTCTAGATGACGGATAGATGGTTTGAGATCGATGGGCTCAACAGGATAGCCCCCAATAATATGGCAACAATTGAAATATTGAGCAAGGCGTATCAGATCACAAAAATCATTGACATTACCATTGCGTCGACCTTTTTCAAGATCGCTCACGTTTGGAGGGCTACCAACCATTGTAAAAGCCATATGATTTCCACCCATGTGAATATTATGTGCCTGATTGCGCGCATGCACCGTAAAATGGCTTGGCGCTTTTGCGATGGCATCAAGCACTAATCCACGATCTAGTGTCACTCGTTCTTCATTTGGAACAACGCCACCGCCTGCTTTTTTGATGATATCGCGAGCTTCTTCTAGCAAAAAATTAATGCCAATTTTTTCAAGAATATCTAGAGATGTTTCATGAATAGATTCTATTTCATCTTGAGAGAGAATATTCATAAAACCGTAAGGATTAACAGGTAGCTCCCAGGGTAATTGCGAGATAGGTTGAGGGCCAGTTTGCTTTGCCTGCGTGCTAGCTTTTGAACGTCTTCTCATTAGCTTGTTACCTTATTTTGATTATTAAACATGTTATGAATTGGCTTTAAATGTATAAACTCATTATCAATCGTCTATTTAGATACAGTCAAAAAGCAAGGATAGTTCATAGGAAGTAGGATCTTTAATAAAAGGCTTAATATCAAATATGTTGAGCATTATAGGCACATTGTAAGCGTTGTAAATGTTGTAAGCATTGTAAACGGTGATGTTTATTGTTTAGAGACTGGTGATAATGCCCATGTCTAGTAATTGTTTGGTAATATGTTGGATTAGTTGATGGATGGTTTTGTGAATTAATGATCATCATGTTATTTATTTTAAAAGCGGGTTTACAAGATTGAACGGAAAGGCTAAAAACCACTTAAGACTATAAGTTATTACAAACTATTTTATAGATAAATGCAAGACTTACTAAAAAATATTGTCTTTAACGCCGATGGTCTTGTTCCAGCAATTGCACAAGATTGGCAAAACCATCTTGTGTTAATGCATGCATGGATGAACATTGATTCTATAAGCGAAACGATGAAAACAGGTAGGGTATGTTATTGGTCCAGATCACGACAAACCCTATGGCGCAAAGGTGAAACTTCAGGTAATATTCAATTATTGCATGAAATGCTTCTTGATTGTGATGGTGACACTTTGCTGTTAAAAGTTAAGCAAACAGGGCCAGCATGCCATATGGGCTGGAGCAGTTGCTTTGAGGTGCCTATTTGGCATTCCAATCAAGCAAGATAGTTTTAAATGTTGCATATAAGCGTTCATATATTAATATTAAAACAGATCAATCAAACATAAAAAGCACATACCGTGATGGATATTAATATTTTTGCCAACATGTTAACACGCATTCAATCGGTGCTGCGTGATTTGTGCCTTGAAGATGATGTTGTGTTACAAGATGATATCATTGCTCGTATTGCTGTGGAGCCTCCTCGCAATGATGCCAGCGGTCTCCATGGAGAAATAGCCTCTAATGCAGCGATGGTTTGTGGTAAAAGCTTTGCCTGTAAGCCCATTGATTTAGCCAATCGAATAGCATTAAAATTGCGCGTTTGGCAAGATATTCAAGATGTTACTGTTGCTGGTCCAGGCTTTATTAATATTACGCTTACGCCTTTATCATGGCACAAATTTTTAAATACGATGATGGGCAATAGTGAAGCATTTCAACCAAATGATATAGGCCGCTCACAATCAATTAATGTTGAGTATGTGTCAGCCAATCCAACGGGGCCTATACATCTTGGGCATATACGCGGTGCGGTGTTTGGGGATGTGTTGGCTAACATACTTGGTGAATGTGGGTATGATGTAACGCGTGAGTATTACGTCAATGATGGAGGCAACCAGATTGACACATTAGCGCGCTCAGCAATGATACGCTATCGCGCAGTGCTTGGCTATAAAACTGCCCCTATGGTTGAGGGAATGTATCCAGGGGACTATTTGATTGATCTTGCAAACGATATTGCTGCAAAATACAAGGACCAATTTATTCAAGATTCCTTAGATGGGTATTCAAGCGAATTTAAAGACATTGTTGTTAATGCGATGCTTGATTTGATACGATCGGATCTTAAGGAACTTGGTGTTGTTCAAAAGGTATTTGTTAGTGAAAAGGAATTAGTAAAAAATGGAGCTGTAGAGGCTGCTTTCCAACAATTGCAAGATAATGGACTTATTTATGAGGGTGTGCTTGAAGCGCCAAAAGGCAAAGTTGTTGATGAATGGGAGCCAAAAGAGCAAAGTCTTTTTAAAGCAACGCAATTTGGTGACGATGTTGATAGGCCAATGAAAAAATCTAACAAAGAGTGGACGTATTTTGCAAGCGATGTTGCCAATCATTTTAATAAATATCAGCGTGGTTTTTTAACACAAATTAATGTTTTTGGCGCAGATCATGGTGGGTATATAAAGCGTATCCAAGCAGCCACGCAAGCGGTTAGCAAAGGCAAGGCAAGTTTAGAGGTTTTGGTTTGTCAAACTGTTAGGCTTGTTGAAGAGAAAAAATTGGTTAAAATGTCTAAACGCCAAGGTAATTTTGTTACATTGCGTGAGTTGCTTGACAATGTAGGCAAAGATTGTATTAGATTTTTTATGCTGATGCGCAGAAACGACGCGCCATTGGATTTTGATTTATCGTTAGCGCGTGCATCAACGCGTGAAAATCCCATTTTTTATATTCAATATGCCCACGCAAGAACGGTATCACTTGAGCAAAAATTAGCAAAAGAGTTAGGTGATGAGGCTGTTTTAAGAGCACGAGCAGCTAGTGTAGAAGATATGTCTGTGCTAACTAGAAAAGGTGAAATGGCTATTATCCAAAAAATTGCAGAATGGCCAAGAATGCTTGAATCTGCTGCAAAAACAAGAGAACCTCACAAGGTTGCATATTATTTAATTGATCTTGCCTCACTTTTCCATCAACTTTGGACTGGAAATAAGGAAGATGGGGATATACGCTTCATTAATCAAGATGATTATGACAAATCTTGTGCTAGAATAGCGCTTGCTTTTGCCGTTCGCACGGTTCTTGCAAAAGGGTTAAGGATTATTGCTATTCAACCTGCTGAAATATTGCGCTAAAGATAAAATTGGATGACGTAAAATGGTAAGTGAAATCGACGATCTTGAAAAAGAACTATCTCGCCTAGAAAGAGAAGATAAAGAAGAAAGCAGCTCTAAATGGCTACCTGTTTTTGCTATTTTGGTAGCGCTTGGTAGTTTTGCAGCGATCATATGGTATGCATATAATGCAGGCATTAGACAAGGTAGCGAAACTGCTGCACCTATCCTTTTAGCAGAAGGTCCAATCAAGATTAAGCCTCAAGATCCTGGAGGGTTGAAGGTAGCTAATGCAGATTTGAATGTGATGTCACGCTTAAGCGGAGAAGATACATTCATCGATGAAAATGCACGTTTATTACCGCGAGAAGCATCTCCAGACATTGCGTCTTTAGCACCGTTAGACACTCAAGAGAGCATGCAAGTTGGTGACGATTCAAAGCCAGATGTAATGGAAAAGACTACATCAGAGGCACTAGGATTGCAAAAACGTGCGACCAAAATTCATGTTTCATTGCCATCATCGCAAGGAAAAAGCCAGGCTGGAGAAACTAAGACAGCAAAAATTAAGCAAAGCACTGCCAGCACATTACAAGCCGCAGGCCAAGAATTATCATTACAAGATGCTCAAATTGACTTTGCTAATAATTGGCGGATTCAAATTGGAGCATTTAGAAATGTTAATGCTGCACGCTCAGAATGGTTGCGCTATAAAAAACTTGCCGATGGAATACTGGATAACCTTACATCGCAGTTTGATAAGCTTGATACAAAAGATCGCGGTACATTTTATCGTGCGAGGGCAGGTACTTTAGCATCACGCAGTGCTGCAAGCGCATTATGTGCACAATTGAAGCAGCGTCAATTAAATTGTATTGCAATTGCTCCTGGTAAGTAGCATTTAAAAAAAAACAAATAGCATTGTTTTTTTAAATATAGTGGCAATGCATAAAAAACCACGCGAGCTATATGATGGATCAATTGGTTAAAGCTTGTATAGTAGCCCCAGATGGCCCTGTATTATCGCGCGAAGAAAAAGAGCTATATACAGCCTGTCGTCCGTTTGGTTTTATTTTGTTTGCTCGCAATATTGAAACACATGCCCAAACATTTGAACTATGCAAATCATTAAGAGATAGCGTACAAAATCAGCAAGCTCCAATATTTATTGACCAAGAAGGAGGTAACGTACAAAGACTTACCCCCCCTTTGTGGAAGCGTTACGAGCCTGCTTCATATTTTAATGAATTATATCAAAAAGATAAACCAGCGGCAAAGACTGCATTGGTTGAGCAAACTTCTGCTATTGCACGTGATTTGTTGGAGTTGGGCATTAATGGAAACTGCTCTCCTGTTTGTGATATGTTGCATGCTCAAACCCATGAGGTCATTATAGATCGTGCATATGGAGATAGTGTTTTGCAAATCGTAGAATTAGCTGGATTAGTTGCACAAACATTTCTTAAGCACGGCGTTTTGCCAGTAATTAAACATATCCCTGGGCATGGGCTAGCTAATGTAGATAGCCATCAAGAGTTGCCTATAGTAATCAATGACGTAAGATTTTTACAAGAAAATGACTTTATGATTTTTAAAAAATTGAACGCATTGCCTTTTGCAATGACAGCCCATATTATTTATCAAATGCTTGATCCTAATATGCCTGCAACTTGTTCAAAGGATGTTGTGTCATCTATCCGTGATCATATAGGTTTTAAAGGTTTGTTGATGAGCGATGATTTATCAATGGGTGCACTCAAGCAAATACTAACAAAATCTCAACATAATGATGATGAATGCCTTTTTTTGCAAGAAGCAATGCACGCCTCGATCAATGCCGGTTGCGACCTTGTACTTTATTGTAAAGGCAACATAACAGAAGCTAGTGCGCTGTTGCATGAGGCGCCAATGATGATGCAAAGCGCATATGATCGTTGGTTGCATATAGCGCGCATTTATTTATAGGAAAGCACATTATTGCTGCAATCTTCATGAGAAAATGCTTTAAATCTTGCATAAACACCTATGGTAGGGTAGTTAAACTATTCCAATCAAACAATCTAAAGCAATGGCTTGTATAGATTTAGATACATAAAATTGTTGAAATATGATTTCAATAGGGGTGTAGCTCAGCTGGTAGAGCGTCGGTCTCCAAAACCGAAGGTCCCGGGTTCGATCCCTGGTACCCCTGCCATTTTAGTTTATGTTTTTGCAGACATCATAATAGCATAAGTCTTTGATTAGCGCCATTGTGGGCGGTTTGCAATCTGCATACGCTAGCTAATTGAGATTTAGAGGTTTCTTGATCTTGATGAACCAATGAGGCTAAGGTGTGTTTAGAATGGCTCATGCAAATAGATTGAGCTTGCCTGCACGCTTTGTATGGATCGAGTGTTGATATCTCGTATCAACTAGTATCAAGGTAGATAAAAATTGATTAAGATCATTGTTATTGAGTCATTGGAAAATTATATCAAGTACACTATTTTAGTGTGGTTTGCAGGTTAAATTTTTGATAGCATGTGAGCAATTTTTGAAATTCTATTTATCTTTCATTGTCATAGGGCATCAATTGTTTGATCTATCTTGAAATTGTGATAGATGGCGTATGATGGATGTTAGATATGACGTGATTATTATTGGTGGTGGTGCAGCGGGTTTAATGTGCGCAGCCCAAGCAGGCAAGCGAGGACGCGACGTGCTTGTGATCAATCATGATAAAAAGATTGGTGAAAAAATCCGTATATCAGGTGGCGGACGTTGTAACTTTACCAATGTTAATGCAAACCAAGAGAGCTTTTTATCTCAAAATGGGCATTTTTGTAAATCAGCGCTCAAGCAATATAGCGCGCGTGATTTTATTGAATTGGTTGAAAGACATGGTATCTTATATCATGAGAAAAAGATCGGACAGCTTTTTTGTAATGACAGCGCCCAAGCCATCATTGATATGTTGCTTGAAGAATGCCAGAAAGCAAATGTAGTCATTTGTCAAGGTACATCCGTTGATCATATAGAGAGCGCTAAAACAGGCGGCTATATCATTACAACCAATCAGGGCATACATCATAGTTGTCAATCTCTTGTTATTGCAACAGGTGGGCTTTCAGTGCCTAAAACAGGAGCAACAAAATTTGGTTATGATGTTGCTAGAAAATTTGGCTTAAATGTAGTTAATACTTATCCAGCGTTGGTGCCTTTTACATTTCAAAGTCACATTTTAGAGCGCTGTAAATTGTTGAGCGGCTTATCGCTAGAAGCAACAGTTTCATGCGCAAAGATAAGTTTTTCTGATGGATTGCTTTTTACACATAGAGGGTTAAGTGGGCCAGTTATTTTGCAGATTTCATCTTATTGGAATGAAGGAGATGAGATCGTGGTTAATTTAGCACCAGATATAGATATGTTTGCTTTTATTAAAGAGCGCAAACAAACGCAACCAAAACAAGATATACAAACGATATTATCACATATATTGGCTAATCGCTTGGCAGAAAGTATTTGCGTATTCAACAATATTAGTGGTCGCATTGCAGATTTGCCAGACAAGCAATTGAAAATATTATCACAAGCTGTTAATGGTTGGCGTATTAAACCTGCTGGCACAGAAGGATACCGCAGCGCAGAAGTAACACTAGGTGGTGTGGATACGAATGAACTTTCTTCCAAAACAATGGAAGTAAAAAAGCAACCGGGTTTGTATTTTATTGGTGAAGTCGTTGATGTAACTGGCCATTTGGGCGGATTTAACTTTCAATGGGCGTGGTCTTCAGGTTATGTTGCCGGTCATCATGCATAGTAATAATAAAGGCTAAAAAATGGCACAACCTCTTCTGTTATCTGTTAAAGATGCCACGGTTCGTTATAGCGAAACGCCACTTTTTGAAAATTTTAACTTCAATATCCACGCAGGTAACCGTATTGCCTTAGTTGGTAAGAATGGTGCTGGCAAATCAACGTTAATGAATATTATCACTGGTGTACAAGATTTAGACGAGGGAGAGCGCTGGGAAGAATTTGGCATAAGCATAGGCTATTTGCGCCAAGATATTACCCCCCAAGAAGGTCAAAGCGTATATGATTATATCTTTAGTGAAATAAAAGGTGAAGAGCGTGAATTGCACAGCTATAAAGTTGACATTATTGCAGAAGCTTTAGAGCTTGATATTCAAGCAAAAATGCCCCAACTTTCAGGGGGACAATTGCGCAGAGCAGGCCTTGCGCGATCTCTAGTGGAAGAGCCCGATATTTTGCTTTTAGATGAGCCAACAAACCATTTAGATCTTGACGCGATCCAATGGTTGGAGAGTTATTTAAGTGCGTATCGTGGGACATTGCTTTGTGTCTCGCATGATCGTACTTTTTTGGCCAATGTTACCACTCAGGTTTTTTGGTTGGATCGTGGACAATTAAAAGTTAGCCCTCGTGGTTTCAAATATTTTGACGAATGGTCAACCATGTTGCTCGAGCAAGAAGAACGCGAACTTAAAAACCGTAAGCAAAGCGTTGGCATGGAAGTGAAATGGGCCAGTCGAGGTGTAAAAGCACGCGTAAAGCGTAATATAAGGCGCTTAGAACTTGTGCGCGAAATGCGTGATAAACTCAAGGCAGATGAAAGATCATATCGTCGTGCCACGCAGAAAATCAAGTTAAAACCAGCTAAAGAATTAGAAGACAGTTCAAAAATTGTTGCAGAGTTTTATAACGTTTCTAAAGTATTTGAAGAAGAACACAAAACCGTCACTATATTAAATAATTTTAATTTGCGTATTCAACGCGGTGATAGGATAGGAATTTTAGGCAAAAATGGATCTGGAAAAACTACTTTTTTAAAACTTTTACTCAATGAATTAGAAGCAGATCAAGGTCGTGTTAAAGTGCGTAAGGAGATGAGTTTTTCTTATTTTGATCAAAAACGTAGTGATTTAAACCCTAAAGACACACTTAAAAAAGTACTTGCCCCTAGCGGGGGTGATTATATTGACGTTATGGGCAATCAGCGTCATGTTTGTGGTTATCTTAAGGATTTTATGTTTGATCCTGCTAGAGCGTTTGATAGGGTTTCGCAGCTTTCTGGTGGACAAAAAAACCGCCTTATGTTGGCAAAAGTTTTAGCTAATCCCAAGACATGCTTAATTTTAGATGAGCCAACTAATGATCTCGATATGGATACGTTGGATATGCTAGAAGAAATTTTAATGCAATATAGAGGGACGCTTTTGGTGGTTTCGCATGATCGTGACTTTTTGGATCAAACGGTTACAAAAATTCTAGCCTTTGAAGGAGAAGGAAAAGTTGCAAGCTGCATTGGAGGATATAGTGATTATTTAGCAAGCGTTAGCTTGGAAAAACCAAAAAGCAAGCAAGAGCTGCAAGAAAACTCAAAGAAAATCGAAAGTTATCAAAAAGAAACCAATATTGTTAAGGAAACATCATCATTGTCGATAGATGAGCCACGACTGGTAGAGACAAAACCCAAAAAACTGAGTTATCAATTAGAGCGTGAACTTGCGTTGTTACCAGCAAAAATGGAAAAGGCTGAAAAGGAAGTTTCTAAATTGTCAAAGCAACTTTCAGATATAGATTTTTATAATAGTGATCCAGATGGTTTTCACGATGTAACAAAGGCACTGAGCCTAGCACAAGCAAAGCAAGATCGCTATGAGGCACGTTGGCTTGAGTTGGAAGAAAGTAAGCTCTCAAGCTAGAAGTAAGCAAGATTGATTGAACTTACCTTTGATATAAATTTACTTTGGATATCAACCTACTGGATTAGGCAAGATCATTGCTATTAATGTTTGACAATACTAGAGGCATAGGCATTATCGAGCTGCTTAACATCCTTGGCTTTAATCAATGCATGTAATTAAAATCAATGGATAATTAAAAGCTAAAGACTAACTCAAACTTACGTTGGGCCTATGCCAAATGCTTTTAAAATTGCAATAATAACGAGTGCAAAAAAAGCACCAGCACAAAGCGCTATTTTAAGTCTTTGCTTATTGAGTTGTTTATCAAAATAATGAATGTCTTGTTGTTGTGTAAATTTTTTGGCACGCTTTTGGGCTAATCGTCTCCAAAACCATAAAAACAAAAATGCCATTACTGGTATTGTTAGAAGCAAAGCTTGTGCGTAATTCAATCCAATATCATTTAACATGGCTTTGTTAGAGTAGTTTTAATGTTGCTGTTTGTTTTGGTGTGTGGCGGTTTCTTGTGCAATAGCTTGCCAAGCAATATCTTTGCGGTAAAACCCTTGTGGCCAATTGATTGTTTTGGCCGCTTGTAGTGCAATTTCTTGTGCTTTTGAAAATGTATCGGCTAAAACATTAATGCTCAACACTCGTCCGCCAGTAGATACTAACTCTGCTTTGTTGTTATAGGCGCTAGAGGCATGAAAAACTTTAATATCAGGGTGTAAATCAAATTGCTCACTGCCAATGATTGTTCCATGCTCAAGGCTTTGATCTGGATAACCTTTTGCAGCCATCACCAGCGATAAAGAAACTTTGTCGCTCCAGCGTAAGTCAAAATGGTCTAACGCTTGGTCACAAACTGAAATCATTGCTGTTAATAAGTCCGATTTTAGACGCATGATAAGAGCTTGAGTTTCAGGGTCACCAAAGCGTACATTGCACTCAATCAACTTAGGACCATCTTTGCACATCATTAAACCTAAAAATAGCACGCCTTTAAACTCGATTTTAGGTTTTTGATCAAGTAGCGCATCTAATAACGGGTATAGAATATTATTTTGAATCTTCAATTCGTCGCTATTTGATATCATCGCAGGAGAGTAAGCACCCATACCTCCAGTATTTGGGCCAGTGTCACCTTCAAATGCGCGTTTATGATCTTGTGCAGATGCAAATGGCAAGGCTGTTTTACCATCACAAAGGGCAAAATATGAAACTTCATTGCCTACTAACACTTCTTCAATGATAATGCGCGCACTGGCACTTCCAAAAGCTCTATCTTTTAGCATGCTATCAATTGCAGCGTGGGCATCTTCTATATTTGTTGCAACCACTACGCCTTTGCCGGCAGCTAAACCATCTGCTTTAATAACGATCGGCGCACCGCATTGCTTAACATATGCATGTGCTAAAACGGGGTCATCAAATATTTGATACTGAGCTGTTGGAATATTATATTGTGAGCATAGGTTTTTAAGATAAGATTTTTCTCCTTCAAGGCGTGCTGCGCTACGCGATGGCCCAAAACAACGAATGCCACGGGATTGTAATATATCTACGATCCCATGCACAAGGGGTGCTTCTGGGCCTATGACAACTATGTCAACGGCATGCTTAGCGGCAAAGTTGCATATTTGTATAGGATCATCGATGGCAATGGTTGGTATATTTTCTCCGCATTGTGCAGTGCCAGGGTTACCCGGGGCAATCCACAATTTTTCAAGCAATGGCGATGCCGCGATTGCCCAAGCAAGAGCATGTTCTCTACCGCCTGAACCAATGAGTAAAACTTTCATATTATCCCTCATTTGTTTTGCTGGTTGGTGTATTTAACTTATCATGGGTTTGCTCAAACCTTTGTGCTGTACGCCACACACTCGTGATACCAGATATTATCCCTAAAAACACACCACAAAGTAAAGCAATTGGACTTGTGTCAAAGAATGTGTCAAGAGCATATCCAATGCTTGCTCCGACAAGCAAAGTTGCAGCCATTTCAACCCCTAAACGCATAGCAAATCCCAAACCAGCAGATAAGGTACTAGTTTGTTGGTTATTTTGAGTTGTGTTTGTTTTTTGTTCTTGAAATGCTAGAAGACGTTGTTCAATGCTTTTGATGTCGTCATCAAGAAGGTTTTGCGTTTTGTTGCTACTAGATCGTTTTGGTAGGCTATGTTCGCTTTGATTTTTTTGATTGTGCGTAGGTGACATATCGATGTTATTTGTGGCGATATACAATACGTCCTTTAGTCAGGTCGTATGGAGATACTTCAAGATCAACAAGATCACCTACCATAATCCGAATACGGAATTTACGCATTTTGCCAGCAGTATGTGCGATGATTTCATGATCATTATCACTCACCTTGACACGGAACATTGCATTGGGCAACTTTTCAATGACAGTTGCTGACATTTCGAGGATATCTTCTTTTACCATTTAGTATTCCTATATAGACAGGCTTTATCAAGATAAATAGCTTTTTAGTAAAATAACACTAACATCTCATTTGATACAAGATATAGAATCTAAAGCATGCTATAATCCTGTTTGCATAAGGAATGCAAGTTTTTTAACTGCTATATACCTTGTTAATCTAGGCTTATATATTAATGTTAACATTAATACGATGGCATAACCTTAATTATTGATAGTCAAAGAAAGCATCTCAATGGAAATCACCATCTATTTTGATTTTGTTTGTCCATGGTGCTGGATTGGCAAGACACGATTATTGCAAGAGTTAGAGCATCATTTAGCTACAGATGAATTACTACTTAATTGGCAACCATTTCAGCTTAATCCGACAATGTCAGAAGTAGGGATGGCGCGTCAACGCTATCTTGAGCAAAAATTTACCTCTATTGCAATAGCAGATCAGGTTTATGAACCAATCAGAAAGGCTGGTACTGAAGCAGGCTTAATATTTAATTTTGAGACTATTTGCATGGTACCTAATAGCATGAAAGCCCATGCAATGCTTGATTGGGCACAAGAGCATTTTAGTGAGAACACCACACAGTTAGCTGATGCCATATTTAAAGGATATTTTCAAGATGGGCAAGATATTGGCTTAGAAAGTATTCTGCTTGATATTGCAAATAATGTTTTGCCAGTAAAACTTAATGATCTACAAGCGAAAGAAATTTTTGATCAAACACACCTAGATTTGATAGCCCGCAAAGACGCTATGGCGCGAGATATGGATATCCAAGGAGTACCATTTTTTGTCATTAACGATGCGTATTCTCTTGCAGGTGCTCAACCTGGTGATGTTTGGCGCAGTATTTTAGATTTATGATTGTATTTTAAATTTAGACTTTGATGTTTAAAGATAGAAAATCAAAATCAAGAAAGAGCTTTTAAAAGCTCTGGGCTTATTTATTTAAAGCTTATGGTGTTGGTTTTGTGATGTTTATTAAAGTGATATAAAATAATGCAATAAAAAAGGGGGCTCTTTACAAAGCCCCCTTTTTATATAGATATGTAAGATTTCTAGATTAGAATGAAATCTTTGTGCCTAAAATTAACTGAGTGGCGTCTGAATCTAAATCGCCTTTTTTGTTAACATATTGGCCCGTTGATACATCACTCCAAGTGACTTCTGCGAAAGCATCTAGACCATCAGCAAGTTTTGTATCAGCACCGATGTTGAACATTTCGGCTTCAGAATCAACATTTTGGCTATTTCTACGACCAGCTGAACGCTCGCTTTCAAAATAACCAAGACTGACATTGCTATCGCCAAAGCCATAACCAAGGCCTAAAGCATACCATGAACCACCGTCAGAGATTTGACCTGTGTCAGCAGAAGTTTTATCAACTACTTGTCTAACACCTGCATCGCCGTTGTCACCAACACTTGCGCCAATGATAATAGCACCAAATGTTACATTTGCACCAACTTCATATGCAGTAATCTTTTTAAACCTTACAGGAACACTAGCACGTGTTTCGGTACGTGGGTTAGCTTTCATGACACTAACACCAAGACCAAAGCCTACATCATTCATTGAATGGGTAAAAGCACCACCAAATTCAACAATATTAGCATAGCTAACTGTGTCAGTAGTCCATGAATTGGTTCTTGCAGAAGCACCAGTACTTGCTATTGAAATACCACCGCTAAGTCCATTAGCAGAAGGTGTGTAATAAGCAATTTTAGCAGCATCATCAGAGTTTACAATACCCATAAAAGCGTCAGCTGTTAAAGGATTAGAAGCAGCTATTGAAGTTCCGGCAATAGAAACACCTGCTTTTACTGTTGGTGAAATGATGCCATTTTTACCATCGATACCACCAGTTGCAGCTTGTGTGAAGTCAGCTCCACCGCCCCAGTCAGCAGCGCCATCATCTTGTCCAAAATGAATTGTACCCCAAGCATCGTTTTTGAAGTACAGATAAGCTTCGTCAGCTGCTACTGTACCAGATGCTCTAAGGTCGTACTTAGCACCATAAGTTGTGCCACTATCGGTTGTTGATGAAGCATTGAAATATAGTTCAGAGTTTGAACCATGAGCTGCAATGTCCCAACCTTCAGCTTTGGTTTTATCAAAAAAAGTTGCGCCAGTGGCTGCATCTTTTGTAGCGTCTACGCCTTCCCATTCGAAAACATAACGCATGTTGCCGCTGATGGAAAGTGCTGGTGCATCCGCAACTGCAGATGTTGCAATAGCAGCACCGCCAACGAGAGCAGTTGTTGCAAGTAGAATTTTACGCATATTTTTTTCCTTAAAAATATAATTTAACTTAATATCATAGTAATAAACGCTAATGCCTTCGTCACTATGAATTTAATATAGTCTTAAACACTATTGAAGCTATTTAAAGGATTATTAAATTTAAAAACTGCTCTTGAGCAGCTCCTTTAATAACAACAATAGAAACTAAGGGCATATTATACATAAACCAAACTACTATGCAATAGCAGTGCGTTGAGCAGGTGATGTTTTTATAAAAATGTCGCATTTTAGTAACAAAGCCTGTCAGCAAGGTTAGTCCATATATTAGATGCATTAATGGCTCAAAGCATTTGTTTGCTTTTATCCCATCGACTGAATGGCGCGCGCTGTTAGTATTGAAATCAAATGTGCTCTATAGATAGGCGTGGCTTGGCAATCATCTAATAGGTCATCCCAAGCAATGGTGGCGGCGCGAGCGTTTGAAGGAGAAAACTCTTTGTGTGAAAGCCAATCTTCTAGCTCTATAACACGCATGGCCCCATGAGCTCTTGCGCCTGTTGCAGCAATACGTACGATGTTGTTGTTGCGTGCAACCATTACCCCTATTAGTGCAAAGTGTGATGCAGTTTGGTTGAATTTTTGATATGCTGCGTACTCAACGATTGGAAAGCGGATATGGGTAATAATCTCATCAACATCCAGCAATGTAGCATAATGACCTGTAAAAAACGCATCAGCTTTAATGGCTCTTTTGTTTGTGATGATAGTAGCATCAAGTGCAAGGCATGCAGCGGGATAGTCGCCATTAGGGCAATTGTCAGCAATAGAGCCTCCAATTGTGGCCCGATTTCGTGTTTGCGGGTCACCAATACGCATTACAAGAGCACATAAAGCAGGGATGGTATTGTGAATTATTGTCGAGTTGACAACATTGTTGTGGCTTACCATCGCGCCAATTTCAACTTCATTATCTATTATTTGGATGGTATGAAGTTTTTCAATTTTTGATAAATCAACTAAATAATCGGGCTTGATAAGATACTGCTTCATAGCTGGTAACAAGGTTTGTCCACCTGCAAGGACAATGGCATTTTTTTGTGCAAGAGCTGTTGACGCTTTATTTAAGCAGATAGGTTGGCAATATGTGAAAGGATACATGTTAATTTTTTACATAATGATGATTAAGCTATTTCAAGGGTATTTATTTAAGATGCATTGTTGGCGTGCTGGGATATGATAGCTTGCCATATTTGGACTGGTGTACAAGGTATATTTAGATGGGAAATCCCGTAAGGTTTGAGTGCGTCAATGACTCCATTGGCTATAGTAGGATGTACTCCAATAGCATTGTGAGGATTATATTGTGTGCTATCATCTAAGATGGCGCTCGAGGGTGATGTTGATTGGTCTGCAAAAACGCAATGTGGCATATCATTAGCTTGGATAGGATTATTGGCTTGAACCAATTGGTATAACGTCTTGGATAGGATGGATTTTTGATGTACCCATTCAATTGCATGGATACCAGAATATGAGCCACTAGAAGATATGTCACTAGGATGGGCTTGCAGGGTCTGTTGAATGCCTTGGGCTATGTTAGCAGAGGTTTGCTTGTTGGCGTTTTCAGTGTTTTTGGTATTCGTAAAAGCGCTAGCGCTTGCAAATCTATCAACACGAACAGCGCCTGTTTCTGGGTCAAGTTCAATCTCACAGATATATGCACCAGCAACGAATCGAATGCATGCAAGATCATAGAAACACGTTTCTTCAAATGTAGATTGTAATATATCTTGATAAGATGTGTAAGCTGCACTTATCACTTCCTCAAAGCTTTTGCTGTTGGTGTTGCTTTTTGTTTGAAAGAGAGCGTTTTCAAAAACAATATCATCGGTTGTAGTGTTAAGCATGTTGGCAGCAATGGCAGCGCCTTTTTCAATAAGCCTGTCAAGAGCTTGCGTAATCGCAAGATGAAAAGCATCAAGCAAGTATGTATGATGCATTGAAAAAAATGGGTATTGATCTTGAGAAATATCGGATATGCAAGGACCTTCACCAGCAAGTATATTAATATCATGGGCTTTGATGTATAAGCGTTCTGCTATGGTTTGGACTAACATGCTTTGATGATCTAGGTGAAGGTTGTAGGATTTAATAGCAACATCAACACTGCCAGTTGGATTGACCTTTATGCGTGCAATTTCACAAAGGTCAGTGTGTACTTTCAAAGCATCTGCAAGCGATAACGGGGCTATCGTAGATGCCCCTAGATAGGCAACAACGGCGCAACCGCGCAGTTTGCCAAAAGTTTGTGATTGGTGAGCGCGCGCATCAAATCCGTCCATATCGGCGATTTCAACAACTTGGTCCAAAAGTTTAGAATAATCTATTTCATCATTTTTAAATTTGTTAAGGTGGCGATGTGGTAAGTTTTGTGGAGGCATAAAATTGAGTTTTCTGATAGTAATCGAATCGATACCCAACTCATCGCTAGCTTTGTTGATAATACGCTCTAGTAAATAAGTGACATCGTAACAGAATGCATTTTGATTAATGTCGATAGGAGGTGTGTTGGTAAATATTCCACGAACTCTAGAAAAGATAGTAGGTATTTGATAGGCCCCACTTAACAATGCTTTGTGCAACCATGTTGGAGGAAAAGGTGCGCAGAGTGATAAATAAGCCCCCATATTAACAAGCGCATTAACACGCAAACCAACAAACCGCCCGCTCTTATCGGTAGCGAGCTCTATTGTAGAAAAATGATCGTTAACGCTTTGGCTAAGCAGCAGGTTTTCTAGATGGCTTGCAATCCATTTAACTGGTCTGTTTATTTGACTTGATGCCCAACTAACAAATGCCTCTTCGGTGTAGTGATAGGAGAATTCAGAGCATGTTTTGGCAACATCAAACTCTACAACGTCTGAATGATTTTTTCCAATATACAACACGTTATTGTCAATTAAAAATCGGATCATGTAGGCATTTTTATTGGTTGTCATCAGGGTGTATTTTTTTTGATCTATACAATAATCTCCTAAGCAAGCACGTGGCTGCATTAAGCTAGGAATAAGGCGATTGCCTGCTATATCAAGATTGATGCAACGATCGGCTTTCTCAAAAACTTCATGAATTGCATGTTGATCGCCAATAATAGAATCAAAGCAAATGTTTTGGGCAACATCAGAGTGAATGCTATTGGCGTCTTCTAGTGCAAGCTCAAAGTCGCTAACAGCAGGTAAATCTTCTAACTCAACTAGGAGAGCGTTAACGCCTGCGTGAGCAAGTTCGGGTGTTTCACCAATGACGGCAGCAATTGGTTGGCCAACATAGCAAACCTTATCTTGTGCTAGGATAGGACGTGAAGGCTCTTTTATGGTGCCATTGTACTTAATGCTAGGCCATCCACAAGATGTGGAGCCAATGTCAGCTAATTGCAAATCATGACCGGTGAATACTTTTAAGACACCGTTGATATCCATAGCTGGATTTGTATCAATATTGATAATTGCAGCATGTGCTCGATTGGAGCGCAAAAATTGGACATAGGTTTGATTAGGCCTATTCATATCATCGAGACGCATTTGATTGCCTTTTAAGATGCCAGTTTAGAACCTTTGTCTGTATTGTGACATCGAATGAATGTTGTGCTTTAAAACTTCAAAAACAGTGTTATTTTATTTTGCTGCTAGCTTAGATATTTGAGCATTTTATTTTATGTTTGATTGGGCACTTTAATGTCAAGCAATGAAATGTCATTTTGATGCTAGTTGCTTAAACTTGCCATGCTTTGGATTTCTTTACCAGCAGCTTGTATAGCCTTTACAACATCATAATAACCACTACAGTTACAAATATTGCCTTCTAGCCAAGAAAGTATTTCGTGCTCTTTGGGTGCTTTATTGTGCATTAGCAAATCTGCGCTGCTCATGATCATAGGTGATCTGCAAAGCTCGCATTGGAAGGCGTTATAATCAAAAAAAGCACGTTGTATGATGGCAAGAGGATTTTTTTTATCAAGAGCTGCAATTGTATCAGCAGTGTTGATAGAGCAACCATCAGCTTGTATAGCAAGCATCGTGCATGATTTTACGCACACATTATCTACATGCACAGCGCATGCGCCGCACATACTGTTTGTGCAAGCTATATGCATATTGGTAAGTTGCATATTGTTACGCAAGAAATCCGATAACAGAACATGTTCTGCTACATCTAGTTGAATGGCTTTATCGTTCAATTTGCAAGATACCATCATCACTTTTTAAATTGTGTCGGTGTTTTGATAAGGTTTAAGAAAGTAGCCTTGGATGGCATGGATAGCGTGTTCATTGATATTTTGGTAAGATATTATTGCCATCGTCATTGCGTTGTAGCGTTTGTATATTGGCTCAAACTATAGGGAGTTTTTGAGATGGTTGTTTAAATTGAAGATGGATAAGAAATGAAGATAAAAATTATAAAATATTTAAAATAATAACAGCGCTACATCAATATGAAGTTGAAAGTATATACCTGAGTTTTCTTAAAGAGTTAGTAATCTTTGTTTTAAGAAAACCCAGGTAATGAGTTTATTTATTCCAGATTATTGTAACAACTTGGTCCATATTTTATCAACTGCTTTGATATATTTTGCAGAACAATTGGTTTGGAATTTAACCGGTGTGGTTGAAGGAACAGAGTTTTCTGGAGCTGATGCTAATTCACCATCCATGTATTGTGTTGATTCAGGAATTGCATTAGCATAGCGTGCAAAATTAGATTCAAGGGCCATGTTTTCAGGCTTCATAACAAAATTGATGAATTTTTTAGCGTTTTCAATGTTTTCAGCACCTTTTGGAATAACAAGGCTGTCATACCATCCGACGATACCCTCTTTTGGATAACAATATTCTACAGGAGCACCTTCGGTGCGAATGCGCATAACGTCGCCGTTCCAAGTGTTTGATATCACTGTTTCTTTATTTGCAAGGCGATCGGTTGTTGCTTCGGATGAATAAACCAAGACGCATTCCTTTTGCTTTTCAAGTAGAGCTTGTATAGCTTTAAGAGAATCGCTATCATCAGCGCAATATTCTTGGCCTAGATATAAATGTGCAAGGCTTACGACTTCTTCAGGTGTTTTAAACACTCCTAATTTTCCACAAGCTTCTCCTTCGGGTTCAAAGAAAGTTTTCAACGT
Source organism: Alphaproteobacteria bacterium (assembly GCA_965178085.1). Taxonomy (GTDB): domain Bacteria; phylum Pseudomonadota; class Alphaproteobacteria; order CBCXTS01; family CBCXTS01; genus CBCXTS01. Next base: position 166,399 of record CBCXTS010000023.1, on the reverse strand, counting down.
ATTGCAACTGCCAGTGTTGGCATCGGTGCGTACAGAAAAAGATGTTGTGCCAAACTGCCAAGGAGCAGTATATTTTTGCTCAGGATCCCATTGAGGGTTACGCCAACGTTCGTCAACATATTTAAAATTTTCCATTTCAAATGCGTTGACTTCTTCAAGCATACCTTCGTTAACCATGATTTGGACAAAGTTTTGACTTGGCACTGCTAAGTCATAGCCTGTTGCGCCGCTTTTTAATTTGGCAAGCAGGCTTTCATTGCTGTCATAAACATCTACATTAACTTTAATGCCTGTTTCTTTTTCAAATTTTTCGATCAATTCAGGTGAAGTGTAATCGGTCCAATTGTAAAAGTTTAGCGAGCCTTGAGCAAGTGCTAAGCCACTGCTAAAAGCAAAAGCAATGGCAATATAGATTAATTTTTTCATTTGTATCTCCTCTAACAAAAGTTTGTATAAACCATTTATAGTCTATAGTATTTAGCATATAACAAAATGCAATGATATCTAATATAGTATTGTGTTCATGATACTTAAATCGCTTGTATCTAAAACAGTATATTCAAGTTTATTGGATCAATTGCATCTTAAGCTACAGTTATTATGGGTTCTTAGGAAAACATAATAAAGAGAATTGTTCAAGGGTTTTATGCTTTTATAGGCTAGGTATTGATAAAATATAACTATCAAAGCGCGCTTAAAAAATTTAAAATACTTAGTTGCGTTTGGTAAATAACCAATAAGCAGTGATAAAAATAATAGAAAAAGCAAGTAAAATAGATGATACGGCATTAACTTCAGGGGTAAGTCCTACGCGGATCATGCTGTAGATATAAACAGGCAATGTTGTAGAGCCGGCACCAGATACCATTAATGTAATGATAAAATCATCTAAAGAAATAATAAAAGCTAACATAGCGCCTGCCAAAATACCTGGCATCAGCAAAGGTAGCGTTATATAGCGGAAGGTTTGCCACTCATTTGCATATAAGTCGCGTCCTGCTTGTTCTAGCGCTTGATCTACACCTTCTAAGCGTGCACGAATCGGCAAAAATGCAAAAGGAATACAAAAGACAGTATGTGCAATAATGACACTAGTTAGGCCTAAAGAAAAACCAATAAGAGAAAAGAAACTTAATGTGGCAACAGCGGTTGCAATTTCAGGTACCACGAGCGGTAATGTAATAATGCCCATAGAAGCTGTGCGGAACTTAAAGTTTTTTGAACGCGCCAATGTTAAAGCAGCCAGCGTTGCAAATGTTACAGCCAGACCAGTAGCGATTGTTGCAATCATCAAACTATTGAGTGTAGCTTGTTGAATGTTGTCGTTTGCAAATACGCGCTCATACCATTGAAACGAAAACCCTCGCCATATCTGTGCGCGAGTGCTCATGTTAAAAGAATAAACAAATAAAACCAATATTGGCGCGTATAAATATATGAAGAACAACCAACTACATAGTTTTAATCCAGGATAATCGCCAACAGGATAATGGCGCGCGGACAAGAATAGAAATTTCTTTTTTGGTTTGTTTTCCATGATCAATCAAATCTTAAAATCAAGCTATATACCATGTGATTGCGCATTTTCTGATGCTTTGGCGTTGCGCGCCTGTACAATCAATACAATCATGACAATTGCTAGTAAACAGATTGCAACAGCAGAACCAAAAGGCCAATTGCGTGAAGAAGCAAATTGTAATTGAATTAAACTGCCAAGCATCAAATGTTTGCCACCGCCTAACAAATCAGGAGCAATAAAAGCACCAAGGCTTGGTACAAAAACCAAAATACATCCAGCAGCAATGCCAGGTTTAGCTAATGGAATGACAACCTCACGCATCACGCGCAGTCTGCTGGCATATAAATCATGACCTGCTTCAATCAAGCGAAAATCGACTTTTTCAAGACTGGCATATAATGGCAATACCATCAAAGGAATATATGAATACACAAGGCCAATTGCAACAGCAAAGTCAGTGTACATGATCTCCATTGGTTCAGTAAGAAAACCAAGCCATTTGAGAGGTTGTTCAATAACGCCATCAGTTGTAAGGATCAAAATCCATGCATATGTGCGCACCAAGAGATTTGTCCAAAAAGGAATAGAGATCAGATATAATAAAATGGCCTGCTTATTGTCTGGTTGTCGTGTAATGTAATATGCAATTGGAAAACCAAGCATTAAACAGAAAATAGTCGCAAGTGTTGCCAACCATATAGAACGCCATATAATCCACAAATAAGTACTTTGAAATTCAAGCACACCGTCAAAATCACGATCAAATAAAATTTGTGTGTAAGCATCTGTAGAAAAAACCCATTCTACACCGCCATATATATCGGCTTCAAGAAATGAAAAAATTAGCAATATAAACATGGGAACGAGCATAAATATCGTGATAGATCCCACTGAGGGTAACAGCGCCATAAGGCGTCTTACAGATGGGTTGTTAGGTAATGTGATCATCAGTTTATAGCTCTTAATCTGCTAGGAGTCTCAATGTGCCATTGGGGATCAGTATATTGACTGGTGTACCTTGTGCAAAACTAGATCTGCCGTTGATATCATTTTGTGTGCGTATGTTTAAATGCTCTCCATTGTTAAGAGCTACTTTATAGCTGGTATCAGTGCCAAGATAGATAGCGTTTAAAACGGTTGCACTGACTTGAAGCGAATCTTTTAAATCAGGTAAATTTGTCTTTTTGGAAGCGTTTTTATCTACAATATGTATTTTTTCAGGACGTAATGCTAAGGTAGCGTTTTGAGTTTCTTGCCATGTGGTATCTGTTTCTATCTCAATTTTTACTTGATCAGCAAAGCTCACGATGGTTTTATTGTTTTTGCTCGACAAAATTTGTGCATTAAGAAAATTAGTGTCGCCAATAAAATCTGCGACAAAGCGATTGGAAGGGCGCTCGTAAATGTCATGAGGAGTTCCAAATTGTTGAATCTTGCCTGCTGACATAACTACAATTCGATCACTCATGGTAAGAGCTTCTTCTTGATCGTGGGTTACAAAAACAAATGTAATGCCAGTTTCGCGTTGTAAGTTTTTGAGTTCTTCGCGCATAGCTTGGCGCAATTTAAGATCAAGTGCTGAAAGCGGTTCATCAAGTAATAAAACTTCAGGTTCAGGTGCTAAAGCACGTGCAAGCGCAATGCGTTGTTGTTGCCCGCCAGAAAGTTGGTTGGGCTTGCGCTGTTTAAATTGGGTCATTTTAACCAGCTCAAGAGATTTTGCAACTTTTTCAGTTATTTCATGTTTAGGAACATTTTTCATGCGTAAACCAAAAGCTACATTTTCTTCAACATTCATATGAGGAAATAGCGCGTAGTGCTGAAAAACGGTATTGACGGGGCGTTGATCTGGCATTTTGCCCTCAATGTTATTTCCAAAAAGGCGAATATATCCATAAGTTGGTTGTTCAAAACCTGCAATCAAACGTAATAAAGTTGTTTTGCCGCACCCAGAAGGACCAAGAAGGGTAAAAAATTGATTGTCGGCAATATTAATAGATATACCATCAAGGGCACGAACGCCGGTTTCTTGGTTGCCGTATATTTTTACAACATCATGGACCGTAATGCTGTCTTCTTGTGTAATGCTGTCTTCTTGTGTAATGCTGTCTTCTTGTTTTGTATCCATCAAAAAATCTCATCAATGTAGTATTTGGTAACTTAAAATTTAAATTATCCATATACTTTTGTATCCATCAAAAAATCTCATCAATGTAGTATTTGGTAACTTAAAATTTAAATTATCCATATACTGTATTTGTATATTTATTTTTTGTATTAAAACATTGTTTAGTTTATAGCATGAAATATCAAAAAAACATAAAAAAAATAAAAATATTGATCTATCAGCTTTTAAGGCGTTGCGCTGGCTTACAAGCTGCGCTAAAAGAGTACGCGGTTTATTGAGTAAGATTTTAAGTTTTTAAGTATTACTAAAAATAAAATTTATAAATATAAGAGGTTTATTAAGGAGATTGCTTGGTATATTAAAACTGAGCAGATCATTAATATAAAATAATAACGCAATAGCTTGGATAAACAATAGCTTGAGTAAAATTTATATTTGAGATTGAGCTATTTCAAGGTGTGTTTGAAGTTGTCGCAAGAATTTAATTTTGAGAGTTTCAGATGGCAGGACCTTTACAACAATTTGAGATTAAAAGTTTAATCCATATACCCGTTGGCGGATTGCATATAGATTTTACCAATTCATCTGCGTGGATGGCTATGGCCGTTCTGGTTGGTACGATGTTTGTTGTGATTGGAATGCGCAAACGTGCCTTGGTGCCAGGCCCGTGGCAATCGATGGTTGAAGCATCGTATGAATTTATTGCATCAATGATCCGCGATAATGCTGGCCATGAAGGGCGTGCATGGTTTCCATTTATATTTTCATTGTTTATGTTTATTTTGACGGCTAATCTTTTAGGCTTGATACCGTACTCATTTACAGTGACTAGTCACATTATTGTTACATTTGTGATGGCGTTTTTTGTTTTTATTGGCGTGACAGTATTTGGGATCATACGCCATGGGTTTCGTTTTTTCACATTGTTTGTTCCTCAAGGAGCGCCAAAGATTATGTATCCACTGATGATTCCAATAGAAATTATATCCTATCTTTCAAGGCCGGTTAGCCTTTCAGTGCGCTTATTTGCAAATATGATGGCTGGTCATACAATGATAAAGGTATTTGCTGGCTTTGTTTTTGGTTTGGGTTCTGTAACATTTGGCTTAGGAGCTTTGGGGCCGATTGTGATGAATATAGCGTTAACTGGCTTTGAAGTGCTGGTTGCGTTTTTGCAGGCATATGTATTTTGCGTATTAACCTGCCTTTATTTGCATGATGCAATTCATTTGCATTAATGCTTAAACATTTTAATAAACTTTATAATTAATTGATTGGAGATTGATAATGGAATTAGATGCTGCAAAAATGATAGGAGCAGGCCTTGCTGTGATAGGGCTTTCGGGTGTAGGAATTGGGATTGGTAGTATTTTCTCGTCGTTGGTTTCATCCATTGCACGCAACCCAGCCTCACGCTCACAAGTTTTTGGTTTAGCGATGTTAGGTTTTGCACTTGTAGAAGCCGTTGCACTTTATGCGCTTGTTATTGCTTTTCTTATCTTGTTTGTTTAAGGCCATCTCAAGAATGATGTTAGCAAGAAAAACCTCTTCTTTTTTAGTGGCGGGTATTGGAATGGCTATAGCGTTGTTGACAACGATACAGCCAGCTCTTGCGCAATCGGGGCTTCCACAGCTTGATCCTGATAATTTTCTATCGCAGATTTTTTGGTTAGTTGTTTGCTTTGGATTTTTCTATCTTGTTTTGGCGCGTATTGCTTTACCACGCATAGGTGAGACAATTGAGCGCCGCGCAGCTGAAATATCACGCGATCTTGAGCGTGCAAAGGCTTTGCACGAGCAAGCAGCAGAGTTACAGGTTAAAAGAGAAGAAAAGCTTTTAGAAGCAAGAGCAGAATCACAAGCAATTATAGCAAAAGCAAATGACAAAGCAAAGCAAGATATGCAACAAAAGATGGATGTATTTCATAATGAAATTGCAACTAAAATAGCAGATACTGAACAAGCAATAGCTGCAGAGCGTGAGATCGCTCTTAAAGAGCTTAATCAATATGCCAGTGAAGCTGCTAGTGCGATTGTTAGTAGTTTAATTAATAATGCAAAACCTGATGAGGCTATTATTAAAGATGCGGTGGATAAAGTATATGCACGCGGTACTAATAAGTAGTCAATAAAGGTTAGAAGTAGTTTAATTTAAGATGATATTTGGAATGGATAATGTTTGATTTACTTCAAGACACCTCTTTTTGGACAGCTGTTTCGTTTGTTTTTTTCATCATACTTGTAGCGTGGAAAGGACGACAACCAATTGCTGATGCTGTGTATGGCAGAATTGAACGCATACGTAATGAGATTGAAGCGGCAAAAAAAATACGAAGTGATTCTGAAATATTATTACATAGAGCCAATGAGGATTTAAAACTTGCTGTTAGTGATAGCGAAAATATGATTAGCAATGCCTTAAAGGAAGCAGAATTTATTATCAAAAACACTGAAACAAGAGCTGCTGATCTAATGAGTAGGCAGAAAGCACAAGCACAAGAACGAATGAATCAACTACGCGAACAGGCAAATCAATCTTTAAAAGAGCAGATGGTATATCTTAGTGTAGCGGGTGCGCATGCAGGTTTGCAAGATCGGTTGCTTAATCGTGACCAAACCAGTTATGGTGAATTAGGCCAGCAGGTTGTTAAACAATCTCTTGAGCAAGCATTGAGCACTATAAAAACTATCCACTAAGCTTGCTAGATACCTATTCAGATTTTGGTGTATAGCAATGATGTTATAATATTTCAGCTATCATTATACCATATGACTCAAGATATTTACGAATGAAAATTGGCATAGATGTAGGCGGTACTTTTACTGACGGTGTGCTTTGTGATAATAATAATCAAATTATTATAAGTCATAAAACTGCCACAACGCGCCCAAATCCAATTGTAGGGCTGCGCATTATTATCGCACATTTGTTGAATGGCAAAAGCGCTACTAAGCCTGATGATATTGAAAAAATACATCTTTCAACAACATTGGCCACTAATGCTGTAGTTGAAGGACATGGGGCAAATGTAGGCCTAATCAGTATTGGCCAAGATAGTGATCTTATTGGACGAGCAAAATTGGATGGATTGCTTGAGCCTGGCAATATTTGCTATATTGCAGGTGGTCATAATAGCTTTGGAGACTCACAACAAGAACTTGGTTTGGCTAGCTTAGAACATTGGCTAGATGGGCGCAAAAATGAGTTAGAGGCTTTGGCAGTCAATGGTTTGTTTTCGATTAGAAATCCTGCCCATGAAGAAGCAGTACGATCTTATATTAATGCCCATTGTAAACTTCCTGTAACATGTGGACATGAATTAACCTCAGCCCTTGATGCGTCAAAACGAGTATTGACCAATGTGTTGAACGCAAGGTTAATTCCATCTATTGCGCGCTTGATGGATATAGTTGAAAAACTGTTACCAGAATTTCAACTAAATGCCCCTTTGATGATTGTACGCGGAGATGGTTCAATTATTTCATCTGATCTTGCGAAATTGAGACCAATTGAAACAATTTTATCAGGGCCAGCTGCAGGCTTGATTGGCGCTTATACATTAAGTAGAAAATCCGATGCGATGATAGCAGATGTAGGGGGTACTACGCTTGATATCGGAATGATTTACAATGGATTGCCAACTATTTGTGAAGATGGCGCCAGTGTGGCAGGATATAAAACGCGCGTGCGCGCTGTTGCAATGCAAACATTTGGTTTAGGTGGCGATAGCATGTTGCACGTTCATCATAGCAATAACCAATATTCATGTATGCTAGGTCCAAATCGTGCAATTCCTATTGGTATGCTTGCGGGTTTAAACGATAAAATGCAAATGGTCTGTAAGGATGAAATTGCACACCAAATAGAACAACATAGCAACAAACAAATATGTGAATTGCCTTTGTTTTTAAGATATATAAAATGTGAAAACTCTACATCAGAAATGCACTTATCTACAATGGAAAACCGCTTATTGGCGTATGTGCAAGAACATGGCGTTGTTTCGCAAAGAATGTGCGATAAGTTACGCATTGGTCTACCTATTATTAACTCAATGATAGCCAAAGGCATCATCATACAATCTGGTTTAACACCAACAGATTGTTTGATTGCTTTAAACAAAATACAAGCAGGAGATCGCCAAAGTAGCATTGACGCTCTTGGATTGCTTGCACGAAAGCTAAGCTTAAAAAATTGGCAAGCAGCAGTTCGGTTTGTTTTAAGGCAAGTGACGCATCAAGCAATGAGAAGTATGTTGATCAGTAACATGCCCTCATATCTAGGACATGGTCGTATTAACGATGCTCAAAGAGCCAATGGTGAGTACATGATAGCCGAAGATTTATGTAGCTGGTATCAGCATTCAGAAGATACAGCACTTTCAGTGTCTTTTAAGTATGCTCATCCGATCATAGGCATAGGAGCACCAGCAAAGTATCTTTTAAAAGATGCTTCTCAACAATTGGGTCAAAAACTCTCTGTACCATTGCATGGTAATGTCGCTAATGCTTTAGGAGCAGCAGTTGCTAAATTGAGCTGGCAAGTAACAATATCATTAATTCAGTTACAATCGGGTCTTTATCGCATTATAGGACTTTCGCAAATGCAAGATTTCACGACATTGAATGAAGCTCTTGAGCGAGGTGAAGAATATGCAAAGGAACTTGCTATTAAAAAATTTATGAATGCCTATGGAAATCATTTGCACAATCAAGGGTTATCGCAAGATCACAAACAAGATATTGCCATTGATGTCCAAGTTGGCAAAGATATACGAGAAATCAACTTAAGCACAGGAGATAAAATTTTTGTTGAAGCGCGCATTGATGCACGAGCAGTTTTAAAAGAGGATTAATTGAAAGTAAAAATAGATTTCAGCATTTGTTGCAAAACTATTCACGATTTTGTTTTTTTTTGCGTTTGCTTTGCTGGTCAAGAATCTATATTTTATAGCCTATCCTTAACGCTTAAATATAAGCTTACTTGCTTATTTTAACGGTTTGTAGGAATGACTTATAAGGATTATAATTTATATCAAAAAGGACATAAGAATATGCTTACCTCTTTAATCAAAGGCAATATCCAATATCAAGGAATGGGCAAATATAAAAAAATGCCAGGGTGGATTATAGTGCTGATGTGTTTATATTATGTCGGTAGCGGTGGCTTAATTTATGCCCAAGATATTGATATAGATAAGGCGATGGAGTTACGTTATCTTGGTAATCAAAATGCCTCCGTTACAATGACAGAATATTCATCCTTTACTTGCCCCCATTGTAAGAGTTTTCATGCTGGTGCATTGAAAAAGATAAAGGAACAATATATCAACACTGGAAAAGTACGCTATACGATTGTTGATTTTCCACTTGATGGTATGTCACTGGGCGCATCAATGCTATCGCGGTGCGTGGATCCTAAGCGTTATTTTGCATTTGTGGAACTTGTTTTTGAAAGACAAGATAAATGGACTAGCGCGCAAGATGCTAATCATGCGCTTGGACAGCTTGCAACATGGGCAGGTTTATCCCAAGAGAAAGCAAAAAGCTGTGTGCAAAATCAAGCTTTAATTGATGCTATTTTAGCAAAGCGGCAAGCATCTGTTGATCAGTATCAGATAAGCTCTACTCCATCAATTCTTATCAATGGAACATTGGTTGAAAGGGGAGCAAATTTTGAAGATATTCAATCTTTAATTGACGATGCGCTTGATCAGTGAGGGCTGATACAATCAAATTATTGATATTATTAATATAAGATGCAAATGATTTGGGCTGTCATAGGTGGTTATTTATTAGGGTCAATCTCTTGGGGTTTGATTTTTTGCAAATTGGCAGACAAACCTGATCCACGTACTATTGGAAGTGGTAACGTTGGAACAACGAATGTATTGCGCGCCGGTGGAAAAATAGTTGCATTATTTACTTTATTGTTTGATTCTGGCAAAGGGGCAGTTGCTGTTATTTTGTCGATGTTATTTTTAGATGATAGCAATATTGCAATGATTAGTGGTTTGATGGTTATTATTGGACATAATTTTCCAGTCTGGCTGGGCTTTAATGGAGGAAAAGGGGTAGCGACAACGCTTGGAATTTATATTGCGCTATCACCAATCATAGGGGCAATTGCCTGTTTAACTTGGTTGCTAGTATTTTTATTGTTTCGCTATTCATCCTTGGCTGCTTTGGTTGCATTGGTAATAGCACCAATATCGATATATGGTTTATACGATTTTTCTATATTAGATAGTCTATATTTTATGGTGTTTGCGCTTGTACTTTCGATCTTATGCTGCCTGATGCACAGGCAAAATATTATGCGATTAATAAGACGCGAAGAGCCTAAGATAACTTTCGCAAAGTTCTCGAAATGAATACCTCAGAGATATTGCTAGATTGGTTGCAATTGTATCGTTGTGATAATGTAGGCCCAATGAATTTTAAAAAATTGCTTGCTAAGTTTGGATCAGCGCGCGCTGCGCTTGATGGGTTAAAGGATTTATCAAGCAGTCGTAGTTTGGGTAAGGTACCTAAGATCATCAATCGCTCTTGTGTTGAACGTGAACTTGAAGCGATTAATAAAATCGGGGGACAATTTATCTGCATGAGCGATGCAAAATTTCCAAAACTACTTGCCAAGGTAGAAGACGGACCTCCTATTCTTGCGACATTAGGCAATATTGATTTGCTAGAGCAATCTTGCGTTGCCATGGTAGGTGCGCGTAATGCATCAATTAATGGAGCTAAATTTGCACAAAAACTTGCAAGTTCTCTTGCACAGGCAGGTTATGTGGTTGTGTCTGGCCTTGCTAAAGGAATTGACGGTGCAAGCCACAAAGGAGCAATAGACAATACAAGTAAACGTGGCACCATTGCTGTGCTTGCTGGTGGCGTTGATCATGTTTATCCAAAGGAGAATTCGCAGCTTTATCATACCATTGTTCAAGAAGGGCTTATTGTTTCAGAAATGGCATTAGGGCAAGTAGTCAAGGGACATCATTTTTTAAGACGCAATCGTATTATTAGCGGCTTATCTCTTGGAACAATTGTTGTAGAAGCATCAATAGGATCCGGCTCTTTAACGACTGCACGCCACGCGTTAGAACAAAATAGAGAAGTTTTTGCAGTACCAGGGCCTCCATATGATCCAAGAGCTCGTGGATGCAATAAACTTTTGCGCGATGGTGCATATTTAACAGAAAGTGTATTTGATGTGTTATGTGTATTGAATGAACAGCAACCTATGCTACAAGAGCAAACAATAACCTCCAGTCAAGTAGCCCAAGACAATGCAAGTGCTCATACGTCATATGTTGGAGAGCTTGAACAAATATGCCCAAGACTTTTAGAAGCTATAGGGACAGCTCCAACTTGCATTGATGATATTGTTGATCTATTGAAAATAGAAGACTCAAGATTACTAGGTGCTGGGTTATCTGCATTGGAGCTAGAAGGAGTCATTAAAAGACTTCCAGGCAATCAAATAGTACGGATTAGCCAAGAATAGAATAAATTAAAGCGATATTAAAGAATATCTGTAAGTTATACTAGTCTAGTATGGATACAATATATAAAAACTACTTCGGATGAATATTAGATATGTTGTGTCGTGCATGTTATAGTTAAAGTGAAATAAAATACTTGAAGCACTTTCAAATATTAATGAGTTGTTTTTAAAAGGTAATCTTGATGAAAAGTAAAAAAACTATCAAAAAAATTGTACTGGCTTATTCAGGAGGCTTAGATACCTCTATTATTTTGCGTTGGCTACAAGAGGAGTACAATTGTGAAGTTGTGACATTTACAGCTGACATAGGTCAAGGCGATGAGCTAGAGCCAGCAAGAATAAAAGCACAGAACATGGGTGTTAAGGACATTTATGTTGAAGACTTAAAGGAGCAATTTGTGCGTGACTATGTATTTCCAATGTTTCGTGCAAATACGGTTTATGAGGGGCAGTATTTACTAGGAACTTCTATTGCTAGGCCACTGATTGCTAAGCGCCAAGTAGAAATAGCGCGTGAAACAGGCGCGGATGCTGTAGCGCATGGCGCAACTGGAAAAGGTAATGATCAAGTAAGGTTTGAACTTGCATATTATGCTCTTGAACCTAATATCCATGTGGTTTCTCCATGGAGAGAATGGGATTTAACAAGTCGTACAAAGTTAATTCAATATGCACAAGATCATCAAATTCAAATCACAAAAGACAAACAAGGAGAACCACCTTTTTCGGTAGACGCTAATTTACTACATATTTCTGCAGAAGGAAAAATTCTTGAGGACCCAAGTAAAGAAGCACCAGAATATGTTTATACTCGTACAGTAAATCCTATGGACGCTCCTGACCAACCAATTGAAATTGAAATTGACTTTCATGCTGGAGACCCCGTTAGTATTGATAAGCAGATTTTATCACCAGCAACACTGTTAACTAAGCTAAATGATCTAGCAGGAAAGCATGGCATAGGTAGACTTGATATCGTTGAAAATCGATTTGTTGGTATGAAATCACGCGGTATATATGAAACACCTGGTGGCAATGTATTGCTGGTAGCCCATCGCGCTATAGAATCTATAACATTGGATCGTGAAGCAGCTCATCTTAAGGATGAATTGATGGCTCGTTATGCAAGCTTGATTTATAATGGATTTTGGTTTTCTCCTGAGCGTGAGATGTTGCAAGCGTTAATAGATAAATCACAAGAAATGGTTACTGGAAGTGTATTGTTGCGGCTTTATAAAGGCTCGATTTCGGTGCTAGGACGTAGTTCAGATGTTAGTTTATATAACGAAGCTTTTGTAACTTTTGAAGAAGATGATGTTTATGATCAACATGATGCAGCTGGATTCATACAGTTAAACGCTCTACGGTTGCGCCTTGGAGCTATGAGAATGGCTCGACAACATAAAACTATTAAATAGGAGTGTAATAATGCCATATATTGGACGTAATGACCAAGGTGAAATCGTTGCCATGGGGCGCGAAGAAACTGCACAAACATCTGAATATGTAGCTGATAACCATCCTGACTTGCAAAAATTTATTGATAATGCTTCTCCGCGTGTGTTGCGTCAATTATTGCTACAGACAGATCAAGATATGATAACGGCTATCGATGAAGTGCTTAGTTTGTTAATTAGAAAGAACATATTAAAGGTTACAGATCTTTCTGAAACGCTACAAAGGCGAGTGTTTAATCGGCGTAAATTACGGTTAATGATTGAAGAAACCGAGCAAGCTGGCAAGAAAAAAACAAGCACAAAGTAAAGTATCAATAAGTTTTTAACATTACCCATTAAATGAATGAATATAAATGGCAAATAGCAATAATGTGCGCTTAAGATTTACTGAAGACCATTTTAGCTCTGGTGGTTTTGTTGAGTTGAATAGCACTGATGAAGCACGCGCTCTTTATACATTGGATGGAAAAGTGTCGCTAAATTCACATCTTAGTTTTGAGGATCAAACAGATATTGATTCAGGGCGAGGATGGATTGGAAACGGGCGTGTTCGTATAGATTGTGGATTGCAAGAAGCTACGGTTTTACGCTGGTCTTTAAACGCTGCCGTTGAGGATATTTGCGAAGAAGGTGGTGGTTGGCATAAGCGCGTTTTATGGGATAGAGATATACCTTTTAATGGTAATTTATGCCGTATTATATTGCGCATAGGTATATTGTTAAAAGATGATCAATATCGCTTTGAACAACCTGGACCAGCTTTGATAAGCATTCTTTCTGGAGAATGTAACATGCCCGATATTGATGCAATGACACCATTACAAACAGGGCAAAGCTGGTGGCAAGAATATGGTGATTTTATTTATTTAAAAAATGACGGTGGAGATGCCAGTTATGTTAGTTTTTTAAACATCATCGAGTTAGATCAAAACATTACGATTAAAAATACAGACCATTGCTTGTGTATCGCAGATCAGGTTTGCGATCTTGGTTTTTAATATTGTACTTCTTTGCAGGGTATATATAAGATTTACTCAATTTGCTTGACAGTATCTTGTTACAAGATCATAAGATGTTTTAACATATTATAATGGTAATGGTATATTATAATGGGCTTAACATTTATGCCATCTCACAAGATAACCCTTGGTATTTTGTGTTCTATCGGGGCTTCGATTTCGTTTTCTGTTAATGATTTTATTGTAAAGTCTTTAAGCAGTACCTATCCTGTTTCTGAGCTTGTGTGCATTCGCTCTTTTATTGGGCTGGTCATTATCTTGGGAGTGTTAGTACCAATAGAAGGTGGTTACCGTATTATCACAAGGCGCAATATCTCTTTGCATCTATTGAGAGGGTTATTGATGGCTGTAACTGCATTTTCATTTTTTTTAGGCATTGCAAGCTTGCCGCTATCAGAAGCAGTGGCAATATTTTTTATTTATCCCGTGATCATTACTCTGTTTTCAATTTTATTTTTATCAGAAAAAGTAACCTGGCGCTTAGGCCTTGCTGTTGGGATCGGCTTTATAGGCACATTAATGATTTTACGCCCTAGTAGCTCATTTCAAATATGGATGATTTTACCGTTTCTATCGTCTTTTTCATATGCGGGTTGCCATACTTTGACACGCAAACTAGGTGAAGAAGAAAATGCGGTTGTGATGAGTTTATATGTTCAGTTTGTTTTTTTTGTAGTTAGTGTCTTGCTTAGTATCGCCTTAGGCCATGGGCACTATGATAGAGATGGTGATCCTACTATCAGTTTTTTGCTACGAGGATGGCTTTGGCCGCAACCTCAAGACATGTTGTTAATGATACTTCTTGGGTTTATTAGTACTTTAGCAATCTATATGATTGGCCAAGCATATAGGATATGCAGTGCATCCATTATTGCACCGTTTGAATATATGGCATTAATAACAGGCGTTGCTCTTGGGGTGATATTTTTGGGCGAGCGACCTGCGGTTTTAACTTGGGTTGGAATAGCTATTATTTTAGTTGCAGGGCTATCAGTGGTTTGGAATAGGAAAGAGCAGGCAATTCAATAATATTATTGCTTGATACCATAACCGGTTTTAAACATCCATATGATCGTAGCAAGGCATAAAGTAATAAACAAAATGATAGCACCAAAGCTTGCTGCTAAATGCACATCGGCAGTTCCAAAAAAACTCCACCGAAGTCCGTTAACTAAATATAATATAGGATTAAACAAACTAATTTTTTGCCAAAAACTTGGCAACATATTGATTGAATAGAAGCTTCCTCCTAGAAAGACCATGGGTGTAATAAATAGCAAGGGAATGACTTGCAGTTTTTCAAAATTGTCTGCCCAAATACCAATGATAAATCCAAATAATGAAAAACTAACTGCTGTTAATATTAAAAATAAGGCCATCATCAAAGGATGTGCAATGCTAATGGGTACAAAAAAACTTGCCGTTATTAAAATAATGATAGCCAGTGCTAATGATTTTGTTGCTGCAGCGCCTACATATGCAACGGTTGCTTCAAGATAAGATACTGGTGCGGATAATAGCTCAAAAATAGTACCAAGAAATTTTTGAAAATAGATTCCAAATGATGCATTAGAAATAGATTGCGTTAATACCGATAGCATGAGCAACCCTGGTACAATGAATAAGCCATAACTGACCCCATCAATGTTGGTGATACGAGAACCAATAGCAGCACCAAACACTATAAAATAAAGAGTTGTTGATAAAACAGGAGATACAATACTTTGAAATAAAGTACGCCCTGTTCTTGCCATTTCGAAGCGATAAATCGCCCATATTGCTCTAAAGTTGATCATGGTCATTTTTTAAGTTATTTGGTTTTGTTATGTTTTTTTTAATAAAGTAATAAAAATATCTTCAAGAGAGGTTTGGGCACTGTGCATGTCAGAGATATTAATTTGATAATCTATCAATGTTTGAATAAATTGCATTAAAATAGATTGCTGCTTATTGTTACTATCGTAGGTATAGATCAGCTGCTTGGAGTGCTTTCCTTCGCGAACATTATATTTGTGCAGTTTGTCTTTAAAGGTCGATACATCTTGCTCAACATCAAAGATGATTTCTTTTTTACCTAATTTTTGCATTAAAGCGTTTTTTTCTTCTATTAAGAGCACTTTGCCATCATTGATGACGCCAATGCGATCTGCAATTGCTTCAGCTTCTTCGATATAGTGGGTTGTCAGTATAATAGTAACACCTTTAGCACGCAATCGCTCTACATTGCGCCACATTTCTTGGCGTAACTCTACGTCAACACCTGCGGTTGGTTCATCCAGAAATAAAATGTCTGGCTCGTGTGCTAATGCCTTAGCAATCAAAACTCTGCGTTTCATACCTCCTGATAAAGTTCTAATGTGGGAATCGCGTTTTTCCCATAAAGACAAATCGCGTAGTACTTGTTCGATGATATTTGGATCATGGGGTTTATTAAACAATCCACGGCTTAACGCTAGTGTAGCCCAAACAGTTTCAAACGAATCGGTATAAATTTCTTGAGGAACAAGCCCTATCAATGAACGGGTTTGACGATAATCTGTGATGATATCATAGCCTGCAACTTTAATAGAACCCGAGCTTGGGTTGTTAATGCCACAAATAGTATTGATTAATGTTGTTTTTCCAGCACCGTTGGGGCCTAGCAATGCTAAAATTTCACTTTTTTGGATATTAAGATTAATTGATTTGAGTGCTTGAAAACCGTTTTGATAAGTTTTTGTTAAATCTTTAATTTCAATAATATTGTGCATGATAGAATTACAATTCGATGATTAGTTACACTTATCTATATAAAACGATTGATATACAATTGATATGAAACCTGAAAGGAATTTTATAGATATTGCTTTAAAAATTAAAGTTCATCTAAGGGCTCAAGGATTGTTAAATCAAGACATAAAGCATTTATTAATAATAGGCAACTTAATAAGGCTATGCAGGTATTTAAATAAGGCTAGATTAGGTATGGTGTGGTGTGGTATTTTGTATATAGTTTTGATGATTGATAAATAGTATAGTATTAAGTTTAAACTTGACTATGTGTTTTTAAAAACTCATTACATAGTGAAGATGTGGTTAATATCTGTTGATACAACCATATCTATTGATCAATGGCCATATCTATTGATCAATGGATTGTAATTTTAAAATTGAATTGAATTTTTAAAGAACTTTTATATGCAAGAAGATAGGATACTGGTTTTACGAAATAGCAATCGTATTTGGGCCGTAGGCGCGATTATGGGTGAGTATGATCGCTTGCGTGAATTGCATGAAGGGATTGAAAAACATTTTGAAGCTGGTGATAAGATCATTTATCTTGGCAATTATTTTGGCAATACTGGCCAAGGTGGTGAGGTATTAAAAGAGCTTCTTGATTTTAGGTGCTGGGCTTTAGCAACAGGTCCTTTTATGCATCTTGACGATGTTGTATTTTTATCTGGCCGCTTTGAGCAAATGTGGATACGTGCAGCTAGTTTGCATAATGCAACAGATGCTGCAAGTGTACTAGACTGGATGCTCGCAAATGGTTTTGCGGGTATATTAAACAGCTACCATTTGGATGTTGATGTAGCCAAACAAGCAGCCAACTTGCATGGTGAAAAATTAAAGGAATGGACGCAGTCTTTTAAACAAGCCATCAGACAATCTCCAGGACATAGTAATTTTATAGGTGCATTAAAGTGGATGGCTTTAACGCGTGAAGGCAGTTTGCTTTTTGTTAGTTCTGGCTTTGATCCGCATCGTCCTTTGACTGAGCAAGCTCAAATGTTTTGGTGGACCCAACTAGGTTTTGATACATTAAATACGCCGTATCGCACTTTTAAGCTTGTTGTGCGCGGCTTTGATAAACATGCCAGCACACAAAGTATCATGCTTGATCCTTTTAAGCTTTCTGTAGATAGCGGTAGTGGACGCAATGGCAAGTTAAGTGCAGTTTGTCTTGACAGTGAGGGAAAATTGTTAAACCATTTAATGGTTTGATATTTTAGCTAATTAGTAGATTTTTTGGGGCCAAAAGGTATAATTTCAAGCACAGTGGCACCTGCAATGAGTAATCCACCAATTAATGCTTTGAATGTTAGATATTCGTTTGCTAACCAATGAGCTGAAATAATAGCAATAATTAATTCACCCATCATTAAAATACCGGCTCTTCCTGGTGATATTTTTTGTTGTGCCCATACAATAATCAATGCTGAAGGTGCAATCAGAAATACACCAATTACAATGCTGTTGAGCATGATAGCAGTCCAGTTTGAATCCATTCCTGGAAGTGTGATGTCGGGTAATAGCATTAGTGCTATGATGGCAATAATGCATGAAAAAGCACTTGTGCTGATATTGATTGCAAAAACATTAAGGCGATCATATTTACGAGTGTAAACGGCTCCAAAAGCCCAAAACCAACCTGATATAAAGCCCAAAAAATCACCAATATTGATGCCTGTAAAACCACTATTGGATATGTCGGTTAAAATAATGATCCCAGATAGTCCACTTATAACTGCTAATACACGATTGAAGGCAAAGCGTTCTTTTAAAATCCAATACCCAAGAATGCTACTCCATATGGGTGTTAAATAAAAAAGCAAAATAGATCGTGCAACTTCAGTATATACAAAAGAGATGCTGTAACAAAGGAATCCTATGGCAAACAAATTGCCTAAAAGAGTGACTTGTAGATTAAAAATTTGATGAATATGAACACGATGATATGCAAGAATAAGCAATAACATTAAAGCAGCAACATTAAAAAGACCAAATCCAGCAATAGGGTGAACCCCTAAATCTTCAAAATAACGCATAGGATACCATACAATACCCCAAGCGCATGCCGCGCCTATGATAGCAAAATGAGCTAGTAGGTTGTGTGATTGTTTAGGTTGCGCCATATAATTTTTTGTCTATTTGACTTGCCAAAGTCGCATCTGTAGGTCATAAATATTATCTATGCAACAAGAATATTTATTTAAGAACCACCAAAAAATTTATGCAGACTATGTCGTAATAGGGACCGGATCTGCTGGATCTGTCCTTGCTGAACGCCTGAGTGCAAATGGACGCTATAAAGTCGCAATAATTGAAAGTGGTGGCAGTGACGCTAGTCCCTTTATTAATATTCCTGGAGCATTATCATATCCAATGAATATGCATCAATTTGATTGGGGCTATCACGCTAAAGCTGATCCTGGACTTAATGGTCGCTCTATTGCTTGCCCACGCGGACATGTCATAGGAGGCTCTTCTTCTATTAATGGGATGATCTATGTACGCGGGCATGGCTGCGATTATGATCATTGGCAAGCATTGGGTGCAGAAGGCTGGGCATATAAGGATGTATTGCCATATTTTAAGCAAATTGAAACAGCCCATGACGTTGAAACCGATCTTGAAGATTTAATACAGCCAAGGCGTGGTAAGCAAGGCATGCTGCATGTTACACGCGGCAAGATGCAAACGCCACTTTTTCATGCTTTTTTAGAAGCAATGGATCAAGCAGGATATGGCATCACAAAAGATTATAACGGATATCGTCAAGAAGGTGGGTGTGTATTTGATAGGACTATATGGAAAGGGCAACGTTGGTCTGCAGCAAAGGCGTGGTTACATGATGCATGTACGCGCAGTAATGTGATGTTATATAAACATACCCATTGTGATAAGGTTTTGTTCCATGAGAGGCATGCCTATGGAGTAAGTGCAACCCAAGGTGGGCGCAAATTGTTGATTTATGCAGCAAAAGAAGTTGTTGTAAGTGCTGGTGCAATTAATTCTCCCTTATTATTGATGCGCTCTGGGATAGGAAAGCCAACTGAACTTGCAAGGCATCAAATTGATTTAGTTGCATCAAGAGCAGGAGTAGGAGAAAATCTACAAGATCATCTGGAAGTATATGTACAAATGCGCTGTAAGGAGCGTGTGTCGTTGTCACCTTGGTTGAGTTTGGCAGGTAAAGCAGCTGCTGCAGGGTTATGGTTTTTGGGTAAAGGTCCTGCTATTAGCAATCAGTTTGAGGCTGGGGCATTTATTAGAACAAATGCTGGCATAGAATATCCTAATGTTCAAATTCATTTTTTACCAGTTGCAGTACGCTATGATGGCAAAGCACCTGAAAAAGGTCATGGTTTTCAAATGCATGTAGGACCAATGAGGTCAAAATCACGTGGTTGGATAAAACTGCCTGAAAAGCCTGGACATAAACCAGAAATATTCTTTAATTATCTCTCATGTGAATCAGATATGGAAGATTTTCGAACTTCAATACGTTTGGTACAAGAAATTGCCCGCCAAAATGCAATGGCAAAATATTGCGAGCATGAAATATCACCAGGAGAGAGCATTGATAGTGATGAAAAGCTAGATGATTTTATTCGTAATCAATGCGAAAGTGCCTATCATCCATGTGGAACTTGTCGAATGGGCAGAAGCGATGATGTACAAGCCGTTGTAGATAGTGAATGCCGTGTTATTGGGGTGACAGGTTTACGTGTGGCAGATTCGTCCATTTTCCCACAAATCACAAATGGTAATTTAAATGCCCCTTCTATTATGGTTGGAGCTAAGGCAGCTGGGCACATTACAGGTCAAACTCTTTCGCCAGAACCACTTGACTACTTTATTGACGATCACTGGAAAACGCACCAACGCATTCAGTCAACAAAATAAGCATAAGGATAATTGTCATCATGGTAAAAAATACTCAACCAACAGCATCGCATTATATTAATGGGCAATATGTAGAAAACCTCAACGGCCGTTTGCTTATCAGTTGTTTTCCAGCAACGGGAGAAGCAATAGCAACATTGCATATGGCAGGAGATGAGCAGATTGATGCAGCGATTGCCTCTGCACAAGCTGCTCAAAAAGAATGGCAAGAGCTTAAAGGCGTTGAAAGAGGGCGTATTTTAAGAAAAGCATCAGATCTTTTAAGACAGGCAAATGATGAGCTTGCTGAGCTTGAAACATATGACACAGGCAAACCGATTAGCGAGACAAGTGTTGTAGATATTGTATCGGGTGCAGATTGCCTAGAATATTTTGCCGGTCAAGCTGCATCGATTGCTGGGGAGCATGTTGAGTTAGGCGGTGATTATTTTTATACTACGAGAATGCCTTTTGGGGTGACACTTGGAATAGGGGCTTGGAACTATCCGATACAGATTGCATGCTGGAAATCTGCGCCTGCGCTTGCTTGTGGTAATGCAATGATATTTAAACCATCTGAATTAACACCATTATCGGCTTTAAAGCTTGCAGAAATCTATAGCCAAGCTGGTTTGCCAGCAGGATTATTTAATGTGTTGCAAGGAGATGGGCAAGTAGGTGAAAAACTGGTCCAACAAAAAGCTATTGCCAAAATATCGATGACAGGTGAAACGTCAACAGGCACTAAGATCATGGGAAATGCCAGCATAGGTGTCAGACCAGTTTCGTTGGAGTTGGGTGGAAAATCACCGCTTATTATTTTTGAAGATGCTAACGTTCAAGATGCAGTTGCAGGTGCAATGCTTGCCAATTTTTATTCTTCTGGGCAGGTATGCTCAAACGCAACTAGAGTGTTTGTACATTCTGGTATTAAACAAGAATTTATGCAAGAACTGATCAAACGTACGCAAGCCCTTATCATGGGTGACCCACGTGACACAAACACTCAAATTGGACCGTTGGTATCACTAGAGCAAGCACAAAAGGTAAAATATTGGATAGGACAAGGTGAATCTGAAGGCGCAACCGTTGCTATGGGGGGTATGCAAGCATATCAAAAACTATCGGAGGATAGTTGCTTTGCGCCGGTTACAATTTTTACGGATGTACAAGATACAATGCAAATCGCGCTTCATGAAATTTTTGGCCCTGTTATGTGTATATTAGATTTTGAAGATGAAGACAAAGTTATTGAACGCGCAAATGCAACAAAATATGGTCTTTCTGCTGGTGTTTTCACACAAAATCTTGCTAGAGCTCATCGGGTTATTAGGGCGCTACATGCTGGCGCATGTTGGATTAATAGTTATAATTTAACACCAATAGAGATGCCATTTGGAGGTGTCAAAGCTTCAGGGTTTGGGCGTGAAAATGGACGCGCTGCTATTGAATATTATACACAAACGAAAAGCGTGTATGTTGGGCTTGGGCCAGTAGAATCTCCTTACTAATCTAATAGCAGTGGAATATCTTGATCAATCAATAGATTGAACCCGATATGCAATAACCTTGTCGTTATGCAGCCCAATGCATGAGGCCAATTTGCTTTTTAGCACTGTTATATAAAGGTTGCTCGGCAAAGGATTGTATTACTTTATTGTTGGCCCAATGCAATTGCTTAATTAAAGATGCCGCGGCGCAATCAGCGGCTCGCTTTGTACCGTCGCTAATTTTTAAAACCAAAGCCTGTTTATGCTCACGTGATATCACTGCATAAACTCCTTCAGCACCGTTTTTGGCAAAAAAACTACCAGTGCCAGCTTGTGTTAATAAGCTGTTAGGTGCGCTTGCTCCACCTGCTAAAACAGGATGGTTAATTGCAGCCTCTAATACTTTTGTAGCTGCTTTACTAAGAACGTTAGATTGCAAGCAATCAGGGTCGCTCATGCGAGCAAGAGCGTATGCAAAATGATAAAGCTGCATTTGAGGTGCAGGTAATGTACAACCATCAACACCAATGGCATAAGGTTGTGTGCCAGATAATTGATTTAAGATATCCAAACAAAATTTTTGTGCAGGATGCTCAATGTCATTATAATGTTCTATGGGCCAGCCTTGATGTTTGCATATAGACAACTGACCGCAATGTTTTCCAGAGCAATTATGCAATGACTGTTTTTTGCTAGCACCGTTTACTATCATTGTGTAACGAGCCTCGCGTTGGCCAGGCCATGCTGATCCGCATGTGAGAGAATTTTCATTGCATCCAAGTTGCTTTAGCCAGTCTAGTACCATGCTTTGGTGGATGTTTTCGCCTTCATGGGAGGCGCTAGCAAGCGCTAGTTGCTGGTCTGATAAATGAAATTTATCTGCCGCTCCACTTGCAACAACAGCCATTGTTTGTATGGGTTTAAGGCATGACCTTGGAAATATTGGAACCTTACTATTGCCCCATTCGTTGATAATATCTCCATGTGAATTAACCAAAACAGCCCAACCATAATGCATAGATTCAAGTTGATTAGCTCGTGTTAATTGAACCATGGGTATGGGTTGGTATTCTAGCATTTAAGTCTCCAATTCTATTAAATTTTTATATTGCTCTAACGCTTCAGGATTGGCAAGAGAGTTTGCATTGAGAACTGCACGATGATGTATAATATTATGGACGCTTCTTTCAGTGATTTTGCCTGATTTTGTGCGAGGTATATCTGTAACTTCAATTATTTTTGCAGGAACATGGCGCAAGGAGCATTGCTTGCTTAAACGATCAGTGATTTGCTTTTTTAATGTTGGAGTTAGTTTAGCGTTATGCATGCGCACAAACAAAATAATGCGCGTGTCATTTTGCCATTCTTGATCAACGGCAATGCATTCAGCAATTGCATCGAAGCTTTCAACTTGTCTATAAATTTCTGCTGTACCAATGCGTATGCCGCCTGGATTTAGGGTAGTATCGGAGCGTCCATATATAATATATCCGCCTTCTTGTGTTTGCTCTGCAAAATCTCCATGGCACCATATATTTTCAAATTTAGAAAAATATGATTGAAAATATCCTTTGCCATCGTGGTCATTCCAAAAATGAATAGGCATAGATGGAAAAGGTTGTGCGCATACAAGTTCACCTTTTTGAGATTTTATGGAGTGACCTTCATCAGACCATATTTGTACATCCATTCCTAATGTAGGGACTTGGATTTGGCCGCCATATACTGGAGCAATGGGGTTGCCAGCAACAAAGCACCCCATCAAATCAGTGCCTCCTGATATTGAGGCTAAATGTAGATCGCTCTTGATATGCTCGTAAACATATTCAAAACTTTCCGCAACTAGTGGTGAACCTGTAGAAAGCATAGTATGCAAGGATAAAAGATCATGTTGGTCTTTGGCACGATAACCGGCTTTTTTTAAAGAATCGATATATTTTGCAGAAGTGCCAAAATGGGTTGCTTTGTTTTCTTGTGCGAAATTAAATAAAACGTCTGGACTAGGATAGAACGGAGAGCCGTCATAAAGCAAAAGCGTTGCTTTGCAAGCTAACCCCATAATTAGCCAGTTCCACATCATCCAACTGCAAGTTGTAAAATAAAACAAACGATCATGTGCTTTAATATTACAGTTTAATATAAGCTCACTCATTTGTTTTAAAAGAACTCCCCCAGCTCCATGCACGATGCACTTAGGCAATCCAGTTGTGCCAGAAGAAGACATGATAAAAAGAGGATGGTTGAAAGAAAAGCGTTCAAAGGTTGGTTTTGTATTTTTCCAATTGCCAGGTGCGTATTGATTGATGAACTCGCTCCATGCAATGATATTGCTTGGCAATGGGCCATCATCAAATGTGTTTGTTGGCTCAAACATATCGAATAATATAATGCTGCGCAAGCTAGGTAGAGCATCTTTTAATGTTATAATCTTATCATAAAGATTGAATGTTTTGCCATTATAGCGATAGGAAATAGCAGCAAAAAGGAACACAGGTTTTGTTTGTCCAAATCTGTCGGTAATACTTTGTAAACCAAAATCAGGCGAACAGGATGTCCAAATAGCGCCAATGGATGCTGTTGCTAGCACCGCGATAATAGCTTCAGGGCAATTGGGAGTGCAGGCAGCGACTACATCGCCTTTTTTGACACCAGCATTTTGTAGTGCGCTCGACATTTGGGCAACTTGTTCTTGCAATGATTGCCATGTAATAGATTTTTTGAAATAATCTTCAACTTGAAAAATGATAGCAGGGCTTTCATCATTTAAGCGTAGAAGGTTTTCGGCATAATTTATTTCTGCGTTTGGAAAATATAAATTCTGCCAAAATTTATCTGAAGATTGAATGGTGATGCTATCGTTATAATCAGGATAAATGCCAGCATATTCCCAGAAACTTTTCCAACATTGATCAGGAGATTTTAATGAAAATTGGTGCAAATCATCGTAATTGTTCAATGATGCGTTCCATCTTCCATTTAAAGCGTTTTTAAAATGGGTTATGTTAGCGTTGTCAATGCGCTCTTGCGATGGCTGCCATAAAAACTGAGATTGATGTTCATTGATCATGGGTATTTTCTATTGCAACTTATAAATGATTGTCAAAATGTTATAAATGATTGTCAAAATGACAATTTATGGAAACTGCGAATGACTATGAAGATTGCGGATGGAAATATTCATATATCTTTGCGGCGGTGTTTTTTGAAATAGTTTCGACTGCTTCTAAATCTTGTAGAGATGCATTTGCAACAGCACGCGATGAGCCAAAAAAACGTAATAATAGCCGCTTGCGTTTGGCACCAATAGTTGGAATATCATCTAATGATGAGCGAGTTATAGAGCCTGCGCGTTTTTGGCGATGTGCTCCAATAACAAAGCGATGAGATTCGTCACGCAATCGCTGGATAAAAAATTGTAGTTGATCATTGGCTTCAAGGCGAATAGTTTTTTGTTGCTTCAAATCTGTTGGAAAATGCAATTCTTCAACCCCAGCATTACGATCAGGCCCTTTTGAAACGGCAAAATATTTGAATCGTCCGCATATGTCAAGTTCTTGGAAAACAGAAGTTGCTGCTGAAAGTTGTCCTTTGCCGCCATCGAGAATAACAATGTCGGGCCAGGCGTTTGTTTCATTTTTTGGGAGTGTTTGCTCTTCATGTAAGATGCGTGTAAAGCGTCGTTTCATTACTTGAGATATCATTGCATAATCATCTTGTGTAGATTGATTATCAAGAAATTGGATGTTGAATTTGCGGTATGCTTTTTTGATAAAGCCTTGTTTGCCTGCAACCACCATTGCGCCGATAGCGTGGCTTCCTTGGATGTGGCTGTTATCATAAATCTCAATGCGCTCAGGTGTTGTTTTCAAACCGCATAAATCTCCTAAGCGATCCAGTAATTTGATTTGATTGATCGTTTCACTTGTTTTACGTTGCATTGCTTGTTGGGCATTGTTGATGGCATGTATCATAGAGCGCTTACGATCGCCGCGTTGTGGCTTTAGGATTTCAACTGTATAGTTAAAATGTTGTGAAAGAACATTCTGCAATAAATCATGGCGCTGTGGCAGACAATTGACTAAAATTTGCTTAGCAGGATGATGCGATACATAAAATTGTCCAATAAATGCTGACATAATCTCAGCATCGCTAATACTTGCATCATGTTTGGGGAAAT
The DNA here is from genome assembly GCA_965178085.1 of Alphaproteobacteria bacterium. Classification (GTDB taxonomy): domain Bacteria; phylum Pseudomonadota; class Alphaproteobacteria; order CBCXTS01; family CBCXTS01; genus CBCXTS01. Next base: position 140,454 of record CBCXTS010000023.1, on the reverse strand, counting down.
ATACTGTCCCACCATTATTTGAAGAGTTTCGAATAAAGAAAGCTTGGATGCAGCTAATACTGCCTTGCCTTACAAATGCAAATAAATCCGCATTTTTTATGTTTGCAAAATGAATATCTTGATGCGATTGTATTTGCGCTAAAGCCTTGATCTGGTCACGGATCTTTGCTGCGCGCTCAAAATCAAGATTTTGTGATGCGGTTTCCATTTGCTTGGCCATTTGTGTTTGAACTTCATGCGTTTTGCCGTTTAAAAAATCAACTGCATGGGTAATATTTTTTTGATATTCATCTTGACTAATGCGCTTTGCACATGGTCCTGAACAGCGTTTGATATGATATTGTAAGCATGGTCTAGCACGGTGCTCAAGAACATAGTCGGTGCAATCTCGTAATCCAAATATACGTTGCAAAATAACTAATGTGTTATTGACAGCACTAGCAGAAGCATATGGTCCAAAATATTTACCAGTTTTTTTGCGCGTGCCTCTATGTTTGCTAACACGAGGAAAATTATCATGGTCTGTAATCCATATGCTTGGAAAGCTTTTATCGTCGCGTAAGAGGATATTATAATGAGGGGTTAATTTTTTAATTAAGTTTGCTTCTAATAGTAAGGCTTCTCCTTCTGTTTGGGTGGTAATAAATTCCATTTTTCGTGTTGCGGCGATCATTCGTTGAATTCTAATAGGCAAGCGGTTAGGGCGTGTATAACTCGCCACACGTTGCTTGAGCATACGTGCTTTGCCAATATAGAGGACATTACCTTGTGCATCATGCATTTGATAGACTCCAGGCTGGACACCTAGATGTGCAAGATGCTTACGTATTACAGCGATGCCTTCTTTTAAAATAGGATGATACAATGACTGAGAGGAATTTGCTGGTTTCATAAGTTTTTGCTAATTGGTTTGTACATCTGCCATTGTGTGATAATATCATTTGGTTGAAGTTGATATATTGCACTTTTGTTTCTATCTTAGCAAGTTTTGTAAGATCATGGATAATATCCAATGAAACAATCAACATCATTTTACTTAAGATTGGCAAAATCTGTGAAGGTGTTTATTCTTAACAGTTCGGCACAAGCTTTGCATAATATGCTCATGCATCATTGATGCTTTTAAATTAGGTATTTACAGCTGCTACAACACATTTTTACATGTTATAACTGTTTTATTAAATTAGTAGCTAATAACATTTAGGTGGATTAAGTAATGCTCCCTTTGGTTGGTATGATCTTGGTGCTAATATGCATCTTGGGCAGTTATGTTGGGCTTGGCGGAAATCTTTTAGTATTATGGCAACCTTACGAGGTGCTAATTATTTTTGGAACTGGACTTTCAGCATATATTATTGCAAACCGCAGCAATGTTTTAAGGCAATCGTTGAGGTTATTTGTGGGCGTGTTTAAAGGTCCAAAATATAAGAAACAGGATTATCAAGAATTATTAATTTTGCAGTTTCAAATTTTTCGATTGATGAAGCAAAGAGGAGCTCTTGCTATTGAACAGCATATTGATAACGTGCATGAGAGCCCATTATTTGCTAATTTTCCCAAAATTCTTGCCAACACTGTCGTCATAGATTTCATATGCGATTATTTGCGGTTGATATCTCTTGGTGTAGATAATGCCCATACGCTAGAAACTATCATTGATGAAGATATTGAAGCAATTGAGAGTGATACCGCATCAGTCGTACAAGCTTTGTATACGCTTGCTGATAGTTTTCCAGCGCTTGGTATTGTTGCTGCTGTGCTGGGTGTTATTAAAACAATGGGATCTATTACTGAGCCACCCGAGGTGCTAGGCCATTTAATTGCAGGTGCGCTTGTTGGAACATTCCTTGGTGTTTTGTTGAGTTATGGTTGGTTTTCTCCTCTTGCCAACGCAACGAAACAAATTTTTGATTCAGACAAAAATTATTTGAAAATCATTAAGATCGGGTTATTATCTAATTTGCATGGACAAGCACCTTCTGTGTCTATTGAAATGGCTCGAAAAACTTTGGCTCCTGAATTGCGTCCATCCTTTGAAGAACTAGAAGACGCATCCTCACAAGCAGAAACTCCACAAGAGTAACCAAGAATGGCCAAGAATGGTGTTGCCATATAGCATGCTATGTTAAGTTTAGTGATACTGCTTTATTGCGGCAAGCCGGTTTTATTAAGCAAACCAACTAAATGCATTGATAGCAAGTGAGTCAAAGATTGGGTTACAATCAATATTTGTGCGTTTTAAGCGATTTTTATAAAAGTTATGTAATAATCTGCGTTTTGATTGCGAATCAGGTTTAGAGTCTAATTCAATATCTATAGTTTATAATTCTATAAATGATAATGGAGTTGATAATGGTTAAGCTCGGGCCTATGGCGCTTACTTTCGATGATGTGCTTATTCAACCAGGGCCATCAAAAATGATGCCGAGTGAAGCATTGCTTACTACTCGCTTAACGAATAATATTGCATTAAAGATCCCTCTTTTATCAGCAGCGATGGATACTGTAAGCGAAGCAAAAATGTGCATTGCTATGGCTCAACAAGGGGGCTTGGGTGTATTGCATCGCAACATGGATATCAAGACACAAGTTGATCACGTGCGCCAAGTTAAAAGATTTGAATCTGGCATGGTTGTTAACCCAGTGACCATTAACGATGATAAAACATTACGTGATGCAAAGGTCTTGATGTTGCGCCATAAAATCACAGGCATTCCTGTATTGAGTGCAAGCACTCAAAAGCTGGTTGGTATCTTAACAAATCGCGATGTACGATTTGCTCAAAACGAAAAACAAAAAGTAAAAGAGTTAATGACAAAGGATCATTTGGTCACTGTCAAAGAAAGCATTTCTCGCGATGATGCTATGCGCTTATTACACCGTCATAGAATTGAAAAATTGTTGGTTTGCGATGAGCAAGAGCACTGCATTGGATTGATCACTGTGCGAGATATTGAGCGCTCTCAATTATATCCAGATGCAACAAAAGACCATCACGGAAGAATGCTTGTAGCTGGAGCAGTCGGAACAGGAGAACAGGGATTTGAACGCGCGGCAGCCCTTATTGAAAGTGAGTGTGATCTGATTGTCATAGATACCGCACACGGACATTCAGAATCTGTGTTGCGACAAATCTCAGCTATCAAAAAGCTAAACAGTAATATAGACGTGATAGCAGGAAATGTTGCAACAGGCCAAGCAACTCAAACGCTCGTTGATGCTGGTGCAAACGCTATAAAAGTAGGGGTAGGACCTGGCTCTATTTGTACAACACGTATTGTATCTGGGGTAGGTGTGCCGCAATTATCTGCGATTATGGAGAGCTATGAGGTTGCTTCTAAATGCAATATTCCAATCATTGCTGATGGTGGCATTAAATTTTCTGGAGATATTGCTAAGGCTATAGCAGTAGGTGCATCATGTGTTATGATTGGTTCTTTATTTGCTGGCACAGATGAAAGCCCTAGCGAAGTCTTTTTGTTTGAAGGTCGTAGTTATAAGGCCTATCGTGGGATGGGTTCAATGAGTGCGATGGCAGATGGGGCAGCTGATAGGTATTTCCAACAAGATATACAACAAGCTAATAAATATGTGCCTGAAGGAGTAGAAGGTAGAGTGCCTAGCCGTGGACCAGTAGCTGATATCGTGTATCAGCTATTGGGAGGATTGCGTGCTTCTATGGGCTATACTGGATGTAGAACAGTTGAAGATATGCATAAAGATTGTATCTTACGCCCTATTACAAATGCTGGTTTAAAGGAAAGCCATGTGCATGACATTATAATAACACGCGAGCCGCCAAATTATCATATTGTATAAAGGCATTACTAGAGCTTGCGTAAAGTATTACTAGGGCGTACTATTTGTAGTATAATAGGCTTTTAAGTATATGAGGTGGAGTTATGATTAGGACAGGTGACGAGTATAAAGAAGGTATTCGAGATGAGCGCGAGGTGTATATAGATGGAGAGCGTGTACACGATGTAACAAAACACCCTAAATTTAAACCGCTAGTTGATGTACGGGCACGAATTTACGATATGCAGCATGAACAAGCACATAGTCCGATGCTGACCTTTGAAGAAAAAGGAGAGCGTTTTGCAATAGGAAATCGTATTCCTTATACACAAGAACATTGGCATCAAAAGCGCCACGCTGTTGATGCCATCATGCATGATATAGGCGGAGTTGTAACACGCGTTGGCGATGAAACGGTTGGTGAGATGTGGTCGCTAGCTGATGGAACAGAAATTTTAAATGAAATCGATTCACGCTTTAGTGCTAATATCAATAGACACATTAAACTTGCAGTGGAGAATGATTTATTTCATGTTTCAGCAAACACAGATCCAAAAGGAGATCGCTCACTCCATCCTGAAGATCAAGACCCTGATATGCTAACCCATGTTGTTAAGGAAACAGACGCAGGAATTATTATCAGAGGGGCAAAATATGAGACAGCTGCTGCGTATTCTGATCAAGCTTTTTTAAAACCAACCATAGCTAATTGGGGAAATGCTAAACTTTCAAACTATGCGCTGGGTTGTATTGTTAGAATGAATGCACCTGGCATCAAGCATATTTGTCGTTCGGGTTTTCAGCGCGATGGCAGCGCTAAAGACTATCCACTTTCAAATAAGTTTGATGAAGTCGATAGTTTAATGATCCTCGATGATGTGTTGATACCATGGGAAGATGTTTTGTTTTATCAACACACTAAAGCGGCAACTTTTATACGTGCTACGTTGCATCGCTATTCAGCTTTTCCATTTGTTCAGCGGTTGTTAACCTATGCAGATATGATGATAGGTACTGCGCTTTGGAATGTTAGACAAACGGGCTTAGAAAAGCAGCAAGCAGTACAAGAAAAGCTTGCTCAACTTGCTGTGTACCGTGAAGGAATTCGGGCACATTTGTTGGCTTCTATTGCGCTTGGTAAGCAAAGTCCTGGTGGTTTTTTAATGCCTGATCAATCGTTGCTTATGTCGGGTAGAGTACATGCATGTTCTAATCTTCCAGCAATGATGCATATAGCACGCGAGCTTTGCGGTGGACAAATTTGCATTACGCCAGATTCAAAAGCTTTTGAGCATGAAGAAAGCGGGCGGTGGTTAAAAAAATATTATTCCATTAATGATCAATGGGCATCTGATGATAGGCGTAAATTATTGGCATTTGGACGCGATTTGTTAAACTCAAGCTATGCTGGGCATCGTTTGACGTTTCATTTGTTTGCGCAATCTCCTCCATTTGCACATCTGGCAGCTGTGTATCGTACTTTTGGTTGGGATGGTCCGTTAGATTTTGTTCAACATGCTGCAGACCTTTCAGATAATATCGTAAAGTCATAAACTTAACTGTTAGTTTGTTGAAAAGGACATGAAGATAAAGGAATCAATTGATGGTGGCTTATAATTTACAGTTTTGGCAAGAAAAGGCAAAATCATTAACATTTAATAATCAACTTTTTATTAATGGTAAGTTTGTAGATAGTACCGCAAATAGTTGTTTTGATTGTATTAACCCAGCCACTAAGGAAGTTTTAACTTCTATTGCAGCCGCGCAAGAGCAAGATATTGACCTTGCGGTACAAGCAGCACGTAAAGCTTTTGATAAAGGGGATTGGTCACAAGCAGCACCACAAGATCGTAAGGTTGTTTTGCTAAAATTGGCTGAGTTGATCCAACAAAACACGCAAGAGTTTGCTTTGCTTGAAACACTTGATATGGGCAAACCCATTACTAGCGCTTTAACAGTTGATATACCAGGTGCAGCACATTTTTGGCAATGGTATGGCGAAGCGATTGATAAAATATACGATGAAATAGCGCCAACAAGCCATGGTGATTTGGCATTGGTTAGACGCACGCCACTTGGTGTTATTGGTGCAGTTGTTCCTTGGAATTTTCCTCTTGATATGGCTACATGGAAGTGTGCACCTGCACTGGCACTTGGCAATTCAGTAGTGTTAAAGCCAGCAGAACAATCTCCCTTATCTGCTCTTAAGCTTGCAGAATTAGCAAAAAAAGCTGGCCTGCCCGATGGAGTTTTAAATGTAGTGCCAGGCATGGGTGAAATTGCAGGTCGAGCACTTGGTATGCATCATGATGTTGATTGTCTTACTTTTACAGGCTCTACAGAAGTTGGAAAATTATTTATGTGTTATTCTGGCCAATCTAATATGAAGCAAGTGTGGCTTGAATGCGGAGGCAAAAGTCCAAATTTAGTTTTTAGCGACTGTGAGGATCTTGATGCAGCCGCCATAAATGCAGCTGCAGGTATCTTTTTTAATCAAGGAGAAATTTGTTCTGCAAATTCAAGATTGCTTGTTGAGCGATCAATTAAAGATTGCTTTTTAGAAAAGGTAACTAAGCACGCACAAGAATATTATCCTGGTGATCCATTAGATCCTAAGACTACGATGGGTGCCCTTGTAGAAGATAGACATACAAAGCGGGTTTGTGCATTTATTGAAGATGGTAAAAAAAGCGCGACACTACATTACGGCGGAAATCAGAAAATAATTAACGGTTCAGATAATTTTGTTGAACCTACTATTTTTGATAATGTAGACAACACACAACGTATTGCTCGAGAAGAAATATTTGGCCCAGTGCTATCTGTTATACCATTTGATCATGAAGACGAAGCGTTAGCCATTGCAAATGATACACAATATGGTCTTGCGGCTTCATTATGGAGTAATAATTTATCACGGGTACATCGATTAAGCTCTCAACTGCATGCAGGTACTGTATCGGTTAACGCAATGGATGCGCTATCTGCCGTTACTCCTTTTGGTGGATTTAAGCAATCTGGCACAGGACGTGATCTTTCGTTGCATGCGCTTGATAAATTTAGCGCGCTCAAAACAGTTTGGATAAAATATTAGGCTTGTTTTCAAACGCATTTGTATAGAAAAGAAATTTTTTTGATATACGCATTGTTTGTTAAGACGAAGCGCTTGTTAGACTAAGGTATAACTGCATGCTACATACTAAAACATCGCGTGATCTACGATATGATATTTTGTTTGAGCCAATGGCTATTGGGCCAGTGCGTGCCAAAAATCGTTTTTATCAGGTACCACATTGCAATGGTGGAGGATACAGAGACCCATCTGCTGTTGCTGAAATGCGCCGTGTTAAAGCTGAAGGAGGCTGGGGGGTCATTTTTACAGAGCAAGTAGAAATGCATCACAGTTCTGATATCACTCCATATATTGAGCTACGCTTATGGGATGATAAAGATATCCCTATCTTAGCAAAAATTGCAGACAATATTCATCAATACAATGCATTAGCTGGCGTAGAGTTGACATATTCTGGAATTAATGGGCCCAATCTGTACTCACGCGAAGTTCCGATGTCTTCTAGTGCAGGGCCAATATTGACTTTTTCTAATGATCCTGTTAGTGCGCGCTCAATGGATAAAGAAGACATTAAAGACTTACGACGTTGGCATAGGAATGCATGCCTTCGATCAAAGCAAGCAGGGTATGATATTATATGTTTTTATGCAGCGCATGGCTTTGGTATTATTCAGCATTTTCTTTCTAGTGCAACGAACCAACGTAATGATGAATACGGCGGAAGTTTGTATAACCGATCACGTTTGATGAGAGAGTTAATTGCAGAAGCACGCGATGCTGTAGGCGATTCGATGGCGATCGCATTACGACTTTCGCTTGATGAAATGTTTGGCAATAAAGGGTTTAGTAATAGTGAGTTGCGCGAATGCATTGAAATGAATAGTGATATTCCAGATTTATGGGATCTAGCTCATGGAGCATGGGAAGATTGCTCTGCCACATCAAGGTTCAAAGAAGAAGGTGCACAAGAAGATCTTATTGCAGGTATTAAGCAGCTTACAGATAGACCAATTGTTGGAGTAGGGCGTTTTACATCTCCTGACACGATGGTAAGGCATATTAAAAATAATATTATCGATTTTATAGGTTGTGCTAGACCATCAATTGCTGATCCGTTTTTGCCTAATAAAATCAACGAAAACCGCTTTGATGATATACGCGAATGTATTGGATGCAATATTTGTGTTTCAGGTGATATGACCATGTCTATTGCAAGGTGTACGCAAAATCCTTCTTTTATGGAAGAGTGGCGCAAGGGCTGGCATCCAGAAACGATTGAATCAAAAGGCCACAGTCAAAACGTATTAATTATTGGTGCTGGACCAGCAGGGCTTGAAGCAGCTCATGCGCTAGGTTTGCGCGGTTATGATGTGGTTGTCGCTGAAACAAAAGATTGTGCGGGTGGACGCGTTGAAAATGAACGCCATTTGCCAGGTCTTTCTGCATGGGGAAGAGTAGCTGATTATCGACTTGGGCAAATTAATAAATTGCCAAATGTGCAGCTATATTTGCAAAGTGAACTTAATGTTGATCAAGTTTTAGAGTTTGGTTTTGAACATGTAGCGATTGCTACTGGGTCTTATTGGTTAAGAAATGGTGTCGGTCGCTATCATTTACATCCAATACCAATCCAATCCAAGATGGCTTTATTTACCCCAGATGATTTAATACAAAAGGATAGTACGTTTCCTCAAGGTCATATCGTTGTGTATGATGATGATCATTATTATATGGCTAGTGTTATCAGTGAACTGTTGGTATCAAAAGGGTGTTCGGTAAGTTTTGTAACGCCTGCAACATGTGTGTCACAATGGAGTTTAAACACTTTAGAGCAGGCCAAAATACAAAGTAGGCTCATTGCAATTGGTGTTAATATTTATACCAGTACGTCGATAGAAGAAATCGCTCATGATCATGTAAAGAGCGGGTGCATTTATTCTGATAAAGTATCAGAAATACAAGCTGATGGGGTTGTGATGGTAACAGCTAGATACGGCAATGATCAATTGTGGACTTTACTTAAAAAACGCAACCATGAATGGAGCGAGTTTGGTGTCCAATCGATTAAGTTAATTGGAGATGCCCAATCTCCAGCTCCTATTGCATGGGCAACTTATGCAGGGCATCGTTATGCGCGTGAGCTAGATGCACCAGCAATTGGTGATGATTTACCTTTTAAGCGTGATGTTAGCACCTACAAAGTCTAGATGATATCAGCTAACATTGCTAGGTATTGCTTAAATTGAAACCTGATATCCAATATACAAATGCACAATATTGGGCTATTATTGCTTGTATATTAATTTTTTAAAGGCCTCGTAGCTCAGCTGGATAGAGCAACAGATTCCTAATCTGTAGGTCACAGGTTCAAATCCTGTCGAGGTCACCACTATCTTTTTACGCAGAAAAATGATGGATAAAAGATTGATCAGAGGTATTGAATGCTACCTTTAAAGCGCTGATGTATCCAAAGCCAGTATTCAGGTTGATTGCGTATTTGCTGCTCTAACTCAAACGCTGCCATTTGTGTGATGGCGCCAAGTTGATGAGAAGTTGGATCATCTGTAAGTTTTTTATATTCAAGTGTGTGTTTGTTTGTTTTAGCATCAAAGCTGGTGTAGGCATATAGAACAGGATAATTCAAGCGACGTGCAATTTTTTCTGCGCCAAGTAAAAAAGCTACTTCTTTGTCAAAAAAATTCACCTTGCATTGTGATTGATTTTTGGTAGGACGTTGATCAAAAATGATAAAATAACCAACATCTTTACGCGTACTGGCAAGCATATATTTTATGATGTCCTTATTGGGTATCAAAGTGACGTTACTTTTTGCGCGGACTCTTTTGACAACTTTATTCCAGAAATTACTTTTGATTGTTTTATATGTAGCCACAGCTTGTTGGGACATTTGTTGTGCTGTTTCTAGAAAATTTATCATATACCCATAATGTCCAAACATGATAATAACAGGTTGTTTGCGCTGGTAATAATGCTCTAATAGTTCAGGGTTTTTTGTTTCAACATTTGATAATGAATGGCAATTAAAAAAGACTTGAATATGCCAAAACATTTCTTCAATGAGAAAGAAAAAATGTTTTTTTTCAATTTCGTGCAATCTTTTAGGCTGATCTTTGAAATGATCTTGCAGCAGATAAGCGATATTCTTACGAGCAATGTTCCTTCGCAAGCGAATGATGTAATATAAGAGAAGATATAAGCTATATCGGAGCATAGAATGAGAGCGTGTTATGAGTAATCATAGAAAATAATTTATTGCCAATTATATAATTTTTGCAATTTGTTTAGCATTCTAGGTTGTTGCTATCAAAATAAAATGAATATAAATGGTGCGAGTGGAGGGACTCGAACCCACACTCCCAAATGAGAAACGGATTTTAAGTCCGTTGCGTCTACCAATTCCGCCACACTCGCACAAAATTATATCAGTGGTGATTATTATATAATCTATTGCACTTTAACAAGCTTTATCTGTTTATCTGAAAGCGTCCTATTTTGCAATTTGTTAATGAACACTTATTGATAAATAATAAATTGATAAATAATAAAATAGATTGTTTGAATGGTATTGTTATGGAGATGCTGGGTCGGTGCTAGTCCATTCGGACTTGATGATTGGAGTAAGAGATTGTTTGATTGCTTCTTTTTGCAATATCTTGAACTGTTTTGATGTTGTAAGTTTTTTTAAAGCCCATATTGCACTAGATGCCACGGCTTCATCATCGTGCTTACTCCAAGGTATTATTAAATGGATGAGGGCTGTGCTATTGCTGTTGCCTGCGGCAATGAGTACGTTTCTGATAAAGCGTGTGTATCCAGTTCGTTTGACTGGAGATTTATGAAATGTTTCACGAAATGATTCGTGGCTCAATTGCAGTAGCTTTGCAAGTGACATACGCTTGAGATGATTGCGAGCATATAGTTTCTGCTCGTTGGCTTTTTTGAAAACTTATTCCACGGACAAACCGCTAAGCAATCGTCACATCCAAAAATACGGTTTCCGATAGCTTCGCGGTATTGTATAGGGATAATACCTTGATGCTCAATGGTTAAATATGAAATGCAAGCTTTGGCATTTAGTTGATAAGGCTTAATAAACGCATTGGTAGGACAGATGTCTAAGCACAAAGTGCATGTGCCACAGAGGTTTTTGGTGTTATTTTTTTGTTGTTTGTCAAGACCAATTGATACTGTCTTTTGCAATTGAGGCAGTTTCATATCGGTCAAAATAACACCCAAGAAAAACCAGTTGCCAAGCTCTCTTGAGATTAAGTTAGTATGCTTACCTTGCCAGCCAATAAGCGTTTTTGCTGCAAGGGGTTTTTCCATTAAAGGGGCAGTATCTACAAAGACTTTGACATCAACATTCCACAAATTAGCAATATCACGTGCAATTGCTTTGAGGCGTTTTTTGATTATTTCATGATAATCATCGCCACGAGCATACACTGATATAACACCATGGTCTTTATGTTTGAGATCGTCTAGAGGGTTGGATTCAGGGGCATAATTCATTGCAACTACAATTGCAGTTTTTGCATTTTCCCACATGTTTTGAGGACTTAAGCGCCTCTGTAGAGTTTTTTCCATCCACTCCATAGTGCCGTGTTCACCATTTTGGACAAAAGATAAGAGGCGCGCTTGCTCACGAGGATCAATGATTGCATCGCAAAAGCCGGTTTGTGTAAAACCGTGTTCTTTTGCTAGGTTGCAAATATACGTTTGCTTTTCTAGGTTAAGCATCAGCTGATATGCGCAGGTGCTCAAAATTTTTAGAAAATTGTTGAAATGTTTGCCGCTCAATGTGTCTGCGGATAGTGTGCATGAAGTTTTGATACCATGCAATATTGTGTTGAGTGAGCAACATTGCCCCTAGCATTTCACCTGAGCGTATCAAATGATGCAAATAAGCACGTGAATAATGTTGGCAACAATTGCATGAGCAGGTTTCGTCTAAGGGTATGTTTTGAGCTTTATAACCTGCATTGCGCAAATTGCGTGTACCTTGGGTTGTAAAAGCTTGTCCATTGCGCCCTGATCTAGTGGGTAATACGCAATCGAACATATCAACCCCGCGTGCGATTGCTCCAACAAGGTCATCAGGTTTACCAACACCCATCAAATATCGTGGTTGTACAGATGGTAAATAAGCAACGGTGGATTCAATGGTGTCAAACATCTGGTTTTGATCTTCACCCACAGCTAAACCGCCTATAGCATAGCCGTCAAAATGTATATCTGAAAGGATCATGGCTGATTCTTTTCTTAAATCAGGAAAGATCGAGCCTTGGCAAATACCAAATAAGGCATGACCATCGCGTATTTGGAATGCATCTTTGCTGCGCTTTGCCCAACGCATTGAACGCTCCATTGAAAGACGCGCAAGCTTATGAGTGACTGGAAAAGGAGTACATTCATCAAATGCCATTGTAATGGTTGAGCCAAGAGCATGTTGGATTTCCATGCTATATTCAGGCGTAAGCATATGATAGCTGCCATCAATATGAGAGCGAAAGCGTACACCATTTTCATTGATTTTGTTGAGTGAATTTAATGACATCACTTGATAACCGCCACTATCGGTTAAAATAGGTCCAGACCAATGCATAAATTTGTGCAAGCCACCAAGTTCACGCACAAGGTTTTCACCCGGTCGCAGCATCAAATGATATGTATTGGCAAGTACTATTTCAGCGCCAGCGCGTTGTACATTGCTGGTTTCAATTGCTTTAACGGTTGCGGCTGTTCCTACAGGCATAAAAGCAGGAGTTTCAACACTACCATGATAGGTGTTTAAAGTTCCTCGTCTTGCTTTGTCTTGGGTTGCGCTAATGCAAAAAGAAAACATTATTGAAATTTCCACATCATCTATATTGGGGTTGCGCAGTGGTTACGACGCAATAAGCAAGCATCACCATATGAATAAAAACGATAAGCATTTTCAATTGCGTATGCATAGGATGCTTGCATGCTTTGAAGACCACTAAAAGCAGATACTAACATAAATAATGTAGAGCGTGGTAGATGAAAATTAGTGATCAACATGTCAACGATTTCAAATTGAAATCCAGGCACGATAAAAAGATTAATATCACCTTGAAAAGGCTTTAATTGTCCATGGTTAGCTGCTGCAACGGCTTCAAGAATTCTCAATGGGGTTGTGCCCAAGGCTATCACTCTACCATTATTTGCATGTGTTTGTTCAATTGCTTTAATTGTTGATAAGCTAAGCTCTCCGTATTCTGCATGCATCATGTGGTCTGATGTATCATTACAATGGACAGGTAGAAAAGTTCCAGCACCTACGTGTAATGTAACCTCCTGCCATCCAATGGCGTGTGCTTGCAATTTTTCGATTAAATCCGTTGTAAAATGCAATCCTGCTGTTGGTGAGGCAATAGAGCCCGCATGCTTACAAAAGACGGTTTGATATCGATGCTGATCGTACTTTGCTTGCTCAAGAGTGCGCTTGCCAATATAAGGCGGCAAGGCCATTTGCCCTTGCTGTTCCATCATTATATATAGCTCTTGCCAAGAGCAATTAAAATGCAGGGTAATACGCCCATAAGGCTCTTTGTTAGTCACGGTAGCGCTAATTGTATGATTGAAAGCAACAATATCATGCTTGCTTAGTTTTTTTGAAGGACGAGCAAGGGCTTCACAAATTGGGTTTGATGACGTTGTATGGAACTTGATTAACACGATCTCGATCTTGCCTTGACCTATTGAAAGGTAAAAACGGCAAGCGAGGGTTTTTGTGTTATTTGCTACAATTAAATCCCCTGGTCTTAGACAATGTAATAAATCTGCTATGATACGATCATGTGGATGGGTATTGGTTAGATCAAGCAGCTTTGCGTGATCTCGTGGCTCGTGTGGGGTACGTGCAATGAGTTCTTTTGGTAGGATGAAATCAAATAGATCAACTTGCATGATATGTGTTTGGATGCAATTTTTTTAATATTGCTTCAGCTTGATAGGCGCATCATCGCTACGCGATAGGGAATTAATGCCACAAGGGCAACTAATAATTTAATCATTAGATCGCCAAAACCTAAACTAATCCAAGGAACTTGCGTTCCAACAAAGGCAATGGAAAAAAACAAAGCAGTATCAACAATGGAAGATATTGAAGAAGATATTATAGGTGCACGCCACCAAAGTTTTGAATGAATCCGTTTGAAAATTTCAATATCAAGCATTTGACTAACTAAGAATGCGCATCCAGATGCAACAGCAATGCGTGTCTCAAGCTGCAACGATAAGATAATGCCAACAACAAAACCAAGACTGACTACAATACGCGCCAATTTAGCGCCAAATGCACGATTGGTTAGATCATTAATTAAAAAAGCAAATGGAAATGTTAATGCACCCCAAGTAAGCCAATCATTAATCTGGATTGTGACGAGCCAATTTGAAAGTACTACGATCAATGACATCGCAAGCGCTGATATGATAATATTGGGCCAAGAATAATTGGTTTTTTTTAGCTGATTGTTCATAATTTTAGTCTTTAATTGAAGTTAGATGCGTTTGTTTATAATGATTGGCAGAGCAATGATGTTATAGACAAGAATCATTAGTCGATGATTTTAAATTTTATTGTTTAACAGGCTGTAAAATTAACTGCAAGGCCTCCTGTAGAGGTTTCTTTATATTTAGAATGCATATCCTTACCAGTGCGTATCATCGTCTCAATGACTTGGTCTAATGATATGTAATGCTTGCCATCGCCGGATATGGCAAGTTGAGCTGCATTGATGGCTTTAACAGCGCCCATTGTATTACGCTCGATACATGGAATTTGAACCAATCCTTTGACGGGGTCGCATGTTAATCCAAGATTGTGCTCCATACCTATTTCAGCAGCATTTTCAATTTGCTTGTTAGTGCCATTTAATACTGCTGCTAATCCAGCTGCAGCCATTGAACAAGCAACTCCTATTTCACCTTGGCATCCAACTTCTGCAGCAGAAATCGATGCGTTTTTCTTGTATAATAAGCCAATAGCGCCAGCTGTTAATAAAAAAGTACGTATGCCTTCTTGATTAGCGCCTGGAATAAAGCGTTTATAGTAATTCAATACTGCAGGGATAATACCAGCAGCACCGTTGGTTGGTGCTGTAACAATACGGCCACCAGCTGCATTTTCTTCATTAACTGCAAGGGCAAACACATTTACCCAATCAAGGATGTATAGAGGATTGTCGTTAGAATTATTTTTTGTAGCAGATTGTAATTGTGCTGCCATTTCTTTTGCTCTGCGGCGTAAAGATAGCTCACCAGGTAAATTTCCACTTTTTGATAAGCCATTTGTGATGCATTGATACATCGTGTAGTCAATGTGATCGATTTTTGTTAAAATATCTTGCAATGGCATATGCGTTTGCTCATTTGCAAGCATCAAATCGCTTATTGACATGTTGTTTTGTTTGCAAAGATTAATTAAATCTGCAGCGTTGTTAAAATGATAGGGCAAATGTTTTTTATCTTGTGGTGTTTGTTGATTTTGCTGGTTTGCATTTTGTTGACTTGCATTGTGTTCAATAATAAAACCACCACCTATGGAATAATAAGTTTGTTCAAAAAGCAATGTAGTTTGATTATTATATGCAAGAAACTGCATGGCGTTTGGATGAAAATCTAAAAATTCGCCAAATCTGAAATCAATGTTCTTTTTTTCATTAAATGGAATAATCTTTTTATCCATTAAGTTGATGGTTTTTGAGCGGCGCATTTCATCTAGCAATGAGGGAATAATCTCTGGCTCAACAAATTCAGGGGTATATCCCATTAAACCAAGGCACAGCGCGGTATCTGTTGCATGTCCGTGACCAGTCATTGCAAGCGAGCCATAAACCTTAACACTTATTTGACAGGTGGCAGAAAAGCTTGCATGCGCTTCAAGATCGCAAACAAATTGATAAGCAGCTTTCATTGGCCCTACTGTGTGTGAACTAGAAGGTCCAATTCCAATGCTAAATAACTCAAATAAGCTAATTGTTGTATCTTTTTGCACGATAGGATTCTTTTGCAGTAACGATCCATTCATTAAGATCATTTGAATTTGGATTTATCTTTATAAACTCAGTAGTTGTACGGCCTAAACTTATGGAGTATTATATTAGAATACCAACAATAACTCTAAGGCGCTAACGTAATACTAGCGCTATATAAACTGTTATTTAAATAATAGCTATCATAATTAAAAGAATATTTGTTAGAAAACACACATTCATTAAGTAAAAAATGCATGAATGCTACAAAAGGAAATACGATGAATAAATTTGAATATGATTTGTTTGTTATTGGTGCGGGTTCTGGAGGCGTAAGAGCTGCAAGAATGGCTGCTTTGCAGGGTTTAAAAGTTGGTATAGCAGAATCGCAAAGGCTTGGTGGGACTTGTGTTAACATCGGATGTATTCCAAAAAAACTTTTTTCTTATGCAGCACATTTTGGAGATGATTTTGATGATGCACGCGGATATGGATGGCAGTTTACACAAGCTAAATTTAATTGGGATACATTGCGTAAAAATAAAGATAAAGAAATTGTACGTTTAAATAATATCTATCAAACAATCCTACAAAGTGCAGGGGTTGAACTATTCAAAGGACATGCATTTTTACAAGATCATCATCATGTAGCTTTTAAGGACCAAAAAACATTGGTTCGGGCTAAAAATATTTTAATTGCAACAGGATCATCACCGTTTAAACCTGAAATTGAAGGCCATGCATTAGGCGATGTTTCAGATGCAATGTTCGATCTGGCGTCGCTTCCAAAACACATTACTATTGTTGGCAGTGGGTATATTGCAGTTGAATTTGCAAGTATTTTTAAAGGATTAGGTTGTTCTGTTGCGTTGCTTTGTAGAAAAGAAATGTTTTTGCGCAGCTTTGATCATGACATATCACTACATTTAGCACAATCAATGCGTGCCCACGGTATTGATATACAATTTATGACGCAGTTAAAAGCAATCCAACCTCAAAATGACCGGCTTATATTGCAACTAAATCATGATGGCTTATTATCTACTGATAAGGTTTTATTTGCAACTGGACGCAAGCCATATACACAAGGTATAGGGTTAGAAAATGTAGGGGTTAAATTAAATGATAATGGTGGAGTGCAAGTAAATGAATATTTTCAAACCAATGTTGAAAATATTTATGCAATTGGAGATGTTATTGATCGTGTACAATTGACACCAGTTGCCATTCAAGAAGCAATGATCTTTGTTGATAACTTAGTCAATCATCAACAAACACCGATGAATTATCAAAATATTGCTACAGCTGTTTTTTCAAACCCTAATGTTGCCTCAGTTGGTCTTAGTGAAAAAGCTGCGCGCGTAGAATACGCAAAGATTGATATTTATCAATCAACGTTCAAGCCTTTGCGCAATAGTTTGAGTGGCAATCAAGATACTATTTTGATCAAATTGATTGTCAATCAAGAAAACGATATAGTGTTAGGTGCCCATATGGTTGGCCCTGATGCAGGAGAGATCATTCAAGGCCTTGCAGTTGCAATTAGAATGGGTGCAACAAAATTAGATTTAGATGCTACAATGGCTATCCATCCAACAACTGCAGAGGAGTTTGTAACGCTGCGAGAAAAACAACAATAAATATTAGGCTTTAATATAAATTAAGAGCTACAACGAAATGTCAGAACCTTTAGATGAAAAGCATTTAACACCCGCGCGTTATTGGAAAGTAATTGATGATGGGCGCATTGAATGCGAGCTATGCCCAAGAGCGTGTAAGCTTTCAGATGGTCAACGCGGATTATGTTTTGTGCGTGCACGTCATGGCGATCAGATGTTTTTGACAACATGGGGGCGTTCAAGCGGATTTTGTGTTGATCCAATAGAAAAAAAACCACTATCGCATTTTTATCCAGGAACTTCAGTTTTGTCATTTGGAACTGCAGGGTGCAATTTGACATGTAAGTTTTGTCAAAATCACGATATTTCAAAGTCACGCCAAATGGATAGCCTTGCATTTAAAGCAACACCTGAAATGATTGTTGCAGAAGCATTAAAACAAAATTGCAAATCGCTTGCATATACTTACAATGATCCGGTTATTTTTTTAGAATATGCTGTTGATGTAGCAAAGTTAGCTCGTGAGAGTGGTCTAAAAAACGTAGCAGTAACAGCTGGTTATATAAATGAAGAGGCTCGCGAAGAGTTTTTTCAATATATGGATGCAGTTAACCTTGATTTAAAAGCCTTTAGTGAAAGGTTTTATCATAAATTATGCACAGCTACACTTGATAATGTGCTTGAGAGCGCGCGTTATATTTATCATAAAACATCGTGCTGGCTTGAGTTAACTACGTTGCTGATTCCAGATGAAAATGATAATGATGAAGAAATTAATGCAATGTGTAACTGGATATTGAGCGAGTTAGGTCCAGATGTACCATTGCACTTTACGGCATTTCATCCTGATTTTAAGATGTTAGATAAACCAAGAACGCCAGCAGATACTCTTAAAAAGGCCCGTGATATAGCGCTTCATCATGGCATCCATTATGTTTATTGTGGAAACATTCATGATGCACAAAGCCAAACCACACGCTGTCCTAAATGCGCCCAAGATTTGATTGTACGCGATTGGCATCAATTAAAAGAGTGGCATATAGGCCAAGGTGGACATTGTTGTGGGTGTGGAACAAAAATTGCAGGTTTTTTTGAATCCAGTCCTGGTAATTGGAATGGAAACCGCAAGGCTGTTTTGCCAGGTCAGCAGCTAGTTCAATTGACATTACCAGATGGTAAAATTGTTGAAGCGCAAGTCGAAGTAGCATTTAAGAGCCAACGGATGAGCAAATGAAAATCAATTGATTAGTTAACAATAAAACTTGATTGCTAAGACATGTCAGACACAGAAGATCTTGTAATTACGAAAGCTCCTAAGCACTCTGGAGTCCATCCATCTCATGGTGTTTGGAAATTAGCTTATGCTGATTTTGTAACTGCGATGATGGCATTTTTCATGCTTTTATGGATTTTAAATTTTGCAGTTGATGATGATATTTCAGGTGTTTCAATTTTTTATGCACCTAAAACAACGTCTACAGCCCATAGTGGGTTTGGCAAAGAACATTCTGGACTTGATAAAACGACAGAGGAGGGGTGGCGGATATCTACTTTGTCAAAAAGGGCGGAACGCTCTCAATATCCAACATTTGGAGAAGAAAGTAAAGGCGATGCTGAAGGAACAAAGCGAGAGAGTATACAGCAACAAACAACCGGTTTAGCTTTAGCAGAAAAGAGAATAAGTAAGCTTAAGATAAGAAGAAAACGCCAATCTCAGATACTGCAAAGTTTGATTAAGACTCTCGATGACACAGTCCAAGAGCAAATTATTTTTGAAAAAACTGAATTAGGGTTGCGTGTACAAATTCTTGATGATTTCAAGCAAAGAATTTTTGATGAAACAGATCAAACAGGATTAACAAGAACTGGAAAAAGGGTTTTAAACATATTAGGTAGTGCTATTGTTGAATTAGACTTGCCAATTAATCTTGTTGCGCATTCTAGAAGGATTGATACACAAGCTGGAGCAGCTTTTACTGTTTGGGAATCAAGTGCAAAAAAAGCGTTGGATGTGTTTGCATATTTACAAGGAATAGGCATCAGTCATCAAAAATTCAGCGATATTGCAGGATATGGAGATCGTGAGCTACGCGACTTAAGTGATCCATATTCATTTGTAAATGATAGGGTTAGTTTTGAAGTATTATTATAAGTTTTTATATATTATCATTTTAGGTGATGTTGATGGCTAAAGACAAAGTTAATGTCATTATAAAACATAAGAAAGAATCTATCGAAGTTGAAGCAGCTCATGGTAATTGGAAGGTCGTATATGCTGATTTTTCAACAGCAATGATGGCTTTTTTTATGCTTTTGTGGATTTTAAATGGAACAAAAGAAGAGCAACTGACTGGTATTTCGGATTATTTTGAAAAATCTGATCAATTGCGTCCTACGCAAAGTGGTGCTGGTAATATTTTTGGCGGCATTACTTTTAATGAGGCAGGAAAGATAAAAATCACTCATCATACTAGTGCTTTAGATTATCAATATAGTGATAAGAGAAAAGTACAAACATCTCAACAAGGAAAGGGCTTAGATGATTCTAAATCAACAGGTTCACCGAATGTTCTTGTTGCGTCAACTCAGGTGGCTAAAAAGTTTGATATAGGCCAAGAATTAAGCGAAGCCTCAGAAAATTTGCCGATAGAGTTAAAGAATTTTATACAAGCAGTCGAAGTAAGAGATAATAAGAATTCTCAAGATGTTTCTATTGTCAATCGAGCCGCGGGTCCATATTTTTTTCCTGATTCTGATGTGCTAACCGACAATGCTAATCAATTGCTTACTTTAGTTGCTAATGCAATTAAGGGTACAACAAATAAATTGCTGATATCTGCTTGGGCAGATGGGACTACCATGTTAGATCAAAGTCAGGAACTTTCTGTAAGACGTGCACTTGTCATTCGTAGGCACTTAGAAAAGCGAGGGGTGGATGCTAGTCAATTTCAAGCCATCACAGGCAAAGGTATGTGGAGAGAAGAAGATAATGAGTTTCATGTTGGAGGAAAGCAAGATATATCACTTATTATATTGATACGAGTATCAAGTGACGGGATTGAGGAGGCACAACTTCCTAGACCACCAAGTATTTTGAAAGACTAAGCATTTTCAAAAGATCAATTTTTAAGGTTATTGCAAAATTTTATCTCAATGAATGGCGCTAGCGATCAATGGTGGCGGTGCAGGGATTTGAACCCCGGACACATGGATTATGATTCCACTGCTCTAACCAACTGAGCTACACCGCCAAAGTTCTCATATTATTCAATGAGAGTAATCATATAAAAATGATACCATGTACAAGGATGCCATGTACAAGGATGATTGAATGTTTCCATTACAATCTTATATGGCGATTAAGCCAAGCTAGTCCTTTTTGTCAAGAAGAAAGATTATTATAAAATCATATTATATATATGTGCATACATCAGATATTGATATATG
Organism: Alphaproteobacteria bacterium; assembly: GCA_965178085.1. Taxonomy (GTDB): domain Bacteria; phylum Pseudomonadota; class Alphaproteobacteria; order CBCXTS01; family CBCXTS01; genus CBCXTS01. Next base: position 119,500 of record CBCXTS010000023.1, on the reverse strand, counting down.
ATGTATGCACATATATATAATTGAGATGCTTAATTTAAAAAAAAACATATAGATTTATTGATAAAAATATAATGCTTAAAACAACTTTGACGATATTACTACCGCTAATTACTCCCTTACTTTGTTATTTTGTATTTGTCTATTTTCATGGCACTAGTATACGGTTATCACGTGCTATGTTATCGCTATTGATTGGTTTATGCTGCGTTGTAGCAGTTTTAATAACCATAGGTCTATATGGAGAAGTACAAGATTCCAATAGCTATGCACCAGCGATTTTTAAAGATGGTAAAGTTATAGAAGGACATTTTAATAGTAATTAAGTGTTGCTAAACCAATAGCTACTTAGTCTTATATCTCTTTAAAAGGTAAAAGTTGTTGGAGCATATTACACGCTAACATATTCATGAGATGCAGACAATTCAATATAATATTACGCACTGGTTTGCCAATGAAGCGTTGCAGGTTTTGCATGATTTGTTGGTTGGCATTAACGCAGAGTATCGCTTTGTTGGGGGATGCTTACGCGATGAACTTGTAGGAAAGTCAGTTGCTGATTTTGACGTTGCGACAACGATGTCATGGCAAGTATTGCAAAGATATTTTACTGCAAAAGGCTACCCATGCCAAGATAAAGGAGTATCACATGGCGTGATCAGTGTCATGATACAAGAACGTAAATTTGATATAGCAACTTTACGCTTAGATGTAGAAACAGACGGTAGACATGCAAACATAATACAAAGTAAAAGCTGGTATGATGATTCGCTAAGGCGTGACCTTACCGTCAACGCGCTTTCCATTACTCCAGAAGGCTGTCTTTATGATTATCATCAAGGTATTAGAGATATTAAGATGCAAAAGCTGCGCTTTGTTGGCAATGCAAGAGCACGTATCCATGAAGATTATCTTCGAATATTGCGCTATTTTCGTTTTGCAGGTGAATTAGGATGGGATATTAGCCAAGATCTTCAAGGGGTTTTAAGAAAATATATTGAAGAAGCATATCCATCATTACATAAAATATCATCTGAGCGTATGGGCTTTGAAATGGTGCGTTTGATGGCAAGTGCGTATCCTCTACAAGCACTTCAACATATGCACAAATTAGGCATATTAGAATATTTAGGATGCAATGATGATGGGATAGATATCAAGCGGTTTCAATTTTTTCTATCGCGCGAAAACAGCGATTTGGTGGATATGCCTATGTGCATTGCTGGGCGTTTATATAGTTTGTTTGGCCAACAATCAGTGGCACTATGTAGCAAATGGGCAATTAGGCGTGATGTTGGTAGAAATATAAAGCTCTTATCAAATTATATAGACTATATCATTGGTATTCGAGATGTGTTTCATCCAAACCGAATAATAGAAGGATTAGCAGAAACTGCGCATGTGATTGTTTCTTATCCTCATAATGCATAGCACTATATGTAAGTAAGAAGAAATTGAGAGTGGTTAAAGGGCTATAGGGTTAAAATTTTTATAAGCCAATGAGATGTTGTTAAACCTTGCTAGTTTGATGGCTGTAATTTATTTTAATAGCGTATGACACGTGTTATCTGTAATGCTAGCTTATCATTTTGTACAACGATAATACCTTCTGCTATTACTCGATTGCTAACAAATAGTTTAACAGGTGTGTTAATGGTTGAATCCAATTCAATCACTGCGCCACGGCCTATTTTTAATAAATTGCTAACTTTAACCTCTGAAGTTCCTAATATGACAGTACCTTCTACGCATACATTTTCAATAGCTCGATGAAAGCTACGTTGATCAGGTCGAGAGGAGTTTAAGTCGGTCATGAGTAATGTTGTTTACCAGCAGTCTTTTGCAAATAGAATAAATCTTTAATGATGATAAGCAAAAAACACGCCTGAGCTATGGTTACAGTAATAATTTATGTGTTTTTAAAATGTTTTCATATATAATGTTGCCAATGCAATGGAGCGAATCGGTCCATCTTGGCAAGATACAAAATTTGTTGTTTAAGGTTATTGGTTGATGGAAAAGAAAAATCATACTCAGCTTCTTTCGCGTATTGAAGAGCTATGTTCTGAGCGAGGGATGCGTATGACAGAACAACGCAGGGTAATTGCACGCATCGTATCTGATTCTGTTGATCATCCTGATGTACCTCAAATATACAAACGAGCATTTAAAATTGATCCTAATATTTCTATCGCAACAGTCTATCGAACGATAAGTTTTTTTGAAGAAAGCGGTGTGGTCACGCGTCATGATTTTGGCGATGGAAAGGGACGATATGAAGTGATTGGAGATACGCATCACGATCATTTAATTGATTTAGAAACTGGAGAGGTTATTGAGTTTGAAAACGCAGAAATAGAGGCCTTGCAAGAGCTAGTAGCACGTAAATTAGGCTATGCATTACGCGACCATCGCTTAGAACTTTTTGGAGTAAAATTATCAAAAGAAGAATGTCAATGATCACGTTATCTTTTGTAACTTTGTAGGATTTCTATGTTATAGTCATTTAATTTTATTCTAGTAACATTGATCTTGGTTATATATAGCAATATTGATTGTTTGGATGTTCAGGTGTTTTGAGATAAGTATTTTATAGTCATTCTAAAAGTAAGAGGGCATATTTTAAGCCTTTAAAAGCAATGGTAATTGTAAGTTATTAAATGGATATTATATAGACTATCTGTAGCATGAGATAGATTTCGCTTGAACCCAATACGCACCATGGAAATATGATAATCGCTAGAATGGGACAAATATATACATTAATTTATTCAATACATAGCGTATGAGAATATAACATTAAGGAATGAATATGCAATCAGAGCAAAATATAATGATTGATGGCAGCGATCAAGAGTTTAGAAGTCAGGTTTTAGAAGCTTCAATGGAACAACCTGTTATTGTTGATTTTTGGGCACCGTGGTGCGGGCCTTGTAAGGAACTTGGACCAGAACTTGAAAAAGTTGTGCGCGCACTGAAAGGCAAGATACGTTTGGTCAAAATAGATATTGACAAGAACCCAATGATTGCAGGTCAGTTAGGAGTGCAGTCTATTCCAGCAGTGTTTGCTTTTGCTGGCGGGCGCCCAGTTGATGGATTTATGGGTGCTGTTTCTGCAAGTCAAATAAAGGAATTTGTTAATAAAGTCATGAAAACTCTTGGAATTGAAAATAATGCTCAAAGCCCAGACGAATTAGTTGCGCAAGCGGATTCTTTAATGTTGGAGCACAAATTTGAAGATGCTCTTGCATTATTTATGGAAGCAGTTAAAGAGGATCAAACATTTGTGTTAGCGCATGTAGGTATTGTTTCAGCCTTTATCAGGATGAATCAATTAGAAGATGCAAGTCAATATTTAGAAGCTTTGGATGATGATATTATTAAAAAAGCAGAAATCATTGCAGTAAAAGAAAAATTGGCCACGGCTTATGAAGCTTCTGAAAGTGCCTCTAAGCTTGATGAAATTGAATCTCAAATAGCACAAGATCCAAATGATATACAAAAGAGATTTGACTATGCCATTGCTCTTTTTGGTGCTTCTCATCATGAGAAGGCTATTGACAATTTACTTGATCTTTATCAAAACAACCGCGATTGGGAAGACAATAAAATACGCCAACAATTAATTAAGTTTTTTAACACGCTTGGAACTAATGATCCGCTTGTGATACAAGGTCGTAGAAAATTGTCAGCGTTAATGTTTTCTTGAGTTGATCATATAATTATTGATATTAATTTGATGTCTGCATTTCATATTAAATTTGAAGAATTGCCTGATACATTAGGTGTTCTACCTTTGCCAGGTTTAATGCTTTTACCGGGGTGCTATTTGCCGCTCAATATTTTTGAATCGCGATATATTTCATTAATTGAAGATGCGTTGGCTAACCGTAGAATATTGGCTTTAGGTCAACCATGTGAAGTATCCTATAATGGAACAGGTTCACAAGAAAAAATACCAACAGATGCACAGCTCTATAAAATAATAACGGCAGCGCGGTTAGCATTGTTTGAAGAAACCGAGGATGGGCGTTTCCAGGTTCATCTAAAAGGTTTATGCAGAGGGGTGCTAGAAGAAGAGATTATCACTGATTCTGGCTTTAGAAAATTCAACATTAATTGGCAAAAATTTGAACATGATTTGGAAGTTCTAGGGCAGCCATTTTTGAATAGAGAAATATTTTTTGATGTTTTAAAGCGTTTTTTTGATAGCCATCAAATTCGTACCGATTGGGATAGTTTACGTGTTGCATCGGATGAAAAATTAATAGCCTTGCTTGCAATGGCCATTGATTTTGATCCAGCTGAAAAACAAGCGCTTTTAGAAGCTAAAAATTGGATAGAGCGCTCAGAAGTTCTGATTGCATTGATGGAGATGTCTTTACGATCTGGACCTAATCATCGTATTTATAAACAATAATATAATGATGAAATGATAGAAATAAGGTGAAATGGTTATGATCGATACTCAATTGCTTGAGATGCTTGTATGCCCACTTACTAAAGAACCTCTTATTTATGATGATGAACAACAAGAGCTTATCAGTAAAGCTGCTAAATTGGCATATCCTATCAGAGATGGTATACCAATTATGTTGCCTGAAGAAGCACGTAAACTTGAGCAAGGTCTTTAGGTAATTCGTTATTATTGGTGGCTAGTTAGTTAAGGTACCATAGTGCTAAAGCATTTTGAAAAACAGATTAGGCTCTTTGTTGAGCAAAAGCTTGGGGCAGGTGAAATAGTTTGTTTATCAGCATCTCACTACCATTATATTACCAGAGTAATGCGCTTAAAAAAAGGTGCAGCAATACAGCTTTTTAATGGTAAGGATGGGCAGTGGCAAGCGGTTATTGATGATAATAAAGGTGAGCTTGTTTTAAAATGCAATAGCTTAATATATAGTCAAGTAGCTAAGCAAAAACCTTTTATTAGGCTGTACTTTCCGTTACTTAAGCGAGATAGGATGGGTTGGTTAATTGAAAAAGCATGTGAATTAGGTATAGATAGATTATCGCCTGTTGTTTTTGACAGAACAAATTCAAAGGTTTTTAAAATAGAAAGAGCAAAAAGCATCGCTATAGAAGCATGTGAGCAATCTGAAAGATTAGATATACCCATTATTGATCAACCCTTTATATTAAGCGATATTATAAAAGAATGGAAGGGATGTTTTGATTTGTTTGTTGCAAGAGAGCGTATGATAGGGCTACAAAACTTGCCTGAGTTGTTAAGGTGCATTAACAATGAACAAGAAACAAATGAATATCAAGATTGTAATGTAGGTATTCTAGTGGGGCCAGAAGGAGGCTTCACAGATGCAGAAACAATGTACTTAAAGGTACAAAAACGTATTAGATTGTTTTCGTTAGGAAATAAAATTTTGCGCTCTGAAACTGCAGCAATTGCATCTTTGGCAATTTTAGACCAGTTTTTTAAAAACTCTAAATATATTCAGGAAAAGCCATGAGCAACAATGAACAGAATATTGTCACTGATAGAAAGGAATTAATAGAGTGGTTTGCTTCAGGTTGTAAACCTATGCAATCTTGGCGTATTGGAACTGAGCATGAAAAATTTATTTTTTCATCTTGTACAAGCGAACAATCTTGTGTCAATAAACGCCTGCCTTATCATGGAGAATCTTCTATTCATGCTCTGCTCAAAGGGCTATGCGCGAGTAATTGGGAACCAATATATGAAGAAGATTTTATTATTGGATTAGTTGGTTCAAATGGAGACTCTATTACGTTAGAGCCAGGTGGACAGTTTGAACTTTCGGGCGCTCCTCTTGAAAATATTCATCAAACTTGTAATGAAATCCATGTGCATTTAGATAATGTAAAGCGAGTATGCAGTGATATAAAAGCAACTGCCATTGGTCTTGGGTTTGATCCTTTTTCAAAGCGCGAAGATGTTCCGTTGATGCCCAAAAATCGATATAAAATTATGCGACGCTATATGCCTACCAAAGGCCAATTAGGACTTGATATGATGCTTAGAACATGCACTGTTCAGGTCAATCTTGATTTTTCTAGCGAGGCTGATCTGCGCCGTAAAATGCAAGTTTCCACTGCTTTGCAGCCACTTAGTGTAGCGTTATTTGCCAATTCTCCTTTTATTGAAGGTAAGCCAAGTGGCTTCAAATCATCGCGTGCACATTGCTGGACAGATACAGATCCTGATCGATGCGGTGTTCCTAATATGGTTTTTTCAAACGCATTTGGGTTTGAAAGCTGGACAGATTTTGTTTTGAATGTGCCAATGTATTTTATCAAACGCAAAGGTATTTATCACGATGTTGCAGGCTTATCTTTTAAAGATTTTATGGCAGGTAAATTAAAAGGTTTTGAAGGACAATATCCAACTATTCAAGATTGGTCTGAGCATGTTACAACAGTGTTTACTGATGTTAGGATCAAGCAATATATAGAAATGCGCGGTGCTGATGGTGGAGCTTGGGGCAATTTATGTGCATTGCCAGCTTTTTGGACTGGATTGCTCTATGATGGGGTTGCATTAGATGAAGCAGCTGCTTTGATTGGTGAATGGGATAAAACACACTTACCAAGATTGACACAAGATGCCGCACGCCAAGGCCTTGACGCCATGATAAACGGACGTAGTTTACAAGATTATGGACGCGATGTAATTGCTATTGCTAAAAGAGGATTAAAAAGACGCGCAAGGTTTAATCATAACGGATTTGATGAAACAAACTTTCTTGATTTGCTAGAAGAAATTGCATTTACAGGTGAGACGCTTGCAGATAGATTATTGGATTATTATAAAAATCGTTGGAATGGTGATGCTTCTTATATTTTATCGCAAAGTGCATATTAAATTATTAAATGTCCATTAATAACTGTTATAGTAAAAAAATAGATCTATTTTGAGGAAATTTGATGAAGTCCAAACAAAATGCAGAAATTGAACAATTAAGTTTTGAAGAAGCTATCGCTGAGCTAGAGTCTATTGTTCGCCGCCTTGAGGTGGGGGACGAAAAACTTGAAGAAGCAATCAGTGCATATGAGCGAGGTGCTTTATTGCAGCGTCATTGTGAAACGCGCTTGCAAGACGCAAAAATGCGGATTGAAAAAATTTCCATTTCTGATGATGGAAAAATTGAATCGCAATCATTTCAAAACGACGATATTGAATGATCATAAATTAATGAATCATATAATTTTGGGATTTTTATTTTGGATATTGTATTAAATAATACGGCACGTAAACATATTCGAGATGCTGTGGACCCGTTTAAGATAGTAGATACCAAACGAGGCACTTTTCTTGTTAATAAGAATGATCAATATCTAGGGCGTTCTTTATTAAAATATGGACAGTTTTTGGATCAACAATGTATCTTATTTAAGAGTTGCTTGAAGCATGTTCCAAAACTTGCTGTTGATGCTGGGGCTAATATAGGGGTGTTTAGCGTGGTAATGGGTAAAGCCTTGGAAGGAAAAGCAGAAGTGATTGCACTTGAGCCTTATCCTCCATATTATTATCAACTCTGTAGTAATATGTTATTGAATGATTTACAAAATGTTCGATGCTTGATGCTTGGAGCATCAGACATAAAAGAAACAAGATCTACAACATCAAAAGATATCCATCTTGTGAATAATTTTGGTGATACAGTTTTTACAAACCAGACAAGCAATTCTAACAATCTAAAGGAAAATCAACAAAACTCGTTGACAACAACAGCTCATTTCACCACTTTAGATGAAATTCTTGATGGTCTTGACCCAGGATTTATTAAGTTAGATGTCGAATATATGGAGATAGACGCTATTCGTGGAGCCTCTGATACATTGAAAAGATGTAAGCCTATTATATATACCGAAAATATTTTTCATGGTATCAATCGACCTGAAATGTCTAAAATGCTTATAGAAGAGATATGGTCATTTGATTATGAATGTTATTGGCATATTTCTTATTTGCACCAATATGATAATTTTTTTAAAGATGAAGAAGTTATATTTTGTTCAAACCCTGAAAAAGAGCAAAGTTATATTTGTTCGGTTGATATGTTATGTGTTCCTAAGGATATGCCAGTTAAATTTGACCTGCAGAAAATTATAGACGCAAGTGAAAATCCTTTAAAGCGTTCAATTGCAGTTGATTAAAATGTAGTGTGCGTTTGTAGATTACATTTTGTATGGTTATAATATGACCCAAACACATAAAATTCTTCAACGCAACATTGCCAATAAAGATTTGCAGCAGGTTTTACAAGCTACTGCCAGTAGAGTTGATAGGAAGTTGCAATGTTGCTTAGAGAATTTGAATGTTCAATCAAATTTACTCAAAGCGATGCAATATTCAACGCTTGCTCACGGGAAGCGAATACGTCCATTTTTGGTGTTACAGTGTGCCAATTTATTTTCAGCTGATGAACAGCAAGCTATGATAGTGGCTGCAAGCGTAGAATTAATACATTGTTATTCTTTAATTCATGATGATTTGCCTGCAATGGACGATGATGATTTGCGCCGAGGTATACCTACTTTGCATAAGCTTTATAGTGATGCTACAGCAATTTTAGCAGGGGATTCTTTACAAAGTCTTGCTTTTGAATTGTTAGCACAAGAATATTGTCATCATGATGCTTTGGTTAGAGTAGAGTTAATTAAAAAGTTAGCACAAGCCATTGGTGTAAAAGGCATGGCAGGGGGACAAATGCTTGATATGGAAGCAGAAAAAAATGAAACAACATTAAATTATGACTCACTAACATCATTGCAAAGTATGAAAACTGGAGCACTTATCTCATTTTGTTGTGAAGCTGGAGCCATTATTGGAAATGCCTCAAAAGAGCATCAACAGGCTTTGTGTTCTTTTGCATATGATTTAGGACTTGCTTATCAAATGTCCGATGATCTTTTAGATGTAACGTCTTCATGCCAGCAAACAGGTAAAGCGATTGCTAAAGATGCCAAAAGAGGAAAAGCAACTTTTGTTAGTTTGTTAGGTATGAAGGGAGCGCGTGCGCAATTGCAGTTAATTGTCGATCAAGCAATTAGTTCTTTAGATTGCTTTGATGATCGTGCAAATTATTTGCGCGAGTTTGCAAAATTTACATTGGTAAGAAAAAAATAAAAACAAAGCAGATCAATAAATTATAATTATCTTGCCAGTTGTTATACACTATGGCACGAAACCTATTACTTACATGTTCATGATCTATTAACGATAGTATATATATGCAAAATGACAAATTACAACAAGATGATATAGTCCATCTAGCAACACCGTTGCTTGATGAGATTAATTCACCTGAAGACGTGCGTAATCTAGATGCTGGTCAACTGAGTAGTCTTGCAAAGGAAGTACGCGCAGATATTATTAAAATTGTTTCAAAAACAGGAGGGCATCTAGGAGCCAGTCTTGGAGTAGTAGAGTTAACGATTGCGTTGCATTATGTATTTAATACTCCTGATGACCGCCTGATTTGGGATGTAGGCCATCAATGTTATGGGCATAAATTGCTTTGTGGCAGACGCACAAGGTTACATACATTACGCCAAAAAAATGGTTTGAGTGGTTTTACCAAGCGTAGCGAAAGTATTTATGATGCATTTGGAACGGCGCATTCATCAACTTCAATATCAGCAGCGTTAGGCATGTCTACCGCACGCGACCTTGATCAGAAAAACCATTGCGTTGTAGCTGTGATAGGCGATGGAGCAATGAGCGCAGGAATGGCATTTGAAGCATTAAATAATGCCGGAGCTATGAAATCTCCTTTGATTGTTATTTTAAATGATAACGACATGTCAATAGATCGTCCAGTAGGCGCTCTTAGTACATATCTTGCTAGATTACTTTCTTCAAAACCTTATTTGAGTTTGCGCAGCATAGGCAAACAATTGGTTCATATGCTACCTACAACTATTGAGAAGGCAGCTCGTGGAGCAGAAGAACTAGCGCGTGATTTGGTAACGGGTCGTACTATTTTCACAGATATGGGGTTTTATTATATAGGGCCAGTTGATGGTCATAATCTTGAACATTTAGTGCCTGTGTTGCAAAATTTACGTGACTGTAAATACACAAAACCTATTCTTTTACATGTTGTTACAAAAAAGGGGCATGGTTATCTTCCAGCAGAAAAATCCGATGATAAATATCATGGAGTATCAAAGTTTAATATTGCAACAGGTGCAATGATTAAATCTACTTCAAACATGCCAACTTATACAAATGTATTTGCAAACCATCTTTGTAGCTTAGCCCATCAAGATAATCATATTGCTGCAATTACTGCTGCCATGCCATCTGGAACAGGTTTAAAAATATTTGAGCAACAATTTCCAGAACGTTTTTTTGATGTTGGCATTGCAGAACAGCATGCAGTAACATTTGCTGCAGGGATGTCTTGTGAAGGATGGAAACCTTTTGTTGCAATCTATTCAACCTTTTTGCAACGAGCTTATGACCAAATTGTGCATGATGTGGCAATTCAAAAACTACCAGTTCGTTTTGCAATTGACCGTGCCGGTCTTGTCGGTGCAGATGGCGCAACGCATGCGGGTTCATATGATATTGGGATGCTAATAAATTTGCCTAATTTTGTAGTGATGGCTCCTAGCGATGAGTATGAATTAAAGCGCATGATGACAACAGCAGCTTTATATAATGAAGGCCCGATTGCATTTAGATATCCACGAGGAGAAGGCACTGGAATTGTATTCGATGGACCAATAGAACCCATAGAAATTGGAAAAGCGGCAATCATTGAGCAAGGTAGTCGTGTTGCTATTTTAAATTTTGGTACGAGATTGGAGGCTCTCAAAGAGGCAGCTCAACTGATAGCGCATTGTGGTTTTAGCCCAACAATTATAGATATGCGATTTGCTAAACCGCTTGATGGAAATATGATTAAACAATGCGCAGATAGCCATGAATGGATAGTAACAATAGAAGAGGGAGCAAGTGGCGGTTTTTCTGCTGCGGTTATGTGCTATCTAGCAAAGCATATGTTGTTGAATAAGACAAAGTTTATGCCTTTATTTTTTCCAGATTATTTTATTGAGCATGCAACGTCTGAGGCGCAATATGAAGAGGTAAAACTTGATAAAGTGTCCATTGCAGAGAGGATCATTAAAATGGTTGGTTATGATAATAGCGATGTTTTAGCTGGAGTGTAATTTGTATTATTTAAAAAAACAATAGTGGAAAATAGATTTTATAATGATTAAATTTTGGAATAGAAACAAACAATCTCAACCACAACCCTCTGAGCATTCTGGAGATATAGAATCCAGTATCCAAGAGGTGATTGAGGATATTATAAAAAAGCAAAAAGTAACAGCACAGATGGTGTTGCAGCATCTGTCGGTGCTAGAAGGTGATGCGCGTATTATTTTTGAGGTTAATCCTAGTGATGTAGGAACTCTTAAAGATTTTTGTAAAGTGTGCGAGGCAGCTATTGAAAAACTTGATTCTATTAACAAAGCTCGTATCTTGTTGACAGGACATAGTGAGCATAAAAATGATCAAAATATTTCAACTACAGAAAAGACTCAAGAATCTAGCATGCAATCTCGTAAGCATGCTCATAAAGTTAATAATGGCGACACGCAAAATGGGCAAAACCCAAATACACAATTGCTTGAAAACGTGCAGCATATTATTGCTGTTGCAAGTGGAAAGGGTGGTGTAGGAAAATCAACAACAGCTATTAATTTAGCAGTTGCATTTGCACAGATGGGGCTAAAGACGGGTCTGTTAGATGCTGACATTTATGGGCCTTCATTGCCACGGTTATTAGGAACAGACAAACGCCCTCGTAGAGTTGAAAACAATAAAATTTCTACAATAGAAGCCTGGGGCTTGCAAGCTATGTCGATAGGCTTTTTAATTGATGATGAATCAACACCTGTGATTTGGCGTGGGCCGATGATACAAAAAGCGCTTTATCAAATGATACAAGATGTTGCATGGGGTAGTTTGGATATGTTAGTTATTGATTTGCCCCCCGGTACTGGCGATGTGCAATTATCGCTTGTACAAAAAGTTGCATTATCTGGTGCAGTGATTGTTTCTACTCCCCAAGATTTGGCGCTTGCAGATGTTCGTAAGGGGATTGGTATGTTTAAGCGTGTTGAAACCCCTATATTAGGGGTCATTGAAAATATGTCTTATTTTCAATGTCCAAAGTGTGATGCACGCTCGGATGTTTTTGGCCATGATGGCGCTAAAGAAGAGGCATTGCTACAAAAAATTCCTTTTTTGGGTCAAATACCATTAGAAATTAAATTACGTCAAACTTCCGATGCAGGAACACCGCTTGTTGCAAGTGATCTTGATCATCCAATAACTAAAATTTATCATACAATTGCAGGTGACTTGCTTAAAAAATTGCCTTAGTGAAAGGCAATGAGTGATATTGAAACGAGATAATAGATATTAATAATGGCTATGTGTGCTGAAGCCAGATCTATTTGTTTAGTCTATAACTATTATTTAAAAACCTTGCTAGATTTGTGGCTCTAACTTTGTTTGGTTTTACTAACCTGTTGCATAAAGTTATTAATTTGTTCTGTGGTTATTGTTCTAGGATGGATATCGTTTTGGGTGCTATCGTGCCATTGTTTTATTAGGTGTATAATCCTATTGAAATCATATGTTGTGCTCCAGTTTAAAAATCTAAGAGCTTTATCGCTTGCAAGATGTAACAATGAAGCCTCATGAGGGTTTAAGCTATCGTCAAAATCTATATTGATATTATCAACATTTTTGATCAATTGTTGAGTAAGTGTTAAAACAGTGGCTACAGATTGATCTGATGGACCAAAATTCCAAGATTCCCCAGGGTAAAAATTGACGTTTTCGTATATTTTTTGTGCAAGGATTAAATAGCCATGTAATGGATCTAAAACATGTTGCCATGGTCTTGTTGAATATGGATTGCGCAAAACGATATTTTTTTGCTCTTGGATTGCTTTGATAATATCTGGTACGATACGATCTTTGGAGTAATCTCCACCACCTATCACATTACCTGAGCGCACAGATGCGCAGTTAAAGTTTTTTTTATCCTTTAAAAAAGATAAATAATAACTTTTAAAGACATGCTCAGCGCATGCTTTTGATGCGCTATAAGGATCGTTGCCCCCTAAAGGGTCGCTCTCACGGTATCCCCAGACCCATTCGTTATTTTGATAGCACTTGTCGGATGTAACATAGATAAGAGCTTTAACTGTATCAATGGCTCGAATAGATTCTAAAACATTAATAGAGCCCATCACATTGACATCAAATGTTTCTGTAGGATCATTGTATGATTGGCGTACTAATGACTGAGCTGCAAGATGAAATACCATATCAGGTTGCACATCTGCTGTTGCATTCAAGAGTGCTTTTTTATCCCTGATATCATCCATATAAGAAAACATATGATCGCAAAGATTAAGTTTGTTAAAAAGAGAATCTTGCTCTGCAGGCAATGCGTATCCATATACTTTTGCACCAAGCAGGCTTAACCAATGGCACAACCATGATCCTTTGAAGCCAGTATGGCCAGTAACAAAAATACGTTTATGGTGATAAAATTTATTTAAATTAGAATGAAGCACTACCAAACTCTCCAAGGTGCCTTGTCGTCATCCCATAACTTATTCAAGAGTTGATGCTCCCTTGATGTATCCATAGGATGCCAGAATCCATGGTGCTTATAGACCATTAATTGTTCATCTTTAACAAGTGCATTCATTGGATCACGCTCAAAAATTAAACTTTCTTTGTCAGATAAATAACCTAGCACATCGCGCGAGCATATAAAAAATCCAGCAGAAATCCAACCTTCTGATACTTGTGGTCTTTCATTAAACCCAATGACTCTGTTGTCTTTTATTTGCAACTCTCCAAATCTTCCAGGTGGATGAGAAGCCGTAACCGTCATTAATTTACCATGTGACTGATGAAAATCGATTAGTGCATTAATATCAATATTTGCAACACCGTCGCCATAAGTAATAGCAAAAAAATCTTCATTTTCAAGATGCTTTTGTGCACGATGTATTCTAGCACCTGTTTGTGCGTTTAAACCAGTTTCACAAAATGTTATACGCCAATCTTCAGGCTCAAAGTTTTCTAAAGAGATAACTTTATTATTTTTTAAATTTAAAGTGAAATCAGATTTATGATGATGATAGTTTAAAAAATAATTTTTAATAATATCACTTTTATAACCTAAACATAATATAAAGTCTTGATGACTATAATGGGCATATAGTTTCATGATATGCCACAAGATAGGATAGTCGCCGATTGGGATCATAGGTTTTGGGATATTGTCTGCAACATCTCTTATGCGAGTGCCAAAACCGCCAGCAAGTATTAATGTTTTCATAGTGATTTTACCCTGTTGATAGCTGTGATATGGTTGGTTGTGAAGGTATGAATATGTCCGTGCAACGTTATTATCATATATGATCTACCAATAATATTATGCTCGCCATTTAATAGAGCAACCCATGGAAGCAGACTGTACTTCAGGGCCTTTTTGAGTTTGAGCAATTAAGCTCATAGCATCTAATAACTCAGGCTTTCTATCAGCTGGATTGTTTAGCTTAACATCGTCCAGTCGCCCACGGTATTGAAGTTCACCTTTAGCATTTAATCCAAAAAAATCAGGCGTGCAAATAGCACTGTAAGCTTTGGCAACCTCTTGTGTTTCATCGATTAAATATGGAAACGGCATGCCATGTTGTTGAGAAAATAACCTCATATTGTCCGGGCTATCAGCTGGATAATTTTGATAATCATTCGACATAATAGCAACAACTCCGATATGCTTATTTTTAAGCAATGTTGCATCAGCCACTAAACGATCAATGATTGCTTGTACATAAGGACAATGATTGCAAATAAAAGCAATCAATAAACCTTTATCACCCATCACATCGTCGAAGCTATAAGGTTTTTGATCAAATGTTTGTAGATTAAACGCTGGAGCTTGCCAGCCCGTATTACAAATGGGAGTATCGAGTAGCATTGCAATATTCTTTCATCATGAAGGTTATGTTGAAATGGGATGTTTGATTTAGATAGTGGTAATGTTTTCTTATCAATCAAAGGTTATCAATATGGCAAAATTAAGATAGCGGTTTTTACGTTTATTGTAGCTTTGTGTATCATATTATTAGTGTAATACTATATGACATGGAAGTTTTAAAAGCTAGAGAGATGCATCATATTTTATTTGTTTGTTATTTTGTAATCATCTGTTTTTACAAAATAAGTTGCATGATTGTGTATCTTCATTGATATATGATTATAATAGCAAAGCGTATTAATTTTATAAAAGATAAAAGATAAAAGATGAAGCAACATCATAAAAACATCCTATGGATTATGTGTGACCAGCTGCGCTTTGATTATTTAAGTTGTTTTGGCAATTCTATTTTACAAACACCCAATATTGACTCGATTGCCCGCAAAGGTACTCTATTTCAAAATGCTTATGTGCAATCACCTGTTTGCGCCTCGTCGCGAGCTAGTTATTATACTGGCAGATATGTTGATAGTCATGAAGTATGGTGGAATGATTTTCCGTTGCCTATTGATGTGCTAACATTGGGTGATTATACAAAAGAAAATAACATACGCAATGTTTTGATAGGAAAAAGCCACGCCACAGCTAACAAGCAAGGGCTTAAGAGATTAGGTATTCAAAACGATTCTGATATTGGTAGATTGATTAGCGAGCAAGGTTTTGAAAATTATGCACGCCATGATGGATTGTATCGTGATGGCTATCATACATCTTGTAAATATTATGACTTTTTAAAGTCACTTGGCTACACAGCCGATAATCCATGGCATGATAACGCCAACAGCGCTGTTGGGCAAGATAATGATGTTTTAAGCGGTTGGCTTTATGAAAACAATAACAAACCCGCTAATATAAAAGATGAACATAGTGAAACGGCATTTATAACACAAGAAGCAATGCGTTTTATGGAACAAATGCAAGGCCAAGATCAGTCATGGATTTGTCATTTAAGTTATATAAAGCCCCATTGGCCGTACATGGTTTGTGAACCTTACTTTTCAATGTATAAAGACTGTCTTATTCCAAAAGCAAAACGCAGCGCTATTGAGCTTGACTGGCAAGATGATTTGTTGAAAGCTTATCGTTTGCAGCCTGCAGCGAAAACATTTCAAAATGAAGAAGTTCGTAAGGCAATTATACCAACCTATATGGCATTAATTAAACAAATTGATGATCATTTAGGTAAGCTATTTACCTTTATGAAGCGTAATGGGCTAGAGCAAAACACCATGATTATTTTTACTAGCGATCATGGCGATTATCTAGGCGATCATTTTATGGGAGAAAAAGATTTCTTTCATCAAGAAATTATAAAAAATCCTTTATTAATATATGATCCTTCACTTAAAAAACAACCAAGCGAAATCAAAGAATTGGTTGAAGCAGTTGATATTATTCCAACAATTTTAGATTATTATAATATTGATAAGCCTGCACATGTTTTAGAAGGTAGGAGCTTGTATCATTTGCTGCAGGGCGATCAGGTCGGCCCATGGCGTGATTGTGTGTTTTGTGAGTATGATTATAGCATGATGGCTATTCGAATGCATTTGAGCCAACCTGTAGATCAATGTCGTATTTATATGGTTTTTGATGGACGTTATAAATATATTAAACCAATAGGTTACAATGCTATTTTATTTGATCTTCAACAAGATCAAAATGAGTTTAAGAATATAGCAAAAGAACGTGAAGATTTATGCAAAACATTTGAAGACAAGCTACATCACTGGTTGTTACGTAATAATAATCATACTAGTTTTTCCTACCAAAAGGTGCAAGCATATAAGCAGGTTCTAAATGATATACCAATAGGCTATTGGGACCAAAAACAAATGGATGATGATATTGTTCAGCTCAAGAAATTATTTGGTAATACTTAAGATGTAAATACTAGATGATTGGATATTATTTGGTCTATCTTTTAAGCTGGCAATAGCTATATTAATGCATATCCCTAAGATTGGATTGGCTTAGATAAGTCTTAGTGATCATGCTTTTGCTTATACCATTAAAATGGGCCAAAAGATGGTGCATATTATGGCAATAAAATACATTTTATCAATTAATTAATAATTAAGATGTGTATTGTATGGGTTGGGCCATAAAAATGATCTCCATCAAAAAGAAGATAACTAAATATATTTGCTTTTTATAAAATAGTACAATATAAGGTACCTGAGTTTCAGTTACTCTTACTAAAATGAAGTTGTTAACAATACAGCATACCCTGAAAAGGGCCTTTGAAGATCTTCCTTAAAACTGTTGATCCTAAGCGTTTGAATAAGAGTGAGCGAGTGAGTTGCATGGTGTAACTTATTCTAAATGATTGCTCTTTGAAAATAACCTTAAGCTAAAGGAATATATTATGGCTAACGGAACAGTAAAATGGTTCAACTCATCTAAAGGATATGGATTTATTGCACCCGATAGTGGAGAAAAAGATGTTTTTGTACATGTTAGTGCATTAGAAGCAGCAGGCATTCGCCAGTTGAATGATGGACAAAAAGTTTCTTACGAATTGGCAACCAAAGACAACAAAACATCTGCAACTAAACTTCAATTAGAAGACTAATCAGTCTTTTAATTTACTAGTTAGTCTTTTGATTTAATAAGTTAGCTAGTCTATTAGATTAAGTTAGCTAGTCTATTAGATCACGTTGTATCTATCATTTTGGAGCAAGTGACCGCGCTCGATTTAGCGAGCGTGGGTTCTTGCCTGCGAAAAGGGAAAGCATGCAAACATTTCAAGAAATGAATCTTCCAGAGTCTTTGATTCATACATTGCAGCATATGCAGTTTAATGAGCCTACACCTATCCAAGCTGAAGCCATCCCATTGGCATTGACAGGAAGAGATATATTAGGCTCGGCACAAACTGGGACAGGCAAAACGGGCGCTTTTGGCATTCCACTTGTGGCTAAACTGCTATCTGACCCTCGTGGTTCGGCGTTAGTGATGACACCTACAAGAGAACTTGCTACACAAGTTATGAAGCAAATAGAGGCGATGTTGGGAAAAAAATCCAAAATCAAATCAGCTCTGCTTATTGGTGGCGAACCTATGCCAAAACAATTGCAACAGCTGCGCAATCGTCCGCGGGTTATTGTTGGTACGCCAGGGCGTATCAACGATCATCTTCAACGTGGAAGTTTGATGCTTCATGATACAGGTTTTTTGGTTTTAGATGAGACAGATCGCATGCTTGATATGGGATTTACTATCCAGATAGAAAATGTCATGAAGTATATGACTGCCAACCGCCAAACTTTGCTTTTTTCAGCAACGCTTCCAAAAAATATTGTTACCATTGCAGGAAAATATCTTAATAATCCTGCTCGTGTGGCTGTAAGCACACCTTCAGAGCCTGCGGATAACCTTAAGCAAGATGTTTTGTATGTTAGCGATTCTCAAAAATATTCTAGCTTCGTTTCTCAATTGAATGAGCGTAAGGGATCAATTGTTGTTTTTGTAAAAACTAAATATGCAACAGAAAGAATGGCAATTAAATTATCCAAAGAAGGTCATAGCGTAGATGCCATCCATGGTGATTTGAGGCAAAGCAAACGCGATCGTGTGATTGCTGGATTTAGAAATAAAAAGAATCGTATTTTGATTGCAACAGATGTTGCTGCACGTGGTTTGGATATCCCGCATATTGAGCATGTCATTAATTATGATTTACCTCAATGCGCAGACGATTATATCCACCGTATTGGTAGAACAGCACGAGCCGGAGCAGAAGGGTCAGCATTAATTCTTGTAACCCATGGAGAAAAAAGCAAATGGCACGAAATGGAGCGTCTTCTAGATCCTGATAAGCACCAATCGCAGCCACAGTCAAAGCCAAATAACAAAAAGCGCAAGTTTAAAGACAAGTTTAAAGATAAGCACAAAATTAAAGATAAAGGCAAAAGCGGTGCTATGCCATCGAACAAGCGTAGAAAAAGCAAGCCTTCTACTCCTAAAAGAGCAGCATAACTAGCATTATTGTTTGGTTTTAATATAATCTAAGCAAACGATAAGCTACAGAAATTGATTTTATGATAATTGACGTTAAGATCTATCTTTCATTGTTGATTGATCTATTAGCTTGTTAGGCATGCATTATATGCCTATTGCATGCATTGCAGTAACAAGTCTTTAGTGAGTGCGTGATTATTTTTGTTTAATGGATCAATATCTTTAATCACGCGCTCTAGAATGAGTTTTTGCCACATATTAAGGCTTTAGTATCTATTGGGCAAAGCATCAGTCATTTTATGACCAATTTTATATATTATAGCGAACTTACAAAATAATGATGAGCTTTCAGCTTGCCAACAACAATCAAGAATGGACAATATATCTTTTGAGAGGAGATATACATGAAAGCAATAGGATATAATCAACATGGTGCAATAAACGCCTTAGATTCATTGATTGAATTTAATACACAAGTACCTACACTTGAAAAACATGATCTTTTGGTAGAAGTGATGGGTATTTCTATCAATCCTGTTGACACAAAAGTGCGTGCTAATTTTCCTGCTGAAAACGGAACCAAAATCATAGGGTACGATGGTGCAGGTATTGTAAGAAAAGTTGGAAGCGATGTTCAATACTTTAAAGTTGGTGATGAAGTTTTTTACGCTGGCGACATTACAAGGGCAGGTACCAATTGTGAATTTCATGGCGTGGATGAACGCATTGTAGGTAAAAAGCCAAAGTCACTTAGTTTTGCAGAGGCTGCAGGTTTTCCATTGACGTCCATTACAGCTTGGGAACTTTTGTTTGATTCTTTTAAGATTCAAGAAGGTAAAGGCCAAGGTGATACAATATTAATTATTGGTGGTGCAGGTGGTGTTGGTTCTATTTTGATTCAACTGGCAAAAAAACTTACTGGTTTGACTGTTATAGCGACAGCTTCACGTCCAGAAACAGTCGTTTGGGTCCAAAAAATGGGCGCTGATCATGTGATTAATCATCAAAAATCGCTTGTGGATCAAGTTAAAGAACTCAACTTAACTCCACAATATGTGGCGTCGTTAACAGGCACTACAGGGCATATTTCTTCTATTATTGATTTGATCAAACCGCGCGGGCATATTGGGATAATCGACGATCCTAAAATACTAGATATTATGTCAGGCAAACCTAAAGCGTTGAGCTTTAGCTGGGAGTTTATGTTTGCCCGACCAATGCACCAAACAGATGATATTGACAAGCAGCATGAACTTTTAAATCGTGTATCAAAGTTGATTGATGATGGCACACTTATTTCTACAGTTACTAATAATCTTGGTAAAATCAGTCCTAATACCCTTAAGAAAGCACATGAACTTCAAGAAAGTGGGCGTGTGATAGGAAAGAATGTACTGCAAGGGTTTTAGTGATGGATATTCTTTGCAACAAAAGAATCTATTATTGAAATAAAACAATGTAAAATTTTGCTGCTTTATCTATCATGTTCTCTAGTGACAGGCTTTCCCATGGGCTTTTAAGCGCCAGTAATTATAAGGTAGTGGTGTTATAAATCCAGCTAAAAGCATGATGGGTATAACCCACCATGTTAGCTTGGCACCACCAGTTAAGAAAACATCAACGGTGTTCATTGCAATTTCCATTGAAACCATTGATATCAAAGACATCCCTATAGCCGTTTTAAAGGCAATAGATAGTGGCATTTGCTTTGCAAGAATCATCGTCTCTAGGATGATGGATGTCAATAGGCCATTGACGATAGCTAAGCTCATGATTGCAACCACTGGCCAAATGATATTGCTATATTGAAAAAAGGCAATGGTCCCCATGTCTCCAATAGAGCATCCAATCAAACACCAAAATGTGTTTTTTGAGGCTTGCGTCCATGTGTGTGTGCACATCCAATTGATGTATAAACTTGATGATGTTAGCATAACGCTTTTGCTTAAACTTGTAGTTGACTTTTATTTGAAAGTATTTTAATCTTTCTAGTAACTGGAGAGTCAATAGTATATTGTAGTAGCATCCAAATTATAATCATATTCAATGTTTGGTTTTATCTGGTTACAACCTATTGTTTATTAGCGACTTTGGTATATGATTTAAGTTCACCTAAAATAATTTAGCAATATATTGAAGAGGGTAATATGGCAGCACAACTTTCATTTGAGGAATTACAAGCAAAAGCTAAAAATGGCCAAATTGATACCGTTTTATGCTGTATTGTTGATATGCAGGGGCGTTTAGCAGGCAAGCGTTTTCATGTGCAAAATTTTGTTGATAGTGCTTGGGAAGAAACCCATTGCTGCAATTATCTCTTGGCTACAGATTTAGAAATGGCTACCCCAGAAGGTTATGCAGCAACATCATGGGAAGGAGGCTATGGCGATTATGTTATGAAACCTGATCTGTCAACCCTACGCTTAGTACCATGGCTTGAAGGCACTGCAATGGTTTTGTGTGATGTCCTTGATCATAAAACGCATGAGGAAGTTAGCCATTCGCCGCGCGCTATATTAAAAAAACAAATTGCACGTCTTGCTAAGATGGGCTTTGATGCAATGGCAGCGACAGAGCTTGAGTTTTTTATCTTTGAAAAAAGTTTTGATGATATTCGCAAAAATAAATTCAAAGAATTAGAACCTATCAGCGGGTATAATCAAGATTATAATATATTCCAAACAACAAAAGAAGAGCATATTTTACGTCCAGTTCGCAATCATTTATTTGCAGCTGGTATTCCAGTAGAATGCACCAAAGGTGAGGCTGAAACCGGACAAGAAGAGCTTAATATTAAATATGCAAAAGCTTTGAATACAGCCGATCATCACACCATAGCAAAACATGCAGTCAAAGAAATCGCTTGGCAACAAGGCCATAGCGTAACATTTCTATCTAAATGGGACTATAAGAAAGTTGGATCATCGTCGCATATCCATCAATCGCTTTGGAAAGATGGATCGCCAGCTTTTTATGATCCAAGCGATCAATTGGGTATGTCTGAGCTTATGAAACATTATGTTGCAGGGCTTTTAAAATATGCCACAGATACAACTTATTTTTTTGCACCATATATTAATAGCTATAAGCGTTTTGTTAAAGGAACATTTGCTCCTACGCGCATTATTTGGTCTGTTGACAATAGAACCTCAGGGTTTAGATTGTGCGGAGCAGGTACAAAAGCCATCCGCATTGAGTGTCGCCTTGGAGGTTCAGACCTTAATCCATATCTAGCAATTGCTAGTCAATTAGCTGCTGGAATTGCAGGGATTGAAGAAAAATTGACGCTTGATGATCCAGTTGTAGGTAATGTTTACAAAGGAGAAACAAGCTTAATTCCATCAAACCTTGGCGATGCACGCGAAGCATTATTAAACTCAACAATGCTACGCAAGACATTTGGTGATAATGTTGTTGAGCATTACGCTAGATGTGGCCAATGGGAGTTAGAAGAATTTGATCGCGTAGTAACCGATTGGGAAATAGCGCGCGGTTTTGAGCGGGCATAATGATTGAAGTTAAGTAAAAAATATTATGCTTTTAAGCTATTGAAGTGTTGATATGAATATTTCTAAGGCATCAGCAATATCTGGTCTTTCTATTAAAACAGTACGTTATTATGCAGATATAGAGCTTGTAAGCCCAGTTGGACGAACCCAAGCAGGATATCGCTCTTACGATGATGCTTGCGTGCGCAAGCTGATATTTATTCGTCGTGCGCGTGCGTTTGGTTTTTCAATTGAGATATGCCGTGAATTGCTTGACCTTTATACAGATGAAACAAGATCAAGCGCGGATGTCAAAAAAATTGCCTCGAAAAGGCTAGCAGAAATCAAGCAAAAGCAACACGAACTGCAAGGCTTGCATGATGAGCTTGCTCATTTGGTCAATCACTGCAAAGGCGATGATAGACCAGAATGTCCAATTATCAGCTCTTTTGTGCAATAGTTTGTCATATTTTTGAAATATCAATATGGCTTTATATTAAATCTGCAGTAGATAAAAATTCAGCTCAATATTTCATTAATCTATTATTAGTCTGGTTTTAATGATGTATTTTAAGCTCATATCATAAAATCAAAATACCAACGATGGCAAAGCTGGCATAAGTATAATTGATGGCACGAAAGCCACTTACTTAATCAAATTTGAAAGCTTGTCACCTTTACTGCAAACCAATCTCTACATTGATACAGGAGATCCAGATTGGGCGAGATATCACAACATTAGTCAAACAATTGTGTTAACAATTTTATGGCGGTGAGGGAGGGATTCGAACCCTCGGTACTCTTACAAGTACAACGGTTTTCGAGACCGGCCCGTTCAACCACTCCGGCACCTCACCTTTGGTTATTCAAACCAATATTTTACAATTATGTAGTTGCATATTATATAAAAATAATAACAAAAGAATTGTTTGCTGACAATCGATAAAAACAATTACTTGCTATTCATAGCTGATGCAAAAATGGCAAGCTTGCTACGAGAGAACGCATTGAAAAGAAAAATATTTCATCATTGCTAATTTTATATATATAATGGCCCGAATGATCAATCAAAGTGCGTGTGCAATGGTGGTTGGGTAATGTTGCAATATCTAGCATTGATACAAATTGTAAACGCTCAATAGAGCCCGAGCCTTGCATTTGCAAAACGGTCATGCCACCAGATAAATCGGTTATATAGAGCTGGGCGTTGGTATTTGCGTTGGTTATATCTGTTAAAGCATTGGAATTGCGTGGAGCCATGACTAAAACTTGATCAATTGTCATGCGCAATAAATGGATATTGTTTGCTACTATGCCTGTACCAATTGGAAGTTTTTTACATGCGTAAGTTTTGCAAATGAGTTTTTCTGGGGCTGTGTTGCCACGCTCTAACGCGATAGCAAATAACATCAAATCCGATCGCTCTTTAATAGTGTAATCGCCACATTGATACAAATTGCACGACAATGCATGAGAGGGAATAAATTCAAGCATATTGACGCTCTCCTTTAGGGTCAAAGAAATGTGGGGAGGCAATTTTAACTTTGACATAATATTGATGCACGCTTGAGATAGCCCAAATTTCGTCTCCGATGCGCTCAATCCCATCCTTAATGAAAGCAAGTCCAATATAATGCTTGAGTGTAGGTGAGTAAGCAATAGAAGATACCCAACCAAGGTCGTTCTCAAATGTTCTAGAGTGGTGGGTATTAAATAAGTGAGCACCTGCATATAGGCGCCTATTTGTATCAATGGGCATCAACCCAACAAGGCGATAACCGTCATCTTTTACAAGACCATCACGGCGGGCAGCTATGTTGCCTATAAAATCTTTTTTATTTGATAAAAAATTTGCCATCCCGAGGTGATGGGCGCTTGTGCGACCATTTAGCTCATTGCCTGCGACATGGCCTTTTTCGATACGCATTACGCCTAATGCTTCGGTACCATAAGGTGTAATGTTAAATTCTTTACCTTCTTCCATTAAGCAACGTATTAAGCTATCTCCATATTCAGCTGAAACTGCAATTTCATAAGCAAGCTCTCCAGAAAAAGAGATGCGGAATAAGCGCCCGGATATTCCATTTTTTAATGTTATGTCACCACACGCCATGAAAGGGAATGCTTCATTTGAGATATCTTGCGTAATGATTTTTTGTAATAATTTGCGTGCATTAGGTCCTGCTAGAGAATATTGAGCAAATTGATCCGTTACGCTTTGCAAATGGACATCAATATATGGGAATAAGCATTGGCGAATATACTCAAGATGGCTAAATACAGGACCAGCGTTTGCCGTTGTTGTTGTCATCATATAATGATGCTCGCCCAAGCGCGCAGTAGTGCCATCATCCATGACAATACCATCTTCGCGCAGCATAAGGCCGTATCGTGTTTTGCCAATAGCAAGCTTGGCAAAACCATTGCTATAAACAAAATTGAGCAATGTTGAGCAATCTTTACCTTTGATATCAATTTTTCCTAATGTAGAAACATCGCAAACACCAACGCCATTGCGGGTTGCTAGGACCTCTCGATCAACAGCTTGTCGCCAGTTTGTCTCACCGTCTTTCCAGAACCACTGAGCGCGCAGCCATTGGCCTACTTCAACGAAATGCGCGTGATGTTCTGTTGCCCAGTGGTGACTAGGGGGTAATCGATAAGGTCTATAATGTTTGCCTCTAACTGTGCCAGCTAAAGCAGCAATTGAAACAGGAGTGTATGGAGCACGATAGATGGTTGTACCAACATTGTCGAATGTAGTGTTGGTTGCATCAGCAATGACTGCAAGTGCCATGACATTTGAGTTTTTACCTTGATCAGTGGCCATGCCAAGGGTTGTATAGCGTTTGACATGCTCTGGTTGATGAAATCCTTCTTGGATAGATAAGTGGATATCTTTAACCGTTACATCGTTCTGCTGATCAATAAATGCTTTTGCTGTTGATGTTTTATCATACCAATGGGGTGCAATATTATAGCTACGATTGCTTGCTTTAGGAATGATGAGCGTATTGTGCTTGGGTTTAAATTGGGAGATAATACTGCTAACGGCTTTTATTGTCTCATCAATAATGGATTGATTGCTAAAGTTCCCATTTGCTGCACCTACAACTGTCATGTTATTTGGCATATTAGTTTTATCGGGTACAAATGCTAAAATTTTATGATCCCATGATGGTCTGCCTCGCATATGGCAGGTTAAATGAATATTTGGGCTCCAACCACCAGCAATGCCTAAACAATCGCTGTCAATCCAGCGATGGTTATTTAATTGTACTCTAGATAATGCATGTCTGCCTTTGGTGTTAATAATGTGGGTTCCAGGATATACAGGTGCTTGAATATCAATTGCAGGAACCTCTTTTCGGGTATCTATCAAGGCAGCAAGTTTAAAGCCTTTTGCCTCAAGCATTTGTGCAACATGCCATCCATTATCATTATTTGTAAAAATACTAATGGCTTGTCCGGTAGCTACACCAAAGCGATGGGCGTAAGTTGCCACGCAACCAGCAAGCATAATACCGGGGCGGTCATTATTTGCAAACCCGATGGAGCGTTCCATAGCACCCGTTGCAATGATTGTATGGCTTGCGTAAATTTGCCACATATGTTGGCGTGCTTTTTGGCTTTGACAAGGGATATGATCACGAACCCTTTCAAGAGCAGCGTAAACCCCATGATCAAAACATCCAAAAACGCTGCAACGCTTCATTAAACGCACAGTTGGCATTTGCTGCAAGGTTTTGATTTTTTGACGAACCCAATGTTGAGATTCAAGATTATCAATGACTTCGCCTTTGTTAATTAATTGTCCACCAAACTCAAAATCTTCTTCGGCTAAAACAACTCGTAGCCCTGCCGTTGCAGCATTGAGCGCAGCAGTAATACCTGCAATCCCGCTACCGATGACCAACACATCAGTATGTAAATATCCTTTTTCATAGCGTGCTGGATCAGGTTGCATTGAAAGTTTGCCAAGACCTGCAGCATTGCGAATAGTTGGTTCATATATCTTTTCCCAAAAGCTTTTAGGCCACATGAAAGTTTTGTAATAAAAGCCGGCTGTTAAAAAGGGTGATAAGAGGTCATTGACTGCCATCATATCGCGCTCTAATGCTCCGACATGGTTTTGAGAGTGACTTCTAAGGCCTGAATAAATTTCTGTAGTTGTTGCTCTAACATTTGGCTCTTGATAGCTAGTACCTTGATGTAATGTAAGCAATGCGTTTGGCTCGCTTGATGAAGCTGTAAATATACCCCTAGGGCGATGATATTTAAAACTGCGAGCAATCAATTTGATGCCATTAGCAAGTAAAGCAGAAGCTAATGTATCGCCCTTATATCCATAATAAGTTCGCTCGTTAAATTGAAAGGCAATCTTTTGTTGATAATCAACAAAACCTTTATTTATCATGTGTCTATTTTGTAACATTAGCGGCAAGTTCAACAGTTAAAATTTCATGTGTTATTGTATTGCGTGTAACCACAAGCCATGATCTATCTCCGTGTTCATGGTACCATAATTCTCGGTGTAATCCTGCTGGATTCTCACGGAGATAGATATATTCATAAAATAGTTTATCAGCGTTTTGAGCAGATGCATTAGGGCGCTTTAATAAGCTTGCATCAGCGTAATAACTAAACTCACTAGAATCGCGCGGGCCGAGTATAGGGTGATTAATGATCATCAGATTGCTTTCTGTTAGCTACATTATCAATGGACATTTGGCTTTGCACCTCCGCCTTTTTCATCGATCATATTGCCATGTGCAAAGCGATCGAGCTTATATGCACTGGCACATGGATGGGCTGTATCATTGGCAAGTAGATGCGCATAGCAATAGCCACTTGCTGGTGTTGCTTTGAAGCCACCATAACACCACCCACCATTAAAATATAAGCCATCGATACTGGTTTTATCAATGAAAGGTGATCCATCCATGGACATGTCCATTAACCCACCCCAGATACGTAAAACTTTAGCACGACCTAATGCCGGCATCATTGCCATTGCCTCTTGGCAAACTTCTTCTATTGTTGGCATGTTGCCGCGCTGAGCATAGCTGTTGTAGCCGTCGATATTGCCTCCAAACACCAGACCTCCTTTATCAGATTGCGAGATATAAAAATGGCCAGCGCCAAATGTAATCACTCCAGGAATTGTAGGCTTTAATCCTTCACTTACAAAGGCTTGCAAAACGTGAGATTCAATTGGTAAGCGTAAACCAGCTTTTGCCATCAACAAGCTAGATGATCCAGCAACACATGAGGCAACTTTATTTGCTGTTATTGGGCCTTTTGTTGTTTGCACCCCTAAACATTGTTGATCTTGGATGATAAAATCGGTTACTTCACAGTTTTGGATGATGTCAACACCATATTGATCAGCAGCACGTCCATACCCCCAAGCGACCGCATCATGGCGAACGGTACCACCGCGGGGATGGTATAGTCCTCCTTGTATTGGAAAGCGCGCATTTTCAAAATCTAGAAATGGGCATAAGTCACGCACTTGCTTTTGATCAAGTAGCTCTGCGCCAGCATTAACAAGGTTCATTGCATTGCCTCGTCGAGCATAATCATCATATTGAGAATCTGAATGGGCCAGATTTAAAACGCCACGTTGTGATATCATGGCGTTGTAATTTAGCTCTTGCTCAAGGTTTTCCCATAATTGTAAAGAAAATTCGTAAAAAGGCTCATTGCCTTCTAATAAATAATTGGAGCGAATGATGGTGGTGTTGCGTCCAATATTGCCACTTCCAAGGTAAGATTTTTCTAACACTGCTATGTTAGTGATGCCGAAGTTTTTTGCCAAATAATAAGCTGTTGCAAGGCCATGGCCTGCACCAATGATAATAACATCATAGTGTTTTTTTGGCTCTGGCTCACGCCAAATAGGCTTCCAGCCTTTATGGCCAGTTAAGGTTTGCTTAAAAATTTGCCATCCAGAATAGTGCATTATATTATTTTCTGTTTGATGAATAAATGGGATAATGTTGATATAAAATTTTGTATTATTTGAATGTTAAGGAACACTAGGTTAAAGGGAATCAATCATTTATAAATCTATCATATCGTTCAGATGGTCTTGAGCTATGATAAGGTTTTGTTAAGCTCAACTCCACGGATAGGGGCTATTTGAGACAGGATGAAGATTTCCCTTTTTATAGCGATCAAAACGAAATGGCCTTAACAACTCTTGTTCACTGCCCATGATTTCATCGGCAATTAAACGGCCCACGCCAATCATTTTATACCCATGATTACTGTCGGCAATAATAGAAACATTTTGATTAAAATGATCAAAGATAGGAAAGGAATCAGGCGTAAAACAACCAATACCTCCCGAGGGTTCATCATGGTATTTTGCAATTGTACCTTCAAAACGCTTTTGACAATGGGCAAGTGATGAAACCCACATATGGGCAAAATCATCCGATGCAATAAATTCTTTTGAAGAAGGGCCATATGGATCAATTTGTACGTCATCGACATGGGTTTTTACCGCATATGGCATCGCTCCACCTTGGATACCATTGAAATGATAATCAGGTTTATAATAGATGCCCCACATTTCTTGTGTAATGACACTACCATCTACACAAGAATATAAAGTGGCGTCGGTATCAACATGGATAACCGGAGGTTGTTTGCCATTGTCAGTTAAGCCATAATCAGGAGGAACTTGTAAGATGCCTTCTACTTTTTTTCCTTGCTCTATCAGTCGTTCAGCCAAACGCCAAGCTGTTGAAAGACCATGAATGCCAGCACCAATAATTACGTATGGTGTATGTTCTAGAAAAGTCATGCTACCTCCTAAATTTTGTCTTTTCAAGCAACGTCATTAATTTTCAAACAAGGTCTATTTTGTAGTATTTAATCTTCAAATATACAAGATGACCCTAACATAACAAACTGCAATGTCAATGGTTTTCATTTGCTAGAAAATGGGCATGCATGATGTGGTTTTGCTTGTTTGTAAAAGGTATATAAAATGGTAATATTTGCCTACAAATTTAAAACTTTTATGCTTGTATATGCTCATTGAATCAGATTAAATTTTAAATCATAATTAAGATCTTGCAATAGTGATTATGATTTGTATTAAGCAAGGATTGAAGTCACTTGTTTATGAATACTGGGATGTTTATAAACAATGGGGTATATAGATGTATGACGTTGCAATTGATGAAGCTGGTCAGGTTTTAACTCTAACAGATAAAACGAATGAGCAGGCAAGGCGATTTCACGCTATATGGTTGCGCGATAACGCACCAGATGCAAGTACTCGCGATCCAAAAAATGGACAAAAACTAATAGCATTAAAAGATATACCTAAAGATCTACAGATTGAATCTGCACACGTAAAAGAGCAATATTTAGCGATCAAGTTTAAGCTTGAGCATCAAACATTTTATTACGATATTGGATGGTTATCAAAGCATAGCTATGATGGTTTGGAGCGTACAAAAATTGAAAGAGGTTGGCTTCCAAGCCATTATACAACATGGAATGGTTTGTTGATGGATACGGTTCCATCTGCTTCTTTTCATGATGTGACGTCATCTCCAGAAGCGCTTTATAGTTGGATTGGTCAATTGATACAATACGGAGTTGCCAAACTAACCGATGGGCCAGTAGAAGAAGAAGCATTGTTAGAAGTTGCAAAGCTTTATGGTTATGTACGAGAAACAAATTATGGGCGCTATTTTGATGTACGCACCGAGGTCAATCCACAAAATCTTGCTTTTACAAATTTAGGGCTCCAAGCACATACGGATAATCCTTATCGTGATCCAGTGCCGACCATGCAAATACTATATTGCTTAAGCAATTCAGTTGCTGGTGGTGATAGTATGGTAGTTGATGGTTTTGAAGCAGTGAAAAAGCTTAAAGCAGAAAAGCAAGAATGGTTTGATGTGCTTGCAAACCATTGTGCAAGCTTTAAATATGCTGGCGATAAAACCGTTTGTTTAACAGCGCGACGACCACTGATTGAGCTTGCACCTGATGGAGAATTAATCGGGGTTCGATTTAATAATCGCTCAATTGCTGCTATCACGGATGTCTCATTTAATACCATGACATTGTATTATGAAGCATATCGACGCTTAGAAGAGATCATCAACGATGCAAGCATGGAAGTTATCTTTAAGCTAAAGCCGGGTGAGTGTTTTATTGTAGATAATACGCGCGTATTGCATGCAAGAAAGAAATATTCAAGCAGTGGTGTACGCTGGTTGCAAGGTTGCTATACAGACAAAGACGCTATGTTTTCTAAGTATCATACTTTAGCACACCAGTTGTAAAAGAGCACACCAGCTGTAAAAGAGCACACCAGCTGTAAAAGGATTAAATAATGACACAAAATTTTGCAAAACTGACCAGTGATAATATTATATCATTCATTGAAGATATTTTTAAAAAACGAGCAGAGATAGAATATCTTGGAGAACCTGTGACGACTACAGAACACATGCTGCAAGCAGCAACTATTGCTGAGCGAGAAGGGATGAATGAAGATCTTATTGTTGGGGCATTTTTACATGACATAGGTCATTTCACGAATGATCTTGGAACATTTATGATGGAAGATAAGCTCGATCGGTGTCATGAAAAAGCAGGTGCGGCTATTCTGTTGCCCTTTTTTCCATCAGTGGTAACTGATTGCGTACGTTATCATGTAGCAGCTAAACGCTATATTTGTGCTATCCAGCCTGAATATTTCAAGACGCTTTCAGATGCGTCGGTTCATTCTTTAAAATTGCAAGGAGGGCCAATGAATAAGCAAGAAGTAGAGCAGTTTGCAATATACCCTAATGTCAATGATATTGTACAAGTGCGTTATTGCGATGATAAAGCCAAAGAGCCAAATGCTATTACGCCAAACCTTGATTATTTTTTGTCTATGACAAAGTATGTTATGGATAAGCATCACAACGTGTAATAATATTTTAGCTATTAATATTGTACTATCGAGTATAAAGCTCAATATGATCCTAAAATTTTAATGTTAATTTATAAGGTTTGATATGCTTAATCGAAAATTATTGCTTATTATTCTTGACGGTGTGCCGCTTAGAAATTGGCGCCGTTTATTTGGTAATTTAGAAGGATGGGTAGATTCTGGTGAAGCGTTATCATTTGACATGTATTCTGTTTTACCTAGTACTTCTGCTAGTTGTTACGCCTCTATCCATACGGGTGTTTCTCCTCAAGTGCATGGTTGTACTGGCAACGCAGCTGTTAAGCGCATCAAACAAGGCGATATTTTTTCTCAAGTAAGGCAAGCAGACGGAATAACCGGTGCTGTTGGGCATAGTTTTTGGTCGGAGTTGTTTTGCAGAGCACCTTTTGATTCTATCCAAGATATCGAATATGATGAGCCAATGAATGATGCTATTAATTATGGCCGTTTTCATACAATGGCAGGTTACAATTATGATAATCAAATGACACCATGTGATATAGATCTTTTTGCATCATTGACACAATTATGTAACCGGTTTTCACTCGATTATGGGCTCTTACATTCATCAACGCTTGATAGCATGGGGCACAGATACGGCCATGATTGCTATGAAATAGACAAAGCATGCTTTTTGATGGATGAAATGCTAGCACCTTTTATTTTACGTTGGCGCAGTATGGGTTATGAAATTATTGTTACTGCCGACCATGGACAAGATAATCGCGGACATCATGGCGGAAGAGATGAGTTGCATCAACATTTTGCGCTATATTATTTTGGTGCTGGGCAAGCATGCAATGATGTGCCCATGTTATCTCAGTTGCAATTGGCACCAACTATTTTATCTAGACTGGGCTTAACAATACCGAAAACGATGCAAGATAAACCTTTTTTATCTTAAAAACTATTGACCTTAATGATGTACCACAATAGATATTGAAGGTAGTTGCTCTCATCATTGTATAATGTGTTTTAGTTGCACTTTTGATCAAATGAATAGTGATTTATCAAACAATATTATTGTTTGATACGATATATCTAGAAAGGCTTGCATTTTCAAAAACTCTGGTGTACACGCGAGGAGTGGGTAATTGATGCTTAATTGTGAATAAGAAGCCACGTAACCGTAGACACCCTGAGATAGGGGTATTTTGGAGTTCTTTTTTTAATATATTAAAACGAAGCGTTTGAGTTTAAAAAGACTAAAGAAAAAGTACCATGTCGCTTAGGTTGAATGATTATTCTAATATAACGAACACAAAGGAAATAATAATGGCTAACGGAACGGTAAAATGGTTTAATCCTTCTAAAGGATATGGATTTCTTGCGCCTGAAGATGGCGGTAAGGATATTTTTATTCACACTAGTGCTTTAGAAAAAGCAGGTTTACGCCGTTTGGATGAGAACCAAAAGGTTAGCTATGAAATTGCAACTAACAAAGGTAGAGCCTCAGCAGTAAACATCAAACTGTTAGATGAATAGACTAAGCTAGGCATTTGGTTAAATAGATAAACTCTTGCTTTTTTAATTAAGAGCAAGCAAAGGTTTGTGTTTTTAATACTTAGCTAATATATTATAGCAGACTGCTTTTGTCTTTTAAAAACGCTCGATAGATTTCATTGTCTTTACGTTTGTTATTTTGCATTCACGATAGATGTATTATTAGATCGTGCAAAATCATATAATTAATCCATACAGCGATTATAGAGTTTTTAATATTGCTAAGACTATGACGCAATATTTTAAGTGATGATTGCGCGTTGTTTTGGCTCTTTGCAACAAGATTTATAGTATTGCCAAGCGATTATACTCAAATAATGATGATCATATCTTATCGTGATGCTATTGCAATATCGGTGTTAGAAAGATCAAGCAATCTCATTGTTTAGAGCTTATCAATTTAAGACGTCATCAATATTAGAATACTCCAGCTAGAAAAGACTATTATTAATAAAACTGACATTGATAAAAAACTCACTATTTGATTGAATGAACAATTAAGCAAGTTAACAACATGGTGTTTTAGGGTATAATGTTTTAGTAATTATTGTGCTTGGTGCACTTCTTTAGAGGCTGTTTTTTGAGCTATTGCTAAAGCTCTTGCAATAGATTGTTTGGTGCTAGTTGGAATAAGCCAATGCCTATGACCATAAACAATTTGCACCGCGGTTTGTAACAGCAATAGGCTGATTGCAGCAAAGGCTACTTGATGGCGACCTTAGATTGCTTTTGATCAGTCAGGGAAGAGGCTGCAATTTTTAGCATCAATCCACATGGCCATCTACCTTCGTTAAACAATGCTAGTATTTCATTGAAGTTGTTGGCTATTGAGTTTGGTAGGGCGTATTTTTTAATAAATTGACGTAAAATGAAACAGCATGGTTCCAAGCAGGAGAAGCTAATTGTGGTTGTCATTGTTCATCAAACCAATGGGCTCCAAAAGAACTTTCTAAAATGGTGATTAATGCCATGTTATCACCTCATCCTGGTTTGCCACGAAGACAAATGCTGTAAACACCTACATCAGGATTATGCATAGCAGCAGCATTTTGGATATTGCCCTAGGTTGGATTGTCTGGCATTTTAATGCGGGTATTCGCTAGCAAATATTTGCGATACATAGTCATTGAGCTTTCTCTATAAAATGGTGCAACATACAGTGTGCCATTATGAGATAAGCCCTTGCGTATAGTAGGCAAAATATCGATTATGTCGTAGTCATTATTAAAACTTAAAGGTTTTAGCCAACCTTTAGTGCCCCAAATTGAGCTTCATACATACCAATGGTCATGATATCAAACTGGCCCCATTGCTGGTAATATCTGCTGTAACGCTTTGGCGTAAGGCATTTTCTTTCACAGGTTATCCAATTTAGCTTAATGCTAGGATTAGCCTTTTCAAAGTGAAATACCAATTGCGGCATTGCAATCATATGCCCATTATTGACCGTAGCAATCGTTAAATTACTGGCAAAAGCTAGACCCATAAAACAAATATATACCGATGATATATGGAACGGTAAGTATAGTTTTAAGTGCTTTTATGACCATTGTAAATATGTATTAATGGATCCTAATCTTATGTATGAATTAAAAACAATGCTATCTTGACCTTAAAAGCGATCAAGTTCCATAACTTTGGCCCATGCTGCAGCAAAATCTTGTACAAATTTTTGCTGTGCATCGCTTTGTGCATAAACTTCTGCTAATGCCCGAAGCTGTGAATGGGAACCAAAAACAAGGTCAGCACGCGTTCCGGTCCATTTGACTTTTCCGCTTGCACGATCTCGACCCTCAAACTCTTGAGCGTCATCAGAAACGGGCTTCCATTCAACCGACATGTCTAGCAGATTGACAAAAAAGTCATTGGTAAGCGTTTCTACTGTATCAGTGAAGACTCCGTGCTTAGAGCCATTTACATTTGCTCCAAGTACACGTAACCCACCAATGAGGACGGTCATTTCTGGTGCTGTAAGTGTCAATAACTGCGCGCGATCAATTAACAACTCTTCGGTTGTAACGCTAAAGACTGTTTTTTGATAGTTACGAAATCCATCAGTTATTGGCTCTAGAACAGCAAATGAATCAACATCTGTTTGATCTTGCGTGGCATCTCCACGTCCAGGTGTGAATGCGACTTTAATGTTATGACCAGCTTTTTTGGCGCCAGCTTCTACGCCAGCACATCCACCTAGTACAATAAGATCTGCTAGCGAAACAGTCTTGCTAGAGCTATCTTTTATTGCTTCAAGTGTTTTAAGCACTTTGGCTAATTGATCTGGTTGGTTGACATCCCAGCTATTTTGAGGTGCAAGGCGAATACGTGCACCATTTGCACCACCACGCATATCTGAACCACGGAAAGTTGACGCTGAAGCCCAAGCAGTTGAAACCAACTCAGTGATTGTTAAACCAGACGCAAGAATCTTTTCTTTTAAAGATGCAATGTCAGCTTCGTTAATCAAACCATGGCTAGTATTTGGAATGGGGTCTTGCCAAATTAAATCTTCATGTGGGACTTCTTTTCCGATATAGCGAGCTTTTGGTCCCATATCACGATGGGTTAATTTAAACCAAGCACGCGCGAAGGCATCAGCAAATTGATCTGGATTTTGATGGAAACGTCTTGATATTTTTTCATAATCAGGATCCATACGCATTGCCATATCTGCCGTTGTCATCATAATGGGTTCACGCTTTGAACTGTCGTGCGCTGCTGGGGCAGTACCACCTTGAGAACCAGCTTTTGGTGTCCATTGATTTGCACCAGCTGGGCTTTTGGTTAATTCCCATTCATACCCAAATAAAACCTCAAAATATCCGTGGTCCCATTGGGTAGGGTTGCTTGTCCATGCGCCTTCAATACCACTGGTAATGGCATCTCCACCTTTTCCGCTTTTATATGTGCTAATCCATCCAAAACCTTGATGCTCTATAGGTGCGGCTTCTGGCTCTGGGCCAACATGTGATGGATCTCCAGCTCCGTGTGCTTTTCCAAATGTGTGACCACCAGCAGTTAAGGCTACTGTTTCTTCGTCGTTCATTGCCATGCGAGCAAAAGTTTCACGAATATCTTTTGCAGAGGCTAATGGGTCAGGGTTGCCATTTGGACCTTCAGGATTGACATAAATAAGGCCCATCTGTACGGCGGCAAGTGGTGTTTCTAGAAGGCGATCGCCTTCATAGCGTTTGTCGCCAAGCCATTGTGTTTCGCTGCCCCAGTAAATATCTTCTTCTGGTTCCCAAATATCTTGGCGTCCACCACCAAAACCAAAGGTTTTAAAGCCCATCGTTTCTAGTGCCACATTGCCTGTTAGAATAAGCAAATCTGCCCATGAAATTTTGTTAGAGTATTTTTGCTTGAGCGGCCAAAGTAAACGGCGTGCTTTATCAAGATTGCCATTGTCGGGCCAACTATTTGTTGGGGCAAAACGTTGCGATCCTGTGTTAGCACCGCCACGGCCATCGCCTGTGCGGTAAGTTCCAGCTGCGTGCCAAGCCATACGAACGAAGAATGGTCCATAATGGCCATAATCGGCTGGCCACCAGCTTTGAGAATTTACCATTAAATCGGCAAGATCTTTTTTAAG
Organism: Alphaproteobacteria bacterium; assembly: GCA_965178085.1. Lineage (GTDB taxonomy): Bacteria > Pseudomonadota > Alphaproteobacteria > CBCXTS01 > CBCXTS01 > CBCXTS01. The sequence continues at coordinate 82,915 of CBCXTS010000023.1, read as the reverse complement.
CCCATCATAGTCAAGGCTATTAAATGCCTTAGAGTAGCTAAAAGCTGTATCCATTGGATTAGAAAGCGCAGAATGCTGTCGTAAAATATGTAGTTTCAACTGATTTGGCCACCAATCTCTATTGGCAACACCGCCACCTGCAGCATTTTTTGTTGTGTCGCCAGTAAATGGACATGTACTCATAATTTAACTCCTGATTTTAGTGTGGATAATAAAGCTATTTAATCAGACTATTTTATAATCAATCATAGTATAACTTTATGGAAAATAACAGTTATGTAAGATAATCTAAAAAAGAACGCTTGTCTATTATTTTTTTTGTCGTAATGAGGTTGTTTTATGGGCTGTTTTATCGTTGTTGATTATCAATCACTTGATAGAATATTAGAAGGTATAATTGTTATGAAAAATGTCATTGCTTGCGTGTAATTGTTTGTTAATGAGCAAGTCAAAAGAGAGCATTTAGACTTAATTTTGTGCTTAAGTCCTCATTAAAAGACTAAACAACATTCATGAACCCAAGGATAATAAAACAAACACAGTTTTATCGTTTAAGGTGTTTTTGACAAGTAGGTAATACGCTACGATCAATATGATCGATCTATTGTAAACGATTGAATGGGATCATATTTTTAACAAAGGTTAAATAATTTTTCGTTCTATTAATGTCTCTCCAATTTGTACACTATTGAGAGCAGCTCCTTTACGTAAATTATCTGATACAATCCACATAGAGAGCCCGTTTTTGACGGTTTTATCGACACGCACTCTACTGACAAAAACGTCGTCTTCCCCAGCTGATTCTTTTGGGGTGACATATCCACCATCTACTCGCCGATCAATGACAGTAACACCAGGAGCATTACGCAAGGCTGCATGTGCTTGTTGTACACTCATGGGCTTTTCTAGCTCAATATTAACGGCTTCTGCATGGCCAACAAAAACAGGAACCCGTACGCATGTAGCGCTTACTTTAATATCAGGATCAAGAATTTTTTTTGTTTCAACCGACATTTTCCATTCTTCTTTTGTTGATCCATCATCCATGAATGTATCAATGTGTGGAATACAGTTAAATGCAATATGTTTGGTAAATACCTCTGCTTTGGGTGGATCGTTGACATACACTGCGCGCGTTTGTTGAAACAATTCATCCATTGGTGCTTTGCCTCCCCCTGATACGGCTTGGTAAGTAGCCACAACAATGCGGCGTATTTTTGCCAAGTGATGGATGGGTGACAATGCGGTCAACATCTGCATGGTTGAGCAATTTGGATTTGCTATAATTTTTTTGTTATTGGATTTTTTGATACAGTCCAAAGCTTGTGGGTTAACTTCTGGTATTACTAAGGGTATATCTGGACTCATTCTGAAATATGATGTGTTATCAATAACAATGGCACCAGCCTTTGCAGCTTTTGGAGCAAATATTTTTGAAACTTGCGCCCCAGGTGAAGAAAACACGATATCAGTGCCAGAAAAGTCAAAATGCTCAAGATTTTGAACTTTTACATCATCATCTCCAAAAGAAACTTTCTTTCCTACTGAGCGCGAGGACGCTAGCGCTGTGAGACTTTTAATAGGAAAGTTTCTCTCGTGCAAAATATTGATCATCTCATGGCCTACATTGCCTGTGGCACCTACAATGGCTACATGATACATAATGTTATCCTTTTGTTTTAAAACTAAAGTATTACGAGTGTATACAATGTTCAAGCCATCTTTACAAGATGTGGGTTAAGCCTTATGTGTCCTGCGACAAGTTTTAAAGGCTTGGAGCAATTTAATACGAGTGTATTTTTAGCTAACATATTGCAAAGCATATTATAAAATATTATAAGCATGATTGTTTTTACAAGCAAAAGAATTGCTTTACTGATACGAAAATGCTTAATACAATTATTGGACCGACAAAAGGCTTATCATTAAGTTAAAAGGAATTGGTCAGTCAGCTAAAAGAGGTTGGACTGATTAAGTTAAGTAGGAGAGATGGCCGAGTGGTTTAAGGCGCACGCCTGGAAAGCGTGTGGGGGTGTTAAAGCCCCTCGAGGGTTCGAATCCCTCTCTCTCCGCCATTGACTACAAACGAACTTTCATATGCTAGAAATGGCATAGCCTCAAAAGCCCAGCATTTGCGGACTTTTTTGCTGTTTGCAATTGACTTGCTCTCTATAAAAACACCCCGTTTTTCTCTAATTTTCCTCCTATATATGCCCCTTTCCTGAAAAACACCGTACTTGGAAAAGCGAAGTACGGAGCTTTTAGTCATGGGAAATCAATGGCTTGGCAGTTGACCAGTTCGCACCAGTCTATGCCTATCATTGTCAACCAGTGAGCTGGCGCAGAACATTATCGGCAGCTTTAACGACAAACTTTGCTTTGTATGCTTTATCGCTCTCATTCCAAGGAACAGGGTCTTCTGATAGCCCAAAGGTCTGTTTGAGCTTATTTGCTAATTCCTGCTTCTGCTTTTTAACGCGATCAGTAGCATCTTGGTCTTGCCAAGAAATACTGCCGCCTGTTGTGGCGAGAGAGCGTAACAAAGTCCACTGTAGCGTTGGCTTGCCGGAGTTTTGGTTTTTCATTTTTAAGTGCTCAGGCTCCAGCCGTTCCTGAGTTTCACCGCACGAGACCAACAGCATCTCTGTTGCAGTAAATTCAAACACGAACTGTTCCCATGTTGCGCCTGCTGGTGTCGGAAATTGGTACTCTGATCCCGGCTGGGCTGATTTCGGCAACACCGTTTCCAGCCAGTTAGAGATAATGGTTTGTGAGCTATCTTTCGCTGTGACCTTGCCTGCAGCATCAACGGCAAGCACATCATCAATGCCGATTAGCTTGGATTTATGCCTACTGCTCGCATCAGAGCTGGCAGTGCTGATGAGACTGCTGCTGGCGGCAATCAACAGAAACGTCTGCTCGCCCATACAAAGCTGATTGACGATTTTATCTAGCTGCGAGAATGTCTGGCCCAAAAAGCAATAGACAGGAAAGCTATGCTCGGCTTGAGGATTCAGCACACCAAATTTCCAAAGGGCCGTATAACCTTTGATCTGTTCGTGTTGCTCGGTAAAACCAATGGTGGCGGCAATTTTGGTCGCCAGCTTTTTGTGATCAATGCGATACAGCGCCAGCTCTGATTTTTTGAGCGTGCGGCGGTCGCATTGCTTAGTGTCAGATGTACAGATGCCAACAATATCACTTGGCCCATGCCGCACGACATTCATGTAGCATCCGGCTCTGCCATTACAGGGAATGGATGAAGCTTGCTCATTGGTGATTGTGAGGAATTCTTCCGGAAAGTCTTGCCATTCAGCTTTTACACCCTTGCCACCAGAAAGCTCTGTAAGTTTACGCCATGGCGGCGATTGATACGGCGTCATGGCTCTCCTGATGCGTTACGGGTTGCGTGCTATCTTCTTCCTCTTTCTGTTCATTCACAAAGCCACGTTTTCGCAACCATGTTTCAATCAGGTGAGAATCTTCCTTACGGTCAAAATTGGCCACATTGGGTGTTCGTACCTTGACCATGCGTGGACGTTTGGCGTTTTCAAACTTCACAGAAAAGCTGGCCGAAACAAGTGTGCCGAAAGTTGGAAACTCACGATCCCTTGCTGCCAATGAGGCAAAGATGTCATTTGACCGTTGTGTTTGCTTGTCATTATAAGGTCCATGGAATTGAAGCTGGATTTCTACCAACTTCACCTCTTCCAACCCATCAATATCAGTACAGGCCAAAGCATCAACGCCATTATCGATCAGTGGCTGTAATGTATATTTTTCTGCGCCGGGGAAATAATCAGATTGTTTAAAAAGATGCTGGCTAAATAAATCCAGATACATAGTACGCTCTTTCTTGGCGCTAGACTTATTGAATACAGCCAATTCATTATTGGCGCGATCATAGACGATGACATCATGAAATTCTGGTCGGTAAAATATGGTTTTGGATTCACCTGATTCCATTTTGCCTTCTCGTTTAAAAGGCATGCCATGACGGATCAGGAAGTATGTTTTGTCTTCGTCATCTGCACTAACGGGCAAAATTCGACACCCAGTGCCGCGTTTGTTTTTCAAAAACCATGCGTCCATATCGGTTTCCAGTATCCGCATGGTTTCAGGTTTTGGAAGAGCAAATATATCTGGAGATTTCTGATCCGACTGGAAATACATGAACGATTTTGGCTTATGTATCATCACTTCCGCATGAGGGCGTTTCAAAAGTTCCGGATCGTGCAGCCATAGTGCTAAGGCTAAATCAGCTGATGTTGAATCCTCATGCGTATCGATATTATTTGCCTCGGCTTGCTCGCTCAATTCTTCAAAATGTTCATCGTCATACATTTCCTGAATGAAGAACAAGGCTTCAACGAACTCAATATCCATATCCTCTGAGGGGTTCATCAATACTTGGCAAAGCGCTTCAAAATCCAGCTCTCCATCTTCATTCAGCTCAAAACTGAAACTGCGCCCAGTCAGATAGTCTTCATACCGCTTTAAAAAAGTGGTCAGGTTATCCTGTTGGATGTGTTTCAAAACATCTGGTTGGGCAAAACGTCGTAAATTATAGGTGCTCATTGTCTATTTATCCTCCTTGGCTCTCCTTAAGGATGGCCTCGGTGTCAACAGCCGAGCAGACGTGTAAGACCTTCCCAATTATTTTAAGTTCATCCTGTTGTCCTATGATGATGGGTTTAAGTTTCTGATTTTCAGGGCGCAGTTCGATATGCTCCCCTTCAATGCTAAGCCGCTTTACGGTGGCCTCTTCGCCGACCATGGCCACAACAATATCACTGTTTTCAGCAATCGGTTGCTGGCGCACAACGACATAATCCCCCTCAAAAATATCAGCATCAATCATGCTGTCACCTTGCACTTTGAGCGCAAAGCATTTCCCGCGCAGAACATTATCCGGCACCATGACCTGACCAATCTTGTTTTCAAGGGCAAGAATCGGCTGACCAGCCGCAACCATTCCCAAAACAGGAACAGCCGTCAGATTGGTTTTATCTGGTGTTTGTGCGCGAAGGATTTCGATGGAACGCGCTTTACGAGCCTGCCTGCGAATATAGCCTTTATCTTCCAGACGCTTGAGCCCTTCAAACACGCTGGGCGCTTTTACACCCAATTCCACAGCAAGCTCTTGTATCGTGGGCGACATCCCCATGGCACGTTTCAGGCGTTCAATGGCCTGTAATAGCGTATTCTGTGCGTTTGTCAGTGACTCCATAATATCCTTTCAATTAAGATAATCACCTAATATAAATTAGGCTTATGATTTTCACAAGCCTAATTTGATTCAATGCACAGCATTGACTGAACCGACAGTTTTCAAGTCATTTCAGTAAGTAACTCCTTGAACGACGCAATAATTATCAAGGAGGTTTGCCCATGTCTTCACTTTCCCCAAACCTAATAAATGAGCGAGATCGCCGCACCGAAGTGGCGCGTTTGCTGGCGCTTGGCATCCTGCGCCGCAAGATTCGTCTGAACCGTCAGCTCGAGCCAACAAATCCCTCTAATTCATTGGACTTACAAGTTTTTCCAAGCGTTCATGCCCATGACGAAGAACCAAAAAACCAAGGAGAAACAGATGGATAAAACACTTCTGGCGCGTGTGGCGGCACTTCCAAACATGCCGCTATCAGACCTAAAAGCATTATGGCGGGATGTATATCAGGATGAGCCACCCGGTGGCCACAAAAGCCACATCGTCCGTAGGCTGGCTTATCGCCTGCAAGAGCTTGCATATGGCGTTGATCCGCAGATCGAGAACCGCATTGAACAGCAAGCTAATGATTTATTCGGTTCGGGTAAGAGAGCCAAGCCGAAGCGCAAGACACAATATCAGCGGCCCATCCCCGGCACCAAACTGGTTCGGGAATATAAGGGCATTGAATATCAGGTCACCATTTTAGAAGAAGGCTATGAATATGCAGGCTGCCTATACAAAAGCCTGTCTAAAGTCGCGCTGGCCATAACAGGCAGCAGCTGGTCTGGACCTGCCTTCTTCGGATTAAACAACAAAGCACAAGGAGGCAAACATTGAGCACAACCACACCAAAAAAAAGATGCGCGATTTATACGCGCAAATCTACCGAGGAAGGCTTGGACATGGAGTTCAACAGTCTTGATGCACAGCGCGAGGCTTGTGAATCCTACATTGCCTCACAAAAGCATGAAGGCTGGTTCCAGCTCCCCAATAATTATGATGATGGCGGTTTTACAGGCGGTAATATGGATCGCCCAGCTTTAAAACGCCTGATGGATGACATCAAAAGCGGACTGATTGATACGGTCGTCGTGTACAAGGTGGACCGCTTGTCACGCTCTTTAGCTGATTTTGCCAAGTTGATCGATCTGTTCGATGTGCACAAAGTGTCCTTTGTCTCTGTGACCCAGCAGTTCAACACCACGACATCAATGGGCCGACTGACGCTAAACATCCTGCTCAGCTTTGCCCAGTTTGAGCGTGAAGTGATCGGCGAACGTATCCGCGATAAATTGGCAGCATCCAAACGCAAAGGCATGTGGATGGGCGGTGTAACGCCCATGGGCTATGTGGTGAAAAACCGCGAGCTTGTCATTGAGCCTGATGAGGCTGAGGGCATCCGCAAAATATTCGATCTGTTTTTAATGACCAAGTCGCCCTCAGAGATGGCAAAGATGTTGCCGCGCATGGGGGTGTTAAGCAAGAAGCGCACGACTAAAAACGGACGCGTCATTGGTGGCAAGGCACTGGATAAAGGCGGCCTCTACAAGATTCTGCAAAACCCCATCTATATCGGCAAGATCAAACATAAGGACCAGATCTACGAGGGCCGTCATCCTGCCATCATTGATATGGATACGTGGAATAAAGTCCGCGCCATCATGAAAGAAAACACCATCAACCGAGGCGCAATCACACGCAAGAAAACCAAGGCTATTTTGATGGGGCTTTTGAAATGCGGTGAGTGTGAGTGCTCTCTGGTGCCAAGCCATACCCGCAAAAAAGGCGGCAGGCTTTATCGCTATTACACCTGCGAGCACTATCGCAAAGGCATCAACCCGGATTGCAAAGTTCGTAATGTCAGTGCCAGTGAGATGGAAGCTTTGATCCTGACGCAGCTACAAGCCGTTTTTGCCTCACCTGAAATGATCGTTGAGACATGGCGCGAGGCATACAAAGAGGATGAAAGCGTCACTGAAACGGAAGTCCGGGACGCGCTTGGCAATATTGTACCGATCTGGAAGGAGCTTTTTCCGGCAGAGCAGCAACGTATTCTTGAGCTGATGATTGAGAAAGTCATCGTCAATTATGAATATGTCGATGTCCGTATCCGGGCAGATGGCATGCTCAGCCTTGCACGAGAATTGGACGAACAAGAAAAGCGCCTTCAAGGAATTTCAACCAAACAATTAGAGGAGCAAGCATGGATGCAGGCATAAAAATGATGGAAGGCAATGTGATCTCGGTTCGGGTGCCGATAAAAATCAAACGCTACGGCGGCAAAAAACTGATTTTACTTCCCGAAGGTGCTCATATGACTGCACCACAAGAGGCTTCGAAACCGGATGAGACGCTCGTTAAAGCCTTGGCCAAAGCCTATTACTGGCAGAACCTGATTGATACCGGGCGCTATAAATCCATCGATGACATGTCGCGCCAGCGCAAAATCAATTCCTCTTATATGTCGCGGATATTGCGCCTCAATCAACTCGCTCCCCAGATCAAACAGGCAATATTGGACGGTACACAGCCTCGTGGCCTGAGTCTACAGGATATGCAGACACCATTCCCCGATCTATGGCATGAACAGCTGACGCATTTTGGGTTTGAAGCTGGGTAGTATCAGTAAGCACATCAAGCTGAGAATCTTTAGATGATAAACCATTTTCTGCGATGGTAAGGATCATCTGCTCGTAGCTCATATCAAGATTAAGCAAGCAGGCTCTATAAAAATACCCCTTGCGAAGCCCTGGCATAAGGTTGGCTTCGATAAAGTGAGGAACATTGTTTTCATTCATCTTAATATCTATCCTACCTAAAGATTTACCACCCAATGCTTTAAATGCATTTTTTGCCAAATCCGAGAGCGCCTTGTGGATTCTCGTATCCGTAACAGCAAGGACTTTTTCAGAATCGTTACGTTTAATATCAAAGTCTAGGATACGATGCCCATTCTCATTAGGCTCAGCAATAATCTCTATAGGCATAGCCCCAAGAGTTCCACTTACGCCATCCTCGAAAATACCAACACTGTATTCTTTGCCGGGTAAATATGTCTCCACCATAGAACTACAATGTTGGTTACGGTAAATATCCAATATTTTTGATTGAAACCCTAGAAAATTAGTCACGATTGAATTTGCATCTATTCCCATACTGTCTCCGCTGGAAACAGGCTTTATAAAAAGGGGGAACGCAAGTGGAATAGAATCTTCCGTTAGGTATTCATCAGGTTTTGTTACAAAGAAACAAGCCGTATTAATATTGGCTTTTTGCATGGTTCTTTTGGCGCGATCTTTATCATACTCACCGTCCAGCGCTGCCCGATTTGAAGCCATATAGGCAATATCATGAGAATCTAAAAAATCATTCAACCAAAGATTCTCGCTGTTAAAGTGAAAATATTTTACACCTGAGAATACTAAATCTGGCCTTCTTCCTGCCAAATCATCCAAATCGCGTTGTGTGTTGATTTGCGTGACCTGAACATGTTGATAATGCTTAGATAAAATCTCAAAGATCAAATCTTCGTCTAATTCAATCCCAACATTCTCTTGATGAGCATTCTTATCTTCCAGTTTGGGAACAATAACAATCTCAATTGTTTGGTCTGATTTGCTGTTAAAAGTGATATTCTCTATTTTTAGGGGTATCGTGTGTTGGGTTTCTAAGTTTTTCATATATTTTCTCTCTCTATATTGCTCGTGCCGACAGCGTGATGCCCCATTGAAGGTGGCAAAGCACCAACGGAACAGCATCATATGAGAGAATTTACGAGAAAAGGTCCAAGCGCCATTTTCTCATAGAGGCCTTAGAACTATAGCCTGATTTATTCCAGATAGATAGGCTTATTATATATTCTCCCCATACAGCACATAGAAATTCTCGCTTTATTCATATTCTAAAACGCCAAACATGGCCTCGGTGAGTTTTCACTGAACCTCCCCAAACTTTTTCAAAAAAATTTACACCCACCAAAGCCCCGCATGTCGGGGCTTTTTTTGTTTTTGCAGCGTTTTGAATAGCCCGTCTCACCGGGCCTCCAGTGAGTTTTCGCCAGTCCCAGTTGACCCGCCCGCGTGGCGGCTAACCGCAACTGGAGACGAAAACCATGAGCAAAAACAAGTACCAAGGAATTAATCCTTATGTCGTAAACCAAGTCCGTTATCACGCATACAGTCTGATGCGGCACTCAGCCATCCATGGCGTTGAAGTCGAGGACCTAGAGCAAGAGCTGATGCTGGATTATCTATCCCGCAAGCAGGCTTATGATCCCGAAAAAGCAAAATGGTCGACCTTTGTTGACCGCATCCTCAACCACAAATGTGCCAGCCTGATTGAAGCAGCCCGCGCACAGAAACGTGGGTCAGGCATCAGTGACTTTTCACTCGATGCATGGCTTGAGGATAAAGACGGCGAAGATAACGCTTTGCCTGACCCTGCAACCGAAGACCTGACCAGCCGCGACCGGCCAAGATGTGAAACGGATTGCTGATGAGGTAATGCGCCGTATTAAGGAACAATCGCGTGGTGCATTATTTGACACTGCAGGAGCCGTGTTATGAGCACCATGATGGGATTAGGAAATTATCGGTTTTCACTCAATACCAGCGCTTACCAACAATTCAGGCGGTCTATTGAGTATCGCTGGCAAGGTCAGGAACGCCTGCAAAATGATCCGGCCATGCAGTATCTCGGACATGGTATGGAGCAGATTGATCTGGAAGGCACAATCTACCCTGAATTCAGGGGTGGGCTTGATCAAATAGAACAGATGAAGCGAGCGGCTGACAAAGGTGAGCCGCTCCTTTTGATTGATGGCATGGGCGGCATCTGGGGCCGATGGGTTATCACCCGGCTTGAAGAAAATCGTGAGGTTTTCTTAAAAGGCGGCATCCCTCGCAAGATCAGTTTCCGTATGTCCATCAGCAAATACGGAGAGGACTAATGAGCGCAATATACCGCACCCGTGAGGGCGACGTGTTGGACTGGATATGCTGGAAGCACTACCGAACCCAAAGCGGTGCAGTGGAAGCAGTCTTGGAAGCTAATAATGGGCTTGCCGATTTAGGCGATGTTTTGCCAGCAGGCATTGAGATTATTTTACCGGAATTGGCGCTTCCTGAAACTGAAACGGTCATTCGCCTCTGGGATTAAGTAATGGGAGTAATAATATGAGTACACCGGATTTCAGAGTTATCGCCGATAACACCGATATTACTGCCGCCATAAAACGTGGTCTTTTATCCTTGCGCGTGACTGATGAAGCTGGTGTGGGCAGCGATAAAGTTGAAATCAAGCTGGATGATCGGAATGGCAAAATTGCTTTGCCGCGTACAGGAGCGGAACTGGATATTGCCTTGGGCTATCAGGAAACAGGTCTTGTGCGGATGGGGCTTTATATTGTTGATGAAGTCAGTATCGCCAGCCCTCCTCAAAGCATGACCATCCGCGCCCATGCTGCTGATATGCGCCAAGTGCTTAAAGCCCCAAAAACCAAAACATGGGGTGCAGTCACATTAGCCAATGTGGTGAATGAAATTGCGGCGGCTCATGGTTTGGAACCGCGCATATCTAGTGATATGGCATCCATTCAACTGCCGTATCTGACGCAAACAGAGGAAAGCGATCTGCACTTGCTGACGCGCCTTGCCAGAAATCACGGCGCTATCACCAAACCTGTCCATGGCAAATTACTCTTTGTGCCGAAAGGTCAGGCCAAATCTGTCAGCGGCACTTTGATAGCCCCCATTTTTATTGCAGGAAACCAACTCAATAGTTGGGAGGCAACCTTTGCGGATCGGGATAAATACGGATCGGTTCAGGCCAGCTTTCATAACAAACAGACGGCTGAAAAAGAAACCATCAAGGTCGGTGATGCCCAGCCAGTTTACACACTGCGTCACACCTATGACAGCATAGATCAGGCAACACAAAATGCTAGCGCAGCATTAGAGCGCCTAAAGCGCGGCACAGGCACATTGAATATCAGTCTGCCCGGTGACACACGATTGATGAGCGAAGGCAAAATAACACTTTCTGGTATCCGCACAGGTGTAGACGGCGAATGGATCGCCACCCGTGTCGAGCATGTGCTGGATAATGGTGGTTATCAGTGCCGCTTAGATGCTGAGACCCCACCTCAGCAATAACTCACTAAAGTAAGGAACATAATCATGACTGCTGATAACCATCAGAGGCAGGACGATATGGTGTGCCTGCCGCGAACAGAATTTGAGTCTCTGCTAGAGCAATCCGCATGCAGAGGAGCCAGAAAAGCGCTGAAAGAAGTTGGTTTGGCTGATGAACAAGCCGCCCACGACATACGTGACCTACGCGATTTGGCAGGCTCAATCAAAACCATGCAACGAACCTTTCTGCAGACCATCGTGCGCTGGATCACCATTGGTGTTCTGGCGCTCTTGGTCGCAGGTGTGGCTGCAAAAATTGGACCCTTCACCCCCAAATAAACAGGAGAAAAACTATGCTGACATTACTTGGAAGCCTGCTGGGCTTTTTATCATCCGCGTTTCCGGATTTTCTAAAACTCTGGCGTGACCATTCAGATCGCAAGCATGAGCTGGCCATTCTGGATCGACAAATGGAGGCGCAACGCCAAGGCCACACACAACGCCTAGAAGAAATACAGGTGCAAGCCGATGTGACTGAAAGCAAGGCGCTCTATGCCCATGCCAGCCAGCCCAGCGGCGTAAAATGGGTGGAGGCTCTACGAGCTTCGGTTCGCCCAATTATCACCTACGCGTTTTTCATTCTGTTCGCCACCGTCAAAACCGCAGCACTCTTCAAGCTACTGGATCAGGGTGTCGGAATTACCGACGGACTGATTGCCGTTTGGGATGGTGAAACGCAGGCGTTATTTGCGGCTGTCATGTCCTTCTGGTTTGGTCAACGCGCCCTAGCCAAGTTCCGCTCAAGCCCTTGAGAAACATGATCTTATTCACTTGATAAGCGCTCGGAATGAAGCGTTACTGTAAGTGTAAAAGGCAATTGAAAACAAGGAGATAACGCAATGAGCAAACTATTTTACAAGGCCATGATTGAGGACATCCAAAACGAAAAATGCACCGACGCAGAGCTGGAAGCGCTGCTGAACGCTTTTGAGTACACGGTCAAGAAAATGGCCACCACGCTGGCCCGCAAAGCTTGGTACGCGCTGGAAGATTACGCCACTGCCAAACAATACGGCATTGACCGCTTTACGCTGATAATCGAGCGCAAAGAAGTCCTCGGCCAAGAGCAATGGCATGGCGTTTTTGAATACGGCAGCAAGAACCTAAAAGTTATAGGAACCTTGGAAAAGGATTAATCCTGCTCCACATTCATATCCCAGTCAGACTGGCGTATCTCGCCTGTTTGGTAAAACTGACGGATTAGCTTGATATATTCTAAAAAGTCTTTGTTTTCTTCTGTCAGCCTGTTTGCCGTATTCCAATCAATTTCAATACGCTCCTTAGCTGGGATCATAATTTGGCTTTCAGATGGATTTTCTGCATCAAGACGGATGAACCCAATACCATGCAAGCTGGCAAGCATCCGAAGCTCTTTTAAGGTGTCAGCGCCTTCAATTTCGCTGGCAACTAAATAGCCAAAGTTTGCCCATGAAGAGTTGCTTACTGCTTGGAAAAACACTTCACGTACGTTTGATCGGTTGATTAGAATTTTAACTTCAAACGACCAGAGTTTCGTTTTTTTATCAGCATATTGCTTAACACAGTCTTTAATTTCACGATGCCATTCACCGCTAAGATCTTCCATGCCGACAAGATCAGGGTAAAGCCATTTATTACCGCCTGCGCCTCGAGAATTACGAGAACGCTTCTCATCAATGCGCTTGCTGTATAACTCAAGTTCTGACCAAAGAAATTCAGACAAGATCGGGTATAGATCATGCTCTTTCACAATAGAGCCATTTATGTTTGAAGCAGGAGAAGCGTCATTACTTTCAGCATGATCAATCTCTGCACTATCCGTTGATTCAGTGAAGTAATATTTCCGAGGGCGGCCTTCCGTGGTTTTAACCTCCGGGTGCCGCTTCTGCAGGCGTGGACGCTGTGAGCCTATTTCAGCAACGATTTGCTGCAACAACGCTGTTTGGTTGTCGAGTGGGTTTACGGTAGCCGTGGAGCGTTTTTGCTTTTGGCGACATTCATCCGGATAGGTTTCGAATATCCAATTGGCGATTTCCCGGGCTGTAAATTTTTGCTCCGGGTTTTGCTGTAAAAATTCAACGACAGTGTTCGCCAAGTTTAGCGCCATTATTCAATCTCTTTCATTTTCGTACTCACAGATATTACCAAGATTTACCAATTTCACAAGAAAAAAGGAGAAATATGAGACACATCACACAAAACGGACTGGACCTGATCAAACGGTTTGAGGGCTTCTCTCGAACCGTTTATTTTTGCCCGGCTGGTTATCCTACCATCGGTTATGGCCATGTCGTCAAAGATAATGAAGATTTTTCAGCTGGTATTAATGAAGCACAGGCCGAAGAGCTTTTACGCCAAGATGCCCAGATTGCAGAGCGTGCCGTCCTGCGCTTAATCAATGTACCGCTGACAGATGGCCAGTTCGATGCGCTGGTATCTTTCAGCTACAATCTCGGCGGTGGGGCGCTTCAACGCTCAACACTGCGCCGCAAAATCAACCGCGAGGAACATGCCGAAGTTCCGGAGCAATTCATGCGCTGGGTCTGGGCGGGTGGACGTAAGCTCAAAGGGTTGGTTCGACGACGGGCTGCTGAAAGCCATCTATACGCGTATCAGTAATGTTCGCTGATATAGCCGTAGGCTTTCTCAAACAGTTCCGCATCTTTATGAAGCTGATATTTGAGAAGCGTTTTTCTTAGTACCTGCTTCATTTCACGGTCACCCGCTGTAGTGTTTTGCCATCCCGGGAAGCGTGTTGCTTTGACGATTTTATCTATGTCATCAACGATGCGAGAGATGATCTCAGGTGTCTGATCGTCTCTAACTTCCTTGAACAATTCAGAAAGCGCTGTCTTGTTATCTTCGACAATTTTTTCGTCATGGCCTGCGCCGTTGTCAAGATGCACAGTCTCACGAGCAGCATCGAGAAGCTCTTTAAGCCAGTTGATAGAGCTTAATACGCCAGATTCATATTTTTCGCGGAGTTTTTCAAGGCGCTCGCCAAGCTCAACATATCTGGGGTCACCTGACTTTTTACGGACTTTCGCCATCAAACTGATTTCCAATGTTTTGGCGCGTTTCTTTTGCTCTGCCTCAGTTAAAGTGAAGATAGAATCTTCATCCATGACCAGCTCATCAAGATCACCGCGAATTTGATCAATATCTGTGTGCTGATGAATCAAGCGAATGGTTTCTGGTCCAAGCGACTGCCAAATCAGTGATCCCAAACCACCAACAGGACGCACAGAGTCATATACCTGCGCCAACCAGCGATAATCCTTCTGGAATGGCTGTAAGAATGGATCAGGTGTTAAAGCCTCCCACAATTTTTTCAAAACATTGAATTGTGCTGCAAACTGATCACGCACCTCATTTGAGGCTAGGCAATCCTGCGCTGCGATTAAGCCCTCATAGCCACCAACGGTGCGGTCAACGCCATCAAAAAAGGCCAAGCATTTTTCAATCGCAACAGGCACTTCATCTTTATATTTGCCCAGCTGATCAACCACGCCTTCAATCTCTTTCGGATCGTAGGCCAGTGCTTTTGCCAGATTTTCAAAAACGCCCAGATAATCGATGATTAAGCCATGCTGCTTTGTTTCATCATACAAACGGTTTGTCCGGCACATGGCCTGCAGTAATGTGTGGTCGCGCAGTGGCTTGTCCAAATACATGCAATAACAAATAGGTGCATCAAACCCGGTCAGGAGCTTGGCGGTCACAATCAGTATTTTTAGCGGATCGGTGGAGTCACGATATTGATCCAGCACCTTTTCCTGATTGGTTGAGCTGGCATCAATGGACTGCCAGCGTTTAAATGCCATTTTATCAAGCGGCAAGCCAAGCTTTTCCCACTTAATCCAGTCGGAAGATTTTTTCTTTGGATTGCCGTTCTCATCTTTCTCGTCATTAATACTACCTTGTGAGACATTCATGACAACTTCGCAGGTGCCTTCGCCAAAACGCTTGGTCAAAAGGTCATACATCAGAACACAGGCTTCACGGTCATAGACGACGACCATAGCTTTCAGCCCTTTTGGCTCAACATGGCTAGTGAAGTGTTCCTGAATATCATTGGCAATGGCTTCCATACGTTTGGGAGCTTTTAGAAGGTGCGCTAATTTCCCGGCCTTTTGCGAGAGTTGAGTTTTTTCTTCTTCCGTCAGGTTATTGGCTTCGGCCAGCGCATCAAACTCTTTATCAATGGCTTCCTGATCCACACGTAGCTCTGCCAGACGTGGTTCAAATTTAACTGGAAGCGTCGCTTCATCACGGATGGACTGCTTGTATGAATAGCGGTTCATATACCGCCCTTGGTCCTGATCAGCACCAAAGAGGCGAAATGTGTTGCGCTCAATGCCAGAAATCGGTGTTCCCGTCAGGCCAAAGAAATACGCATTCGGCAAAGCCCAGCGCATTTTCTCACCCAGCATACCTTCTTGTGTGCGGTGCGCCTCATCGACCAGAACAATGATGTTTTCGCGTGGGTTCAAGCCGTCCTTATTATTATCATCAATTTCCACGTCATCGAATTTGAAGACCGTGGTGACAAGGATATTACGGCTGTCATGCTCCAGCTCTTTGGAAAGCTGTTTGCAGGATTTTACCGGGGTGACGTTTTTCACATCGGCATTGTCAAAAGTAGTGTTGATCTGGCTATCCAGATCGACGCGGTCGACAACTACAACAACGGTTGGATTTTTCAGGTCCGGATCAGATTTTAGCATTTTGGCGGCATAGAGCATTAACAAAGACTTACCAGAGCCTTGGAAATGCCAGATCAAGCCTTTACGGATTTCACCAGATTTTACACGGTCAACAATTTGTTTGGCCGCTTCATATTGCGGGTAACGCGGTAGCAGCTTGATGCGCTTAATGACATTGGTGTTGGGCAGCTTGGTAGCGGAATACAGTGCGAAAGATTGCAGCAGTTCCAGCAGTGTTTGCGGCTCCAGCAGGCGTTCGGCACTGGTCAGAACCGTGTTCATATTTTGTGGGATTTCATCACAATCGGTGGTTTTGTGCCATGGCATCCAGTGTTTGAACCCGGCATTCACCGCCCCATAAGCAAAGGTTTTACCCTCCGTGGCGAAGCATAAAAGGTTTGGCACAAAAAAACTGCTCTGATTGGCCCAGTAATGCTTATCACCGCCCATAAAATCAGAGGCACCGTCTTGCCAGCTGATTGCCATGCGGACGGGTGTTTTGACTTCCCCAACCACCAGCGGAATACCGTTCACATACAGCACCAAGTCAAAAAAGGCATTCTTCGCGCCCATGGAAGGCACTTGTTGCGAGATGACATAGTGATTGTTGGTATGGTCATTATAATCAATCAGGTTGATGGTGATGTGTTCGCCATCTTTGCCCAGCGGCATGGATTTTTCGCCGCGCAACCATTCGGTAAACATTTCATTGGCACGCACCAAGCCGCTATGGCTAGCCTCTAACAAGACACCGCGTAGCTTATAAATAACCTCATCGGCTTTTTCCGGGTCTTTGGCGATATCGGGATTAAGGCGGCAAAGCGCATCTTTCAGCCAGCCTTCAATCAATACATCTTGTGCTTCACGCGGCAAATCAGGCCCATGAACAAACGTCCATTTATCTACTGGCAGCGCAGATAGACGATCGCGGATGGCTTCTTCGATGGTATTGGCTTCGTTAAATCCGCTCATGCTGTCCCTCCAAGAAATGTCTCTGTAATTCTTTTTTTCAAACTCAGAGTTTTGTTTTTATTGCGCTTTATCCCTCTGATTACTTCCACGGTGCTTTCAATAGTCAAATTAAGATTTTTATTTTCCAAAGCTGATTGATTTAGCTCCGTTTTAGCAAGTGTTTTCCAGTGCGCGCGGGGCATTTTTGAACCGCTGACAGTATTCATGGCCAAATTTGCGAAATGATCAGATTTTATAAGCAATGATACCAAGTTAGATAAATCCGGCTTAAGTGGTCTAAGGACAATTATGTCGGAGGAACAAACACCTTTGAAATTAGCTAGAGCGGTTTTTTTCAGATATGGTCGGATCTTGCCATAGAGGATATCACCGCTTTCAAAAAAGAGTTTATTGCTGTGCACATCGGATGAACTACCGTGTTGCTTTATTTGGATACCATCAGAGTCAATGTGTTCAAAGCCAACGTAGGGAAGTTCTGGTGAATTGACGTCAGGTCTAAAATGCTCCCTTTGCTCTTCAATCAAAGATGACAAAGCAACAGCTTTAAAAGTTTTCCCTCTATCAAAAAATGAAGCTTTTATCATTTTCTCTAGAGAAATACCTCCTTTGCTAATGGCATCGTCATAACAAGCCAAGGTAAGCTCCAACTTTCGGAAGACCTCCAACATCTCCTCCTGTCGTTTGCGCGGCGGAAGGGGGAATTCTTGGTTGGCCAATGTTTTCCATTTGATGGTGGGTGATAGCGAGCCTTCTGAAATTGATACAGCACGTTCCATAAACATGTCTGACTGCATAAAGAATGGCAGATATTCTGGGACCACTTCTTTTGGTATTGCTTCCAGCACCATCGCATGTGCTGAGCAAATGCCGTCAAAATCAGCTACCGCCACTTTGCGCTGATAGGCGCGGCGCTTGCCAAAAATAATCTGGCCCGGGCGCACGCGTAACTTCTGGCCGGTTACGTCACTCGGCACGCCTCTGCGCGTAATACGCAGATTATCCGGGTCAAGATGCTCCAGCCCAACATACACTTCCAAATCGGTGTTTCCGGGTTCTACGCGTTTGCTAACGCTTTTGGCGATCTCATCAAATTTAACGATGCGCCAGCCTTCTTTTTTCTGTTGTTCGGTCAATTGCATCATCTACGCCTCATATCCCAGTTCCCGCAGTGACTCGAACAGCTTGTTCGTCTGCTTCTTCAGCAGCGTGCGTGATATTTTCCAATCTTCAATCGCACCTTCCAAATCCTGTTCTTCCTCGTGACTGCCATTGCCGTTTTTGGCGGTGACATACAGCGGAATAGACAGGTTGAATAAATTGTCTTTGACTTCATCCAGATCGACCAGCCGCGCTATGTCCGGATGATCTTCTGGCTCGTAATAGGCCTCGACCAGCTTTTCCAAATTGTCGTCGGATAAAAAGCTGGTGGCACGTTCGCGGGTCACTTCATGCACGCCGTTCACAAAAACGATCTTGTTTTTGCGGTCGGCAGTTTTGTTATGGCGCAGCACCACAACGCAGGATTCCATAGGGCTGTTGTAAAACAAGTTTGGCCCCAAGCCGATGACGGCCTCAACCAAATCACTGGCGATCACGCCTTTGCGGATATCTTCTTCCTGATCACGGAACAGTACGCCATGCGGCCACAGCATTGCGGCGCGACCTGTTTTCGGGCTCAGGCTTTTCATGATGTGTTGGAAAAACGCATAATCGGCGCAGCCCTGTGGCGGCACGCCATGCATGTTACGGCCATACAGGTCTGATCCAAACGCTTCCCGGTCCCATTTCTTGATGGAGTATGGCGGGTTGGCGAAGATCACGTCGAATTGTTGGAGCTTGTCACCTTTGGTGAATTTGGGCTCTTTTAGCGTATCACCACGGGCGATGTCGAATTCCTCAATATCGTGGAGCAGCATATTCATCTTGGCAATCGCTGAGGTTAGCAGATTGACTTCCTGCCCATAGAGCTTGACGGTGCGCCATTCGCGGTCGTCGCTGCGTAAATCCATCACGGCGTTCAGCAACATCCCTCCAGTGCCGCAGGTGGGGTCATAGGCCGTTTCACCCGGCTGCAAGCCAAGCATACGCGTCATCAGATGTACAACGGTACGGTTGGTGTAAAACTCAGCTGCGGTATGGCCGGAATCATCCGCAAATTGCTTGATGAGATATTCGTAGGCATTGCCCAGATCATCCTGATCAATGTCCTTCACACCCAGCGGAATTTGGCTGAAATGGTTGATCAATGATACCAGCAAATGGTCAGGTAGGCGTTCTTTGTTTGTCCAGACGGCATCACCAAACACGCCGTAAAGGCGCGGGTTGGATTTTTCGATGGTCCGTAAGGCATCCTTTAAAACCTTGCCCACATCTTTTGTTGCGGATTGCACTACGTTCCAGCGGGCATTATCGGGAATGACAAAGCGGTGCTGTTCAGGCTTTTTGGCAAGCTCATCATCTTCGTAAAGGGCCAATGCTTCGGTATATTCTTCCTGATAGACATCATCCATGCGTTTATAAAACAGCAGCGGGAAGATGAATTGTTTGTAATCCGATGCTTCAATTTGTCCGCGCAGCAAAACAGCCGCGCCCCAGAGCAAATCTTCCAGTTGTTTTTGTGTGATGCTCATAGCTCAAAACCCTCCTTGGCCAGCAGGGCCTCTAATTCATCTTCTGCCTGTTCAAGATCGACGAGTTTCTGTTTGAAATCTTTCAGGGCTTCTTCCACCGTGATGGTTTCTTCTTCAAGCGGCTTTTGTACATACCGCGCAATATTGAGGTTGAAGTCGTTTTCTTCGATCTCTTTAATCGGCACCCAGCGACTTACGCCCTCGATTTCTTCTGCTGCTTCATGCTGGCGTTTATAGATGTCATATATTTCATCGGCTTGGTCTTCAGTCATGGTGTTTTGAGCGCGGCCTTTGGTGTAGATTTCATCACCGTTGATAAAGAGGACTTCTTTGCGGTTCAGTGTTTTCTTGTCTTTACGCAAGATAAGCACACAAGCTGAAATACCAGTGCCGTAGAACAAGTTTTCTGCAAGGCCAATCACGCATTCCAGAGCGCCATTCTTGATAAGCGCCTCACGGATTTTTGCCTCAGAGCTTCCCCTGAACAATACGCCATGCGGCACAACAACCGCCATCCGGCCTGTATTATCGCGCATAGACGCATACATATGCATGACCCACGCAAAGTCGCCGTTCTTTTTGGGCGCTACGCCATACACATGGCGGTTATATTGATCGGCACTCCAGCTATCATGACCCCAGTCTTCAAGGCTGAATGGCGGGTTGGCGATCACGCAGTCAAAGGTTTCCAGCTTGTCACCATCAGTAAATTTGGGATCGCGCAGCGTGTCACCGCGAATAATCTGGAAATCTTCCATGCCATGCAGGAACAGGTTCATCCGGGCAATGGCTTCGGTGGTAAGGTTTTTCTCTTGGCCTTTGAGCTTCAAAAGCCGAGGGTCTTCGCCTCGCTCTTGTACGTGATGGATTGTTTCGAGCAACATGCCGCCTGTACCGCAAGCCGGGTCATAAACCACTTCACCAGCTTTCGGATCAAGGACATTGACCATCAGTCGTACAACGGTACGCGGGGTATAGAACTCACCCGCTTTTTTATTGGCTTTGTCAGCAAACTTTTTGATCAGAAATTCATAGGCGCGGCCCATGTCATCATCACGAACATCCTTCACGCCCATCGGGATTTTATGGAAGTGATTGAGCAACTCTGTAATCAAGCTATCGGGCAAGCGGTCTTTATTGGTCCATGGCGCATCACCGAATATGCCATATAAATGCGGATTAGCTTTTTCAACGCAGCGGAAAGCGCCTTGCAGGGCTTTGCCGACATCCTTTGTGGTTGAAAGCACATCGCTCCAGCGGCAGCCTTTTGGGATTTGAATGCGGTGCTGCTCGGCAGCGTTGGCGAGGTCCTCATCACCATAAAGCTCCATCGCTGTTTCAAATTCTTCGTTATAAACGTCATTGATGCGTTTGAAGAACAGGATCGGGAAAATGTAAGTCTTATAATCAGACGCATCGATAGGCCCGGTAATTATATGTGCGGCCATCCAGAGCTGGTGCTCTAATTCTTTTAGCGTTAGCTTTTTACTCACCGCGTTTTCCCTCTTGTTCCACTATCCAGCGATCAATTTCACTTTTTCGGAAACGCCATGAGCCACCCACCTTAAAACCCGGAAGTTTACCCTCCGAAGCGAGACGGTATGCCGTCTTTTCAGCAAGCTTCAGATAGGCCCGGTAATTATATGTGCGGCCATCCAGAGCTGGTGCTCTAATTCTTTCAGCGTTAGTTTTTTACTCATAGCAAATCTCCTTGCTGAGGAAGGCTTTTTATAAGCCTGTCCTCTTTCATACTCTCAAAAACCTTGGCAAGGTTTGCTCTGTTAGTTGACCTGCTTTTTGCCAGCTTTGTTGCGCCCATATCGAGCAGCATTTGATTGCCTCGTGCATCTACAGACATGTCTTGGTATTGAGCGACATATAGAGGAAGGCCGGATTTTAATGTCTCTTTACCTGCATTTAGGGTCCCACCTTTTTCTCCGGCTTCAATAACAATCATGGCTCGACTTAAAGCTATAATCAGCTGATTACGTGTCATAGCTCTAAATGCTTTCCATGGCTCGTTTGGTTCAAATTGGCTGACAACAAGAACGCGTTCCCAATCCCATACAGATTGAAGTGCTTTTTTTATTCTGAAATGGTTGATCCCTTCGGGTAAAACCAAAATTGTTTTACCGCCAGCTTTTAAGCAGTTGTAATGCGCTTCAAAATCAACGCCTGCGGCATTGCCGGAGACCACAGAAACATTGTTGTGTGCTGCTTGATCGGCACAGTCTTGTGCTGTTTCCAAGCCTTTAGGGCTTGATTTGCGCGAGCCACAAAATCCTAAACCAGCCATGTTTAATAGGTCTGTATTACCCACCATATCTAGGTGTTTGGGGGCCTTGTTGCCCATAATAACCTTTACGCGCTCTGGATATAGCGCATCATCAAGCTCAACCCTGATCGGCCTCCTATCAATATTTTTGTTGTCAAAGTTTAAATCACTCATGCTCTATACATTGTCCGTATCACGCAATGTTTTTACAAAGCTAAGCCCATACACTTCGTGAGCACCGGCTTGTTGTAACTTCATTGCGATATATTGAATTGTTATGCCTGACTGGTATTTGTCATCAATCAGGATGATTGTTTTATCGTTCACATTAAAAGCAGGACTATTCTGAAAAGACACTTGAGCGCCTTCCCAGACAGTCCACTTTTCATCAAATGTGGCCGCTTTTACAGAGGATTTCTGGCCATTAAAAACAAAGCCACCCGTAACATCTTGCTTGCCAACTTTACTGCTAACTAGGTTGGTCACGCTGCTGGGCAGGTCAAAATCTTTGTCTGGTCTTGGAGGCACAGAACAAATTAGATCTGCGTCTTTATAGAAAGGCAGATATTGAATTACTTGAGACACTGTGTCCGCAAGCTGGTTAATAGCGTTCTGATCTCTATTATTCTTGCCATTATGCTCAAGAGCACCAATTGCAGTATATTGACCAGAGGTGTTATTAGTTAAGTTACTGTTGATAGCAACCGATAGCGACATGCAGTCTCGTAAATAGATTAAGCTGCCTTGGTTACGTTCCCACTCTTCAATTTTCTCCATTTCCTCTGCGCTAACAAAACGCCAGAAGTTTTTGTGTTCTTGGCTTTTTCTTAATTCCAGACTTGTCTGTGCCTCAAAGATTTTTTTTGCAGATTCAATTGCAACCGAAAATGTTGGGTGAGCCTTCCGTTTTTGTATTCCGGAGTTATCAGCAAAGCATTTTCTGCGCGGCTCCTGATTATGAGCAGCCAAAACGGTATCTTTTGTAATCTCTTTCATCTTAAAAAACTGCCTCAAATTAACCATCGCTGCCTTCTTTTCGCTCTTGCTCACTGATCCAGCGGTCTATCTCGCTTTTGCGAAACCGCCACGCGCTGCCAACCTTAAAGCCTGGCACCTTACCCTCTGAGGCAAATCGGTAGGCTGTTTTCTCTGCAATCTTGAGGTAATCAGCGAGCTCTTTCACCGTCATAATGTCATCATTGGGCATAGCTTTAATGTCCTTCTTGGGATATATGGATTGAAAATAGTGGAAAATGGATGAATAATCAAGTAAGTTATCGAGGAAATCAAGTTATAAGACAGGGTCATGCAGCAATACGGTAATGATCAGATTCTCTACTCACCATCGGACTTGGTCACCTTTTTGGGGTGTCACCATGCGAGCTTCCTTGATGTGAAGGCTTTGAGCGAGGACATGGACAAGGCCGAGGCCAGTACCACTGCTCAGCTGCTGCAGCAAAAAGGCTTGGAACATGAGGCGGCCTATCTCCAGCAGCTCAAAGACAAAAGCAAGTCCGTCGTTGAAATCCCTAAAGATCGTAAACTACAAGATCGCGCTCAGCTAACACTGGAGGCCATGCAGTCCAGTACGGATGTGATTTATCAGGCCGTGTTCTTTACGCCGCCTTGGCGGGGCGATGCGGATTTTCTGATTAAGTGCAATACACCATCCAGCTTGGGTGATTTCAGCTATGAGGTGCTGGACACCAAACTGGCACGAACAGCTGAGCCAAAGCATATCATGCAGCTTTGCGTCTATTCTGAGCTGCTAACTGATCTGCAGGGGCTGCGCCCAGCTGATATGCATCTGTTTCTGGGCGATCATGAAAAACACAGCTTCCGCGTGGCTGACTTTTTCTATTACTACACCCGCGCCAAAGGCCGCTTTGAAACCTATCTGCAAAATTTGCCAGCAGACTCATATCCCGAGCCTTGCAGCCATTGTAATTTCTGCCCGTGGCGTGAGGGTTGCAAAGCGCAGTGGGAGCAGGATGACCATTTAAGCCTTGTGGCCAATATCCAGCGTTCACAAATGGACAAGCTCCGGAGAGCTGGCATCCGCACTGTTGCTGAACTAGCTACCACGGCACCTGACACCAAAATCCCCGATCTGAGCCGTGATGTGTTCCTACGTTTGCGCTCACAAGCGGTTCTGCAGCATCACAAAGCAAATACGGGCGAAGATAAATGCGAGATCATCCCATTCCCACCGGGCAAAGGCTTTACCCGTATGCCAGTGCCGGATGATGGCGATTTGTTCTTTGATATGGAAGGCGATCCGCTTTACCCGAATGGCTTGGAGTATTTGTTCGGGGTCTATTACTTCAAAGATGGCAAGGAGCTGTTCCTTCCGTTCTGGGCACATGACCATGAAGAAGAAAAAGAAACCTTCAAGCGCTTTATGGCGTTTCTGGGAGATCATCTGGTTGAACACCCTCATGCCCATATCTATCATTACAACCATTATGAAACCACAGCCCTGAAACGCTTGGCTTGCCGTTACGCTGTGTGTGAGGAGCAGCTCGACAATCTGCTCCGTAATCAGAAATTCATCGATCTATATCTGGTGGTGCGTGAAAGTATCCGCACTTCTGAGTCCGGCTATTCCATCAAGAACATGGAAACCTTCTATATGGATAAACGAGCCAATGCCGTGGCGACCGCAGCTGACAGCATCATCGTTTACAATGAATGGCGTGAAACAGGTGCCGATGAGTTGCTGCAAGAGATTTCTGATTATAACGAGGTGGACTGCGTTTCCACCCATCTGCTGCGTGATTGGCTGCTGACGCTTAAGCCGGAGGATGCGCCATGGTTTAAGGGCTTGCCTGAATATGCCGAGGAAGAAGAGCTACAACGCAAGGACTGGGAAATCGAATATGAGGATTACCAAACCCGCCTTGGTGTGATCGAGGATAACCCGCCGCCGATTAATGAGCGGTTATCACATCTGCTGGAGTTTCATAACCGTGAAGCCAAACCCCAATGGTGGAGCAGCTTTGAGCGGCAGAACAAATTTGAAGATGAGCTGATTGACGACACCGAGTGCCTTGGTGGCTTGCAGCAGGTTGGCAGCCCCAAGCCTGAAAAACGCTCCCTGATATACAGCTACCGCTTCCCATCACAAGAATACAAGCTGAAGGTCGGCGCACAGGCCGTTGATATTGCCGTCATGGAAAATGCAGGTACCATTGTCGAGATCGATGAGGATGCCTGCATCGTCAAAATCAAACGCGGGGCCAGCAAAGAGCCATTGCCCGAAAGCCTGTCCATTGGCCCACCGGGACCCATTGACAGTAAGATCATCCGATCAGCCATTTACCGCTACGCCGAACATGTGTTGGAAGCGCCGGAAGGTACTCACGCCGCGACCGAATTACTGGCACGCAATGTACCACGCATTCAGGGCAAGCAGCCGGGCGAAGCAGTCATCACATCTGATGATCTGCAAGGCGATGCGCTGGAAGCCATTGCCGCGTTAGAAAACAGCTATCTTTTTATCCAAGGCCCACCGGGCGCAGGTAAGACTTACACCAGCAGCCACATCATTGTGGACCTGATCAAGCGCGGCAAAAAAATCGGTGTTACCTCAAACTCGCACAAAGCCATTCATAACTTGCTAGAAAAAGTGGAAAGCGTTGCAGCTGAAAAAGGCGTAAACTTCCATGGCATCAAGAAAGCCAGCAGCGGGAATGACGAAACTATCTTTGATGGGCAGTTCATCCGCTCAGAAACCAAGACCGACAATATGAACCTTGGCGCTGATCTATTTGCTGGAACGGCATGGACATTTGCCAGCCCCCACTTTGATGGCCAGCTGGATTATTTATTCATTGATGAGGCAGGACAAGTTGCTACCGCCAATGTGGTGGCGATGGCTACAGCGACTAAGAATCTCATTCTAGTCGGTGATCAGATGCAGCTGGGCCAGCCCATCCAAGGCACCCATCCGGGTGAGGCTGGATTGTCAGTGTTGGAATTCTTGCTAGGCGATCATTCCACCATTCCGGCTGAGCGTGGTATTTTCCTTTGCCAGACACGCCGTATGCGCCCCAGCATATGCCAGTTTATTTCTGATGCCTTTTACGATGGTCGCCTGACGGCCCATGAAAGCACCGCCGACCGCAGCCTGAGCCTGCAAGGTGTCGATTTACCCAATGAAGGGATTGTCATGATCCCGGCAGCGCATGAAGGCTGCTCACAAAAAAGCATCGAGGAAGGCGAAATCATCAAAACCAAATATGATGCCTTGGTCGGCCAAGAATTTACCGACCGTGATGGCACCACACGCCCGATCACTGAAGATGATATTCTGGTGGTCACGCCATATAACGTGCAGGTCAATTATCTGCGCTCCATCCTGCCAGACAATGCCAAGGTCGGCACCGTTGATAAGTTCCAAGGACAAGAAGCACCCATCGTGCTGATTTCCATGGTGACATCTAGCGCCGAAGATCTGCCGCGCAATATTGAGTTTCTCTACAGCAAGAACCGTTTGAATGTTGCCGTGTCACGCGCACAGTGTTTGGCAGTGGTGGTCGCCAACCCCAAGCTACTGGAAATCCCATGCGGCACTGTGGAGCAGATGAAACTGGTCAATACATTTTGCTGGCTGGATGAGTATGCAGGAGGAGCAAATCATGCGTGATTCATACGAGCGCTTTTTCTCTGAAGGTTATATCAGCAAAGAACAATTCTTTGATTTTGGTATCCGTGAAACGATTTATGCACCTATTGAAAAAGCCAAAGAAGGTTGGGAGGAGCTTAAACATCGAATTAAAAACAATGGTCCCGTCTATATGCGGGGTTTTGGTAGAAACTCAAACGGTAGCCATCTGTTTCAAGAATTTTACTCTCAAGTTTTGGGCAATGCGAATATAAAAATTGACCCAACGAACAATAAAGAGCCAACGACCGTCATACGAGACATGACGGGCTACTCTAAGGTCAAAAGCTCCAAACATGAACCAATTCGCAATTATCAGGTCTCACATATCTTTGGTCGCACCAAGAATATTTTCTTGTTCACAGCACCATGGAATATCGTTTACCTGCCCAAAATGATCGACCCCTTTACTGGCCATGAAGCCAAAGGTGATTTAATCAACGAATATCAAACCATGTTCCAGAAAAAGAGCTATGCACATTTTGAACCGCTGATTGCGGACTACAACCAGATTGTTTCAGCGTCAGATTTTCAAGCGCGGATTGACGCATATCTTGATGATATTTTGAACAGCAACCGTTATCCGCAAGCTGACATTGATAAACTGATCAAGTCAGTGCGTGAGGAATTGTCTCCTATTAGTTCCTCTGGTGGATATACAAAAAATTCCGAGGAGAAGTAACCTTGGCTAATAATTGGAACATTCCAGATTGGTTAGAAAAAGAAGTGCGGGAGCGTGATAAGGTTTACGTTTATTGCAAGTCAGAATTTACGCCAGTAAGCGTTTCCAGAAAAACGGCTGCAAGTTGGGAGCATATAATTAATGACGCCTCCATAATCACGAGAGAAAATATAGCTCTTTGCTGTTGTGGATGTAATTCAAGCAAGGGACAAAAACCTTTGCTTGAATGGCTTGATTCCAAATATTGTTCTGACAGGAACATATCCGAAAATACTGTTGCTCCGATTATCAGAGCAGCAATATCTGTAGCACGTTGCGGTGAATAGCGGTCTTAATCACCGCATATCTTGCGGCGATTATCTGTTTCCAATGAAGGCAAAGCAGGATTCGAACCCTCGGTATCGTACCGTATCAGTTTGCAGTAAGGGGTTAATACTACCCACTATCGGAAATGCAAACCCTCAGTACCGTAGCAACAAAAACCTTGATTTTGTTATCTTTCAGGGCGATTATTTGTTGCACCACTATGGTAAGTATAGAGGATTCGAACTCAAAGGGGTTCAATACACCGCCATTGACTACAAACGAACTTTCATATACCCCAGATGGCATAGCCTCAAAATCCCAGCATCAGTGAAACCTCACGCAAAACCAAAACCCCACGCTCAACCCTTTACGGGACGCTGTCCGAACTTCGCGGATCGCTGAAGGAGCGTGGCTTTGCGGAATATCTGCACTGAGACGGCGACAGTTTTTGAGCCCTCTCGGTAAGTAACTCCTTGAAGGCAAGAAAACATGCCGGGTTCTCGCGGAAATACAAGACCCCAACAGGAAATACCGCGACCGCTTTGCTCTTTGGGCGGCGTCAGAACCCGGCAGCCGAAACGACATGACCAAAGAGCAATTTTCAACCCACGAAATCAAGGAGTTTTCATGTTTAAACCATCGTTACAAAAGCTGATTAAAGACCGCCTTTACGCCAAATATGTTCCGGCATTTATTCAAATTCCGGCGCTTGGTGCCATAGAAGAAGACACAACCAAACCAATCCATGAGGTATCCTTACAGGATTTAATATGAACGCGACAAGAACTGGTGAAGTAGCTGACATTTTAGCTCAGGCAAGTAGATCAACGAATGTTAATGTTGAAATGCTTGGTCAAACTATGAAATTCATTGCTCCTGCCGCAGAGGCAGTTGGCAGAACTTTAAAAGAAACAGCTACATCGGCTGGCGTTTTAGGTGATGCTGGAATTCAAGCATTAATGTCTGGTGTAATGTTAAGGTCATCATATCTTCGACTTGCTGCTCTTGCAAAATCAGGAGCAAAAGCCCTTGAATATCGTGAATAAGAAGGGCAGTGTAAACTTGTATATAGTTGTTTTAATTAATAATTACCCGATTATCCCCTTGGCGCACGGGGTTGAAAATTAGTAGGTAGCGTGTTATAAGAAAAAAGCCCGACGGCAATCGGGCTTTAAAATCTTATAAATGGTATACCTATGGCAGATAATAACAAGTCAAAGACAAGTAATCAAGTAAGTGGTAATTTTAAACCTATAGTAATCAGATATGACGGACTCGATGCAGAAGCACATAAAATTGATCTTGCAGATTTTGGAAAGTCTGCACAAGGTATGGCAAAGATCATTTCAACAGTTGCCACTTTTGCATATACTGGAAATTATAAACAAGGCGGGAAAAATCGTGAAATTAGGGCTGTTGCAGGTGCTACAGAAGAAAATTGCTATTCGTTACAAATTTTTCTCGAAACGGTTAACGATAACACTCTCGCCGCAGGAACAGTGGCAGCAATCACAGGTGGCGCCTTTACCGTTATATTTCAATGGGTATGGCATAAGTTATGTGGGCGAGATCAAGAAATGAAGTTATTACATGACGCTTTAATTAAATCTATAGAACAGCTTGGAGGAAGCGATTCTCAAGAACGCTTGCTTGATACAATCGATAAAATGGCTGAGGGTCTAAATTCAGCTGCAAAAGATGCTGTTCAGCCGATTGGGAGAAGTTGCCATACAATCAAGTTTGGAAATCACAAAAAAGAATATTTTGTAGACCTCGATGAGAATGATAAAGCGGCAATCAATGATAAGCCTAAAGAGGTAACAGAAGAAAAGTGCTATAAGGTGCTAATCACAGAGTTGGATATAGTTAAAAAAACCTGTAAAATTTCTTTATTAGATGACCTCAAGACTAGATATAATGCGGAAATTGCAGACCCACAACTGGAGTTAGCGAACAGCCAATATGATATTGCTATGTCTGAAAGAAAATTAATAGAGATTAAAGCCAAACAAAAGATATACGCAACTGGTAAAATTGATTTTGTTATAAGCGATACAGTTCAAGCCAACAATCAGGAGCAATTAATATGAACCTTAAAGAAGCCCAAAAAAGTAAGAAAAAGCTTGAGCAGTTTATAAAAGAACGCCAACAGGAAATAGGCGATCAAGAGCAATTTGATAAGGCTATTTCTTCAATGGTCGGAAAGTCGAAAGAAGCTCAGGAAGCATCCTATCAGGACAAGAGCGAGAGTTAAATCTGTACTCAAACTCACCAGCGTATTTGTCTAAGTGCTTGCCTGATACGTGTATGCGTACCACCGATAGATTGCTTTAAGCGTGACCAGAAGCCTTCTAGCGTATTTACATGGCTACCATCTATTGAATATTCCTTAGCACCATGATTACACTTCTTATGCTCATAACCCATTTTATCCAACCCACTGTAGGGACGGTATTCGTCTGTATGGACTGTTGATCCTTCTTCTACATTATCGGCTATATGACCTTTTAGCGTTTTGCCTTTAGTGTCATCAACAACCTTAGTCATAACATCGCCGTCACGATCTAACATGCCGAACAGGATAGTTTTGCCTTGTGCCCCACGTCCACGTTTACCGGCCCTATGTCCACCTATATATGTTTCATCTGCTTCTACTTCACCATCTAGTGGATCATCACCATCAACAAAAGCCATATGCTTTCTTATCTCGTGACCTATACGCCAAGCGCACTTATATGTTACTCCTAGCTGTCTTTGCAGCTCCTTAGCTGCCACGCCACTACGTGATTGTGTAAATAAATAGATAGCGTAAAACCACAATTGCAATGAGGTGCGAGAGGCCTCAAAAGGAGTCCCTACCATCGGGTGGATATGGAAGCCACACTTGCCGCATGAGTAAACAGGACGCTTAGTAAGCTGATACCACTTGTTGGTTGATTCACATTTAGGGCAAACATGCTCTTGTCCAAACCGCGTATCAAATAGGTGCTTCAAACAAGCTGCATCATCAGGGAACTGTTTAAAAAATTGCTGTATAGTTTTAGGCTTCATGGTAATATCCTTTTGATTATGAGGATATTATACTATGAGTTATTACGTGCGTAAAGGGGATAATCGGGAATAATTATGCAATTAACAGAATGACAGACATTACGAAAATAAGGTTTCTTCACAAAGAAACAGATGTTTATAAAACTGGTTCCGATCATTGGAATACAGTGCGCAGAAACTCTATTAAAACAAATATCTCAGAAGATACCATAAATCTAGCTAAGCAGTCAGCAAAGAACATTGCTTTAAAGATATCAAATAGTTTGGGTAGAGATGATTATATTTTTTAACCGAATTATGTTTAGATAATTACAATAATATACACAATCATGGAAATAAATATTATAAGGAAATCTACAATAAGTTAAATCTTCTTATGATAACATTAATCACATATATTATATCTTATATTGCGCTGAATATAACTAATTTTTAGCTGTATTATTATTTGTTAAAGCTAACCACGCTAAATCTTGGATTCAATGCAAATTCGCTGACTTGACTAATAAAATGAGGTGAGCAAAATTTTTGGTTGTGCACAAGTACTAATCTATTAAATTTAGGAAAAATTGGCCGAATATATTCAGGATCATCATATTTGCAAATATGCAAGATACCTCCCCAATCCCAAACCCAATTTCTATTGACATAGTAAATTGAATTTACTTTACCTGCGTAAGAGTCTATATGTAAGCGATAGTAATCACCTTGCTTTAAACGATAGCACCTGTGATCAACTTCTGTAAGATTTGCAGCAGAAATTTGCTTGATTTTCTCTTTAAAATTATCATTAAAAATATCATTAAACCTTTTTAATGATTCCAATCTCTTAGATCTCCAAAACTTAGCCCTGTAATCCTCATTCTCTTTAGGTAATAAAGGGTTTTTTGTTGTAAATACATGACTATAGTGATCTTTTCTGGTTTGATCTATAAATTCCCATTCTTTCTCATCTTCTGCTAAGTATAGCTCATTTAGCTCTTCTGCTAAATTGTTTGGAAGAAAATCATCTATTATTGTATAGCCTTTTGTTTGCATATTTTTTTGATGTTTACTACAGTCTAGGTTCATTATTTTGCTCCATTCTTTTTATTGCTTTATGACAAAATATGAAGGTGCTAAAAACATTAGACTTGTAGATTTTTCTAGATAATTAAAGTCAATTTTATCAATAGGTTGAGAGCCAGAACTAATTCCACCATTATTAACTAGTACGTCAATCGCTCTTAATTTACCATCATATAGTCAAAAACATATCAGCTATTTTTTGCTCACTTCCTAGATTAGCTTTAACGACAATGACTTGAACTTCAAATTTTCTAGCCTGATTCGTAATTTCTTCAGTTTTGTATTTATTTTGCAAATAGTTAATTGCTACATCGTAATCATTTTTAGCAAGCAATAGGGCGGTAGAAGACCCGATGCCACCGCCTGCTCCAGTAATTAAAGCTACTTTATTTTTGCCACTATTTTGTAATTGAGGCATTACTTTTATCAGCAAAGGCGTTGTAACAATTATTAATTTGATCTGTATTGCTCAGATACTAATCAATGGTCTCTTTAATTCCATCCTTAACTGCAAGCAACATTCTTCTAGCACATCCTTAGCGTGAATAAAATAACGAATTGGGGAAGCGTCTTCCCAAACATTTAAGGGGTTTTCATCATCAGTTGCACGTTTAATAAGTGCAGGGCTTATCGTAGCATTTTCTGGATCAGAAAATTAGGATAATAGTTAGCAAAGTGAGCTTTGCACATCGCCATTAACCTAAAATGAACTTTCATATGCTCGAAATGGCATAGCCTCAAGATCCCAACGCTTGTAGACTTTTTTGCTGTTTGCAATTGACTTGCTTTAGTATAAAAGCGTTTCGTTTTTCTTTTATATATGCCCGCGTAATATTGTGCTTCTCTAGAGGTCAGAACCGTTTGAATGTTGGCGTCTCCCGCGCACAATGTCTGGTTATGATAGAGGCCAATCGCGAGCTGCTGGAAATTCCGCGGGATGCTTTTGGGCAAATGAAGTTAGTTAATACATTTTGCTAATTGGATGAGGATACAATTAATGCGTGACGGTGAATTGACCCATCATGCCAGCATCTTCATGCTCAAGAATATGACAATGGTACATATAGGGATATTCCTCTGTTGCCACATGGTTGAACCTCATCAATATTTGTGTGGGTTGTTCGGTGACAATCACGGTATCTTTCCAACCTTTGTCTTGCTCAGCAGGTGGCTGGCCATTCAAGGAGATTATTTGAAAGGACACACCATGGACATGAAACGGATGTGGCATCATTTCAGCTGTTATGGTCCAGAGTTCCATATCATCCTTTTTCACACGTTGATTGATAATGTCCATGCTCATTGGCTGAGCGTTGATGGAGAGCATGTTGTGCTTGTTGATTGGACCATTGTCATCGGGCATGTCCATATCTAGGATAAAACGACGTTTCACGGCGGTTTGTCTGTCGGCTTTGGTATATATGCAATGTCGTTGAGCACTTCAGGAAGTGTTCCAGAGGATTGTAACATGGTGTCAGTACGAAGTGCCACTACACGCTGGACAGGGTTTTTGTGTGAAAAAAAAACTGCCAAGTAGTTCACTTGTTTTACCAAGATTGTTAATATCCCAAGAGGCAATGCCCTCTGGATCTGCAGGTAGAAACTCAGACATCATCTCAAGAGATGTTTGATTTGAAAGATCAATCATAATCTCATTTCTTTCACCAGGAGCCATAGTTAGGCTTGTAATCTTGCGCAGTTTGTTGAGGAAACCACCTTCCGTGGCAATCTTGTAAAAAGAGATATTGTCAGCAAAGTGGAATCGATAAAATCGTGCGTTGGAACCGTTCAACAAGCGCAACCGCACCCATCCTGCAGGTACGTTAAGATGGGGGCTAATGGTGGCATAAAGTTTTTGATAGCTTTGGAATCAATAATAGCATAGCCAATTTGATTGCGTTGGTTAGCAATAAGACGCCCCCAAGCTGCATAACGCTTTGGGCATAGATCTTCACCTTCGTCGTAAAAACGCTTGCCTAATTGATTAACTGTCAAGGAAAAAGGCACTAACAATGCAGTGTTGGTTACTATTTTTAAAGCTTAATATTCTTTCGTTTGATTAAAACGGGCCTCTAAATGCCGCAATTTCAGGGCTTGCTTCAATCAATGGGAGAGGGGTGTTTTTATGACCGCATAGCTCTAGGATAGCTTGCATAATGGTACTAGTATTAGGATAAAATGCATCTTCAAGCACATGTGTAGTAGGACATGGTGTATCGGCAAATCCAATACGTCTCATTGCTGTATGGCCAAGGCCTACCTCAACCATGGTGGCCATCACTTCACTTGCAAAACCGCAATTTAGCCAATCATTGTCAATAATAAGCATGCGTTTTGTTTTTTGTAAGGAGGCAATGATGGGCTCCCAATCAACTGGCCTAATGGAAACAGGAATTAACATTTCAGCATCAATGCCTATGGGCGCTAAAGCCTCGCAAACGCGAATAGCTTCAATGGCTGCATGTGAGCATGCAACCACTGTAATGTCATTGCCTTTGCGCACACATCTTGTTAGTGGAAGGGGTATGGCGTTGTCTGATTTATAGACATGGCCCTTTAGAGGGTATAAAAGACGATGTTCAATGAAGATAACGGGGCCATCATCTTGGATGGCTGCTAATAACCCTGCTTTGGCATCATGGGCAGTGACAGGGGCAATGACTTTTAGCCCCGGGATATGCGCAAACATAGAATAAAGCGCTTGAGAGTGCTGTGCGCCTTGGCCCCAGCTGCGGCCAATGCAAGCGCGTATTACGATAGGAACAGACACTTTTCCTGAGCTAATGTAATGTTGCTTTGCAGCGACGTTGACAAGCTGGTTCATGCATACCATCAAAAAATCAACCCGTTGATGGATATTGATCGGACGCATACCTGCCATTGCAGCTCCAATCCCAATCCCTAGCATTGCTTCTTCAGCTAAAGGTGTATCAAAGCAGCGAAGAGGGCCGTATTTTTGATGTAAATTGAGTGTTGTAGCGTAGTGACCTTTGGGATCATCGGCGCCTTGTCCATATACAAAAACATTATCATCAAGTGCCATTGCCTGATCTGTTGCTTCAAGCAATGCTTGTGCGTAGGTAAGCTCGTGGTCAAGATCATCGTTAGTGTCGTTAGCGCTATTGGATGTATTCATTTTGTTATACCTCAACATAATCGCTAAGTTCATTTTCATTAGGGAACTCGCTGTTTTGTGCATATGTAATGGCTTGTTTGATAGCGTGTTCAATTTTTGTTTCAACCTCAAGGCGTTCTTTTGCTTTTAGTTGTGCACCTATTGATTGCAAATGGTCATTTGCAATATTGTCTTCTAGTGCTTGAGCGCTTCGATAATTCCACTGAGTATCATCGCCAGGGCCGACATGATCGCGCCAACGCATTGTAGGAATTTCAAGCAATATAGGGCCATGACCTGCGCGTATTTTATTGCATGCTTTGTTGGTTTCAAAATAAATTTGTTGGCATGTGTTATTTTGTAGTTGGATGGATTCTACTCCGTAAGCAGTTGAAATTTCTGTAACGTTGCATTGCTTTGCACGCGCGCTTTGGTGTGAGTAGATGGCATATTGATTATTTTCACAAATATAGAGAATTGGCAATTGATGGAGCGCTGAAAAATTCATAGTTTCAGACCATACACCTTCGTTAACGGCGCCTTCTCCATGAAAGCAAATAACCAATCCATCGCGTTGCTGCATTTTATGAGCAAGGGCGTATCCAGCTGCGTTTGGGATGCCTGTTGCTACAACAGCAGAAGCTTGCATAAAACCGCGTTCAAGGTCCATTAAATGCATAGAACCTGCTTTGCCGCGAGCAAAGCCTGTTTTTTTTCCGTACAGTTCAGCCCAAAAAGATTGCAAATTGCCTCCGCGTGCTAAATAATGGGCATGTCCACGGTAATTGCTAAAGATGATATCATGCTGTAAAAGGGCAGAGCAAACACCTACAGCTATGTGCTCTTGTCCGATAGATAAATGAAC
The DNA here is from genome assembly GCA_965178085.1 of Alphaproteobacteria bacterium. Classification (GTDB taxonomy): domain Bacteria; phylum Pseudomonadota; class Alphaproteobacteria; order CBCXTS01; family CBCXTS01; genus CBCXTS01. The sequence goes on along the minus strand of CBCXTS010000023.1, from coordinate 47,197 downwards.
CGGAGATTTGATAACATCACTTGGATAAAGGCGTTCAATTTCTTCTTCAACGCGTCTAATTAAATATAATTGGTGATAAAAATATAAATTCTTATTTGTCATATTATGATAGATAGTGATTTCAAAAGGCTAGATATATTAAATTGTAACATAGATGTAATATGCTAGGGTAATCAATTTTAAGCTTAAAATAAAACTTATAGCAGAATTCAATAATTAACCAATGACAAGTTCATTAACGATACAATGAATCATTAACAACACAATGAATTTAATTAATGTATCTCCTACTATTATTTTATCGCATCCACAAATGGGTGAGAATATAGGCATGACTGCGCGTGCTATGGCAAATGGTGGTTTGGAGGATTTACGCTTGGTTAACCCGCGTGAATCTTGGCCTAGCTCAAAAGCCTATGAAACAGCTGCTGGCGCGGATTGGATTCTTGATAAAGCAAATTTATATTGTAATACGGCACAAGCTGTAGGAGACATGCATCTAGTGTTTGCCCTAAGTGCAAGGAATAGGTCGCAGCAATATCAAAGTTGTGATCTAGTTCACGCAATTAGACTTAGCTATAACGCTTTGGCAGAAGGTAAAAACGTAGCTTTTTTATTAGGGTGTGAAAGATCAGGGTTGAATAATGATGAATTTGCAAGTGCGCATTATGCCATTAAAATTCCAACATCAGAGTATTTTTCTTCGTTAAATCTTTCTCAAGCAGTGATGCTGATTGCTTATGAATGGTGCATCAAATCAATCGATCATCTGCCATCATCACAAAATATAACTAACCAAGATGCGTTGCCTGCGAGCATGGAAGAAATTGACTTTTTTGTACAAAAGCTTGATAAAGCTCTTGATGAACAAGGTTTTTATAAATCAAGAGGCATGATACCAATTGTTAGGCGCAACATTCAAAGTTTTTTTAAACGCGCGCAGCCTATGCGTTATGAAGTACGAACGCTACATGGTATGCTAAGGTCCTTGATTGGTAAGAATAAGAAATCTGGTTTAAAAAAATGAATGTCTTATTAATTGTTACAGGTAGTATTGCTGCATATAAAGCACTTGAGCTTGCGCGCTTATTGCGCAAGAGAGGCCATGATATACAGCCTGTTTTAACAAAAGGGGGAGCAGAGTTTATTAGTGCAATATCACTAGGTGCTATTTGTGAGAACAAAGTACGAGACGATTTATTTGCCCTAGAAGATGAAGCCAAAATGAGCCATATTGCTCTTGCACGAAATGCCGATGTAATTGTTGTATGTCCTGCAAGTGCAAATTTTATTGCAAGATTGCGACTTGGATTGGCCGATGATTTGGCTAGTACATTGGCGCTTGTTGCAGCTTGTCCTATGCTTGTTGCTCCAGCGATGAACCCTACTATGTGGTTAAACCCAGCAACACTTGAAAATGTATCAGTGCTTAAGGCAAGAGGTGTACAAATAATTGAGCCTGAACAAGGAGAGACTATATGCGGAGAAGTAGGGCTTGGACATCTTGCAGAGATAGGTTCTATTGTTGAAACAATAGAAAGCATCAAGCACGCCAATGATTGTACAAAGGATTTAGAAGGTCTGCATTTTTTAATAACAGCAGGACCAACATCTGAACCCATTGACCCAGTGCGTGTCATTACAAATTTATCTTCTGGAAAACAAGGATATGCTATTGGAGAGTCTTTAATAGAACATGGTGCAAAAGTAACGATTGTTAGTGGAGCGGTTGCATTGGACCAACCGATAGGCAGTCAGTTAATAAAGGTGCAAACAGCATGTGAAATGGCAGATACGGTAGCAGCAATTGATGATGTTGATTGTGTGATTTGTAGCGCAGCTGTTTGTGATTGGAGAGTAAAAGATATTGGGGTGCAAAAAATTAAAAAAACTCCAAACAAGATGCCTCAGATTGAATTTGTTGAAAACCCTGATATTTTAAAAACATTATGTGAGCGAGAAAAGAGGGCGCCTTTAATTATAGGATTTGCAGCAGAAACAGAAAATATTATTGAAAATGCAAAAGCCAAACGCCTCCGTAAGGGTTGTGATTGGATAGTAGTAAATGATGTATCTAGTATCGACAATACCAACAAAGCGATAGGATCATCTACGAATCAGTTAATTCTTATTACTAAGGATAAAGAGATTGCATTTAAGCGCGCAAGTAAGCTAGAATCTGCGCGTTATTTAGTAAAACATATTAAAGATTTTTTTGGATCATGATGCGCGTTGAAGTTAAAATTGTTGAATTAACACCTGCTAAGGATAGCTATTTGCCAGTTAGAGGTAGTAGTTCTGCTGCGGGGTATGATTTGTTTGCAGCCCTTGATAGTCCAATTGTATTAAAGCCGATGGATAGAAATTTGATACCTACTGGTATTGCTATAGCTTTGCCTGAAGGATACGAAGCTCAAATTAGACCTCGCTCTGGCTTAGCCTTTAAACATGGGGTGACTTGCCTTAATGCTCCAGGCACAATTGATAGTGATTATCGTGGAGAAATTAAAGTGCTTTTAATTAATCTTTCGCAAGAAAATTTTACCATTATGCCAGGAATGCGCGTTGGGCAAATGGTTGTTGCAAAGTTTGCTGAAATTGAGTGGCGTATTGAAGAAACACTTGATACAACTGAAAGAGCAGCAGGAGGATTTGGATCTACTGGCATTGGCAAACTTAAAACGTGATTATCGAGCAGAATTTTAATAGAAGCCAATATATTTTCAACCAATTATTGATAGGCTCGTCATGGCTTTAACCCCACGCATAGTTTTAAACTAGAGATGAAGAAACCCTATCGCGATTATCAATATCCAAAACGTCATTCTGGATCAAATTTTACGCATGTGATTTATGGTATACACGCAGTTAAAGCGGCTCTTCATAACTCTTTGCGCAACTGTAAAATGCTTTATATTGATCAAAAGTATGCCAAAGAGTTTGTGCCTTTGGCTCATCATGCAGGTACTGAGCACCAGATTGTGTCGGGGCAATGGTTTACAACGCAAATAGGAAATGAAGAGCATTTACACCAGAAAATTGCTCTTATAGCCGACCCACTTAAAGTAGAAGATGGTGAATTATATCTTGAGCAATGTAAAAATATCTTATTGCTTGATGGAGTAACAGATCCACGCAATATAGGCGCACTCATACGCTCTGCAGCCGCATTTGGCTTTGAAGCAATTGTACAGAAACGTTCGGGCTTTGTTGGCGAAAACCCCATGATGGCAAAGGCTGCAAGTGGAGCAATTGAACATATCCGTATTGGAGCTGTAACCAATTTAGCAAGATTTATTGAGCATGCTAAAAAGAATGATTTTTGGTGCGTAGGACTTGATAGTCACAATGGTTTGAATATCAATCAATATGCATGGCCTGAGAAAGTTATTCTAACCCTTGGCAGTGAAAATAAAGGACTGCGTTCTAATTTGAAATATAAAATTGATCAACTTGTATGGATAAAACAACGCCAATATGCAACCGATAGCTTGAATGTAACGGTTGCAGGTTCTATCGCCATGCATGCAAGATTTAATGCTTTGCATTGATATATATTAAGTATTATAATGTATAACGGTAGCGATATTAAATGAAGTGATATGAACATTGTTTGATTAAGGTAGTCATTCAAATTCAATAGGGTATTTATATTTAACTTAAGACTACATAATTAAAATTTAAATATTTGTTTATTCGGAGATTAATGATGCATATAACGTGTCCTAGTTGCGCAGCAGTTTATGATGTGCCAGAAGAGGCATTGCTAAACCCTCGCGAGCTTAGATGTCAAGGATGCAATCATATATGGATGCATCAACCAGCTAACACTGTACCAACCAATACCGCGCCAGCAGTTGGTAGGGAGATGCAACAGCAAAACCAAATGCCAGCAGAGCAACTATTGCCAACTAATACCGCGCCAGCAGTTGGTAGGGAGATGCAACAGCAAAACCAAATGCCAGCAGAGCAACTATTGCCAACTAATACCGCGCCAGCAGTTGATAATATGCAAATGCAACAGCAAAGTCAAATGCCAGCAGAGCAACCATTACCAGCTCAGAATATGCAAAATGCACCCATACCTAGTGAAGCATCACCCATTGGGATCCCAGATGCTATGTCGGGTGAAATGGATGCAAATCAAGCAATTGAAAATGTAGATCCAATGATAGGAACGGGTGAGCAAGCTATTAATCATAACATGGGGCAATTGCCACAAAATGATACGCTACCTCCTGGCAATGCATATAGTAATGGAGGCATGGTAGACAATAATGCTCCATCACAATCAGCGCCAATTCAACAGGATTCATTGATGGCGCCACCTTTACCGCCTATGGCTACAAATGATATATTATCGCAAACCGACGAAGCCCTTGAGATAGAAGATTCTGCAGGATTTGACAAGGTAGAAGCCAGTCCAAGCCCTGATGATGCCATGCGCAAAGACGCCATGTCAAGTGAGCGCTCAAGCTCTTCTAATACTAGTGCTAATGCTGTTGCGAAAAACACAACATCTGCTCAACAAAAACCAAGTAAAGGTAAAGTTTCTATTTTACGTACAGCTTGGATTATTTTGATTTTGCTTGTGATGTTGATTGTAGCTGGTGCATATTTTTTTAAAAAAGACATCATCGAGAGATTTCCTGCTATTAGTGACATATATACAATGATTGGTATAGCAGATGTAGAACCAGTCTATGGTATGCGTTATGAACAGCCAGTCATTGAGTTTGTTCAAGAAGCTGATGGTTTTACCTTATCTGTTAGTGGTCTGATTACAAATACAATGGCAGAATCTTATATAATACCTGCTTTGAGTGTAAAGTTGCTTGATACAAATGGCGAGTTAATACGCGTCTATCCTTTAGCTGTTGCAGGCCAAAGGATAGGATCAGGGCAATCAGAAACATTTTCATTGACTGTTTCAGAAGAGCTTGAGCGTGTTGTGTATGTTGAATTAGGCTTTGAAGTTTCTTAAAACTAACCTTGTTTAGTTATATTGTGGTTGAAAATACACAAAAATGGCAAGATCAATTTGATATTCCAATCCATAATGATTGCGAAGCACCAGTTGCAGCAAACCCATCTCAATTAATCAATCGACAGGCATTGATTACAGAAATTTCTGCAAAAAGATCTTCAAAAGCCTATTTTGCTTGTTTACAGCAAGCTTTTGATCTTGCAAATCAACATTTGATAGCGCGTTTTTATGATCATGGAAGTGGTTTGATATCTGCTAATGAACGAGCCTATGTGTTAGATGAATTACTACATGTAGTATATATGATGGGCATGTCTAAAGCTGCCAATGTAAGTGTCAGCGCAAAGATTAAGAAATCTAAGCCAGAAAACGAACCATTTTGTTTGATAATAACGGGTGGCTATGGAAAAGGTTTATTGTGTCCACGCTCTGATGTTGATCTTCTTTTCTTGTATAAAAATAAAGCAACGATACTCTCAAATGAAGTCATACGCTATATTTTGTATACACTTTGGGATTTAGGCTTAAAAGTAGGCCATTCTAGTATGAGCAGCGGGCAAGGGATTTTAAAAGCAAAGAATGAGCATGTGTTTGCAACGACGCTGCTTCATGCGCGTTTTGTTGTTGGAAATAAAAAGTTATATGAGAGTTTTATAAAAAAAATTCACACACAATTGCTAGGCAATTTAAATGCACGTCATCAATTTGTACAAGACAAAATTTTTGAACGAGAAGAACGCCATCAGAAACATTTTGATACACAATACTTGCTTGAACCTAACATCAAAAATGGCAAAGGTGGATTACGTGATCTAGATTTTATTGATTGGGTAGTCAAAATTTATTTTGGAAGCAATAATATGCAATTGCTCTTTAATAAAAAAATTTTAACTGCTAGAGAATTAAAGCAATATTGGCGGGTAAAGCAGTTCTTTTTTAGCTTAAGAACACATTTGCATCTTGAGGCAAATAGAAGCGAGGAACGATTGACATTTGATTTGCAATGGCGCATTGCAGATCGCATGGGATATAGATCAGATTCAAGATCTAATAGTGCTGAGAGATTGATGAAGCATTACTTTATGCAAACACGCATTGTAGCAAATATAAGTCGTGCTGTTTTAATGTATTGTAGATATTTTGATAATGTTATTGCAAAAAATCAAACAAAAAAACAATATAGTTATATAGAAAAAGTACCATTTAAAGGGTTTAAGTTACACGCAAATTATTTGTGTATGAATGAGTTTCAAAAAGATATATTTGAGCCGATACAGTTAGTTAAATTTTTTGCTGTATGTGCACAAAACGCACTTGAACCAGATCCTGAAGCGTTGCGTGAAATTACAAAAAGAGCGCAGCATCTTACTAGAAAACATTCATTAGCTTTTGAAACGAGGGCGTGCTTTATGGATGTTTTATTGGCTGAAAAAAATCAGGAGCGATTATTAAGGCAAATGCATGAGAGTACAATCTTAGGGCGTGTTATTCCTGATTTTGCTCGAATATCGTCGCAAATGCAATATGATATGTATCATGTTTATACCACCGATGATCATACTATTCGTGCAGTAGGGTTACTAAATACTATTGAACAAGGACAACATCGAGATAAGTTTCCGCTATCATCGGATGTTATCCATAAAATCGAGATGAGGAAAGCTCTTTATGTAGCTGTTTTTTTTTGCATGATATAGCAAAAGGTCGGGGTAAGGATCATTCACTTGCAGGAGAAGAAGTTGCGCTGCAGCTATGTCCTGAATTAGGTTTAGATGAACAAGAGACTCAAATGGTTGCGTGGTTGGTACGCCATCATCTTGGAATGTCTAATGTTGCTTTTAGACGCGATTTAGATGATCCACAAACGATTGAAGATTTTTCTAATTTTATACAAACAAATGAAAAGCTTGGTTTATTATTATGTTTGACTGTGGCTGATATAGCAGCGGTAGGTCCTCAAGTATGGACTAGTTGGAAGGCAACATTATTAAGAAAATTGTATAGAAGTACCTTAAGCAGGCTGAATGGTGAGTTACCAGGCCACAGTGCTTTAGTAAATACGAGCAGGCAAGTTTTTAAAGATTACGCAGATAAAAATCAGATATCACAGGTTAATTATTTGCTTGAAGTGGCACCGCATGCGCAGTTTATGGCATATACGAAAGAAGCCTTAGCTAGACAATGCAATTTGATAGCAATGGCGAAGGATAAAAAATCTACAATAACATTTGCTATTGATTTTAATATTTTGGATGATGAATCAGTAGAAATGATGATCTATACGCAAGATCAAGCAGGTTTGATGGAAATTTTATCGGGATCTATTGCGCTACACGCTGGTAAAGTAATAGCTGCAAGGGCAAGCACTTTTTCTGATTCGATGATCTTGGATCATTTTACACTAGAGGATACAAAAAATACGTGGCGCGATCCTGTTAACCAGCAAAAGCTTGCTAAAACTATTAAAAAAGCGCTTTTTGATGGAGAAGATATTAGTAAGAGGTTATTGAACAAACCAACTATAAAAAAACGTGCTACAAATTGCCATATAAAACCCAACGTCACAATCAATAACAATGCATCGAATGCAAGTACACTCATTGAAATCACTTGTAGCAATCAAAGCGCTTTGCTGTTTATTGTAACACGCACTCTTAAATTGTTGCATTTGAGGGTTAGTTTTGCTCGTATTGCAACTTATGGTGAAGAAGCTGTTGATATTTTTTATGTAAAAGACTATGCAGGTCAAAAGCTATATCATGAGCATAAAATCAAGCATGTACGTGAAACTCTATTGAATAGCTTGCAATTACAATAGTTGCTCAATTGCAATAGGAGCATTTACAACATTGCTTTTTTTGCGATGAATTTAGTTTTTAAAAGTTAAAAATTTTGTTGCCATTGTGCACCTTGCTCTAGTGCTATTTGAGTTTCTATTGTGGTTTTAGGGCGTGCGCAGATAATATTTTGTCCATGGACCATTATTTCGCTAATGAGCGCGCGTGAATTATAAGAATTGGCGATGACGGCGCCATAAGCACCTGCATCCAAAAAGCAAGCAAGATCATTTTGTACCAATGGGTTTGTCATGTAATTGGTAGCAAAAACATCGCTGGATTCACAAATGGGGCCTACTATATTAACAGGTTTAAGTGTTGCAGTTGAAGCAGGTTTTTTGATAGGAACTAATGTGTGCTGGCTATCATACAATGCAGGACGCATTAGATCATTCATGGCGGCATCTACAATAACAAACGTATGTTCATGATTATGTTTAACACGCATAACACGTGTTAATAATACACCTGCTGTTGCACAAATTGAGCGACCAGGTTCAATTGCAAAACGGACAGGCAAATCTCCTAAAGTTTGTGCAATTAATTGAGCCCAATTACGATTAGAAAGAGGGGTTTCATGTTGTTGATAAGCAATACCTAACCCTCCACCTAAATCTAATGTAGTAATATTAAAACCGCTTGCCATCAAATCTTGATAAAGCTTTCGGATATGCTGATATGTTTGGCGCCAGGGTTCAAGCGTCATGATTTGTGAACCAATATGGACTGCAATCCCAGATGGGTTGATTAAGGGATATGTTCGTGCGAGTTCAAATAAAGCAAAGGCATCTTCAAGTGCAATGCCAAATTTATTGTATTTATTGCCTGTAGAAATTTTATGGTGGGTTTTAGCATCAATATCTGGATTAACACGAATTGCTATATTAATAGATTGATTTAGTTTTTTTGCTATCCTTGCTAAAGCAAGCAATTCTTCTTGGGATTCAATATTGATTTGGCTAATACGATGCTCAATACTCGCTGCGAGTTCCATGTCGCTTTTGCCAATACCTGAAAAAATGATATTTTCTGGATTTATACCTGCTGCTAAAGCGCGCAACATCTCTCCTTGAGAGACGATGTCAGCGCCAGCACCTTCGTCTGCAAGACAGCGCAGTACGTGTATATTAGAATTGGCTTTGACTGCAAAATGAATATGGGCATTTAGATGATACTCGGCTAATGCATGTTTTAAATCGTTATAATTATCTTTTAATGCTTGTGCAGAATAGACATAGCAAGGTGTGCCGAAATGGTGAGCAATCTTATCAAGGGGGATTTGTTCACAATGTAATGTGTCGTTTATCCAATCAAAACAACTCATTCGGCTTGCACACTAGGGTTAGGGTATTGGTAAGGTTGTGTTTGCTTTGGTGACACAGGGTCTCCTTTGCGCCCGCACGCTGAAAAGCTAAATACAACAGCAAGCATCAACAAGATTGATGTGCTTTTGATCGCTTTAGCAGCAAAGTTGCTAGATAGAATTTGTTTCAAGTTTGTTTTTCCACTCAAGAGCTGCTTGTTTAACAAGTGCAGGAGCCGTTCCGCCTAAGCTGCAACGGTTTTTTAACGCGCTTTCTAAACGCAATACATTATATACATCTTTGGTTATTGCTAATGCAACCGAATGCATTTCGTCAAGAGAAAGTTCTTCTAATTTGCAATTTTTGGTTTCAGCTAATTTAACGATTTGGCCAGTGATATGGTGCGCATCACGGAAGGTAAAATTTTTCTCGCGAACTAGCCAATCGGCAAGATCGGTAGCAGTAGGGTATCCGAGTTCAAGTGCTTTTAACATGTTATCTTTATTAGGCACTAAATCACCAATCATGCCAGCTGCAGCGTTGATCGCAAGAGCAAGAGTGTCGCAGGCATCAAATAAAGGCTCTTTATCTTCTTGCAAATCTTTTGCATAGGTCATCGGTAAGCCTTTTAAAATCGTTGCAAGATTAATAAATGATCCTAAAATTCGACCAGGCTTTGCGCGAATTAACTCTGCTGCATCTGGATTGCGCTTTTGTGGCATGATAGAAGATCCAGTAGAAAACTCATCTGATAATGTAATAAAATTAAAACTGGCACTTGACCAAATAACAATCTCTTCACCTAAACGGGAAAGATGAATGGCACAAATGGAAGCGCAAGCAAGAAACTCTAGAATAAAATCGCGTGCACTTACGCTGTCCATGCTGTTTGCCATAGGTTTATCAAAGCCAAGTTCTGATGATGTAGCGATGCGATCAATTGCAAAAGAAGTACCTGCAAGCGCGGCTGCTCCAAGGGGGCATTCATTCAATCGTTTTTGTGTATCACAAAGGCGACCATAATCGCGCGAAAACATTTCAATATAAGCAATCATGTGATGGCCAAATGTTACAGGCTGGGCTACTTGCAAATGCGTATATCCAGGCATTGGGGTGTCGGCATGCTCTAAAGCTTGATCGCATAATTGTGATATAAGATGGTGCAAGAGTTGCTTTAAATCGTCAATTTGATTACGAAGCCATAACCTCATATCGGTTGCAACTTGATCGTTACGTGAGCGTGCCGTATGAAGTTTTGCCCCTGGTGGTCCTATTTTTTCAATTAAACGAGCTTCAACATTCATATGAATATCTTCAAGTTCTTGTTTAAATTGAAACTCGCCATTGCTAATTTCTTCTTCAATGGATTTTAGGCCGTTAATAATGACATTGCAATCGTCTTGAGAGACAATTTTCTGCTTTGCAAGCATTCTAATATGAGCCAAAGAGCCCGCGATATCCTCACGGTAAAGTCGTTTGTCATAGGCAATAGATGCATTAATATTTTGCATGATATTGCTTGTTCCGTGTTCAAAGCGGCCACTTAAAAGCCTGCTTCTTTGCGTAGTTTGTTGAGAAGAATTAGGGTTTTTATTTGAAGATTGAAGTGGGGTTGTTGTTTTGGGCATGATGTCACTCGTTTTTACAAAATCAATTTATCTATAAAGATATAATAGCAGTTATTTTATGGGTTCATTAAACATGCTATTACTAAAATTAGTTAGACAGAAGGTCTATAAGCCGGGTTCTGTGCCTGCTAATATTTGCAGGCGATGGCCATTCATCTGCGATTGCAGTTACCTGTCAACCTGTTGCAACCTACCCGGACAAAGCGCAGAACAACGCCTAGCTTTTTACAGCACTTGCCCCTATTTGGTCTTGCTCCCGATGGGGTTTACCTAGACCGTGTTACATTACTGCATCACGCGGTGCGCTCTTACCGCACCTTTTCACCCTTACCTTAAAAAATTAAGGCGGTTTATTTCTGTGGCACTTTCCCTAAGGTCACCCTCGCCGGAAGTTATCCGGCATCGTTTTCTGAGGAGCCCGGACTTTCCTCACATTATTGTCATAATATTATAATGCGCGACCATCCGACCTTCTGTCATATAAGCAATGTAGCCTAATTGTTCCAATGCTGCAATATTCTACGAGCAATTTGGATACTATGGTTAATAGCGTTGTATTGTTTAATATGCGTATCTGGCATATTTAGCTGAAAATGGTTTTGAAACGCTTTAAGGCGTACTTCTAAGTTAACGCTAGGGTCATAGCCTATTTGATCTAAAAGTTTTTCTATTTCTAGATATTGCTGAGTTGGGTTGTTGGGATCAATGATGTCATTGATTTCATATCGATGATCAATGATGCCAAAGCCGTGTTGGGATAGGCGATGCCATGGAAATCGTAAGCCTGGGTCATATTTTGCGCGCAGGTGCAATATCTTGATGCCCAACATGTCCCCATTTTGGTAAAGGGAACTGACTTGCTAAAAATTGAACAAGAGATATAAGACTATCAATTTGTGGGTTGCTAAATTGGCAGTAATATTCATCCCCATTGATAAATGGATCAGGGTAATCAAGCTCAATACCAACGGAAGCGGAGTTGATGTCATCAATACCACGCCACCATGATTGTCCCGCGTGCCATGCGCGGTTTTCAAGGTCAACCAGTTGCCAAATTGTACCGTTTTGGGCAATAAGATAATGGCAACTCACACAAGAATTTGGATCACAAAGCCGCTCAAGAGCTTCTTCAGCACTGTTCATGTAAGTTGCGTGATACACGATGCAAGATGGTGTGTTAGATGTTGTATCTAATGTATCTATTTGATCAAAATTTGCTTGTTGCCTGATAGGCTTTCGATTGCCAAAATTTTGAGAAGGTCTGGATATAATTTGCATATTTGATGGCCTAGATGCTTGTTTTGGTAGTGGTTATTACATTTTAAGCATGACATCTGGGTTCATGATGTTTTGTGGGTCAATCGCCTGCTTGATTAGTCGCATTAAATCCATCTCTACGGGTTGCTTGTAAAGTTCTAGCGCGTCTTTTCGAACTCTGCCTATGCCATGTTCTGCGCTAAAAGTTCCACCTAATGCCACAGCTAAATCAAAGACAGTCTGTGTGCATTTTGTTTCAATGTCTTGCATAGCTTGTAGATCATGCTGGTAGCTATTGGGTAATATAAGATTGTAGTGGATATTACCGTCTCCGAGATGTCCAAAAGGATAAGGGCATATGGTTGGGTCAATGTCATGTAGAAGTTTTGCACATGAATCTAGAAAATCAGTTATTTTATCAAGCGGCAAGGCAATGTCGTGTTTGATGACATATGGTTCACGTTTTTCGGCTTCGACAATCATTTCTCGAAGATGCCAAAAAGCTTTAGCTTGTGTGTTGTTTTGTGCAATAATGGCATCGCTTAATATGTCTTGATTGTATAAATCTTCTAAAATTTTTTCAATTGCTGTGGAAGCATTATCGCTGTTTGTTGAGGTGTCATTGATTTGAACTAACAGTGACCAATTGGGTGTATTAGAAAAGAAAGGATGCCATTTTTTATAATGTTTTGTAACAGTTTCGATGCAGATTTTATGCATGAATTCAAAAGCAAATATAGAATTTCCAAATATTGCGCGCAAAGTTGCAAAACATTGCAAGGCGTTGTTGATACTTGTCACTGATAGGAAAAGGTCTATTTTCTTTTTAGGCATAGGTTGTAACTTTAATGTAACAGCGGTTATAATGCCTAAAGTACCTTCTGAGCCAATGAAAAGATGTTTTAAGTCAAATCCAGTATTGTTTTTTGTTAAATTGTTCAACCCATTCCATAAATGAGCATTAGGCAATACTACTTCTACTCCCATTACCTGTTGGCGCATATTGCCAAAACTTAAAACATTCATTCCACCTGCGTTGGTTGCAACATTGCCACCAATATGGCATGCACTTTCTGCTCCAAGACTAACTGGAAAGAATAACCCCTTAGAAGAGGCAAAATCTTGTACATCTTTTAAAATACAACCAGCTTCAGCGATGATAGTTGTGGCATGTTGATCAAAAGTACGAATTTTGTTTAAACGCGAAAGATTTAATAAAATGCTTGTATGATCTAAAGGTGTTGCACCGCCAACACGGCCTGTATTGCCTCCTTGAGGGGTGATTGTTAAGTTATATTTTTTAGCGATATGTACAATGCTTTGTACATCTTCAACGCTTGAGGCTAAGGCTAAACCAAGGCATTGCCCTTGGTATTTTCTTCTAGAATCGACTAATTGTTCTTGAAAGTCACTAAGATTAGTATGCCAGCCTTTGTTGCCTAGCAAAGCAGTAAGCTCGCAAGAAGCTTTTTTAATTGCATCAGAGTGGTTAGAATCATTCATTAAATAAAACGGATATTTTATATTTACGTAATATATTGCTTATCTTAAGAGTATGATATACTCCTAAAATGATTAAATGTGTAGTATAACAATAGGTTAAAAATGTTTTATATGATATAAGTAAAAGACTATAGCCTATAAGTTAAGCTGTTATACATTAAGAGTGCAGATTGTACATCAAATAAGGTTAAATTGAATGACACAACAAGAAACAGAATTAGAGATAGACAATCAAATAGCATCTGATATTTTTGTAGGTAAAATGCTACAGGAGGCCCGTAAGAAAAAGAAATTAACTATTCAAGAAGTCAGGGATTTATTAAATATCAGTGATGATTATATTGTAGCGCTTGAAAAAGGAGAGCATCATATGCTTCCTGGTCCAACATATGTGAATGGTTTTTTGCGTTCTTATGCTGCATTATTGAATATTGATACTCAACAGCTGGTTGAACACATGGTTAAAGAACCAGTTGAAACTCAACAGCAAGGAATAATGGTTCCAACGTTTTTAAGCCCGTCAGAAAGGCCAAGTTTGATTATTGTTATAGCTGCTGTAGCCTTGCTTGCCTTAAGTTATGGTGTGTGGGTTCAATTTATTGAATATGATGTATTAACCCCACCAAGCTTGACTGATTACACAGATGGCGAAACTATAAAACCTTAATGACAGAAAGTTTATTGTTATAAGGATTGCTTGATAACAACACAGGCCATCAATTTAATCAAATTGATGGCCTGTGTTTTTTCTTTTTAGTATTAAGAGTTTTTAGATTTTGCGTTGCTTTTTTTAGCAGAAGCCTTTTTAGCAGAAGCCTTTTTAGCAGAAGCTTTTTTAGCAGAAGCCTTTTTAGCAGAAGCTTTTTTAGCAGAAGCCTTTTTAGCAGAAGCCTTTTTAGCAGAAGCCTTTTTAGCAGAAGCTTTTTTAGATTTTGTTGGCTTTGTTTGAGAGATTTCATCAGCGCCAATCCATGCGCGGATAATAGTATCAGGATTTTTTACGCTCCCTGAGCCGGGGGCACCTAACTTGATGCTGTCAACATGGTTCATGCCTTCAATAACTTGTCCCCAGACGGTATATTGTTTATCAAGCCACGGCGCGGCTTGAAAGCAAATAAAAAACTGGCTATCAGCACTATCAGGGCTTGCAGCTCGTGCCATTGAAACGGTACCTCGAAGATGTGGTGCGTCAGAAAACTCCGCCGTTAAGTTCTGACCAGAACCGCCTGAGCCTGTGCCGCTAGGGTCACCTGTCTGTGCCATGAATCCTTCAATAACACGATGAAAAACAACACCATCATAGAATTTTTGACGTACCAATTCTTTGATACGTGCAACATGATTAGGTGCAAGGTCTGGACGCATGTCAATGGCAATAACGCCTGATTTTAGTTCTATATAAAGTAAATTTTCCATATTTTGTTGTCCATATACATGAGATTGAGAAATTGATAAAATAAAACATATGCCTAATAATAGCCTCCAGCAAAATAGATATTTATGTGATATCATGGTAATTAATTTGGATATAGATGCTGTCGTTATTTTAGGATCTATTGCATACATAGAATATATTTCTTTCATAAATTTAAAATGCACCATTAAATTAATGCTTTGAGATTGATTAAGCATAATGCTATTTGCTTGAGGCATTGTCTCTTGAAATGATTATAAAGTAAAATAAATTTTTAATAAAACAATATTTAATGGAACATGAACTAACTGATCCAATTGTAATTGAAAGATGCCATTCTATTGGATCAATAGAGCCTGATATATGGAATGGCTTAGTCCAAACTGATTATCCCTTTCTACTCCATGGTTTTTTGTTAGCTTTAGAACAAACTGGTTGTGTCAATGGAAATAGCGGTTGGCAGTCTTTTCACTATCTTGCATGGAATAAACAAACATCAAGATCACCTGCTTTAATGGGTGCGCTTGTGTGTTGGGTTAAGTTGCACTCTTATGGGGAGTATAATTTTGATCATTTATTTGCACAAGCATGGCAAAGCCTTGGAGGTGAGTATTATCCAAAGTTATTAGTGGGTGTACCTTTTACGCCAGTTCCGGGGCCTCGTTTGCTTTTGGCTGGTGATAATGAAACAATAAAAATAAATATATTGTCTCAAATTATTCAAGCAGTACAGTCTGATGCACAAAAGTTTGGATTTTCTAGTTTGCATGTTAATTTTTGTTTGGAGCAAGAAGCAACATGGTTAAAAAAGCAAGGTTTTGTTACACGCACAGGTCATCAATATCATTGGTTTAACCGGGGGTATCAATGTTTTGACGATTTTTTGGAAGCGCTTACCAGTCGAAAAAGAAAGCAAATTAAAAAAGAACGTTCTTATATTAAGCAAGCAAATATTACGCATCAATGGTTGGATGGCGCAAATATGAATACAGATCAATGGGATCAATTTTATCGTTTTTATGAGTCAACATATGCGCGCAAATGGGGTGTTGCGTACATGACACGTGAGTTTTTTGAGCATATAAGCTCTACTATTGGAAAACATATATGTGTAATCATGGGCTATGAAGAAGGTAATGCCATAAGTGGTGCGCTTAATTTTGTTGGCGATGGCGTGATGTATGGAAGAAATTGGGGCTGTGATAAGGATATTAAATTTTTGCACTTTGAAACTTGCTATTATCAAGCTATTGAATATGCGATACAACATAAGTTACAATGTGTAGAAGCAGGAACACAAGGTGAACATAAACTGCAACGCGGTTATGAGCCAAGCTTGACATGGTCGGCGCATTGGTTCAACCATCCTGATTTCATGAAATTTGTCGGTGCATATTTATTGAAAGAAGGCCTTGAACAAGATAAAATGATGTTGGCGCTTAAGGAATATGTACCGTTTCATCAGTAAATAAGAATGTGCAGAATATTCGAAAATGATTGGATATTATTTGTAAGCACTCTATAGAGTTTTTAAATTGTATCGATCAAAATCACAAAATAAATATAATGATGAATGAATTGCCCCAGCATTGCGATAGTAAATTGCCTTCTTTAATAGGGTTTTCGCGCCAACGACTTGAACAGACAGTAGCAGGGTTAGATTTGCAAAAATTTCGAGCCAAGCAACTTTTTCAATGGATATACCATAAAGGTGCTAGCGACTTTGTTTCTATGAGTAATATGTCTAAATCTTTACGTGATTTACTTAGCAAAACATTTAGTTTAACTAGGCCGGTAGTTGTCTCACAGCAAATTTCAAATGATGGAACACAAAAATGGCTGTTGCGGTTTGAAGATGGCAACGAAGCTGAAACTGTTTTTATACCTGACAATAAACGAGGGACACTTTGTATATCATCTCAGATAGGATGCACATTAACGTGCAGTTTTTGTCACACTGGTACCCAAAGGCTTGTGCGTAATCTTAGCGCAGAAGAGATTGTGGCACAGATTGTTGTTGCCTGCGATGTGTTGAAAGAATGGCCACGCACAGGAGAGGTACGCTCAATAACCAATATTGTATTTATGGGTATGGGTGAGCCGCTTTATAACACAGACAATGTGATTGAAGCATTGTCTGTATTAAGCGACCCAGAAGGGATAGCGATATCAAAACGACGTATTACTGTTTCAACTTCTGGTGTAGTGCCTGAGATTGCCAAGATAGGTAGCCAAACTGGCGCCGCGCTTGCAATTTCATTGCATGCAACGACAAATTCACTAAGGGATCAATTGGTGCCTATTAATAGAAAATATCCACTTGAAGTGTTGCGTGAGAGTGTAGAAAATTATCCTGGTCTTGGAAACTCTAATCGTGTGACGTGGGAGTATGTAATGCTAGCGGGTGTTAATGATAGTGATTTAGATGCCAAGCGTTTGTTAAAATTTATCCAAGGTATTCCATCAAAAGTGAATTTGATACCATTTAATCCTTGGCCCAAAAGTCACTATAAGTGCTCTGATAAAGAGACTATTAAGCGATTTTCCAATATTATTTTTGATGCAGGGTATGCCTCACCAGTACGCCAACCTAGAGGGCGTGATATTTTAGCAGCATGTGGACAATTGAAAAGTGCAAGTGAGCGTATAAGAAAACATGGCTGAAATTATAAAAATAGGCACGCGTGCATCGCCTCTAGCTGTTGCACAAGCAAAGTTAGTTGGACAGTTGCTTTTAAGCAATGTTTCTAGTAGCTTGGTGCAATATCAATTAGTAGAAATTGTATCAAGTGGTGATAGATTACTTTCAGATACGCTTCGTGATGCGGGCGGGAAAGGGCTGTTTACAAAAGAACTTGATCAAGCTTTGCTAGATGGGCGTATAGACATTGCAGTACATTCTTTCAAAGATGTTGAAACCAGTTTACCTGATGGATTGGAGATAGCCGCAGTTCCTCCACGAGATGATGCGCGTGATGTTTGGATATCTTCTTTTGCTGATATTGCGAGTTTACCTAAGCATGCATGCTTTGGCACTGCGTCTTTGCGCCGTCAATCTCAAATACTCTGCCAGAGGCCAGATATTAAAGTATCTTTATTGCGTGGTAATGTACAAACAAGGTTACAAAAACTTAAAAACGGTGCTGCAGATGCCACAATACTTGCAGCAGCAGGGCTAAATAGACTTGGATATAAGCAAGAAAATTATATAAAATTAGGTGCTAAAGCTTTATCTATTCATGCACATGTTCCAGCAGTAGGGCAAGGAGCGTTAGCTATAGTAAAAGCACAAGGTCAATTACCAGCAAAGAAGGGGTGGCTAGAAGATGCTCTTAGACAAACCCATGATCATTCTACGTGGCTGTGTGTGGAAGCCGAAAGAGCAATGTTGGCAGCGCTTGACGGGTCGTGCCACACTCCAATAGGAGGATATAGTTGGATCGAAGGGAGTTTTTTAAAACTTAGAGGTTTTTTAGGCAAAGAAGATGGCAGTAAGGCTTGTTTTTGGAATGAAGAGATAGAAATTTCACATAACATAGAAAATGCAACATCATATGCTATCCAATTGGGCAGAAGTACGGCGCATCAATTGCAAATTCAATATTCATGAGTAAATTCAAATAAAGTTTAATAAGGTTTATTGTGCAATTATTTGTAACACGGACACAGCCAGAAGCTTCAGCTACAGTTGCCAAGCTTGTTCGATTAGGTTTTGATGTGCTTGCAACTCCGCTGATGGATGTAGAGTTTTTAAAACCAAAACAAGCTTTGCAAATAACACTAGATACAGCGTTTGTCTTTACAAGTGCTAATGGCGTACGAGCGTTGTTAGCAACGATGGGTTCTGATATAGGCAAATATAATGCACGAGTGTGTTTTTGTATTGGTAGCGCTACAGCTGATGTTGTATACCAAGCAGGATTTAAAAATGTTATAACAGGTGATGGTAATGTAGTAGAGTTGGGGCAAATAATTTGTAAATCTCTAGACAAAAACAACACGATTAAACATATTATTCATCCTTGTGCAACAAAGCTTGCTGGAGATTTATCTATTATTTTAAATGAATGCGGCATTTCGTATACGAAGTTCAATATATACCAAACAAATCCATTACAGCAATTGCCATTAGTTCTAAAAAAAGCCTTACAAGAGACACAAGAGAAACCATGTGGATTATTGGTTTATTCACCCCGGAGTGCAATTTTGCTTGAAAAGCTTATCAAATGTGGCGATTTTGATATGCAACCCAATCATGATGTATACACACTTAGCCAAAATGTTACACAGATTCTGGAGCTTAATCATTGGAGGTCTATTGTAACAGCGCCAAAACCAAACGAATCTGCTTTAATAAAGTTATTAGTTAACAATATAAACGCTTAAAACATAATCTCATATTATCAAAATAAATAAAGTTAAGGTGCTGTATAGTGAGTGATATAAGCCAAAATAAACAAGCCCTTTCAAAAGACACCCGTTTAGAAGACTCAGCGCATGGAGATGTAACACAAACTATGCCAAGCAATGCAGCAGCAACTGAGTCTTTGGAACATTCAAATCAAGATCATGAAGAAGATCTTCAACGATCTAATAAAACTGCTTTGATAGGGATGTGGCTTTCTATTATTGCAATTTTATTAATTTTTACACGCTCTATATGGGGGGATATTGTTGATTCAAGGCTAAGAAACGCCGAACTGATACCCCGTCATGCAGATCATTTGAGCTTAGCCCTTGAAAAGATTGATCGGAAATTTGGCTCGTTTGATCAGAAAATTGCTGATACAAAACAAAACATTGACCAACATGAGGCTAAGACAGCTGCCTTAAGAAAACAAATGATAGCACAAGCTGCATGGCAACAGAAAGCAAAGACATTGTTTGTTGATGTTGATTTGTATATGGAGTTCAAAAAACAAATTGAGCAATTAGCTGGGCAAAATGAAAAGATGTCTAATGATATTGCAGTAGCTTTTGACAAAATTACAATGATGCAATCTGGCCAGCAAGTTTTTGAGAAATTGGAAACAAGTTCTTTAATTGATCAGCCAAATGAAACGACACTATCAACAACATTAAGTGAAAATGGTGATATTTTGGATCGCTTGCAAGCGCAAATGATCGACATGAAATTCTTACTTGCTCAACTACAAGTATCCACGACAAGTAAAGACGATTTTAATGCACTAGTTGATAAAACTGATCAGACTGCAGAAATGCTTATAGATATGCAAGAACAATTGATGCAAAACCGTGTGGCAATGGAGCAATTCAATTTGAATAACACCTCATCAACGCATACTAATTCTGTTAGTAATCTTTTGCTTGCATATGGTCTGTTAAATGATATGGCCGCAAGGGGTATGCCGTTTGCTGATGCATTAGGTTTATTTAAAACACTTGCCAGCACTTATCCAGACCTACATCAACCTATAGAGTATATGCAGGTAGGCTCAAAAGAAGGATTGAAAACATTGCCACAATTGATTGAAAGACTGCATGTGCTTACCCCATTGATTAAATTAGAGTTGATGAATGATGAAGAGCATTTGAAGCAATATGATTGGCTGGCAAACATTAAGTTTAAGCTACAAAATCTTGTCTCTATTAAAAAAATAAACTCAGATACGCCATTAAACTCTAGTCAAATATCTGCGCCATTGTTGGACGATGTAGATGAGCCTCTTGAAATATTGCTTGATAATCCAGAGCGCCTTGATAGTAAATCAATTTTGAAGGTGGCAAATACTCTGCAAACAACAATGACACATGTGTCTGTTCAACAATGGATTAGCGATGTACGTAATTACGTGCAAGCATCTCAAGGGATAAATGAGCTAAGAACAATTATTACTGAATTGATGAATAAGCAATTGCTTCAATTAAAATGATAATGATCATACGAATTGATAGAGATATTTTCTAATCCTATCGTGCGGGTATGGATTGGCAGGCATATGTTTAAGCAGGTATAGCTAACTTGTAGGAAAAAGATATTTCAGTTAGTTTTATGATTGAATTACTATCAAACATTGTTAAGTGATTAGAGATTATATTTTAAAGAATAGCTAAGGTGCTAGGATCATTGATGATTACACAAATCATATGGCTTTTGATTAAATTATTTACCGTTATTGCTTTGATAGTATGGTTTTTGGATAATCCTGGCCAAATGTCAATTACTTGGATGGGATATCAAATTCAATCCAGTGTAGGGATTGCCCTTGCTTGTTTGACGATTGTTTTAGCTGGTACGGTTACAGTTTTTTACTTATATCAATGGCTACAATCTGCTCCAAAGCGCTTAAGAGAGTGGCGGCGCAAACGGCGCGATAAGCGGGGCAATGAGAGTGTTTCAAAAGCGTTAGTAGCGTTGGCGTCAAACGAAGGAAATGAAGCATTGCGTCAATCAAGGCGGGCCCTTAAATTAGTCAGCGATACACATGTAGTAAAGCTTATCCATGCCCAAGCACTTGAGGCTGCTAATTTTTTAGATGAGGCCGAAGAAATTTATCATTCGCTTCTTCATGAAAAAGGAACGGCATTTCTAGGCTTTAAAGGTCTATCTTTAATTGCACAAAGGCGTGGGGATATAAAAATAGCCATTGCGTATTTGCAAGATGCACTTGAGCTAAGGCCCAAATCAGGTTGGGTTGTCAATGAGATGTTAAAATTAACGCGCAATCTTGATCATGATGATAGGCTTAATCATGTAAATGGTTTTCAGCACAATAATGATGTTGATCATGCAAATGGTTTTTATAATGTATCTCAAACAATGCCAAGCTCATTGGATGTAGAAGATAGGGTCGCATTACTTGAAAAGGCTGTTAAGCTTAATTTACTTAAAAAAGAAGAAGCTCTTAAAGAGCAAACAATCTGTTTAAATGTTGCGGCAAATAAATCTTTAGGAGAAGGTAAATTTGATGATGCGCTTGCATATGCCAATGGAGTGTTGAAAAAGGATAGCTTAAATATTGAAGCAACATGTTTAGCCGCTAGAATATTGAATATGCAATCACAAACGCGCAAAGCATTGCGTTTAATTGAAAAAGTTTGGCGAGAAACACCTGATCCAGAACTTGCTAGGGCATATTATGATATTGGCAAAGATAAGCTTAATGAGGGCCAACAAAATATTAAAATGGAAAGACTTGCTGCAATGGCTCCAACGCACCCAAAATCGCTTTTAGTGGCTGCTGAAGTGGCAATAGCAAGTGGTCGTTTTGATGAAGCAAGGAATGATTTGATGAGCGCTTATGCTCGAGATCCAAATGATCCACATACCTATCATTTACTTGCTAAGCTTGAAGAAAAACAACATCAGGATTATAAAGCAAGTAAAGATTGGTTGCGCAAAGGTTTGCAGTTGAACGCACCATCATTTGTTATACCAAAAATCTAAGTTATCTTATTCTATAATGAAGTGGTCCTTATTTGATGACACCAACAATCAAACAACATGCTCCAAGAATTCAAATTATTTCAAGTTTTCATCAACCTGGGTATCAATATTATGGCAGGCGTTTTCTTGATAGTTATGCTCAATATGTGTCTTCGGACTTACCGTTAATTGTGATGGCTGAAGGATTTGATACATTACCAGAATCGCCTGCTAGCCACATTGCAATTAGGGCATTAGATCATCCTGAGATGCAAGCGTTTCATGCGCGTCATAAAGATGTTCCTTCTCGTAATGGGATGATAGCTGATCTTAATATACGCGATCAATCTGGAAAGCAACTTATGAGAGATTATCGATATGAAGCAGTGCGCTTTTCAAAGAAAGTTTTTGCTTTAACAGATCCATCATTAAGCTTTAATGATGTAGACATACGTATATGGCTTGATGCTGATGTACGGTTTTGTAGCAACTTAGATAGTGCGACACTTGCTTCATATCTTAATCTTGATGTTGTTTTAAACTACTTAGGGCGTAAAAATTGGGATCATTCAGAGTGCGGTTTTGTTAGCTATTATGTAGGTGGAGGGGCATCAGCTGAACAACCGAGCAAGCAAGGCGCGCTTGGGCGTTTATTTTTACAAAGTTTTCGAAAAATTTACATGGAAGATAGTGTATTTAAATTAAGCCAATGGCATGATTCATTTGTTTTTGATACGCTGCGTATTGCAAATGAAAAAATTGTTTCATCACACTCAATTAGTGCAGATGCTGTAGGTAATAACGTCTGGCCGCAAACATGGCTTAGCAAATTTATGTACCATGATAAAGGCCATGATAAGTTTAAAAACCACTAAGCATTCCAATGTTTTGTAAAAATGGTCATATGTTATGGTTAAAAATATATCGAAGAGCTTAATTTACGATTATTGAGAATTTAACGCTTTAATCCCCAGATATGCATTTTGGCCCAAGACATGCATGTTGTTTGCTCGATAGATGGTACTATCAAGTAAATGTCAATAACATCATAAGATAGCATCGCATATTGCTATAAGACTAAGATATAGCAATATATTGATTGAAACCTTGCCATATAAGGTTGAATCAGGGTCAAAGTGTGTTGCAATATTTATTTGTTATAGATGTTTAGTGCATATTATTTCAGACTATAGGATTAGAATCTGGTGGATAAAGTTTCTCGTCAAGCACTGGTAGATAAAATTTCTCGTCAAGCAACAGTGCGTGTTAATAATAATACAATTGATTCTTTGGGTACGCTTAGACCCACAGTAGCTCAGCCTAATGCTGTAGCAATACAAGAAGCGGTTGTTGATCCAGGCTATGAAGATCATCAAAGCTTGAATAATAGCAATGCAAAAGATTTTTCAAAAGCGCTTATGGATGCATTTCGATTTGAAAAACTTTCTGATAAAATATCTAAATCTGAGCAAAATAAAGTTACAAACATCCAGACTCAGCGTGATGATCATGTCAATAAAACTGATAGTGATGTCGATACTCTTCAAAATAAAGTTAAAAGCAATAGAGTTTCAGCATATCCATCATCTGAAAACCACCAACTGGAATTAACTCGTGGCGATGATCCACTGGTTGCACATATGAGTTATTTGCGTAATGATATGGTAGCGTTACGTGGTCAAGTTGAACGCATGTCCATGCAAATAGAGCATAATTTTGAAACTATAGGACGCGAACTTCAAGGGGTAACAGCCCATCGTAGGTTTGTACGGCGTATTTTAACAACGTTCATTATGCTTATGGGTATTGCTATTGGGACTTTAGCTGGAGGTGGTTTGTTCTTGATTTATGATTATTATAGAGGAACAAATAGCGCTAGTAGCGAAGTTATACTAACGCATTAAATTTGCGTTAACTTAGTATTCATAGTTTCAAATTACAAAGCAATTGCAAACCAATACTGTTAAAGTTTAGCGACAACTTTTGCGTGTATGGGCAATGATCTTCATTAGATTAAATGATGGTAAACTTATTGTTTGCAATTGTATTGCATTAGGCATTGGCATGCAGTTGAAAAATGAGATAGTGCTTTTCAATCAAGAAAATACAATGTCAGACTAATAAAAACAATCTTTATCATGCTTGTTAAGGCATATGAGGCTAAGAGCATTTATTAACTGCAATATAATATTGTAATGAGGCTACATATTGATTGAAATGGAAGAAACAGTACACATACCAGTTATGTTAGAAGAGTCTATCGAGCATCTTAATATTCATGCTGGTTGTTGGTATTTAGATGCTACTTTTGGTCAAGGTGGCTATACAAATGCAATTTTGCAACAGAAAGGTAATGTATTGGCACTTGATCGTGATTTATCTGCCTTGAAATCTGCAACGGAGTTTGAGCAGCGTTATCCGCATTCTTCAAATAATGTTGCTCAAAATGGCAACATGCACGATCCATCATTTGTTTTTGAGCATTCATCTTTTGTTGATATGAGCACAATGGCCAAGCAGCATGGAATTTCTTTTTTTGATGGTATTGTAATGGATTTAGGTGTTTCTTCACCTCAGTTAGATATGCCTGAAAGAGGGTTTTCATTTCAAAAAGATGGTCGTCTTGACATGAGAATGGATCGTACAGGAGCACGTGACGCACATCAAATTGTTAACTTTGATAGCGAAGAATCACTTAGCAATATATTTTATAACTATGGAGAAGAGCGCCAATCAAGGCGCATTGCGCATTCAATTGTAAGGGCACGTGAAAATGGACTTATTGAAACAACGCTTCAGTTGTCTCAAATAATCTGTAGAGCAATCAATAGGTCAGACAATTCTGGCACTCATCGTGCAAGGAAACATCCAGCAACAAAGGTTTTTCAGGCGCTTAGAATTGCTGTTAATGATGAACTAAATCAATTAGAAATGGGTTTGGAAGCAACATTAGATTTGCTGCATTCAGGTGCAAGATTGGTTGTGGTTTCATTTCATTCGCTTGAAGATCGTATTGTAAAGCGTTTCATGCGTAAGCATGGAACACAACTAGCAAAAGGATCGCGCCATCACCCAGAAGCCATTGAGTATGAGGTGCCACGTATGAAAGAAAAATTCAAAATTATAACAAATAAACCTATTAAGGCAAGTGAGGCAGAAGTTGCTAAGAATATACGCTCTAGATCAGCTTGCATGCGCGTGGTAGAAAAAATATGATGGAGTTAATAAAAAAATAATGAGGCTAGGTTCACAGCTTTTTCTATGGTTAGTTTTGCTGTCTTTGAGTGTTTACACCTTGTTTTATATTTCTTGGCAAGTAGAAGCATTGGAAGAAAAGAGAGCAGCTCTTGTTAAGAAGATTAAATACAATAATAAAATTTATGCTGGCTTAGAGGCCGAGTGGAGTTATTTAGCTTCACCTGCGCGCATTGAAAAGCTTGCTACTCGCTTTTTACCAGAGCTTAATATTCCTGATCATGATCAGCTCGTTTATATAAAAGACATGCCTAGTAATGTATATACAAACCCGACACCAGAAGATGAATCAAATTTATTTGAAGAACCTAACAGTAATCCTTATACGCTAAATTTTGATGATGACAGCCAATTGATTCGCAAGAAAATAGCAGATTTAATCAAGTTTTAATGCATTAGAAATTTAATTAATATCAAAAACTATGCGCAAAATATTGTTACAAAACTTACTTAAAAGTGATACCGATTCACATAAGGGTCATTGGCACTCACAAACTATTATGTCGGGTATGAAGCCGATTAAAACGGCACAAACACGGTTTTGTATTGTAACTGCTTTTATGCTACTTGGTTTTGTTATAACGGCAGGAAAGTTAACACATTTTAGCTTACAAGGCTTAGAGCAAGATCAGCATATGGCACAAAATGCCACCTCAACAAATGAACACAACAAAAGCAAACACGCTGCTAGACGACAAAGCATTCCGCCGGTCATTACAGATAGAAATGGAGTTTTAGTTGCACAAAATGTTGAAAGCGCAGGTCTTTATGCAAACGCTAGTTTAGTTGACAATGCCTCAGAAGTAACTAATAAATTGCTACAAATCATACCAGATCTTAGGACTAAATCGGCTTTCAAAAGACTTAGCGGTCAATCAAAATTTGTATGGTTACATAGGCGCTTAACACCTAAACAACAGCTTAAGGTCAATGATCTGGGGATACCAGGGTTATACTTTAGGACTAATAAAACACGCATCTATCCACATGCTAATCTTGTGAGTCATTTAATTGGATATAGGAACTCTGACGGGAAAGGTATTGCAGGTATTGAAAGAGCCCTTGATAATGGTATGTTTCAAGATCAATCCGATAATGATACGTTAGATCATGGAGACAGATTTATGCTGTCTATTGATATACGTATACAGCATATTTTGCGCAAAGCACTTGCAGAGACAGTGCGTACATTTAATGCATCTGGGGGTGCTATCATTGTAATGGACATACATTATGGTGATATTATAGGCATGATATCATTGCCTGACTTTGATCCAAACCGTCCAGGAGATGTAACAGATGTGCATCTTTATAATCGTGCAACTGTTGGTAGATATGAATTGGGATCTGTTTTTAAAGTACTCAACACTGCCATTGCCATTGATAGCGGTAAAGTTATGGTTGGAAGCTATTTTGATGCTAAAAAACCGTTGAGTTATGGACGCCATGTCATTCGTGATTATCATGCAAAAAAACGTTTGCTTTCGGTGCCTGAAATTTTTATTTATTCTTCTAATATTGGCTCTGCAAAGATGCTTCTGGAGGCAGGAGAAGATTTACAGCAAGGTTATTTTAAAAAGCTTGGATTGTATGCTACACTTGATATACCGTTAGCAGAAAAAGCACATCCGTTATTGCCTAAAAAATGGCGTACGATTAACCATATCACAGCATCGTTCGGGCATGGAATTTCTGTGACGCCTTTACATTTTATTAAGGCTTTTTCTGCCACAGTTAATGGAGGATATAATGTTAATCCAACGTTAAGGTATTTGGGTGGTCAAACGATGCGCAATGCAAATATGCAACAAGAAAAAATATTTAAAACGCAAACGTCACAGCAGATACGCCAACTGCTACGCTTAAACACTCTTGCTGGATCAGGACAAACTGCTAATATTAAAGGCTTACTTGTTGGAGGAAAAACCGGCACTGCAGAAAAAGTTTCGGCATTAGGAAAATACGATAAAGAAAAAGTGGTTTCTTCTTTTGTTGCAGCATTTCCTATAGATCGACCACAATACAGTATTTTTGCTATCATCGATGAACCACAATCAAAAACCGATAGCAATGTGCGCCCAACTGGAGGTGTTGTTGCGGCCCCACTTGTGGGGCACGTGATTAGAAGACTTGCACCTATTTTAAATATTCCAGCTAACACTACACGGGCAATTGATTTTGATCGTACACTTTTACAACAATTACCAAAAGATAGTTTATACGATGCACAGCTTGTTAAATATTTAAATAACAAGATAGAAAATATTGATCCATAAAATGCAGTCTGGCCCCATTGTATTACCATTAAAATATAAGCAAGCTGTTGAATTACTAAACAGGTTTCATATTCAGTCAATCACATCCGATAGCCGGAAAGTTCAACCGGATGATTTTTTTGTTGCTATTGAAGGCCAGCGTTTTCATGGTGGCGATTATTGTAGCGATGCTTTGGCAAAAGGTGCTGTGGGTTTAATATGTACACAAAACATTGCAAGGCCATGGCAAGAGCAGCAAGTTAGCACGAAGGGAAGGTCTTTCAAACATGTAATTGTGTGCGATAACCCAAGGCAGATGCTTGCTTATTTGGCAAGCTTGATCCATCCAGGTCAACCTAGCTACCAGATAGCTGTCACAGGTACAAATGGTAAAACATCGGTTGTGCATTTTTTACAACAAATTTGGAAACAAATGGGCTTAAACAGCGCAAGCATGGGTACAGTAGGAGAACCTTTTAATAAGCATTCAGGCAATATATCTCATATATGCATGCAAGGACTTACAACTCCTGACCCAATTAATCTCCATCAAACGTTATCTGAACTTAAACAACTGGATATAACACATCTAGCGCTAGAGGCGTCATCACATGGGATAGAGCAGTACAGGCTTGACGCAATGCAATTATCTGGGGGCGTGTTTACTAATTTTTCACAAGATCATTTAGACTATCATTTAACGATGGAGCAGTATTGGCTGGCTAAATCTGCATTATTTAGTAGGTTATTAGATCAAAATGCATTTGCAGTGTTTGCTAACAACACTGGGCAATCTAATACGCTAAAACAATTATGCAATGAGCGTTCAATTATTAGTTGGTGTTGGGATGATGCAGTGCATGTGAATGAAAGTACAAAACATGGCATTGTATCAGCAACTGCGACTAGGGAGGGGTTTGACATCATTATTCGTCTTAATGGTATAGAACAGTATTTGAAGCTTAATTTGTTTGGTCAATTCCAACTTGAAAATATTATGTCGGCATTGTTATCAGCTCATGCACTTGGAGCATCAGCGCAAGATGTCCTGCAAGCTAGTAATGTTTTACGTTCAGTCAGAGGGCGCATGGAGCCCGTTGTACGTCTTGCTAATGGTGCTCTTGTTATTGTGGATTATGCTCATTCGCCAGAAGCTCTTCAAACTGCATTACAGTCAATAGCACCCCATTTCATATGTGATAAACAAAACCAACAGCATAAGGCGCGCATATCGGTTGTCTTTGGCTGTGGGGGTAATCGAGATCAAAGCAAACGTGCTCAAATGGGTCTTATTGCGGATACACACGCTGATAGTATTTATATTACTGATGACAACCCACGCTATGAAGATGGAGCACAAATTCGAAAAGAGATTCTTAAAACATGCCCGCGTGCAATTGAAATAGCAAATAGACGAGAAGCTATTCATGTAGCAATGAATAACCTTGCGAGTAACGATGTTTTACTAATAGCAGGCAAAGGTCATGAAACTGTGCAATATGTTGGCAGCAAAGTGTTGCCAAGCGATGATAGAGAAATTGCTCGTAATGTTGCTATTGCTATAAATTGACTATTTAATAGTGAGCTTGGTTATTATAGAAAAGAGAAATGTTTTATGAAACAAGTTTTATGGCATCAACAAGAAATTGAGCAGATTTTAAGCAAGCCAATATGCAATCAAACAGATCAACCTATATATGGTGTCTCAATTGATACACGCACCTTACAAGAAGGGGATTTATTTATTGCTCTTCAAGGTTTAAACTTTGATGGAGATGATTTTGTTGAGGAGGCTTTTGTAAAAGGCGCATCAATGGCTTTAACACATCAGTATGTGCCAGCATCATCTTCCTATATTCAAATAGATGATACAAATTGGGCTCTTGGCCAATTGGCAGCATTTGCCCGTCATCGTTTCGAAGGTTGCATGATAGGCATTACTGGTTCAGTAGGTAAAACTACCACAAAAGAGATGTTAAGCACCATGTTAAATAAAGATGGTGTGCATATGACACAAGGAAATCTTAATAATCATATTGGGGTTCCTTTAATGTTGGCTAGATTGCATGCAAATAAGCGTTTTAGTGTTTTAGAGATGGGTATGGATCACGCTGGTGAAATTGCACAGCTTACACACCAAGTGCAGCCCGAAATAGCTGTTGTAACTTGTGTGCGGGAAGTACATTTAGAATATTTTAACAATATACAAGAAATAGCCGATGCCAAGGCCGAGATTTTTGAAGGTTTATCAGGTACTAAAGTAGCATTGCTAAATGGAGATGATCCATATTCAACTATTTTAGCAAAAAAAGCGCGTGAATATACAAATAAATTATATTTTTTTGGTTCAAGCAAAACTTTTTTTGCATCGCTGCATTCTCGAACTGTCGTTGAAGATAAGCAAATTGTAGAATGTTATATTGATGGCAAGAAAATTTGCTTCAAAATTAACGCAACAGGTTTGCATCATGCGTATAATGCTCTAGCAGCGCTTGGCGCTGGCGCACATGCACAGGTTGATCTTCAAAACGCCGTGCATGCTGTTGAACAGTGGAAACCAATTGCAGGAAGAGGAAATGCAAATTGGATCACTTTAAAGGAATTAGATCAAAAAACATGCAAGCAAATTTATTTGGTTGATGAAAGCTATAATGCAAGTCCTGCTAGTGTAAAGGCCATGCTATGTTCAAATGGTGAGATCAAAAAAGCTTCGGGCATAGAGATAAAAAGGCGAGTTGCTGTTTTAGGCGACATGTATGAGTTGGGTACAACTTCTTTACAATTACACCGCGAATTAGCCACCCTAGCGTTAGAAAATAAGTTTGATATAGTTTATGGGGTAGGTCAAGCGATGCAATCAATGTTTGATGATCTACATCCTTCTATAAGAGGACAACATACAATGACTGCTGGAGAGATGAGTGATTTGTTACCTGAATGTTTAAATGACCGTGATTTAGTTTGTATCAAAGGATCATTTGGCATGAATATGGCCCAAATTGTGCGTAGAATAAACGACCTTTCAGCCTAGATACAGTATTATAAAATCATAAAACCAAAAGGATGAACAATGTTATATGAATTGCTTTACGGGTGGGCAGATTCGTTTCAGCCTTTTAATTTATTACGCTATATCACGTTTCGGACAGGTGCAGCTGTTGTAAGCGCTTTATTAATTAGCTTTATGATAGCACCTTACTTAATTAAAAAATTAAAACTTATGCAGCAAGGATCTAGCAACATACGCGAAGATACTCCCGAAACACATTTAAAAAAAGCAGGTACTCCAACCATGGGTGGATTTTTGATATTAGGAGCTACTGTCTTGTCTACTCTTTTATGGATGCGTTTAGACAATATGTTTGTGTGGGTTGTTTTATTTTCGATGACAAGCTTTGGTATAATAGGGCTTTTGGATGATATTTTAAAACTTTCTAAAAAAAATTCAAAGGGCCTTTCAGGACGTATGAAGTTGGCGTTGCAAATCATATGCGCTACAATAACTGCGATGATGTTGATGCACTTGCTTGGCAGTGAAAAAGCAACTGGTTTGGCGCTTCCATTTGTAAAAGATTATTTGTTTCCGCTTGGGTTGTTCATGCTTCCTTTTGCAGTTTTTGTTATTGTTGGCACATCAAATGCTGTCAATTTAACCGATGGATTGGACGGGTTGGCAATTGTTCCTGTGATTATTTGTGCAAGTTGTTTTGGGTTTATAGCATATCTTGTAGGCCACTCAGGCTATGCCTCTTATTTACAATTACATTATTTACCCGGCACAGGTGAATTGACAGTAATGCTCGGTGCGTTAATCGGGTCTGGGTTAGGTTTTTTATGGTATAACGCCCCACCTGCGGCCGTGTTTATGGGTGATACAGGATCCTTATCAATTGGCGGAGCGCTCGGTGCTGTTGGTGTTGCGACAAAGCACGAAATTGTTTTAGCGATCATTGGGGGATTGTTTGTACTCGAGGCAGTTTCAGTGATAGTGCAGGTGGTATCGTTTAAATTAACTGGGAAACGTGTGTTTGCCATGGCTCCTTTGCATCATCATTTTGAAAAGAAAGGCTGGCCAGAATCTACTATCGTGGTGCGGTTTTGGATTATTGCAAGTATTTTGGCCTTAATAGGACTTGCTTCTTTAAAAATTCGATAATTGTCAATCAATGTTTAATACCAAACAAACATTTCAAGAAGGCTTCATTTCTAAGCATATCTGGATAGTTGGACTTGCTCGCTCTGGTATGGCAGCAGCTAAGGCACTAACAGCATTAGGTGTGCAGATAAGTGTGTGGGATGATAGCTCGCAAGTGTTAGCCCAACAAGCAAAATTATTTTGTATATTATCACCTGCAGATATTGCCAATTCAAAAAATAAACCCGACATTTTGCTACTAAGCCCTGGGATTGCAAGCTATGGTCCTGCATGCCATGCCAGTGCAATTTGGGCTAATGAAAATAATGTACCTATTTTGTGCGATGTATCACTGTTTTGTCAACTGACTAGTAAAGCTACTCATATTGCAATTACTGGAACCAACGGAAAATCAACGCTTACAGCTATCGTAGCTCATATATTACAAAAATGTTTACCTGCTAGTAAAAGAGTGCAATTTGGCGGTAATATTGGCAATCCATGTTTTGAGTTATCAATATTAAATGATGATGATGTTTATGTGCTTGAGCTATCATCATATCAGCTTGAACGCATGGGAAAAATAGCATTTGATCTAGGGGCATTAATCAATATTACCCCAGATCATTTAGATCGCCATTTGAATATTGACAATTATATTAATGCAAAAAAGCAGGTATTTTTAGCCAAAGATAGCTCTAAAGCGAAGGGTTTTCAATTTGTGGCAGGTATTGATACGCTAGAAAGTGCAACCCTTGTAGATTCTATAACAGATAATGTCATAAAGGTTTCGGTCCATGGCATAGCTGAAGATAGAATAGGTGTGAAAGAGGGTATTTTATATGATGGAAATAATGCAATTTTAGAGCTAGGTGATGTAGCACAATTACCTGGTAAACATAATGCAATCAATTTAGGTTGCGCATGGGCTTTGGTCAAGCAATTAGGTGTTAGTGCTTGCGCATTTGTAGATACTGTACGAAGTTTTAGTCCATTACTACACAGGCAATGTGAAATAGCTACAGTTAATGACATTCGTTTTGTTGATGATAGCAAAGCAACAAATGCTGAAGCCGCTATTCATGCATTGCGTGCATGGCCTAATTGTTATTGGATTGCAGGTGGGCAAGCGAAAAAAGAAGACTATAACAGATTATTGGATTGTGCAGTAGAAACAGTAGAAAAGGTTTATTTAATAGGTTCTTCTCAAGAGATGTTTAGTGCTATGTGCATTCAAAAGAACATAAATTTCATGCAATGTGATACACTTGAACGTGCAGTGAAGCAAGCGTTTCTGGATGCGTGTCAGCGCGATGAAAATAAAAACGTAGAACGTGCCAATAAGATTAATCCTGTAATACTTCTTTCTCCTGGAGCTGCTAGTTTTGACCAGTTTGACAATTTTGAAGCTCGTGGCAAGGCGTTTGCATCTTTAGTAAATGCTTTGAAAGCATAAATATATAACTGTCATCAATACATAATTAACTGCACAAATATGCGCACATTACATGAAGATAATTCTATCATAGGACAATGGTGGTGGGAAGTTGATCGTTGGCAACTTTTTTGTATTATTTTACTATGTGTGATTGGTGTTTTTTTGATTTTAAGTGCTGGTCCTCCTGCAGCAGAAAGAATGAACATTGCTTCAAGTCAATTTGTGACAAAGCATTTGATTTTTTTACCATTGGGTGTGGTAATAATGCTTTTTGTTTCAGGTCTTTCCATGCACAATTTGTTTCGAATTGCGTTGATATTGTTTATTGTATCGGTAATAGGGCTTGTATTGACATTAGCTAATGGCGTTGAGGTAAAAGGATCAACGCGTTGGTTAAGAGTGTTTGGCTTTACAGTACAGCCATCTGAATTTATGAAACCTGCACTTGCAATTGTTATGGCGTGGTTTTTTTCATCGCAACGTTTAGGCACACTTAGACATGGTTATTTAATAGCAACTTGTCTTTATATCATGGTTGTTATGTTGTTTATGCTACAACCAGATTTTGGACAAAGCTTTTTGATTACATTGGTTTGGGCAGTTCAGTTGTTTTTAATAGGATTGCCAATGGTCGCTGTATTAGCTTTGGCTATGATTGGTGGTCTTGGAACGCTATTAGCGTATTTTTATATATCCCATGTGCGCAGTAGGATAGATCGCTTTATTAATCCTGCAAGTGGGGATACTTTTCAAATAGATAAGTCGGTAGACGCCTTTAAAAGTGGTGGATTAATGGGAGTGGGTCCTGGAGAAGGGAGTGTTAAATATCAGCTTCCAGATGGGCATGCGGATTTCATCTTTGCAGTAGCTGCAGAGGAGTACGGTATTATTTTATGTTTTATCATGTTAATTTTATTTATTATTATTTTAATGCGAGCAACAATGCGTGCCATGCGTTTGGATAATTTATTTGCTATTCTTGTTACCGCAGGTTTAATTGTACAATTTGGAGTGCAATCTTTAATCAATATGGGTTCAACTTTAAACCTAATTCCAACAAAAGGTATGACATTGCCTTTTATTTCGTATGGAGGCTCATCAATCTTGGCAACTTCTATTGCTATGGGAGTTGTTTTATCCATTACCCGTCGTAGATTAAGATAAATGAGTCAGAAAAAACCTTTGATCATCATGAGTGCTGGAGGCACAGCAGGGCATATGTTTCCAGCTGTATCTACTGCAATGCAAATGCAAACGCGAGGATGGCGGGTGGTTTTTATTTCTGACAAAAGAGGCAAGGCTTGGAATAAAGACAGCAACATGCAACGCTCTTATAGCGTTGCATGTATGCCTGTCAGTGGCAGAAAAAATATTCAATTTTTAATATCAATTTTTGTGCTGGCCATTGGTGTCATGCAAGCTTTGTGTTTATTGATCTATTTAAAGCCAAAAATGGTTGTTGGCTTTGGTGGTTACGCTAGTGTTCCAGCTCTTGTGGCTGCAAGACTTCTTAAGATCAAGACCGCATTACATGAACAAAACGCTATTTTGGGCAGGGCTAATCGTTTGTTTGCAGATGGCATCGATGCAATAGGAATGTCATTTTCAAAGGTTGAAGCCTTAGATCAATCATATGAAAAGAAAGCTTGGTGGGTTGGTAATCCTATTAGAGAGGATATTGCATCAAACGCTTCTGCACCTTATAGATTTGATGTTTCGCAAGATGATCCGATCCGTATTTTAATCATTGGCGGAAGTCAAGGTGCTGAATTATTTGGAAATATTATCCCTCATGCTTTACTAAATCTTCCTGAAGACTTACGCCAAAGGCTGCGTGTTACACAACAGTTGCGTGATGGGCAACTAGAAGAAGTACGAGAGCTATATATAAAAGCTGGCATTGAAGCTGATTTGTCGCCTTTTTTTGATAATTTAGGAAAGATCATGAAGCAGTGCCATTTAATTATAGGCAGGGCAGGAGCATCAACAATTGCTGAAATTGCTGTGATTGGCAGACCTTGTGTATTAATCCCTTACAAATATGCAGTTGATGACCACCAAATGGCTAACGCCTCAAATCTTGCAGATGCAGCTTGCGGTTGGGTGTTGCCAGAGCATGCCTTTGATGTTGAGACGCTTACAAAAAGACTTACGACTTTGTTTAGCGAGCCAAAATTGCTGTACACTGCAGCGCGTGCATCGGAAGCAATTGCTAAGCCTAATGCAGCTAATGATATGGCAAATCTCTTAGAAGCATTACATAATGATAGGCTTGATGATCTTAGTTTAGAAAAAGTTAGTGCTGTTACTATGCACAGACAAGCCAAAGATGAATTTGAAATAGTGTGATTTACAATGCGTATACCTTTTCCAATTAAAAAAATACATTTTCTAGGTATCGGCGGCATCGGGATGTCAGGAATTGCCGAAGTTTTGAAAGCACAGGGTTTTAATATAAGTGGTTCTGATAGCAATGAAACTGCTAATATTCAACGTTTACGAGCGTTATCTATCGAGATACAAATAG
The DNA here is from genome assembly GCA_965178085.1 of Alphaproteobacteria bacterium. Classification (GTDB taxonomy): domain Bacteria; phylum Pseudomonadota; class Alphaproteobacteria; order CBCXTS01; family CBCXTS01; genus CBCXTS01. The sequence continues at coordinate 11,270 of CBCXTS010000023.1, read as the reverse complement.
GACAAACAGAAGATGAAAGTGATGGGGCATCATTTGTAGTCATTTCATCAGCTATTGGACAAGATAATTTAGCTTTGTTAGGAGCAAAAAAACGCCATATACCAATTGTAAGACGCGCTGAAATGTTGGCAGAGTTAATGCGCCTGAAATGGTCAATTTGCATCGGAGGAACACATGGTAAAACTACTACAACGTCGTTGATAGCGCATTTGCTTGATAGTGCAAATATGGATCCTACCGTTATTAATGGAGGCATTATTAATGCACATAACACTAATGCAATATTAGGTTTAGGAGATTGGCTTGTAGCAGAAGCAGATGAATCTGACGGCTCATTTGTGCATTTGCCAAGTACTGTTGCCGTTGTTACTAATATTGATCCTGAGCATATGGAAAATTATACAAATTTTGATGAAGTACGAGCGGCTTATTTAAGGTTTGTATCAAATGTACCATTTTATGGATTTTCTGTTTTGTGTCTTGATCATGTGGAGGTACAATCTCTATTCGCTAAGCTTGGAGACAAGCGACGCGTACGTACTTATGGTCTTAACCCGCAAGCGGATGTCCATCTGACTAGATCACGATATGCTACAGATGGTGCACATTTTGATGTGCGCATTGCATGTTCTAAAACTCAAAATACCAATGGGGATGATCGTGTTATTAAGGATTTGTACTTGCCAATGCATGGAGAGCATAACGTGCTTAATGCATTATCTGCAATTGCGATTGCAGATGAAATGGGCATTGATGATGCAATCATTGCTGATGGATTGAAAACTTTTGCAGGGGTTAAACGGCGCTTTACAATCACTGGTGAAATAAATGGCGTTACAGTGATTGATGATTATGCACATCATCCAATTGAAATAGAGGCCGTATTATCTGCAACACGCAGATTAACAGAAGGTAGGCTTATTGCGATATCACAGCCCCATCGTTACACGAGGATGCGGGATTTATTTGCAGATTTTAGTGGTTGTTTCAACGATGCAGATACTGTGTTTATTAGTGATGTGTATAGCGCAGGTGAAAATCCAATTAAAGGATATAGCGGAGAATCTTTAGTTAAAAGCCTTATAAAACACGGACATCGCGATGTGCGCTATTTACCAGATCCATCGGTGCTGCCAACAGTGATAGGCGAGCTTGTACAACCAGATGATATGGTTATTTTCCTTGGTGCAGGTAATATAACCAATTGGGCCAATGAATTTCCTGATTTACTAAAACAAAAAATATCTACAAAGTAGTACGTTAAAATAAAAGGAATTTTGAGCGTGCAAGATATAGATGAAATGAAGAAAAAAAATAGTACTCTGTTGCCAAAATGGGCGCCGCCAGAAGATAAAATACGAGGCAAGATGGTTGCTGATTTCAATCTATCTTCTAAAAGCTGGTTTGGCGTTGGAGGTGTTTGCGATCTGTATTTTCAACCTGCTGATGTTGATGATTTGGTTCGTTTTTTGCAATATTTACCTATTGAAATTCCAATTTATCCATTAGGGTCAGCTTCTAATTTAATTATTAGATCTGGTGGCTTAAGAGGTGTAGTTATAAAGTTAGGAAGCGCCATTGCAACAATAGAACTGCAAGATAATTTGTTGCATGTAGGTGCAGGAGCGCTGGACCAAACGGTCGCAAAATATGCAGCAAAGTTTGGTTTAGCAGGTTGTGAGTTTTATGCAGGTATTCCTGGAACAATAGGCGGAGCGTTAATGATGAACGCTGGCGCGCATGACAATGATACATCATCTATATTGCAAGGGGCACGTGCTCTAGACCGTCAAGGCAAACTATATCATTTTACCAATAGCGATTTTAGTTATGGTTATCGCACTAGCAGGCTTTCTGATTGCGGTTTGATTTTCATTAGTGCAACCTTTGGGTTAAAAAAAGATCAACCATCTAATATTAAAGCACGAATTTTAGATATTGAAAAAGCACGCAAGCAGAGCCAACCAATACGCAGTAGAACAGGTGGCTCTACATTTAAAAACCCAACATTTGATTCTGCTTGGAAAATAATAGACGCACATGGATTAAGAGGCTTTAAAATAGGTGGCGCTCAAATAAGTGAAAAGCACTGCAATTTTATGATTAATAACGGAAATGCAACCTCGGAAGATTTAGAAATGCTTGGCGAGCATGTTCGCACGCAAATCTATAATAAAAGCGGAATGATGCTGGACTGGGAGATCCGCAGGGTAGGTTTTACAAAAACTACAGATGATGTACTAGATTCAACAATTGTAAAGGATATGCATTAATGCGCATTGGGGTATTAATGGGAGGGGTTTCACATGAGCGACCTATTTCTTTGATTTCAGGTAAGGCGGTCATGAAAGCTTTGATAAGACTTGGACATAAGCCATATCAAATAGATCCAATTGATGGGATTGATGGTCTAAATAATGCAATTAAGCCTAGACCAGACTTAATTTTTAATGCCTTGCATGGAAAATACGGTGAAGATGGAACAATACAAGCATGGCTTGAGCTACAAAGTATTGCGTATACCCACAGCGATATGCGTGCATCCGTGTTAGCTTTTGATAAAATCACAACTTTGATTATAGCAAGAGCTAACAATATACGAACGCCAGAATCGATTACCCTTACTCAAGACCAGTTGCTTGCGTGTTCTAGTGACCCCATGAAACGTCCTTTTGTTGTAAAGCCTGCATCTGAAGGCTCAAGTTTTGGTGTCAATATTTACACAGATCATACTAATATTGAATATCCTCCCCTTGATTGGAAATACGGTAATGCTTTGATAGAGTCTTTTATTAATGGCAAAGAACTAACGGTATCTGTATTAAAAGATAAGGCACTAGGCGTAACAGAATTGTGTCCTAGGCGTGGTTTTTATGATTATGATGCCAAATATACTTCAGGTTTGACGGAGCATATTTTACCAGCAAAGATCAATCCAGAAATTGCAGATTTATGCTGTGAATGGGCTTTAAAAATGCATCATACACTTGGATGTCGTGGAGCTACGCGTTGCGATTTTCGCTATAATCCAAACGAAACGTCGCTGGAGTGTCCATATGGCAAACTCTATTTTTTAGAAATCAATACGCAACCTGGCTTGACAGAGCTATCACTGGTTCCAGAGCAAGCACAGCATCATGGTATCGATTTTGACAGCTTGATAAGTTGGATCATTGAGGAGGCTGTGTAAATGTTTTTTGTTCAATCATCAAATAAAGTGCTTAGCCCCCATTGGCAAATTATTATTTGGTGGATTAAGAGGAACACAAAACTCCTTATAATTACTGGAACTTTGTTTTTATTAATAGGATCTGTTGGCGTGTTTTGGTACTCTGGTATGACGAGTTATGTGCGGTTAAAAATAATGGATATGGCTTATTCTGTTGCCCTCAAAGGAGGGTTGCAGCTGAATGCAATTGAAGTTAATGGTATCAATTATTTAACCCAAAATGAGGTTATAGAAGCGCTTAATTTTCAGCCAGACATTACAGGCTTTGATATTGATTTAAAAGAAGCACACAAGAAATTAACAAAATTAGGTTGGGTAGATACAGCGCGCTTATATAGACAATTATCAGGAGTGTTGGTTGTTGATATTGTAGAGCGTGTACCTGTTGCAAGCTGGTTGAGTAATGGAAAGAAAATGCTTATTGATAGACAAGGGCAAGCTATTGTTATCCATAAAAATGGAGAATTTGAAGATTTAATTGTTATTTCTGGTGAAGATAGTAACATTAGGTTCAATAAATTAAGGACTGCTTATGCTAAAATATTTGATCAAGAAAAACTTAATGCCAATATCAAAGCAGCACAACTGCTAGGGCGCAGGCGATGGGATTTGATATTTGACAATGGTATTTATGTAAAACTACCATCTTATGATGAAAATACTGCTCTTAATGTATTTAAAAATATAAATCCCAATATATATCTAAAAGATCTTACACTAGGAGCAATTGATCTACGCATTTCAGATAGAATTACCTTTGATTATAATCAAAGGCAAAAATATTTTAACCAAGAAAGTAGTGGCATTATTGATATGCATGGGCAGCTATAAACATGGTCAACCGCATTATCAGCGTATTGGATATAGGTACAACGAAAATAGCATGCTTCATTGGAGAACAAACAAATGAAGGTACGTTGCGTATTCTTGGAATGAGTGTTAAGCAATCGCACGGGATAGATAGCGGTCGTATTGCTAATGCTAAAACTGTTGCCCAAATTATTGGCAGATGTGTTCATGCAGCAGAGCAAATGGCACAACATCCAGTTGATGAATTAATTCTTTGTTTGGGTGGAATTGCTCCGCTTTTAAAGCTAAAACGCAATGTTATAAGGTTGAGCCATGACCCTATAACCAAAGATACGATGGAACGCCTAAATACTCGCTCTGTAGAGGCTATGTCTGATTATGTTTTACTACATACTATAAGAGGTAATACATATCTTGATGGCGTTACGATAGAAGGTTCTCCGGAAGGTCTTTTTGGAGACGAATTATCGGTTGAATATACGCAAGTATATGTACAATCAGCTCCTCTTAGAAACCTTTTAAAATCCTTGTCTGCCTGTCAAATACGCGTACGAGATATTATACTTTCGAGTTATGCTGCTGGTTTGTCAACGATGATTGAAGAAGAGCGAAAGTTGGGTTCTTTATTAATTGATTTTGGTGGAGGCTTAACACAAGCATGTATTTTTCAAGGGCACGGCATTATTAATGCTGTAACTCTTGGCATAGGTGGCAACAATATTACAACTGATATAGCAAAAGGCCTTTCAACACCTTTGTCTTACGCAGAACGTTTAAAGACTCTATTTGGTAGTGTTTTAGAACAAGCAAGTTCAGATATGGCGATGATAGAAACACCCTATTTAGGAGAAGATCAACACCAAGATATGAACCGCATCCCTAAAGGTTTTATTGCTTCTATTATTACACCGCGGATAGAGGAAACCCTAGAGCTTTTAAGCAAACGTTTCAAACCATCAGATATGGCGCGTGTACAAAATATTGTAGTGACAGGGGGAGCTAGCCAACTGCCGGGTATTAATTATCAAGTGCAAGCTCAATTTAAAAAGCCAGTTCGACTTGGCCGACCCCGAGGTTTTTTAGGCTTAGCAGATGCTACTGGTGGCCCAGAATTTGCTACAGTAACAGGTGCATTACGGTTTTATAGTTCTCAGGTTTTACAAAATCGTATAATTGATCCAAAACCTAATAAACAAAAGCACCTTAGTTTACATGGTGTATTTACATGGTTAAAGGAAAACATTTAACCATACGATAATGAAAGGCAATCACTATGGCACTTAATCTCTCAGCGCCAATTCAGGCACAAAGCTTAAAACCACGAATAGTAGTGATAGGTGTTGGTGGTGCAGGTGGCAATGCTATTGATAATATGATCCAAGCACAACTTGATGGAGTTGATTTTGTAGCTGCTAACACAGATGCGCAAGCTTTAGAGCGTTCAAAGGCAGAACATAAAATTCAATTAGGGCGTGAGATTACTCAAGGCTTAGGAGCAGGAGCGCAACCAGCAATAGGTCAAGCAGCAGCGCGAGAGTCAGAAGACGAAATCAATCAATATCTTGAAAATGTAAATATGTTATTTATTACCAGCGGCATGGGTGGTGGCACTGGAACTGGTGCTGCACCTGTAATAGCAGGTCTTGCAAGGGAAAAAGGCATTTTGACGGTTGGCGTCGTAACCAAGCCGTTTAATTTTGAAGGCAGACAACGGATGAAGCTTGCCGATCAAGGTATTGAAGAACTACAAAAATATGTGGATACGCTTATTGTTATTCCTAATCAAAATCTTTTCAGAGTAGCCAATGAAAACACCACCTTTGTAGATGCTTTTGCTACAGCCGATGAAGTGTTGCATTCTGGTGTTAGAGGTGTAACAGATTTGATGGTAGTACCTGGTCATATTAATCTTGATTTTGCTGATATTCGTACAGTGATGGGTGAAATGGGCAAAGCCATGATGGGTACAGGAGAAGCAGAAGGAGAGCATAGAGCGTTGGTTGCAGCTGAAGCCGCAATTTCCAATCCATTGCTTGATGATGTTACAATGCGTGGTGCGCGTGGGGTGTTAATTAATGTAACAGGTGGTAATGATATTACTTTATTTGAAGTCGATGAAGCCGCAGAACGTATACGTGCAGAGGTTGATCCTGATGCAAATATTTACTTTGGCTCAACATTTGAAGAATCGATGAACGGAAAAGTGCGCGTAACAGTTGTTGCAACCGGTATTGATTCAGAACAAGCTCAAGCTACAGGTAATATTCCGCTACATTTAAATAAAGTACAAAAAAATACATATGATGCTTTGGACAATGTAGACAATGGTGCAAATCAAAACTTTGATCATGTAGCACAAGATAGTGAGGCTTCAGCAGAGTTTGAGCAAACAGCTCATGAGTTAGCAGAACCTGGCTTGTTTGACCAAGGTTGGGCTGATGATATGCAAGATACAATCGAACAAGAACTAGGTTTGAATTTAAAAGAAACGCAATCAGAATTAAGCGAGCAAGAAACACTATCAAAATCAAATAGTGATGATGCACTTGTTGATATTGCAGAACATGAGAAACAAACTGAAAGTACTGATGATAGTGGTGTTGATGGTTTTGGAGACGCAGAAGAAGCTAAAGCAGCAAAGGATGAAACTGCACAATCATCAACCGCGCTGGCATCAACCGCTCCGGCATCAATTGCAAATTTAGCAGCAAGAATGGTTGAAGAAGCTAACAGTAATTTGAATGAGATTGGGTCAGATCAGACACAAAAACTTAATGAAGTACAAACTTCTAATACAGATAATGTTGCAAGCACGCAAATGCCTGAAAGTGTTGATGATAGGCAATTTCAAGCAAATCAAAAAGGCAATAATTTCTTTAAACGATGGAAGCAAAATCTTGAACATTCATTGAATGGAACACCAGCTAAACCAACTCAATCAGAAGTTATAAAGCAAAGAAAACCAAATTTGGCCGCTCTTGATGGTGGAAAACATCAAGACTTAAATGAAGGCGACGATACGCTCGAACAAGCGACATCTGCAGAAATCGAAAAAGAATTACTTGAAATACCTGCATTTTTGCGCAGACAAGCTAACTAAAATATCCATAACATATCCAATATATGAACTATTGACCTAATAAGTGTTATAGTAGTAGACGTTGATATCAGTGTGTTAATTTAGCCTTAGCTAGCTTGGTTTGTATAAAATTGGTTAGAATTTGTTTTTGACGTGAGTTAAATTCTAAAGATATTCGCAGCGTTGATATATCAAATGCAGATGCCCATGCATTGGCTTGTAGACGGTTTAAATCCTTTTCAGTTGTAACAAGATTTGCGTTTAAAGATTGAGCGTGTGATGCAATTGCTTGTATTTCTTTTTTGCGATAAGGATGATGATCATTAAAAGACTTAAATTCACGTATATTTAGATTTTGATCCAATAAAGTTTGTTTAAATTTTTCAGGGTTAGCAATACCACAAAACGCTACCACAGGGCGTTTTGTTAATTGGACAACGTCTGCATGATTTGCCACTATTGAAGCTTGAAATATAGGTAAATTTGAGCGATGCGAATGAATAGCGTTATGTAAGTTGTGCTGGTCTTTGCCAATGATCAATACCGCTGATGCTTTAGCCAAACCTGCTTCAAATGGTTCACGCAAAGGACCTGCTGGTAACAACATTTTATTGCCAAGTCCAAACGATCCATTAATGACAAGAATATTGATATGGGCATGGAAATGTATGTTTTGTAAGCCGTCATCGCATACGACAATATCATAACCAGCTGCTTTTGCACGTGTTGCCGTTTGTATGCGGTTAGACCCTATCAAAACAGGATGCTCTTGAGCTAGCATCATTGCCTCATCTCCAACATGACTTGCAGTATGATATTTGATGTCTACTTGAATGCCCGCGTTTAATTTGGCACCATAACCTCTTGTTAAGATAGCAGGCTTCATTTTAAGAGATTTTAATAAGGGTATAATTGCTTGTACACTAGGAGTTTTACCTGCTCCTCCTGCTGTAAGGTTGCCAATTACAATAGAAGGCAAAGGCAGCAACTTCGATGTAGAGTTTATTTGTCTCAATCGATAGACAATATAATAAACTCGGCTAAGTGGCCATAATAGAGTAGATTTCCAACCAAAGTGTTGCCAGAATTGTGGGGTTTTAAGGAGCATGTATTTGTTTATTTTTTATTAATAAATCCGGCAAAAAAGTCATTCCCTTTATTATCAACGATTACAAAAGCTGGAAAATCTTTAACTTCTATGCGCCAAATTGCTTCCATTCCTAGTTCGGGATAATCTATTACTTCTACTTGTGTGATGCAATCACGTCCAAGCAATGCCGCTGGTCCTCCTATAGAACCAAGATAAAAACCGCCATGGCGTTGGCATGCATCGCGGACTTGCTTTGATCGATTTCCCTTAGCTAGCATGATAAGAGATCCGCCTTGGGCTTGAAATTCATCAACAAAACTATCCATGCGCCCTGCAGTAGTGGGACCAAATGATCCAGATGCGTGTCCGGCAGGTGTTTTTGCTGGGCCTGCATAGTAAATAGGATGGTTTTTAAAGTAGTCTGGCATTGCTTGCCCAGAGGCAATTTTTTCACGAATTTTACGATGTGCTGAATCGCGTGCCACAATCATTGTTCCTGATAGCGAGAGTCGATCTTTTACATTACATTGATCTAAGATTGTTAGAATTTTTTCTATAGGTTGATTAAGATCAATTGCTATAACGTTGTCTTTTAATTTTTCTGTTTTAATCTCAGGAAAAAACTTACTAGGTTCATGTTCAAGTTGTTCAATAAAAACACCCTCTTTATTAATTTTTGCTAAAACTTGACGATCTGCAGAACATGAAACTCCAATACCTATAGGAAGACTTGCACCATGACGGGGCAAGCGGATAACACGAACATCATGACAGAAATACTTGCCTCCAAATTGTGCTCCCATACCTATACGAGCAGTCATAGTTAACAAATCAGCTTCCATTTTTTGATCACGCCATGCTTTGCCAATTTCATTACCGATGGATGGTAAATGGTCAAGGTAGCCAGTGCTGGCCATTTTGACCGTTTTCATTGTGAGTTCAGCGCTTAATCCTCCAATTACAATTGCTAAGTGATATGGCGGACATGCTGCCGTTCCGATTGTTCTAATTTGTGTTTCAAGGAAAGCGTTCATGCGATCTGCTTCCAGTAGGGCAGGCGTAGTTTGAAATAAGAAACTTTTATTAGCAGACCCGCCGCCTTTGGCAATAAACAACAACTTATACTGGTCGTCATAACCTTCCTGCATAATTTCAATTTGGGCAGGCAAGTTATTACCAGTATTTGTTTCTTGAAACATAGAAGTAGCAGATACTTGACTATAACGTAAATTGGCGCTTAGGTAACATGCTTTAATGCCATCAGATATAGCTTGTTGATCTGCCAAGCCTCTTGTTAAAATACGCCGCCCTTTTTTGCCAAGTACAATCGCTGTTCCAGTATCTTGACACATTGGAAATGTACCAGAAGCTGCAATATTAGCATTTTTTAATAATTCAAATGCTACATATCTATCATTTGGGCTGGCTGTTGAATCGTCAATAATATTTGATAATTGTGCAAGGTGAGATGCGCGCAAATAATGGTTGATCTCAAAGAAAGCCATTTTGCTCAAATCATATAATAGGCTTGTATCAAAGCACACCATTTGCTCTGATTGACACACTTGCAGTGTAGGTTTTTGTTCTGTTTGGAGTAACCGCCAAGTTGGCTCGATAGGTTGTCCGTTATCAAATAAGTTCCAGTTATTATCCATTTGCACTCCTAAGATGGATTAAAATGGGAAGTAGTATGATTTTCTATAAATGATGATGCCATTCAAGTTCGTTTTTTAAAATTATCCAATGAGATAATATCCGCGCCTTTTGATGGAGTGGCACGAGTTTTTTTTGTTTGTCGAGAGGTTGCAGTTTGATCTTTTGTAGTTGTTTTTGGAGAGGTTTTTTTTGTCTTTGTCTTGTTGGTTTGTGACAATTTAGATTGCGCAATTGAAGCTATTTGGGCAGATTGATCTGTATCTGTAGATGCTTGTATGTCGTGTGGTTGAACCTCATGCAGTTGTGTTTTAACATTAGAGCTTTGATCTTGCGTTTCAGTTATATTAGGAAATTGCAATGTGAAATTGACAGAAGGATCAGTAAAAGAAAGTATTGATAGCCAAGGAACAAAAAGTGTTGCAGGTTTTTGAGAAAAACTTAAAATGATTTCAAAACCACGATCATTGACTTCTAAAATTTCAAATTGATTTTGCAAAACAATCGTCATTTCACTTGGATATTGGGCTTGTAGATTTTTTGGAATTTTAACGTCATCAAAAGATGTTAAAAAATTAATATAGAAATGGTGCTCACCAAGTAAGCCATGTTCACTTGTATGTTGAATGACATTATGTACGACAGTGCGCAATGCATCAAAAAGTATGTGATTATAGTCAAGATAATCTTTTGATGACAAGTTTGTTCTCCATTTGGTATGATCGGCTAATGTTACTATGCAAGGGGTTCTGTTGCTAGGCCCCCTTGCAAGCCCCACCTGACTATAGATAACATAGCAGGAATTCAATGAACGTCACATAAGAGGCTTACGCCGCTTGTGCCACTATCTCATTATTATCGTTGGCAATTATAGCCGTAGCCCGATGACGGTGGATACCATGCCGAGCGCAGATCAAGATTTTTATCACGTGCGTCGAGCCTATTTCGCCCCCATAGTTATCTGCAAACCGTCAATATAGCTATTATTTGCTATTGGCAGTGTTGCATTTATCTGCGTTAGGCATCAAATAATTATGGTGGAGGCGCCGGGTACCGCCCCCGGGTCCGCTCCGCTTATTCTATCAAGCCCTTTAGCGCTATATCTGAAAGCAAGTTTCAGCACGGTTATTATACTGTGTATGTTTGCTAAAAGCAAACTTACATTTTGAAATAAAACATTGAAATGAGGATTGCTTATATCTTGCAGGCAGAATGCTAAGCTAAAGATTGCATCATTGTGATTACAAAAATATTAATATGTTGAATTAGTGATGCTTATATTAAAAACTATTCAACGACATCAAAGCTATAATCAGCTCTCTTACTGAGGTCTCGTAAAAAGGCAACAATAGTGTTGCTACGAGGTGCAAAGCCTGCAAGATCAGAGCAGTTATAACCAGAGCGGCCTA
>CBCXTS010000022.1:0-3611 GCA_965178085.1 Alphaproteobacteria bacterium | reverse complement strand
CTAAAGCTTGATTGTAATACCGGATATCTATTGTTTTGAAATAATTTTTCTCTAAACAGCTTAACATCATAAAGCCACGCTATCGCAATTGTTTCTGCGATGATAACAGTAACCATTAAATATCCATTAACAAAGTGATCAATAATGTCAATTAAATACAGTCCATTGCTCATTGTGAATAATAAATTAAATATAAATAACACAACACATATAAACAACAAAATTCCTGCACGCTTAAACTTTAATTTACTATCCATTATCGCTGCTAAAATACTTTCAAATAATGCAACAATCGATGTGAAAGCTAAGAAAAACACTGACGCATAAAATATAAACGAGAAAAACTCTTGCCCAAAAGGAATCAGTGTTAGCGCATGTGGCAGAACAACAAATGCTAGACCCATTCCACCAGAGACCACATCATGAATACTTTTTCCATCCAAAAACGCCAAATGACCTAATACTGAAAAAACGATTATACTACAAATAACAGATGCAATCGTGTCACCAATCACAACAATCACACATGTTTTCGCAATATTAACTGACTTATTTAATAACGCTCCATAAGCAATCATAGCACCAGTTGCCAAAGAAATTGAAAATATTACCTGAGTTGCCGCATCAAACCACAATTTGCTACTTAAAAGCGCTGACCACACTGGAACAAAAAGTGCATGTAAGCCAGCTTCACTACCTGAAAATGTTACTGAATTAACCAACAATATAATCAGTAGAATAAATGGAATAGGTGTAATCCATTTTGCGACAAAAGCTAAGCCACTTGTGCCTCTATAAAGCGAGATATAAACCAAACACAAAATAATAATAACACCAATAACAATTGCAAGTTTTGGCGCTGAAAATAAGTCAACAGAAGACGATAAGCCTAAAAATTGATTATAGAAATAGGATTCGCTATCTCCTTTCCAAGGCATCGAAAAAGAGTTAAACGTAAAATTAAGCGTCCATGAAGCAAGAACTATATAGTAAGTTAATATGCCAAATGCAGCGAATACCGCAAGCCAACCAACGATTTTAAAGCGCTTTGCATGACCAACTATCGCTAAAGCTTCTGGCGCACCCTTTTTAGATATTTTACCCAGTCCAGCTTCAATAATTAAAAGTGGTAATCCAATTGCTAATAAACAAACAATATAAGCAACAAAAAAAGCGGCACCTCCATGCTCATAAGCCAGATAAGGGAATCTCCACAAATTTCCTAAACCTGCAGCTGAACCAACGGCTGCTAAAATAAATATCCAAACCGAATTAAAATCTTTGCGGGTTTGCCCCATAATATCTCCTAGTTATTAGCACTTGAATTTTTCCATAAAGGCAGTAGTATAACATGAAGATTTGCTGGAAAACCAATAGCAATTTACTTCGCTCTAACCGCCCAACAATGATGAATGTTTGGTCTTCTAGAAAAATCACGAGATAAACATTTATCATCAATATTTAGACAACTGAACTTATCTTTCAGGCTTTGGTCAAACTTAAATTTACGATAATTACTTGAGAAATATAACACACCATTTTTGCCTAATATCTGCATAGCCAAATGTATCAGCTCGATGTGATCGCGTTGCACATCTAATACATTTTGCATACGTTTAGAATTAGAGAAAGTTGGTGGATCTAAAAAAATGACATCAAATTTTTGACGCATTTTAGATGCTGATTTTAACCAAGCAAAGCAATCTTCTTGAATAAATGTATGATCATGCAAACTAAGCTTATTTAACTCAAAATTACGCCTCCCCCAATCAAGATAGGTTTTAGACATGTCAACATTTACCGTCTTTGATCCCAAAAGTGCTGCATGAATACTCGCACTACACGTGTAGGAAAATAAGTTTAATAAATGTTTTTTTTTGGCTTGCCTTAGCAACAATTTGGCGCATTTTTCGATGGTCTAAAAATAAACCTGTATCAAGATAGTCATTAAAATTTACATAAAATAATGCATCATACTCTTTAACCACACGAAATTGGGCTGTATCACCTTGTTTTTCATACTGTTTAACACCTGATTGCTTCTGCCTTGTCTTAACATAAATACTGTCATATGAAAGACCTAAGATTTCACTAATATGAAATACTGCCTGTAATAGACGCTTTTGAGCAAGCTTCTCATCAACGTTTTTTCCTCTTTGATATTCTTGCACGTGTACACTGTGATGATATAAATCAACCGCAACAGCAAACTCAGGAATATCCGCATCATACACGCGATAACATTCAATACCTTGCTGATCTGCCCATTTTCTCAATTGCTGGTAATTTTTCATTAAACGATTCTTAAACGCTAAATGACCATCATCTTGCATGATTGCAATCTTTGCTTGACGAACTAACTTCTGTTTTGGTGTTTCATATTTCATCACCCACTTTTCATCAATATCAAAATGATAAAGTGTAGTTGCAAGCGCACCATTAAAAAACTTGTTTTGTTTTGTACTTCTCACACCTAGCGCTTTTACTGAATCGCTTGATGCACTAAATATTGCAATATGCCATGTTTTAAATTCATTTATTAATGCTCTGCCAAATGCACTAAACAATGCGATTAATTTTTCAGGCTGCTCTTGATATAGGCGCTCACCGTATGGCGGGTTGGTTACAATTAGACCTGCTCCCGCTTCTTGATGATTAATTAAATGCTTAGCATCTTGAAAATCAAGTTTAATATAATCACCCAAGCCAGATATTTTTATATTTTCGCGCGCTTTTGCTAATACTTTTTCATCATAGTCTGAGCCAATAATACGAATATTCGTTTGCTTTAGCCCCTCATCTTTAGCCTTGTTTGCCTCAAACAATAAAGCCTGCCAAGCATCAGCATCAAAATTATTCCAACCCATAAAACAAAAATATTTTCGTTGTAAATTCGGCGCGACATTATAAGCAATCATAGCCGCCTCAACCAGTAAAGTTCCTGAACCACACATTGGATCCAGCAATATTGGGTTATCAGTTTCAAGCTCTTTTAGCCATCCTGAGCGCATTAAGACAGCCGCTGCTAATGTTTCTTTCAATGGCGCTTGACCTTGAGCTTGTCGATAACCTCTGCGATGCAAGCTCTCACCTGTCAGTGATAAATAAATTTGCGCCATGCCTCGTTGAAAATGAATAGCAACCACAATATCTGGGCTATCTAATGCAACATCTGGGCGCGTATCGGTTTGATCTCGAAAATAATCTACTATTGCATCTTTTGCTTTTTGTGCCGCAAATTGTGTATTGTTAAAAGCATCATGCTTACCTGAAATATCGATCTTCAATGATTTATCAACCGCAAAAAAACTATTCCAAGGTAGTGAATATAGGCCATTGTATAAGTCTTGGGCCTCATCAACTTTAAACTCTGCTAAATGCTTTTGGATTTGATTAGCAAGCCTTGAGTACAAACATGCTTTATAGGCTATTTCAATGGATGCTTCAAACGCCACACCTGCTAGCTTCTCTTGGACTTTTGTTGCACCTAACTCCAATAATTCATCCTTTAGCAGAAGCTCTATACCCTTGGCACAACTTGCAAAAAAATGCATGTCTTTATTTGAAATATTATCGACTTGATTAGAAAAACTGTCCATCTTGATATCTAT
>CBCXTS010000021.1:0-955272 GCA_965178085.1 Alphaproteobacteria bacterium | reverse complement strand
ATGAGCCAGTAGTTTGTGTTAGTTATCACGATGCTATAGCTTATACCAAATGGCTTAGTGATAAATATCAAAATACCAGAAAAATTAACAATATAGAACCCTATCGTCTGCTCTCAGAATCGGAATGGGAGTATATAGCAAGAGGCAATAAGCGATCATCGTATATTTGGGGATCTAATGTTGACAATAGTTGCAAATATGCAAATTTATTTGATAAGGAAATCATAGATACTCTTGACTTTACTGAAGAGCTTGAAGGCGATGAAATCAATTGTTATGATTTTGCTACCCATACCAATATTATTGGCTCTTATCCTGTCAACGGGTTTGGCTTATATGATGTTATTGGAAATGTTAGCGAATGGGTAGAGGATTGCTGGCATACGAATTATGAAGGTATTCCCCTTGATGGTAGCCCGTGGAGCAATGATTGTGTTGAAGATTTAAAAGTTGTACGTGGTGGATCATGGATCAGTAAACGCAATGAAGTAGCTTATGGATCGCGAGCGCGAGCTGACATCAATGAGCGTATTTCGATGCTCGGTATGAGAATTGGGCAAACCATTGCCATGCCTGCTGCTTTTTAAGGTTTATTAAGGTGCAAGCACTAAAATGGCACGTAAATCATTAACATTTGTATTGGTTACACGTTCGTCAATGGCAGCCTCTACGAGCGAGAGAACATTAAAAGAATCATTTTTACTAAGCTCTTCTTGAATGTTTAATTGGTAACGCTTGGATAATGCTGTTGCAATCTGTGCATCTGCGTATCCACCCATGCCTGCAGAGCCATCTTTTCCATCGCTATCAACTGCAATAGCGTAAATAGGTTCATCTGGGTGTATCAAAGCAGATGCAGCCAATGCAAAGGAAGAGTTAGGGCCGCCTTGGCCAAAAATTTTACCAGGAGGTGGGGTAGCCTCTCCACCCGATACAATTAGGCAAGGGGGCGCCATGGGAGTGGCGTGTTTTAAGCATGAACGTGCAACAGAGATTAAAATTTCTGCAATAGCAAGAGCATTGCCTGTGACCATATCTCCAAGATTGATAATACGCAATTGATTGTCGTGCCATTGTGCTTGGGCTAATGTGCATATTTTATGTAAAGCATCGATGGGTTTTAGTATGATCTCTATGGTGTTTGGGTTGTTTATTGTTGCTGGCATGGATAATATTGCTTGCTTCAACTCATCTGGAGGAGTGATATTAAGACGATGCAACATAGTGTATAGCATATCCACATTACAAGCATCAGGAACGGTTGGTCCAGAGCCAATATAAATTGGATTATCCCCAGGCACGTCAGAAATTGCTAATGTCAAAACAGATGCTGGAGCGCATGCTTGTGCAAGCCTGCCGCCTCGTATGTTGGAATAAGCGCGTCGAAAAAGATTAAATTGAAAAATATCGCCCCCATTATCCATCATGTCCTTTACAATGCTATTCATGGTTGCAAGAGATCCATTTTCTGGCAAACCAGCCAATAAGGCAGAGGCTCCTCCTGATAATAATACTAAAACGTGATCATCTTTTGTTAAATTTTGGACTGTTTCTAAAATATATGTGCTTGCTATAACGCCTTCCATATCGCTGAAAGGGTGGGTTGCTTCAAAAACTTTAAAATTTGGAATTTCTTTTGTTGGGATAGTATTATCCTCAAGCAAGTCATAATTTTTTGCACCCAATGCGATACCTGTAAAAGGAGGTTCCCACAAGTTTGAAACAATTCGTGCCATTTGTAATGCCATTTTGCCTAATGTAATGACAATGGTACGACCTGTGTTAGATTTTGCAGGCAATGTATTGCGCAAAATGAACTCTGGTTGTATTTCTAAAATAGTTTGATTAATAATGTGCTCTAGAAATTGGCGTGGGTTTTGAGGGTTTTGAGCAAATGTCATTTTAAAACCTTTTCAATCATGCATAGTCATAGGTATAAATAGTTCATCTTTTTTTAATGCATTGAGCAGTTATGTTTTTAAAATGAGATGTTTTTGCATTAAAAATTAACCAAATCTTAAAAGAAAAATATAAGCTTTATAAGAGACAATATTGCATTATAGAATATATCGGGCAAGATCATTATCGCAAACCATATGCTTAAGTCTTGATTCGACCATTTTAGCATCAATGGTTATTGTTTGCTCTTGTATCTCAGAAGCGGTAAAGCTTATTTCCTCAAGGAGTTCTTCCATAATGGTATGTAAACGCCTTGCTCCAATATCTTCGATAGTAGTATTTAACAAATGCGTCATGTCTGCCATCTTAGTAATAGCATCTTGAGTGAAATGCAATGCAATACCTTCTGTATCAAACAAAGCACAATATTGTTTTGGAAGGCTATTTTCAGGCTCAATTAAGATACGCTCAAAATCATCTCGAGTAAGAGAATCCAACTTTACCCTAATGGGCAATCGACCTTGTAGCTCAGGTAAAAGATCGGATGGTTTGGATAGATGAAAAGCCCCAGAGGTAATGAATAAAATATGATCGCTTCGTACTTGGCCATGGCGTGTTGTAATGGTTGAGCCTTCAATCAGTGGTAGTAAATCTCTTTGAACACCCTCGCGTGATACTTCTCCACGACCTCGAGAGGATTGGCTGTCACAAATTTTATCAATTTCATCAATGAATACGATCCCATTATTTTCACAAAGATCAATGGATTCGCGTATGATTCTGTGCTGGTCTAAAAGCTTCTCACTTTCTTGAGAAAGCAATAAATCATGGCTATCTGCTACACTCATTTTGCATTTACGTTTGCGCTCAGGAAATGCTTTGCCTAGCATATCACTGAGGTTTATCATACCTAATTGTGCTCCAGACATACCAGGAATATCAAATGCAGGCATTGATTGTGATGAATGTTCTTCAACTTCGATCTCAATCTCACGATCATTAAGTTTGCCTGCACGCAAGTCGCTACGGAACTTTTCACGCGTGTTTTCGCTAGCAGTTTTTCCTACTAAACAATCAAGTACGCGTTCTTCGGCCTTTAAATCTGCTTGTGCGTGCACTCTTTCAAGATGTTGTTTGCGCACTAATTCAATAGCATTCTCGAGCAGATCACGGATGATCTGCTCTACATCGCGCCCAACATAACCTATTTCAGTAAATTTGGTAGCTTCTACTTTGAGAAAAGGCGCTTTTGTTAGGCGTGCAAGCCTACGCGCTATTTCGGTTTTACCACAACCAGTGGGGCCAATCATCAGGATATTTTTGGGCATTACCTCTTCACGCATTGGTGAATTAAGCTGTTGTCTACGCCAACGATTGCGTAAAGCAATTGCTACGCAGCGTTTGGCTTTTGTTTGACCAACAATAAAACGATCAAGCTCACTAACGATTTCACGCGGTGAAAATTCTTCTGCCATACTTTAATGATCCCATATTCTATATGATTGATATCTTTAAATTATCCAATAGGATTTTAATAATATTGTTTGATTATGCTGTCTAAACTATTATAAGATATTGATCAAATAATCATCACAATAGATTGATTGGCAAAGATTGTGCAACCCTTGTAAAATTGTAATATAATCTTTATATAGCATATATAAATAATAATCATCGATGCAGTCTATAAAGATGGTTATTGTAACAACTAAAATTTAGGAGCTTAAAACAATGGCATTATTTTCAAACCGTAACACAATAGCATCGACTGCTTCACGCTCTGATGTTGATGCAGGCCTGCGGAGCCATATGCTTAAAGTGTATAATATGATGGCCCTTGGCGTAGCCGTAACAGGAATTGTAACACTTTATATGTCCATCAATCCCCAATTAATGCAAGCTATTGCAATTGGACCTGCCAAATGGATGCTGTTTATTGGTATCATGGGCTTAGGTTGGTTTGCCCCTAAAGTTATTATGACAAAATCTAGAGTGGCTGCGCATGGAGCATATTGGCTTTATTCTGTCATGTGGGGTTTGTTGATATCTCCAATGGTTTATGCTTTTTTAAGCATTCCAGGTGGAGCTGAAGATATAGGACGAGCCTTCTTTATTACTGCTGCAATGTTTGCGGGTGCAAGTTTGCATGGCTATACTACAAAACGTGACTTATCGGCATTTGGTAAGTTTTTTGTTATGGCAACAATAGGCATTCTTATTGCGATGCTTGTGAATGTATTTTTAGTAGAAAGCACAGGATTTTCTCTGTTTCTTTCTATTGCAGTTGTGTTGGTGTTTGCTGCTATGACAGCATGGGAAACACAAATGATTAAAAATAATTATTTACAAATGCGCGGTACAGGCAATGATGAGCGCTTAGCAATTTTTGGCGCCTTTGTGCTTTATGGAAGTTTTGTGACGATGTTTATACATGTCTTAAACATTATAGGTATTATGCGTAGCGAATAAAGTTTTTGGATTTTGCTTTTAAAGGCCAACTGTTAGATGCATTGTTTTGCAGTAAATAGTTGGCCTTTAAACAATGACTGATAGCAAGATTGTTGATAAAAACTTTTAACTAAGAGCTAAAATAATGCAGCAATGGTATTTTAAAGACCCCATGAAAGCTATTTGAGATTAGATCAAAAATATTAAAGAGTATTATCAAAATTGCAACAAGATCAATCGCTGATAATATCTGCACTAACAAAACTTGTTGAGCAAGGCAACGGCAAAGCATGCCAAGCACAAGCACAAGATTATATCAAGCGGTATGGCTCTGACGGGCAAGTTTTGCACCTATTGGGTGTTGCTTACCATCTACAAAATAATAATCAACAAGCCGAAAAAGCTTTTAAGCAGGCCGTTCAATTAGCACCTGATTACGCTGATCTGCGAGCAAATTTTGGGGTTGTTTTGCGTATTCTTGGAAAATACGACGAATCGCTTGAGCAATGGGAGCAATTGAGGCGCATTAACCCAGATGATGCGCGCGTATCAATTGGCACATCAGAGTGCTTAAATGGGCTTGGAAAAACCCAAGAAGCAGCGGCTTTTTTACAAGATATTATTAAAAAAGACCCTACGAATGTTCAAAGCTTGAATGCGCTTGGAAATACCTACTGGGCCATGGATATGCGTAACGAATCCGCGGAATGTTTCCAGCAGGTACTGCGCATAGATTCTGATAATGTTATAGCTCATAGTAATCTTGCATTATTGCACCATGATGTAGGAAGAATGGAGCAAGCTACCTATCACTATGATATTGCAATCAAGCTTGGACCGAATGCACCAGAAGCGCGTAATAATCGTGCAATAATGTGGCTTGAATTAGGTCAGTTTGAAAAAGCTCAGCAGGAATTTAAAGCTATTTTACAGCGATGGCCAGAGTTTGTAGATGCTAGTTCAAATCTTGCATTATCTTATTCTAGGTTAGGAAAACCAAAAATTGCTGTGAAGATGTATAAAGATATCATCAAGAAGTTTCCTCAACAGCATCAATTTAAAAGCAATTTTGCAAAGGCATTATTGGTCACAGGAGATTTCATACGAGGATGGGCTGAAAATGAATGGCGCTGGCAATCGAGGACAATGGTAATTGCACAAAGACCATTTGTGGTTGCTCAATGGGCTGGTGAGCCTTTAGAAGGCAAAACACTTCTGATCCATGCAGAGCAAGGCTATGGTGATAGTCTGCAATTTGCACGGTATTTACCTTTAATTATGCAATTGCCAAGCCCTCCAAAATCATTGATTTTTGAAGTGCAAGAACCTCTGGTACCTCTAATGCAATATAGCTTAGAGCAATATGGCGTTGAAGTTATAGAGCGAATAGAAGCATTTCCTGAAATATCAAAAGATATTATTTTTGATATGCATTGTCCGCTTTTGTCATTGCCAATGGTTTTTAAAACACAATTGCTAACAATGCCTGTGTTTACTGCGTATTTGCATGCGCGAGATGATACAATAAACCTACCTAAAATACTCCAATTTGATACAAACTTGCGTGTTGGGCTTGTATGGGCAGGGGCTGCACGAAAATTTGATCCAAAATGCTATTTACTCGATCAACGCCGTTCAATAGAGCTTACAAAACTATATCCTTTGCTGGAGCTTCAACAAAAGTATGATGTATCATTTTTCTCATTACAACTTGATGAACCACGTGAACAGCTTGGTGATATTGAGGATGCTTTGAGGCCCGTTGATCTTATGGATAATGTACAAGATTTTAGCGATACGGCAACATTGATTAATGGGCTTGATTTGGTTATTTCGGTTGATACAGCTGTTGTACATCTTGCCGCTGGTTTAGGAAAACCAGTATGGCTGTTAAATCGTTTTGATCATTGTTGGCGTTGGCTTGATCATGGTGAAAATACTATTTGGTATCATAACATGCGCCTTTATAGACAAACTCAAAATAACAGTTGGCCTTTGTTGATAGATAGGGTTGCATCGGATCTAAAACAATTATTACGCCAACTTGAAAAAATAGCAGCATAGGATTAATGATGGATCAAGCCACTATCGCAGAACTTAGTAAGCAAATAATTTCAGCATATAAAAATCAAGAATATCAAAAGATTGAAACATTGTCTGATCAGTTAATTGTGCGTTTTCCTAATGTTGGGATAGGCTATTATTGGCGAGGGATTTTTCAACATCAACAAAACAATAAAGTTGCAGCATTTGAATCGATCAAACGAGCAGTTCAATTAGATCCTAAGAATCATTTATATTTTTTTAATATGGGTGTTATAGCTGCTGAAGTTAAAGATTATAAAATTGCTTTACGCTGTTTTAACAGCTCAATAGGACTGGGAAATACATCCGCAGAATGTTGGTTAGGTGTTGCACAAACTGCTCAATATCTTGGAGAGAAAAATATTGTTGCTGATGCTTGTATGAATGCACAGACGTTATTGTTAGATACCGATAAAAGATTATATATTATTGTACAAATGTTGGTTGCAATTGAGTGCTGGACACAAGCGTATCAAGTTGGTGTGCGTGTGTATGATGTATGTGGTAATTCTGCTCCAGATGTTATTATCATTGCATTGGTTGAATATTATTTAAGCAATGCCAATGTTGAAGATGCAGAAGGCATTTTACATCCATTTTATATGCAATATCATGGCGCACAAACGTTGCCAGCAAGTATCTTGTCTTATATGGCACGATTAGAATATTTAGGGCGCGATTTTAAAAAGAGTCAACAATACGCTGAAAATGCAATCAAACAAAAAGATATACCAGAAAGATATGCGCTATCTGCCTATCAATGCTTATCGCAATCCTTGATATTGCAAGGACGCTATAAACAAGGATGGGAAAAGCATGAGTATCGCTTGAAAGGCAAAGATTATGAAGATTGGAGTAAGCACTCTTCGGTTGCTTGTTGGAAGGGAGAAGCATTAAATGGCAAAAAAATCTTAATTGATAGTACGCAAGATATCGCACATAGCATTATGATGGCTAGAATGTTTGATATTCTATTTGCAAAAAAAGCTAAAACAGTTGGATATAGATGCGATCCAAGATTAAAAAATCTTTTGCAACAACGTTATCCAAAACTTATGTTGCATGCTAAAGATATTGATAATACACAGGATCTATTGCAACAATATGACTATATTGTTGAGCAAGAATCCCTTGCACATTATTTGGGCTTATTTGTTAGCAATAAACTTGCCTATAAAACAAGCCCTATTGTATTTGAAGTTCCAAAAGAGCGCCTTAAAAAAACAAAAAATTTACTTGATAGCTACGTGCCTAAATCTAAGTATCGTATTGGTATTGCTTGGCGAGAAGAAAAAGATCCAATTGCAAAACAATCAATCAACTCAATAGGCTTGGAAGCATTTAAAGATTTATTACAAAATCAAGATAGCAGGTTTGTGTCGCTACAAGTGGGAAATGTTGTTGAGGAATATGCAGATTTGGCTGAAAAGGAGATACGTCCACCTGAAATTATTTTGGATATTGATCTAGAACAAGATATTGAAGGAATGGCAGCATTAATGATGCACATGGATTTGGTGATTACGTTGGATCAAACAATTGCCCATATTGCCGGAGGACTTGGTGTTGCTACTTGGTTGCTGGTGCCTTTTCATACGTATGGGTATTGGTTATTTCCAAGGGATAAAATGCAAAAAACCAAATGGTATCCAAGCATCAAAACATTTCAACAAGCCGCTCCAGAGGCAGATATGCAAATACCTATTATGCAAATGGCTACATTACTGGAAAATAACGATGGAAAAAACTTTGTATAGCTCAAGAAAAGATCGTTGAGCAATCAACATATTGTATCATTGTGCTTTTGTAGTAATGTCTTAAAGTATTCATTTTTGTTATGAAGATAATGTTTTTGAGATAATTATTTGTGGTGCAAGCAATAATGTTGCTACCACGGGCAGTCGGGTTTATTACATTTTTGTTTTTTATTGATTGGTTGATAGACCTCGCATAGCGGGCATATTTTTGTGGGTGTACCTTTAAGGTTGTCTGTTTTATGGTTATTGTTGTGCTTTTTTAAAGAGCGAGCATTTAAGAATCGAAACCCATACCATACGCACAAAATAAGAGCTCCTAAGATAAGTAATTTTCCTAGAGATAAAATACCAAACATTTTGCTATACCTTACATGTTTTAATCAAAAATTGATGGCTTGATATGTTAGCATATTTTAAAGACTGCAGTATATGGATATGCGTTAAAACGCAAGTGTGAATGAATCTTTGTTTTTTTAAGAAACCATTTTGAATGTTTTATTTTAACAGATTATTCACCCAGTGTATTGATGTATTTGAAGTAAATAGCATGTATTCATGCATTCAATTAACAATATTTCAAAATTAAACATAATCAATCAAAATATATCTGCAAATGGTACATTATTTGCTTAAGTATTATGCAGGAGAAGGACTGCTTAGTATTATTTGAAGACATCATTGCTTTAATATTTACTATAAGTAGATCCAAGAGACAATCCCTACGGGATAATAAATGATGATGCAACGCTTATACAAAAATCCTTTACAACTGTGCGTTGGCATATTGGCATTGTTTGGTGCAATATGCTTATCGCAACCTGCTAATGCTCAAGTTAGGATCAAGGATGTTGTGAATTTTGAAGGGGTAAGGGACAATATTTTACTCGGCGTTGGTCTTGTAGTTGGTCTTAATGGGACGGGTGATAATCTCAATGATGCTGTTTTTACTCAAGAAAGCTTAATCGGTATGCTTGAGCGTGCAGGTATTAGTGGCAGGATCAATGATTTGAATGTTGAGAATGTTGCAGCGGTTTCTGTGACTGCTATTTTGCCGCCATTTGCACGACCAGGCGATGCTATTTCTGTTAATGTCTCTGCTTTAGGCACTGCTGGAAGTATTGAAGGTGGTACATTATTGGCAACTGCTTTGGAGGCTGCAGATGGTGAGGTGTATGCAGTTGCACAAGGAACAGTTTCAATAGGCAGAGTTGACGCAGGAGCAAATGCAAATGCTTCTATACCGACAAATGGAAGAATTACCAATGGTGGGCTGATTGAACGCTCAACCAACTTTAAAATATCTGAATTAAATAACATGCACTTGTCGCTTAAAAATCCAGATTTTACAACTGCAAGAAGAATAAGAGCAGCTATTAATACTTTTATTGGTTTTGGTGTTGCTACTGTTGTTAATCCAGGCACTGTAAGGATCTCTACTACAGATTCTTATCAAGGCGGGTTGATAGACCTTATTACGGATATAGAGCAATTGCGTATTAAAACAGATACTCCTGCAAAAGTTATTATTGATGTTGCAAGTGGTGTGGTTGTGATGGGAAGTCAAGTGCAGATTTCAGAAATTGCAATAGCACATGGAGCACTTAATGTACAAATACAAGAATCAGCTAATCAACAAAGTGGTCTCTTGCCTTTTGTTAATCGCGATCAAGTAGACGCTGCTGAGGTGGCTGATGCAGCTAATCTTGCAGCTGTTGATACCAATCCTAACCTAATCTCTGGGAATGTGGCAATACTAAATAACAGTGTCACCTTACAGCATTTGATTAACGGATTGAACGCTCTTGGCATTGAACCTGAACAGTTGATTTCTATTTTACAAGCGATCAAAGCTTCTGGTGCTTTGCAAGCTGATATTGAATTGATGTAGAACATATGAAAGTAGTCTTAATATGAGCGACCTGCCATCACTGCAAACAGATTTAAGCATTGTTAATGCGCGGCTAAATCCTACTTTACGCCAAAGAAATGCATTGCAATCGATTAATCGCAGAAACCTTGAAACCACACAAAAACCGACATTTGAACAAGCATTAAAAGCAGCTAAAGAGTTTGAGCAGGTTTTTGTTGCACAGATTTTCAGATCTTTATTTGAAGGTGTAGAATTGGATGAAAGTCTTGGTGGAAGTCATGCTGAAAATTTGTTTCAAGATCAACTTTTAGATGAATATGCCCGTGAAGTAACAAAAAACAATAGCTTTGGCATAGCAGATGCAGTGTTAAAAGATATTTTAAAATTACAAGAAGGTATCCGCGATGAGTCAAGCACGCAACCACGCATCACAAAACCCCAAAACCCATACGCAGAATCTGCCTTATTCTCCATCAAATAAAATACAAGATGATACACAAGTTAATACTGACCCCCAAGTTAATACCGACCCCAATGTACCATTATACCCAGTTGCGCCGTCATACAATGTAGATATAAGCGAACGCGCAGACGTGAATGAGTCTACAGATTTGATTGATGATATCAATCAAAAAGCTATTAACCTCATACAGTTAATGCAGCAACTCAAAGCTTTAATTGAGTATGAAAACTCAATCTATACATATGCTTCAGCTGAAGAGTTAGAGCTTGTTGTAAAAGATAAACAATATTTACTCGGGCAGTATGAAGAAAAGTTACGAGTTTTATTAAGTAATCCAGATTTTCCAAACAAACTAGAACCAGTGTTAAGAACAGAAATGACTGAGGTAGCACGCCAATATGACTACGCTGTCAGAGGAAATGAACGCCGATTAGGGATTATGGTTGAAGCGGCGCATTTTGTTATTGATAACCTTGTGGAAAAAGCTCGTAAAATGGCAGGCAAAGTTAGCCGCTACGATCCAACAGGTAAAACTGGATCGAGAGATCAAGCAACACCGATTACAATTAACCAGAACTTATAGCTTGATAGATTATTGGCATATGGTGATGTTGTTCATCTTTTATATCAAAAACAGAGAGTTATAAAATGTCTGGGATCTATACGGCTCTTCAAACAGCATTAACAGGACTTAATGCTTTTTCAACGTCTGTTGGTGTTGTTTCTGATAACATTTCTAATGCAAATAATAAAGATTATGCTGCAAGAAGAGCTGAGTTTGAGTATCAAGTCACAGGTGGATCAAAAATTTCTGGTATTCAACGTGAAGTTGATGCAGCATTATTACGTTCTACTTTAACGGCAACATCGACACAAGGAGCCGATGAAGTCAAGCAAACATTTTTTGATGATTTTGAGCGCAAATTAGGCACTATTGGAGGCAGTACGCCGATCAATGATATTTTACAAGAGTTTGTTAATAGCTGGCGTAGCTTTGAAGCAAATCCAGAACTTGCAGCAGCGCGGTATGACGTGGTCAGAACAGCGCAAAGCTTTATCTCAGAATTGCAGCGTTTGTCTTCAGGTTTAGATGAATCGTCAGCTTCAATTGGTCAGCAAATCACACAAGATGTATCGGACTTTAATACGGCTCTAAGAGAATTTTCTCGCCTTAATGGAGAAGTAGCAAGGCTCAAGAGTTCTGGAAGAGAATCATCGGCGCTTGAAAATCAGCGAGAAAAGCAATTACATATTATTGCTAAATATGTGCCTGTAAAAATTTCAGAACAACCATCTGGCCATCAATTTATATTTGGACCAACTTATAGTCTTGTAGGGATTACGCCGAGTCAATTTTCTTGGGATGCAACAACACAGGTTCTATCACGTACAGATACAGGTAACCAAGACTATACTAATAGGATATATGGAGGTCGATTAGGGGCAATTATTGATCTTGCGCGTTCTGATAACGCATCTATTGATAATGCTGATAGGTCAATAGGTTTTGTAGAAAAACTTCGATTTCAACTAGATGAAATCTCGCGACAATTTACCAACGAAGCTGCTGCGAGTGTACGCTCATCAGTGCAATTTCAAAACTCTAGTGTACCATTAGGACAACTTCCAGGAACATCATTGATTGCTGGTGCAGGTGGTATTATACAGCCTGGCACAATCACACTTACTGCAGCAACAACAGATGCAGTGTTTGATTCTACCATTGGCAACGTTTTCGTAGGTACTAGTGTATCAGGATCAACTGGCAATCAAATCAGCATTACAATTGGTGCAGGAGCAACGCTTGATAGTGTGGTAAGCGCAATCAATCAAGTTGGAGGATTAAGTAGTGAGTTTGATACACGTGGTCGCATAGTTATTAACTCTGACTTAGAAACAGCTATAACTGTGGATGCAGGAGCTACCGGTTTTTTTGGTACAACAGTAACTAGTCAAACATTAACACCAGATGCACCACCTTCTTTTGCGCGTTCCTATAACCGTGCAGGTTTAGATGCACAGGCAAGTTTTAACATTACTCCTACAGCTGGTGCAACATCAGGCATTGTTGGTCTAGGCGCATCGGCAACAATTGGAGGTAGCGGTATCTCTACTGGTACCTTGTCGTTTACACAACGAGATCAAGCAGGCAATGTGGTACGCAATAATACAGTAGCAGTTGCAAGCACATCAACACCGGCACAATTATTAGCATCTATTAATGCTCAAGATGGTATTACCGCATTGTATGATCCTACAACAAATGCGTTAAACATACGTTCTAATACTGGAGGTAATTTAACAATTAACCCTGGTGCAACGAACCTATTTCCTGCAACTGCAAATTATAATGCACAAAATATAGCTACGACAAGTGACATTACAAATATATCAGGAGCAGGTGGCGGGACTATAACATTTACAACAACGCCAATATCAGGCGGAGCAGCTGTTACACAAACAGTATCAGTAACAGCAGGGTTAACTGGAGCACAGTTAATTGCAAATATTAACGCTCTTACTAACATTAGCGCAGTTGCAGATACCAATGGCAACATTAGTGTTAGTGGTACCACGGGTCAAAACCTTGTGATTAATGCAGGGGCTACTGGCTTGTTTGGGGCTGGAAATCCAGCAATACAAACATTTAGCAATAAGGTTAGTGCCGATGAACTAAGAGGTAGTTTTTTCACGCGCTACAATAGTTTAAAGCCTCATTCTCGCATTAATATAAAGGTTGCAGATGAGTTGATAGCTCGCACCTCAACGGTTAAGCGTAGTTCAGGAACAGTTGTTAATGCTGCTCTAGCATCAACAAATCGTAATTTTGATGAAGCAGCCTTTACCCAATCATCAACAGATTATTCACGTTTAGCGGTTGGATGGTTAAATGATGTGATTGCATCTGGTAGACGCACAAAAGAAACAGCTAGTACTAGCTCTAATGTTTTTGACGAAATTAATAAACGATATAAAGGCAAAGTAAATGTTAGTCTTGATACAGAGTTAGCACGCCTGACTATATTGCAAAATTCTTATACAGCAATGGCAAGAGTTGTAAACGCTTCTGATGCTATGCTTCGAGCGCTTGAGGCGGTTGTTAGATAGATATCTCAAAAGCAATTGAATGATATCTATATTTGATTGGGGTATTTGGTATTGAACATCAATAAAATAGTCTTTTTTAGCGCGTAATCGTTTTGCGTTTAAAAGCAAACCTCCATCCAATCCATGGATAAGATCCACGGATGTTGTCATCGCTTACAATCTGCCAGGTACCATGGTGCATAAGGTTTTGTGTAGGTTTGCTCCAGTTAAAAAATTGTGCGCCTGAATTTCGGATATTCCATTGATCCACAACATGGTGGGCAGAATGATTAGGACATAAGCTCTGATCAAACTCAACTTTACTCAAAATAAGAAGATCATAGTTTTTGCAAAGCAATGCAAGATCAGGAGTTTTGGTATGAAACCATCCAATTGTAATGTCATCTATTTTAAATCTACATTGATTTTTAGAGCATGTATCTCCTAATGCATCAAATCTAGAAAATTGATGCAAGGATAGTTTGTTTTGCCAAACATTGGGTAAATATCCACGATTACTTTTGCCTAGCAAAACCCACTGTGATTGATTGATCTGTGCTGCTAACGCTCCTTGAGGGCCTATTACAAGTTTAGGCAATGGTTGTTTGAGTGTAAATATTATTGGATATATGATCAATGCAGCTATTAAAAATAAATTTCTAGATTTTCCATATGTAGTTGCTGCAATGCTAATGGTGATGAAAAAGTATATAATTGTAAATCCGTTGATTTGGCCGGTTGCTATTTGAGAAAAAGGCAGATGATAAATGAAATCTGCTAAGCTTAAAATAAGATCAAGACTCCATGTAAATAAAGGCATTGCAATAGAGCTTAATCCTGGAATAAGCATCGCAAATAAACTAGGCATCATGATAAAGCTTGCAATTGGTACTGCAAATACATTAGCCAGCAAGCTCCATGGCGTTATATACCCAAAGATCAATGCAATTAATGGTTGTGTGGCAATGTTGACAATAAGGGTTGTAAAGACGATATGATAACAAATCTTTAAGCATTTTTGTGCAAAAGAATGAACAATGATAGCATTTAAATGATGTTGTTTTTGGCGATCACGATGCCATTCATATGCAAACACTAATGCCCCAACAGCTGCAAAAGATAACTGAAAGCTTGCATCCATTACGACCCAAGGAGAATAAACGCTAACACAAAAAGCAGCGAATGCAACAATGCGTATTGATAAAACAGAGCGATCATACGTTAGAGCAAGAATAGCGAGTAATCCAACAATAAAAGCTCGCTGTGTAGGCACAGCAGCACCAGATATAAAAAGATATAATAGTCCAGCTAGTAAAGCAAAAAATCCTGCAATTTT
Organism: Alphaproteobacteria bacterium; assembly: GCA_965178085.1. Classification (GTDB taxonomy): domain Bacteria; phylum Pseudomonadota; class Alphaproteobacteria; order CBCXTS01; family CBCXTS01; genus CBCXTS01. The sequence continues at coordinate 940,327 of CBCXTS010000021.1, read as the reverse complement.
TTTAATTTGATATTTTCTTGCTAAAGGCGTGATTGTAGCCATTAGCATACGTGTTATAAAAAAGGCACCACCCATTACAATTCCAATATGCAACCCTGAGATGGCAAGTAAATGTATTAACCCACTGGCTCGTAAATGCATCAACTGCTTATCGGGTATTTCAGCACGCATCCCAATCATTAAAGCTGATGCAAAATGGGCATGCTTGGCCTCAAGCGTATCTATGAAATGTAGACGCAATTGAAGGCGTATTTTTTGTATATTCTCTTGGAAAGAATTCCAAAAAGCAGTAACATTTGTTTTTGAAGGAAACAATGATTGTACATGATTAGTAAATGGACGGGGGTGCATGAGCGTAGGGGGAGTTAATGCAAAACCACTACCTGCTAATTTTGTAAAGAATGCACGCCGCTGGTTGTCGTATCCTCCTGGCCAAACAGGGCGCGGAGGAGGTAGAATATACGCTTTGATCTTGATGTGATTTGTCAAAGCGATAGGAGTTTTTAAATTTTTATTTTTGGAAACTTTAACACGAACATGCCAAGCATGTTCTTGAATCTTTTGACCATCAATAGATGTAGGGTTTAGCAATATATAACGTTGATGCTTGCTAAAATACTCGCCTATTATAGTTCCTTGTAGAGTGTGACTACCATAGATAGGATATGGTAATTTTTGAGCCAGGATTATATGAATGTGAACACTCATCCATATGATGCCAAGGATAAAAGGTATTAAAAAGAAAGTAATGAGGCTACGAAATGATGTTATATAATACCCACATACACAAAAGGCTAGTAAACTAATGGCAAGTAATACGGTTTGATGTATCGATATAGTTGTGCCAATAGAAAGATTGCATGCTATACCTGCTATAAAGAATATGATAGACCATATTGGTAAGTTTATGCGCCCTTCGATGAAGCTTGTAAGATAAGAGCTTGCAATATGTGTTAGTTTGTATTTCATTGATATTGTTGTGTTTTCTTTGAAATAAACAAGATATTTGTATGATGTGTTATGAATAGCATTTACATTATATACACATCGTAGCAATGTAATAAAAAATATCTCAAATAAGGATTGATTATCTTATGAATGTTGTGACACGGTTTGCACCTTCTCCAACGGGTTTTTTGCATATAGGTGGGTGTCGAACTGCCTTGTTTAACTGGCTTTTTGCAAAAGCCAATAACGGAATCTATCGCTTGAGAATAGAAGACACCGATGCTAAGCGCTCAACGCAAGCTGCTAAGGATGCTATTTTACAAGGTCTTGAATGGCTTAACATTAACCATGATGGGCCTGTTATATGGCAGTCAGAACATCTTGAACGCCATCAATCTCTTGTAGAAAGTTTAATTGAGCAAGGCAAAGCGTATCGCTGTTATGCTACGCAAGAAGATTTGGTTGCTATGCGCGAGCAAGCAAAGCAAAAAGGATTACCAATGCGCTATGATAGGCGTTGGCGGGAGCGTGATCCAAGCACGGCACCTAAAGGAGCTTCTTATAGCGTACGAATTAAAATGCCATATGATGGGCAAACAACGATTAACGATCTTGTACAAGGCACAGTACAAGTTGATAATGCTACTTTGGATGATTTTATTTTATTGCGTGCAGATGGTAGTCCAACTTATATGCTATCTGTTGTCGTGGACGATCATGATATGAATGTGACGCATATTATTCGAGGTGACGATCATTTAAATAATGCATTTAGGCAGTTGCATCTGTTTAAAGCTCTTGGTTTTGAAATTCCAGAGTTTGCCCATATTCCATTAATCCACGCCCATGATGGAACAAAACTTTCCAAGCGTCATGGAGCTCTTGGAATTGAAAGCTGGCGTGAAGCAGGTTTTTTACCTGAAGCGATGGTAAATTATTTGCTTCGCCTTGGATGGGGATATGCAGATGAGGAAATTATTGCTATTGAAAAGGTCATTTCAATCTTTAAATTGAGCGATGTAGGACGTTCTCCAGCAAAGTTTGATCTTGTAAAACTTACCCATTTCAATGGTCATTATCTACGACAATTGGATAATGAAAATTTAATTTGTTTGATACAAGAGCATGCCAATATTGCCCTAACAGATGTACAATATAAGAGATTGCAACGAGGAATGGATGGACTTAAAGCGCGTGCTAAAACGCTTGTTGAATTAACGACAATTGCGCAAATTTATTTAGTTAGGCCTGATTATCCATTCAAGGATGTAAAAGCTCAAGCCCTTGTTGAAGGCAATAATCATGTATTGCTTAGTGATTTGGTCAATCTATTAGAAGATGTTACAAATTGGAATATAGCTAGCATTGAACATGAAGTGCGAGAATGGTGTGCAAGTAAGCAATTAAAATTAGGGGCTATTGCACAACCGCTGCGAGCTGCAATTACAGGCAGTACAATCTCACCTAGTATTTTTGAAATTATTGACATATTAGGATATCAAGAAACGCTCACTCGAATTAAAAACATTATCGATGCCGACATTAAAGAATAATTTAGGTTAGATATTAAAAGGTTCTGGTTTTATTAAAGTGATGCAGCAACGCTCTACTATTTCATCTCAAACATTAACTTACAGTCGTAAAATTACTGCCCAAGAAAACTCCAATTTATGGTTTTGTGCGCGTCAATTAGATATTTTTAAGCGTGATGTTTTTGATGTTGCATACGCAACAATGCGCCTTGTTGATGATTGGGTAGATAATGGTAGTTTTGCCCAGATGGGCCTCAATCCTGAGGATGTTGAGATATTACTTGATCAATATAAAAACCATCAAACCAGATATGACAAAATTCAACACAAGCAGTTGTTTGAAGACCATCGTTCGAGGTATTTTTTAGATGCGTTTAGGTTTCTTTTTATATCGGTAGGCATCCATCCACAGCCATGGGTCAATCTTTTACATGCTTTGCGCCAAGACAAAGAGCAACAATGCTTGCATAGCTGGCATGATTTTGATTCTTATATTAATAATGTTGCTGTAGCACCAGCGCAATGTTTTTTGCAAATATTGGCACTCAATAACGATACGCTTGCAGGCAATGACGGGCATATGGATACATATCAAGCAGCACATGCCATTGGACGATATTGCTATCTTGTGCATATCTTAAGGGATTTAAAAAAAGACAGCAAAAAAGCTGTACAGCTTTTAACATTACCAGAAGAATTATTACATAGTGTTGATATTAAAGATACAAGCGAGCTAGCTGCTGTTATCAATCATCCTGCAAGCTCTGGTGTACATGCTTATAAATTAGAGGCTTTGTGCACCCAATTACTGGATCATATCCAACATCAACGCGTGCAAGCGATGTTTTATTGCAATGGGTGGATCAAGACATTGCCAGAAAACGAAGGTAGAGTGTTAGATTTGGTGTTGCATATTTATTTGGATATAGAAGATTATTTAAGATCTCAAAAAACATTACCTGTTGAGATAGATCATCATTATCTAAAGAAAAGACGTATGTTGTTGATGCAGTCTTGTTTTGAAAACACGGCAAGTAACTAAATAGTATGATTGATAACTTAAGCAGAGTAATTGAATAATGCCTATAAAAGTGCCGTATTTACTCTATAACAAATTGTCTGAGATAGTAAAAATCCAAGACATTAACTCTTTTCATTTGAGCTGTCATCAAAGGAACGATTGGGTAAGGTTTGTTTGGTATAGCTTGCTTGTACTGGATTTTGAAATCACACAGATCGGTGCTCGAACAACCCAATTAATGATTGGTGAAATGCGCTTTCAATGGTGGCATGACAATTTGGTCAAGCATCAAGGCTCTGATCATATGATATTAGAAGCTATTGGCTTTTTGCACCAGCATGGTGTGCTTGATATAAATTTATTGTTGGAGTGGCTTTTATATAAAGAAAAATTATTTTTGATACAAAAAAGTTGGCAAGAACATCAATGGGATAAAAAATATCAAGATTTTTCAACATTACACGATGCATACATATGTGATGGATTGCTATGGCGCTTTATTGCACAAGGATCGTTAGCTTGTAGTGATATTCAAAATCATGCATACACACTGGGTTTAGCCAAAGGTTTGCTGAGAATAGCTTTATATGATAAATATGTCCACCAAGCGACAAGTAATGCCAATATTGTTCATGAGATTACTCAACTTCAAGAAAGTGTCCCTTCATCATATCGAAGCTTTGGTTTGTTGAATTTATGGTATATTAATGAGCATATGTTAAATCTTTATCAGCAAAAAAATATACCCTTACAAGCTGATATGTGGTCAACAGAAATGCTATTGACGCTAAAAATACGATTAAAATTATGGTTCAATAGAAAATATCATTCACAGATTTTTACAGGCAATCATTGATCAATGTTACAAGTACAAATGCAAGGTTTTGGAAGCCCAGAAATATTAAAAGTGATTGATGTAGCAACACCAGCACCAGGTAAAGGGCAAGTTTTGATTAAAAGCGTTGCAGCTGGTGTCAATCGACCAGATTGTTTGCAAAGACAGGGCTTATATAAACCGCCAGCTGATGCATCGCCAGTATTGGGGCTAGAAGTTGCAGGAGAAGTGGTTGAATTGGGTGCAGGCTGCCCGAGTTCTTTTTTAAAGCAAAAGGTTTGCGCATTAGTACATGGGGGAGGCTATAGCGAATATGTGGTAGCAGAATCATCGTTATGTCTTCCCTATCCTAGAGGGTTATCGGGTGAGGAAGCAGCATGCTTACCAGAAACTTTTTTTACAGTTTGGTACAATATGTTCATGCGTGCAGGTTTAAAAAAGGGTGAAACATTGTTGGTCCATGGTGGCTCTAGCGGAATAGGTACAACAGCTATACAATTAGCTAAATGTTTTGGAGTTACAGTTTTCACCACAGTTTCTAATGAACAAAAAGCTCAAAAATGCTATGAACTTGGTGCAGATTTTGTAATAAACTATAACAATGACGATTTTGTTGAACGTGTCAAATTGGAAACAAAAAAACGTGGAGTAGATGTCATTCTTGATATGGTGGGTGGAGATTACATCAATCGTAATATAAAATGTTTAGCAGACCAAGGAAGATTGTCACAAATTGCATTTTTGCAAGGATCACGCGCAGAGGTTGATTTGATGTCAGTCATGACAAAGCGTTTACAGATCAGTGGTTCTACAATGAGAGCTAGAACGCTAGCTGAAAAAACCGTGATTGCTAGTATGCTCAAGCAAGAAATATGGCCTTTGCTTGCAAGTGGTGCTATTGCTCCAGTGATGGATGAGCAGTTTTCACTTGAGCAGGTATCTCAAGCGCATATGAAAATGGAAGCGAGCAACCATATAGGCAAGATAGCGTTAGTTTTGCAGTGATACAATGTTAGTTCTAGGAATTGAAACTTCATGCGATGAAACTGCCATAGGTTTAGTAGATGGCAATAGAAACATTGTAGCGCAAACGATCCATAGTCAAATCGAAACTCATCAAAAGTGGGGAGGAGTAGTTCCTGAGCTAGCAGCTAGAGATCATCTAAGCCATATTATGCCTATACTGGAATATACGTTTGCTAAAGCAAATATAAGCTACAATGATATTGATGGTGTTGCTGCTACTTGTGGACCAGGATTAATAGGTGGTGTTATGGTGGGTGCTAGTGTCGGTAAATCTATTGCTTGGGCAAAAGATATACCTTTCATGGCAATTAACCACTTGGAAGGGCATGCGCTTTCACCTAGATTGATCAAACCAATACCATTTCCTTACTTGCTATTGCTAGCTTCTGGAGGTCATTGCATGTTTGTCATTGTAAAAGAAGTAGGTAATTATAGCATTATTGGTAGAACCCTTGATGATGCTGCAGGAGAATGCTTTGATAAAGTTGCACGATTGCTACAATTAGGATGGCCAGGGGGCCCAGCAATAGAAAAGATTGCCCATTCTGGAGATAGTAAATTAGCAGCTCAGTTTGATTTACCAAGGCCCATGGTATACAAAAAAGGATGCGATATGTCTTTTGCGGGTTTAAAATCAGCTATGCGGCGGTTAGTGTGTTCTATGCCACAAGAGACGATTGAAAAATATAAGGCCACATTAGCCTATGCTTTTGAAACAGCTGTATGTGATATTTTATCAATGCGTTCAGCAGCAGCGCTTGATATTGCGCTTGGAGATAATAAGATAAAACATTTTGTTCTTGCTGGCGGGGTTGGTGCTAATATTCGCTTGCGCAACGGACTCATGCAAGTAGCCGAGAAATATGCAATTGATTTTTTTACGCCACCTGTGGATTTATGCACAGATAACGGTGCAATGATCGCATGGGCTGGCATTGAAGCTATGGCCAAAGGGAGGCCTGCTAATATTGCCTTTCAACCAACGCCTCGTTGGCCACTAGATGAGGTAAGGTAAATGGAAATAGCTATTTTAGGACTGGGAGCATGGGGTAAGGCACTGGCTATTCAAGCTGCTAGAAATCGAAGCCAAAAAGATGGGTCAGTCATTTCATCAATTAAGCTTTGGGCTCGCAAACAAAGCACTGTGGATCAGTTTATCCACGATTGGGATAATAAAGCCCATAACGGATCTAGTAAAGGGTTTTGCATTGATGAGGATGGTTGTTTTGATCGCTTACCTAAGCTTGAAAATTGTCAAGAGGTTGATTTGATCATTATTGCTGTGCCTGTTATAGCAGTTATGGATATTTTAGCGCATTTACCAAAAACAAAACCTGTTTTATTATGTGCAAAAGGTATCTTGGCAATCAATTTACAAACACCTTATGAAGCTGCTTTGCAGATGGGTTTTAATGCAGCAGTGTTAAGCGGTCCCAACCTTGCCCATGAAATTATAGCAGGCTTACCTGCTGCTTCGGTTATTGCCAGTAAAGATCTTTTGGTTTGCCAGCAATTTATTGATCTTTTAGGTAGCCAGCAATTTAGATGTTATATATCAAAAGACCCTTTAGGTGTCAGTCTTTGCGGAGCAGTTAAAAACGTTATTGCAATTGCAGCAGCTATGACAGATGGCCTTCAATTAGGTGAGAATGCTAAAAGTGCGCTAATTACCAGATCTCTTGCAGAAATTGGAAGATTGCTAGAAGCAGAAGGCGGTTGCAAGCAAACTGTATTGGGATTAGCAGGCATTGGTGATGTGATGTTAACAGCAACGAGTCGATTATCAAGAAATTATCTCTTCGGCTATGCTTTGGGATCGGGTAAAACTGTTCATCAAGCAATTGCATCTGTTGATGGTACAATAGAAGGTGTACAAACAGTAGCTGCATTAATTGATAGGGCTGAGCGTTCGAGAATAGATATGCCTATTATGTGTCAAGTAGGAGAGTTGATCAAAGGTAGCATATCGCTGCAAGAAGCAACGCAGCAGTTATTGCAAAGACCTGTCAATTGCTATGAATAAAGCATAATCTCTAAGGTGGTACTTAAGGGCTAAGGATTGAAGGCTTAAGGGTTGCTTGTAGCTGTTACTTGCTCTTCTAATCGCGTAATCAGCGCGTCAATATTGTTTTTATTTTGTTTAATAAAGTTTGTAAAATCATCACGCTGTGTGATGATCATAGAAAGTCCTGCAATCGCCAAGTCAAAAACTTTCCATTGATTTGATTTTTTTGTTTTGCGAAGACGCAATGTAAGATGAATGGGCTTAGCTTCTTTGCGTTGCAAGAGTAAATTTGCAGTAATGGTCTTACGCGCTCCTGCTGTTACACTGGTAACGGTTAATCCGCTAGCTTGAAACTCATGCAATCGTTGTCCATATGCATGCACCATGTATTGGTGGACCACTTTATTAAAGCGATGTAATTGCTCTTTAGTTACTTTGCGTCGATATCGACCAAGTAGTAATTTGGCAATGATCTCAACATCAAAATATTTATTCAAGATGTGCTCAACATTTTGAATATAGATTTCTTGTAAGTCGTTTGATTGTTGCATTAACGCCAGAGTGTCTTCTGCTAATGCTGATATTTGCACAGAAGCTTCAACAATATCTTGTTGGCTAGCTTTATCAGCGCTATAAGTAGGATTAGCAGTCAATCCTATAAAACACAAAATAGAGCCGACGGCAATCCAAGAAAAAATGATCTTTGTAAATTGATGCATATTACGTAACTATTGATTGGTTATTAAGGATGTGTGTTGAGTGCTTGATGATATGGCGAAGATTAAGTTTTGTTTTAATTATTGTTGGCTGAGATCGTTTTTGGTAACAATATCACGGATTAACTTTTGCCTAGATTGAAAATAATAACTGCGTATAGAAGTGTATAAATCAAGCGTCTCTTGTTCTAATTGCTTGATTTCTTTATAATTGCGTGAGCGTTTGTCAACTACCTTAGTAGCTGCAATGGAGATGCTAGTCATCCGTTGATTTTGAGGGTTTCCTACATGGCGTGTAGGTTGGCTATAAAAGCCAGGAACTAATCCAATAGCACTGCGTCCAGTTTGAGGACCTAAAATTGGTAGCATAAGATAATACCCGCTATCTACTCCCCAAACACCCAGAGTTTGACCAAAATCTGCGTATTGATATTTTGCATTAAAACTCGTGGCAGGATCTAAAAAACCAAATCCAATAACTGTATTAAAAATTAAACGCTTAAGCGAAATTTCAGCGGCGCTCATGTCATTTTGTAAGATGTTATTGAATAAAATAAAAGGAGTTGAAAGATGCTCTAAAAAATTTTGGATGAATTGGCGTCCTAACCTTGGAACAACGGCTTCATAGCTTTTAGCAATGGGTACTAGCAAGGTTTTATCTAAGGTCCAGTTTAAATGGAAGATTGCTCTATTGAAACGCTCTAAAGGATCGCTAATTTCAGAGGATTCGTTTAAATAAAAATCTTCAAAACTGGCATCGCTTTCAAATTCTGTAGATTGAGCGTGCACCTTTGTAGCACTTAAAGGAACCAACATCATTAATAGAGGTAACATTATTGTACAAATGAATAATACACGAATTACATGTCTATCAATGTAACATTGTGTTGGTTGCAACCATGAGCGATTGGTGAATTGGCGAGCTTTGTTCATTTTTATTACAATTAACAATTTAATTACAATTAACAATCTATAAAAGACTATCCAAAGATATTATAGTTTAACCACTTGAATAATACCAAGCTAATAAATTTTATTTATATTCTTTTAATGAATGAGATGGTACATTCTCTCATATGTTGTATGGAGATGCAATATTTAATCCATCTAGTTGCAATACTTAATGATACTAATTGTAATCATTGATAATAAATGTTTATTTATATACTATCCATCAAGTAAATGCATTATGATGTCCCCGCTAATGATTAATGGATATTGAAATCATGACAAAACAACAATCGCATAAGAGCATTAAAAAATCGATGGAATCTGGGCTTGATGCCTGGGAAGAATTAGTACGCAAAGAAACCAAAACTTCTTCAAGCGATGAATTGACATGGTCAAGCGTTGATGGATTGGATATTAAAGCGTTGTATCATGAGCAAAACATCAAACAATGCAATCATCTTGGAGGTATGCCTGGTATTGCACCTTTCACACGTGGAATACGCGCTAGCATGTATAAGGGGCGCCCATGGACAATACGCCAATATGCTGGATTTTCTACACCTGAAGAATCCAACGCATTTTATAAAAAAAACCTTGCTGGTGGTCAAAAAGGCCTTTCGGTTGCTTTTGATCTTGCAACCCATCGTGGCTATGATAGCGATCATCCCAATGTGATAGGCGATGTTGGCAAGGCTGGTGTTGCTATTGATAGCGTTGAAGATATGAAAATTTTATTTGATCAAATTCCATTAGATAAAATGTCAGTTTCTATGACAATGAATGGAGCGGTGTTGCCTGTTTTAGGAGCGTTTATTGTAGCAGGAGAAGAACAAGGTATCAAAAAATCCGCGCTTTCAGGGACTATTCAAAATGATATTTTGAAAGAATTTATGGTCCGCAATACTTATATTTATCCCCCAACAGCTTCTATGCGCATCGTGTCGGATATTATTGCTTATACAGCAAATGAAATGCCCAATTTTAATTCTATTTCAATTTCAGGATACCATATGCAAGAAGCTGGTGCGACGCCGATGCAAGAGCTTGCCTATACGCTAGCAGATGGGCTTGAATATGTACGCGCTGGCGTTAAGTTAGGCTTGGATATTGATGTTTTTGCACCTAGGTTGTCGTTCTTTTTTGCTGTAGGGATGGATTTTTTCACAGAAATTGCCAAGCTACGAGCGGCTAGATTTTTATGGGCAAATTTAATAGAAGAGCACTTTAAGCCAAAAGATGTTCGCTCAAAAATGCTCCGTATGCATTGTCAAACGAGTGGAGTATCTTTAACCCGCCAAGATCCTACCAACAATGTTGTGCGCACAACAACTGAGGCACTGGCTGCGATATTAGGAGGAACGCAATCATTGCATACAAATGCATTGGATGAAGCCGTATCATTACCAAGTGAGTTTTCTGCACGCATTGCACGCAATACCCAGTTAATCTTGCAAGAAGAAACAGGTGTTACTCGCTCTGTTGATCCTCTAGCAGGGTCGTATATGTTGGAAAGCTTGACAGCACAAATGATTGAAGGCGCGACAAAAATTATTAAAGAAATTGAGCAAATGGGTGGAATGACAGAAGCTATTATAGCAGGTATCCCTAAATTGCAGATAGAAGAATCTGCTGCTCGTCGTCAAGCAGCAATTGATAAAAAAGAAGACATTATTGTTGGTGTTAACAAATACCAATCCAGTGAAGAAAAAATGCTAGATGTTTTGGTTATAGATAACCAACGTGTGCGTGAAAAACAAATTGAACGCCTTAAGCAAGTAAAAGAAACCCGAAACGCGCAAGCATGCTCTAAAGCTCTTAATCATCTTAAAGAGGTTGCAGAAAAGGAGCCTCCATTTGATCATAACTTACTAGAAGCAAGCGTTGAAGCAATGCGTATGCGCGCAACCGTTGGTGAAGTGTCGGATGTATTGAGCAATGTATTTGGCCGATATAAAGCGACCAACAGTGGGATAAGTGGTGTTTTTAGTACAGCATTCCATCATGATAAGGCGTTCAACCTTATGATTGAGCGTATCAAAGCATTTATTAAATCCTACGGAAGAAGACCACGAATTCTGGTGGCTAAGATGGGACAAGATGGACATGATAGAGGGGCAAAAATTATTGCTTCTGCATTTGCTGATATGGGATTTGATGTTGATATTGGTCCTTTGTTTCAAACGCCTGGAGAAACCGCGCGCCAAGCCATTGAAAATGATGTTCATGTTGTAGGTGTATCTTCTCAAGCAGCAGGGCACATGACGCTTGTTCCAGATCTTATTGAAGAATTAAAACAACAAGCAGATCATTCTATAGCAGTTGTTTGCGGAGGAGTTATACCAGAACAAGATTATATATTTTTAAAACAATGCGGAGTGCAGGCAATATTTGGATCAGGAGAAAACCTCAGCACATGCGGTGGGCAAACATTGGATGTTATCATAGAAAATCTTAAAGAAGCTGAAGGTTCTTCATAAGATGAGCTATGATTGGCAAGAATTTCGACATTGGGCGCATCAAATATCAGATTGGGCTAGCGATTATCGACAAAATATTAAATCCTATCGTGTGCGCGCTGTTCTTAAACCAGGAAGTGTGCTTAAAAAAATACCTGAATATCCACCCAAGTCGGGTGAGTCGATGGATACAATATTTGCAGATTTTAAAAATATAATATTGCCTAATATAACCCATTGGCAGCATCCAAGTTTTTTTGCTTATTTTCCAGCCAATGCAAGTCCTGCATCTGTTTTAGGTGAATATGTCACAGCAGCAATGGCGGTTAACTCGTTGCTTTGGCAAACAAGTCCTGCAGCAAGCGAGCTTGAGACACGAATGATGGAGTGGCTTGCTTATGGGGTAGGTATTTGTACATCAGAAACCCCTAAACGTTTTCAAGGCGTTATTCATGATTCTGCTTCTTCTGCTACGTTTGCTGCTGTTGTGATGATGCGCGAGCGAGTGTTTAATCAATTAGGCAAAGACGCAAATAAAGACGGGCTGTTTCATGGTCCTGTGCTACGCATATATGGCTGTGAGCATGCGCACTCATCAATCGAAAAAGCTATCGGGATGGCAGGAATAGGTAGGAGTAATTATTGTCCAATTACAACAACAGGAGAGCATTATGGATTGAACCCTACACTACTTAAAGATGCTATAGAGCGTGATCTTGCAAAAGGTTTTAAGCCGGCGGGTATTATTGCCTCTATTGGTTCAACAGGTATTGGAGGGTGTGATAATCTTGAAGATTTATCTAAGATAGCGTTGCAATATAATTTATTTTTGCATGTAGATGCAGCATGGGCTGGAAGTGCAATGCTATGCGATGAATTTAGGGTATTATGGCAAGGTATTGAGCATGCAGATAGCTTGGTATTTAATCCACATAAATGGATGGGTGTACATTTTGATTGTTCAGCTTTTTTTGTTAAAGATCCAAAAGAGTTAGTTGCAACATTAGGCTTTGAGCCTGAATATCTTAAAACAAATATCACACAAGATGCAGATAATAGCCCAGCAATTGATTATTCAAAATGGTCTATTCAATTAGGTAGGCGTTTTCGGGCTCTTAAATTGTGGTTTCATATACGTACCTATGGGCTTGATTCTATGCAATCGATGATACGCAATCATGTTGCATGGGCTAGTTGGCTTGGAAAGCAAATTCAAGATCATGATCATTTTCGCCTAACGAGTAGACCAATATTGAGCATGCTAAGTTTCCAAGCAAGCCCCCCAGGAGTACAAGATATAGAATCGTTTAATCATCAGTTGCTAGAAAATCTTAACGATCAAGGGTCTATCTATTTAACCAAGACAATATTTCAAGGTGAAACAGTTATTCGCTTTCAAGTAGGCTCTTTGGAAACTCGATTTGAAGATGTTCAACAAGCATGGAAGATCATTTGCAAAGAAACTGCTATATTGACACAAAAACACTAAATGAGCGACATCCGGCATGCTATATCATAGTATGTTTTAATGCTTTAATATGCTAGAGAGTGTTTCTATAATATAATGTTGATGAGATGTTTTAAGTCCATAATAAAGTGGTAACCTAATTAATTGAGCGCTAAAGTGTTCACACTGTTTTAAACATCCAGAAATACGTCCATATTTTTTTCCTGCAGGCGATTGATGCAATGGCACATAATGGAATGTTGCAGCAATGCCTTTTTTACCCAACTGTTCTAGCAGATGCGTGCGTTTTATATTGTGGGATAAAATTAAATAAAAGATATGTCCATTATGGGTTGCGTATTCTGGAATATGAGGGCGTGTTACAAAGCCGCTTTGTTCAAGATCGGCTGTCAAGGTAAAATATTTTTGCCAAATTTTAAAACGCGCATCTGTAATAGACTGGGCGCGTTGGAGTTGTGCATATAGTAAGGCGCATGTATGTTCAGCTACAATATAAGATGAGCCGATATCGCGCCATGTGTATTTATCAATATGATTTCGTATGAAATTCAAACGATCGGTGCCTTTATCTTTGATAATTTCTGCTCGCTCTAAAAATTCATTTCGATTAATTAAAAGAGAACCTCCTTCTCCGCATATAATATTTTTGCTTTGATGAAAGCTGTATGTACCAAAGTCTCCTATGGTGCCTAATGCTTGGCTTTTATAATATGCCATGATGCCTTGGGCTGCATCCTCAACGACATAAAGGTTATATTGCTTGGCAATTGTTAAAATCTTATCCATATCGCAGGCAACCCCAGCATAATGCATGGCGACAATGGCTTTTGTTTTATTGGTAATGGCTTCTTCTAGTACATCAGGATTGATATTCAATGTTTTGGGGCAGCTATCAACAAAGACTATTGTTGCGCCAAATAAAACAAATGCATTGGCCGTTGATGAAAAACTGTAGGAAGGAACAATGACTTCGTCGCCGGGTTTGATGTTGCAAAGAAGCGCTGTCATCTCAAGCGATGCCGTGCAAGAAGGCGTGATAAGATTGACAACGCCAGTTAAGCTTTGCAGAAGATCTTGGGCTTTTTGTGTAAAACCATAACCGCCAGCAAGAGCGTTCGAGCGCAATGCTTGCATTACCATCTCTTGATCTTCTTCAGTAATATTTAAGTAGTTGAAAGGGATATGTTGTGTCAAAGTAATTTGTGTATATAAATAAAGCGTTTGTTGTGCTTGATATTGATGTGTTGGTAATATGTTTGTTTAGATTTTTTGTAATTTACATAAATATTGACCGTATAGGCTCTTCTTAAACATTTTTATTGATTTAGAAAGTTCTTTTTTTGTTATCCACCCATGATTGAGAGCAATTTCTTCTGGAAAAGAAATTTTTAAGCCATGTCGTTGTGCAATACGAACAAAAGATGAAGCTTCATATAATTTTTCAACAGAGCCTGCGTCAAGCCATGTATAGCCGCGCCCTATATAATTTACTTTAAGTGTATTGGCTTGTAAGTACATCTTATTGACATCTGTGATTTCCAATTCTTTGCGTGGAGATATACTAACTTGCTTTGCATAAGAAAAAATCATTGAGTCATAAAAATATAAACCCGTTACTGCCCAATTTGATAAAGGCTTTTTAGGTTTTTCTATCAAAGATACTATCTTGGTATTGTTTTTAGTATCGGTATGTGTTGTTACAACACCGTAATCTTGTGGATTGTCAACATAATAGGCAAACAAAGTAGCGCCTTCATTTTGATGCTGTGAGCTTTGAAGCAATTGCGCTAAATGGTTGCCATGGAAAATATTATCGCCAAGTATTACAGCACATGAGTGTCCTTGGCATAAGGGCTCTGCTGCAAGTAGTGAGTCTGCAATGCCTTTAGGTTTGGTTTGAACAGCGTACTCAATTTGTATACCCAAATGTGAGCCATCTTTAAGTAAAGCTTTATAATCGTCTACATCACTTGGATCAGTCACAATAATGACTTGTCTAATATTAGCTAACATTAATGTAGAAAGCGGATAAAATATCATCGGCTTATCATAAACCATCATTAAATGCTTTGATAATGAAAGCGTAGAGGGCAGCAACCGTGTACCTTTGCCGCCAGCTAAAATAATTCCTTTCATTGTTGTCATGACCTTTTAATATCTTAATGGTATTGGCTTAGTATTATGTTAAATCAATCTAGGGTTATTGCAAAATAATATCTTTCCACCAATCACGGTTTTGTAAATACCATGAAATTGTTTTATGTAAACCCGCTTTAAAGTCTGTTGAGGGTTTCCATCCAAGGTTTTGTTTAATTTTTTGGCAATTATTTGCATATCTAAAATCATGGCCAGCTCTATCGGGTACAAACGTGATCAAGCGGCTATAAGGTCCATTATTATCAGGAGCGAGTTGGTCAAGCATTGTGCAAATTAATGTAACAACACTTAAATTGCTTTGCTCATTATTGCCACCAATCAGATAACTTTCACCAGGTTCACCTTTTAATGCAGTTGTTTGGAGAGCTTCTACATGATCGCCAACATAGATCCAATCACGGATATTGTCGCCTTTATTATAAATATTAATTGATCTGCCTAATAATGCGTTGATAATTGTAATGGGGATCAGTTTTTCTGGATATTGAAATGGGCCATAATTATTGCCACAATGGGTAATGACAACAGGTAAACCATAGGTGTGTTGCCAAGCATGTACGAGATGGTCGCCACTTGCTTTGGAAGCAGCGTAAGGGGACCTTGGGCGATATGGAGAAGTTTCTTCAAAAGCGTTTTCATGCAAATGTAAGCTACCAAATACTTCATCTGTGGAAACCTGATGAAATAGAAAATTAGGATTATCACGTTGATCAATAAGTTTTTGTGCAATTTCTAATAAATTGACTGTACCTAAAATATTGCTTGTTATAAATGCATCAGGATTTGTAATAGAACGATCAACATGTGTCTCAGCAGCAATATTGATAATATAATCTGGCTTATGGTTTAAAATAATCTCTTCGCAATGTATTTTGTTGGTAATATCTGCCTTATAAAATGTATAAGCAGGATGGTTGATAAAGCTATCTTGTGTTTTTGAAACGGCAGCATATGTTTCGCAGTCGATGCAAATGATTTTAGCATCTTTTTGTAAAAAGCCTGTAGGTTTGTTTTGTTGATCAAACAAGCATTTACGAATAAACGTTGAGCCGATGAACCCAGCTCCACCTGTTATGAGGATATTTTTAAAAGAGCGCATTATTACGATATAAGATCAAGATAATTTTAAGTTTACTATTGTTGTAGATTTGTTGGTAATGATGGCTGGCATGTAGAGTTTGATTTATTTTTATTTGATTATAATGTAAACTGTTCATTGTTAATATTGATTTTAATTTTTAAAAGCTATTCAATCTATGCGCATTAATATTTATCCAAAATCGGCTGGAACAAACCATTCTATACTGCCATTACTTGCAGCAACAGCTGAAGGTGCGCGTAAACTTGGATGGGAGGTAAAAATATGCGATGATCTGACATGGTGTCAAGGTGAACTTGATGTTTTTTGGGGGTCATGGAAGTCTTTTGATATGGATCATCATAAATTGAAGCGTGATATTGTTGCAAATTCAAAAAATTTTATTGTACTTGAAACACGCTTGATAGGCCACCATAGCGTTGGAAACTTTACAGATATGGAATATGCGCGTGTTGGTTTGAATGGTTTTTTATGCGATACAGGTTTTTTTGGTAAAGTAGACAATACATCTAAGCGCTGGCAATTGATGTCGCAGCATTTGCAACGGATTCCACAGCCGGTTGAACGTAATGCAGATGGGTATTTTCTTATTATTATGCAGCTAGCAAATGATGCAAGCTTGCGTGGTTTGGATATTAATCAATGGGCGCTTAAAACTTGTCAATCTATTAGAGTTTTCAGTAAACGTAAAATTGTGATCCGCATGCCTCAAAGGATCTATAACTATAACCAAGATATTTTACAAGCAATAGCGCGTATTGAAAATGTTGAGTTTTTAAAAGGAACATCTGACAATATTGTTTCATCGTTGGCAGGTTGTTTTTGTTCCATAACATATTCTTCAGGTATGGGTGTTGATTCTTTAATTGCAGGCAGACCAACCATTGCAATGGATGCTGGCAGCTTTGCATTTTCTTGCTCAGATCATGAAATTACAGGCGGTATTCTTGAAAACCCTAAATTAGAAAATCGTGACCAACAGCTTAATGATCTGGCTTATTTTCAATGGAATGCCCAAGAACTTGCAACTGGAGAGCCTCTACGCCGCTTGCTGATATAAGCCAACGCTTATTAAGGCTTAGGATGATTTATTGATCGGAAATATTTTGGATCATTTGACGCAACTTGTCAGCATGTGGATTGGCATATAATCCATCGAGCATAACGGCTGTACTATTTGCGTTATCATCGCCATAATATTTTTTGGTCAACTCGTTGGCAGGAGCAAGAAAACTACCTTCAAGGCTAGCACCTAAAAAAGCACCACTTGCGGACATATAACTAATAATATCTGCTCCTAAATCGGTTGAAGTCGCTGCTTGATAGCCTTCGCCAACAGGGCCTGCGGCTGCAGAAATCTCTCCTCCAAGGGTTACAGAATGCTTTAAGACATTGTTTAATCCTGTGCTGGTTAGAATAAGCAATAATAATTGTGATTCTTGATAACCAAATTGAAATCCAAACGATCCAGATTTAATTTTAATAAATGTTGGATATGACCAAAGTCCTTCCTCAGAGCGCGCCATCATAATACCTTGGCCAGCTTCTGCTCCTAATAAAAAACCTACCTTGTAAAGACTAGGAACCAAAATTAGTGCTTTTGCATTGCGGATGCGATTAATAATAGACTTGCCATATGCAGAATAGTGAACCAGTTCACTTAAAACGGCTTCACTGGAGTGGATAATTTTGCGAATCTCACGATTTTGTATGTCGCTTTCAGTTTGCGCGATTGCCACATTAACCAATAAAATACAGCTAAACAAAGCATATACCAAGAACATGAACACGCATGCAATGGTGTTTTTATATTTTTTTTGGCAATATATTGATAAAAAATATTGTTTTGTAGCGTGTAATACCATTTATTTAAACTCCAGTTGCAGATACGGCGCTAATGATAGCAAAAAACGACTATTGTTGCTAACTTACCCTTATGAACACGGATCAATCAGGTAATCTATTAAAATATGATTTGTTTTGTAACTCAACTTATTTCATCAATAATGTTCAAGCAATACTTTGCGGCTTTAAGTAAAACTTTGTGGATCAATGTCAAGTTTTACTCGAATAGATTGCTGCTTGCTGTTCAAAGGGCATTGTTCAAGCCATGCTTGTAGATTAAAGTTGATGTTGGAACGAAATAAAAAACGCCAGCGCCAGCGCCCGTGTAACTTTTCAAGAGGCGCTGGTGTCGGTCCTAGCACTTGAACTTCATCATGATATGGAATAGATTTTTTAAAATGATGACACCAACGTTCAACCTGATGCATGTCGTAACCTTCAACCAACAAAGCCGCAAGGCGGGTAAATGGAGGCCAATGGCCGTTTTTACGTTTTTGTATTTCTCTATCTAGAAAATTTTGATAATTACCTTCCATAAGATCTGTGAATAGCGGATCATGGGGGTTGTAAGTTTGTATAAAAGCTTTTCCTTCGAGTGCTTGGCGTCTGCCAGCGCGTCCAGCTACTTGATGCAACATTTGCCAGCATCGTTCAGCTGCTCTAAAGTCGCCATAATCAAGGTTGCTATCTCCGTCTAAAATGCCAACTACACTTAAAGATGGAAAATCATATCCCTTTGATATGATTTGTGTCCCAATTAAGAGATCAATCTCACCTGCTTCCATACGTTGTGTGAAGGAGTTACGCATTTTCTGACTACTCAAGCTTTGAGCAGTTACAAGTTCGATGCGAGCATTAGGCCATAATTGCTTTGCTTCTTCTTCTACTTTTTCAACGCCACTGCCTACAAAGATGAGATCAGGTGGATATTCTTGATTGCTACATTCAACTTGCAGGCATTTTTGTATCATTGGTGTTGTATATCCGCAATGGTGACACAAAAGGCGCTGGGTTCTTTTATGAAAAACAAGCGTTGCTGAGCAATTTTTACATTCTACTGTATAACCACAACCTGGGCATAGCATTAAAGGCGCGTAGCCACGTCTATTGAGAAACAGCAATGCTTGTTTGTTATCACGCAACGCTATATTAACTGCATTAATGATGGGTTGTGCAATTAATGCTTTTTTTCCTCGTGGTTGCTCGCGCATATCAACTAGTGTGACTTTTACAGGCTTGCTTTCCAATGCCCGCACTTTAAGAGATACTTTATGATATCGATTTAACTGTGCGTTCATATAGGTTTCAAACGATGATGTAGCGCTTGTTAGTAGCAAGGTGCAATTGCATAATTTTGCATATACAACTGCCATATCGCGCGCATGATAGATTGTTCCTTCTTCTTGCTTGTAAGCATGATCATGCTCTTCATCAATGACAATTAAGCGTAGATTTTGAAATGGTAAAAAAAGACCTGAGCGTGCGCTTATAACAACGCGTGCTTTGTTTAATATAATGTCGCGCCAAGTTTGAGTTCGTTTTTTAGTGGACATATTTGAGTGCCAAATAAGCGGCTTTGCTCCAAAGCGTGTTTCAAATCTTTTAATCCATTGAGAAGTTAGTGCAATTTCGGGCAGCATGATAAGAACTTGTGAATGTTGTTCTTTAAGGGCATCTGCAATCATTTCAAAATAAACTTCTGTTTTTCCAGAACCAGTAACACCATCAAGTAAAATTGGTTTTGATGGTTGTTGCACGAGTTGGTCTTGTATTTGCTCCAATACTTGTTTTTGGTTTTCGTTCAATTCTACTGGTTGAAAATTTGATTCAAAATAATAAGTACTTTCATTAACAGGGTGTGCTATTTCGTCAAAAAGGGCATGTTTTTTTAAATTCGTAATCACATGTTTGCTAACAGAAATATTGTTAAGAATATCTTCTATGGTTGAAGATTGAACTGTAAGCATCCAGTCAATCAGGATCTTTTGTGCTGGTGTTGGTTGGCGGGTTGATTTTTCTAACCATTGTGTTAAAGCATTTGTATTGAGGTGAAGGATTTTTTTTACATCCGGTACAAAAGCTTTTGGTGTATTAAGGCTTAGTTTTAAGGCTTGACCATATTGTGTTTTATAATAGCGAGCCAACCATTCAATAAAAGCAATATGGTGATGTCTTAATGGTGGCAAGTTTAAGCGTTCAATAGCTGGCTTGAGCACAATATTTTGCAAAGGAGCTACTACAGCCCACCCTTGCCATACAACACCGGTATGGATTCGTTTGCCAATAGGTGCGCGCACAAAACTACCGATAGGTGGTACATTGCGTTCGTGCCAGCTATAGCGGAAACTATGATTTAAGGCTAAAGGAAATAGGATATCGATCGTGTTGTTTTGCATAGACAGTATCATACGCTGCTAGCTTTGCCCAAGGGAAGAGTTTTTGTACATCATTGAGGACAAATTGTGCATTTTTTTGATTAGCAAACAAACCAAAGCATGTTCCTCCTGAGCCACTTAATCTTGCAAGCATACAATCAGGGTATGTTTTCAGCTTGTGTAAAATAGATTTCACCTCAGGAAATTTTGCACAAACAATAGATTCAAAATCATTTTGTGCTTGTGTGATCCATTCAAAAGGTACTGGTTTATCAATGGGTAAATGATCTTGTTGTTTTTTAAATGATGATGATGATAGACGGTCAAATTCTGTAAACATTTCTTTGGTTGAAACTGAGATTATTGGATTGATCAGAATAAAATAAGGAGTTTCAGTGATTGCTTCCTTGAAAGCGATAGAGATTGGGGTAATGTTTTCTCCTAAGTCGCCAATGATGCAATTGCGTGCGTAATAACACGCTGGAATATCGCTACCCAAAGTTGCAAGCTTAGCAATCTGAGATGGCAAAATTTTTGTATTGGTCATATGCTCTAACAATCGAATGGTACTTGCTGCATCGCTTGAACCTCCTCCCAGGCCAGCGGCAATAGGAATAGCTTTATGGAGCTTCCAGGCAACAGAAATATTAATGCCAGTTTCATTGATAAACCATTGCTGGGCTTTTAAAATCAGATTATCTTGCGTAGATAAGGTTTGTGTAAAGCTTGAGATTATTTCAAGCGAGGAAGATTGCTCCATAACAAATTGCGCTTCAAGACGCTCACCGATATCTACGAAGCAGGTAATGCTTTCTAGGTTATGATAGCCATTGCTATGCTGGTTTAGAATTTTTAGTGTTAGGTTTATTTTGGCAGGTACAATGACAGAAAAATTCTTTTGCGTGATACGATTTATATCAAATGACATGGGTTGGTAAAGACATGGGTTGGTAAAGACATGGGTTGGTAAAAAAAGCAGCGATTATACTGTTAGCTTTTTAAATATTTTATTGGGTTTAAAGCTCGATTGCCTTTGCGTAACTCAAAATGGAGTTGTGCTTTTTCAACATTACCAGTTGAACCAGCATGCGCAATCACTTGCCCGCGAGTTACATGTTGTCCGCGTTTTACAATGGTTTTGCTATTATGTGCATATACACTGATATAACCATCAGCATGTCGAATGAGTAAGATGTTTCCAAGCCCAGGAAACTCATTGCCATTGTAAGCGACAATACCATTTTCTACAGCATATACAGCGCTACCTTCTGAAACAGCAATGTTAATACCATCATTATGTACTCCTTTATTACCAGGCCCAAAATATGCGATAATTTTACCTTGCACTGGCCATAAAAAACTTTTGCTCGTACGCTTAGGTAATTGTTGAGTTTTATGCTTAATGCTCTGTTGTGCAATAGAAGATGGTTGAGGGTGAGGGACAGGCACATTATTGTGTGCTAGGTTACTAGATTTCGCGCTGTTGGATTGGAGAACTAATCGACCAGGAATATAGAGCTTTTGATTGATTTGTAAAACCCATGGGGCTTTTAAATCATTATCACGTGCAAGGGCTGCCATGCTGACTTGATAAGTATATGCAATGTCAGACAATGTTTCTCCCTTAGCAACCGAGTGGATGGTTTTTTTAGGAAGAGATAATTCCTGACCAGTCTGTAATAAGAAAGGTGCTTTTAATTGATTTAGTGTGATCAATTCATTCAAAGGAAGCTGTAAGTTTTTTGCAATTTTATATAAGGTGTCTCCTTTTTGGACACGGTAAACGCCTTGTTGATATATTTTTTGGTATTTAAGTTTATTTTTTTTGTTTAATTTTGTTAATAAAATCGTTGTTGCATTAGATGTTGTCTGTTGCTGTTTGATTTTATTTTGATGTTTTTTTGCTGCGATAGCATCATAAGAACGAACATGGATAACATCTGATTGTAAAAAATTGGATATACAACCACTTAGCAAAGCAAACAGGCATATGATCATAGCTGTTTGAAGCGTTGAGGAATATCTAAATATTGATGTGGATTGAAACACTGCTTTGTGTATTGGTTTGGTTATTAGCATAGTAAATCCAGTAGATGAATCATAAATCCAATGATGAACGATCATAGGGTTTCTTTATTTTAAGACAAATCCTATCATCATAAACCTCATTCAATTTGGTGTGCTTATGATGAAAGCAAAGATTATTCAAGCAAATATTATGCCTATATTTTATCTCGATGGTTTCTTGTTACTTTGGGGTTAATTTTTGACTTAAATATAAAAAACATTTGGAAACTTCTTTGCGATATGGCATCTATGTGCATGAATTGCAATATTACATCTACGACAAGTTTTTAGAGTCATTCATTCATGTAATAATGCTGATGTAGCTCAGTTGGTAGAGCAACGCATTCGTAATGCGTGGGTCGGAGGTTCAAGTCCTCTCATCAGCACCATCTTTAGTCATGCATACTTAACCATAATATGCCATTGTTTAAACATGAAGACTTTTTACATTTGCCAAAAACTCATCATTGCAAAAATCCATAATATTTTATTTTAAACGACAAAAAATTTACGAATGGTTTACGACAATGGCAACCTTAATAAAAAATATTGATTTGATTGCAACATTTAATGATGCACAGCAAGTCTTGGTTAATTCAGATATATTGATTGAAGATGGTATTATTAAAAAGATTGGTAAAATTGACCATAGGCACTTAAACGCATCATGTGATATATTGGATTTATCAAACCATATTGCTATCCCTGGTCTTATTAATACGCATCATCATTTATTCCAAAATATGACCCGTGCTATTCCAAGGGCACAAAATGCAAACCTGTTTGGTTGGCTACAAACACTGTATCCTATTTGGCGCCATCTAACTCCAGAGCATATGTACATGGCAGCTGCAATAGGTTTTGCAGAGCTTGTTTTAAGCGGTTGCACCACCTCTGTGGACCATCAATATCTTTTTCCTAATGGTTCAACATTAGATGATTCCATTAGCGCAGCATTGGATATAGGCATTAGATTTATCGCAACACGAGGTTCAATGAGCATAGGAGAAAGTAAAGGAGGGTTACCTCCTGATGATTTATGTGAGAATGAAAATCATATTTTAAAAGATTGTGAACGTGTTATTCAAGCCTATCATGATCCTAATCAATATGCGATGATCAATGTTGCGATTGCTCCGTGTTCACCTTTTTCAGTCAGCCAAGCCTTGATGCGAGATAGCGCTATTATGGCAAAAGAAAAGAAGGTAGGTTTGCACACACATCTAGCTGAAAATGATCAAGATATTGAATATTCATTGAAGCATTTCAAGCTACGTCCAGGTGATTATATTGAAAGTCTTGGGTGGGTAGGGGAAAATGTTTGGCATGCTCATTGTGTACATCTTAATCAAAAAGAAATAGATCTGTTTGCTAAAACAAAAACAGGGATAGCACATTGCCCATCTTCTAATATGCGTTTAGGCAGTGGTATAGCGCCTGTTCGTGCAATGCTTGATTGTGGTGTCAATGTTGGCTTAGGTGTTGACGGATCAGCATCAAATGATAGTGCACATATGCTCAATGAAACTCGCCAAGCAATGTTATTACAGCGCGTTAATGGTGGACAAGACCCATTGCATCAACATGCAGGTAATATGGCAGCTTTAGAGGTGCTTCATATGGCAACTAGGGGCGGTGCTGCAGTTTTAAACAGAAACGACATAGGACAAATCACTCCAGGATATTGCGCGGATATTGCATTTTTTGATCGCAATATTATAGAGCTTAGCGGTACACAAGCTGATCCGATTGCAGGTTTGGTTTTTGGTGCACCGTTAAAGCCACACCATGTCATGATACAAGGAAAAATGGTTGTTCAAGATGGTTGCATCACAACGCTGTCATTATCAAAATTACTTGCAAAACACGCATGTTTGACCAATGCATTGCTTGATCAAACAATGCATTGGTCAAACTATGGCCAATCATAGAAAATGAAGTAGGCTTAATTAACAATATATTTAAAAGTTATTATACACTCAACAAGGATCGTTGGGTTGATGATGTTCATGCCAATGCGCGATGGTTTTTGTAAGACCATCCATGAAGCTGGTTGATGGTTTCCAGGCAAGTAGTTGATAAGCCTTTTGGCAACATAAACAAATATTTGTATCTAGAGTGACTTTGCTTAAATCATGCCTGATGGCAACTTGTTTTTGGGATAATGCAATGATTGCATTGATAGCATCATTAACAGAGATTAATGTTTGGCTACCGATGTTGAGCAAACTAAAATTTTCTTTTTGTGTGTGTATCATCAAATCAACAGCTGCAATAAGATCATCAATATAAAGAAGATCTCGCTTTTCAGTTCCCGCGCCCCAAACATCAATAAATCCTGACTGATTGGATAAGATTTTTGTAATGGATGCGCCAAGAAAATGGCTACGCTTTAAATCAAACTTATCATAGGGTCCATAAATATTTGAATGGCGCAAAATACTAAATTTAGTTTTGCCTAGTGTGGCATAAAACTGGCACATTTTTTCTATATAAACTTTTGTCCATCCAGCGCCAAAATAATGTGGATTGATATTTTGTGATAAATCCAAATCATTTTCTTTGATCTTTGTTGTGCTATTTTGATACATAATGGAGCAGCTAAAAAAAACAAACTGTTTGATATTTGCTTGATATACTTGCCTTAATAACAATGAATTCATAACAGCGTTATCGGTTGTGTGAATAAAGGGTTGATTGATAATATCATGTGCACCAGATGTAGTGGCAGCTGCTTGAATGACTATATCGGGTTTGCATTCAAGAGTTTTTTTGATATCATCTTCTGATAAGAGATTGCAGTGAACCCATTTGCAATGATCTATTTGAAAAGGTTTTGTTTTGTAATAGGTGCATATCACCTCGTGGTGATATTTGCAGAGGGTTTTATTTGCAAAATGCAAAGCCATATTTCGGCCAATGAAACCTGTTGCACCTATGATTAATATTTTCATGATATTGATCAACCACTCTTACTAAAAAATTAAGCTGTATGATGGTGAGGTATATGTATGGGATTTGTGTTTGATATCATCAATGCCTAATTTCTATATGAAAAGCTCCTTTGGATGTGATATTTTTAGGTGTTTTATGGTAATATTGGAGCATTTTAAAATGTTCGTTGCTTAATAAGCGCTAGGTTGTCATCAGGGCTGTTTTGTTTATTTTATAATCTTAAGATAATAAAACAGGGCTGGTTGAAAAACCAGCCCTGTTTTTAAAAACCTTAAGTAAGCTATTAATTCAAGCTTAAGCCAATATAGCTAAAATAGCTTGTTGGCGACGGGCATGAAATGATAATGCCTGCAAACCAAGCTGTTGCTTTGTTTGTAAAGCAACAAGTTTTGCACCCTCTTCTGATATATCAGCAGCAAGCAAATCCGTTGCGCCGCTTTCAAGGCGTTTTGAAAATGCATTGCTGAAATCATAAAGAGTGTTTAACACTGTTGCATTGACAGAAAAAGTTGATGCTTGACTTGTCAACGTCTCAATACCAGTTGTAAGAGAATTTAGAACAAGAGTAATCTCTTGAGAAGTTGCAGCAGCAAGAGTAGTTGCACCATTAGTAATAGTTGATAATTTTATTGCAAAATCACCACCAGCACTTGTCCTAAATCTTGTACCAGCTCCTAATATTGTAGTAGATAATTGCACTCCTGACACTGTCACTGCACTTAAAGCGGCACTGGTTGATGGAGATGTATTAACCGTTAGGGATTGATTTTGGAGCAAATTAACACCGCCATAAGTTGCAGTATTAATAATGGTCAAAATCTGTGCAGATGCAGTTCGAAACTGCGTATCTAATGCAGCTTTCTGCGTAGTTGTAGCTGCAGTAGTTGAACTAGTAATATTGCGCAATTGATTTAATACCGACGATATTGATGATATTGCATCATTGGCCGAATTGACGGTACTTGTACCATCTTTGATATCTCCTAAAAGTCTTGAGAAATTACTAGCAGTTGCAGATAGGGTCTGCGCACGAAAAAACTTTGCTGCATCATCACTAGCAGAGTTAATACTCCGTCCTGTTGTGACGCGCAATTGAGCTTGCTCAGCGAGCCTATTTACATTTCCAAGATTTAAAAGAACGCTCCGCGAAGCGGATGTTATACCTGACATGGTTTTGCCCTTTCTAGACTAATATTTTACATTCTGTAAATATAGAACATTCTATCCTACATTACTTTATAATGTTTGCTAAATTCTTTAACAAACATACCAAACTATACAGCATCTTGGACAAGAATGCAATATATTCAATGAAGAATGTGAGCATAGACGTTAATATAGGTACTATTTTAACAATATTATATTGGACAATTGTATTAAAAATAACATGTCAATATAGCATGCAATAAAATTTTTGATGAGGGTTTAAAAGAAGTAAATATTAACCTTTAAGGTAGATATTTGATATGCTTAGGCCCAGCATTATTAAATCATCTGGAATTTGCAACATGCAAACAAAAGAAAAACCGATCCAACCCGTAAGCTGAATCGGTTTTTAAATTAGGATATGATTATTTTCAATCTTAAGCCAATATAGCTAAAATAGCTTGTTGGCGACGGGCATGAAATGATAATGCCTGCAAACCAAGCTGTTGCTTTGTTTGTAAAGCAACAAGTTTTGCACCCTCTTCTGATATATCAGCAGCAAGCAAATCCGTTGCGCCGCTTTCAAGGCGTTTTGAAAATGCATTGCTGAAATCATAAAGAGTGTTTAACACTGTTGCATTGACAGAAAAAGTTGATGCTTGACTTGTCAACGTCTCAATACCAGTTGTAAGAGAATTTAGAACAAGAGTAATCTCTTGAGAAGTTGCAGCAGCAAGAGTAGTTGAAGCACCAGTAATAGTTGATAATTTTATTGAAAAATCACCACCAGCAGTTGTCCTAAATCTTGTAGTAGCTCCTAATATTGTACTAGATAATTGCACTCCTGACACTGTCACTGCACTTAAAGCGGCACTGGTTGATGGAGATGTATTAACCGTTAGGGATTGATTTTGGAGCAAATTAACACCGCCATAAGTTGCAGTATTAATAATGGTCAAAATCTGTGCAGATGCAGTTCGAAACTGCGTATCTAATGCAGTTTTCTGCGTAGCTGTAGCTGCAGTAGTTGAACTAGTAATATTGCGCAATTGATTTAATACCGACGATATTGATGATATTGCATCATTGGCCGAATTGACGGTACTTGTACCATCTTTGATATCTCCTAAAAGTCTTGAGAAATTACTAGCAGTTGCAGATAGGGTCTGCGCACGAAAAAACTTTGCTGCATCATCACTAGCAGAGTTAATACTCCGTCCTGTTGTGACGCGCAATTGAGCTTGCTCAGCGAGCCTATTTACATTTCCAAGATTTAAAAGAACGCTCCGCGAAGCGGATGTTATACCTGACATGGTTTTGCCCTTTCTAGACTAATATTTTACATTCTGTAAATATAGAACATTCTATCCTACATTACTTTATAATGTTTGCTAAATTCTTTAACAAACATACCAAACTATACAGCATCTTGGACAAGAATGCAATATATTCAATGAAGAATGTGAGCATAGACGTTAATATAGGTACTATTTTAACAATATTATATTGGACAATTGTGTTAAAAATAACATGTCAATATAGCATGCAATAAAATTTTTGATGAGGGTTTAAAAGAAGTAAATATTAACCTTTAAGGTAGATATTTGATATGCTTAGGTCCAGCATTATTAAATCATCTGGAATTTGCAACATGCAAACAAAAGAAAAACCGATCCAACCCGTAAGCTGAATCGGTTTTTAAATTAGGATATGATTATTTTTAATCTTAAGTTAAGATAGATAGGATAGCTTGTTGGCGACGGGCATGGAATGATAATGCTTGCAAGCCAAGCTGTTGTCTTGTTTGTAATGCCACAAGTTTTGCACCTTCTTCTGATATGTCAGCAGCAAGCAAATCCGTTGCGCCGTTTTCAAGGCGTTTTGAAAATGCATTGCTGAAATCATGAAGAGTGTTTAACACTGTTGCATTGACAGAAAAAGTTGATGCTTGACTTGTCAACGTCTCAATACCAGTTGTAAGAGAATTGAGAACAAGACTAATCTCTTGAGAAGTTGCAGCAGCAAGAGTAGTTGCACCACCAGTAATAGTTGATAATTTTATTGAAAAATCACCACCGGCACTTGTCCTAAATCCTGTAGCAGCTCCTAATATTGTACTAGATAATTGCACTCCTGACACTGTCACTGCACTTAAAGCGGCACTGGTTGATGGGGATGTATTAACCGTTAGGGATTGATTTTGGAGCAAATTAACACCGCCATAAGTTGCAGTATTAATAATGGTCAAAATCTGTGCAGATGCGTTTCGAAACTGTGTATTTAATGCAGTTTTCTGGGTAGTTGTAGCTGCAGTAGTTGAACTAGTAATATTGCGCAATTGATTTAATACCGACGATATTGATGATATTGCATCATTGGCCGAATTGACGGTATTTGTACCATCTTTGATATCTCCTAAAAGTCTTGAGAAATTACTAGCAGTTGCAGATAGGGTCTGCGCACGAAAAAACTTTGCTGCATCATCACTAGCAGAGTTAATACTCCGCCCTGTTGTGACGCGCAATTGAGCTTGCTCAGCAAGTCTATTTACATTTCCAAGATTTAAAAGAACGCTCCGCGAAGCGGATGTGATTCCAGACATGTTGTTTGCCCTTTCTAGACTAATTTTATATTACGTAACTGTTTGGATTACGTAAATAGCAGTGCATTCTACACTACTTTCAATTTATTCTTGATAGAATTCTTCGACAAGAATAACATCTTAGTCCTTATCATGTTTTTTTAAAGGAGTCTAGTTTTTAAGATTTGCTTAATTTAAAATCATCAAAATCTTGTTATCAAGCTTGCAATTATCAGATATTGCAAAACAATAGATTGGAAGGGCTATTGATGGCATCAAACTATATATTGAAGAGGTATTGCATATGATTGAAGAATCAGATGATAGATGATAAAAGATTTTTAGCTTGAGTAAAGCTTGTAGTATGATTATATGAGTATAATAACTTAAAGATATTAAGATAGATTGAGGAGATAGAATGAGCAATTTAACGCACACTGTTCATATTGAGCCACCTTTACAACGCTGGAGTTTGATACAAAACATTCAAAACCCAGTCGCTAGAACCTTGTTGGTACTTGCGTTAAGCAATGTATTATTAATCGCTTCTGCTAAAGTAACCATTCCACTTGGGCCCATTCCTCTATCAATGCAAACCCTTGCTGTTGTCATGATTGGTGCAGTATGTGGCACAAAGCTTGGTTTAGCAGCGATATTTCTTTATTTATTTGAAGGAGCATTAGGTGCACCAGTATTTGCTGGTACCCCCGCCAAAGGAATAGGTTTGGCCTATATGGTAGGACCTACTGGAGGGTATCTATTAGGGTTTATTCTTGCAAGCATGTGGTGTGGATACACCTATCAAAAAGGATGGATGCAAAAAATACATTTATTATTGATGCATATATGTATTGCTTTTTCGTTGATTTATATTCCTGGTTTGTTATGGTTAGGGCAAATAATAGGCTGGGATAAACCCATTCTAGAGTTTGGCTTTTATCCATTTTTACTAGGAGATGCCTTGAAGCTTATATTAGCAGTTGTGCTAATAAGGATGATGCATCGATAAGCAACTTTTGTAGTTGAAATAATATTTAAATAAGCGATCTCAACTTATACAAACACTCAAGTGCTTGGAGTGGGCTAAGTTGATCTGGGTCGTTAGCAGCAATTATTTTTAATAAATCTGCATGGATATGGTCTGCATTTGTTGCATCATCGTGAAGATCTAGTTGATTGACAACAGATGGTGGAGTAGTAGGCGATGATGTGTCTGGCGTTGCTAAAGATGTATCACCAAGTTGTTGGAACAATGGCAGGTCAGCACTTAAAGCTGTAATAGGCAAAGAATCACGATTGCTTTCGATAGCGGTAAGAATATTGCTTGCGCGCTCAGTCACAGTAGTTGGTAGCCCAGCAAGGCGTGCAACCTGCACCCCATAAGAGTGCTTAGCAGCTCCAGCAACAATCTTATACATAAACACGATGTCCTTCTCCCATTCTTTGACAATTAAATGGTGTGTTGATAAAGACGATAAAACTTTACATAAAGCGGTTAACTCATGATAATGTGTAGCAAAAATGCAACGACAGCCATTGACATTATGGATATGTTCAAGTGTTGCCCATGCAATTGATAAACCGTCAAATGTCGCGGTGCCACGACCTATTTCGTCTAATATTACCAGTGATTGTGGGGTAGCTCGGTTTAAAATGGCAGCCGTTTCTACCATTTCTACCATAAATGTTGAGCGACCATGGGCAAGGTCATCAGCTGCTCCAACGCGGCTAAAAAGTTTGTCGACAAGCCCCATATGACAAACAGTAGCAGGAACAAAACTGCCCATTTGTGCTAAAATAACAATCAGCGCATTTTGCCTTAAAAAAGTACTTTTTCCTGCCATATTAGGCCCGGTTAATAACCATAAATGATCGCTCTCATGCAAATGGCAATCATTGCTAATAAAATCATCATTAACAGATTGTTCAACCACCAAATGACGGCCATCTTTTATCTCTAAAAGTGATTGCTTGGTAAAGCTTGGTCTACAAAAACGTTGTTCAGTTGCTAATTTAGCCAGTGCAGTAGCTACATCTAATTCTGATAAGCCATCAATAAGAGTTGATAGTAAGGCAGCGTTATTTATAACTTCTGCAACAAGTTTTTCAAAAATCTCTAGTTCAAGTGCTAGCGCGCGTGCATCTGATTGTGATAGATCTTGCGCCATTTCGTTGAGTTCAAGTGTTATAAATCGTGTAGCGTTGATCATAGATTGGCGATGTATGAAAAACGTATCATGCTTCATTTTTGACAAATGGGTTTTGGTAATCTCTACATAATAGCCTAAGATATTATTATGTTTAATTTTTAGCGATTCTATGCCTGTTTTCTTTCGATAAGCTTGTTCAAGCCCAGCAATCATCTTGAGACCGTCTTTGGCAAGGTTACGCAAGTGATCAAGATCAGGAGCGTAGCCAGAACGTATGAAAGCGCCATCTTTTGCCAAATGTGGCAATGTATCCCCAAGTGCAGATTTTAAATCATGACTTAAAGATTGTAATACCCCTAAAGCTTTATATGCTTGAGAAGCTTCTTTTGGCAATGTAGCATCGGGAACTTGTTGTAAAATTAATCGAATTTGAGCGCTACTATCGAAAGCTGCTGAAATTGCTGCTAGATCGCGCGGACCACCTCTGCCTAGGCAAAGCCTAGCAAGCGCGCGTGCTGGGTCTGCGATGTGTTTTAACTGGCTTTGCAGATCACTATGGATACGCGGATGGGCTACAAAAAAAGCGATGTGATCTAGTCGGTCTTCTATTTTTTTGATATTGCACAAAGGAAATATTAACCTATTGGCTAGCAATCGTGCTCCTCCAGAGGTTAAAGTGTAGTCAATTGCATCAAGCAGGCTACCCTTTTGTGTATTGTTAAGAGTACGCACGAGTTCTAGAGACTTTCTTGTAGCAGGGTCAATTTCCATAATGTCGTGTTGACTTAACTGCTGTGGGGGATTAAGGCGTGGTTGTTGATCAATTTGGGTAAGTTTGATATAGTTTAATAAAGCACCTGCAGCTGCGGTTTCGCTGGGTGTGAAACTTCCTAAGCTATCAAGTGTTTTCAAGTTAAAATGAGATGTAAGAAGTTTAACAGCGTTTGTATGATCAAACTGACTGTTGGTTTGGACAGTGAGTTTTTTATGCCAAGGTTTTAAAATAGTAGTAATATGGGTATTGTTTTCTATATTTTTAGGTATCAGCAATTCACTTGGATCAATACGTGATAGGGCTTCTGTAATGAAGTTTTGCTCCATGGATTGTGTCATAAACTCACCAGTTGAAATATCCACCCAAGCAAGCCCAAAGTTTTTATTGCTCATTGATAATGCGGCAAGATAATTTGAACTATTTGGATTAAGCAAGGCGCTTTCGCTTAATGTGCCAGGCGTTACGATCCGTTTGACTTGTCTATTAACAACAGCCTTTGGACCACGCTTGCGAGCTTCAGCAGGGTCTTCTGTTTGTTCACAAACAGCAACTTTAAAGCCTTTTTGTATTAGTTGGTTTAAATAAGTTTCAGCGGCATGTATAGGCACGCCACACATTGCTATATTTTGACCTTGATGTTGACCGCGCTTTGTTAATGTAATATCTAACGCTTTGGATGCGAGAATAGCATCTTCAAAGAAAAGCTCATAAAAGTCACCCATTCTATAAAAGAGTAAGCAGTCAGAATATTCACTCTTTATTAAAAGATACTGATGCATCATCGGTGTTGCTTGTTGGATATTTTGATCAGACATCAGTATCATCACGGGTTAATGATCTATTAAGCAACATCAGATTTGCTTTAGCAACCAAGCTTTTGCGATATTAGAGCTATATATAACCTCATACATGTAGCTATGATTGGTATGGTTATGGATGATCAACGGTATAATTTATCGCCAAACTCAGCTTCCATCCCGTCATAAAGATGGGCAACCTGTTTGGCATATCCATTCCATGGCAATGTAGGAACGCGTTCGTCCGTTCCAAGCATTCTTTCTGTTGCTTGTGACCATCGAGGATGACTGACTTCTGGGTTTACATTTGCCCAAAAACCATATTCGTTTTCTTGGATATTTTCCCAAAATGTATTAGGTTTGTTTTTTGTAAAGCTAATTCGCATGATAGATTTGATATTTTTAAATCCATATTTCCAAGGGGTCACAAGCCTAACAGGAGCACCATTTTGCTTTGGTATTTTTTTACCGTACATACCAAATGCTAAAAAGGCTAGTTCATTGGTAGCTTCTTCGATGGTTAATCCTTCTGTATAAGGCCATGGATACCAAAATTGTTTTAATCCTGGCATTGTTTTTTCATCTGCTAATGTTTCAAATTGGACATAGCGAGCGCTTGAAGAAGGTGAAAGATATTGAATAACTTTAGCAAGCGGGATGCCATCCCATGGTACAACCATTGCCCATGCTTCAACGCATCGAAAGCGATAGATACGTTGTTCAAAACCAGCTAACTTTGCAATTTCTCTTAAATCAAAAGTACCTGTTTTTTCTGCTAAACCATCAACATTGATAGTCCATGGGTCTGTTTTGAGTTTTTGTGCTGCTTTAGCGATGTTTTTGTGAGAACCAAACTCATAAAAATTATTATACTCAGTGGCATCGGATTCGCTCGTGATAGGGCGATTAACTTTGTAGGCAGGATTGAGTGTTGCAGGAAAACTGCCATCTGGCAGTGCTGCATTTGCAAAACTTGGCAGCAATTGGGCGCTTGCAATAGAAGCTGATAGGGCCGCAGAGCGTTTTAACCATTGGCGTCTATTTAAGACAATTTCTTCATCGGTTACGCATTGTTCTTTTAATTCCCATGAGGGTTTGTGTATGATGTTAAATAAATTAGATTTTAAAGAATTTTGCATCAATTTTTCCAATATCTCAAGGGTTCTATTTAAGGTTTATATTTGTAGATAGCGCGATATATAGTTAAACTAAATAAATTTTATTTAATATATAGTTAAACTAAATAAATTTTATTTAATAGGTTTGATCAAGTATGTTTAGTTATTTTTAAACCATAACATAAAAAAAGATATTTATCAA
Source organism: Alphaproteobacteria bacterium (assembly GCA_965178085.1). Lineage (GTDB taxonomy): Bacteria > Pseudomonadota > Alphaproteobacteria > CBCXTS01 > CBCXTS01 > CBCXTS01. The sequence goes on along the minus strand of CBCXTS010000021.1, from coordinate 906,102 downwards.
AAACTTGATTGTACAATGGTTACAAATGATTGCGTGATTGTCATTTAATATCGTAAATGATATCATTTACGATAGTCTATTGAAATTATTTACCTTGAGATTACTTAAAATGTCGCTCTAGATTATTCAAATGTCGTAAATTGATAAACTTTATTGGATGTTTTGGCTAATAATTATAAAATATTTCAAAGCGTAAAGAAGTTTAAAAATTATAATGGATAAACCATCACCCTCATGATTGCGTATAGATCTTGAAGATATCAAGTTAGCAGGAGTATTGAAGATGTTAAACGAGCAAGAGAATCCAAAAAAAACACGCGCTGGTCGAGCAGCTCGTGTTGCAAAGCGAGAACAATCTACCTCAACGCCTTCTATTGCCTATATTCAACGTAAAATTCCTTATTTTGAACCGTTTGATTGTGAACAATTGGATTTAATTGAACGAAATGCAGATTGGATTTTACAAGAGATTGGTATTGATTTTAAAGATGATCCTGAAACGCTTGAACTATTTCGTAAACAAGGGGCTACTATACAAGACGAGCGGGTTCGTTTTGATGCAGGAATGTGTCGCAGTATCATCCAAAAGAGTGCCCCAAAACAATTTATCCAACATGCAAGAAACCCTGCTCGAAGTGTTGTTATTGGAGGCAATAATACCGTTACGGTGCCAGCATATGGGTCACCTTTTATCCGATCTTTAGATGAAGGAAGACGCTATGCAACTATCCAAGATTTTCAAAATTTTGTTAAATTAGCATATTTAAGTCCTGAATTACACCACTCTGGTGGAACCATCTGTGAGCCAGTGGATATACCGGTGCATGAACGGCATTTGGATATGATATATAGCCATATTCGATATTCGGATAAAGCATTTATGGGTTCGGTAACAGAGCCTTCTCGAGCTGAAGATTCTATTGCGATGGCGAAGTTGGTTTTTGGAGATAGCTTTGTTGAGCAAAACTGTGTTTTGATTAATTTGATTAATGCCAACTCGCCAATGGTATTTGATAAAACAATGTTGGGGGCTTTAAAAGTATATGCAAGACACAACCAAGCATGTGTTGTGTCTCCTTTTATTCTTGCTGGTGCAATGAGCCCTGTTTCAGTGGTAGGAACTTTAACACAAATTCTTGCAGAAGCTTTAGCAGGAATGGCTTTAACGCAGTTAGTAAGGCCTGGTGCCCCTGTTGTATTTGGCACGTTTGCTGCATCCATTTCAATGCAATCGGGGGCACCTACTTTTGGAACTCCTGAACCTACGATGGTGCTTTATGGTGCAGCGCAGTTGGCACGTAGACTAGGTGTTCCATTTCGCTCTGGTGGTGGATTGTGTAGCTCTAAAATACCTGATGCACAAGCTGCTTATGAAGCAGCTAACACGCTACAAACTGCAGCGCTTGCAGGGGTAAATTTTATGCTTCATACAGCAGGCTGGCTAGAAGGTGGTTTAGCAATGGGGTATGAAAAATTTATCATGGATGCAGATCAAGCTGGTATGATAGCCAATATGCTTGCTGGTGTTGATTGTTCTGAAAATGGACAGGCGCTTGATGCAATACAAGAAGTTGGACCAGGAAAGCATTTTCTTGGTTGTGTCCATACACAGAATAATTTTGAATCTGCATTTTATAGATCACCGATTGCCGATAATAATTCTTTTGAACAATGGCAAAGCGAAGGCAGTGTAGATTTGGCAGCACGTGCTAATAAGCGTTGGAAAAAGATGCTAGGTTCTTATGAAAGGCCTGCGCTTGATCCTGCTATTGATGAGGCATTAATTGCATTTATGGCAAAACGCAAATTGCAGGCATAAATTATAACCTACAACATTGGCAACAATGATTATATATTGTTGGAGGCTATCGTCCTTTCCAAACAGGCTCTCTTTTTTCAGCAAAAGCTTTAAAACCTTCAAGCCCGTCTTCGGAACTATAAAGACGATCAACAGTTGGCAGTTGGCGTTTTGTAATACGGTTCATTGTATCTTGAAAGCTACTTGCTTCTGCATCACGTACAACTTCTTTGATAGCAGCAAAAACAAGAGATGGCCCTCCAGCTAGTAATGCAGCAAGTTCTCTTGCTCGCTTATATAATGCATCGCCATCATCAAGCACTTCGTTGACAAGCCCCCAGTGATGGGCTTCTTTGGCATCCATCCAACGTCCAGTTAATAAAAGCTCCATTGCTATGTGATGGGGGATACGTTTTGGTAGTTTACAGCTTGCTGCATCGGCTAATGTGCCAGCTTTGATCTCAGGCAATGCAAAAGTTGATTGGGTTGTTGCAAGTATAATATCGCTTGAAAGTGCCAACTCAAAACCACCTCCTACTGCCATGCCTTCAATGGCGGCAATAACAGGTTTGTTAAGATCTCTTAGCTCTTGAAGGCCTGCAAAACCACCAACGCCATAATCGTCATCTACAGCATCCTCAGTAGCTGCAGCTTTTAAATCCCAGCCAGCAGAAAAAAACTTAGATCCAGCAGTTTTAATGATTGCAACACGTAACGTATCATCATCACGAAAAGCTTGAAAACATTGGCCCATTAATCGCGATGTAGCTAAATCAATTGCGTTAGCTTTTGGTCGATCAAGTGTCACTTCTAAAATAGCGCCTGTGCGAACTTGTTTGATTGGATTATGCATGTTCTTCTACCCACATTAATGCATCGGCGATTTGTATAGTCTTATTGTCTTTACACACAATAAGAGGATTAATTTCAATTTCATGAATGAGTATATCATCTATGACGCATTGCGCAAGCTTATATACAACATTTGCAATTTTGGATACGTCAATAACAGGTATATTACGATATCCTTTAAATAAATCTGCACATTTTAATTGGTAAAATGCGTACTCAATCTGCAAAGGTGAAACAGGAAGTATTAAAGTTTGCACATCATGAAAGATCTCGGTGTGAATGCCTCCCATACCAATGGTTAAACAAATTCCATATATTGGATCGCGTTTTAAGGCGATTAAAAGCTCAATGGACGAAGATGGGATCATCTGTTCAACTAAATAGCCTGAAGCACGTTTTTTTGAATCAGTGAGTTTTTTTTCAATGCGCAAAGCAGCCTCATTGGCCTGATCTGGTGATACATTAAGCTCTAGAGCACCTAAATCGCTTTTATGGGTTAAACCCATTGCTTTAATTGCCAAAAGACCCTGAAGTTGTTTTGCAGCAGAGGCCACCATATCTAGATTTTGTACCAATAAACCTTCAGGCACAGGAAATGCTCTATCCTTTAGCCATTGCTTGGCTTGCGCTTCGGATAGTAATTTTTTTTGTATCGTTGCAACATGGTTTGGAAGTGGAAACCAATGCGATTTGCTGGTAAAGCGCGCCATTGATAGTGCGTTAATGGCCTCTAAAGCATTAGACAAGCCAGTCAGTGGAATAATATGATGGCGCATAAAATATTGTGCTAAATCCAATGGCATAGATTCGCTTAGCATTGTTAACACGCCAGTGCGCATGCCGGTTTGCTTTTGAGCCATAATGATGGCATCAATTGCTGGTTGCCAATCTTCAAGATTGCATTGGCTAGGATTTGGAATATCCATAATTAAGATTGTTAGTTCATTGTTGCCTTCCATCATTAAGGTATATGTTTTTTGTAATTGTTTGCGATCACCCCATATAAACGTATGATAATCAAGAGGGTTTGATATATGCACCATTGGTCCTAATAATGATTTGAATGTTTGGGAGTTATGTTTTTCAATGGCGGGCAATGTAATATTGGTAAAAGGTAAGGCAGCATCAGCAAAAATAGACGACTCGCCTCCAGAGCAACATAAAACACCTAATGAACCATCTTGAAGGTCTCCTCCGCAATGCAAGATTTTTAAAGCTTCAATTAAAGCTTCAGGTGTTGTTACTTCTGCTATCTCACATTGACGCAAAAAAGCAGAAGATGCACTAGATTCACCAGACATGGATGCAGAATGCGAAAGAGTGGCTTCAATGGCTGTATTGGATTTACCTGCTTTGATAGCAACGAGGCCTTTTTTTAAGCGTTTTGCCTTATGTGCAAGCATGGCAAAGGATCCAGCACTGATGCCTTCTAGATAAAAACCAATTGCACTAACGCGTTCATCATCAAGTAAAGCCATTGCAATATCGCTCGAGCTAAGCTGAGCTTGATTGCCAGTACAGATGACATAAGCAATAGGCAATGCGCGTTGTTGCATCGTAAAGTTGATTGCAATGTTGGATGATTGAGAAATAATAGCAACGCCTTTATCGACAGTGTTTCCACCATGTTGATCTGGCCAAATTAGTACATTGTCAAGATAGTTAATCAAACCATAGCAATTAGGGCCAAGCATTGGCATTGAAGCGCAAGCCTTAAGAAGTTTTTCTTGATAGTTATAATCGCCGGTTTCAGCAAAACCTGAAGCAAAACAAATGGCTCCTCCTGCACCCATTGCTGACAATTTAGTAAGCTCGGTAATGGCGCTGTCGCGATTGATTCCAATAAAGCACGCGTCAGGTGGAGTGGGCAAAGAATCTATATTTTGATAACAACGAACCCCTGCAATGGTCTTACGGGTTGGATGGATAGGCCATAGAGCACCTTCAAAACCTGCTTGAAGACATTGGACGATAACATTTTCAGCCCATTTACCTCCTATAACTGCTAACGATTTGGGGCGTAATAATCGCTCAAGTTGTTGTAAATTAGCCATTGTTATTTGATAGATACTTTATGCATTAAGTGCACGTAAAAGTGAACGGCTGATAATGTGACGCTGAATTTCAGAAGTGCCATCCCATATACGTTCAACGCGTGCATCGCGCCAAAACCTTGCTAGTGGCAAATCATCCATTAAGCCCATTCCTCCATAAATTTGAATAGCTTCATCGCTAACTCGCGCAAGCATTTCACTGGCATAGAGCTTTGCAGAAGCAACTTGGCGATTGCATTCAAGATTATGATCAATCATCCATGCAGCTGAAAGCGTTAACCAATCTGCGGCATCAATTTCTGTGATCATATCGGCAAGCTTGAAAGAGATGCCTTGAAATTTACCTATTTTTTTTCCAAATTGTTCACGAGTGGCAGCTTGTGAGAGTGCCAAATCAAAAATCCTACGTGCGCGGCCAATGCAATTTGCTGCAACTGTAATGCGGGTTGCATAAAGCCATTGATTGGCAAGATCAAAACCACAATGCAATTCACCAAGAATTTGTTGTTCATGTAAGCGGCAATGGTCAAAAGACAAAATACCATTTTGATAACCTCGATGCGAGACACTGTTATAACCAGGTAAGATTTGAAAGCCGGGTGTGTTTCTGTCAACTAAAAAACAGGTGATTTTTTTCTTTTTACCTTGGGGTGTTTCTTCAATGCCAGTTGCAATAAAGGTAATAATAAAATCAGCAATATTTGCATGTGAAATAAAATGCTTTGTGCCATTGACTTCCCAATATTCATTTTCTTTTTTTGCTCGACATTCCATCGCCCGTACATCCGATCCGGCATTTGGCTCTGTCATGGCTATAGCATCTATTTTTTCTCCACGCACACAAGGCAGAAGATATCGCTCGCGTTGTTCTTGATTGCACCCCATTAAAATACCCGATGGGCGCCCAAAATATACACTCAAGGCCATTGATGCGCGGCCAAGTTCGCGTTCTAATAATGCAAACTCAAGATTATTCAACCCACCGCCACCAAACTCTGATGAAATATTGGGCGCATAAAAACCGATATTTTTTACTTTACGCTGAATTTCTTTACCGAGCTCTGGGTCAACATAACCTTTTTTTTCAACCATATCTTCATGGGGATATAGTTCTTTCTCGACAAAACTTCTTACTGTTTGTACAATCAGGTCTTGCTCATCACTAAGTTTAAAATCCATGGCTGGTGTTCACTTTCAAATATAATGCATTATATTTGAATTATATGGGCAAATCTAATGGAGGCTGTCAAGGATATTTGCAACTTGCTTCATCTATATTACGATATAAACCACATGATAATATTAAAATAATAAAAGAGTATTTTGATCCACTCATGAGGGACTTTATGAAAACTATCAAGCCTTTACAAAACACACCAGCAGCCAAGAGAGCTAAACTTGCCGATCTAATGGCAAACGGCCAAGGCATCAAAGGCTTTACATGGCCTGAAAGCTGTGGGGATTTTGATTTTAAAATAACCACTAATGGCGTTTGGCATTATAAAGGTTCTGCGATTGGTAGGCTTAAAATGTGTCAACTTTTTGCAACTTGTCTACAACGCGATGATGCAGGTATATACTGGCTTGTAACGCCAGTTGAACGAGGACGAGTAGAGGTTGAAGATGCGCCGTTTGTTTGCCTTGAGCTAGAATCAGGCATAGATGCATGTGGTGTTGCGTGGGTGCGCTTTAGAACAAATCTTGATTTTTGGATTGACGTTGACCAAAACCACCCAATTCGTGTTGAGCTTGATGAAAATAATATACCAAGACCATATGTTCATGTGCGTGATGGTTTATGGGCTTTAATATCAAGGTCAGTGTTTTATCATTTGGTCGATCTTGGTAAGATCAAACATTGTTCTGATGGGCGTGAATGGATGGTGATAGAAAGCAATGGACAATGCTTTAATCTATCTCCTATCGATTGAATGTTTGGTGTTAAAGATTGAGACATTCTATTAGCCACACATCATAGATAGGATGCTCTAGCGCGTTTAATGCAGGGCTTGAGGCAAACATCCAACCTGAAAAAGCTGTATTACTTTGTGACAATTTATCTTTGATTTGTAGAAAAGCGCTTGATTCTGGAATTTCTTGAGGAGAAGTACGATCGCAATGAAACAGATCTATCAGTAGCGTACCAAATTGATACTGCTCACCAGCCTGCAGTGTGAAACTATAGGTCCTTGCTGTAATTTTGTCAGCACCTTGCATGCGCGCATGTGTTTTTGTTTCACCATATGCAAGATGATGTAGCATTAGTGTGCTTAACATTAAGCTTATTAGGAAAAAAAAGAGCTTCATAGAAAAATATCTATTGAGTACTTTCATTTGCAATTAAAAAAATTGCCCTTGATAGAAGATCTTCCAGTGATACAGGGTCTTGTGTTTGTTGAAGCTCATTGTTATTAGCAAGCATTGTAGCACTGTTACCAGCTGTAATGCGCATAAATTTTCCACCTAACAAACCAGTTGAAGCAATTGAAGCACTGCTATCTTCTGGTAGTTTGATTTGATCTTGAATTGAAAAAATGACGACAGTTGCATAAGTTTCTGGATCAATATATTGTTTTTGTATCTTACCTATCTTGACACCACCCATACGTACATCAGAGCCCTCGTTTAGACCTGCAACGCTTGTGAAGCGCGCCTTTAATCGATAGGTGTTGTCGGTAATGTTTTGTTGTGAATTGAAAGCATAAATGCTAAAAATACCAACTGCTAGTAACACGATAGCTCCAAGAAGAATTTCAATAAAAGAACGTTGCATATTATATTTCGCTTCAATAAAATAATGAAAAAGATTTTAGCTTATACTGTTATGTTTGATTGTGTTTGATAGCACGGTTTTGTTCTGCTTTTTCAATGATTTGCAATAAGATATCTTCAAAATCAACAGAATCTTGTGTGTATTCTATGGGATCACCATGGGCTAAAATATCAAATTCTCCTCCTGCATCGATTCGAATATATTTGGATCCAAATATACCGTCTCCAATAACTGCAGCAGAACTATCAATAGGAAGGCCAATATTGGTCTGATCAATATATAAATTAATTTTTGCTTGACCATTTTGCGTTAGGTTAATATCACTCACTAAACCTATGTCAAGACCAGCAAGTCGAACAGGAGCGCCTACTTGCAAACCAGTTACGTCGTTGAAGAAAGCAATCAGCTCAATGCCATGTGCAGCGTCGGCTGTAGCACCTAGTTTTGTTTTTTGTAATGATTCAATCATAAATATAGTAGCAAATATTAACGCAATAGCCCCTACAAGTTGTTGGAATTGAGGTTTGGTAAGTTTCAAGGCTTAGGTTTCCATGATTGTATTGTAGAATGATGAACTGTACGATTGGGCGCAAACCCTGCAGGGCGATAGGCTTTTGTAGTACCTGTTAAGTTTGGCTGATGATCAAGTATCCACGGATAAAGCTTTAACTCGTTTGCTTTAGGAAACTCTGCTTTGGTGTGGTGCAACCATGCATGATATAAAGCAGGAACATTGCTCGCATCGCGTGTATTTGCATAAATTACCCAACGGCGTTCTTTAATGTTTGTGGTTTTATTTCGATTGGTTGGGTTTTTATTTGTATAATAGCAATTACCATCGCTATCTGCGCCAATAAAAACTCCAAACAGTTTGGTTTTTAACCAAGTTAGTAAATCAGTAGCCATGTATTTTATGCATTATTTATAATGTTGATGGATGATTAGATTATGATGGATCATATTTGATTATTGCTAACATTATAGCTTATGTTATTATTTTTTGAAATAGCAATATATGAATTTTTTCAAGAATAAAAGAACCTATACTAATGTGTTATAGGAGTTAATGGCAAGTGATATAAACATGATGCAATCTACATTGATACCAAAATTGAATAAGACGGTGGCAGTTTTTGGGCCAACAGCAAGCGGAAAATCATTGTTTGCTGCAAAAATTGCAGCCCATTTTGGAGGCTATGTAGTCAATGCAGATTCGATGCAACTCTATCAAGATATACCAATTTTAACAGCTCAACCTACATCGGATTTATATGCATTGGCGCCACATCATCTATTTGCAACAATGCCCGTGCATGAAACTGGATCGGTTGTCAAATGGTACAACATGGTGCAATCAGTTTTTGAACAACAAAGTGCACATTCCACATATTCATTACCTATATTGTGTGGAGGAACAGGACTTTATTTAAAGGTTTTTGCTCAAGGAATTGCTCAAATACCAGATGTTCTAGAACATATTCGCAATGAAGTACGCCAAAAAACTGAGAGTGAAGGGCTTGAGGCAATGCGGATATGGCTGCAACAACTCGACCCTCATGCTTTAGAATATGGAAGCGATCCGCATAGAACCTTGCGTGCATTGGAGGTTATTTTGTCGACAAAAAAAAGCTTGCATTTATGGCATAAGGAAAGCAATAGAGCTATGATGGATGCACAAAATAAGCAATGCAACAATCAATCTAAAATAGTGTTGATTTTATTAATGCCTGAGCGCGATTTATTGTATCATCGTATTAATCAACGGGTTAACACGATGATTAAACATGGATTGCTTGAAGAGGTTGCACGGCTTTTACGCACACAATCTACAAGTGGGTATAATTTTGCAGCTATGCGTGCTATAGGCTTGCAAATAATGGCGCAATATCTTATGGGCTATGATACTCTAGATAACGCCATAGCAACAATGCAAACACAAACGCGTCGTTATGCAAAACGTCAACTGACATGGATCAATAATCAGTTGGACGATGTTTTTGATGTTTTTTGTATTTTAGAGCAACCACCAGAGGGAAAATTTTTTGATCAATTTGTTGACAGATTGCAGCAAAAATTGTTGAAATGAAAATCTTGAGATATGTATGACCTTAATACCTAACCATCATCGTAACAAAATTTTGCTAAAGTGAATAAAATAATATGGCTAAACAAACGCAAATATCAGGAGCAGATTTATTAATTAAAACTCTTCAAGAGCACGGGGTCGACGTGATATTTGGATATCCTGGTGGCGCCGTGTTGCCTATTTATGATGCGCTTTTTAAGCAAAATTTTATTCGCCATATTTTGGTGCGCCATGAACAAGGAGCAGTCCATGCTGCTGAAGGATATGCTCGCTCAACTGGTAAGGTAGGTGTTGTGCTGGTAACCTCTGGCCCAGGTGCTACCAATACGGTAACAGGTCTTACAGATGCTTTGCTCGATTCTGTTCCGATTGTTTGTATTACAGGCCAAGTGCCAACGCATTTAATTGGCAATGACGCTTTCCAAGAATGCGATACAACAGGAATCACACGCCCTTGCACCAAGCATAATTGGCTAGTGCGCGATATCAATCGCCTGGAAAACACTATCCATGAAGCATTCTATATTGCCAAGCATGGGCGACCAGGACCTGTTTTGATTGATATTCCTAAAGATATACAATTTGCTATGGTTGAGCCTTTGCCTAACTCACAAGTGATCAAAGAGCATAAAACCTATAGGCCGCAAATCATGCCGCTACAAAGTGATTTGGATAAAGCTGTGGCAATATTGTTAAGTGCTGAGCGGCCTATTATTTATGCTGGTGGTGGGGTTATCAATTCAGGTTTAGAGGCATGTCAATCTCTTACGCAATTAACACAACTGACTAATTGGCCTATTACGCTGACGCTGATGGGATTGGGAGCATATGCTGGTAAGCATCCACAGTTTCTAGGAATGTTAGGGATGCATGGAACATATGAAGCCAATATGGCAATGCATGGCTGTGATGTTATGCTGGCAATAGGGTCACGCTTTGACGATCGGATTACTGGAAGGGTTGATGCTTTTTCTCCTAATTCAACAAAAATTCACATTGATATTGATCCATCTTCTATGAATAAAAATGTTAGGGTTGATTTATCACTGCTAGGAGATGCAGGATGTATCTTAAAAGAGCTGGTAAAACGATTGCAGGCTCATCAAAAAAAATTGGCCAATGAAAAGCTTGATAAATGGTGGATGCAAATTGACAAATGGCGGGCTAAAAAATCACTAGACTATAAACAAGATAGCCAAATTATTAAGCCTCAATACGCCATCAAGCGTTTATGGGAATTAACAAAAGATCGTAATGTGTTTATAACAACTGAAGTTGGACAGCATCAAATGTGGGCTGCCCAACATTTTAACTTCAATAAACCATACCATTGGATGACATCAGGTGGATTAGGCACAATGGGTTATGGTTTGCCTGCGGCAATAGGTGTACAGATTGGCCATCCTGATGCGCTTGTTATTGACATTGCAGGAGAGGCATCTATTTTAATGAATATACAAGAATTGTCGACGGCACATCAATTCAAACTGCCGGTGAAAGTGTTTATTCTTAATAATCAATATATGGGTATGGTGCGTCAATGGCAGGAGTTGTTGCATGGAGGGCGTTATTCACATTCTTATTCAGATGCTTTACCTGATTTTGTTAAACTTGCAGATGCTTATGGAGTTAAAGGCTTGCGGGCAACTAAGCTTGATGAGTTAGATGATGTTATTATGCAGATGATAGACAGTGATGATTCTGTTGTGGCAGAAATTGCTGTCAACCCGGCAGAAAATTGCTTTCCGATGATTCCATCTGGCGCTGCACATAATGAGATGTTATTAAGTGATGATCAAGAAGCAAGCCGTGAAATTGATGATTGTGGAAAAATTTTAGTTTAAGAATTGGTAGATGAATAATGTCAAAATCTAAAAGCAACGCACATTCTATAAATACGGGCTCTGCATATGAAATCAAGCTAGAAAAAGAAAAAGAGCATACGCATATATTGGCAGTTATTGTCGATAATGAGCCGGGTGCTTTAGCACGTGTGATAGGTCTTTTTTCAGGTCGCGGATATAATATTGAAGGACTAACGGTTTCAACGGTTAATCGAGAACATTCGGTTAGTCGTATCACCATTCAAACCTCTGGGAGCGCAATGGTGATTGAGCAAATCAAGGCGCAGCTTTCGAGAATGGTTTTTGTGCATGATATTCATGATTTGAGTATTGAAGGAGCGCTTATATGCCGTGAAATTGTGTTAATAAAAACAACCGCAAAGGGTAATGAAAGACTAGAAAGTTTGCGTTTAGCAGATATATTTGGTGCACAAGTTGTTGATACAACGTTAACTAGTTTTATTTTCCAATTTTCAGGTAAGCCTCAAAAAATTGACGCTTTAGTTGAGTTAATGAAAGAACTTGGAGAATGTGAGATAGTGCGCTCTGGAGTCGTAGCTATTTCACGCGGGGATAATATTTTAAAATTTTAATAACCACTGATGTAACACATGAAACAATAGAAAAGGAAAGATAGATGCGGATTTATTATGATCGAGATGCAGATGTTGCTTTGATAAAATCAAAAAAAGTTGCCATGATAGGTTTTGGTAGTCAAGGTCATGCGCATGCCTTAAATCTGAAAGAAAGCGGCGTCAAGGAAATTAGGGTTGGTTTGCGAGATAATTCTCCAACTCGTAAAAAAGCAGAAGCTGCAGGCTTTACTTGTATGAATGCATCAGAAGCTGCAAAATGGGCAGATGTTGTCATGATTTTAACTCCAGATGAATTACAAGGTGATCTTTATAAAGACGAGCTGGAGGCCAATTTGCAACATGGAGCTGCTATTGCCTTTGCACATGGGTTGAATATCCATTTCAATTTAATTGAACCACGTGATGATCTTGATGTGTTTATGATAGCACCCAAAGGGCCAGGTCATACAGTGCGCGCAGAATACGTAAAAGGCGGTGGTGTACCTTGTCTCATTGCGATTGCACAAGATGCTAGTGGCAATGCACATGATCTCGCGCTTTCTTATGCTTGTGCTGTTGGTGGGGGTAGGACTGGTGTTATTGAAACCACTTTTAAAGAGGAGTGCGAGACAGATTTATTTGGTGAGCAGGTTGTTTTATGTGGGGGATTAACTGAGCTTATAACAGCAGGATATGAAACGTTGATTGAAGCAGGTTACGCTCCTGAAATGGCATATTTTGAATGTCTTCATGAAGTGAAATTAATTGTTGATTTAATTTATGAAGGCGGAATGGCCAATATGCGTTATTCGATTTCAAATACTGCTGAGTATGGTGATTATAAAACAGGCAAGCGCATCATTACAGATGAAACTAAAGCAGAAATGAAACGCGTACTTGGTGATATTCAATCGGGTCGATTTACACGCGATTGGATGCTAGAAAATAAAGCCAGTCAAACTTCGTTTAAAGCAACACGTAGACAACGTAGTGAGCATCCAATTGAAGAAGTTGGTAAAACATTGCGTGGGATGATGCCATGGATTAGCAAAAACGCCCTTGTAGATAAAAGTAAAAATTAAGCTCAACTCAATTTAAAAATAGTTTGCAATTTCATGGAAAAAAATCTTGTCATTGTTGAATCTCCAGCAAAAGCGCGTACGATTGGCTCTTATTTGGGAGCAGATTATGCTGTAGTTGCTTCTTTTGGTCATGTGCGTGATTTGCCGGCAAAAGATGGTTCGGTATCACCAGATGAAAATTTTAAGATGTTATGGGAAGTTGATGGAGCATCTCGTAAACGCTTAAACGAGATGGCCGATATCTGCAAAGGTTCTGTTAACTTATTTTTGGCAACGGATCCCGATCGTGAAGGTGAAGCCATTGCATGGCATGTGCTTGAAGAATTGGAAAAACGCAAAGCCTTAAAATCAATTAAGGAAGTCCGTAGGATTGTATTCCATGAAATTACGCGCTCTGCAATCCAAACAGCTATTAAAGCGCCAAGAGAATTAAATCAGCCATTAATTGATGCATATATGGCGCGTCGGGCGTTGGATTATTTGGTAGGCTTTACTTTATCTCCAGTATTATGGCGCAAACTACCAGGTGCACGTTCTGCAGGGCGGGTGCAGTCAGTAGCTTTGCGTCTTGTGTGCGATAGAGAAGCAGAAATTGAATCGTTTATAGAACGCGAATATTGGAGTGTAAATGCTAGATTAAGCGATGGAAATTGTGTGCCGTTTGTTGCACAGCTTAGCTCTCTTTTAGGTAAAAAACTTTCTAAGTTTGATCTTGCAGACGAACAAAGCGCTGAAGTTGCTTACCAAACAGTTTTGAATGCCAACCTTAAGTTAGAAGAAGTAGAAACCAAACAGCAAAAACGACATCCATCGCCTCCCTTCATTACGGCAAGTTTGCAACAAGAAGCTAGTAGAAAGCTAGGTTTTGATGCTCAACATACCATGCGAGTTGCACAAAAATTATACGAGGGAATAAAAATTGGTAGCGAAGTGGTAGGGCTCATTAGTTATATGCGTACAGATTCTCCTCAATTGAGTATGGATGCTCTCAATGATCTTCGCAATCAATTGCTAAAGCAATATGGGCATCAATATTTGCCTACAAAACCGCGCAATTTCACTACAAAATCTACTAATGCACAAGAAGCGCATGAGGCTATTCGCCCCACGGCATCAAGCCGTACGCCAAAAGATATGGCGAGTTATCTTGATAAAGATCAACTTAAATTATATGACTTAATCTGGAAGCGCAGTATGGCAAGCCAAATGATGTCTGCAGATATTGAGCGTGTGCAATGGCAAATTAATGCAGAAGATGCAAGTTGTTCACTCAAGGCTAGCGGCTCAACGGTTTTATTTGATGGGTTTATGGTATTATATACAGAAGGTAAGGATGATTCTGAAATTATACGAACAGATGATCAAGCAGAAAACAACAACCTTCCCAAGCTTACCAGTAACACACGACTTTATTTAGAAAATGCAGCAAAGCAACAGCATTTTACACAACCAGCACCGCGCTATAATGAAGCATCGCTTGTTAAAAAGCTTGAAGAGCTTTCAATTGGACGTCCGTCAACATATGCAACAATTTTGAATGTTTTGCGAACACGTGGATATGCTGAATTGGATAAACGTCGATTTGTTCCTAATATGCGAGGGCGTTTGGTTACGGCTTTTCTAGTGCATTTTTTTGAGCAGTGGGTTGATGTTAATTTTACTGCTGGTATGGAAGACAAGCTTGATAAAATTGCACGAGGCAATGTTGCATGGCGCAGCATCATGGAAGAGTTTTGGCAAGGGTTTAAGCAACGAAGCGATGAAGCGTTAACTCTAACACGAGATGAGATATGTAAAGCGCTTGATTCTGCTTTAGCAATCGCTATTTTTGGCAAGGATAATGATCAAGAAAAAATTCGTCTCTGTCCTACATGTAAGCAAGGACATCTTAGCTTGAATTATGGAAAATGGGGAGCTTATCTATCATGCTCGCAATTTCCTGAATGCACATATTCTCGTAAAATAGATAACGAGCCATTTAATGCAAGTGAAGAAGCTGAAGGTGTATTTCCTAAAGAATTAGGCGTTGATCCAGAAACAAGCTTAAAGGTTAGTTTACGCAAAGGTCCATATGGGTTATATCTGCAATTAGGCGAGACATTGGTTAAAGAAAAAGGAAAAAAAGATAAAGCAGCCAAAGATGCCAAAGATGCCAAAGATGCCAAACCTACCAAGCCTACCAAGCCTAAACGCGTGTCCATTGATAAAAAAATCAATGTCGATACTATTGATTTAGCGTTTGCATTGAAGATGCTAAGCCTTCCAAGATTGATAGGTACGCACCCTGAGACCCATGCAAACATTGATACAAATATAGGCCGCTATGGTCCTTATCTGCATCATCAAAGTGTTTTTGTTAATCTTGATTCGATTGAAGATGTGTTTACAATTGGTATCAATCGAGCAGTAGAATTAATTGCACAAAAGGCAGCTAAAACTGCGGGCAAAAACCTTGGAGAACATCCAGAGCATGGTGGTGCCATTGTGCTTAAAGCAGGTAGATATAATAGTCATTATGTATCGCATAATAAAATCAATGCAACAATCCCTAAGGCAGTCGATCTAGATTCAATCACGCTTGATATGGCAGTTGGATTGTTAGCAGACAGAATAGCCCAAGCACCTAAAAAGGCAGTGCGTAAAAAGGTAAAAAGTACCAAAAAAGCAAAAAGCACAAAGCCAAATGCACGCGCTAAGACTAAGCAGTAGTAAGTGCTTATATTAAAGCAGACTTAGATTTGTTGAAAAGGATGAGCGCATGCCATATGCAATATCCCAAACAACCTTGCGCCAATTTTTATATAAAAATTGAGAGGGATTGAGTGTATTTTTTTGCTGCATATAAAAAGTAGCTCCAACAGTATTAGATCCTGATTCTAGTTGTTCAATTTTCCAATCTAATATCAATAGCATCTTTTGACTTTCAGTGGTTTGCGTATTAAGCTCGAGCGTTAGCAATAGATCATGTTTTGGGATAATGTGGGCAATGAGTGTTTGTTTTACTGCATCTGTTAATAACATGGCGCGGACATTCCAACTGGGATTAGGTAGTTTGGAGATAGCGGTATGGATTGTTTTTTTGGAATTTTTGTACAATGCTTTAGCATGAGCATTGTTTTCTAACGATTTGTCAATAATATCATGTTGTTCTAGATCGGTGATGTTTGTCAGCCACTTGACAGGAGGTCTTGAAATGGTTTTAGCATTTTTAAAAGGATATAGCAGTTCACCACAAGAGCTTGTCAAAGATATAATAGAAAAAACAACCAATGAAAGTTTGAGCTTTAAAAATTTAGACATATGGTTTTGGTTAATTTTCAGATGTAGATTTGCGCCAAATACCCGCTCTCTTCATTGCTTCTACTGTCTCAGCAGGCATATAATTTTCGTCATGTTTTGCAAGAACTTCGTTGGCTTTAAAGATGTGATTAGAGTGTAGTTTTCCAAGCACAACGACGCCTTGTCCTTCTCTAAATAAATCCGGCAATATTCCAGCATACTCGACTTGCACCCATTGTTTAAAATCTGTTACTTTAAATTGCACATTACCGTTTTCTGTTTGCAAGAGAGAGTTGTAGGCAACTAACCCACCTAGTCGAATTAGCTTATTTTTTGATGGAGGGGTAGCAAGCAATTCTGCTGGGCTATAAAAAAACGCGATATTGCCTTTAAAAGCAAATAAAACAAGACTTGTTGCGATGGCAAAGCAAGAAAGAGCAAGTATCATAATTTGGATACGCCTGCGACGTTTTATTTGGGCATATTTTGGAGGCAAGTTGGGTTGCATGTTTATGCGTCAAGATCTGGTGTTTTTGGTTTGGTATGTTGGCTTTGAGATTGGTCATGCTGGAGCATAAATTCAGATTTTTTTAGTGCCACATAAGTTGTCCACCAAAGCAAGAGCAATATCAATGCCCCTGCTATATAAGCTGCTAGGATAAAAAAGAGATGTGTCATGTTATATGGTTGTTGTGGGATTGGATGATATTGAAAAAGGATTATATTTGCTTATGTTGATTGCGTAATACATTTGCTCTAATTTTTTCTTTATTATATTCAAGGCGTATACGCATGAAAAGTAATGCAAGAGATAAAAAAAACAATCCAAGACCTGTTGTTATTAGAGGTACAAGAAATTGCGCGTCAATTGTTGGCCCAGATAGACGTAATAAGGAGGCAGGTTGATGTAAAGTGCTCCACCAGTCAACAGAAAATTTTATAATAGGTAAATTAACTGCCCCTGCAATTGCAAGGATAGAAAACGGTAACTGGGCATGTTGTGGGTTTTCAAAAACGTTGCATAAGATCATAAGACCTAAATATAAAATGAATAAAATTAACACAGAAGTCAATCGGGCGTCCCATACCCACCAAGTACCCCACATTGGTTGTCCCCACAAAGCGCCACTTACTAAACATATAGCACAAAAAGCAAATCCAATTGGCACACTCGCGCGTGCGATGATATAAGCTAAAGGATGTTTCCAGATCAAAAAAACACCACTTGCCATTGCAATAAGAGCATAAGTTTGAAGCGCAAGATAAGCTGCAGGCACATGAATATACATGATCCGTACACTATCGCCTTGCTGGTAGTCTGGAGGACTTGCTAGGAATGCGTTATAAAGGCCTGCACTCAAGCTAATCAATGCACCAATCCAGCACACTACAGATATTGGTTGAATAAGGCGTAAAAACTGATGAGGATTAGCAAAATATTGTATGTTCATGTTTTGATATTTTATCACAAATTGTTGAATTGTTTATACACAAATTGTTGAATTGTTTATAAATGTTTATTGCGCAGGCTAAGTCCTGCTAAAAAAGGACATAATATTAGCAAAAAGAAAAAATAAGCACCCAGCAAAGCCAAATGCATAGAAACAAGATTATTCGGGCCTTCTTGACGTAACACACCAGTGCCAAAAATAACAATAGGAACAGCAAAAGGCAACATTAGTACAAGTAGCAATCCATTGATTCGTTGTGCACCAAGCGTCATCATCATCATCATCACACCTTGTAAGCTAATAGAAGCTGTTCCTAGAACAAGTGCTATAATAAGAATGTGTAATTGCTCAAAAGGTGCCTGGAGCATAATTGCTAAAATGGGCGCAATCACGCATACTGGTAGCGCATTGATAAGCCAATGGCTTAAAGTTTTTGATAATGCATAAGCCCATCCAGACATGGACTCATTTTGTAATGCTATTAATGTTCCATCTGCTATGTCCTTTTGTATTAGGCTTTCTAATGCAATGATACAAGATAGCAATGCTAAAATCCATATGACGGCTGGATAGATACTCAAGAGTAATTCCTGATTATTTCCTAATGCCATAGGAAAAAAACTAATGCCAATTAATAAGAATCCAGGCCCAATTAACATTTCGTATAAACTTTTAAAAGCAATACGTACATCATGATATGTGCAAAGATAAATTTGTTTAAAAACGCAAATGGGCATTATATAAAGGTGATCCGTTATTTGAGCATATTAAAAGTTTTAACAGCTTGCCATTGAGAGTTTTGATGACTGGCAAAAAGAACAAGCCCTCCTCGTTCGCGATGTGTTTTTTGCAAAATAGTAAGCGTGCTGATTGCTGCTTGATCAAGTCCATTTAAAGGCTCATCCAATAACCATATAGGGCGTGCAACCAACAATAAACGCAGCAATGATATTTGGCGTATTTGGCCCGTAGATAAAGAATAAACAGGTTGATCAATTAAATGCTGCAATGCAAATATTTGACACAGTTTTACAATGTCATGCCTGTGATGTGGGTTCATGAAACTTGCCCAAAACATCAGATTATCACGGATACTCATTCGTGTTTTTAAAGCACTTTTTAATCCAATATAAATAGTGTTATTATAAAATGAATGCAAAAGATTTTCACCAAACATCATCACGCCAGCATCTGGTTGATGTACTCCAGCCAACAGGTTTAATAATGTAGTTTTTCCAGATCCGTTAGGTCCTTTTAGACAAAGAGATTCTCCAGGTTCAACACGCAAATCGATATTTGCAAAAACATTGATATCATTGTAACTTGCTTGCAGCTCTTTGCATGATAAATGATCATGCCATTCGATATTGCCAAGAGTCATTGTGTAATAGTGATGTGGGTGATGTGATGGCATATGAATTTAAGGTAATAAGGGTTTTATTAAAATATTCTATTAGATGGTTATCAAGTTGCTTTATAAAATCAGAGATTTAAAGTACAACTAAAAAATATATTCTAGTATATGCAACAAATACATCGCCCTCATATGCTTTAAACAAGCTTAGGTCGGTAAACAGCACGATGATGGTGCATAATTTATAATGTTTGTTTGACCATTTAGCAAGTAAGCGCTTGCCTCATCAAGGAGATTGATTTGGAAAACCCACATGAAACAGTTGCCCATTATGTGCAAAATATTGAAAATATAAAAAAACTTGATGCAACAGGATTGCTTTGCCCGTTGCCTGTTTTGAAAGCACGCAAACGCCTTCATGACATGCAACCAAGAGAGTATCTTTATATGTTAGCAGATGATCCAGGGGCACCAAAGGATTTAGCAGATTTGTGCAAATTAAAAGGACACATCATTAAAGTACAAGAGTTTTTACAAGATAAAGGGTGGTCTTTTATCATCATGCGCAGTGATGATTAATGGTGTAACTATCGATCATTTAAAAGAAAATTAAAGAGCTGATTTGGAACAAAATTGGTTTATAGTTGTTTGCAATGTAGCTTTCTGATAAATATTGATTAAGATGTGGCAAATGAGATCTTTTAACCCACATCATGTTTGCATAAAACAGCATTATAAACTTCATGGAGAAAAGCGTTGGCTAGAAAAAAAATTGGATTAGTAGGAGCCGGTCAAATAGGAGGAACTTTAGCGTTGTTGTCGGGTTTGAAAGAGCTTGGAGACATTGTGCTCTATGATATTTTTGATGGTATGGCGCGCGGCAAGGCACTTGATATTTTTCAAGCTAGTACGATTGAAGGTTTTGATGCAAACATTAGCGGGGCAAGTAATATGGAAGCCTTGCACGATTGTGACGTTGTTATTGTAACAGCAGGATCTGCTCGAAAGCCAGGGATGTCAAGAGATGATCTCATAGACATTAATGCAAATGTTATGAATAAAGTAGGCAGTGGGTTAAAACAATATTGCCCAAATGCTTTTGTGATTTGTATTACAAACCCTCTTGATGTGATGGTTGATGTTTTACAACGCGCAAGCAATATAGATCATAAGCGTGTTGTAGGAATGGCAGGTGTTCTTGATAGTGCACGATTTAGGTTGTTTTTGGCCCAAGAGTTTGGGGTGTCAGTTGAAGATGTGACAGCGTTTGTACTTGGCGGTCATGGTGATACGATGGTGCCGTTGGTACGTTATTCGACTGTTGGGGGCATTGCTGTTACAGACTTAATTGAAATGGGATGGTCAAGTAAGGAGAAGATTGACGCCATTATACAACGTACACGCGATGGTGGAGCAGAAATTGTAAAATTATTAGAAACAGGATCAGCTTTTTATGCGCCTGCATCGAGTGCTATTAAAATGGCTAAAGCATACTTATGTGATAAAAAGTCTGTATTGCCTTGTGCTGCATGGGTTGACAATGCTTATGGTTTGGATGGCCTTTATGTAGGCGTACCTGTTATTATTGGCGCGTGTGGTGTAGAAAAAATTATTGAAGTAAAACTACACCATGAAGAACAAGTAATGTTTGACCATTCTGTTGAGGCAGTCAGAGAGTTAATAACAAAAATATGAAATTGTGCTTAAATGATAATGCTTTAAGAACAGTTAATTTAAGCAACAATGATTATAAATATTACCATATAATGATGATGGGCACCGCAGCGAAACGGTCTAGCTAGCAAATGATAGGAGAATAGGTTGTCTGAAAAAACGATAGAAAGCGTTTTGTCTGGAGTAAATGAGCAGTATTTATTTGAGCTGTTACAACGCTATAGTGAGGCTCCGCATTCTGTTGATCAAGGATGGCATGATCTGCTATCAGTTCTTGCAGATGAGATAGAAGAGCCCTCCGCAAGCGACAATCTTACATGGAATCAAAATAACAATATTATCAATCCTACTAGTTCAGTGGGAACAAAAACACTTTCAGATCATATTATTGAATCAAACCACAAGCCTGATGATACGTTAACGGCATTGTTGGCGCATTTACAAAATAATGGATATCAAACCGGAGAAGTCCAAACAAATCGTGCGGCGCTTTTAGATTCTATTCGTGCCATCATGTTGATACGTGCCTATAGAATGGTCGGCCATTACAAAGCAAGGCTAGATCCTTTGGAATTGGTACATGGGGATGATTTGGCGGAACTAAACCCTGAAACATACGGGTTTGGTGAATCGGATATGGATAGGGTAATTTTTATTAATCACTATCTGGGTCTAGAACAAGCAAGTTTGCGTGATATTATAGCCATTTGTGAACAAGCATATTGTAGCACAATTGGTATAGAGTTTTTGCATATCCAAAACATTGATGAAAAAAGATGGCTGCAAGAGAAAATCGAATCTTCTGCATTGCAGAGTAATTTTTCTAACAAAGGTAAAATTGCAATTTTGGAACGTCTAAAGCATGCGGATTTATTTGAATCCTTTCTTGATGTTAAATATAAAGGAGCCAAAAGATTTGGCTTAGATGGAGCTGAAACGCTTGTGCCAATGATTGAGCAAATTCTCAAGCGTGGTAGTCAACTTGGTCTCGAAGAAGTGGTGCTTGGGATGGCACATCGAGGTCGATTGAATGTGCTGGCTAATATTATGCATAAACCCTATAAGGCGATCTTTGCAGAATTTCAAGGCAAGATGGCTCATGATGATATTGCTTTTAGCTCAGGTGATGTAAAATATCATTTAGGAGCTTCAGCCAATCGTGTGTTTGACGATAAAACCATCCATCTATCTTTAACACCAAATCCTAGCCATCTTGAAGCAGTCAATACTGTGGTATTAGGTAAAGTAAAAGCAAAGCAAATTCAAAGACGTGATTATTCTCATGAAAAGGTGATGGGCTTATTGCTGCACGGTGATGCAGCGTTTATAGGACAAGGTATTGTTGCAGAAACATTTTTGTTAAGTCAATTGGAAGGCTATCAAACAGGCGGTACGATACACATTGCAATCAATAATCAGATTGGCTTTACTACGGATCCAGCTGCAGGGCGGTCTTCACCCTATTGTTCGGATATGGCTAAAATGATTGATGCACCAGTTATCCATGTTAATGGGGACGATCCCCAAATATGTACGCGAGCTGCTGCTTTAGCTATGGAATATCGCCAACGGTTTCATAAAGATATTGTTATTGACCTTTGGTGCTATCGCCGCCATGGACACAATGAGGGCGATGAGCCAATGTTTACACAACCGCGCATGTATACCAAAATAGCAAATCATCCCCACACTTGTGACATTTATACAAAACACCTGATAGAAGAAGGGTCCATTAGCGCTGAACAAAGCGATGCTATGAGTAAGAAGTTTTATCAGAAGTTGGAACAGGAATTTCAAGATGCTAGTCAATATAATGGTAGTGGTGCCGATTGGTTAGAAGGCCAGTGGAGTGATATTGCTATGGCAGATAACGGACCGCGCAGAGGTAAGACAGGCGTACCGTTAGATTTTTTAAAAGAAATAGGTAATTCAATCACTACATTGCCAGATAATTTAAATGCAAATTCTAAAGTAATCAAGATCTTTGAGCAACGAAAACAAGCAATTCAATCAGGAGAAGGAATTGATTGGTCAACAGCAGAATCTCTTGCTTTTGCGAGTTTACTTTGTGAAAGCAATAGCATCCGTTTATCTGGCGAAGATTGCGGGCGTGGTACCTTTTCTCAACGTCATTCGGTTATTAAAGACCAACAAGATGAACATTCTTATATCCCGCTTAATAATATACGATCTGGGCAAGCGTTGTTTGGTGTTATTGATAGCCCTTTAAGTGAATTTGGCTTATTGGGTTTTGAATATGGTTTTGCTTCTGCAGAACCTCATGCGTTGGTTATATGGGAGGCGCAATTTGGTGATTTTGCTAATGGTGCGCAAGTTATTATTGACCAGTTTATAGCATCAGGTGAAACAAAATGGCTTAGGATGTGTGGATTGGTGTTGCTTTTGCCCCACGGTTATGAAGGGCAAGGTCCTGAGCATTCTAGTGCGCGTCTTGAGCGATATTTGCAATTATGTGCACAAGATAATATGCAAGTTTGTAATATCACCACTCCATCAAATTATTTTCATGCGTTACGTCGTCAATTAAGGCGTGATTTTCGAAAACCTTTGATTATTATGAGTCCTAAATCTTTATTACGCCATAAATTATGTAAATCGAAGCTTGAAGAAATGAGTATAGAATCATCGTTTCATCGTATATTGTGGGATGATAGAGAACTTGCAGCAGAATCGTCTTTGGTTGAAGATAAAAAAATACGCCGTGTTGTGTTATGTTCAGGAAAAATTTATTTTGACTTGTTAATATATGCACAAGAACAGAACGTTAATGATGTTTATATCATGCGCGTTGAGCAGTTATATCCATTGCCTGTAGATGGCTTGCTCCAAGAGCTCAAAAGATTTCCTAACGGTGAAATTGTTTGGTGTCAGGAAGAACCTAAAAATGCAGGCGCGTGGGGGTTTGTTGATAGACAGATTGAGGATATATCGCAAGATATAAAAGGTAAATCCTCGCGTCCTAGATATATAGGACGCGAGGCATCTGCTTCTCCTGCCGTGGGTAGTTTAAAGCTTCATAATGCACAGCAGAAAAAAATTATTGAAGAAGCATTTAGCTAATATAAGCAAAATAAAGGGTAAAACAATGACGATTGAAATTAAAGTACCAATGCTAGGCGAGTCTGTAGTTGAAGCAACAGTAAGCAAATGGTTAAAGCAAAAGGGTGATTTTGTACAAATAGATGAGGCATTGGTTGAGCTTGAGACAGAAAAAGTTTCAATTGAAGTGCCATCACCAGTAGCAGGGATATTAGAAGATATTATGGCTAATAATGGAGAAGATGTCCAAGTCGGCGAGGTGTTGGCATCAATTAATGAAAATGCAAAAGCTGGAAAAGCAAATCCTGCTGGTGCAACTGCAACAATACAACCTGCAAAAATGGAACCTACCAAAACAGCAGCATCTACAAAAGATCATCTTTCTCCTGCACCAGCAAGAGTAGCCCGTGAACATAACATTGATACTGGCAATATCACTGCTACTGGTCCTAAAGATAACATTACAAAAGCAGATGTTTTAAAAGTAGTTCAAGCGCTTGAAATTGCTCCAAGCAAGCCACAAGATGTACAAATTACACAAATAGCAAAACCGCTTGTAGCAGATCCGCGCGGTGAGGAGCGTGTGCGCATGCCCAAATTGAGAAAGGTTATTGCCAGAAGGCTGAAAGATGCTCAAAATACCGCAGCTTTGCTGACAACATTTAACGAAATTGACATGAGTAAATTGATTGAGTTGCGCAGTCAACATAAGGAACTATTTGAAAAGAAACATGGTTCAAAGCTTGGATTTATGAGTTTTTTTGTAAAGGCTGTTATTGATGGGCTCAAGGAAACTCCAAATGTCAATGCGATGATTGATGGAGATGATCTTGTGTATCGTAATTATTACGATATAGGCATTGCAGTTGGCTCAGCTCAAGGGTTGGTTGTTCCTGTTATTAGGGATGCTAACAGCATGAGTTTTGCTGATATAGAATTACAAATAAGTGACTTTGGCAAACGTGCACAAGAGGGAAAATTACTGTTAGAAGAAATGACCGGTGGTACATTTACTGTTACCAATGGGGGAGTTTTTGGTTCGTTACTTTCGACACCTATTGTAAATCCTCCTCAATCGGGAATTTTAGGTATGCATAAGATACAACATAGGCCTATTTGTCGCGATGGCGAAATTGTTGCAGCGCCAATGATGTACATTGCATTTACCTATGATCACCGAATTATTGACGGTCGTGAAGCCGTTACATTTTTGGTGCGTATTAAACAAAGTCTAGAAGACCCATCTCGGTTGCTTCTTAATATCTGATCATACAAGATTTGTGAGGGATTGAATAAGATTCATTGAGTTAACCAATGCGTGCGTGTGTTCTTATTGTATGTACAGGTAATATTTGCCGTTCGCCAACAGCAGAGGTAGTCTTGCGTTCTATGGCACAAGATAGATCAATATTGCTGGATGTATTTTCTTGCGGGCTTTCCTCATATCATACAGGAGAAAGTCCTATTTCTTGGGCTGTGTTAGCAGCACAGAATCGCAATTATGATCTTAGTAGTTTGAAAGCTAGTGTTTTTCATAAGAGCTATTTTAATGCGTATGAGTATATTCTGGCAATGGATAAGGGTCATTTAGAAGCTTTGTGCATGCAAGCACCTGCCAATTGTACAAGCCAAATCATGATGTTTATGCACCATGCAGGCAATGAAGATGTTCCTGATCCTTATGATGGAGACAAAGCAGACTATTATAGAGCGCTTAAGCTAATTGAACGCGGTTCTATAGGATGGATTGATTATTTTGCCAAAATGTAGAGCGACATGATGCATATCAAGATTGTTCACCTCAACATGTTATTGATACAGTAAGTTGTCTTTGAAGCAGAAACATTTACAATTGATTGGTGAATATTTTAATCAATCGCCAGAGCATGTATTATATTTGCCTGGTGGATCAAGTGCAGAAGCTTGGCGTGTCGTCTTTAAAGATAAGCAATCATGCATTGTAAAATGCACCAAAGCTGATCATCTGGCGGTTGAATCAAAGATGCTAACATATCTTTCGAAGCAATCATTATTGAATGTACCAGATGTTTATTTTTTAAAAGATGATGTTCTTGTAATGAGTGATCTAGGCTTAAATCACGGGTTGACTGGTCTAGGAGATGAACATGCTGCCGATGTCATTGCTGCTTTGCATGCCAACCAGAAACCTCAATATGGATTAGAATTTGATACCTTTATAGGTTTGCTGCCTCAACCAAATAATTGGGAGAATGATTGGTTTACTTTTTTTTCAATCCATAGGCTTTTGTTTATGAGTAAGTTGGCATATGAGCAAGGACGGATCAATATACAAATATGCATGCTCATTGATAAGCTGATTGCAAAGCTTGATCAATGGTTGTTACAAGATCGTGGTCCGTGTCTTTTGCATGGTGATTTATGGACAGGTAATATGATAGGCAATGGTTCTTCTCTTAAGGGTCTTATTGATCCTGCCATTTATTATGGAGAACCAGAAATAGAGCTTGCCTATGCGCAGTTATTTTGTAGTTTTTCAAATCGCTTTATTGATCGATACCGTGAACATTATCCAATAGAACCTGGCTTTAACGAAGTAAGAAAACCTATTTACCAATTATATCCACTGCTTGTGCATGCAAACATATATGGTGGAATGTATCCAAATCAAATTAAAGATATTTTGTTTCGCTTTGTATAGATCATTGAGGGTTTAATGTTGATAAAAGCGGTTGATGTAGTTAAGATGAAGGTTCATTGCTTCAATAACATTATCCCAAGAATGCGCTTGATCTTGTCTAAAAATGGTCATCGAGCGGTACCACATTGTTTCATATATAGTTTGATCTTGTTGGGGTTTGTCCATTTTCCAACGCCAATCAATCATATCAGATGGCATTAATAGCCACACGGGTACATCAAGAGCTCCAGCTAAGTGTGGTGTTGCGGTATCTGTAGAGATGAGTAAATCGAGTGCAGATAAAGCACCAGCGGTTTCTTCAAAATTAATAAGTTCAGGGGCAAGGTCAAGCCAGTTTTGATGGTCAATATAAGCAGGTTGCAAAGTTTGCTCTATATCAGGTTGAGGTTTTTTTTTGCTAACTTGCAAACTAAAAAAATAACAATCATCTCTAGCAAGTAATGTTTTAAAAGTTGATAAATCTGTCGAGCGCGTTTTATCTCCTGGCCTACTATTATCGCCTTGCCATACTAAACCAATGCGCATTCGTGTAGGTTCAATTTTGTTCATTTTATGTTGCCATTTTAGCATTGTTTTATCACGGGAGCTTATATAAGGACCAGGGACCATCGTATTATGGCGCTTTTGTACAAGCTCATACAAATCAATGTAATAATCGACAGGCTCTATTGAATCTTCAAAAGAGTATGCTTGATCAATATAAAGGGCTGTCTCTAAGACAGGACAAAGAGTTTTAGGGCCTATAAATATCAAACGTGCAAAATCTGGCTTAAGATTGTTGGCAAAACGAATCAGCAAAATATTTTCACCAAAAGCTTGTGCACCTATGATTGCTAATATAGGTTTGTGTGTAGTAGGAGGTGTTACACAATCCCATTTTTCTGGTCGAGGTTGTTTTCTGCCAGATAGCATAATTGATTGGGATGTTGTAGAATGTGATGCAGGCAAAGTTTAAGAACCTTTAGTCATATTTGATGATAGGATATTTTGATGTTGCTATATCATTTGATTTTTTTAAACAAGTAGATATTGTTCCATCAAATATCTAGGAGATTAACCCTAATTTTATAACAGAAGAAGAGCTTAATAAGAATAGTTTTACATTTTTATATGTTAAATTATATGGAAAAATGTAAAAAAATCGATAAAATCAAAAATATATATTGACCTCTCGTCATTGTGATGCGTATATACGCGCGCTTATATAGCTTAATAAAAAGTGTTGATTGTAGTCTATATATTTGTATTTTGATTAGATTAAAGTATTTGATAGAATCAAAAGTCGTTTAAACAAATGATATCTTTTAAGATATTTTAGACTAAACGTGAATGCTTGTGCAAGGTGGTTGTTACGCAAAACATATTACAATATGCGTAGTAACAATATTTTAAAACATGGGTGCTCTACTTTGAAACATTGAATCAAAGGGTGTACAATTTTTGTTTTAAAAACTAAATTATTATAATAACTTAGTTGCCTTAATCATTAGATATTTCACATCGATTATACTTGTTTTAGCAGGATATTGTTTTAGGTATATTTGCAAAGATTTATCTATGGCGCGTAGATTGAAAGCGCTATAGCATTAAGTTTAACGTCTAAGACTAAGTTGTAATATATAAAACGACGGTGTTATGTAGATAAATATACGAAATAACGTTTAGGAACCAAGGTAAGATGCCAACAATTAACCAGTTGATACGCAAGCCTCGTAAAGATAAACCACGCCACGAAAAAGTCCCAGCTCTTGAGGCATGCCCACAAAAGCGCGGTGTATGTACTAGAGTTTATACTACAACGCCTAAAAAACCTAACTCAGCGTTACGTAAAGTTGCACGTGTGCGGTTGACAAATGGGTTTGAGGTAACGTGTTATATCCCAGGAGAAGGGCATAATTTGCAAGAGCATTCCTCGGTGCTATTGCGTGGTGGTCGTGTAAAAGATTTACCAGGTGTGCGCTATCATGTGATACGTGGTACAATGGATACCCAAGGTGTTCCAGATAGAAGGCAACGGCGTTCTAAATACGGGGCAAAAAGGCCTAAATGATTTACGCAATGTCATCAATCATTTTAGTTGATGCAATTGTAATTAATATAGTTAACATTATCATAAGGAATAATTTTAATGTCGCGACGTCATAGAGCTACCCAAAGAGAAGTGTTGCCAGACGCTAAATTTGAGGATGTTGTGCTATCAAAATTTATTAATGCTGTTATGTTCAAAGGAAAAAAATCCTTGGCAGAAAAAATTGTATATGGAGCATTTGATTTGATTGAAGAAAAGTTAAAAAATTCAAATCCTTTAGAAGTTTTTAAAGAGGCGGTTTCTAATATTAAACCCAATCTTGAAGTACGCTCTAGGCGTGTAGGTGGGGCAACCTACCAAGTGCCTATGGAAGTGCGCCCAGCACGTGCGCAAGCATTAGCTTTTCGTTGGTTAATTGCTAATGCACGCAAACGCAATGAAAG
This sequence comes from Alphaproteobacteria bacterium, assembly GCA_965178085.1. Lineage (GTDB taxonomy): Bacteria > Pseudomonadota > Alphaproteobacteria > CBCXTS01 > CBCXTS01 > CBCXTS01. Next base: position 877,068 of record CBCXTS010000021.1, on the reverse strand, counting down.
AACAATGCATGAGCGCTTGTCGGCTGAATTAATGGATGCTGCAAATAACCGTGGTGGGTCTATTAAAAAGCGCGAAGATACACATAAAATGGCTGACGCAAATCGTGCGTTTGCACATTATCGTTGGTAATTTTAGGTTTTTAGGTAGTTTTTAGGTTTAAATGTTATGACCCGTTCGCATTCATTAGATAAATATCGCAATATTGGTATTATGGCTCATATTGATGCTGGCAAAACCACAACGACCGAGCGTGTTTTATATTATACGGGCAAATCTCATAAAATAGGTGAAGTTCATGATGGCAATGCCACAATGGACTGGATGGAGCAAGAACAAGAACGCGGTATTACAATTACATCTGCTGCAACAACTTGTTTTTGGAAAGATCATCGTATTAATATTATTGATACACCCGGGCATGTTGATTTTACCATTGAAGTTGAGCGGTCTTTGCGTGTGCTTGATGGCGCAATAGCGGTGTTTGATTCTGTAGCAGGGGTAGAACCACAATCTGAGACAGTTTGGCGCCAAGCTGACAAATATAATGTTCCACGGATGTGTTTTGTCAATAAAATGGACCGCACAGGGGCAGATTTTTTTCGTTGTGTTGAGATGATGGTAGATCGCTTAGGGGCTGTACCGGTGGTGTTGCAATTGCCTGTTGGAGCTGAAAGCGATTATGATGGTTTGATAGACTTGATTTTAATGAAACATATTGTTTGGAAAGGCGATGATTTAGGCGCCTTATATGAATATAAAGATATTCCTGAGAATATGCGTGATCAGGCTGACGAATATCGCAAAGAACTTGTTGAGTTAGCGGTAGAGCATGATGATGATGCAATGGAAGATTATCTTGAAGGAAAAGAAATCAGCGAAGAAGTTTTGAAGTCCTGTGTTCGTAAAGGAACGCTTGCTGGTGCTTTTGTTCCGGTTTTAAATGGCACGGCCTTTAAAAATAAAGGAGTTCAGCCATTATTAGATGCAGTGATTGATTATATGCCTTCTCCAAATGACATTGGCGCTATAAAAGGTCTCAAGCTTGACGCAGAAACAGAAATTTTACGTGTGCCCGAAGATAATGAACCGGCTTCAGCATTAGCATTTAAAATTATGAATGATCCTTTTGTAGGCTCTTTAACGTTTTGTAGAATATATTCTGGTACAATAGAATCGGGTGGATATTTGAGCAACACTGTCAAAGATAAGCGCGAGCGCGTTGGGCGGATGTTGTTAATGCATTCTAACTCACGCGAGGATATTAAGATAGCACATGCTGGTGATATTGTAGCTCTTGCAGGTCTAAAAAACACAACAACAGGTGATACTCTTTGTGATCCTGCTCATCCTATTATTTTAGAGCGTATGGAATTTCCAGATCCAGTGATAGAAATTGCAGTAGAGCCTAAAACAAAGAGTGATCAAGAAAAAATGTCTGTTGCATTGAATAGATTGGCTTCTGAAGATCCAAGCTTTAGGGTTAAATCAGATGAAGAAACTGGCCAAACCATCATTGCAGGAATGGGTGAGTTGCATCTTGATATTTTGATTGATAGAATGAAGCGCGAGTTTAAAGTAGATGCTAATATAGGCGCTCCACAAGTTGCCTATAGAGAGACATTGACCCAAAGAGTTGAAGTTGACTATACGCATAAAAAACAATCTGGGGGTGCTGGTCAATTTGCGCGCGTGATTTTAATATTTGAAAAGTGTGAGCCTGGTGAAGGATTTATATTTGAAAGCAAGATTGTTGGGGGATCTGTTCCAAAGGAATATATCCCAGGTGTTCAAAAAGGACTTACGACTGCTAAAGAAACTGGCGTTATAGCAGGATATCCAACCATTGATTTTAAGGTAACATTAGTAGATGGTGCATATCATGACGTTGATAGTTCAGTGTTAGCATTTGAAATTGCTGCTCGCGCAGCCTTTAGAGAAGGAGCAAGAAAAGCTTCTCCTAAATTGCTTGAACCTATTATGACTGTAGAGGTTATTACCCCTGATGAGTATATGGGTGATGTTATAGGTGATATCAATGCAAGGCGTGGGCAGATCAATAACATGGACCAACGTGGCCCTGCTCGCGTGGTGGATGCACAAGTTCCTTTAGCAAATATGTTTGGATATGTTAATCAACTGCGATCTTTGTCACAAGGTCGTGCAAACTATACAATGCAATTTGGTCATTATGCTCAAGTTCCACAAGCAGTGGCCGATCAGATTTCTGCAAAAGAAACATAAATCATGGCAGAAATCGCAAGCTAAATTGGATAGAAACAATCATATAATTGATCTATTCAAAAGAATGAAGGAACATTAACAGATATTGATTAATAGTTAGCAATCAATGTAATTTGAAGTAGATGTCGTCAATGGAGGGTACCAATGGCAAAAGAAAAATTTGAACGCACAAAACCACATTGTAATATTGGAACAATTGGGCATGTGGATCACGGAAAAACAACATTAACAGCAGCTATCACTAAGGTTTTAGCTGCGCAAGGCGGGGGTAGTTTTATTGATTATGCCAATATTGATAAAGCTCCAGAAGAACGCGAACGTGGGATAACGATTAATACGTCTCATGTTGAGTATGAAACATCAAAGCGCCATTATGCACATGTTGATTGTCCAGGTCATGCTGATTACGTAAAAAATATGATCACAGGTGCTGCGCAAATGGATGGTGCCATTCTAGTTGTTAATGCTGCAGATGGACCTATGCCACAAACCAGAGAGCATATTTTGCTTGCTCGCCAAGTTGGGGTTCCTTCAATTGTAGTATTTTTAAATAAAGTTGATCAAGTTGATGATGAAGAGTTGCTTGAACTTGTAGAGCTTGAAGTAAGAGAATTGCTTAGTAGTTATGACTTTCCAGGAGATGATATTCCAATTATATCTGGTTCTGCATTAGCAGCCCTTGAGGGAAAGAATGACGAAATTGGTGCTTCTAAAATTGTAGAATTGATGAATGCAGTTGATGAAACAATTCCTCAACCACCGCGTCCAATTGACAAGCCGTTTGTGATGCCAATTGAAGATGTATTTTCAATTTCAGGACGTGGAACTGTTGTAACAGGGCGTATTGAAACAGGCACAGTTAAAGTAGGCGAAGAGATTGAAATTGTAGGTATTCATGATACTACTAAAACAACATGTACTGGTGTAGAAATGTTTCGTAAACTTCTTGATAGTGGTGAAGCAGGCGATAATGTTGGTGTTTTGTTGCGTGGTGTTGCGCGAGAAGGTGTTGAGCGTGGACAAGTGCTTGCTGCCCCTGGTGCTATTAAGCCCCATACAAAGTTTACATGTGAGTGTTATATTCTTACTAAAGATGAAGGTGGCCGCCATACGCCGTTTTTCTCAAATTATAGGCCTCAATTCTATTTCCGTACAACCGATGTAACAGGCTCTATCAAATTAGCAGACGGCGTAGAAATGGTTATGCCAGGCGATAATGTTATGATAGAAGTAGAGCTGATTGCACCAATTGCTATGGATCAAGGTCTTAGATTTGCTATTCGTGAAGGCGGACGTACTGTTGGTGCGGGTGCAGTTGCAAAAGTAATTAGCTAATGAAATTGAAAAGCAAACCGCTTTGATACAAATGAGAAGCGGTTTGTTTTTTGTAACTTTAATGAACTATATTGCAAAATTTTGCGTTGGTTCAAGATCCATCGGTTTGGATTTTATATTGAAATGTTATGCCTTGGTTTTAAAGTGGCATAATATAAATAAAAGGCTTATAAAGGTTTGTTAACATGGATAGCCAAAACATACGTATTCGTTTGAAAGCTTATGATCATCGCGTGCTTGATCAATCTTCTCATGAGATTGTGAATACTGCAAAGCGTACAGGAGCGAGTATACGCGGGCCGATTCCACTGCCAACAAGAATAGAGCGCTATACTGTATTGCGTGGACCACATATTGATAAAAAAAGTAGAGAGCAATTTGAAATGCGCACACATAAACGTATGCTTGATATTATTGACCCAACGCCACAAACGGTAGATGCTTTAATGAAGCTAGATTTACCTTCTGGTGTAGATGTTGAAATTAAGCTTTAAGGTTAGGGTTTGGAGATATTGACGATGCGTACAGGATTAATAACACGTAAAGTTGGAATGACTCGGGTTTTTGATGCCAGAGGGCAGCATGTTCCTGTATCGGTATTACTGCTTGATGGGTGTCAAGTGGTAGGGCAACGTAATGTTGCTCAGCATGGATATACTGCATTACAGTTAGGTTTAGGCAGGCAAAAGCCACAACGCATGACGAAAGCAATGCGTGGTTATTTTGCAAAAGCAAATGTTGCGCCAACTAAAAAGCTAGTGGAGTTTAGAGTCTCAGAAGATGCATTGTTGCCCCCAGGTAGCCAAATGCGTGCAGACCATTTCATTACAGGACAGAAGGTAGATGTTACGGGCGTTAGCCGAGGAAAAGGATTTGCTGGTTCTATGAAGCGGCATAATTTTTCAGGCTTAAGAGCTTCACATGGGGTTTCTATATCGCATCGTTCTCATGGTTCAACAGGACAATGCCAAGATCCAGGTAAAGTGTTTAAAGGCAAAAAAATGGCAGGCCATATGGGTGCCAAACAAGTAACAATGCACAATCTTGAAGTTGTTTCGGTTGATTGTGAAGCAGGATTGATTCTAGTAAGAGGCGCTATACCAGGTGGTGATAATGAGGTAGTATTAATTCGTGATGCTATGAAAAGAAAACGGCCAGAAGGAGTTCCTTATCCAGGTTCAATTATTGAAAGCGATGACGGACAAGAAAATGTACAAATAGTTTCCAAGCAAGAACCTGGTACATCAGACGAGTTAGCTGGTAGTGCAGATATACAATCTGACAAAGAAAATGACAATAGTAAAGGCCGCACTGATGAAGGTTGACATTCGTACTTTAGAAAATAAAAAACAAGGTGAGCAGGATCTAAACGATAAAGTTTTTGGTGTGGATGTGCGCAATGATTTGATGGCGCGGACCGTACATTGGCAACTTGCAAAAGCTCGTTCAGGAACGCATAAAGTAAAAGGGCGTAGTGAAATACAAGGAAGTGGCGCTAAGATATCCAAACAAAAAGGAGGCGGTAACGCACGCCATAGCTCAAAGAAAGTTTCACAATTCACAGGTGGTGGGCGTGCTTTTGGTCCTGTGGTACGTTCGCATGAATATCATTTGCCTAAAAAGATAAGGGCTCTAGCATTACGTTCAGCGCTTTCAAGCAAACAGGCTGAAGGAAAGTTGGTTGTTTTAGCAGATGCCTCACTTGCAGCTCCAAAAACGAAAGAATTAAAGCAGAAGTTAGAAAAGCTTGGTGTTGGAAAAACGTTATGCATTACTGGTGAGCTTGTAGAGCATAATTTTGGCTTAGCTGCACGCAATATAGTAAATTTTAATGTGCTGCCCTCGCAAGGTGCAAATGTATATGATGTTTTGCGCCATGATTATTTAATTTTAACGTGTGCTGGCATAAGTGCATTGGAGAATCGATTGATATGAGTTGGAAATATTTTAAAAGAGGCAGCGTAAGCGATGATAAAATCTTTGATATTATCAAGTCGCCTTTAATTACTGAAAAATCAACAATGTTAAGCGAGTTCGATCAAGTAGGTTTTAAGGTCGCATCAGACGCTAGCAAGCATGATATAAAGATTGCCATAGAAAAACTTTTCTCTGTTGAAGTAACAGCAGTTAATACAGTATGTGTTAAAGGTAAGACGAAAAGATTTCGAGGACGTATAGGTCAGCGGAGTGATTATAAAAAGGCTATTGTAACGCTTAAAAGTGGACAATCGATTGATGTGTCTGCAGGGCTTTAATAAAAATTGGTTTTGTGAGATTAAGCAATGAGTTTAAAACATTATAATCCTGTAACTCCTTCACAGCGCCAATTGGTGCTGTTAGACAGAAGTGAGCTTTATAAAGGTCGTCCTGTTAAAAATTTGACAAAGGGCTTGACCAAAACAGGTGGACGCAATAATAGAGGCCGCATTACCGCACGTAGACGTGGCGGTGGTCATAAGCGTCTTTATCGTATGATTGATTTTAAGCGAAGCCAAATTGGTGTAGCGACGGTTGAACGCATTGAATATGATCCAAATCGTACCGCTTTTATTGCGTTGCTACGCTATGAAGATGACACGCTTACATATATTCTTGCTCCACAGCGCTTGAAGGTTAATGATAAGGTTGAATCAGGACCAAATGCCGATATCACGCCTGGAAATTCATTGCCATTGGATAATATCCCCGTTGGAACGATTATTCATAATATTGAGATGAAACCTGGAAAAGGTGGACAATTAGCACGCTCAGCAGGATCATATGCACAGCTTGTTGGCAGAGATCAAGGGTATGCGCAAATCAAGTTGCCATCGGGAGAATTGCGCAGAGTTTTTGGATGTTGCATAGCAACCGTTGGTGCTCTTTCTAATCCTGATCAACAGAATGTTAAATTGGGTAAAGCAGGGCGCAAACGTTGGATGGGTAAAAAACCATCTGTGCGCGGTGTTGCCATGAACCCAATCGATCATCCACATGGAGGTGGTGAAGGTAAAACGTCAGGCGGACGTCATCCGGTTACGCCTTGGGGTAAGCCTACAAAAGGAAAAAGAACACGTTCTAATAAGAGTAGTGATAAATTTATCATTCGCTCGAGACATGTAGGGCGCAAATAACGAATGTTAAGAAGTAGATAAAGGAAATCAAATGCCACGTTCAGTATGGAAAGGACCGTTTGTTGATGGTTATCTGCTTAAGAAAGCAGAGAAAGTACAAGCTTCGGGACGCAAAGATGTTATAAAAACATGGTCACGCAGATCAACGATTATGCCGCAATTTGTAGGGCTTACATTTGGTGTGCATACTGGAAAAAAATTTATTCCTGTTTTAGTAACAGAGCATATGATTGGCCATAAATTTGGTGAGTTTGCTCCTACAAGAACATATTATGGGCATACTGCAGATAAGAAAACGCGTAAAGGGTAGAATATCTTATGGGAAAAGTTTCAAAAGCACGCCGCGCAGCTAGTAATGAAGCATATACAGTGCTTAAACCATTGCGCGTGAGTCCACAAAAATTGAATTTAGTAGCAAGAGAAATTCGTGGATTAGATTGTTCTAAAGCATTGGCGCAGTTAAGTTTTATGCAACGAAGAATTGCTGGAGATGTTCGTAAAGCTTTGCAAACTGTTATTGCAAATGCAGAAAACAATCATGCGCTTGATGTTGATCGCTTAATTGTTAAAGAAGCATATGTGGGTAAAGCGCTTGTTATGAAACGATTAAAACCGCGAGCACGAGGTAGAGCTAGTCGTGTACATAAGTTTTTTTCTAATTTGACCCTTGTGGTACAAGAACGTGAGGATCAATAGATATGGGACAAAAAGTTAATCCAATTGGAATGCGATTAGGAATCAATAAAACGTGGGATTCACGATGGTTTTCTAGTCGCAATTATGTAAAGTTTTTGCATCTTGATTTTAAGCTACGAGCATTTTTGCAAAAGAAGCTTAATCAAGCCGCTGTTTCAAAGATTACGATTGAACGACCAGCAGGGCGCATTAAGATATCGATCTTTACGGCAAGACCTGGGCTTATTATTGGCAAAAAAGGGGCTGATATTGAAACGCTTCGCAAAGAGATAAGCAGAGTCACTGGACAAGAGTCCTCATTGAATATTATTGAAATACGAAAAGCAGAAGTTGATGCACAATTGATTGCAGAATCAATTGCCCAACAATTAGAAAAACGTGTTGCCTTTAGGCGTGCAATGAAACGAGCCATGCAAAGTGCAATGCGCATGGGAGCCCAAGGTATTCGCATTAACGCAGGCGGGCGTTTAGGTGGTGCTGAGATTGCACGCACGGAATGGTATCGTGAAGGACGCGTTCCGCTGCATACATTACGCGCAGATATAGATTACGGAATGGCGCGTGCAAACACAACGTATGGCGTTTGCGGTATCAAGGTTTGGATCTGTAAAGGAGAAATTATGGAACATGATCCTTTTGGTTCAGAGAAAAGATTACAACAAGCTCAACTTGGTGGAGGACCCTCAAGGCCCATGAGCAGTTAAGTAGTAAAGTTTAGGTCCAGTTTTATAAAGCAGGTATTAGTATGTTATCACCAAAAAGAACCAAATATCGTAAGGCGCATAAAGGGCGTATTCATGGGTTAGCAAAAGCTGGCAGCACGCTCAGTTTTGGTGCGCATGGTTTAAAAGCTCTAGAGCCAGCACGTGTAACTGCACGCCAGATAGAAGCTGCAAGGCGTGCCATGGTACGCAAGATCAAGAGGCAAGGGAAAGTATGGATTCGTATCTTTCCTGATGTGCCTGTTAGTTCAAAACCTGCCGAAGTGCGAATGGGTAAAGGTAAAGGTTCTCCAGAGTTTTGGGTTTGTAGGATAAAACCAGGTAGGGTCATGTTTGAAATGGATGGTGTTCCAGCAGATCTTGCACAAGAAGCGTTTGAATTGGCTGCGGCGAAGTTGCCAATTCGTTGTCGAGTTATAAGCCGATTAAGTGGGTTTTAAGATTTAGTAGTTTAGGATAGTTAAATGAAATTTGACGAGATCAAGCAGCAAGATTCAACAGTTTTAAACAAACAATTGTTGGATATGAAAAAAGAACAGTTGAATTTGAGATTCCAACAAGCAAATGGATTGTTAACAAATACCTCACGTATCCGTGAAGTAAGAAGAATAATTGCAAAAATACGCACGGCTATGCATGCTCGCGCGGAATCGGCTAGCAAATAGGAGATAAATATGCCTAAGCGTATTGTACAAGGTGTTGTTGTATCAGATAAAATGGAAAAGGGGATTGTAGTGCTAGTCGAAAGACGTGTTCCTCATCCGATGTTTAAAAAAGTTGTACGACAATCAAAAAAGTTTATGGCACATGACCCTAATAATCATGCCAAAATTGGAGATGTTGTACGAATTCGTGAAACACGACCAATATCTAAAAACAAAACCTGGGAATTAGTGCAGGCCGATTAAACAGTGTAAAGCCTATATTACTTTAAGTATGTTTCAGTGAAATGTACTTAATAAATTTGAACAGCTAGAAAATGAAGAGTTTTGAACAATGATTCAAATGCAATCAACATTAAATGTTGCAGATAATTCTGGAGCAAAAAAAGTCCAATGTATTAAAGTTCTTGGTGGTTCTAAAAGAAGATTTGCATCGGTTGGAGACGTAATTGTGGTTTCTGTCAAAGAAGCTATCCCGCGTGGCAAAGTTAAAAAAGGTGAAATTCATCGAGCAGTGATTGTACGTACAGCGAAAGATGTGCATCGTGTTGACGGTTCATCGATTCGTTTTGATAGAGGTGCGGCGGTATTAATCAGCAAAAATGGTGAGCCCATCGGGACGCGTATTTTTGGTCCTGTTGTACGAGAGTTGCGTGCCAAGCGATTTATGAAAATTGTTTCACTTGCACCGGAGGTAATCTAATGGCTGCTAAGTTTAAAAAAGGAGATCAGGTCATTGTTTTGACGGGTCGCGATAGTGGACGTGAAGGTGAGATCCTTAAAGTGAGGGTTGCAGATTCAAAATGTATGGTGTCTGGTGTTAATAAAGTTAAACGCCATCAACGCCAAACTCAAGGTCAAGAAGGTGGCATTATTGAAAAAGAAGCATATATTCATATGTCTAATCTTGCATTGCGTGATCCTGAAGATGGCAAACCTACACGCATAGGTTTTAAGTTGGATGAAAATGGTAACAAGGTGCGTTTTGCGAAGCGCTCTGGGCAAATTATTCGCTAAAATATATTGATAATAATCGAATTGTAGTTTGATAGAATAAATTAATTGGTAAAGACGGTTTCAAATAAAATGGCTGATAGCAAATATACTCCGCGTTTATATACGCTTTATGAAGATACAATTAGGAAAACTTTGCAAGAGCAGTTTGGATACAAAAATGTGATGCAGATTCCTAAGCTTGAAAAAATTATTGTCAATATGGGTGTAGGTGGCGCGGTTGCTGATCGTAAAAAATTGACGAATGCAACAGAAGAGCTCGGCATTATTACAGGGCAAAAACCAGTTGTAACAAAAGCACGAAAATCGATCGCTTCATTTAAATTGCGTGAAGGTATGGGTATAGGTTGTAAAGTAACATTGCGCCAAGCACGCATGTATGAATTTCTTGATAGGTTGATTAATGTGGCTTTACCAAGAGTAAGAGATTTTAGAGGTTTGAAACGCAAATCTTTTGATGGTTGTGGAAATTATGCATTTGGTTTGTCTGAGCAAATTGTTTTTCCTGAAGTGAATTATGATGATGTTGATGAAATACGTGGAATCGACGTTGTTATTTGTACAACCAGTCAAGATAATCAAGAAGCATTAGCCTTGCTTGAAGGCTTTAATTTACCTTTCATGAAGCAATAATTTAGCGCTTAGTAAACAAACATATATTGATAGATAATTTGTAAGAGAGAATAAAAGGTTAAAAAATGGCAAAAAAAAGTGCAATTGAGAAAAATAGAAATCGGCGCAAAAAAGTTGCTAGCAAAGCAAATCGTAGAGCCCTTTTAAAGAACATTATTATGGATCGTTCATTGCCAATAGAAGATCGCTTTGCTGCACAGTTAAAAATTAATCAAGAGCCGCGCAATTCTGCCAAAACGAGAATACGCAATCGTTGTGAAATAACAGGTAGACCTCGAGGCTATTATCGTAAATTTGCTATGTCTAGAATTGCATTGAGGGATTTAGCAAGTTTTGGACAAATTCCTGGCGTTGTAAAATCAAGCTGGTAAATCTTTAGGAGATATATATAATGTCAATGAGTGACCCACTTGCAGATATGCTAACACGCATTCGAAACGGACAAAGCGCTGGTAAGCGTACCGTTATGGTACCAGCGTCAAAATTAAAAGCAGGGGTATTAGAGGTGCTCAAGCGAGAAGGTTATATTCGTGATTTTGGGCGTGTTGATTTGCGCGCTGGAATTGCAAATTTTGATATCACGTTAAAATATTTTCAAGGGCAGCCAGTTATCAGAGAAATAGTACGTATTTCTAAGCCTGGCAGGCGTGTATATTCAAGCATTGCAAGCTTAAGTCTTGTTTATAATGGCCTTGGAATAGCAATTTTATCAACACCAAGTGGTGTCATGGCTGATCATGAAGCTCACACGACGAATGTAGGCGGGGAAGTGCTTTGTCATGTTATGTAATGTCTATCTTAGAACAAATCAGGAGCACAAATTATGTCTCGTGTAGGTAAAAATCCAATCAATGTTCCTGAAGGCGTAAACATTGAAATTATGATGTCGCATTGTCAAATTAAAGGCAAATTAGGTGAGCTTGAAGTTCCATGTTTGGAACATGCAGAAACAGTTTTTGCAGATAATAAAATTATTGTCAGTGCTCGCTCAAAAGAAAAAAAATCGTTGCAAGCATGGGGAACGCAGCGAACGCTGATTGCTAATGCAGTTCAAGGTGTTTCAGAAGGGTTTACACGTAAACTTGAGGTAAATGGCGTTGGCTATAGAGCGCAAATGCAAGGTAAAAATTTACGCCTTCAACTTGGGTTTAGTCATGATGTTGATGTTGAAGTGCCTGATGATATTAAGGTTTCTATCGAAGGTGATAAAAGTAATGTTATTGTCATTAATGGAATTTCAAAACAGCGTGTAGGACAATTTGCCAGTAATATACGCAGATTTAGACCCCCTGAACCATATAAAGGTAAAGGTGTTAAATATCTAGAAGAGACAATTATACGTAAAGAAGGCAAGAAAAAATAAATAAAATAGTGATCTAATCATACGGATAAAATAGATGGTACAAACTAGCAAAGATTTATTTGAAAGACGCAAACAAAGAGCACGTTATGCGCTTAAAAAATCCTCTAAAGGGAAGTTGCGCATAAGTGTATTTCGTTCCGCGCGCAATATTAATGCGCAGTTGATTGATGATCAAGTAGGCAAGACATTAGCTTCAGCGTCAAGCAATGAGAAGCTTTTGCTTGGAAAATTAAAAAATACAGGAAATGTTGAAGCTGCAAGTCAAGTAGGTAAGCTGCTCGGTGAGCGGATCAAAGAACTGGGCATTGAAGCAGTGGTGTTTGATCGCGGTGGATATCGTTTCCATGGTAGAGTAAAAGCGCTTGCAGATGGAGCACGAGAAGCAGGTTTGCAATTTTAGTTTTGATTAATGACAGGGGTTGAATATGTCGCAAGCAAAAAAAGATAATTTCACTAGGAATGAAACTGGTGAAAGAGGGCGTTCAAATAAGCCGAATAATGATGATTCAGAATTAGTTGAAAAGCTTGTTGGAATTAATCGTGTAGCTAAAGTTGTAAAAGGCGGTCGTCGTTTTGGTTTTGCTGCGCTTGTTGTTGTAGGAAACGGGCGAGGACGTGTTGGTTTTGGAACAGGTAAAGCCCGTGAAGTTCCAGAAGCTATTCGCAAAGCAGGACAAAGCGCAAGAGAAAAAATGATTAATGTGCCTTTGAGAGAAGGGCGAACGTTACATTATGATGTTGTTGGTAAATATGGAGCTGGCTCTGTAACGATGCGCGCTGCTCCTTCTGGTACAGGTGTTATTGCAGGTGGACCAACGCGGGCAGTTTTTGAAACATTGGGTATTAGTGATATTGTTGCAAAATCAACGGGTTCTAATAATCATTATAATATGATTAGAGCTGCGTTCAACGGTTTGCAACAGTGTCAATCTCCATCGCATCTTGCGCAGCGACGTGGATTAAAAATGTCAGAAATTATTAGTAGACGCGGTGGAAAGCAGTCATCAAGCAAAGGAACAAAAGATAATGGCTGAACAACAGAAACTGAGAGTAACTCAAACGGCTAGCCCTATCCGTAGAACTGTAGATCAACGCGCTACATTGATAGGTTTAGGATTAAATAAGATTGGACGCATTAGAGAGCTGGAATCGACCTCAAGTATTAGGGGAATGATTAGAAAAGTACGGCATATGGTGCATGTTGAAGAAATATAAATTTTGTTGCGGTATATTATAATACTGGCTCTAGAGGATTAGTATGACTAAGCTGAATGAAATAAAAGACATAAAAGGTGCGCGTCAAAATTCCAAACGTCTTGGACGAGGTATTGGCTCAGGCAAAGGAAAAACATGTGGTCGTGGTATGAAAGGACAAAAATCACGTTCAGGTGTTGCTATTAAAGGGTTTGAAGGTGGACAGATGCCAATTTATCGTCGTTTACCTAAGCGCGGTTTTACAAATAACAATCGTATTGAATATACAGAATTAACTATTATACGCTTGTCACAACTTATAGAGTCTAGCGGTGCAAAGGATTCTGTTACAATAGATACAAAATGGCTTATTGAAAAAGGCTTTATCAAGCGTAGCGATAGCCGTGTTAAGTTATTGGGATCTGGTAGCATTAACACCAAAGTTGAATTGCATGTTAGCAAGATAACAAATGGTGCAAAAACTATAATTGAAGCAGCAGGAGGAAATGTGCATCTTCTTGAAGGATAGGCTAATCAATATAGCTCTTACGATGGAAGTTATTTGTAGTTCGAAGAGGACAATGAATTAGCTTTAGAAAGTATAAGCACATTACATGAATGCGATGAAAGGATATATCCATGGCCTCAGCGGCTGAACAACTAGCAGCCAATTTTAGCTTTGCAAGTTTTGCAAAAGCCGAGGATCTGAAGAAGCGCCTATGGTTTACTTTAGGTGCGCTGATTGTTTATCGTCTTGGTACGTATATTCCGATACCAGGAATTGATCCGCTTATTTTGCGTGATGTTTTTGCAGAACAGCGCAGTGGTATTTTGGGTATGTTTGATATGTTTGCAGGAGGTGCCCTTGGGCGAATGACTATCTTTGCACTCAATATTATGCCTTATATTTCAGCGTCTATCATTATGCAGTTAATGACAGCGGTTTCTCCCCAACTAGAAGCTGTCAAAAAAGAAGGAGAGCATGGACGCAAAAAGATAAACCAATATTCAAGATACTTAACGGTCGTTTTAGCAACAGTGCAAGGTTATATGCTTGCTGTTGGTTTGGAAGGAATCACATCAAGCTCAGGCAATGCAGTCATTGATCCTGGCTTGTTTTTTCGCTTAACTACAATGGTAACTCTTGTAGGTGGAACGATGTTTTTAATGTGGTTGGGCGAGCAAGTGACTCAGCGAGGTGTTGGGAATGGAATTTCGCTTATTATATTTGCAGGTATTGTTGCCAATCTTCCAGGTGCTCTTGCTGCAACGCTTGAGTTAGGACGAACAGGTGCAATATCGACATTTCTGATTATAGTGCTATTGGTGATGTCTATAGCGGTTATTATGTTTATAGTGTTTATAGAAAGAGCACAAAGGCGGCTAGTGGTTCAATATCCAAAACGTCAAGTTGGTATGCGAGTATATGGCGGGGATAGCTCACATCTGCCATTGAAAATTAATACATCTGGTGTCATTCCTCCAATTTTTGCCTCTGCATTACTATTAATGCCATTGACTATTGCGCAGCTAGCAGGTCCGGATTCACCCGAGTGGCTGCGTTTAATTTCATCTCAATTAGGTAGAGGGCAAGCGTTATATTTACTATTTTATGTGTCAATGATTGTATTTTTTAGTTTCTTTTATACTGCTGTTGTGTTTAATCCTGAAGAAACGGCAGAAAATTTAAGAAAAAACGGTGGCTTTATGCCAGGAATTCGCCCAGGGACTGCAACATCTAAGTATCTTGATTTTGTGTTGACGCGCTTAACTTGTGTGGGTGCTATTTATTTAAGTGTTGTTTGTATTTTGCCTGAAATTTTAATCTCTGAGTATTCAGTTCCATTTTATTTTGGAGGAACCAGCTTATTGATTGTTGTTTCTGTTACGATGGACACAGTTACTCAAGTCCAAAGTCATCTGCTGGCGCATCAATATGAAGGCCTTGTAAAGCGATCTAGACTTGGGAAGCGAAAATAATGCGGATGATATTATTTGGCCCACCAGGCGCGGGTAAGGGAACTCAGGCGGCTATTCTTTCAGAGCATTATGGGATACCACAATTAGCCACTGGTGATATCTTGCGTAATGCTGTTGAAGCACAAGATACACTTGGTCGACGTGTAGAGAGCATTTTGGAAGCAGGAGAATTGGTTGACGATGAAACGATGTTAGGTGTGATTAACGCACGCTTAGATAAAGCAGATTGTGCTAAAGGTTTTATTCTTGATGGTTTTCCGCGTACTGTTAAACAAGCGCAAGATTTAGATGCATTATTAAATTCGCGCAATGCCCATCTTGATTGCGTTATAGAATTAGAGACAGTAGCTAGTGAGCTTTATGCTAGAGTTGACAATAGAGTTTCAAGTGGATTATCTCCACCACGTAGCGATGATACATTTGAAATATTAACAAATAGATTGCAAGTTTATCATGACAGCACAGCGCCTGTTGTACCTTTTTATGAAAAAAAACTTATATTATGGAAAATTGATGGAATGAAGACAGTTGAAGAGGTTACACAGCAAATCATGACAATTTTAAAAAAAATAAAAAATAAATAAACTAATATAGTTTACTAGTAGGAGATAATTCAAAATGGCTCGTATTGCAGGGGTAAATATTCCATCGGGAAAACGTGTTGTAATTGCACTTACATATATTCATGGCTTAGGTAGTAAGTTGGCAGAAGATATCTGCGCTAAATGTGGTATTGAAAGCCATGTAAGAGTGCATAATCTTGCGGAAAATGAGGTTATTAAATTGCGTGAAACTATTGATGACAATTATGTTGTTGAAGGTGATTTGCGTCGTGAGAATGCTATGAACATTAAGCGATTAATGGATTTAGGCTGTTTGCGAGGGTTACGCCATCGTAAAGGGTTGCCAGTGCGTGGTCAGCGAACGCATACGAATGCAAGAACGCGAAAAGGAAAAGCTCGTGCAATTCCAGGTAAGAAAAAATAACGTTATATTTGACCTAATAATATCGAACATATAAGAAACGAGGATTAAGATGGCAAAACCTGTTACCCGTAAACGCCGTGAGCGTAAAAATATTGCAGTTGGAATTGCGCATATCAACTCAACTTTTAATAATACAATGATAACTATTACCGATGTACACGGAAATGCAATTGCGTGGTCTTCTGCGGGGGCTAAAGGTTTTAAAGGAAGTAGAAAATCAACGCCTTTTGCTGCACAAATAGCAGCCGAAGATGCAGCCCAAAAAGCAGCAGAGCATGGCATGAAAACTCTTGAAGTTAACATTAAAGGCCCTGGCTCAGGTAGAGAATCAGCCCTTAGAGCATTACAAGCTGTTGGCCTTGTGATTACAGCAATTCGTGATGTGACTCCGATCCCTCATAATGGTTGTCGGCCGCGTAAAAGACGCCGTGTTTAGTCAAGTATGATTTAAGTTTAATATTTAAGCAAATAAAAGATTTAGTAAAGCTTTATTAAATCTAATGAAGAAAGATTCAAAAATATAGCAAAAGGAATGGGATAAAATGACAGAAGTCTCAACAACGATCAATAAAAACTGGCATGAACTTAAAAAGCCAAGCAATCTAGAAATTATCTCGGATGGTCAACAATCTCAAAGAGCTACCGTTGTAGCTGAACCGCTTGAGCGTGGTTTTGGACAAACATTGGGCAACGCACTGCGTAGGATTTTGTTATCGTCTCTTCAAGGTGTTGCTGTTACAGCTATTCAAATTGATGGAATATTGCATGAATTTTCATCAATTCCTGGTGTGCGTGAAGATGTAACAGATATTGTGCTTAATATTAAAGGGCTTGCTATGCGCATGCACGGCGAAGGTCCTAAGCGTATTTACGTCAAGGCAAAAGGTCCCTGTGAGTTGACAGCTGGAATGATCGAAACAGGCCATGATATTGAGATGTTGAACCCTGAGCATGTTATCTGTACGCTTGACAAAGCCGCACAGGTGAATATGGAGTTTATCGTAAACACAGGTAAAGGTTATGTTTCAGCTGAAATGAATACCCCTAGCGATACGCATATAAGCCTTATACCGATTGACTCGATGTTTTCTCCTGTTAAGCGTGTGTCTTATAGTGTTGAAAACACACGTGTTGATATGCACACTGATTTTGATAAACTGTTAATGACAGTTGAAACCAATGGAGCAATTTCTCCAGAAGATGCCATTGGTCTTGCTGCACGGATTCTGCAAGATCAATTACAGAGCTTTATTAATTTTCAAGAGCCAGAAGTTGTTGATACAAAAGATGATGAGATGGAGCTACCCTTTAATCGTCATCTATTAAGAAAAGTTGACGAGTTGGAGCTTTCAGTACGTTCAGCAAATTGTCTTAAGAATGATAATATTGTTTATATTGGAGATCTAGTACAAAAAAGCGAACAAGAAATGTTGCGCACACCAAATTTTGGTCGTAAAAGTCTTAATGAAATTAAGGAAGTGCTAGCGCAAATGGAATTGTCGCTTGGTATGGATGTTCCAACATGGCCTGTTGATAATATTGAAGAATTATCAAGTTCGTTCGAAGACTCGTATTGAGCCATGACAATTAAATTGATATGATGATTACAAAGATAGACAAGATAGAAAGAAGAGGAACACAGAATGCGACACGCAATAAAAGGGCGTAAGCTTAATCGCACTGCATCACATCGAAAGGCTATGTTTGCAAATATGGCGTCGGCTCTTATTAAACATGAGCAAATCAAAACAACATTGCCAAAAGCAAAAGAGCTACACCGTATTATTGACAAACTAGTTACTTTGGCAAAAAAAGAAGGTTTGCATCGTAGAAGAATGGCGTTTGCAACATTACGTGATAATACAATAGTACAAAAATTGATGGATGTTTTAGGTCCTCGATATGCAGAGCGTCATGGAGGATATTCTCGTGTCATTAGAGCAGGATTTCGTTACGGCGATAACGCTCCTATGGCTATTATAGAGCTTGTTGATCGTGATGTTAATGCAAAAGGCCAAGATAGTGGTCCAACAATGATTGATGACAGCGAAGAGATTGAAGAGAAGATACAAGAAACAGCACAGTAGTTGGTTTGTTGTTTCTTGGCTATTTAATAGCATCTCTGGCCGACTTAGCTCAGTTGGTAGAGCAACGGTTTTGTAAACCGTGGGTCGGGGGTTCGAATCCCTCAGTCGGCACCATGCACTCCTTATACAACTATATTTTAGATTTTTAATAACTTGGCCTGTATTAGCAACGTGTCACAACTACTGCTAAGAGTGTTGTACAAGCTTGTCATAAGCATTAGAAATAACGTTGATAGAGTACATTTGCAAAAAAAAATATAGAATAAGCAAAAAGAAATCGTACAGAAGCGTCGCTCCTCATTTATAAATCTCTTTTCTAGAAATGCGCTTAATGCCTATAAAATGGACGAGATTAAGGTGATGTTTGTATGGTTTTTAAAGGATGGTTTTATTGGATTATTCAATGGTGAAATGGAGGAGTAAAAATACAGCATAAATCTATTTATATGATTATACTATTGGCATATTTTTTGATGCTGGTAGGTTCTATAAAAGATAAAAATCTTGTGACCATGAGAGTGCACAAGCTATGTTTTGAAAGCGCTGCACAAATTAATAATAAAAAATAAATAAAATTTGATATTCATTTGCGTGCAAATTACCATGTACTATTGATTTTCATAGTAATAGCATGGTATTGCTATTGTTTTAGTAGCATGAAAGCTTGATTGGTATCGTTGTTTTATTTTGCATTGATGCTTTGTTTCAGTTGAATGCTTGTTTAATACAATAGCTTTTAATATAAAATACCGCAAACACTCTTGTATAATCCTGACATCATTTTTATTCTTTAATGGCCGAAGATAATCAATCAAACAGCCTGTCAAGCCAAGATCAGGCAAGCCAAGATCAGGCAAGTTCTTCAAGTGAGCTTCCTATTAAGGCAACTGCAGATAACGCGAATGCAGATAGCGTTGTTGCATCTGGCGATGTATTGATAGATGAGCAAGTAAACTCGAGCGATGATAGTAAGGTATTACAAACGAGTTTCAATAATCAAGCAAACCAAGAGACGCATCTTGAAGGTGAAAGTGCTCGTGCCTTAGTAAGGCGTTTAACGCAAACAGAAGTACAATTACTTAATCAACTGAGCCAGCAAACATCCCCTGAGCTTCAGATTTCAGCTATTGCAGCGGCTGAGCAAATATCTGCTGCCAAAGATCTGCCTGTATTGCCTGGTAGTCTTATCAATCTTGATATTGACATTGCCTCGATTGCATCCGTATCAATCTCGGGTGGGCAACTGCAAATTGGTATGATCGATGGATCTGTTATTACTTTTTCTCTTTCAGATATTGAAGGTTTTAGAAATCAATCTCCTGTGATAATTTTGAGTGATGGTAGTCTCATTTTTCTTGATGAACTGATTGATGAATTAGAACTTGAAGGAGAAGTGACTGTATTTAACGCTGATGCGGCTACTTCCGATAGTGGTGATGGACTGGCATCCGATGCGCCATCACAAGAAAGGATCGTTGCAACAACCCCCACAAGTAATAAAGTTCCAACTACACAAGAAATAACAGATCCAACCAGTGTAGCCACCATACCGGTTGCAGATGGACAACAGGCAGTTATTGATGGCACGAATGTAGATGGATCACTAGATAATACGCTTTTGCAAGAGGATACTGCTTCAACCAATAATGTATCAGAATTGCAAGCTGATATATCATCAAGATCAAATACAGCACAAAATATTCAAGCGGCATCTGATCCTACAAATGTAAGCAATATAGCACAAAATACAAGCACCAATCCAATAACCAACCCAAGAGATGCAGCTAGTGATACGGATATTGATTTTGGCTTAGGTACTGTCTTAGATAACGATAATGTTTCTCAAACATCTGTTACTGGATCTGGCGATGATAATCTCAGTGCTGGATCAAGGGATACAGATATTTTAGCTTTTGATCTTTTGCCTACAATAGCTGGTAGTGGCATTGAATTAGATCAATTGATAGTGCCAGATGGTGCAGATGCTTTTGAAAACATTATTGAATCAGATATATCTATTAATGAGGTTGGTGCGCGCGATAATCAAATTGTAGATAGTAGAACGCATGGTAGAGATGTTGCAGCATTATGGTCTACAAGTAGCTTGCTTTCAACAAGCAACATTACAAATGTTACACAATCATCGGCGCAATTGAATCCAACGGTTATTGCCTCTCTTGCATCATCTCTTCCAGATTCTGTAATACCGGCGTTGCCTCCAGTTCCTCCAGATTTTGATCCGTTTGCCGGTACGATTGCTGTTGAAGAAATACAACCAACAACCTCAGCATTTTCGCTACAATTGGGTGCAATAACAACAGCAAGTGACCCAGAGCAAAACACAAGTTCAGTCCATCTTGCAAACAGAGCAGTTTTTAGTGGCGATGGGGGGTCTGATGATATTGTAGGAACTGCTCAAGACCAAACAATATTTGGAGATTATGGCAGAACTTTTGCAGCCAATAATCCTGAAAGCATTACGCAAGGAATCATAGCGCAAGTTGCGTTTCCTATTCCATTAAGTTCACAAGGGCTGCCCGTTCCATCTGGAACGCTTGATCGTATTATTTTTAATGGAATTCCTGTTGGCCAAACAATAGAAATTATTGGATCTGGCCAACTTATAACACCTCTCAATAATGTTAGTCCAGGACAATGGGTTTTACCATTGAACGCGCAAACAGTTCAACAGTTAGGCTCCCTCAGGCTTTATAACGTACTATCAGACATTCCTGATTATACACTGACGCTGACTAGTATTATTAATGATGTGGTTCATGACAAACTACAATCTATAGTTACCTCCGCCCCCCTTATAGGCTCTAGTGATCAAATTGCAGGCGGAGCAGGTGATGATATCATTTTTGGTGAGGAAGGCAATGATGCACTTGATGGGCAAACAGGCTCAGACAGGCTTTATGGTGGCAGTGGAGATGATGTGTTGTTTACCACGCGAGAAGGTGATGGTAGAGTTGCAAATAAGCATGATTTATTAGTAGGTGGGACTGGTTCTGATCGTGCTGTTGTAGAAATTGATTTTGCCGATCTTGATGCAAATAATACAGATGTACGCGCAGATATCTTTGATCTACAAAAATTGTCAGCGCAATTAAAAGCAGGCTCCGTTACTGATCCTGCGGTATTGTCGCGTTTAAATACAAATTCTCAATATGTATTTGAAAACCTTGGTGTAACCATTGATAGTATTGAAGAAATTGATATTAAAGGCCCTGTTTATGTTCAACCTGTTCGCCCAGGAATAGCTAGTGCACCTCTTTATCCCTTAGCTTTATTTGAATCTATTCATTTAACGGATTCGCCAGGAGTTAATGTTGTCATTTCAGGTGTTCCTACTGGAGTGAGTTTAAGCGCTGGTCAATTAGGTAGTGATGGGGCGTATACTATTGCAAAAGCACTGATTGAAAGCTTGCAAATTATTACACTACCACCACAAGACGGTTTTACATTACAAGTGACAGCGCTTGACCAGTCAAATAAACTGATACACGGGCCAGCTCCTTTACCAGTGATTGTTTCAAAGGCAACAATACCTCAAGTGGAAGCTATCATTACTTCTACGCTTGAAGATGGTGTTTTATCTCTTAGTTTTTCGATTGGCATAAGCGACGCAGGAGATTCGCTTGCTAGGATTGAATTTATTATGCCAAGTGGGGTGTCGTTAAATTACGGCACAATAGGATCAAATGGACGATGGGTAATTAATGCCAATGAATATGCTAGTTATTCTAATAAACTACAAGTCACTCCTCCTGCTCATTTTGGAGGGGATCTTTCCTTTATAGCGCTTGTGGTTGCCAAGGATGGTGCAGATGAAGCCATTAGTAGAGTGCCTATTACAGGAAGAGTTCAGCCAGTAGTAGATAGTGCTAAGCTAGAGGTGGTGAATCAAGCTATAGCAACAGAAGATCAAGCTGCATCCATCAAGATATCCTCATCCCTAGTTGATACAGATCAATCAGAGACATTGTTGATTTATTTAAACAATGTACCACTTGGAGCAACATTATCGGCAGGTACAAGATCATCACAAGGTGTTTGGACTTTATCGCAAAACGATTTATCTGGTTTGCAGATCACTCCTGCAGCACATGCCGATGATGATTTTACGATTTCTGTTACAGCTATTACATCTGAAAGCAATAGTGTAGGGGGGTCTATTGTTGTTACTAGTAACATTACTGTTACGGTATCTGAGGTAGCAGATACTACAACATTAACCGTTTCATCTGCAGCAACATTAGAAGATATTGCTGTTACGCTGTCTATTGAGGCTGCCTTACAAGACACAGATAACAGTGAAACATTATTGGTGTATATATCACAAGTTCCTACAGGCGCTAGCCTTTCGGCAGGAAAGCTTCATAGGAACGTTTGGACATTATCAAGTAACGATCTTAACTCACTAAGCCTTACTCCTACAAACCATTCTGACAAAGATTTTACGCTTCTAGTCACGAGTGTGAGTCGAGAACTCAATAGCACAAGCTTTACAACTATTAGCGCAGCCTTACCGGTTAAGATATCAGCGGTTATTGATACACCAGAATTAACCCCCCAACTGTTTTCACAGTTAGAAGATAACATTATAGATCTTCAATTGCCTATCCAAGTTGCCGATGGAGACGGTAGCGAAACCATAAACTCTATCATTATTAAAAACATTCCCCCGGGTGCATCGTTATCTAAAGGAACAGTATTTTTTGGCGATTGGACAATACAAGCTGCAGATTTGTCTGGTTTGAAACTTATTCCTGTCGTGCATAGTGGCAACGATCTTACACTTAATGTAACGGCCTTTTCATCTGAAAAAGGCTTAGCAGGAACGGTTAGCCAAGTTCAAAGTTATGTTGTTGATGTTATTCCTGTAGCAGATACTGCTATCATATCTAACAAACCTGCTTCAACTAAGATAGATGTACCCGTTACTCTTGAAATCAGTATCAGTTTAAAAGATACGGACGGTTCAGAAACGCTTGATTCTGTTGTTATTACTAACTTGCCTAGTGGAGCAAGCTTGAATGTAGGAAACAATATCAACGGGCGATGGACTTTAACCAATTCTCAGATACAAAATCTTATAGTAACACCCACTTTAGGCTCAGATCAAAATTTTACTTTGGATGCTACTGCAATTACGAGTGAAATAGGTACTGGTTCTGTTAATCATAGGACTTTTTTACAATTTGTTAATCTTCAACCTGGGGCAGAGCTTGCAACATTTACACTTGAAGGGAACACATGTGGCGACGAAGATACAGGGATTGTATTAGGCTTTAGTGTAGGGCTAACGGATACCGATGGCTCTGAAACATTGCTTGCTATTATCACAGTTCCCACAGGAGCAACTCTTTCTACTGGAGTATCCATAGGTGATGTGTGGACCATCCAACATCATGAACTATCTGGTCTTAAAATTACACCTAGGAAGGATGCTGCAGAAGATTTTAGCGTTTCTGTGCAAACAATCACCTCCGAGATAGGCAAAAACTTGACCGCGAGTAGGACAGATTTTGTTCCTGTTTTTGTGCGTGGCATTCCAGATACTCCAAGCATTCAAACATTTGTCAGTAGCGGCCAAGAAGATACCTTTATTCCTTTGCAGTTTTCGTTGGCTCTTAGCGATACGGACGGGAGTGAAACATTAGTACTTGTTGTTGGAGATTTGCCAACAGGAGCAATATTAAATAAAGGACACATTGCACAAGGTACATGGACAATACTTGGTGGGGAGTTAAGAGGATTAGGAATTAAACCGCCTGCACATTCTGATAGCAATTTCACGGTGTCTATAACGGCTTTAAGTTCTGAAATTATTGAAGGAACAACCGTTGGTGTCAGCGCTATGGCAGAAGTCAGAGTGAGTGCGGTTGCTGACACTAGTCCTGCAAATGTAATATCAGCTATCAATTTTGAAGATAATCCCATTACCTTGACAATCAATCCAGTATTGATTGATACAGATGCTTCTGAAACAATTTTGCATATTGTTCTTAATAATGTTCCAGCAGGTCATACTATTTCACCAGCGCTTAGTTCCTCAGGAACCAGTTGGACGTTGTCGGCTAGTAATTTGGCGGGTTTGGTTTTGCATCCTGTGGTGCATTCTGATGTTGATTTTACTATTCAAGTATCGACTATTATTTCCGAGCTTCGTAGTAGTTCTACTAACATATCGGTAAGCAATTTACCTGTAACCATTGAAGGTGTAGCAGATATAGGCACAATATCGATTGCAGATTTATCTGGACTAGAAGATCAAACTGTTTTCTTTAATGTTAGCGTAGGATTAAATGACACAGATAACTCTGAAACAGTCCAATCCATTATAGTTTCTGGAGTGCCAACTGGGGCAATTTTCTCAGCTGGAAAAATAAGCTCAGGATTATGGACATTTACGAAAAATGAGCTTTCAGGTTTACAGCTAACACCTCCTGCGCATAGCGATGCTGATTTTACGATGTTAGTTACATCGGTATCACGCGAGCTTGCAAATAATTCAACGGCTCTTATTAGCCAAACAGTACAATATACATTAACTGGAGTACTTGATACTGCAGGCTTGACTCACAATATTAATACAGGCTTAGAAGATCAACCGCTTACAATTAATATTAGCGCTGTTAGTGTTGACACTGACGGTTCTGAAACAATTCTTCCAATTTATTATATTACAGGTTTACCTGCTAGGGCAAGTTTATCGGCAGGTGCATCCGATGTGAATGGGAAATGGACATTAACCCTTTCTGAGTTAGCAGGGTTAACGATATCACATGATATAAATGTAGCCACAAGCTTTACTTTAAGCGTTAGTGCTACGACAAGTGAGATATTGTCTGGTGTTACTGCTATTACAACCAGACTTATTCCAGTTGAGTGGGACGCTATAGCAGACAGTGCTGTTTTGACTAGTCAATTTGCATCAACGAATGAAGATCAAACTGTTAATTTAGTTATATCAGGCGCATTGGTTGATACAGATGGTTCAGAAACGCTTACAGTTTATATATCAAATGTTCCTGCTAGTGCCAAATTATCAGCAGGTGTTTTGAGTAATAATATATGGACGCTATCAAACAATGATCTGGCAGGTTTACAATTAACACCAGGAGCGCATTCAGATGTTGATTTCACTCTTTTAGTGAGCGCATTAACATCTGAAAGTAGCAATGAATCTTCTGTTATAGTTTCTTCAACTTTAGCAGTTTCTATTGTAGCTAAGGCAGATACAGCGCCGATATTAGTACGAGGCACAGTAGCTCAAGAAGACTTGAATATTACCCTTGATATTGTGCCGCCACTGGTTGATACTGATGGTTCAGAAACGCTTACAATTTATATATCAAATATTCCAACAGGTAGCACATTATCAGCAGGAGTGGTGAGTTCAAATGTTTGGACATTGTCACGAAGTGAACTCAATCAATTATATATAAGACCTAGGGTACATTTGGATGATGATTTTACAATATCAGTTACTACGCTTACCTCAGAAAATGATCCCAATGGCGGTACAGCTTTAGCAACATCTAATGTTGCCATTACAGTATCAGGCGTCGCTGATACAAGTAATATACAAACGACTAATGCCACTACGCTTGAAGATCATGCAATTAGTTTAAAAATTTCAACATCATTGATTGATACGGATTCTTCTGAAACGTTAATAGTACATATTTCAGGTGTACCCGATGGAGCTAATTTATCATCTGGTAACTTGTCAGGTAATGTTTGGACATTAACCCAGCAGCAATTGTCCGGGTTAATGTTAACACCAGCTAAACATTCAGGTGCAGAATTAATATTGTCTGTAACAGCAATTTCATCAGAAGATGACGGAAGTTCTTCAGCCATTGCAACAAGTAATCTTCTGATAACAGTATCAGATGTTGTTGATACGGCAAAGCTACAAACGATTAGTATATCGGGTATAGAAGATACAGCGGTTGATCTTAGAATCTCAACATCACTCATTGATACAGATGGTTCTGAAACATTGTTGGTCTATATATCAGATGTTCCAACAGGGGCAGTTTTATCAGCTGGAAAGGTTTCAAACGATGTTTGGACATTACAGCGCAATGAGATTCCAGGTTTAAAAATAACACCTCCTGCGCACTCAGACCGAGCGTTCACTTTGTCAGTGACAGCAGTATCGTCAGAAAATGATAGTGCGTCATCTTTTGCTGTGACTTCTAATTTATTGGTAAACGTAGCTGGTATAGCTGATACAGCAAGATTGCAACTTACGCCAGCTTCTGTATTAGAAGATAATAATGTTAACATCAATATATCAACTTCTTTCATTGATACGGATGGTTCTGAGACCATCATTGTTTATATATCTAATGTGCCAACAGGAGGGTTTTTGTCAACAGGGACTGTTGTTGGTAATGTTTGGACTTTAACACAAAGTAATCTTTCTGGTTTACAGGTAACCTCTCCAAAGCACTCAGATGTAGATTTCACACTTTCCATTACTGCGTTGACATCTGAAGATAATGCAATGTCGTCTACATTGGCAAGTGCCAATCTTGTTGTGAACCTATCTGGAGTTGCAGATACAGCTAATCTACAAACACAAGCTGTATCTACATTGGAAGATGTTAGTGTTAATTTATTAATCTCTCAAGCATTTGTAGATACCGATGGCTCTGAAACATTGTTGATTTACATATCTAATGTTCCAAATGGTGGGGTGTTATCGGCAGGGACAGTATCTGACGTTGGGATATGGACATTATCAGCAAGTGATCTGCAAGGTTTAAAGCTAACTCCACCAGTACATTCAGACACCGACTTTATACTTAGGGTAACGGCGTTAACTTCTGAAATTAATGGCATATCAACAGCTTTCATCACTTCAAATGTTCAAGTGACTGTAACTGCGGTAGTAGACTCGGCTGTTGTCAATGTACAAAGTCTTGTTGGATCAGAAGATAACAGTGTTCCGCTATCAATCAACGCAATATTATCTGATACAGATTTATCAGAGACGTTAATCATCTTTGTTAATAATATGCCAACCGGTGCTACGTTATCTGCAGGAAAATCATCAAATGGAGTGTGGACATTATCAAAAGAGCAGCTTTTTAATTTACAACTAACCCCTGCCACGCATTCAGATCAAGATTTTACACTTTCAGTAACCGCGTTAACCTCAGAAGCAGATAGTGCAGGAGGAACATTATCTGTTACTGCTAGTCTTCCTGTAAGCATATCGGGTATAGCCGATAGACCTGCTTTAGTAACATTTGCTACATCAGCTACTGAAGATATAGCAGCAAATTTACAAGTCATGACCTCATTGGTTGATACGGATGGTTCTGAAACGTTAGTTATTTACATTTCGCAAGTACCCCCTGGTGCAGTTTTATCAGCTGGCACAGTTTCAAGAGGTTCTTGGACATTATCTAAAGGTCACCTTTCTGGATTGACGATTACGCCTCCAGTGCACTCTGATGAAGAATTTACACTTGCTATTACATCTCTTTCATCTGAAAGAGATGGTTTGACATCTGCAATAGTCAATGCAAATCTTGTCGTTAATGTTAGAGGTAGTGTTGACGCGCCTAAGTTGGCTACATTAGACATCTCTGCATTTGAAGATGCTAGCGTAAGTTTAAGCTTTGCGGTTTCTGTTTCTTTAGTAGATACGGACGGTTCTGAAACGTTAGTCATCTATATTTCAAACGTACCTACAGGAGGATCTTTATCAGCCGGTACCGTGTCGCCGACTAATGATGTTTGGACTTTATCTAGCGCGCAATTAAGAGGCCTTACAATCGATCCACCAGCACATATGGATTTAGATTTTACGCTTTTCGTGACGGCGCTATCATCGGAATCGGATGGCAGTTCTTCAACATTTGTTACTGCCACTAATCATCTTACAGTGTCTGCTGTTGCTGACACAGCAAATCTGCAAATAAATGCAGCTTCCACAATAGAAGATCAAGCGGTTAACTTGATTATATCAAGTTCTCTTATTGATACAGATGGCTCTGAAACGTTAGTTGTCTATATTGATGGAGTGCCTACAGGTGCAACACTATCAGCAGGTGTACTATCAACAAATGTTTGGACATTAAATACTACCCAAATAAGCGGACTTCAGCTTTTACTTATACCCTCTCGTCATTCGGATGCAGATTTTACCTTATCAATTACGGCGTTGAGTTCAGAAGACAGAGATGCGTCATCAATTTTTATTACTGCTAAGCTTGCTGTTACGGTTTCTGGTATTGCAGATACGGCTAGTATAGAAACGATCGACTCTGCTACTCTAGAAGATCAACCAATTAATCTTACTATTTCTGCTTCTGTAGTAGATACGGATGGCTCTGAGACTTTGGTAGTTTATGTTTCAAACGTACCTACAGGGGCAGCATTATCAGCAGGCATAGTCAGTAGTGGTGTTTGGACTGTACAACAAGCCCAGCTATCTGGCCTTACATTAACCCCAACGGCTCATTCAGATGTAGACTTTACATTGCTCATTACAGCTCTAACCTCAGAAGATGACGGGACATCATCAAGAGCTACTACATCGTCGCTTACAGTTACGGTATCAGGGGTTGCAGATACAGCAAATTTGCAAACGACTAGTGCTTCAGCATTAGAAGACCAAGCGGTTAATTTAGTGATTTCGACCTCAGTGGTTGATACCGATAGCAGCGAAACCTTAGTGGTTTATATTTCTAGCATGCCTACAGGCGCACGGTTGTCAGCTGGTACAGTATCGACCAATGGTGTCTGGACATTGAACAAGGCACAATTGTTGGGTCTAGCTATTACTCCAGCAATTCATTCAGATAGAGAGTTTACACTATCTGTGACGACCTTAACCTCAGAAGATGATGGTTCATCTTCAATATTTACAACATCCTCGCTGGCAGTAACGATCTCAGGTATTGCAGATACGGCTAATATAGGAACGATCAATCCTTCTACTCTAGAAGATCAACCAATCAATCTTGTTGCCTCTGTTTCAGTAGTTGATACGGATGGGTCAGAGACTTTGGTTGTTTATGTTGCAAATGTACCTACGGGAGCTAAATTATCAGCAGGTACATTCAGTAGTGGTGTTTGGACCGTACAACAAGTTCAGCTATCTGGCCTTACATTGACCCCAACGGCCCATTCAGATGTAGATTTCACATTGCTTATTACAGCTTTAACTTCAGAAGATGATGGGACATCATCAAGGGCTACAACATCTTCGCTTGCGGTGACGGTATCAGGGATTGCAGACACCCCACAACTACAAACAACTAACGCATCAACATTGGAAGATCAAGCAGTCAATATTATGATTTCTGTTTCAGTAGTTGATACGGATGGTTCAGAGACTTTGGTAGTTTATATATCGAACTTACCCACAGGTGCAACTTTATCAACTGGTAGAGTATCATCAAATGGTGTTTGGACGTTGAGTGCTGCTCAATTATCTGGTCTTACAATAACCCCTTCACCTCACTCAGATAACGAGTTTACATTATCTGTGACGGCTATAACCTCAGAAGATGATGGGACATCATCAAGGGTTACAACATCTTCGCTTGCGGTTACGGTATCAGGTGTTGCAGATACCGCGCAATTGCAAGCAATGAATATATCAACATTAGAAGATCAAGCTGTAAATTTAATTATATCTAGTTCTTTCATTGATACCGACAGCTCTGAGACATTAATTATTTATATTTCTGGTGCGCCTGTTGGTATCCAGCTGTCAGCTGGTACGGTGGCGGGCAATGGTGTTTGGACGTTGGGCAGTAATCAATTATCAGGTCTTCAATTTACCCCGCTTGCGCACTCTGACATAGATTTTACGGTATCGGTAACGGCGTTAACATCAGAAGATGATGGCACATCATCAATTTTTGCGAGCAAGGATGTTGCAGTTGTCATAGCAGGTGTTGCTGATACGGCACAATTGCAAACCATTAGAGTGTCAACATTAGAAGACCAAGCCGTCAATCTTGCTATTTCTGTTTCATTAGTTGACACAGATGGTTCAGAGACTTTGGTAGTTTATGTTTCAAACGTACCTACAGGAGCAAAATTATCAGCAGGTGCATTCAGTAGTGGTGTTTGGACGTTGAACACTGCTCAATTATCTGGTCTTACAATAACCTCTTCGTCTCACTCAGATAACGAGTTCACATTATCTGTAACGGCTCTAACCTCAGAAGATGACGGAACATCATCAACTATTATAACCTCTTTAACTGCGGTTACGGTATCGGGTATAGCTGACACTGCGCAATTACAAACGATTAATATCTCAACATTAGAAGATCAAGCGGTTGGTGTTGCTATTTCTGTTTCATTGGTTGACACAGATGGCTCTGAAACATTGGTAATTTATGTTTCAGGTTTACCTACAGGTGCAACTTTATCAGCTGGTAGAGTATTGCCAAGTGGTGTTTGGACATTGTCAACGGCACAATTATCAGGTCTTACGGTTACCCCTTCCCCGCATTCAAGTAACGAGTTTACATTATCGGTAACGGCTTTATCCTCAGAAGATGATGGTACATCTTCGACAATCACAACATCTTCGCTGGCAGTGACGGTATCAGGGGTTGCAGATACAGTCCCCATACAAGCGGGTAACGTATCTACATTAGAAGATCAAACGGTTAATCTAATAATCTCTACTTCATTAACTGATACCGATGGTAGCGAAAGTTTATTGGTTTATGTCTCGGGTGCGCCTATGGGTACTAAATTATCAGTAGGTACGCTGTCATCTGCTGGTGTTTGGACGTTGCAGCTCAACCAATTATCGGGTTTACAATTAACGCCTGTTGCGCATTCTGATGTGGATTTCACGTTATCGGTTACGGTGTTGGTATCGGAAGATGATGGTACATCGTCAATCTTTACAACATCTGATCTTGCGGTGACGGTTGGTGCTGTTGTTGACACAATTTCGCTTGGCGTTGTACCTGCTAGTGGTTTTGAAGATTATGGTATACCACTTTCTCTTTCAGTCTTGCGTGTTGATACGGATGGATCTGAAACATTAGTGGTTTATATATCAAACTTACCTACGGGTGCCAAACTATCGGTTGGCACGATGTCATCGAATGTTTGGACATTATCGACGGAGCAATTATCAGGTTTACAAGTAACGTCACCACCACATTCAGATCAAGACTTCACCTTATCGATTACAGTCATAACATCAGAAGATGATAGCTCAGGTGGCTCTGTTGTTGTTACGGGTGATCTTGCAGTTAGAGTATCTGCTATTGCAGATACAGCAAGCCTACAAACAACAAGTGCTTCTACGCTAGAAGATCAAGCGATTAATCTCGTGATATCTACCTCATTGGTTGATAGCGATAGTAGTGAGACTTTGGTGGTTTATATCTCAGGCGCGCCTACGGGTACCAAATTATCAGCTGGTACACTATCATCGAATGTTTGGACATTGCAGCCCAATCAATTATCAGGCCTTCAATTAACGCCGGTAGTACATTCAGATACTGACTTTACCTTATCGGTTACTTCATTAACATCCGAAGATGATGGCACATCTTCTATCTTTACTACATCTGATCTTTCAGTTCGAGTATTTGGTGTTGCAGATATCACAACATTGCAAACAACCAATGTCTCGACATTAGAAGATCAAACAATTAACTTGATGATCTCTACTTCGTTAATTGATACTGATAGTTCAGAAACACTTGTCATTTATATATCAGGTGCGCCTACAGGCAGCAAATTATCAACTGGCACGATATCATCTAATGTTTGGACGTTACAGCCCAATCAATTATCAGGTCTTCAATTAACGCCATCACCGCATTCCGATGTTGAGTTTACTTTATCGGTTACTTCGCTCACATCTGAAGATGACGGTGCGTCTTCGATATTCACAACATCTGCTCTTGCGGTTACAGTTGGTGCCGTTGTTGATACAATAGCATTGGGTGTTGTATCAGCCAGTGGTTTTGAAGATATTGGTATTGATCTTTCTATCTCAGCCTTATTGATTGATACCGATAGCAGTGAAACTTTTGTGGTTTATGTATCAGGTGTGCCTAGTGGTGCTAAGTTATCAGCTGGCACTGTATTATCGAATGTTTGGACTTTATCACAGATAAATTTATCTAATTTAAAAGTTATTACTCTGCAGCACTCAGATGTTGATTTCACTTTATCAGTTACGGCATTAACATCGGAACAAGATAGCGCTGGTGGCTCTTATTTAGCGACAGCTAATCTTGCAGTGACAGTTTCGGCTGTCGCAGATACAGCAAGCTTGCAAGCAACCAGTACTGCTGTGCTAGAAGATCAACCAATTATTCTTAATATATCTGCTTCACTAGTAGATACAGATAATTCTGAAACATTAAAGATTTACATATCGAATGTACCTACCGGCGCTACATTATCAGCAGGTACATTATCATCTAACGTTTGGACGTTATCATCACAGCAATTGTCGAGCCTTCAATTAACATCAATCTCACATTCCAATCCTGATTTTACATTATCTGTAACGGCTGTAACATCTGAAGATGATGGCATATCGTCAATCTTTACAACATCTGATCTTGTGATTCAGGTGTCTGGCGTTGCAGATACTGCCGCATTGCAAACAGTCGATGTTTCTACAACAGAGGATCAAACAATTAACTTGACGATTTCTACTTCGTTAATTGATACTGATAGCTCAGAAACACTTGTCATTTATATATCAGGTGCGCCTACGGGTACCAAACTATCAGCAGGTACACTATCATCTAATGTTTGGACGTTACAGACTAACCAATTATCAGGCCTTCAATTAACGCCATCACTGCATTCAGATAGTGATTTTACACTATTGGTTACCTCTCTTACATCTGAAGATGATGGAATTTCTTCTATATTCACAACATCTGCACTTGCAGTGAACGTTGGCGCTGTAGCTGATACAGCCTTTTTGAATGTTACAGCAGTTAGCGCTTTTGAAGATGTTGGCATTAATCTTTCTATCTCGGCATCTTTAATAGATACTGATCAGTCGGAAACGCTGAGTATCTATATATCAAATGTACCTAGTGGCGCCAGACTATCAGCTGGTACGGTGTTATCTAATGTTTGGACATTATCGACAAGGCAATTATCAGGCCTTCAATTAATCCCTGGAGTGCATTCAGATATTGATTTTACATTATCTGTAACGGCACTAACCTCAGAAGATGATAGTGCAAGTAGATCTATTTTTATTACGGATAATCTTGCTGTTAGTGTGTCTGGTAGAGCCGATACAGTTAATTTGCAGACGATTGCTGCGTCGACAGTGGAAGACCAGACGGTTAATCTTGTTGTTTCTACTGCATTGGTTGATAGTGATGGCTCTGAAACATTGACCATTTATATATCGGGTGCACCTAATAGTACTAAGTTATCAGCTGGTACAGTATCATCGGGTGTTTGGACGTTGTCCACTGAACAATTATCTGGTCTTCAATTAACACCAGGAGCACATTCTGATGTTGATTTTACGCTATTGATCACAGCCTTAACATCAGAAACTAATAGCAGTTCATTTGCTAGCACAATTTCTTCTCTTGCCGTTACGGTTTCTGGTGTTGCAGATATTGTAGATTTGGAAACAGGCAGCGCTTCTGCGTTAGAAGGAATGCCTATTACGTTAGTAATTCAAGCGGAGTTATCTGATACGGATACTTCCGAAACTTTAACGATTTATGTATCAGGTGCGCCTACAGGTGCCAAACTATCGGCAGGGACAATGTCACCTGCAGGCGTTTGGACTCTATCACAGTCACAATTATCGGGTCTACAGTTAACGCCTCCAACAGGATTTGTTACTGACTTTACTTTATCGGTTACAGCGCTCACATCCGAAGATGATGGAACGTCTTCTGTGTTCAAAACAGCTGACTTATCGGTCAACATAATAAGTGTTGCAGATACCCCTATTCTTAAAACTATTAATGCTAGTACAATAGAAGATAACACCGTCCTTATTTCAATTAGCGCTGCGCTAACAGACACTGATGGTTCAGAAACACTAATTGTCTACATATCGGGGATGCCTGTAGGTTCTAAATTGTTAGCAGGGACAACATCGCCTGCAGGTGTGTGGACCGTGACAGCTACGCAGTTGGTTGGTTTAAAATTAATGCCAACAGTGCACTCTAATACGGATTTCACCTTGTCGGTTACAGCGCTAACATCAGAAAATACTGGAGGATCATCTGTTTTTATAACCTCCTCTCTTGCAGTTAGTATATCGGGTGTAGCCGATACTATAAGCTTACAAACGACAAGTGCTTCTACGTTAGAAGATCAAACAGTCAATATCGCAATTTCTACTTCATTGGTTGATAGTGATGGCAGTGAGACTTTAGTAGTGTACATATCGGGTGCGCCAACGGGTACTAAATTATCGGCTGGCAAATTGGCATCGAATGTTTGGACATTGCAGGCTAACCAATTATCAGGTTTACAATTAACGCCTACGGTTCATTCAGATGCTGAGTTTACCTTATCGGTTACCTCGCTTACATCTGAAGATGATGGTACGTCCTCAACATTTACAACATCGGCACTTGCGGTTACAGTTGGTGCCATTGCAGATACGGCTTCTTTGGGCATCATTTCCGCCAGTGGTTTTGAAGATGTTGCTATTAATCTAGCTATCTCGACCTCATTGGTTGATAGCGATAGTAGTGAGACTTTGGTGGTTTATATCTCAGGTACGCCTACGGGTACCAAACTATCAGCTGGTACATTATCATCGAATGTTTGGACGTTACAGTCCAGTCAATTATCGGGCCTTCAATTAACGCCATCATTGCATTCGGACGTTGATTTTACCTTATCGGTTACCTCACTCACATCTGAAGATGATGGTACGTCTTCAATCTTTACTACATCTGATCTTGCAGTTCGAGTGTCTGGTGTTGCTGATACAGCAAGCTTACAAACAACAAGCGCTTCTACGTTAGAAGATCAAATGGTTAATCTTGTGATATCGACCTCATTGGTTGATAGCGATAGTAGTGAGACTTTGGTGGTTTATATCTCAGGTGCGCCAACGGGTACCAAACTATCAGCTGGTACGTTATCATCGAATGTTTGGACATTGCAGCCCAATCAATTATCAGGTCTTCAATTAACACCGGGACTTCATTCAGATACTGACTTTACCTTATCGGTTACATCATTAACATCTGAAGATGACGGTACGTCTTCGATCTTTACAACATCTGATCTTGCAGTGACGGTTGGTGCTGTCATTGATACTACCTCGGTTGGTGTTATTTCAGCTAGTGGTTTTGAAGATGTTGGTATTCAACTTTCTATATCAGCCTTATTGGTTGATAGCGATGGTAGTGAAACGTTGGTAGTTTATATCTCAGGTGCACCTACGGGAGCCAAGCTATCAGCTGGTACGGTGTCATCGAATGTTTGGACATTATCGACGGGGCAATTGTCAGGTTTACAATTAACGTCATCACCACATTCGGATCAAGATTTTACCTTATCGGTTAGCGCATTAACATCAGAAGATGATAGCGCAGGTGGTTCTGTTTTTGTTACGGGTGATCTTGCAGTTCGAGTATCTGGTGTTGCTGATACAGCAAGCTTACAAACAACAAGCGCTTCTACGTTAGAAGATCAAGCGGTTAATCTTGTGATATCTACCTCATTGGTTGATAGCGATAGTAGTGAGACTTTGGTGGTTTATATCTCAGGTGCGCCTACGGGTACCAAACTATCAGCTGGTACATTATCATCGAATGTTTGGACGTTACAGACTAACCAATTATCGGGCCTTCAATTAACACCATCACTGCATTCAGATGATGAGTTTACCTTATCGGTTACTTCGCTAACATCCGAAGATGATGGTACGTCGTCAATATTTACAACATCTAATCTTGCGGTTACAGTTAGTGGCGTTGTTGATACGCCACCATTGCAGACAACAAGTGCTTCTACGCTAGAAGATCAAGCGGTTAATCTGGTCATTTCAACGACATTGGTTGATAGCGATGGTAGTGAGACTTTGGTGGTTTATATCTCAGGTGCGCCAACGGGGGCCAAGCTATCAGCTGGCACGGTGTCATCCTTGGGTGTTTGGACATTATCGACGGATCAATTATCGGGTCTTCAATTGACACCTGCACCACATTCTGATGTTGAGTTTACCTTATCGGTTACTTCGCTCACATCTGAAGATGATGGTACATCTTCTACATTTGCTACATCTGATCTTGCAGTGACGGTTGGTGCTGTTGCTGATACTGCTTCCTTTGGTGTTATTTCAGCTAGTGGCTTTGAAGATGTTGGTATTCAACTTTCTATATCAGCCTTGTTGGTTGATAGCGATAGTAGTGAAACGTTGGTAGTGTATATCTCGGGTGCGCCTACGGGGGCCAAGCTATCAGCTGGTACGGTTTCATCCTTGGGTGTCTGGACATTGTCGACGGCGCAATTATCAGGTCTTCAATTAATCCCATCGTTGCATTCAGACCAAGATTTCACCTTATCGGTTAGCGCATTAACATCAGAAGATGATAGCGCAGGTGGTTCTGTTGTTGTTACGGGTGATCTTGCAGTTAGAGTATCTGCTATTGCAGATACAGCAAGCTTACAAACAACAAGCGCTTCTACGTTAGAAGATCAAATGGTTAATCTTGTGATATCGACCTCATTGGTTGATAGCGATAGTAGTGAGACTTTGGTGGTTTATATCTCAGGTGCGCCTACGGGTACCAAACTATCAGCTGGTACGTTATCATCGAATGTTTGGACATTGCAGCCCAATCAATTATCAGGTCTTCAATTAACACCGGGACTTCATTCAGATACTGACTTTACCTTATCGGTTACATCATTAACATCTGAAGATGACGGTACGTCTTCGATCTTTACAACATCTGATCTTGCAGTGACGGTTGGTGCTGTCATTGATACTACCTCGGTTGGTGTTATTTCAGCTAGTGGTTTTGAAGATGTTGGTGTTCAACTTTCTATATCAGCCTTATTGGTTGATGGCGATGGTAGTGAAACGTTGGTGGTTTATATCTCGGGTGCACCTACGGGAGCCAAGCTATCAGCTGGTACGGTTTCATCGAATGTTTGGACATTATCGACGGGGCAATTGTCAGGTTTACAATTAACGTCATCACCACATTCGGATCAAGATTTTACCTTATCGGTTAGTGCATTAACATCAGAAGATGATAGCGCAGGTGGTTCTGTTTTTGTTACGGGTGATCTTGCGGTTCGAGTATCTGGTGTTGCTGATACAGCAAGCTTACAAGCAACAAGCGCTTCTACGCTAGAAGATCAAACGGTTAATCTTGTGATATCTACCTCATTGGTTGATAGTGATAGTAGTGAGACTTTGGTGGTTTATATCTCAGGTACGCCAACGGGTACCAAACTATCAGCTGGTACATTATCATCGAATGTTTGGACGTTACAACCCAACCAATTATCAGGCCTTCAATTAACACCATCACTGCATTCGGACGTTGATTTTACTTTATCGGTTACCTCACTCACATCTGAAGATGATGGTACGTCGTCAATATTTACAACATCTGATCTTGCAGTTACAATTAGTGGCGTTGCAGATACAGCAAGTTTACAAACAACAAGTGCTTCTACACTAGAAGATCAAGCGGTTAATCTTGTGATATCTACCTCATTGGTTGATAGCGATAGTAGTGAGACTTTGGTAGTTTATATCTCAGGGGCGCCAACGGGCACCAAACTATCAGCTGGTACATTATCATCGAATGTTTGGACGTTACAACCCAACCAATTATCGGGTCTTCAATTGACGCCTGCACCGCATTCAGATGTTGAGTTTACCTTGTCGGTTACCTCCTTGACATCTGAAGATGATGGTACGTCGTCAATATTTACAACATCGGCACTTGCAGTGACGGTTGGTGCTGTTGTTGATACTGCTTCTTTTGGTGTTATTTCAGCCAGTGGTTTTGAAGATGTTGGTATTCAACTTTCTATATCAGCCGTATTGGTTGATGGCGATAGTAGTGAAACGTTGGTGGTTTATATCTCAGGTGCACCTACGGGAGCCAAGCTATCAGCTGGTACGGTGTCATCGAATGTCTGGACATTATCGACGGCGCAATTATCAGGTCTTCAATTAATCCCATCATTGCATTCAGATCAAGATTTCACCTTATCGGTTAGCGCATTAACATCAGAAGATGATAGCGCAGGTGGTTCTGTTTTTGTTACGGGTGATCTTGCGGTTAGAGTATCTGGTGTTGCTGATACAGCAAGCTTACAAACAACAAGCGCTTCTACGTTAGAAGATCAAACGGTTAATCTTGTGATATCGACCTCATTGGTTGATAGCGATAGTAGTGAGACTTTGGTGGTTTATATCTCAGGTGCGCCTACGGGTACCAAACTATCAGCTGGTACATTATCATCGAATGTTTGGACATTGCAGCCCAACCAATTATCGGGCCTTCAATTAACGCCGTTAGTACATTCAGATACTGACTTTACCTTATCGGTTACTTCGCTAACATCTGAAGATGATGGTACGTCGTCAATATTTACAACATCTGATCTTGCGGTTACAGTTAGTGGCGTTGTTGATACGCCACCATTGCAGACAACAAGTGCTTCTACGCTAGAAGATCAAGCGGTTAATCTGGTCATTTCAACGACATTGGTTGATAGCGATGGTAGTGAGACTTTAGTAGTTTATATCTCAGGTGCGCCAACGGGGGCCAAGCTATCAGCTGGCACGGTGTCATCCTTGGGTGTTTGGACATTATCGACGGATCAATTATCGGGTCTTCAATTGACACCTGCACCACATTCTGATGTTGAGTTTACCTTATCGGTTACTTCGCTCACATCTGAAGATGATGGTACATCTTCTACATTTGTTACATCGGCACTTGCAGTCACGGTTGGTGCTATTGCTGATAGCGCAAAACTACAAACAGTCAGTGCTTCAACATTGGAAGATCAACCAGTTGTTATTGCTATTTCTACCTCGCTTGTTGATACGGATAGCTCTGAAACACTGACCATTTATATATCGGGTGCGCCTACGGGGGCCAAGCTATCAGCTGGCACGGTTTCATCCTTGGGTGTCTGGACATTATCGACGGCGCAATTATCGGGCCTCCAAATCACACCACCAGCCTATTCTGATAAAGATTTCACCTTATCGGTTAGCGCATTGACATCGGAAAATGATGGCACATCCTCTATATTTTCGGCATCTGATCTTGCGGTTAAAATTACTAGTATTGCAAATACAGCAAATTTACAAACGATCAGCGCTTCAACAATAGAAGATCAAGCAGTTAATCTAATAATTTCTACTTCCTTTGTAGATACAGATGGTTCAGAGACTCTGGTAGTGTATATATCAGGTGCACCCACAGGTGCCAAGCTATCAGCTGGTACATTATCATCGTTTGGTATTTGGACGTTACAGTCCAACCAATTATCGGGTCTTCAATTAACTCCTACTCCACATTCTGATGTTGAGTTTACCTTATCGGTTACTTCATTAACATCTGAAGATGATGGTAGCTCATTTGTTTTCACAACATCTGCGCTTGCAGTTACGGTTGGCGCCCGTCCTGACAGTGCTATCATTGATATACTAGGCTCATCTGGGGTAGAAGATTATCCAATTACTTTACATCTTTCCGTGCATTTGAGCGATACTGATAATTCAGAAACTCTGGTAG
This sequence comes from Alphaproteobacteria bacterium, assembly GCA_965178085.1. GTDB lineage: Bacteria > Pseudomonadota > Alphaproteobacteria > CBCXTS01 > CBCXTS01 > CBCXTS01. The sequence continues at coordinate 837,285 of CBCXTS010000021.1, read as the reverse complement.
TTTATCTTTCGCAATTGCCTACAGGTTCAAAGTTGTCAGCAGGAACAGGTACTTCTAGTCGTTGGACATTGTCAACATCAGAATTACAAGGCTTAAATATACAACTTCAAACACATTCCGATGTTGAGTTCACCTTATCGGTTACAGTAGTTACTTCTGAAGATGACAGTGCAGGAGGGTCTGTTATTGTCACTAGCTTATTACCAGTTGCAGTTGTTAGAGGTAGTGCTGATACAGCACCACTACAAACGATTAATACATCTACATTAGAAGACGAGATAATTAATCTTGTAATTTCTACTACATTGGTTGATACCGATGGCAGTGAAACTTTAGTAGTTTATATCTCGGGCGCACCTACGGGTACCAAACTATCAGCTGGTACATTATCATCGAATGTTTGGACGCTACAGACCAGCCAATTATCTGGTTTGCAATTAATACCCATAGCGCATTCAGATACCGACTTTACCTTATCGGTTACTTCGCTTACATCCGAAGGTGATGGCTATTCATCATCAATAACGACATCTGATCTTGCAGTTACAATTAGCGCTGTTGCAGATACAGCAAGTTTACAAACAACAAGTGCTTCTACACTAGAAGATCAAGCGGTTAATCTTGTGATATCTACCTCATTGGTTGATAGCGATAGTAGTGAGACTTTGGTGGTTTATATCTCAGGCGCGCCAACGGGTACCAAACTATCAGCTGGCACGGTGTCATCCTTAGGTGTTTGGACATTATCGACGGATCAATTATCGGGTCTTCAATTGACACCTGCACCACATTCTGATGTTGAGTTTACCTTATCGGTTACTTCGCTCACATCTGAAGATGATGGTACATCTTCTACATTTGTTACATCTGATCTTGCAGTGACGGTTGTTGCTGTTGTTGATACTGCTTCCTTTGGTGTTATTTCAGCTAGTGGCTTTGAAGATGTTGGTATTCAACTTTCTATATCAGCCTTATTGGTTGATAGCGATAGTAGTGAAACGTTGGTGGTTTATATCTCGGGTGCACCTACGGGAGCCAAGCTATCAGCTGGTACGGTTTCATCCTTGGGTGTCTGGACATTATCGACGGTGCAATTATCAGGTCTTCAATTAATTCCATCATTGCATTCAGATCAAGATTTCACCTTATCGGTTAGCGCATTAACATCAGAAGATGATAGCGCAGGTGGTTCTGTTGTTGTTACGGGTGATCTTGCAGTTAGAGTATCTGGTGTTGCAGATACAGCAAGCTTACAAACAACAAGCGCTTCTACGTTAGAAGATCAAATGGTTAATCTTGTGATATCTACCTCATTGGTTGATAGCGATAGTAGTGAGACTTTGGTGGTTTATATCTCAGGTGCGCCAACGGGTACTAAACTATCAGCTGGTACGTTATCATCGAATGTTTGGACGTTACAGTCCAATCAATTATCAGGTCTTCAATTGACGCCTGCACCACATTCTGATGTTGAGTTTACCTTATCGGTTACATCATTAACATCCGAAGATGACGGTACGTCTTCGATCTTTACAACATCTGATCTTGCAGTGACGGTTGGTGCTGTCATTGATACTACCTCGGTTGGTGTTATTTCAGCTAGTGGTTTTGAAGATGTTGGTGTTCAACTTTCCATATCAGCCTTATTGGTTGATAGCGATGGTAGTGAAACGTTGGTGGTTTATATCTCAGGTGCACCTACGGGAGCCAAGCTATCAGCTGGTACGGTGTCATCTTTGGGTGTTTGGACATTATCGACGGGGCAATTGTCAGGTTTACAATTAACGTCATCACCACATTCGGATCAAGATTTTACCTTATCGGTTAGCGCATTAACATCAGAAGATGATAGCGCAGGTGGTTCTGTTTTTGTTACGGGTGATCTTGCGGTTCGAGTATCTGGTGTTGCAGATACAGCAAGCTTACAAACAACAAGCGCTTCTACGTTAGAAGATCAAACGGTTAATCTTGTGATATCTACCTCATTGGTTGATAGCGATAGTAGTGAGACTTTGGTGGTTTATATCTCAGGCGTGCCTACGGGTACCAAACTATCAGCTGGTACATTATCATCGAATGTTTGGACGTTACAACCCAACCAATTATCAGGCCTTCAATTAACACCATCACTGCATTCGGACGTTGATTTTACCTTATCGGTTACCTCACTCACATCTGAAGATGATGGTACGTCGTCAATCTTTACTACATCTGATCTTGCAGTTACAATTAGCGGTGTTGCAGATACGCCGCCATTGCAAACAACCAATGTCTCTACGCTAGAAGATCAAACGGTTAATCTTGTGATATCGACCTCATTGGTTGATAGCGATGGTAGTGAAACTTTAGTAGTTTATATCTCAGGGGCGCCAACGGGCACCAAACTATCAGCTGGTACGTTATCATCGAATGTTTGGACATTGCAGCCCAATCAATTATCAGGTCTTCAATTAACACCGGGACTTCATTCAGATACTGACTTTACCTTATCGGTTACATCATTGACATCTGAAGATGACGGTACGTCTTCGATCTTTACAACATCTGACCTTGCAGTGACGGTTGGTGCTGTCATTGATACTGCTTCTTTTGGTGTTATTTCAGCCAGTGGCTTTGAAGATGTTGGTATTCAACTTTCTATATCAGCCTTGTTGGTTGATAGCGATAGTAGTGAAACGTTGGTAGTTTATATCTCAGGTGCACCTACGGGAGCCAAGCTATCAGCTGGTACGGTTTCATCCGTGGGTGTCTGGACATTGTCGACGGCGCAATTATCAGGTCTTCAATTAATCCCATCATTGCATTCGGATCAAGATTTCACCTTATCGGTTAGCGCATTAACATCAGAAGATGATAGCGCAGGTGGTTCTGTTTTTGTTACGGGTGATCTTGCAGTTCGAGTATCTGGTGTTGCAGATACAGCAAGCTTACAAACAACAAGCGCTTCTACGCTAGAAGATCAAACGGTTAATCTTGTGATATCGACCTCATTGGTTGATAGCGATAGTAGTGAGACTTTGGTGGTTTATATATCAGGTGCGCCTACGGGTACCAAACTATCAGCTGGTACATTATCATCGAATGTTTGGACATTGCAGCCCAACCAATTATCGGGCCTTCAATTAACGCCGTTAGTACATTCAGATACTGACTTTACCTTATCGGTTACTTCGCTAACATCTGAAGATGATGGTACGTCGTCAATATTTACAACATCTGATCTTGCGGTTACAGTTAGTGGCGTTGTTGATACGCCACCATTGCAGACAACAAGTGCTTCTACGCTAGAAGATCAAGCGGTTAATCTGGTCATTTCAACGACATTGGTTGATAGCGATGGTAGTGAGACTTTAGTAGTTTATATCTCAGGTGCGCCAACGGGGGCCAAGCTATCAGCTGGCACGGTGTCATCCTTGGGTGTTTGGACATTATCGACGGATCAATTATCGGGTCTTCAATTGACACCTGCACCACATTCTGATGTTGAGTTTACCTTATCGGTTACTTCGCTCACATCTGAAGATGATGGTACATCTTCTACATTTGTCACATCGGCACTTGCAGTGACGGTTGGTGCTATTGCTGATAGCGCAAAACTACAAACAGTCAGTGCTTCAACATTGGAAGATCTACCAGTAAATGTTGTTATTTCTAGCTCATTGGTTGATAGCGATGGTTCAGAAACTTTAGTAGTTTATATATCGGGTGCGCCTACGGGGGCCAAGCTATCAGCTGGTACGGTTTCATCCTTGGGTGTCTGGACATTATCGACGGCGCAATTGTCAGGTCTTCAATTAATCCCATCGTTGCATTCAGACCAAGATTTTACCTTATCGGTTAGCGCATTAACATCAGAAGATGATAGCGCAGGTGGTTCTGTTGTTGTTACATCCAATATTGCTTTCAAAATATCAGGCATAGCAAGTACAGCAAGTTTACAAACAACAAGTGCTTCTACGTTAGAAGATCAAACGGTTAATCTGGTGATTTCAACCTCATTGGTTGATACCGATGGTAGTGAGACTTTGGTAGTTTATATCTCAGGTGCACCTACGGGCACCAAACTATCAGCTGGTACGTTATCATCGAATGTTTGGACATTGCAGCCCAATCAATTATCAGGTCTTCAATTAACACCGGGACTTCATTCAGATACTGACTTTACCTTATCGGTTACCTCCTTAACATCTGAAGATGACGGTACGTCTTCGATCTTTACAACATCTGATCTTGCAGTGACGGTTGGTGCTGTCATTGATACTACCTCGGTTGGTGTTATTTCAGCTAGTGGTTTTGAAGATGTTGGTGTTCAACTTTCTATATCAGCCTTGTTGGTTGATAGCGATGGTAGTGAAACGTTGGTGGTTTATATCTCAGGTGCACCTACGGGAGCCAAGCTATCAGCTGGTACGGTGTCATCGAATGTTTGGACATTATCGACGGGGCAATTGTCAGGTTTACAATTAACGTCATCACCACATTCGGATCAAGATTTCACCTTATCGGTTAGTGCATTAACATCAGAAGATGATAGCGCAGGTGGTTCTGTTTTTGTTACGGGTGATCTTGCAGTTCGAGTATCTGCTATTGCAGATACAGCAAGCTTACAAACAACAAGCGCTTCTACGCTAGAAGATCAAACGGTTAATCTTGTGATATCTACCTCATTGGTTGATAGCGATAGTAGTGAGACTTTGGTGGTTTATATCTCAGGCGTGCCTACGGGTACCAAACTATCAGCTGGTACATTATCATCGAATGTTTGGACGTTACAACCCAACCAATTATCAGGCCTTCAATTAACACCATCACTGCATTCGGACGTTGATTTTACCTTATCGGTTACCTCACTCACATCTGAAGATGATGGTACGTCGTCAATCTTTACTACATCTGATCTTGCAGTTACAATTAGTGGCGTTGCAGATACAGCAAGTTTACAAACAACAAGTGCTTCTACACTAGAAGATCAAGCGGTTAATCTGGTGATTTCAACCTCATTGGTTGATAGCGATAGTAGTGAAACTTTGGTGGTTTATATCTCAGGTGCACCTACGGGCACTAAACTATCAGCTGGTACGTTATCATCGAATGTTTGGACATTGCAGCCCAATCAATTATCAGGTCTTCAATTAGCGCCTGCACCACATTCGGACGTTGATTTTACCTTATCGGTTACATCATTAACATCTGAAGATGACGGTACGTCTTCGATCTTTACAACATCTGATCTTGCAGTGACGGTTGGTGCTGTCATTGATACTGCTTCTTTTGGTGTTATTTCAGCCAGTGGTTTTGAAGATGTTGGTATTCAACTTTCTATATCAGCCTTATTGGTTGATAGCGATGGTAGTGAAACGTTGGTAGTTTATATCTCGGGTGCACCTACGGGAGCCAAGCTATCAGCTGGTACGGTGTCATCGAATGTTTGGACATTATCGACGGCGCAATTGTCAGGTCTTCAATTAATCCCATCATTGCATTCAGATCAAGATTTTACCTTATCGGTTAGCGCATTAACATCAGAAGATGATAGTGCAGGTGGTTCTGTTGTTGTTACGGGTGATCTTGCAGTTAGAGTATCTGGTGTTGCTGATACAGCAAGCTTACAAACAACAAGCGCTTCTACGTTAGAAGATCAAACGGTTAATCTTGTGATATCGACCTCATTGGTTGATAGCGATAGTAGTGAGACTTTGGTGGTTTATATCTCAGGTGCGCCTACGGGTACCAAACTATCAGCTGGTACATTATCATCGAATGTTTGGACATTACAGCCCAACCAATTATCGGGCCTTCAATTAACGCCGTTAGTACATTCAGATACCGACTTTACCTTATCGGTTACTTCGCTAACATCTGAAGATGATGGTACGTCGTCAATATTTACAACATCTAATCTTGCGGTTACAGTTAGTGGCGTTGTTGATACGCCACCATTGCAGACAACAAGTGCTTCTACGCTAGAAGATCAAGCGGTTAATCTGGTCATTTCAACGACATTGGTTGATAGCGATGGTAGTGAGACTTTAGTAGTTTATATCTCAGGTGCGCCAACGGGGGCCAAGCTATCAGCTGGCACGGTGTCATCCTTGGGTGTTTGGACATTATCGACGGATCAATTATCGGGTCTTCAATTGACACCTGCACCACATTCTGATGTTGAGTTTACCTTATCGGTTACTTCGCTCACATCTGAAGATGATGGTACATCTTCTACATTTGTTACATCTGATCTTGCAGTAACGGTTGGTAGCGTTGTAGATAGCGCAAAACTACAAACAGTCAGTGCTTCAACATTGGAAGATCTACCAGTAAATGTTGTTATTTCTAGCTCATTGGTTGATAGCGATGGTTCAGAAACTTTAGTAGTTTATATATCGGGTGCGCCTACGGGGGCCAAGCTATCAGCTGGTACGGTGTCATCCTTGGGTGTCTGGACATTATCGACGGCGCAATTATCAGGTCTTCAATTAATCCCATCATTGCATTCAGATCAAGATTTTACCTTATCGGTTAGCGCATTAACATCAGAAGATGATAGCGCAGGTGGTTCTGTTGTTGTTACATCCAATATTGCTTTCAAAATATCAGGCATAGCAAATACAGCAAGTTTACAGACAACAAGTGCTTCTACGTTAGAAGATCAAACGGTTAACCTGGTGATTTCAACCTCATTGGTTGATACCGATGGTAGTGAGACTTTGGTAGTTTATATTTCAGGTGCACCTACGGGCACTAAACTATCAGCTGGTACGTTATCATCGAATGTTTGGACATTGCAGCCCAATCAATTATCAGGTCTTCAATTAACACCGGGACTTCATTCAGATACTGACTTTACCTTATCGGTTACCTCCTTAACATCCGAAGATGATGGTACGTCTTCGATCTTTACAACATCTGATCTTGCAGTGACGGTTGGTGCTGTCATTGATACTACTTCGGTTGGTGTTATTTCAGCTAGTGGTTTTGAAGATGTTGGTATTCAACTTTCTATATCAGCCTTATTGGTTGATAGCGATGGTAGTGAAACGTTGGTGGTTTATATCTCAGGTGCACCTACGGGAGCCAAGCTATCAGCTGGTACGGTGTCATCGAATGTTTGGACATTATCGACGGGGCAATTGTCAGGTTTACAATTAACGTCATCACCACATTCGGACCAAGATTTTACCTTATCGGTTAGCGCATTAACATCAGAAGATGATGGCGCAGGTGGTTCTGTTTTTGTTACGGGTGATCTTGCAGTTAGAGTATCTGCTATTGCAGATACAGCAAGCTTACAAACAACAAGCGCTTCTACGCTAGAAGATCAAACGGTTAATCTTGTGATATCTACCTCATTGGTTGATAGCGATAGTAGTGAGACTTTGGTGGTTTATATTTCAGGTACGCCTACGGGTACCAAACTATCAGCTGGTACATTATCATCGAATGTTTGGACGTTACAGACTAACCAATTATCAGGCCTTCAATTAACACCATCACTGCATTCGGACGTTGATTTTACCTTATCGGTTACCTCACTCACATCTGAAGATAATGGTACGTCGTCAATCTTTACTACATCTGATCTTGCAGTTACAATTAGTGGAGTTGCAGATACAGCAAGCTTACAAACAACCAATGTCTCTACGCTAGAAGATCAAACGATTAATCTTGTGATATCGACCTCATTGGTTGATAGCGATAGTAGTGAGACTTTGGTGGTTTATATCTCAGGGGCGCCAACGGGCACCAAACTATCAGCTGGTACATTATCATCGAATGTTTGGACGTTACAACCCAACCAATTATCGGGTCTTCAATTGACGCCTGCACCGCATTCAGATGTTGAGTTTACCTTGTCGGTTACCTCCTTGACATCTGAAGATGATGGTACGTCGTCAATATTTACAACATCGGCACTTGCAGTGACGGTTGGTGCTGTTGTTGATACTACCTCGGTTGGTGTTATTTCAGCCAGTGGCTTTGAAGATGTTGGTATTCAACTTTCTATATCAGCCGTATTGGTTGATGGCGATAGTAGTGAAACGTTGGTGGTTTATATCTCGGGTGCACCTACGGGAGCCAAGCTATCAGCTGGTACGGTGTCATCGAATGTTTGGACATTATCGACGGGGCAATTGTCAGGTTTACAATTAATCCCATCATTGCATTCGGATCAAGATTTCACCTTATCGGTTAGCGCATTAACATCAGAAGATGATAGCGCAGGTGGTTCTGTTGTTGTTACGGGTGATCTTGCGGTTCGAGTATCTGGTGTTGCTGATACAGCAAGCTTACAAACAACAAGCGCTTCTACGTTAGAAGATCAAACGGTTAATCTTGTGATATCAACCTCATTGGTTGATAGCGATAGTAGTGAGACTTTGGTGGTTTATATCTCAGGTGCGCCTACGGGTACCAAACTATCAGCTGGTACATTATCATCGAATGTTTGGACATTGCAGCCCAACCAATTATCGGGCCTTCAATTAACGCCGTTAGTACATTCAGATACTGACTTTACCTTATCGGTTACTTCGCTAACATCTGAAGATGATGGTACGTCGTCAATATTTACAACATCTGATCTTGCGGTTACAGTTAGTGGTGTTGTTGATACGCCACCATTGCAGACAACAAGTGCTTCTACGCTAGAAGATCAAGCGGTTAATCTGGTCATTTCAACGACATTGGTTGATAGCGATGGTAGTGAGACTTTGGTAGTTTATATCTCAGGCGCGCCAACAGGGGCCAAACTATCAGCTGGTACATTATCATCGAATGTTTGGACGTTACAGACTAACCAATTATCGGGCCTTCAATTAACGCCGTTAGTACATTCAGATACTGACTTTACCTTATCGGTTACTTCGCTCACATCTGAAGATGATGGTACATTTTCTACATTTGTTACATCGGCACTTGCAGTGACGGTTGGTGCTGTTGCTGATACTGCTTCCTTTGGTGTTATTTCAGCTAGTGGTTTTGAAGATGTTGGTATTCAACTTTCTATATCAGCCTTATTGGTTGATAGCGATAGTAGTGAAACGTTGGTGGTTTATATCTCGAGTGCGCCTACGGGGGCCAAGCTATCAGCTGGTACGGTTTCATCGAATGTCTGGACATTGTCGACGGCGCAATTATCAGGTCTTCAATTAATCCCATCATTGCATTCGGATCAAGATTTCACCTTATCGGTTAGCGCATTAACATCAGAAGATGATAGCGCAGGTGGTTCTGTTGTTGTTACGGGTGATCTTGCAGTTCGAGTATCTGGTGTTGCAGATACAGCAAGCTTACAAACAACAAGCGCTTCTACGTTAGAAGATCAAATGGTTAATCTTGTGATATCTACCTCATTGGTTGATAGCGATAGTAGTGAGACTTTGGTGGTTTATATCTCAGGTGCGCCAACGGGTACTAAACTATCAGCTGGTACATTATCATCGAATGTTTGGACATTGCAGCCCAATCAATTATCAGGTCTTCAATTAACACCGGGACTTCATTCAGATACTGACTTTACCTTATCGGTTACATCATTAACATCTGAAGATGACGGTACGTCTTCGATCTTTACAACATCTGACCTTGCAGTGACGGTTGGTGCTGTCATTGATACTACCTCGGTTGGTGTTATTTCAGCTAGTGGTTTTGAAGATGTTGGTATTCAACTTTCTATATCAGCCTTGTTGGTTGATAGCGATGGTAGTGAAACGTTGGTGGTTTATATCTCAGGTGCACCTACGGGAGCCAAGCTATCAGCTGGTACGGTGTCATCGAATGTTTGGACATTATCGACGGGGCAATTGTCAGGTTTACAATTAACGTCATCACCACATTTGGACCAAGATTTTACCTTATCGGTTAGCGCATTAACATCAGAAGATGATGGCGCAGGTGGTTCTGTTTTTGTTACGGGTGATCTTGCGGTTCGAGTATCTGCTATTGCAGATACAGCAAGCTTACAAACAACAAGCGCTTCTACGCTAGAAGATCAAACGGTTAATCTTGTGATATCTACCTCATTGGTTGATAGCGATAGTAGTGAGACTTTGGTGGTTTATATCTCAGGTACGCCAACGGGTACCAAACTATCAGCTGGTACATTATCATTGAATGTTTGGACGTTACAACCCAACCAATTATCAGGCCTTCAATTAACACCATCACTGCATTCGGACGTTGATTTTACCTTATCGGTTACCTCACTCACATCTGAAGATAATGGTACGTCGTCAATCTTTACTACATCTGATCTTGCAGTTACAATTAGTGGCGTTGCAGATACGCTGCCATTGCAAACAAGCAATGTCTCTACGCTAGAAGATCAAACGGTTAATCTGGTGATTTCAACCTCATTGGTTGATAGCGATGGTAGTGAAACTTTAGTAGTTTATATCTCAGGGGCGCCTACGGGCACTAAACTATCAGCTGGTACGTTATCATCGAATGTTTGGACGTTACAGTCCAGCCAATTATCGGGTCTTCAATTAACGCCTGCACCGCATTCAGATGTTGAGTTTACCTTGTCGGTTACCTCCTTGACATCTGAAGATGATGGTACGTCGTCAATATTTACAACATCGGCACTTGCAGTGACGGTTGGTGCTGTTGTTGATACTGCTTCTTTTGGTGTTATTTCAGCCAGTGGTTTTGAAGATGTTGGTATTCAACTTTCTATATCAGCCTTATTGGTTGATAGCGATGGTAGTGAAACGTTGGTGGTTTATATCTCGGGTGCACCTACGGGGGCCAAGCTATCAGCTGGTACGGTGTCATCGAATGTCTGGACATTATCGACGGTGCAATTGTCAGGTTTACAATTAACGTCATCACCACATTCGGACCAAGATTTCACCTTATCGGTTAGTGCATTAACATCAGAAGATGATAGCGCAGGTGGTTCTGTTGTTGTTACGGGTGATCTTGCAGTTAGAGTATCTGGTGTTGCTGATACAGCAAACTTACAAACAACAAGCGCTTCTACGTTAGAAGATCAAACGGTTAATCTTGTGATATCGACCTCATTGGTTGATAGCGATAGTAGTGAGACTTTGGTGGTTTATATCTCAGGTGCGCCTACGGGTACCAAACTATCAGCTGGTACATTATCATCGAATGTTTGGACATTGCAGCCCAACCAATTATCGGGCCTTCAATTAACGCCGTTAGTACATTCAGATACCGACTTTACCTTATCGGTTACTTCGCTAACATCTGAAGATGATGGTACGTCGTCAATATTTACAACATCTAATCTTGCGGTTACAGTTAGTGGCGTTGTTGATACGCCACCATTGCAGACAACAAGTGCTTCTACGCTAGAAGATCAAGCGGTTAATCTGGTCATTTCAACGACATTGGTTGATAGCGATAGTAGTGAGACTTTGGTGGTTTATATCTCAGGCGCGCCAACGGGTACCAAACTATCAGCTGGCACGGTGTCATCCTTAGGTGTTTGGACATTATCGACGGATCAATTATCGGGTCTTCAATTGACACCTGCACCACATTCTGATGTTGAGTTTACCTTATCGGTTACTTCGCTCACATCTGAAGATGATGGTACATCTTCTACATTTGTTACATCTGATCTTGCAGTGACGGTTGTTGCTGTTGTTGATACTGCTTCCTTTGGTGTTATTTCAGCTAGTGGCTTTGAAGATGTTGGTATTCAACTTTCTATATCAGCCTTATTGGTTGATAGCGATAGTAGTGAAACGTTGGTGGTTTATATCTCGGGTGCACCTACGGGAGCCAAGCTATCAGCTGGTACGGTTTCATCCTTGGGTGTCTGGACATTATCGACGGTGCAATTATCAGGTCTTCAATTAATTCCATCATTGCATTCAGATCAAGATTTCACCTTATCGGTTAGCGCATTAACATCAGAAGATGATAGCGCAGGTGGTTCTGTTGTTGTTACGGGTGATCTTGCAGTTAGAGTATCTGGTGTTGCAGATACAGCAAGCTTACAAACAACAAGCGCTTCTACGTTAGAAGATCAAATGGTTAATCTTGTGATATCTACCTCATTGGTTGATAGCGATAGTAGTGAGACTTTGGTGGTTTATATCTCAGGTGCGCCAACGGGTACTAAACTATCAGCTGGTACGTTATCATCGAATGTTTGGACGTTACAGTCCAATCAATTATCAGGTCTTCAATTGACGCCTGCACCACATTCTGATGTTGAGTTTACCTTATCGGTTACATCATTAACATCCGAAGATGACGGTACGTCTTCGATCTTTACAACATCTGATCTTGCAGTGACGGTTGGTGCTGTCATTGATACTACCTCGGTTGGTGTTATTTCAGCTAGTGGTTTTGAAGATGTTGGTGTTCAACTTTCCATATCAGCCTTATTGGTTGATAGCGATGGTAGTGAAACGTTGGTGGTTTATATCTCAGGTGCACCTACGGGAGCCAAGCTATCAGCTGGTACGGTGTCATCTTTGGGTGTTTGGACATTATCGACGGGGCAATTGTCAGGTTTACAATTAACGTCATCACCACATTCGGATCAAGATTTTACCTTATCGGTTAGCGCATTAACATCAGAAGATGATAGCGCAGGTGGTTCTGTTTTTGTTACGGGTGATCTTGCGGTTCGAGTATCTGGTGTTGCAGATACAGCAAGCTTACAAACAACAAGCGCTTCTACGTTAGAAGATCAAACGGTTAATCTTGTGATATCGACCTCATTGGTTGATAGCGATAGTAGTGAGACTTTGGTGGTTTATATCTCAGGGGCGCCTACGGGTACCAAACTATCAGCTGGTACATTATCATCGAATGTTTGGACGTTACAACCCAACCAATTATCAGGCCTTCAATTAACACCATCACTGCATTCGGACGTTGATTTTACCTTATCGGTTACCTCACTCACATCTGAAGATGATGGTACGTCGTCAATCTTTACTACATCTGATCTTGCAGTTACAATTAGCGGTGTTGCAGATACGCCGCCATTGCAAACAACCAATGTCTCTACGCTAGAAGATCAAACGACTAATCTTGTGATATCGACCTCATTGGTTGATAGCGATGGTAGTGAAACTTTAGTAGTTTATATCTCAGGGGCGCCAACGGGCACCAAACTATCAGCTGGTACGTTATCATCGCTTGGTATTTGGACGTTACAGTCCAACCAATTATCAGGCCTTCAATTAACGCCTGCACCACATTCTGATGTTGAGTTTACCTTATCGGTTACATCCTTGACATCTGAAGATGATGGTACGTCTTCAATATTTACAACATCTGATCTTACAATCACGGTTGATGCTGTTGTTGATACTGCTTCCTTTGGTGTTATTTCAGCCAGTGGTTTTGAAGATGTTGGTATTCAACTTTCTATATCAGCCTTATTGGTTGATAGCGATGGTAGTGAAACGTTGGTAGTTTATATCTCGGGTGCACCTACGGGAGCCAAGCTATCAGCTGGTACGGTGTCATCGAATGTTTGGACATTATCGACGGCGCAATTATCAGGTCTTCAATTAATCCCATCATTGCATTCAGATCAAGATTTTACCTTATCGGTTAGCGCATTAACATCAGAAGATGATAGCGCAGGTGGTTCTGTTGTTGTTACGGGTGATCTTGCAGTTAGAGTATCTGGTGTTGCTGATACAGCAAGCTTACAAACAACAAGCGCTTCTACGTTAGAAGATCAAACGGTTAATCTTGTGATATCGACCTCATTGGTTGATAGCGATAGTAGTGAGACTTTGGTGGTTTATATCTCAGGTGCGCCTACGGGTACCAAACTATCAGCTGGTACATTATCATCGAATGTTTGGACATTGCAGCCCAACCAATTATCAGGCCTTCAATTAACGCCGTTAGTACATTCAGATACTGACTTTACCTTATCGGTTACTTCGCTAACATCTGAAGATGATGGTACGTCGTCAATATTTACAACATCTGATCTTGCGGTTACAGTTAGTGGCGTTGTTGATACGCCACCATTGCAGACAACAAGTGCTTCTACGCTAGAAGATCAAGCGGTTAATCTGGTCATTTCAACGACATTGGTTGATAGCGATGGTAGTGAGACTTTGGTGGTTTATATCTCAGGTGCGCCAACGGGGGCCAAGCTATCAGCTGGCACGGTGTCATCCTTGGGTGTTTGGACATTATCAACGGATCAATTATCAGGTCTTCAATTGACACCTGCACCACATTCTGATGTTGAGTTTACCTTATCGGTTACTTCGCTCACATCTGAAGATGATGGTACATCTTCTACATTTGTTACATCTGATCTTGCAGTAACGGTTGGTAGCGTTGTAGATAGCGCAAAACTACAAACACTTAGTACTTCAACATTGGAAGATCTACCAGTAAATGTTGTTATTTCTAGCTCATTGGTTGATAGCGATGGTTCAGAAACTTTAGTAGTTTATATATCGGGTGCGCCTACGGGGGCCAAGCTATCATCTGGTACGGTTTCATCCTTGGGTGTCTGGACATTATCGACGGCGCAATTATCAGGTCTTCAATTAATCCCATCGTTGCATTCAGATCAAGATTTTACCTTATCGGTTAGCGCATTAACATCAGAAGATGATAGCGCAGGTGGTTCTGTTGTTGTTACATCCAATATTGCTTTCAAAATATCAGGCATAGCAAATACAGCAAGTTTACAGACAACAAGTGCTTCTACGTTAGAAGATCAAACGGTTAATCTGGTGATTTCAACCTCATTGGTTGATACCGATGGTAGTGAGACTTTGGTGGTTTATATCTCAGGTGCGCCAACGGGTACCAAACTATCAGCTGGTACGTTATCATCGAATGTTTGGACATTGCAGCCCAATCAATTATCAGGTCTTCAATTAACACCGGGACTTCATTCAGATACTGACTTTACCTTATCGGTTACCTCCTTAACATCTGAAGATGACGGTACGTCTTCGATCTTTACAACATCTGATCTTGCAGTGACGGTTGGTGCTGTCATTGATACTACCTCGGTTGGTGTTATTTCAGCTAGTGGTTTTGAAGATGTTGGTATTCAACTTTCTATATCAGCCTTGTTGGTTGATAGCGATGGTAGTGAAACGTTGGTGGTTTATATCTCAGGTGCACCTACGGGAGCCAAGCTATCAGCTGGTACGGTGTCATCGAATGTTTGGACATTATCGACGGGGCAATTGTCAGGTTTACAATTAACGTCATCACCACATTCGGATCAAGATTTCACCTTATCGGTTAGTGCATTAACATCAGAAGATGATAGCGCAGGTGGTTCTGTTTTTGTTACGGGTGATCTTGCGGTTCGAGTATCTGCTATTGCAGATACAGCAAGCTTACAAACAACAAGCGCTTCTACGCTAGAAGATCAAACGGTTAATCTTGTGATATCTACCTCATTGGTTGATAGCGATAGTAGTGAGACTTTGGTGGTTTATATCTCAGGTACGCCTACGGGTACCAAACTATCAGCTGGTACATTATCATCGAATGTTTGGACGTTACAACCCAACCAATTATCAGGCCTTCAATTAACACCATCACTGCATTCGGACGTTGATTTTACCTTATCGGTTACCTCACTCACATCTGAAGATGATGGTACGTCGTCAATATTTACAACATCTGATCTTGCAGTTACAATTAGTGGCGTTGCAGATACGCTGCCATTGCAAACAAGCAATGTCTCTACGCTAGAAGATCAAACGGTTAATCTGGTGATTTCAACCTCATTGGTTGATAGCGATGGTAGTGAAACTTTAGTAGTTTATATCTCAGGGGCGCCAACGGGTACCAAACTATCAACTGGTACATTATCATCGAATGTTTGGACGTTACAGTCCAACCAATTATCGAGTCTTCAATTAACGCCTGCACCACATTCTGACGTTGATTTTACCTTATCGGTTACATCCTTGACATCTGAAGATGATGGTACGTCTTCAATATTTACAACATCTGATCTTGCAGTGACGGTTGGTGCTGTCATTGATACTGCTTCTTTTGGTGTTATTTCAGCCAGTGGCTTTGAAGATGTTGGTATTCAACTTTCTATATCAGCCTTATTGGTTGATAGCGATGGTAGTGAAACGTTGGTGGTTTATATCTCGGGTGCACCTACGGGAGCCAAGCTATCAGCTGGTACGGTGTCATCGAATGTCTGGACATTATCGACGGCGCAATTATCAGGTCTTCAATTAATCCCATCATTGCATTCAGATCAAGATTTCACCTTATCGGTTAGCGCATTAACATCAGAAGATGATAGTGCAGGTGGTTCTGTTGTTGTTACGGGTGATCTTACAGTTAGAGTATCTGGTGTTGCTGATACAGCAAGCTTACAAACAACAAGCGCTTCTACGTTAGAAGATCAAACGGTTAATCTTGTGATATCGACCTCATTGGTTGATAGCGATAGTAGTGAGACTTTGGTGGTTTATATCTCAGGTGCGCCTACGGGTACCAAACTATCAGCTGGTACATTATCATCGAATGTTTGGACGTTACAGACCAACCAATTATCGGGCCTTCAATTAACGCCGTTAGTACATTCAGATACTGACTTTACCTTATCGGTTACTTCGCTAACATCTGAAGATGATGGTACGTCGTCAATATTTACAACATCTAATCTTGCGGTTACAGTTAGTGGCGTTGTTGATACGCCACCATTGCAGACAACAAGTGCTTCTACGCTAGAAGATCAAGCGGTTAATCTGGTCATTTCAACGACATTGGTTGATAGCGATGGTAGTGAGACTTTAGTAGTTTATATCTCAGGTGCGCCAACGGGGGCCAAGCTATCAGCTGGCACGGTGTCATCCTTGGGTGTTTGGACATTATCGACGGATCAATTATCGGGTCTTCAATTGACACCTGCACCACATTCTGATGTTGAGTTTACCTTATCGGTTACTTCGCTCACATCTGAAGATGATGGTACATCTTCTACATTTGTTACATCGGCACTTGCAGTGACGGTTGTTGCTGTTGTTGATACTGCTTCCTTTGGTGTTATTTCAGCTAGTGGCTTTGAAGATGTTGGTATTCAACTTTCTATATCAGCCTTATTGGTTGATAGCGATAGTAGTGAAACGTTGGTGGTTTATATCTCGGGTGCGCCTACGGGGGCCAAGCTATCAGCTGGTACGGTTTCATCGAATGTCTGGACATTGTCGACGGCGCAATTATCAGGTCTTCAATTAATTCCATCATTGCATTCAGATCAAGATTTCACCTTATCGGTTAGCGCATTAACATCAGAAGATGATAGCGCAGGTGGTTCTGTTGTTGTTACGGGTGATCTTGCAGTTAGAGTATCTGGTGTTGCAGATACAGCAAGCTTACAAACAACAAGCGCTTCTACGCTAGAAGATCAAACGGTTAATCTTGTGATATCTACCTCATTGGTTGATAGCGATAGTAGTGAGACTTTGGTGGTTTATATCTCAGGTGCGCCTACGGGTACTAAACTATCAGCTGGTACATTATCATCGAATGTTTGGACATTGCAGCCCAATCAATTATCAGGTCTTCAATTAACACCGGGACTTCATTCAGATACTGACTTTACCTTATCGGTTACATCATTAACATCTGAAGATGACGGTACGTCTTCGATCTTTACAACATCTGACCTTGCAGTGACGGTTGGTGCTGTCATTGATACTACCTCGGTTGGTGTTATTTCAGCTAGTGGTTTTGAAGATGTTGGTATTCAACTTTCGATATCAGCCTTGTTGGTTGATAGCGATGGTAGTGAAACGTTGGTGGTTTATATCTCAGGTGCACCTACGGGAGCCAAGCTATCAGCTGGTACGGTGTCATCGAATGTTTGGACATTATCGACGGGGCAATTGTCAGGTTTACAATTAACGTCATCACCACATTCGGATCAAGATTTCACCTTATCGGTTAGTGCATTAACATCAGAAGATGATAGCGCAGGTGGTTCTGTTTTTGTTACGGGTGATCTTGCAGTTCGAGTATCTGGTGTTGCAGATACAGCAAGCTTACAAACAACAAGCGCTTCTACGCTAGAAGATCAAACGGTTAATCTTGTGATATCTACCTCATTGGTTGATAGCGATAGTAGTGAGACTTTGGTGGTTTATATTTCAGGTACGCCTACGGGTACCAAACTATCAGCTGGTACATTATCATCGAATGTTTGGACGTTACAACCCAACCAATTATCAGGCCTTCAATTAACACCATCACTGCATTCGGACGTTGATTTTACCTTATCGGTTACCTCACTCACATCTGAAGATGATGGTACGTCGTCAATCTTTACTACATCTGATCTTGCAGTTACAATTAGTGGCGTTGCAGATACAGCAAGTTTACAAACAACAAGTGCTTCTACACTAGAAGATCAAGCGGTTAATCTGGTGATATCGACCTCATTGGTTGATAGCGATAGTAGTGAAACTTTGGTAGTTTATATCTCAGGGGCGCCAACGGGCACCAAACTATCAGCTGGTACGTTATCATCGAATGTTTGGACATTGCAGCCCAATCAATTATCAGGTCTTCAATTAGCGCCTGCACCACATTCGGACGTTGATTTTACCTTATCGGTTACATCCTTGACATCTGAAGATGATGGTACGTCTTCGATCTTTACAACATCTGATCTTGCAGTGACGGTTGGTGCTGTCATTGATACTGCTTCTTTTGGTGTTATTTCAGCTAGTGGCTTTGAAGATGTTGGTATTCAACTTTCTATATCAGCCTTATTGGTTGATAGCGATGGTAGTGAAACGTTGGTGGTTTATATCTCGGGTGCACCTACGGGAGCCAAGCTATCAGCTGGTACGGTGTCATCGAATGTCTGGACATTATCGACGGGGCAATTATCAGGTTTACAATTAACGTCATCACCACATTCGGACCAAGATTTCACCTTATCGGTTAGCGCATTAACATCCGAAGATGATAGCGCAGGTGGTTCTGTTTTTGTTACGGGTGATCTTGCAGTTAGAGTATCTGGTGTTGCTGATACAGCAAGCTTACAAACAACAAGCGCTTCTACGTTAGAAGATCAAACGGTTAATCTTGTGATATCTACCTCATTGGTTGATAGCGATAGTAGTGAAACGTTGGTGGTTTATATTTCGGGTGCACCTACGGGTACCAAACTATCAGCTGGTACATTATCATCGAATGTTTGGACGTTACAACCCAACCAATTATCAGGCCTTCAATTAACACCATCACTGCATTCGGACGTTGATTTTACTTTATCGGTTACCTCACTCACATCCGAAGATGACGGTACATCTTCTATCTTTACAAGATCTGATCTTGCAGTTCGAGTATCTGGTGTTGCAGATGTCACACCATTGCAGACAACAAGTGCTTCTACGTTAGAAGATAAAACGGTTAATCTCGTCATCTCAACGACATTGGTTGATAGCGATGGTAGTGAGACTTTGGTGGTTTATATCTCAGGGGCACCTACGGGTACTAAACTATCAGCTGGTACAGTGTCATCCTTGGGTGTTTGGACATTATCAACGGATCAATTATCGAGTCTTCAATTAACGCCTGCACCACATTCTGATGTTGAGTTTACCTTATCGGTTACATCCTTAACATCTGAAGATGATGGTACATCTTCTACATTTGTTACATCTGCACTTGCAGTAACGGTTGGAGCTGTCATTGATACTGCTTCTTTTGGTGTTGTTTCAGCTAGCGGTTTTGAAGATACGAGCATTACTCTTTCTATTTCAGCCTTACTGATTGATACCGATGGTTCTGAAACATTACTAGTTTATATATCGGGTGTACCTACTGCTGCCAAACTATCAGCTGGTACGGTTTCATCCTTGGGTGTCTGGACATTATCCCAAATGGAACTATCTGGCCTTACGGTTGCTCCTGCAGCGCATTCGGATGCTAATTTTACTTTATCGGTTACCGGGGTAGCATCAGAAACTGATAGTGCAGGTGGTTCTATTCTTGCAACTTCGTTGCTTGCGGTTACAGTATCTGGTGTAGCTGATGCTGCAAGCGCAAGATTGCAAGTATTTAGTGCTTCGACGATAGAAGACCAAGCGGTTGTTTTGTCGATCTCTACGTCGTTTATAGATACAGATGGCAGTGAGACTTTAGTAGTTTACATATCGGGTGCGCCTACGGGTACCAAACTATCAGCTGGTACATTGTCATCGAATGTTTGGACATTGCAGTTTAGACAAATATCGGGTCTTCAGCTAACACCTGCACCACATTTGGATGAAGATTTTACTTTATCGGTTACATCCTTGACATCAGAAGATGATGGTACATCATCAAGCTTTGCAACAGCTGGGCTTGTAGTTACAGTATCTGGCGTTATTGATACGGTAAAATTACAAACGATTAGCGCCTCTACCATAGAAGATCAAGCGGTTAATCTGGTGATCTCAACCTCAGTTATAGATACAGATGGCAGTGAAACATTGGTGGTTTACATATCGAGTGCGCCTACGGGAGCTACATTATCGGCAGGTACGCTATCATCGCTTGGCATTTGGACGTTGCAGGCTAGTGATTTATCGGGTCTTCAATTGACGCCTTCAGTGCATTCGGATGCTGACTTTACCTTGTCGGTTACGGCACTAATATCGGAAGGTGATGGCTCTTCATCGACTTTTACAACATCTCAGCTTGCAGTGACGGTATCAAGTGTTGCAGATACACCTTCATTGCAGCGTGTAGTAGCCAGTGGAGTTGAAGATACAGGGATTAACATCAGCATATCGTCTGCTATTCAAGATACGGATGGTTCTGAAACTTTAGTAGTATATATAGGCAATCTTCCAACTGGTACTAAATTATCAACAGGTACAGTATCAAGCTTAGGTGTTTGGACAATATTATCGAATGAGTTATCTGGTTTACAAGTTATGCCGACGGTGCATTCAGATGCTGATTTTACTTTGACAATTACAGCCTTGACATCAGAAGATGATGGCACCTCGTCAACTTTCTCGACAGCTGATCTTGCCGTTACGGTATCGGCTATAGCTGATAGCGCCAAGTTACAAACAAGTAGTGCTTCGACACTAGAAGATCAATCGGTTAATCTGGTGATATCTACCTCAGTGATCGATACCGATGGTAGTGAGACATTGGTAGTTTACATATCTGGTACACCAACGGGAGCCAAATTATCGGCAGGTACGGTATCATCGCTTGGTATTTGGACGTTGCAGGCTGGTGATTTGTCGGGTCTTCAATTAGCACCTACACCGCATTCAGACGTTGAGTTTACTTTATCGGTTACATCTTTAACATCCGAAGATGATGGTACATCTTCTACGTTCATCACATCATCTCTTGCCGTGACAATTGGGTCTGTCATTGATACAGCAAGTTTGCAGACCATCAGTGCTTCGACACTCGAAGATCAATCGGTTAATCTGGTGATCTCAACCTCATTGGTTGATAGCGATGGTAGTGAAACGTTGGTAGTTTATATCTCGGGTGCACCTACGGGAGCCAAATTATCAGCAGGTACAGTATCAAGCTTAGGCATTTGGACGTTGCAAGCTGTTGATTTATCAGGTTTACAAGTTACGCCTTCATTGCATTCGGATCAAGATTTCACCTTATCGGTTACATCCTTGACATCCGAAGATGATGGCACCTCGTCAACTTTCTCGACAGCTGATCTTGCCGTTACGGTATCGGCTATAGCTGATAGCGCCAAGTTACAAACAAGTAGTGCTTCGACACTAGAAGATCAATCGGTTAATTTGGTGATATCTACCTCAGTGATCGATACCGATGGTAGTGAAACATTGGTGGTTTATATCTCAGGTACGCCAACGGGAGCCAAATTATCAGCAGGTACGTTATCATCGCTTGGTATTTGGACGTTGCAGGCTGGTGATTTGTCGGGTCTTCAATTAGCACCTACACCGCATTCAGACGTTGAGTTTACTTTATCGGTTACATCTTTAACATCCGAAGATGATGGTACATCTTCTACATTCATCACATCATCTCTTGCCGTGACAATTGGGTCTGTTATTGATACAGCAAGTTTGCAGACCATCAGTGCTTCGACACTAGAAGATCAAGCGGTTAATTTGGTGATCTCAACCTCATTGGTTGACACAGATGGTAGTGAGACATTGGTAGTTTACATATCTGGTACACCAACGGGAGCCAAATTATCAGCAGGTACGTTATCATCGCTTGGTATTTGGACGTTGCAGGCTAGTGATTTATCGGGTCTTCAGTTGACGCCTTCAGTGCATTCGGATGCTGACTTTACCTTGTCGGTAACAGCCCTGACATCCGAAGGTGATGGCTCTTCATCGGTCTTTACGACATCATCTCTTGCAGTGACGGTATCAAGTGTTGCAGATACACCTTCATTGCAGCGTGTAGTAGCCAGTGGAGTTGAAGATACAGGGATTAACATCAGCATATCGTCTGCTATTCAAGATACGGATGGTTCTGAAACTTTAGTAGTATATATAGGCAATCTTCCAACTGGTACTAAATTATCAACAGGTACAGTATCAAGCTTAGGTGTTTGGACAATATTATCGAATGAGTTATCTGGTTTACAAGTCGGTAACAGCCGACATCCGGCGTCAGATGCTGATTTCACTTTGACAATTACAGCCTTGACATCAGAAGATGATGGTACCTCGTCAACCTTCTCGACAGCTGATCTTGCAGTTACGGTATCGGCTATAGCGGTTACAAACAATCAGTGCTTCGACACTAGAAGATCAATCGGTTAATCTGGTGATATCTACCTCAGTGATCGATACCGATGAGTGAGACTTTGGTGGTTTATATATCAGGTACGCCTACGGGTACCAAACTATCAGCTGGTACATTATCATCGAATGTTTGGACGTTACAACCCAACCAATTATCAGGCCTTCAATTAACACCATCACTGCATTCGGACGTTGATTTTACCTTATCGGTTACCTCACTCACATCTGAAGATGATGGTACGTCGTCAATCTTCACTACATCTGATCTTGCAGTTAGAGTATCTGCTATTGCAGATACAGCAAGCTTACAAACAACAAGTGCTTCTACGTTAGAAGATCAATCGGTTAATTTGGTGATATCTACCTCAGTGATCGATACCGATGGTAGTGAGACATTGGTGGTTTATATCTCGGGTACGCCAACGGGAGCCAAATTATCAGCAGGTACAGTATCAAGCTTAGGCATTTGGACGTTGCAAGCTGGTGATTTATCAGGTTTACAAGTTACGCCTTCATTGCATTCGGATCAAGATTTCACCTTATCGGTTACATCCTTGACATCCGAAGATGATGGCACCTCGTCAACTTTCTCGACAGCTGATCTTGCCGTTACGGTATCTGGTGTAGCTGATAGCGCCAAGTTACAAACAAGCAGTGCTTCGACGCTAGAAGATCAATCGGTTAATTTGGTGATCTCTAGTACAATGGTTGACACAGATGGTAGTGAAACATTGGTGGTTTATATCTCAGGTACGCCAACGGGAGCCAAATTATCAGCAGGTACGGTGTCATCGCTTGGTATTTGGACGTTGCAGGCTGGTGATTTATCGGGTCTTCAATTAGCACCTACACCGCATTCAGACGTTGAGTTTACTTTATCGGTTACATCTTTAACATCCGAAGATGATGGTACATCTTCTACATTCATCACATCATCTCTTGCCGTGACAATTGGGTCTGTCATTGATACAGCAAGTTTGCAGACCATCAGTGCTTCGACACTCGAAGATCAAACGGTTAATCTGGTGATCTCAACCTCATTGGTTGACACAGATGGTAGTGAGACATTGGTAGTCTATATCTCAGGTACGCCAACGGGAGTCAAATTATCAGCAGGTACGTTATCATCGCTTGGTATTTGGACGTTGCAGGCTGGTGATTTATCGGGTCTTCAGTTGACGCCTTTAGTGCATTCGGATGCTGACTTTACCTTGTCGGTAACAGCCCTGACATCCGAAGGTGATGGCTCTTCATCGGTCTTTACGACATCATCTCTTGCAGTGACGGTATCTGGTGTAGCAGATACACCTTCATTGCAGCGTGTAGTAGCCAGTGGAGTTGAAGATACAGGGATTAACATCAGCATATCGTCTGCTATTCAAGATACGGATGGTTCTGAAACTTTAGTAGTATATATAGGCAATCTTCCAACTGGTACTAAATTATCAACAGGTACAGTATCAAGCTTAGGTGTTTGGACAATATTATCGAATGAGTTATCTGGTTTACAAGTTATGCCGACGGCGCATTCAGATGCTGATTTCACTTTGACAATTACAGCCTTGACATCAGAAGATGATGGTACCTCGTCAACCTTCTCGACAGCTGATCTTGCAGTTACGGTATCGGCTATAGCTGATAGCGCCAAGTTACAAACAATCAGTGCTTCGACACTAGAAGATCAATCGGTTAATCTGGTGATATCTACCTCAGTGATCGATACCGATGGTAGTGAGACATTGGTAGTTTACATATCTGGTACACCAACGGGAGCCAAATTATCGGCAGGCACGGTATCATCGCTTGGTATTTGGACGTTGCAGGCTGGTGATTTATCAGGTTTACAAGTTACGCCTTCATTGCATTTGGATGTTGATTTTACCTTATCGGTTACCTCATTAACATCTGAAGATGATGGTACGTCGTCAATCTTCACTACATCTGATCTTGCAGTTAGAGTATCTGCTATTGCAGATACAGCAAGCTTACAAACAAGTAGTGCTTCTACGTTAGAAGATCAATCGGTTAATTTGGTGATATCTACCTCAGTGATCGATACCGATGGTAGTGAGACATTGGTGGTTTATATCTCGGGTACGCCAACGGGAGCCAAATTATCAGCAGGTACAGTATCAAGCTTAGGCATTTGGACGTTGCAAGCTGGTGATTTATCAGGTTTACAAGTTACGCCTTCATTGCATTCGGATCAAGATTTCACCTTATCGGTTACATCCTTGACATCCGAAGATGATGGCACCTCGTCAACTTTCTCGACAGCTGATCTTGCCGTTACGGTATCTGGTGTAGCTGATAGCGCCAAGTTACAAACAAGCAGTGCTTCGACGCTAGAAGATCAATCGGTTAATTTGGTGATCTCTAGTACAATGGTTGACACAGATGGTAGTGAAACATTGGTGGTTTATATCTCAGGTACGCCAACGGGAGCCAAATTATCAGCAGGTACGGTGTCATCGCTTGGTATTTGGACGTTGCAGGCTGGTGATTTGTCGGGTCTTCAATTAGCACCTACACCGCATTCAGACGTTGAGTTTACTTTATCGGTTACATCTTTAACATCCGAAGATGATGGTACATCTTCTACATTCATCACATCATCTCTTGCCGTGACAATTGGGTCTGTCATTGATACAGCAAGTTTGCAGACCATCAGTGCTTCGACACTCGAAGATCAAACGGTTAATCTGGTGATCTCAACCTCATTGGTTGACACAGATGGTAGTGAGACATTGGTAGTTTATATCTCAGGTACGCCAACGGGAGCCAAATTATCAGCAGGTACGTTATCATCGCTTGGTATTTGGACGTTGCAGGCTGGTGATTTATCGGGTCTTCAGTTGACGCCTTCAGTGCATTCGGATGCTGACTTTACCTTGTCGGTAACAGCCCTGACATCCGAAGGTGATGGCTCTTCATCGGTCTTTACGACATCATCTCTTGCAGTGACGGTATCTGGTGTAGCAGATACACCTTCATTGCAGCGTGTAGTAGCCAGTGGAGTTGAAGATACAGGGATTAACATCAGCATATCGTCTGCTATTCAAGATACGGATGGTTCTGAAACTTTAGTAGTATATATAGGCAATCTTCCAACTGGTACTAAATTATCAACAGGTACAGTATCAAGCTTAGGTGTTTGGACAATATTATCGAATGAGTTATCTGGTTTACAAGTTATGCCGACGGCGCATTCAGATGCTGATTTTACTTTGACAATTACAGCCTTGACATCAGAAGATGATGGTACCTCGTCAACCTTCTCGACAGCTGATCTTGCAGTTACGGTGTCGGGTGTAGCTGATAGCGCCAAGTTACAAACAATCAGTGCTTCGACACTAGAAGATCAATCGGTTAATCTGGTGATATCTACCTCAGTGATCGATACCGATGGTAGTGAGACATTGGTAGTTTACATATCTGGTACACCAACGGGAGCCAAATTATCGGCAGGCACGGTATCATCGCTTGGTATTTGGACATTGCAGGCTGTTGATTTATCAGGTTTACAAGTTACGCCTTCATTGCATTTGGATGCTGAGTTTACTTTGACAATTACATCCTTAACATCAGAAGATGATGGTACGTCTTCAACCTTTATCACATCATCGCTTGCAGTTACGGTATCTGGTGTAGCTGATAGCGCCAAGTTACAAACAAGTAGTGCTTCGACACTAGAAGATCAATCGGTTAATTTGGTGATATCTACCTCAGTGATCGATACCGATGGTAGTGAGACATTGGTGGTTTATATCTCGGGTGCACCTACGGGAGCCAAATTATCAGCAGGTACAGTATCAAGCTTAGGCATTTGGACGTTGCAAGCTGGTGATTTATCAGGTTTACAAGTTACGCCTTCATTGCATTCGGATCAAGATTTCACCTTATCGGTTACATCCTTGACATCCGAAGATGATGGCACCTCGTCAACTTTCTCGACAGCTGATCTTGCCGTTACGGTATCGGCTATAGCTGATAGCGCCAAGTTACAAACAAGTAGTGCTTCGACGCTAGAAGATCAATCGGTTAATTTGGTGATCTCTAGTACAATGGTTGACACAGATGGTAGTGAAACATTGGTGGTTTATATCTCAGGTACGCCAACGGGAGCTAAATTATCAGCAGGTACGCTATCATCGCTTGGTATTTGGACGTTGCAGGCTGGTGATTTGTCGGGTCTTCAATTAGCACCTACACCGCATTCAGACGTTGAGTTTACTTTATCGGTTACATCTTTAACATCCGAAGATGATGGTACATCTTCTACATTCATCACATCATCTCTTGCCGTGACAATTGGGTCTGTCATTGATACAGCAAGTTTGCAGACCATCAGTGCTTCGACACTCGAAGATCAAGCGGTTAATCTGGTGATCTCAACCTCATTGGTTGACACAGATGGTAGTGAGACATTGGTAGTTTATATCTCAGGTACGCCAACGGGAGCCAAATTATCAGCAGGTACGTTATCATCGCTTGGTATTTGGACGTTGCAGGCTGGTGATTTATCGGGTCTTCAGTTGACGCCTTCAGTGCATTCGGATGCTGACTTTACCTTGTCGGTAACAGCCCTGACATCCGAAGGTGATGGCTCTTCATCGGTCTTTACGACATCATCTCTTGCAGTGACGGTATCTGGTGTAGCAGATACACCTTCATTGCAGCGTGTAGTAGCCAGTGGAGTTGAAGATACAGGGATTAACATCAGCATATCGTCTGCTATTCAAGATACGGATGGTTCTGAAACTTTAGTAGTATATATAGGCAATCTTCCAACTGGTGCTAAATTATCAACAGGTACAGTATCAAGCTTAGGTGTTTGGACAATATTATCGAATGAGTTATCTGGTTTACAAGTTATGCCGACGGCGCATTCAGATGCTGATTTTACTTTGACAATTACAGCCTTGATATCAGAAGATGATGGTACCTCGTCAACCTTCTCGACAGCTGATCTTGCAGTTACGGTGTCGGGTGTAGCTGATAGCGCCAAGTTACAAACAATCAGTGCTTCGACACTCGAAGATCAATCGGCTAATCTGGTGATATCTACCTCAGTGATCGATACCGATGGTAGTGAGACATTGGTAGTTTACATATCTGGTACACCAACGGGAGCCAAACTATCGGCAGGTACGGTGTCATCGCTTGGCATTTGGACATTGCAGGCTGTTGATTTATCAGGTTTACAAGTTACGCCTTCATTGCATTTGGATGCTGAGTTTACTTTGACAATTACATCCTTAACATCAGAAGATGATGGTACGTCTTCAACCTTTATCACATCATCGCTTGCAGTTACGGTATCTGGTGTAGCTGATAGCGCCAAGTTACAAACAAGTAGTGCTTCGACACTCGAAGATCAATCGGTTAATTTGGTGATATCTACCTCAGTGATCGATACCGATGGTAGTGAGACATTGGTGGTTTATATCTCGGGTGCACCTACGGGAGCCAAATTATCAGCAGGTACAGTATCAAGCTTAGGCATTTGGACGTTGCAAGCTGTTGATTTATCAGGTTTACAAGTTACGCCTTCATTGCATTCGGATCAAGATTTCACCTTATCGGTTACATCCTTGACATCCGAAGATGATGGCACCTCGTCAACTTTCTCGACAGCTGATCTTGCCGTTACGGTATCGGCTATAGCTGATAGCGCCAAGTTACAAACAAGTAGTGCTTCGACACTAGAAGATCAATCGGTTAATTTGGTGATATCTACCTCAGTGATCGATACCGATGGTAGTGAAACATTGGTGGTTTATATCTCAGGTACGCCAACGGGAGCCAAATTATCAGCAGGTACGGTGTCATCGCTTGGTATTTGGACGTTGCAGGCTGGTGATTTGTCGGGTCTTCAATTAGCACCTACACCGCATTCAGACGTTGAGTTTACTTTATCGGTTACATCTTTAACATCCGAAGATGATGGTACATCTTCTACATTCATCACATCATCTCTTGCCGTGACAATTGGGTCTGTCATTGATACAGCAAGTTTGCAGACCATCAGTGCTTCGACACTAGAAGATCAAGCGGTTAATTTGGTTATCTCAACCTCATTGGTTGACACAGATGGTAGTGAGACACTGGTAGTTTACATATCTGGTACACCAACGGGAGCCAAATTATCAGCAGGTACGTTATCATCGCTTGGTATTTGGACGTTGCAGGCTGGTGATTTATCGGGTCTTCAGTTGACGCCTTCAGTGCATTCGGATGCTGACTTTACCTTGTCGGTAACAGCCCTGACATCCGAAGGTGATGGCTCTTCATCGGTCTTTACGACATCATCTCTTGCAGTGACGGTATCTGGTGTAGCAGATACACCTTCATTGCAGCGTGTAGTAGCCAGTGGAGTTGAAGATACAGGGATTAACATCAGCATATCGTCTGCTATTCAAGATACGGATGGTTCTGAAACTTTAGTAGTATATATAGGCAATCTTCCAACGGGTACTAAATTATCAACAGGTACAGTATCAAGCTTAGGTGTTTGGACAATATTATCGAATGAGTTATCTGGTTTACAAGTTATGCCGACGGCGCATTCAGATGCTGATTTCACTTTGACAATTACAGCCTTGACATCAGAAGATGATGGTACCTCGTCAACCTTCTCGACAGCTGATCTTGCAGTTACGGTGTCGGCTATAGCTGATAGCGCCAAGTTACAAACAATCAGTGCTTCGACACTAGAAGATCAATCGGTTAATCTGGTGATATCTACCTCAGTGATCGATACCGATGGTAGTGAGACATTGGTAGTTTACATATCTGGTACACCAACGGGAGCCAAACTATCGGCAGGTACGGTGTCATCTGGTGTTTGGACATTGCAGACAGGTCAACTATCAGGCTTGCAAGTTACACCACCTGCACACTCAGACGGTGAGTTTACCTTATCGATAACATCCTTAACATCAGAAGATGACGGTGCGTCTTCGATATTTACAACATCATCGCTTGCAGTGACAATTGGAGCTGTCATTGATACAGCAAGTTTGCAGACCATTAGTGCTTCAACACTAGAAGATCAATCGGTTAATCTAGTGATATCTACCTCAGTGAATGATAGCGATGGATCTGAGACATTGGTGGTTTATATCTCGGGTACGCCAACGGGAGCCAAATTATCAGCAGGTACGGTGTCATCGCTTGGTATTTGGACGCTACAATCTGGTGATTTATCAGGGTTACAAGTTACGCCTACGCCACATTCGGATCAAGATTTTACCTTATCAGTAACATCCTTGACATCAGAAGATGACGGGACGTCTTCAACATTTATCACATCATCGCTAACAGTGAGCGTATCAGGTGTAGTTGACAGCGCCAAATTACAAACAATCAGTACCTCTACATTAGAAGATCTAGCGGTTGATTTGATGATATCTACCTCAGTGATCGATACCGATGGTAGTGAGACATTGGTAGTTTATATCTCAGGTACGCCAACGGGAGCTAAATTATCAGCAGGTACGCTATCATCGCTTGGTATTTGGACGTTGCAGTCTAGTCAATTATCTGGTTTGCAAGTTACCCCTGGTCCTCATGGTGACTTTACCTTAAGTGTGACGGCGCTCACCTCTGAAGATAGCGGTCCTTCAACCGTCCAAATATCTAGCCTTGGTGTGGCTGTGACTGAAACCTTACAACCTGCAACATTTTTAAATCTTGCAGTTAGTGGTACAAGCATTGCTGTATCAGCGGTTGATAGCTCCTTTAATTTACGAAGTGATTTGGTTAACTCGGTAGCTCAGATTGCCAATTCGTACTTTGCAGGAGGGTCTTCAAACGGTTGGAATACGCTTGCAGGTGGGCAAACCCAACTGGGTGGAACTGCTGTGCAAGTATTGTCACATGCAGCAGCTAACGTACCAGGGGGGGATGTTAATAGCTATGTTCTTGATACAGCCAATGCTGGCTATCAAGGTATCAGGGTTGATGCTCCAGGCTTGTCAGGCAATACACAATATGTTTTAAAGATACGAGTAGCCAATCAACTTGATGCTCTTGGCAATATTTTGACAACTGGTCAATACCTTAATATACATCGAACAGGTGGCACTGTAATTGTAGGACCAACTGCAGCCTCTTCGGCAAACATTAGCTCGAGTGATTTATCAACGGATGGTTCGTTCCAAGCATTTTTATTTACTTTTACTAGTGGACCTAATCTTTTAGGAGGCACTCCTACGCAGCAATTTTTTGATTTTGCACTTGCTGACAGCCAAGGTGGTAGATTGATAGGTGTTGGTGCGCACGGACTTTTAATTGATTCATTTGAAATTGTTACCCCGGGTAATGTAGCCGGGATGAATTTGTTTGATACAGATGGCAGTGAAACGAATTATGCAGTGATATCTAATGTACCTTCAAATGTTACTCTAACGTCTATACCATCGGGTGGTACATTATCAAGTGCTACGCTGGTTTCAGGCAAGTGGACAATTTCAGCTGGTTTGTTTGATAGGCTTCAGTTTGATAAGGCAAGCAAAACTACCACCAGTGACTTTACGATGTCGATCACATCGATTGCACGCGATATATCAACAACGACAACCAAGATTGGTGATATTAGATCGGTGACTATCGACACAGGTGCACAACCTGCAAGCATTGATGTGGAGACAGCTTCTGGCATTGAAGATGTTGGCAATATTGCTCTTAGTGTATCGATAGGCAATCTTGATACTGATGGTAGTGAAACATTGCTTATTTATGTATCGGGCGCGCCTACGGGCTCGACATTATCAGCAGGTACGTCATTATCGAATGTTTGGACATTAAGCCAAGCGCAGTTATCGGGTTTAAAAATCACCCCAGCTGCACATGCAGATAGTTTTACGTTAAGTGTTACAGCATTAACCTCAGAAAGCAATGGTGGTATTGCTATCACCACGTCACCACTAACGGTTGCCATACCAGGTAGTGCCGATACGGCCAAGTTACAAACAAGTAGCGCTTCAACACTAGAAGATCAAACGATTAATCTGGTGATTTCAACCTCAGTGATCGATACCGATGGCTCTGAAACGTTGGTGGTTTATATCTCGGGTATGCCAACGGGAGCTAAATTATCAGCGGGTACGGTGTCATCTGGTGTTTGGACATTGCAGACAGCTCAACTATCAGGCTTGCAAGTTACGCCACCTGCACACTCAGACGGTGAGTTTACCTTATCGGTAACATCCTTAACATCAGAACGTGACGGTGCGTCTTCGATATTTACAACATCATCGCTTGCAGTGACAATTGGAGCTGTCATTGATACAGCAAGTTTGCAGACCATTAGTGCTTCAACACTAGAAGATCAATCGGTTAATCTAGTGATATCAACCTCATTGGATGATAGCGATGGTTCTGAGACATTGGTTATCTATATATCGGGCGCACCAACGGGAGCTAAATTATCAGCAGGTACGGTGTCATCTGGTGTTTGGACGCTGCAATCAGGTGATTTATCAGGGTTACAAGTTACGCCTACGCCACATTCGGATCAAGATTTTACCTTATCAGTAACATCCTTGACATCAGAAGATGACGGGACGTCTTCAACATTTATCACATCATCGCTAGCAGTTAGCGTCTTAGGTGTAGTTGACAGCGCCAAGTTACAAACAATCAGTACCTCTACACTAGAAGATTTAGCGGTTGATCTGGCGATATCTACCTCAGTTATAGATACCGATGGTAGTGAGACATTGGTAGTTTATATCTCAGGTACGCCAACGGGAGCTAAATTATCAGCAGGTACGATATCATCGCTTGGTATTTGGACGTTGCAGTCTAGTCAATTATCTGGTTTGCAAGTTACCCCTGGTCCTCATGGTGACTTTACCTTAAGTGTGACGGCGCTCACCTCTGAAGATAGCGGTCCTTCAACCGTCCGAATATCTAGCCTTGGTGTGGCTGTGACTGAAACCTTACAACCTGCAACATTTTTAAATCTTGCAGTTAGTGGTACAAGTATTGCTGTATCAGCGGTTGATAGCTCCTTTAATTTACGAAGTGATTTGGTTAACCCGTTAGCAAAGATTAGCAGTTCGTACTTTGCAGGAGGGTCTTCTAACGGTTGGAGTGTTGTAGGCGGTACAGGTGGGGGCAGTGTTCCAGAAATTTTAACACATGGGGCGGTCAATGTCCCTGGTGGATCTAACGATCGATATGTACTTGATTTGGCTAATACCGGCTATCAAAACATTAAAGTTGATACGCCAGGGCTAGCATCTGGCACAAATTATGTTTTGAAGATACGAGTAGCCAATCAGCTTGATGTTCTTGGTAATGCTTTGACAAATAATCAAACGCTTCGTTTGCGTAGTCAAGGAAGTGCTACATCCTTGACTGTTGGATCTTCGGTTCTGCCCACTGATGGTTCATTCCAAACATTCTTGATGACCTTCACGACAAACGTATCGACTAGCCCACAATATCTACAATTTGATACATTAAATAGTACTAGCAACCTTGCCTTTACAAATATGGGTAAATTTGGACTTTTAATTGATTCATTTG
Organism: Alphaproteobacteria bacterium; assembly: GCA_965178085.1. Lineage (GTDB taxonomy): Bacteria > Pseudomonadota > Alphaproteobacteria > CBCXTS01 > CBCXTS01 > CBCXTS01. The sequence goes on along the minus strand of CBCXTS010000021.1, from coordinate 804,028 downwards.
AAATTGTTACCCCGGGTAATGTAGCCGGGATGAATTTGTTTGATACAGATGGCAGTGAAACGAATTATGCAGTGATATCTAATGTACCTTCAAATGTTACTCTAACGTCTATACCATCGGGTGGTACATTATCAAGTGCTACGCTGGTTTCAGGCAAGTGGACAGTTTCAGCTGGTTTGTTTGATAGGATTCAGTTTGATAAGGTAAGCAAAACTACCACCAGTGACTTTACGATGTCGATCACATCGATTGCACGCGATATATCAACAACGACAACCAAGATTGGTGATATTAGATCGGTGACTATCGACACAGGTGCACAACCTGCCAGCATTGATGTGGAGACAGCTTCTGGCATTGAAGATGTTGGCAATATTGCTCTTAGTGTATCGATAGGCAATCTTGATACTGATGGTAGTGAAACATTGCTTATTTATGTATCGGGTGCGCCTACGGGCTCGACATTATCAGCAGGTACGTCATTATCGAATGTCTGGACATTGAGCCAAGCGCAGTTAACGGGTTTAAAAATCACCCCAGCTGCACATGCAGATAGTTTTACGTTAAGTGTTACAGCATTAACCTCAGAAAGCAATGGTGGTATTGCTATCACCACGTCACCACTAACGGTTGCCATACCAGGTAGTGCCGATACGGCCAAGTTACAAACAAGTAGCGCTTCAACACTAGAAGATCAAACGGTTAATCTTGTGATATCGACCTCAGTGATCGATACTGATGGATCTGAAACATTGTTGGTTTATATCTCGGGTATGCCAACGGGAGCCAAACTATCGGCAGGTACGGTGTCATCTGGTGTTTGGACATTGCAGACAGGTCAACTATCAGGCTTGCAAGTTACGCCACCTGCACACTCAGACGTTGAGTTTACCTTATCGATAACATCCTTAACATCAGAACGTGACGGTGCGTCTTCGATATTTACAACATCATCGCTTGCAGTGACAATTGGAGCTGTCATTGATACAGCAAGTTTGCAGACCATTAGTGCTTCAACACTAGAAGATCAATCGGTTAATCTAGTGATATCTACCTCAGTGAATGATAGCGATGGATCTGAGACATTGGTGGTTTATATCTCGGGTACGCCAACGGGAGCCAAATTATCAGCAGGTACGGTGTCATCGCTTGGTATTTGGACGCTGCAATCAGGTGATTTATCAGGGTTACAAGTTACGCCTACGCCACATTCGGATCAAGATTTTACCTTATCAGTAACATCCTTGACATCAGAAGATGACGGGACGTCTTCAACATTTATCACATCATCGCTAGCAGTTAGCGTATTAGGTGTAGTTGACAGCGCCAAATTACAAACAATCAGTACCTCTACATTAGAAGATCTAGCGGTTGATTTGATGATATCTACCTCAGTGATCGATACCGATGGTAGTGAGACATTGGTAGTTTATATCTCAGGTACGCCAACGGGAGCTAAATTATCAGCAGGTACGCTATCATCGCTTGGTATTTGGACGTTGCAGTCTAGTCAATTATCTGGTTTGCAAGTTACCCCTGGTCCTCATGGTGACTTTACCTTAAGTGTGACGGCGCTCATCTCGGAAGATAGCGGTCCTTCAACCGTCCAAATATCTAGCCTTGGTGTGGCTGTGACTGAAACCTTACAACCTGCAACATTTTTAAATCTTGCAGTTAGTGGTACAAGCATTGCTGTATCAGCGGTTGATAGCTCCTTTAATTTACGAAGTGATTTGGTTAACTCGGTAGCTCAGATTGCCAATTCGTACTTTGCAGGAGGGTCTTCAAACGGTTGGAATACGCTTGCAGGTGGGCAAACCCAACTGGGTGGAACTGCTGTGCAAGTATTGTCACATGCAGCAGCTAACGTACCAGGGGGGGATGTTAATAGCTATGTTCTTGATACAGCCAATGCTGGCTATCAAGGTATCAGGGTTGATGCTCCAGGCTTGTCAGGCAATACACAATATGTTTTAAAGATACGAGTAGCCAATCAACTTGATGCTCTTGGCAATATTTTGACAACTGGTCAATACCTTAATATACATCGAACAGGTGGCACTGTCATTGTAGGACCAACTGCAGCCTCTTTGGCAAACATTAGCTCGAGTGATTTATCAACGGATGGTTCGTTCCAAGCATTTTTATTTACTTTTACTAGTGGACCTAATCTTTTAGGAGGCGCTCCTACGCAGCAATTTTTTGATTTTGCACTTGCTGACAGCCAAGGTGGTAGATTGATAGGTGTTGGTGCGCACGGACTTTTAATTGATTCATTTGAAATTGTTACCCCGGGTAATGTAGCCGGGATGAATTTGTTTGATACAGATGGCAGTGAAACGAATTATGCAGTGATATCTAATGTACCTTCAAATGTTACTCTATCGTCTATACCATCGGGTGGTACATTATCAAGTGCTACGCTGGTTTCAGGCAAGTGGACAGTTTCAGCTGGTTTGTTTGATAGGCTTCAGTTTGATAAGGTAAGCAAAACTACCACCAGTGACTTTACGATGTCGATCACATCGATTGCACGCGATATATCAACAACGACAACCAAGATTGGTGATATTAGATCGGTGACTATCGACACAGGTGCACAACCTGCAAGCATTGATGTGGAGACAGCTTCTGGCATTGAAGATGTTGGCAATATTGCTCTTAGTGTATCGATAGGCAATCTTGATACCGATGGTAGTGAAACATTGCTTATTTATATATCGGGTGCGCCTACGGGCTCGACATTATCAGCAGGTACGTCATTATCGAATGTTTGGACATTGAGCCAAGCGCAGTTAACGGGTTTAAAAATCACCCCAGCTGCACATGCAGATAGTTTTACGTTAAGTGTTACAGCATTAACCTCAGAAAGCAATGGTGGTATTGCTATCACCACGTCACCATTAACGGTTGCCATACCTGGTAGTGCCGATACGGCCAAGTTACAAACAAGTAGCGCTTCAACACTAGAAGATCAAGGGGTTAATCTGGTGATTTCAACCTCATTGGTTGATAGCGATGGATCTGAAACGTTGGTGGTTTATATCTCGGGTATGCCAACGGGAGCTAAATTATCAGCGGGTACGGTGTCATCTGGTGTTTGGACATTGCAGACAGGTCAACTATCAGGCTTGCAAGTTACACCACCTGCACACTCAGACGTTGATTTTACCTTATCGGTAACATCCTTGACATCAGAACGTGACGGTGCGTCTTCGATATTTACGACATCATCTCTTGCAGTGAGGGTATCTGGTGTAGCTGATAGTGCTAAGTTACAAACAAGTAGTGCTTCGACACTAGAAGATCAATCGGTTAATTTAGTGATATCAACCTCATTGGATGATAGCGATGGCTCTGAGACATTGGTGGTTTATATATCGGGTACGCCAACGGGAGCCAAATTATCAGCAGGTACGGTGTCATCTGGTGTTTGGACGCTGCAATCAGGTGACTTATCAGGGTTACAAATTACGCCTACGCCACATTCGGATCAAGATTTTACCTTATCAGTAACATCCTTGACATCAGAAGATGACGGGACGTCTTCGATATTTACAACATCATCGCTTGCAGTGACAATTGGAGCTGTCATTGATACAGCAAGTTTGCAGACCATTAGTGCTTCAACACTAGAAGATCAATCGGTTAATCTAGTGATATCAACCTCATTGGATGATAGCGATGGTTCTGAGACATTGGTGGTTTATATCTCGGGTACGCCAACGGGAGCCAAATTATCAGCAGGTACGCTATCATCGCTTGGTATTTGGACGTTGCAGTCTAGTCAATTATCTGGTTTGCAAGTTACCCCTGGTCCTCATGGTGACTTTACCTTAAGTGTGACGGCGCTCACCTCTGAAGATAGCGGTCCTTCAACTGTCCAAATATCTAGCCTTGGTGTGGCTGTGACTGAAACCTTACAACCTGCTACCATTTTAGGTATACCAAGCGTGTTGAATGTCAATGATACGCAAAGCAAATTTACATTTAATCCGGATCATCTTGCGCAATCTTATGTGACTGCTACTGGTCCTGTTGGGATAACTGTAATAAATGGGGGTGTTCCTAATGATATCAAAAGCGAACAAGCTGCAGGTATACCTGGTGGGTCATCAACGCGCTATGTATTTGGTACATTAAATACAACACCTAGTACCAATTATTATCAAGGGCTTCGTCATCATACAGCAAACTCCGTAACGCTTCATGAAGAGTATGTATTGTCAGTTAAGCTAGCGCGGCCTCAAACGGGAGGAACTAATCTTGCACATAATGTTTGGATTGCTGGTGGATCGGCTCCTGTTATAAGGGTTCTATATACGGCACTTCCAACAGATGGTGGGTTTGCGACCTTTACTTATACTTATACGCCTACAAGCATACCCACTATTGATCATGAAACATATCGAACGATTGGTACTACTCCAAGGGCGTTCACTGAAAATAATGGGTTTTTAATTAGCGATATAAGCCTTCATCGAAATGAGGATCCATTATCGGTAACGCTTTATGATACTGATGGTAGCGAGACCAATTTTTTTGTTGTAACAGGTGTGCCTTCAAATGTTACTCTATCGGCTATTCCATCGGGTAGTACCTTATCAGGTGCTACGTTGGTTTCAAGCAAATGGACGGTTGCAGCTAGTGCATTTGATGCGATTGACTTTAGACCAACAGGGACACTTCAAGATTTTACAATGCAGCTTACGTCTGTGGCGCTTGATGTTTCAACCAATATTACTAAAGTTGGTGCTATTCAACAAACGGTGGTTGATACAGGTGTACAACCTGCAAGCATTGATGTGGAGACAGCTTCTGGCATTGAAGATGTTGGCAATATTGCTCTTAGTGTATCGATAGGCAATCTTGATACTGATGGTAGTGAAACATTGCTTATTTATGTATCGGGTGCGCCTACGGGCTCGACATTATCAGCAGGTACGTCATTATCGAATGTCTGGACATTGAGCCAAGCGCAGTTAACGGGTTTAAAAATCACCCCAGCTGCACATGCAGATAGTTTTACGTTAAGTGTTACAGCATTAACCTCAGACAGTGGTAGTGGTATTGCTATCACCACGTCACCACTAACGGTTGCCATACCAGGTAGTGCCGATACGGCCAAGTTACAAACAAGTAGTGCTTCAACACTAGAAGATCAAGGGGTTAATCTGGTGATTTCAACCTCATTGGTTGATAGCGATGGATCTGAAACGTTGGTGGTTTATATCTCGGGTATGCCAACGGGAGCCAAACTATCGGCAGGTACGGTGTCATCTGGTGTTTGGACATTGCAGACAGGTCAACTATCAGGCTTGCAAGTTACGCCACCTGCACACTCAGACGGTGAGTTTACCTTATCGATAACATCCTTAACATCAGAACGTGACGGTGCGTCTTCGATATTTACAACATCATCGCTTGCAGTTAGCGTATCTGGTGTAGCTGATAGTGCTAAGTTACAAACAAGTAGTGCTTCGACACTAGAAGATCAATCGGCTAATCTGGTGATATCTACCTCAGTGAATGATAGCGATGGATCTGAGACATTGGTGGTTTATATATCGGGTACGCCAACGGGAGCTAAATTATCAGCAGGTACGGTGTCATCTGGTGTTTGGACGCTGCAATCAGGTGACTTATCAGGGTTACAAGTTACGCCTACGCCACATTCGGATCAAGATTTTACCTTATCAGTAACATCCTTGACATCAGAAGATGACGGGACGTCTTCAACATTTATCACATCATCGCTAGCAGTTAGTGTATTAGGTGTAGTTGACAGCGCCAAGTTACAAACAATCAGTACCTCTACATTAGAAGATCTAGCGGTTGATCTGGCGATATCTACCTCAGTTATAGATACCGATGGTAGTGAGACATTGGTAGTTTATATCTCAGGTACGCCAACGGGAGCTAAATTATCAGCAGGTACTCTATCATCGCTTGGTATTTGGACGTTGCAGTCTAGTCAATTATCTGGTTTGCAAGTTACCCCTGGTCCTCATGGTGACTTTACCTTAAGTGTGACGGCGCTCACCTCTGAAGATAGCGGTTCTTCAACCGTCCAAATATCTAGCCTTGGTGTGGCTGTGACTGAAACCTTACAACCTGCTACCATTTTAGGTATACCAAGCGTGTTGAATGTCAATGATACGCAAAGCAAATTTACATTTAACCCGGATCATCTTGCGCAATCTTATGTGACTGCTACTGGTCCTGTTGGGATAACTGTAATAAATGGGGGTGTTCCTAATGATATCAAAAGCGAACAAGCTGCAGGTATACCTGGTGGGTCATCAACGCGCTATGTATTTGGTACATTAAATACAACACCTAGTACCAATTATTATCAAGGGCTTCGTCATCATACAGCAAACTCCGTAACGCTTCATGAAGAGTATGTATTGTCAGTTAAGCTAGCGCGGCCTCAAACGGGAGGAACTAATCTTGCACATAATGTTTGGATTGCTGGTGGATCGGCTCCTGTTATAAGGGTTCTATATACGCAACTTCCAACAGATGGTGGATTTGCGACCTTTACTTATACTTATACGCCTACAAGCATACCCACTATTGATCATGAAACATATCGAACGATTGGTACTACTCCAAGGGCGTTCACTGAAAATAATGGGTTTTTAATTAGCGATATAAGCCTTCATCGAAATGAGGATCCATTATCGGTAACGCTTTATGATACTGATGGTAGCGAGACCAATTTTTTTGTTGTAACAGGTGTGCCTTCAAATGTTACTCTATCGGCTATTCCATCGGGTAGTACCTTATCAGGTGCTACGTTGGTTTCAAGCAAATGGACGGTTGCAGCTAGTGCATTTGATGCGATTGACTTTAGACCAACAGGGACACTTCAAGATTTTACAATGCAGCTTACGTCTGTGGCGCTTGATGTTTCAACCAATATTACTAAAGTTGGTGCTATTCAACAAACGGTGGTTGATACAGGTGTACAACCTGCAAGCATTGATGTGGAGACAGCTTCTGGCATTGAAGATGTTGGCAATATTGCTCTTAGTGTATCGATAGGCAATCTTGATACTGATGGTAGTGAAACATTGCTTATTTATGTATCGGGTGCGCCTACGGGCTCGACATTATCAGCAGGTACGTCATTATCGAATGTCTGGACATTGAGCCAAGCGCAGTTAACGGGTTTAAAAATCACCCCAGCTGCACATGCAGATAGTTTTACGTTAAGTGTTACAGCATTAACCTCAGACAGTGGTAGTGGTATTGCTATCACCACGTCACCACTAACGGTTGCCATACCAGGTAGTGCCGATACGGCCAAGTTACAAACAAGTAGTGCTTCAACACTAGAAGATCAAACGGTTAATCTGGTGATTTCAACCTCATTGGTTGATAGCGATGGATCTGAAACGTTGGTGGTTTATATCTCGGGTATGCCAACGGGAGCCAAACTATCGGCAGGTACGGTGTCATCTGGTGTTTGGACATTGCAGACAGGCCAACTATCAGGCTTGCAAGTTACGCCAGCTGCACACTCAGACGGTGAGTTTACCTTATCGGTAACATCCTTAACATCAGAACGTGACGGTGCGTCTTCGATATTTACAACATCATCGCTTGCAGTTAGCGTATCTGGTGTAGCTGATAGTGCTAAGTTACAAACAAGTAGTGCTTCAACACTAGAAGATCAATCGGCTAATCTGGTGATATCTACCTCAGTGAATGATAGCGATGGATCTGAGACATTGGTGGTTTATATATCGGGTACGCCAACGGGAGTTAAATTATCAGCAGGTACGGTGTCATCTGGTGTTTGGACGCTGCAATCAGGTGACTTATTAGGCTTACAAGTTACGTCTACGCCACATTCGGATCAAGATTTTACCTTATCAGTAACATCCTTGACATCAGAAAATGACGGGACGTCTTCAACATTTATCACATCATCGCTAGCAGTTAGCGTATCAGGTGTAGTTGACAGCGCCAAATTACAAACAATCAGTACCTCTACATTAGAAGATCTAGCGGTTGATCTGGCGATATCTACCTCAGTTATAGATACCGATGGTAGTGAGACATTGGTAGTTTATATCTCAGGTACGCCAACGGGAGCTAAATTATCAGCAGGTACGCTATCATCGCTTGGTATTTGGACGTTGCAGTCTAGTCAATTATCTGGCTTGCAAGTTACCCCTGGTCCTCATGGTGACTTTACCTTAAGTGTGACGGCGCTCACCTCTGAAGATAGCGGTACTTCAACCGTCCAAATATCTAGCCTTGGTGTGGCTGTGACTGAAACCTTACAACCTGCTACCATTTTAGGTATACCAAGCGTGTTGAATGTCAATGATACGCAAAGCAAATTTACATTTAACCCGGATCATCTTGCGCAAGCTTATGTGACTGCTACTGGTCCTGTTGGGATAACTGTAATAACTGGGGGTGTTCCTAATGATATCAAAAGCGAACAAGCTGCAGGTATACCTGGTGGGTCATCAACGCGCTATGTATTTGGTACATTAAATACAACAAGCACACCTAGTACCAATTATTATCAAGGGCTTCGTCATGCAACAAACCCCGTAACGCTTAATGAAGAGTATGTATTGTCAATTAAGCTAGCGCGGCCTCAAACGGGAGGAACTAATCTTGCACATAATGTTTGGATTGCTGGTGGATCGGCTCCTGTTATAAGGGTTCTATATACGCAACTTCCAACAGATGGTGGGTTTGCGACCTTTACTTATACTTATACGCCTACAAGTAACCCCACTATTGATCATGAAACATTTCGAACGAGTGGTAGTCCAAGGGCGTTCACTGAAAATAATGGGTTTTTAATTAGCGATATAAGCCTTCATCGAAATGAGGATCCATTATCGGTAACGCTTCATGATACTGATGGTAGCGAGACCAATTTTTTTGTTGTAACAGGTGTGCCTTCAAATGTTACTCTATCGGCTATTCCATCGGGTAGTACCTTATCAGGTGCTACGTTGGTTTCAGGCAAATGGACGGTTGCAGCTAGTGCATTTGATGCGATTGACTTTAGACCAACAGGGACACTTCAAGATTTTACAATGCAGCTTACGTCTGTGGCGCTTGATGTTTCAACCAATATTACTAAAGTTGGTGCTATTCAACAAACGGTGGTTGATACAGGTGCACGCTTAGCCGGTATTAACATACAATCAGCTTCTGGATCAGAAAATAATCTGATTACCCTTGCCATCTCATTGTCCAATATTGATACAGACGGATCTGAAACAGTTAGTGTTTATATTACTGGTCTTCCTACAAATACTGTTCTCTCGAATGCAACGTTAATTGCTGGAAAATGGGAAATAGATCAGCCAGTTATTAACAATTTACAAAATATAACGATGAAAGTAGCAAATTTTTCGGGCGCCTTTCAATTGGGTGTCGAAGTAGTTACATTAGACTTGAATAGCAACGCTACTAGAACATTTGGAACTGTGGGGGCGATTAATGTTGTTGATTCACCGCCTTCTCCAACAGGTGTTAATTTGCCTACTTCATGGTCTTTATCAGATAAACAGACTTCATTTAGCTTTGATGATTTTGCATTTAACGGTAGTTTTGATGGTGGAGCCAGTATTGGATATAATCCGTATTATTCATATAGTGGTGCTGGGCGACCTACAGACGAAGATGTAATGACTATAAAAGTTGACACAGTGAATGCTTTGACAAGTGGCAATTATACAGGTGCAGATAGGTTTACAAACTATGCAATGAGTTTGTCTAATATGAATACACAACGTATTCGATTAACACACACGAATGATTTAATAGATGGCAAAACTTATATAGCAACAATGAAGGTTATGCATCCTGGAACTTTTACATATGGGCAAAATTTAAGGCTAGCTTTGAGTTCAGCAGCATCTGGAGCGGGAACCTCTACAGATTTTTCTTTTACAAATCCTGCTATTAACACTTGGACAACGGTGATATATACCTTTATTTATACTAACGGGCTTGCATTAGACCTAGTAGCAGAGCCTGATGATGCTAGTGGACATACCGATGGTAAAGCTTTGATTTTGGATGATCTTGTGATAAGTCCTGTAGCAACAGCAGATACAATTAGGTATGATCTGGCAACGACTGCTTCTACTGATACATCTTATTTGGTTATTTCTGGTGTGCCAGGCACGGTATCTCTTTCACATGGGACAAAAAATGGTGCTAATTGGACGGTTGCGGCTAGTCTTTTTGATAACATTGACTTTACCGTTAGTGCAGCTAACACCGCTGATTTTGTAATGAGTATTACAGCATTAGCCTCGCGCAATGGCATTAGCAATAATGATCCTAATGTAAATAATATTTCTGTTGATTTGAGCGGTTCGCTTGAAAATATGGTGGTTGAATTTGACAGCGCAGGCGACACAGCAGATGAGTTTACGCTTGCCATTAATCATCATGATGTTGATGAGGATGCTGTCATTTTCTATAAAATATCCAATGTGCAATCAGGTCAAGGCTTTAGTGATCTTTATGGTCATCAATATAGCGGTGCAACGTCAGATTTTATTAGTGAAGATGAAGCACGCCAAATCAAGGTTGAACTTGCACAACGAGGTGCCTTGCACACGTTAGATATCACCCAATATGTTGTAAAAACTACTATTCAAGATGATAACCTTGCTATTGGAACTGGTAGGCGAGGTGGTAGTAGGATGCTAGAGCGGCAAGACTTTACCTTTGATGCAGCTCAAGCATATAAGGCCTATCAAGATGGCAAGATTAGTCAATTGCAAAATGCTTATCAATTAAAGGTTGATGGTAGATATTATGAGCTTGATTTGGGGGCTGCTAGTATTGCTAGCGCTAATGCGCTTGCCAGTCGGATTGAGCTTGCAATAGCAGCAGATACAACATTGGCCAAATTATTTAATGTTTCTAGCAATGGTAGTGCAGTTACGTTAGCTTCAAAACATATTGGTGGTTTTTTACATCTTGTAGAAGTTGATGGCAATTTCAATGCGCCTGATCTTAGTGTGAGCTCTTCTGTTACATCCATTAATACGCCAGTAACGAACTATAATTTAACGCTTTCAGGCCCTGCTAGCCTTACAAGCGATGGTTTTGCAAGCTTGCGTATTAATAATCGTACGTTTGTAGTTGAAATGAAGGCCGGCTCTACACTAACGCAAGCGCGCGATGCGCTTGTTAAAGATATTACCGCGCGCGGACTTTCAGCTACTAATGTGGGTAGCACGCAGATAGCTCTTGCGCTTGCTTCTAGCGAAGGGGTTAAAGGATCTTTCCACTTTATAGAGGCAGATGATAATCTTGTGAGCGCCTATCAATATGATGCCAGCGTCGAGCAAGGCGGGCGTGAGTTTAAAATATCGGGCGCCAATTTGATGGGCAGTAGTGGTAGCGATTATTTAACAGGCTCTAGCGCTGGAGAGCTTTTAGCTGGCGGAAAAGATGATGGCAGTGCATTGATTAGTTGGACCAACCTTTCAGGATCTAATAGCGATGATGTGATTGGTATTTATCAAACTGATCCAAATGATCCTACCAAAAAGATTGGGCAAATTATTTATGGTTCAGGTGATGATCTTGCCCAAGATACACAATTTACGCCATTTGGAGGTGGAGGTACGATTGTTGAGGATCAATATTTTGTCATCCGGGGGGGCAGTAAATTGGGTTTAAGTGCTGGCGATGGCATACAGCTTTCGTCGGGAGCCTCAGGTTGGGATGTTTATCAATCAGGCAATAAGCTGCAACTTTCTGGCAGTGTGCAATTATTAGATGGTAGTGGATCTGGTTCAATACGTCACTCATCGGGTGTGGTTGACATTGATATCACAGGCGATGGCGTTAGTGATTTGCGCTATCAATCATCGGTATTGATCAGCGATCAATCAGATGTTTTAACCGGTGGTGGGGGATCGGATGTGTTTTTCTTCCGTAAGGGTGATGGGGTTGATAGCATCACTGATTTTGATGTTTCTAAGGGTGGTGATGTGCTTGTGCTATCAGGTTATGATGCGCGAGATATCAATTTTAGTGTTGATCAAAATGGCAAGGCGGTTATAACCTTTAACAACTCACCTGATATGATTGTGCTTAATAATGTATCGAATGTATCGGATCTAGAAAATAATGTTGTTGATTTTTCAGACAAAGCGGATACTAATAATGATAATAAGCTTGGTCTTTATGAGTTGCTTGATAATGTTGTGACACCTGTCAGTGATGGTCAACGCCAAGCAGGAATTTCAAATGCTAGGATTATCTTGTTGGATGAAGAAGACAATAATTTAATTGATGTTAATGCTATTGACGATACAAACGCAACATAATTGAAAAGCCAAAACATGCAACACACACTAGCAAGTGACGAGCATTTGCTATGCATAGCCATTAAGTTTGATATGGTCTATCATTAGATATAAATGGCAATATTGTGATAATGCCATTTGCTATAGTTATTTGGCTTGATTAGAGTTTTGATATAGATACTGCTTAAGTTGATAAATGGTTTTTTTGTAGGTTTGCGATTTTGATGATGTCAAGCTTCGTACTATAATATCGGCCTTTTGATAATTTATAATTCGTTTGCGCAGCAATAATTTCAAAGTAGTTTTTGGATTTTTAGTTTTTAAAAGTGGACGGTGGGTTTTATGGCGTACGCGTTGCCATAAAATATAAAACGGTGCCTGCAACCATAAAGTTATAGCGCTATGTTTAAATAAAGCACGTGTTTTAGCGCTTTCAAAGGCACCACCACCAATTGCAATAATATGGGGCTTTTCTAGCAATATTTGCTCGATGATATCTTCTTCTAAAGTTCTAAAGGCTTGTTCTCCTAATTGAGAAAATAGCTCTGTGATGGTTTTATTATATTGGTGTTCAATTGCTTTGTCGGTGTCTGTAAAAGCAAAACCTAAACGCTTTGCAAGCATCATGGCAATCGTTGATTTGCCGCATCCCATCATACCGACAAGTACAATATGGCAATGTAGATTGTTTGGGTCAAATGCTTGATGTAAAGAATTTTCATGCATGGGAGGTGTATTTTTTGCATCTTGGTTATTATGAGGATTGGTTTTAATCATGCCTTGGTTGCTTGCTATATTGTTGTATCTTTAAAATGCTCAAACAATGATGTTTGTCCAGAACCAGGTTTTAATGGCTTAGGTTGATTAGGACTTGGAGCCCATCCGTGTAAGTAGAGGATATTAAAAGAGGCTTGCAAAGACCCATCCTTATGCATAAAATTTTTTATATAATGCTCTTCAGCAAATGCAAATATTTTTGATGATGTAAAATGGCGAGGACGTGCTTGTAATGCGTTGCATTCGCCCATTGCGCGCAAATCATGCATGATGGCATAAAGATTTGGCCAAGTGATATTTAATGTTTCACTATCGCCTACTGGTAAAGAAAAATGCGCGCGCGTAAGCAAATCTGTTATAGAGCGCAATTCAGGCAGTGGTATAGTCCTAGCATGGCTACCTCTTGTAACTTTGCTCTCACCAACAATAAGCGATTGCGTAAGCTCTGTTAGAGTTTCATTGCCTAAACAACTTGCCAAAAACAAGCCGTCTGGTTGTAGGATGTTGTAAATTTGTACCATTAAACCAGGCAAATCTTCAACCCAATGCAAAAGCATACTAGATAATACTAAATCAAATGCTCGATGGCGTAAAGGCAAAGAACTACCGTCGAATAAACAGCAATGTTTGTCCAAATCTTTATAGGGTTTTAGGCGCTGTGAGGCGATGTCTAAATAGACAATGTTGGCTTTATTGTTATACTGGTTAAGTTTTTTAGACAATTCTGTGCCAAAAACTCCAATAATAGCAATGTTATTAAAGGTACGATTGATATCATGGAGCCTTTCAAAAAGTTTGTTTTCAACATGTTGATGAAGAAAGTTAAAATTTTTATCGGCCTTTGAAAGCAACAAATTAGCCGAACGATTTCGTTGCAATGTAAGCTTTTTATAGTCAAAGAGGGGTTGTTTTGTTGTCATAAAAGACATAACCTTGGTTTAATGTGTTAATGTAATTTAGGGCCCGATCGCATTAATGCTGTAGATAAGTTGGTCAAGAGGCGTCGTTGTATTTTATAATCTGGCATTAATGTTTCAACATGTTGCCAAAATAAGCGCGAATGATTCATTTCTAGAAGATGTGCCATTTCATGGGCTATGACATAATTAACAACAGATATAGGGGCAAAAATTAATCTGGCATTAATACAAATTGTGCCAACACTAGAACAGCTACCCCATCGCGCGGTTAGCCATTTGGTACAAACCTTTTTGGGGGCAACATTGAGTACATCTTGATAAGCAATAATTTTGCTATGGATGTGTACCAATAGTTGTTGAGAAAAAATACGCTGTAATCTGCGTATAAAAGCATTGTCATTGTAACCTCCAGCTCGTAAAATACTAGTATATCCATGATCACAAAATTGATAATCTTGGGGATCATGATAGTGTTGCTCGTCAAGAACGCGGGTGCAATTTTTAAGAAGGGTTGGAGTGCCCAATAATGTTACAATACTGCCATCGCGCCATGCAAGTCTTTCAGGTGTGGCTTGTAGTCTTTTATAAAGCCAATCTTGCCAATCATCTATTTGCCGCATTGCTTTTTTGAGTGTGATGCTTGGAGGAAATGAAAAAACTACCTGATCGCGAGCATAATCTAATGAAAGACGACAATGGCGGATATATTGATGCTGGCGAGTTACGAGTTTCCATTCTTTTAGCTCGGGCCAATCAGGTAAAAATTGTTGGTTGCTTTCTGAAGCACTCAACATTTTGTCGGTTGCTTGATAAAAGAGACGATTAGGGTAGTATTTTGATAATGGGTTCATTGAATTTGTTATCATTAGGCGTTATTTTTGCGCGTTTGTTTTGATAGGCAAGGTAGTTCTTTTCTTTAAGGGTATGATCGATGCATATCAAGTTGCATTCATCAAATCCAATCATAAAATTTAGCAAAATATAGAATATAGTAAGATATTGTTTTAATTTTTATGATTATATATGTATATCATATCTCTATTATGTTAGCCTTGTATTGGTAAATCTGGTTAGTTTAACAAATAAACATTAACAGAATCAATCAAAGTGAAAACAAATTAACAATATTATGATGCAGTTGGCAAGGATGTATTATGCTCGTTATAGTGATTATAGATACCGTGTTAACGCTTATCGGGTATATGGTTTTTGCTTATGTTGCAATAAGCTGGCTTATTTCTTTTGGGGTATTAAATATACAAAATCAAGCAGTTTGGTTAGTTGTACAATGGATTGAGCGATTAGTGTTACCCTTGCTAAAACCCATCAGGCGTTATATACCTACATTTTCTGGTTTAGACCTTGCGCCAGTTATTTTATTATTGGGGATTTATTGCGTACAATATTTTTTATATGCATATGTTTGATGGACCAAGATGTTCATTAATAAGATGGGTAAATGGTAGATTTAAACTATGTTGTAAGAAATAAAATAATATTATAATAAAATTGATACAATTGACTGCTTTATACAATGGGTTAAGATAAAATGATGGATTTAAATAAAATTATTGACGGAAAAAACTTTGCTGGTCGCGTGCTTCAAGAAGTCAAAAAGCATGCTGCTATAATACAACAGCAACACAAGCTTAAACCAGGTTTAGCAGTTGTGTTGGTTGGTGATGACCCTGCTTCATCCGTTTATGTGCGCTCTAAAGCGAAGCGCTCATTAGAGTGTGGATTTGAGAGTTTTGAGTATCGGTTGCCCTCAACAACATCACAAGAGAAACTTGTTGAGCAAATTAAAATACTTAATGAAGATAGCAATGTGCATGGCATTCTTGTGCAACTACCTTTGCCAAACGGGATAAATGATGAGCAAGTGATTGAAAGCATTGATCCTGTAAAAGATGTTGATGGGTTCCATATTATGAATGCAGGTAAACTTGCTACCAATACAGGTAATCCTCACTTGCCTTGCACTCCATTGGGTTGTTTGTGGTTGCTACGCGATAGGCTTGGTAGCTTGGCAGGAAAGCATGTAGTCATTATTGGAAGGTCTAATATCGTTGGTAAACCGATGGCACAGCTACTGCTTAATGCTGATTGTACCATCACGATTGTACATTCACGTACAAAAAATATAGAAGCAATAACACGTGAAGCTGATATTGTGGTGGCAGCAGTAGGTAAGGCGCGATTTGTTCAAGAAAATTGGATCAAGTCAGGTGCAACTGTCATTGATGTTGGCATTAACCGAATAGAAGAGAATGGACGCAATATTCTTGTAGGAGATGTTGACTTTGAGGGTGTTATAGATAAGGTTGGTGGTATTACACCCGTTCCAGGGGGTGTAGGACCAATGACGATTGCAATGTTGTTAGTCAATACATTAAGCGCTGCATGCCTGCAGCACAACATTGGAGTACCTGATTGGAAGATTGCAACATTGTAACGTTATTAAAAATTGATAAAATTACGACAATGTTGATTGTGATAGTAAAGAAGATGTTTGATACAATGTTGATTGCAAACATACTGTTATTTAGCCTCAAGGAAGCAAAATGAAGAGAGATTATCTTTTACGCGATGATAAATTTAATCAAACGGATGGACACATCAGTGTAGTGGCTAAAATGTTAGGAGTTGGGGTGTTTGTTTTATTGATAATAGGTATAGCAGCATTGATCTTATGGTCCCCAGATGCTCCAAGTGAGCAGATAACAACTACCCTTGATGCAAAAGAATGGTCGCATTAAAACCAATACGTTCATTAAAGCTAATGTGGTTGCAACGATCCATGCTTGTCAATATTGCTCGATATGGTATTTTGATTGCAAAGGGTGTGTACATTTTTCATATAGCTCTAGTGCATACAGCATTGGCCAATGAACATGTGATTTTGAGCAATGAATCAGCTAATAAGAGTGATGGATACATCATAGCATCTAATCATGCTAGAGATACTCTCATTCGTATAGCACAAGGTAGCAGCTTGACGTCTAGTTTAGACAGTGTAGGTAATGGCGTAAGCTCAGTTGAATCACCAATATATGTATTGCAAGGACTAGCAGAAAAGTCTGATAACTCACAAGTTATATCAAATAATAGTGATAACAATCGCACTAAGCTATCTACAACAGATGAGGAGATTGAAGATGTTAATGATATCAACAAGCTCATCGAAAAGCTTGGAGGTAAGGACAATGCATCACGCTTACAAAACGGCGCGCTCAATTTAGCACCTACTTTTTTGCAAACAGATTTACTTCAAGAACTTGACCCTACCTTTGTTGGCATTTTGCAAGAATCCAATGGAGGATTTAGTTTTGATTTATGGAAAGGTTTAACACCCTCAACATTTATACAAATGATTGATAATACACCCCATATAGCTAAGCGCAGTTGGGTTAATGCAATGCTACGGCGCATGATGGTAACGCAAGCCGTGTTGCCCAATGATATTGATCATCAAGAACAACAAGTAGATTTACGCGACAAGCTGTTTTTTGGTAAAGTACAATGGCTTATTAATGCTGGGTTTTATGATGATGCAAAGCAATTGTTAGCAGAGCTTCCGCCAGCATTGCGTTTTCAAAAATATTATGAGTTGATCATTCAAATAGCAATTTACACACAGCCTCTAGATAAAGTGTGTGACATTGTACGAACAATAGAACAAGCAGATGATATGCTTAAACTTGTATGCAGCATTATTACAGGTCATCATGCGCAAGCACAACTTCAAATGGAGTTTATACGCGAAGAGCAAGAAATAACTCCAACAACGCAAACCTTATTGGACATGGCATTTGGAATAGCTACAACCAAAAATGTGTACACTGCTTCTGATGTATTAGAAGAGCATTTGTTGGTGCGTTATTTAAATCTTGAAAAAGAATTAACGATTGCCTTTAACGATCCAGCTTTTGTACTGCTTGCATTAGCACAAGATGACGATGTAGAACCCATGATACGTGCACAAGCAATAGAGTGGCTTGCAATACGAGGTGTTATTTCTATTCAAACAGCTGGTGAATGGCTCTCACAAGATGTTTTTTTACTGCCGGTTATATCGCAAGATAAGCAAAGCAACGCACTCAAACCATTGCATAGAGCTCGCGAATGGAGTTTTGTGATGCATGAGCTAGAGCGAGGACAAATCCAAGTAACACAATTGTTGAAGCTCATCAACAGCAATGATTTGTTGCTATTTTATAGCAAGATGTTGGTGCATTGGGCTGAAAAAATGCAGTTTCAACCAGACAGTAAAAACGACAAGCAAGAGCAATTATTTAAGATGGCAGAGCTTGCTGCAATTGCTGGGCGTCCTGACGTGATAGCGCGTTGGTTGCCTGAGCTGTTTGATATAACATTGTTAGGCCAATTAATGCCGTGGCTTGTGCTATATAATTTGCAAGATGGCCAAAAACTCATAAAAGGTCAACAAATAATAGATTCTATTCCTGCAGGGATGCTTGGTTTGCTAAGTATTTTTAATCCATCTTTGATCGATTTAAGCTATCTTGAAATAGAAAAAGCACGAGTTGTTTTAAAGAGAAGCTTTTCTGCTAGTATATTGTTTGATTACCAAAAAGCAATATTTTCTCAAGCAAAAGGACATGCATTGCTTTTATTGGCGCAGATGAGTGCTATGACAGATTGGCGTAATTTTTCTTATGTTGAACTGGTGCACATAGCATCGGGTTTAATGAGAGTTGCAGAGCAAGAATTATCGATAGAAATAGCGCGTGATATGCTACTTGACCTTGGTGAGTTAGATACCAAAGGCAAATTGCGCTAACTCAACAATCAATACTCAATATAAAGATAAGCTTGAATGGTAAAGCAAAGCGCAACAAAACCTAAAAAGCAAGCAAAACATGATACGACTTTATCTAAAGCGGTAAGCAATAAAGATATTTTAGCACTCCAAGGATGGGTCGAATATCTAGCAAGTGAACGCGGAGTTGCAAAGCTTACAATTGAGGCTTATCAAAGTGATTTGCTTGATTTAATGCAATCGCAATTTTGCAATCGTTCTTGCTTGGTTGAAGGTAGCCAACATGATTTAGAGCAATATTTTTTAAAGCTTGCACGCGCTAAAATAGCTGTCAGTTCTCAAGCTCGAAAGATATCGGTTGTACGACAGTTTTTTAAGTTTTTACAAAGCGAAGGTTTGCGTGAAGATAACCCATCTTCGTTATTGGAAAGTCCCAAATTAGCTCAAAGATTGCCTAAAATTTTGACGCAAAGTGAAGTTGCAACGCTCATACAAAACAGTAAATTGATTGATGGAGCAGAAGGTGCACGACTTTATTGCTTACTTGAGTTGCTTTATGCAACAGGTTTGCGGGTAAGCGAACTTGTAAGTTTAGCAACTAGCTCATTGCAAAGAAGCAATGATCATTTACTTGTTAAAGGAAAAGGTAATAAAGAAAGAATCGTACCTATTTCTGAAATAGCATATAAAGCTATTATCCAATGGTTAGAATTCAGGCCAGAGTTTGTACCAGTAGGAACCTATGAGTCTGCTTGCCCGTGGCTATTTCCATCAAAAAATTCTAAAACAGGGTATTTAACGCGACAACGATTTGGGCAATTATTAAAACAACTTGCTATTGATTCAAACATTGATCCTCGAAAAGTTAGTCCTCATGTTTTAAGGCATGCTTTTGCAAGTCATTTGTTGCACCATGGGGCTGATTTGCGTGCAATACAGCAAATGTTAGGGCATGCAGATATAGCTACAACACAAATTTATACCCATATTCCAGATTCACAATTGCTTAAACTGGTAGATGCACACCCACTAGCTAAACAACATAATAAGGATAATTGAACCCATGGTAATAATCAAAAAAAAACTGTTGCTATTGATTTTGTTAATTGTAGTGCACATTCCAGCAACATCAGCTCAAGAGTGGCATGATTTTAAAATTGCAACAGGTCCTTCAACGAGTTCATCTTATTTGCTTGGTAGTTTGCTAACGCAGGTTTTATCTAGACCTTTTGGCGATAGGGTTTGCGAAGATAATAAACCATGCGGAATAGAAGGGATGGTTGCAGTTGCGCGAGCAAAAACGAGCCATCATGACGCGCTTGAAGATTTACAAAGCGGGAAGGCTGATATGGCGATTGTACCTGCAAATATTGCGTGGCGCGTTTCACGCGGGCGTAGTTTGTTAAAACAGGCAAATGCAATGTCTGGTTTGCGCTTAGTATTACCTGCTAGAGCAGAGTATATCCATATGTTTACGCGTGGTGATGAGCATTATAAGACAGTTTTTGAGCTTAAAGGAGCCAACATTGCAGCAGGAAATGAAGATTCTGCTACAAGATATGAAATCAACAACATCATAGAACAAAATAATATTGACGGGTCGGATATATATATATTGCCAGTCGATGGAGTGCTGGCAATGGATGCGCTTGATAATAAAGAGGTTGATGTGGCCGTTTTACTTGAAAGTATACCTACCGTTTTGCTAATGTTGCAAGGGAGAAACCAACAATATAATTTAATAAAAATGGATGATCGTACAATTCGCAATCTTTTTGCGCAATATCCGTATTTTATCCAAAGTAAAATTCAAGCTAATACTTATGGTAAGCACGATGGAATAAAAACTCTTGCAATTGATTTAGTGCTTGTTGTGCGTGATACGCTATCACAAGATTTGGTAAGCTCAATTGTCCATTCTATTAAAAATGCACAAATCAAAAAATGGTTTTCTCCTAAAAAAATAGCGCTTGCAAAACGATTTGCTATTGGTAAAAATTCTTATAAAGGAATCCCATTTCATGCAGGAGCTATCAAAGGGCTAGGTGCAAATTGATACCATTATTAATCTAGCAAATGAGCAGATTGCATAACTTGTTTTATGTGGTATAAGAATAGCACTAACATCATGTATGTGTTGATATTAGGGTTTTGGATATTGATGGTTGTTCTCGAAAGAGTTGGTTGAGATGATTGTTGTAATGGTTAAAATATGTTTGGCTACAGTCAAAATGCTATAAATTTTAAGCGCTGAAAGCACGTGTTTGTGCCTCATAGTGTATTTGTTATTATTATTAAGTAGGGTTAAAATTTGAAAAACGAAACAAAAAAAATATTCACATTTCTTTTATTAGTAGCGCTAAGTGCTTGCGCTGGAGGCAAGGCAGAGCCGCCAGAGGATCCAGAAAATGCAAATTTGGCAGTGAGCGACGGATCAAGTATTTTTGAAGGTGATGGTATTAAGCTGGGTGGGCTTTCAGAGCAAGATTTTGGTGGAAGCGGCATTGCAGTTAATTCTTTTTTATGGAGAGCAGCGCTTGATACAATATCGTTTTTACCACTTGCTCAAGCAGATCCGTTTGGAGGCGTTATCACAACTGACTGGTATCGACCCTCTGATGCACCAAAGGAACGCTACAAACTTAATGTATATATATTAGGGCGCCAATTACGCTCTAATGCATTGCGAGTGGTAGTGTTTAGACAAGAGCTGCAAGCAGATGGTACATGGTTAGACGCACAAGTTAACGAAAGTGTTTCGAGCCAATTAGAAGAATCAATTTTGGTGCGCTCACGCCAGTTAAGAATTGCTGAACGCAATGCAGTGCAATAGATATTGTAGGCTAGATTGTGATGTGGCAGTTGACAAGTCATATGTTGATTGAAAAATGAGTCGATATCCATTTTTAAAAGTTGAGACCGCTTGGCAAAAAAAATGGCAAGAAGGTGAAGTTTTTAAAGTCAAAGAAGATCAAACTTTGCCTAAACGCTATGTGCTTGAGATGTTTCCTTATCCATCAGGTAAGATCCACATGGGGCATGTACGCAATTATATGCTTGGCGATGTAACTGCACGTTATTGGAGAGCAAAAGGGTATAATATTTTGCACCCTATGGGGTGGGACGCTTTTGGTTTGCCAGCTGAAAATGCTGCCATTGAAAATGGTATCCATCCGCGCAAATGGACGCAACAAAACATACAAGCAATGAAAAGCACTTTGGAACCGTTGGGCTTTTCACATGATTGGTCGCGCGAGGTTTCAACTTGTAGTGAAGAATATAGCCTACAAGAGCAACGTATTTTTTTAGCGTTTTTAAAATCTAATCTTGTATATAGAAAAGAAGCAACCGTTAATTGGGACCCAGTTGAGCAAACCGTTTTAGCCAATGAACAGGTTGTTGACGGAAAAGGTTGGAGGTCTGGGGTTGCAGTTGAAAGAAAAACGCTAGCACAGTGGTTTGCAGCCATTACAACTTTTTCAGATTCATTGCTTGAATCCATTCATGATCTTGAAGAATGGCCTGCACGCGTTAGAATTATGCAGCAAAACTGGATAGGGAAGTCACAAGGAGCGTTGGTAGATTTTTATCGCACAGATAATGCTAACAACCCTATTCAAGTTTTTTCGACAAGGCCTGATACGTTATTTGGAACTAGTTTTATTGCCATTGCCCCCAACCATCCTATTGCAAAACAAATGGCAGAAAACAACCTTGAAACGAAAAAATTTATTGAAGAATGTAACAAAATAGGAACCGGAGAAGTTGAACTTGAAACAGTTGAACGCAAAGGGATTTATACAAATATTGATGTCTATCATCCATTTGATTTAACAAAGGTATTGCCAGTTTATATAGGCAATTTTATTGTAGCTGAATATGGAACGGGAGCAGTTTTTGGTTGCCCTGCGCATGATCAACGCGATCTTGAATTTGCCAGGCGCTACCATCTTAACGTAATGCCAGTGGTATGTCCTGATAACAAAGATCCAGGCCAAGTTACGATCAAAGACCAAGCATATATTGGTGATGGTAGCATGATTAATTCAGACTTTCTCAATGGATTAAGAGTGGCTGAGGCAAAAGAATCCGCTATTGCAGCTTTAGAAAAACAAGGAAAAGGCACAAGAAAGACAAACTATAGGTTACGCGATTGGGGAATTTCTAGGCAGCGTTACTGGGGATGTCCAATTCCTATCATTCATTGTGATGATTGTGGAGTTGTACCTGTTAGTAAAGAAGATTTACCTGTTCTGCTGCCAAATGACATAGAGCTAACTGGATCAGGAAACCCATTAGATCAACACCCTAGCTGGAAGCACGTTTCATGTCCGCAATGTGGTTTGCCTGCGCATCGAGAAACTGATACTTTAGATACGTTTTTTCAATCGGCTTGGTATTTTTTACGATTTTGTGATCCGCATAATCATGATGCTCCTTTTGATAAGACAAAAATCAAACAATGGATGCCTGTTACACACTATATAGGAGGTATAGAGCATGCGGTTTTGCATTTATTATATTCAAGATTTTTTATGCGAGCGCTTAAACAATGTGAAATGCTTGATTTAGAAGAACCCTTCAAAGGTCTTTTCACACAAGGGATGATTTGTCATGAAACCTTTCAAGATAGTAAAGGCAATTGGATTGAGCCATCGCAAGTAACACGTAAAGGCGGGCAGATAATACACGCTCAAACTGGACAAACACTCCAAGTTGGTTCGTCCATTAAAATGAGTAAATCAAAGAAAAACATCGTAAATCCAGAAGATATTATTGCAAGTTATGGAGCAGATACAGCAAGATTGTTTACGATGTCCAACTCACCACCAGATCGTGATTTAGAATGGAGCGAAGCAGGTGTTGAGGGGACATGGAGATTTTTAAATAAATTGTGGAGAACATCCGAGCAAATTCATCAACAAAAGCAGAATATGGAAACTAATCAGGAAAAGCTTCCATCACTAAATTTTAACGAATGCCATGAGCAAACCAAAACATTAATGCGTAAAACGTATCAAACAATCATCGGGGTAGAAAAAGCATTAAAAGATTTTCATTTTAATGTAGCAGTTGCGATGTGTCATGAATTGTTGCACATGATTACGACGATTAATGTTGGTTCTAAAAAAGGTAAAAATATTGCCGAAGATGTTGTTGTTGCTTCCTTTGCAACAGAAACTCTCATTAGATTGCTTAACCCCTTTGTACCACACATTACAGAAGAATTATGGAAATTGTTTGGTCATCATGATTGGTTGATTAACACTCCTTGGCCTGCAATTGATTCAACTTGGCTTGAGGAAACGACCAAAACAATTATTGTACAAGTGGCAGGAAAACTACGCGCTAAGATTGTACTAGATAAGGATACTGACGATGAAGGTCTACGAAAAGCAGCCTTGCAAGAGGAAAATGTTCAACGTGCAATCGATGGCGCGCCTATTATTAAGACAGTGATTATTTCAAATAGATTGATCAATTTTGTAATCCAAAAATAATATTACGCAAGAGCGTTTGTTAGGCAATAGAATGCTGCATTTATTTAAAAGATATATCCCAACATCGCAATCTAAAATTGCTGCTATTGGTGTGTATGCGTTGACATTTTTATTTGTATTGGGCTGCGGGTTTAAACCTGTCTATGATAATGGAACAATATTAGAGTATATGGATCAGATAGAAATAGGCTTCATCAAAGAGCGTAATGGACAAGTTATGCGCAACGCCTTGCTTAAAAAACTTCATCAAAAACAAGGTCAACAGCAGGAGCATTTGCAAACAAAAGCTCGCGCAAAGCTTGATGTTGATAGTAACTTTAATGTTGAAACGCTAGGAGTAATAGCAAGCTCAGCTAGTGCAGTTTCAAAAGTTGTTGGAAAGGTAAGCTTTGTACTAACATTACCAGAAGGACAGCAAGATTCTTTAATGTTTACAGTAACACGTAGTATAACATTTCGGAATCGACAAAATCAAAGCTTTGCTACACTCACAGCTGAAGAAACAGCGATATCTAATTTGGCAGAATCCATAGCTGAAGAAGCTTTCCGACGTATTGCTCTTTATTTAGGAGCAGGTTCTTAATTGGCTCTAGCAGGTCAAATAGAGACGATATTAGACCATGAAAATTTCTGCCTATAAAATTGAACAAACTGTAGCATCGCCTGATCCAAAGTTATGTATTTTTTTATTATTCGGTCCTGATAGAGGCTTGAGTATGCGATATTTTGACATGCTTGCACAACATTTTGCACCTGATATTGATGACCCTTTTAGTGTGGCACAGCTTTCTATAGACCAACTAATAGATGAACCTAATTTATTGATTGAGGAAGCGCAGACGATTTCATTAACAGGTGAAAAGAAAACGATCTTAATTAAACATTGTGATGATACTTGTTGGGGAGCCTTTGATGCATTGCTTACGTTTGAGCAAATCAATGCCAATATTGTTGTGCGTGCTGGAGAGTTAGGCGTGCGTTCAAAGTTACGCCAGAAACTAGAAGCACACCCACGCGCTGGTGTTATAGGATGCTATGCTAATGCAAAGGATACCTCAATGCTACTCAAAGATGCCCTTGCAAAAGATGATATTAGTATTGACCCTCAAGCAAAGCAGTTTTTGCTTGCATCGCTTGGGGATGATTTGGCAATTAAAAGCAATGCCATTGAGATGTATTGTTTGTATGCAGGAAAAAATGGACATTTAGACATAGAAGACGTGAAAGCTTGTGCATTTGGAAATGATTCGTTGCACATGGATGAGATTGCTATGGTAGCAAGTGAAGGAAATGCCTATGAGCTTGATCATTTGATATTGGATGCATGGCAAGCAGGCCAACAACCTGTGCAAATGATGCGCATGGTTTGTAATCATTTACTAAGGTTGTGGCAGGCTGTAGAGTTGATAGAAGCAGGCCATGATGCTAATAGCGCGATGAAGCACCTCAGACCGCCAGTGTTTTTTAAACAAATAGAAAGATTTCGTAGGCAGATTTCTATATGGCCAAGGCCAAGAATTTTACAAGCTCTACAGCTTGTGCAAGCTTGTGATAGGACATTACGCAAAACTGGTATGCCAACAAAGATAATAGCTGGAAGATGCTTACATCAATTAGCCTCTATGGCTAGAAAAAAAATGGCCGATAAACGCTAATAAAAATAGCCTAATAAAACAAATAGTTTGCAAGCAATAGATTAAATGCAGCTATTCAATTGTATTGTTTGTAAAAAATATGTCAAAAACTAATCCTCATATTTATCTAGAGCGCTTTTTAGAATTGCATCCTAAACGTATTGATCTAACATTAGGAAGAATGCATGGGCTATTAGAAAAGCTGGATAACCCACAACAAAAAATACCCCCTGCAATCCATGTTGCAGGTACGAATGCCAAAGGCTCAACCATTGCGTTGACGCAAGCGATGTTAGAAGCTGCAGGATATAGAGTACATCGCTATATTTCACCGCATTTGGTAGAGTTTAATGAAAGGATTATGCTAGCAGGAAAAACCATTGAAGACAAAGAACTTTGCGATATATTAAGCTACGTTGAACAGGTTAATGGAGGCAATCCTATAACCTATTTTGAAATCACTACAGCGGCTTGTTTTGTAGCATTTAGTCGTATATTTGCTGATATAGCGTTGATTGAAGTAGGCCTTGGTGGAAGAATGGATGCAACCAATATCCTACCAACAAGGATATTGAGTATTATAACACCCGTTAGTCTTGATCATCAGGAGTTTCTTGGAGGTAGCTACGCAAAAATAGCTAGTGAAAAAGCTGGTATTATTACACCCAACATACCTGTCATAGTAGGAAAACAAAAGCCTTCTGCACTGCGCGTTATTGAAAAAAAAGCGAAGGCCTGCCGAAGTGATATTTATGTGCAAGATCGAGATTTTGGCATCACTTATACCCATGATAATCGAGGTATAAATGCTAGCGATATAGAGTTTTATAGCCTTATGGGAGGTATGGATAAATTTGTGCTGCCTAAGCCTGCTTTACAAGGAGTGCACCAGTTTGATAATAGTGCGGTGGCTTCAATGGCAGGTTTATACCTTGCTCAAAACGGTTTTCCTAAGTTGAATCAAGCAACAATTGGGCAAGGTATTAAAGCTGCAAAATGGCCTGCACGCCTACAATGTTTGAATAATGGAAAAATAGCAAAAACATTAGATATGGATTGGGATATTGTCCTTGATGGTGGTCACAACCGCGCAGCTGGAGAGGCTATTAAAAATTATTTACGTGATTATAAAAAACAAACGCTTGCTCGTACAAAACCCACTAAATTTGTTGTACTATATGCAATGCTGTCTAATAAAGATGCCAAAGGTTTCTTAAAATGCTTAGCTCCGACAACCGATTTTTTAATGACTGTTGATATTGAAGGCCATGAAAGCATCCAAAGCGCAGATTGCATTGCAAAAGCCAATGCTCTTAAGATTGATGCTGTATCTGCTAGTAATATTGAAGAAGCAGTTGGCCAATTAAATGTTTGGTCCAAACAACAAAACGTAACCAGCTTTAAAGATGGACAAACGCCTTTATTCCATCTTTTAATTTGCGGTTCGCTTTATTTTGCAGGTCAAATTCTTGCATATGATTGCATAAGATCCATAGAAGCAACCTAATCTAGTCATGGTACTTAATGTAGCAGACGGTCGTCAGGTGCTTTGTCGATTGTTGGTACTTTTACATCGGTGGGTTGGCACCAATCTGCTTGTGCAGCGCAGCGGTCCATTAAATGTCTTATAGCAACAACATTATCTCGTCCTATAGGTAGTCTTGCTTGTTTGCCAGATCCAATAAAATCAAGTGCAACAATATTGTTTTTAACAGCAATATTGACCTGTTCAATCAAAAGAGGTTTGTCTCCAAAGACAGGGTCCACTTCTTTTTTGACGGTCGGTTGGTAGCTTGTTGAAAAATCAGACTTACTTAATGTTTCTTCGCGTTTTATATCGCGCAAATGAGAAGCCGATGTAGGATTGAGCGGAGCAGGCTCTCCTGTGTCTTCAATTTTGTCGAAAGCACCAATTAACATCCGGTACATTCTAAACGTAATCCAAAATCGAAACTCGCGATCATGGTTTGTTGAAGCACGAAGAATGAGCCGATCTTCTAGCATATCCCATGTAACATTAACTTGCTGGAGCTGTTCAGGAGAATTGCGGATATTGTTTGGAGCATCAACAGAAGATGTATCTTTTGTGGGTTGTTCTATTTCCTGGTGTACAACTTTTGCTTGTTTTGTTTGTACTTTAAGCTCTGGTGCCTTGGGCTGGCTGAGCGTGGTGTCAACTTTTGTTGTTGCTTTTGTTTGTGGCGACTTTGGTTTACTTTTTGTCGCTGATGCTTTTTTCTTGCTAGGCATTGCTTATATCCTTAATGGGTTAAATTATATAGAAAACAATGGCACTATAATCTATAAATAAATTTAACTATTAGAAATATTGATCATAGTAGTATTTTGTTTTAACATTCAAGTCTTTTAGCTTATAAGTATGATTAGATGATGCAACTAGCTACAATCGATGAAGAATATAATAACAATGAAGTGTGTATCTAACTTTATTGTTTGTTTCAAATTACATGGACACAATCAATGGTAACACTTTCTGCCCTTGTAGTAGCACGCAATGCTCATGATCAGTTAGATCAGTGTTTGAAGGCATTACATTTTGCAGATGAATTGGTTATTGTGCTTGATAGATGCACCGATAATAGCTGCGAGATTGCTACACAATATACAAGCAATATATATGAAGGAGCATGGGAGTGTGAAGGAGCAAGGCGCAACTTTGCACGCCAACAATGCAAAGGTGCATGGGTTTTAGAAGTGGACTCAGATGAGATAATATCAGATGCTTTGGCCATTGAAATACGCGAAGCTATCAAATCTAATCCATCAGGGCACTTCGTGATACCCGTTGATAATTATATAGGCAATCAGTTAGTTCGTAACGGATGGGGTTGCCATTGGGGTACGAGTGCAGTAGCACGTCTGGCACACGCGAAAGCAAAGCGTTGGAAAGAAGGAAGAGTGCATCCAGAATTTCAATTGGAAGGTCCCGTGCATCGATTAAGCAATCCTATAGAGCATTATATTGATAAAGATTTTTCAGATATTTTGACAAGACTTGACCGCTATACGAAAGCGCGCGCTGCGGATTTACGAGACAATCCAAAGCTTGATGACGGATTGTGGCGTAATATACGAAGAATTTTTAGTCGTTTTATCAAGTGTTATGTGATGCGAAAAGGTTATAAAGAAGGAAAATGGGGGGTAACTATTGCTTTGATGGCAGGCCTCTATCCAATTATATCGCATTTACGCGCCAATATAGACAATGGTGAAGATTAACTTGCCAACATGGAGTTAAACAACATTAACAATACACAGCAGTCAGTTTTGCAAGTGATGGCTGGCGCTACAATGGGCGGAGCGGAAGCTTTTTTTGAAAGGCTCTCTCGTGAGCTTAATACGAGCGTTATGAAGCAATATGTTTTAACAAAAAGAGGTGCGCGCGCCGATAGATTAAGAGAATCTGGGGTACATGTTGAAACAATTAGATTTTGGCGGTGGGGGAAGTATCTCACAAGGCAAGCTATTGCAAATGCTATCCAACGCCATGAAACACCGTTAGTTATGGGCTGGATGAACCGTGCTTGTGCAGCTTTACCTGTAGGCAAACACATTAATATAGGGCGCCTAGGAGGTTATTATCCCTTGCGTCATTATAGCAACTGCGATTGGTTAATAGGCAATACACCAGATTTGAAGAATTGGATCATAGAAAATGGTTTTCCTCAAAATAAGGTGGTGTATTTACCTAACTTTATTGATGACAAGCCAGGTACACCGTTGTTACGTAGCACTTTGGACACGCCAGAAGATGTGCCATTAATTTTATGCCTTGGTAGATTACATCCAAATAAAGGTTTTGATGTTGCACTTGAAGCGCTTGCACGAGTAGAAAAGGCGTATTGCTGGATAGCTGGTGCAGGAGGTTTGCAACATATTTTAAAGCAAAAAGCATATCAACTTGGCATTGGTGATAGGATAAAGTTTTTGGGCTGGAGGAACGATGCCGCAGATTTGCTAGCAACAGCAGATATGTTTTTATGTTCTTCAAGGCATGAACCATTAGGCAATATTATTTTAGAAGCTTGGGCCCAGAGATGCCCAGTTGTTGCCGCTGATGCACAAGGACCGCGCCAATTAATTGTGCATAATAAAACAGGATTGCTATGTCCGGTTAACCAAGCTGACAAGATGGCTGAGTCTATCAACTATCTTATTGGCAACCATGAAAGTGGAAAAGAAATGGCAAATCAAGCTCTTGAGGAGTTAAAACAAAGATTTGATCAAAAGCAGGTGTTAGAAGCTTATGCAAATTTTTTTGATAGTGTGAATTTGGATAAATAACATGTGTGGAATTGCCGGAATGATGTTGCGCGATGGACGCACAGTAAATCAAACAATATTGAATAAAATGGGCGATGCGCTTGGACATCGTGGCCCCGATGGTACTGGCTGCTATGTTGATGGTACGTTTGGGGTTGTACATAAGCGCCTTAGCATTATTGATATTAAGCGAGGTTATCAGCCGTTGCAAGATGATGATAGTATTTTGGTAGCTAATGGAGAAATTTACAATTATGTAGAGCTTAAACAGGAAATTCATGATTTCGCATGGCAGACAGATACTGATTGTGAGATAATTTTACCGATTTTTAAAAAAGAAGGATATCAAGGTTTTAATCGATTGCGTGGCATGTTTGCGCTTGCCGTTTATAATAAGCACATGCATGAGTTGATTTTAACAAGAGATCATTATGGAATTAAACCGCTTTATATTGCTGAGGTAGAGCAGGGTTTATTGTTTGCCTCAGAACCGAGGGCCCTTTTTGCAACGGGTTGGTTACAACAAGAACTACATGAAGAAAATGCACATCAATTATTGGCCCATCAGTTTGTGTCAGGCTCTGGTTGCTTATTCAAGCATGTAAGAAGATTATATCCAGGAGAAATTTTATGCGCTCATGATGGTAGGATTACCAAAAGAGATTGTCTTAATCGCCCACACAGCACACATCATTGGACCAGTAATCATGCAGATAGCGCATTGGACGTGCTCGATAAGACGTTAAAAGAATCGGTTGCATTGCATTTGCGTAGCGATGTGCCTTATGGTTTGTTTCTATCAAGTGGAGTAGATAGCACGGCAATATTAACTTTAATGCATCAACTAGACGCAGAGCGCGTTTGCTTTACAGCAAACTTCAAAACAAAAACCACCAGAGCAAAAAAAGTTCATGACGAAGTTGCAAAAGCTGAACATATTGCTCAAAATAAAATTAGCAAGCATATTTCTCTTTCCATTTCTAGCGATGATTTTTATCAAAACTTGCCTAAAATTGTTGAATCGCTTGATGATTGCGTTGCTGATTATGCTGTTGTACCAACGTGGTTTCTTGGTAAATTAGCTAAGGAACACGGTATTAAGGTTATTTTAAGTGGAGAAGGAAGCGATGAGTTTTTTGCAGGGTATGGGAGGTATAGACAAGGGATCTTTAAAAGACTATTTGGCAAAAAAAAACAATTTCCTAAAAATCAGTTGCATGGTTTTAATATTCTAGCAAAAGATATTACTGGAGTGGCTCAGCAACACAATAATATGCATGAGCATGATCAGCTAAGTGTATTGCAATCAGATCAATTGCGCGATATTGACGGTTGGCTGTCATCTGATTTGTTGCTAAAGCTTGATCGGTGCTTAATGGCGCACGGTATTGAAGGCAGAACACCTTTTGTTGATAAGGAACTATCGTCATTAGCATTCAGCATGCCAGATAACTTTAAAATCCAGCACAGATTAGGCAAGTGGGTATTGCGCAGATGGTTGCAGCAATATATATTAGGCAATTATGCTATGGAGAAAAAAAGAGGGTTTAGTGTGCCAATTGGCGATTGGATGTTTGAGCGACGTATTGAATTGGCAAAGATCTTAAGCAAACAAGAACAGCTAGCAAGCTTTCTTAAGTTAGGCGCAGTGGAGCATCTTTTTTTGAATAACATACTGAGCCATCCTCATTTATGTTGGAATATACTAATGTTTATTGTATGGCATAAGATACATATACAAGGAAAGTCAGCAGATCAACACGATATATTTTCTTTACTTGCAATTTAAAACACAAAGCAATGAATAAAGATTCAAAGCTATGGCACTAGATTTTATAGATATTACTGCACCAGATGATTTTCATTTGCATTTGCGTGATGATGCGATGTTGCATGGTGTAGTCCATGCATCGGCTTTTCAGTTTGCACGGGCAATTATTATGCCTAATTTAAAGGTTCCAGTTGTCACAACGCAACAGGCGCGTTCGTATGAAAAACGAATATTACAAGCATTGGGCGCAAAGTATAATTTTGAGCCTATGATGACGCTTTTCTTGTCGCATAATATTGACATAGATGATTTGACGCAAGGGGCAGCAGAAGGTTTGAT
Source organism: Alphaproteobacteria bacterium (assembly GCA_965178085.1). Classification (GTDB taxonomy): domain Bacteria; phylum Pseudomonadota; class Alphaproteobacteria; order CBCXTS01; family CBCXTS01; genus CBCXTS01. The sequence goes on along the minus strand of CBCXTS010000021.1, from coordinate 771,699 downwards.
TAAAGCAGTTAAGATGTACCCGGCAGGAGCAACGACAAATAGTGCCCAAGGAGTAGATCAGCTTGACAGTGTTATGCCAATTTTGCAAGCAATGTCAGCAATTGATATACCATTGTTAATTCATGGTGAAGTGAATGATCCATCATGTGATATTTTTGATCGAGAATCTCGTTTTATTGAGCGTGTGTTGCCTAGAATAAAAGATAAATTTCCAGACTTGCGGATTGTATTAGAGCACATCACAACAACCCAAGCTCTACAATTTGTTGAGCAAGCAGGAGATAAGGTGGCTGCAACAATTACTCCACATCATTTGTTATTAAATCGCACGGATATTTTTGCAGCAGGAATTCACCCACATCTTTATTGTTTACCGATTGCTAAAAGAGAACATCACCGCCAAGCTTTGCTAGATGCTGTGGTGTCGGGCAGACAAGATTTATTTTTAGGGACAGATAGCGCACCTCATTCACAATCTAGTAAACAATCTGCATGCGGATGCGCAGGTATCTTTTGTGCACCAGTTGCAATGGCTTTATTAGCTGATATATTTGATCAACATAAAGCACTTGCAAATCTTGAAGGCTTCACGTCTATTTATGGCGCAAAATTTTATGGTTTAGACAGAAATACTTCAAAGCTACGTTTGATACGCAAAGCTTGGAAGGTTCCAGTAACTCTTGATTTGGTAGAAACTGCTAAAGGGAAATCTGAAAAAATAGTAATTTTTAAAGGTGGAACGACCCAACAATGGCAAGCACAACCAATTCTAATATAAGCGATCAATATCAATGAATCCAGATAGGTAATTTGTTATGGATTACATCAAGTCTGTTAATCAAACAATGGATAATTATGACCGAATTCCTTATATAGGAGATTCGTATCCTTCAACCCATATTCGCCACCTATGGGCAATGGGAAATATTTTAGGTGTTAATCCAACGCCGCCGCCTCGTGCTAGAACAATGGAGATTGGTTCTGCGTGTGGTTATAACATTTTTCCGCAAGCTGTCCATTTTCCTAATGCTTATTTTTTAGGAATAGATCTTTCTGCTAAGCATACAGAACAGGCAGAACAAATGCGTGAGATGTTGCAATGCAATAATGTTGAATTTCGATGCGCTAATATTGTTGATGTAAAAGAACCCCCACATTCATTTGATTATATTATTTGTCATGGTGTTTTTTCATGGGTTCCATTAGAGGTAAGGGATAGTATTTTACAATTGATTAAAAGCTGTTTAACACCCAATGGATTGGCTCTGATAAGTTATAATTGCTCACCCGGTTGGGTTTTTGGCACCATGATGCGCAACTATGTTAGCTTATATGATAATCATAGTGAGCCGCATGATATTCGCCTTAAAGTCATGCAAGAGAAAGCAAATGAATTTTATTTGATGATGAAGAAGACACGACCTGAGCTTGAGCCTTTTTTTGCATCAGAGCTTAATATTATTAATACATATGCTAGCTTTTATGTTTTGCATGAATTTGGTGAACCAGAAAATCAACCATTATTATATACTGACTTTGTCGAAGATTTACATCAGCATGGACTGCAAATTGCCAGTGATATATCGATGAATGATGTTGGTAACCATGGCGATATACAAGATTTATTGCATCTGCCAGAATACAAACGCAAAGCAGCTTTTTTGCAAGCAGATGATTTGAAGTCTTTGAGGCGCTTTAGACATAGTGTTGTTATGCATGAGGAGCAAAGCAGTATACTTACGTTAAAAGATATATTGACAAGAATACGACAAGTTAGCTTTGATGGTATTTCTCTCACGAAAGAAGTTGAAGATGGTGTTACAAGCTATCATGTTGGTAAGAAAGCTTCGATTAAATCTACCAATGATATCAACAAATATGTTTTAGAGTTTATCAGCGCAAGACCCGTGGAAGGGTTTCAATATAAAGAATTACTAGCAGATTTGATCGAAAAGCAAATCATCCAAGATACAGAAAAAGGACTTGCAAAATTTCTATGGAAGTTAGTGCAACTAAATATTTTATCGCCCGTATATGATGGGATCAATGCATATTATACAATTGATGAAAAGCCTAAATTGCATCCTCTTACACGTTATTCAAGCTTTTGCGATAGCGCTTTTTTATTCAACGCATTAGGATTAAAACGTAAAACTGGTGAGTTTATTAATTTAGTAGCAAGGCAGATTGATGGTAATAGTACACATGATCAAATTCTAGCCAATATACGTAGTGCAATGGGGACAAAAGAAATAAAAATTATGCTCAACAATGATCAAGAATATACGTTTAATCAAAACGATGCAAACTTAGATAATATTTATAGAAGTACTTTAGAAACGTTATGCCAAAATAACTGTTTGGTAAGAAACACTTGAATTGATGGCTTAATGACTTGGTTAAGCTATGTTTTCAACGCACATGGCAATCCCCATGCCACCGCCGATGCATAATGTTGCTAACCCTTTTTGAACTTTTCTGCGTTGCATTGTATACAAAAGCGTAGTTAAAATACGCGCCCCCGAAGCACCAATAGGATGGCCCAGTGCAATAGCGCCTCCATTGACATTAACAATGTCACTATTCCAACCTATTTCACGATTAACTGCAAGTGTTTGGGCAGCAAATGCTTCGTTAGCTTCGATAAGATCAAGGTCATGAATACTCCATTGCGCTTTTTGTAATGCTTGTCTTGAAGCAGGGATAGGCCCTGTCCCCATTAATGCAGGATCAACACCAGCTGTTGCCCATGATACAATGCGTGCAAGGGGTTTTATTTGGCGTTTTTTGGCCTCCTGTGAGTGCATTAAAACCACAGCAGCAGCACCATCATTGATACCAGAGGCATTGCCAGGTGTAACAGTTCCTTGTTTGTCAAAGGCTGGGCGTAGTGCTGCAAGTTTTTCAAGCGTAGTGTGATGTTTTGGGTATTCGTCTGTTTTAACAATGATGTTGGCTTGACGGTTGTCAATTATTACATGGGCTAGTTCATCGTCAAAAGCATTTGTTTTTTGAGCTTGTTCAGTTTTGTTTTGTGATGCACATGCAAAAACATCTTGATCTTTGCGTGATAATTGCCATTTTGATGCTATGTTTTCAGCCGTGATGCCCATATGGTATCCATTAATGGCACACCAAAGTCCGTCGCTGATCATTGTATCAAGCATTTTGGCATCGCCTATTTTGTTAGAAGTGCGCAATGTCATTGCGTGAGGAGCTTGGCTCATACTTTCTTGACCGCCTGCGACTATGATATGATGATCTTGTAGCTCAATTGATTGCATACCAAGTACAATTGCGCGTAAACCAGATCCACATAATTGGTTGATTTGATATGCGGTTTTTTCAAAAGGGATGCCAGCTTTGACAGCAGCTTGTCGAGCTGGATTTTGACCTTGAGCAGCGCTAAGGACTTGACCTAAGATGACTTCATCAACTTCTTTAGGTTGAATGCCTGCACGGGCTATGGCTTCTTTAATAGCAATGCTTCCTAGATCAGATGCGTTGAGTGTAGATAAACTACCCATAAAAGCACCAACAGGTGTACGTGCGGCGCTAACAATAACAATATTACTCATCAATGGTCCTTTGAAATGATTATGATAGCATAATAACACAAGCAATATAATGCAACAATGGCATGATGATGTGTGTGGGGGTCAATTGTTGCTATTTTGTATAGCTATTAATGATTGTCAATTTTAAGAACATCAAGAAAAGCAGATGTAGGAACGTTAATTTGACCAATTTGGCGCATGCGCTTTTTACCAGCTTTTTGTTTTTCTAATAATTTGCGTTTTCTGGTGATATCTCCACCGTAGCATTTGGCAGTTACATCTTTGCGCAAGGCTGAAATGGTTTCGCGTGCAACAACCTTACCACCAATAACTGCTTGTAATGCTACTTTAAAGAGTTGGCGTGGGACTACTTCTTTTAATTTTGCGCAAATGATTCGCCCGCGCGATTCTGCATTGTCGCGATGAATAACTAAAGCAAGTGCGTCGACAGGATCGCTATTGATTAAAATTTGTAGCTTAACCATATGACCTGGGCGATAATCAATTAAACTATAATCAAACGATGCATAACCTTTGCTAACAGACTTCAAACGATCATAGAAATCAAAAACAACTTCGTTAAGCGGCAACTCATAAACAGTCAGTGCTCGATTTCCAGCATAGGTTAGTTCTTTTTGAATTCCGCGTCTTTCGGTACAAAGCGCTAGGACAGGTCCAAGATATTGATCAGGAACTAAGATGGTTGCTTTGATCCAAGGTTCTCTGATTTCTTCAATACGGGTTGGATCTGGCATATCAACAGGGTTATGAAGCTCCATTTGTATAGGAGTTTTGTGCGTGCGCAAAGTTAATTGATATACTACCGATGGTGCTGTTGTTACTAATTCAATATTAAATTCACGTGAAAGCCTTTCTTGAATAATTTCAAGGTGCAACAAGCCAAGAAACCCACAACGAAACCCAAACCCAAGTGCTGCAGAACTTTCTGTTTCATATTGGAAACCACTATCATTGAGCGCTAATTTTGCAAGGCTGTCTTTTAATTCCTCAAAATCGGCTGCATCTGTTGGAAACAAACCACAAAACACAACTGGTACAACGGCACGAAACCCTGTGAGCGCTTTTTGAGTTGGGTTTCGTTCTTCGGTAATGGTGTCGCCAACTTTGCAATCGGTAATCGTTTTAATGGAAGCTGTAATAAAACCAACCTGGCCAGGACCTAGAGAATTCACCATATGTTTTGCAGGAGTAAATATACCAATTCTATCAATATGATGGCGGGCTTTTGTAGCCATCATTTGTATTTTTTGCCCCTTTTTGAGTGTGCCATCAATGATGCGTATTAAAACAATAACCCCAAGATAGGCATCATACCAGCTATCAATGATTAAAACCTTAAGCGGTGCATTGAGATTTCCTTGTGGAGCTGGCATCTGTGTTACAATGACTTCTAGCAACTCATCAAGACCTTCGCCTGTTTTTGATGAAACTTTAAGAGCATTGCTTGCGTCAAGGCCAATAACATCTTCAATTTGCTTGCGTATGCGTTCAGGTTCGGCTGCTGGCAGGTCAATTTTATTTAAAACGGGAATAATCTCAAGATCATTATCAAGAGCAAGATATACATTGGCAAGGGTTTGTGCTTCTACGCCTTGGCTAGAATCAACAATTAACAAACAACCATCGCATGCTGAAAGTGAGCGTGATACTTCGTAGTTAAAATCCACATGCCCGGGTGTGTCGATGATATTTAAATCGTAGGTAATGCCGTCTTTTGCTTTATATTTTAGCTGTACGGTTTGCGCCTTAATGGTAATACCGCGCTCGCGCTCAATTTCCATAGAATCTAGCACTTGCTCGCGCATATCTCGTTCGCTTAAACCGCCGCATTTTTGTATCAAACGATCGGCAAGCGTTGACTTGCCATGGTCAATATGGGCAATGATTGCAAAATTGCGGATATATTTCTGTTCGTTTTGATCGGACATTGTTTGTCTTTAAGCGCTATCAAAGATGTTGATGATTGTTTAATGCATCTACTTTAATCATTCATGAAATATGCATTATCTGGTAGATGTTAACACATGTTTTTGACACTATGAAACGATATTGTAAATCATTTACATAAGCTTGTTAATGCTTATAGTATGGGTTTATACATAAAACAAAGTGGAATATTTTATATTTTTTGTACAAATTGAAAGAAAATGCATGATGCAATCAATATTTGCTGGTAACGATGGTGATGTATAGGCATTTGCAAAGGCTTGTAAACAAGTTTTGCTTTGCAAGCGAGTAAAGGACAGCAACGTTATGAATGATAAAACATTTGACTTTGGTTTTGATGACCTTGATCAAGCAGATGAAAAAACAGAGCGTGTAAAAGATGTTTTTAGATCTGTAGCAAATCAATATGATATAATGAACGATCTTATGTCATTGGGTTTGCATAGGATATGGAAGCAGGCGTTAATAGATCAAATACGACCACGTCCTCATGATATATTATTAGATGTAGCAGGAGGAACAGGTGATATATCCCATGCATTTATCAGGCATGGAGGTAAAAAAAGCATTATTTGTGACATAACAGAAGATATGGTTAAGGCAGGGCGCAATAACATCATTGATAACCAAACTCTGTTGATGAATGGGCTTGATTATACCATAGGAAATGCAGAAAACCTTCCATTCAAAAATGATATGTTTGATGTAGTCAATATTGCCTTTGGGTTACGTAATGTTAGCCAACGCGAGCTGGCTCTACAAGAAATGCACAGAGTCCTAAAACCTGGAGGCAGGTTCGTGTGCTTAGAATTTTCACATGTTCAACATGACACGCTGGCAAAAATTTATGATTATTATGGTATGAAAATACTGCCAAAGCTTGGCAAAATTGTTGCAAAAGATGAAAGTTCTTATCGCTATTTAAGCGAAAGTATCCGGCGTTTTCCAAGTGCAAAAAAATTATGTAATATGATTGAACAGGCAGGTTTTATCCAAACAAATTGGATCGAGCTATCTGCTGGCGTCGTAGCAATACACAAAGGTTGGAAAGTTTGACAAGGCTAAATTTTATATAATATTTCAGCTATGAAGTTGCCAATAACTAGGCAAAACTAAGGCAATATGCATGGGCATTATGTATGCAAAATTTCAATTAAAACATTATTTAAATCATTGGTTAATAATTGTAGGCATGTGTTTTGCAATACAATATTTTGCAAGCGATAGTATCATGGCTTGCTTTTATAATATGCAGTGTTAGTTTCTAGTCAAAGGTTTTTGTAATGCATGATTATCGCAAAGAAGTAGTACGCCAAGATACCCTTATTAACTCAACCGCGCAAATCGTTGCAGCCTACTTGGCTACCAATCATGTAGATGCTGATCAAATTTTTCAGTTAATTGATCACACATACTCGGCGCTTGAGCGCACAGGCAGAAAGCGTACCCACAGCGCAGATTCTGCTGGCAATGAATCGTTCAACATAAAAGATACGATTACTCCTGATTATTTGGTTTGTCTTGAAGATGGTAAAAGATTGAAAATGTTAAAAAGACATTTGCGTACAAACTTTAACCTGACGCCTCAAGAATATAGAGCCAAATGGGGCTTGTCACCAGATTATCCAATGGTTGCACCTAATTATGCAGCCCATCGCTCGTTAGTAGCTAAAAATATGGGACTTGGCCGTAATTAACCAATAAAACGGCAATGATGGTTGAAAGCCATTCATCCTATTAATGCTATCTTCATACTTAAAATTGTTTTAAATCTTTAGCTTCAAGCAATATTGATAGTTATTATGCTTGCATTGCTTTTGCAACACTATTGTTTAAGAGCAGAGTCCATGAATGGCATACATATATGTGTCTATCATATTTTTTAAGATAAACTTTTTCATTATATTAATGGAATAAGTTTTCCTGTTTAGTGATAATTTCATTGCTACAGCTTTTGCATGTGTTTATATAAATTGCTATAAGATGTTAAGGGAGCTGTTTTTAAATATTTCTATTGAGTGCATAAAGAATGAACGACGTAAAAAAAGAATTTAACAGTCAAACAATACGCGAAATTGCTCATCTGGCGCGCATTGGTATAAGCGATGAAGAAAGCCAACAGCTTGCAGGGGAGCTTATTGGCATTCTTGAGTGGATATCAATGATGGATGACATTGATACCAATGAGATAGAGCCAATGTTAAGCGTTAGTGAATTGACATTGCGCCAACGTAAAGATCAAGATGTAGAACAACCAAATGTAACCGATGTGCTTGCAAACGCTCCCGATAAGATAGAAGTTGATGAAGGTGGTTTCTTTTGTGTTCCAAAAATGATAGAAACTTGAGTTGCTATAATGACTAATTTAACTGATCTTAACTTGCGCGAAGCAAGAGAGCAGTTGTGCGCAAAGAAAATATCAGCGCATGAACTGGTAAGTGCTCATATTGATAAAATGGAGCAAACCCGTTCTTTGAACTGCTTTATCCATGAAACGCCAGAACAGGCTATTCAAGCGGCAAAAAAGATAGACCAGCAACATATCACCAACGATAGCCCGCCATTGTTGGGCATACCCATTTTACATAAAGATTTATTTTGCACAAAAGATATACAAACGACAGCTGGAAGTCGTATGTTAAAGGATTTCATTCCAAGATATTCAGCCCATGTGGTTGATTTATTGGCTAAGTCAGGCGCGGTGATGTTAGGCAAAACAAACCTTGATGAATTTGCGATGGGTTCAGCCAATATTACTAGCGCGTTTGGGCCAGTGATTAACCCTTGGAAAGCAAATAATCAATTAAATGTAGATTTAGTGCCGGGGGGGTCTTCGGGAGGTTCAGCAGCTGCAATTGCTGCTGGGGTTGGACTAGTTGCAACAGGCACGGACACCGGTGGTTCTATCCGTCAGCCGGCATCTTTCACAGGAACCTTTGGTATTAAGCCAACCTATGGAAGGTGTTCAAGGTGGGGGATTATTGCTTTTGCAAGCTCATTGGATCAAGCAGGAGTTTTTGCAAGGAATGTACGAGATGGTGCGCTTGTCTTATCGCAGATGGCTGGGTTTGATTCTAGAGATTCAACCAGCTTAGATGTTGCTTATGAAGATTATTTGAATGCATGCGATATATCAGTAAAAGGCATGCGTATTGGCATTGCACGTGAATATCATGAAAATTTACCCGAAGATATTTTAAAACTGACACAAAAAGGACAAGAATGGTTGAAAGCTCAAGGGGCAGAGCTGGTTGAAGTGTCGTTGCCATTAACACGTTATGCACTAGCATGCTATTATGTGTTAGCGCCTGCAGAATGTTCATCCAATTTGGCGCGTTATGATGGTGTGCGCTATGGATTGCGCGTTGATGCGCCAACGCTTGAGCAGATGTATGAAGCTACAAGAGCAGAAGGTTTTGGTGCAGAGGTAAAAAGACGCATCTTAACAGGCACGTACGTGCTTTCTGCTGGTTATTATGATGCGTATTTTCGTAAAGCGCAGAAAATAAGAACTCGCATTAAGCAAGATTTCAACAATGTTTTTGAAAAAGTTGATTTGTTGTTGTCGCCATCTACTCCAGGGACAGCATTTACCATAGACAACCCGCCTAAAAATCCAATTGAAATGTATCTCAATGATGTGTTTACGGTACCTGCATCTCTTGCTGGGTTACCTGCTGCTTCTATTCCTTGCGGGCTATCTGGTGCTGGTTTGCCTATTGGATTGCAGCTTTTAGCACCGCCACTGGGTGAAAAGCATTTATTTACAGGCGCGGCTGCGTTAGAACAAGCTGCAAACTTTCAACCAATCTCATATCCTGGTTGATCGATACAATAACTGATGAATATGGTTTGAAGCATTATGGGAACGCGTTATACAATTGAAGGTAAAACAGGAAAATGGGAAGTTGTATTAGGGCTTGAAGTACATGCGCAAATTAGTAGCGCATCCAAGCTTTTTTCATCTGCACCTATTAGTTTTGGAGCTGGACCCAATGCGCAGGTTTCGTTTGTTGATGCGGCAATGCCTGGGATGTTACCTGTGGTCAATCATGAATGTATTATGCAAGCAATACGCACAGGATTGGCCCTTAAAGGAGAGGTGCAAGAATGTTCTGTTTTTGCAAGGAAAAATTATTTTTACGCAGATTTACCTCAAGGGTATCAAATTTCTCAGTATGAAAGCCCGTTGGTTTTTGGCGGAGAAGTGTCCATTGACCTTGAAGATGGAAGCAGCAAACATATACGCATCGAAAGATTGCACGTCGAGCAAGATGCAGGTAAATCCATGCATGATCAGCATCCGGATCAATCTTACATTGACTTAAACCGTAGCGGAACAGGTTTGATGGAAATTGTATCCATGCCAGATATGACCACAGGATACGAAGCTGCGGCTTATTTTGCAAAATTGCAAACAATTTTAAGATATATAGGCAGTTGTGATGGCAATATGGCAGAGGGTTCTATGCGTGCAGATATTAATTTATCGGTTAATCGCCCGGGTGAGCCATACGGAACACGCACTGAAACAAAAAATGTTAACTCGCTACGCTTTATACGCCAAATTGTTGAGTATGAAGCACATCGCCAAATTGATGTTTTAGAAAAGGGTGGGACGATACAACAAGCAACATTATTGTTTGATCCTTCCACGGGCACAACTAAAACAATGCGCTCAAAAGAAAATGCGCATGATTATCGTTATTTTCCCGATCCTGATTTACCTCCCTTGATGATATCAAAAGATAAAATTAATGCTGTTGCAAGCACATTACCTGAACTTCCAGATGCTAAGAAAGTAAGATTTATTGAGCAATATGGTTTATCACGTTATGATAGCGAGCAATTGGTAAGTGCACGAGAAATAGCAGATTATTTTGAAGTAGCTGCACAAGGTAATCCAAAAGCTGCGGCAAACTGGATATTATCAGAGCTTTTTGGGCGTTTAAATAAAGCTGGGCTAGATATAAAGGGATCACCGATTAATGCAGCTGCAATCGGAGAATTAGTTAGTCTTATTGATAATAAAACGATTTCGGGGCGGATGGCAAAAGAAGTTTTTGATGCAATGTTTAAAACCTCAAAAAAACCTTCTGATATTGTAGAAGAAAAAGGCTTGCGCCAGATTACTGATACAACATTAATTGAAAAAATAATTGATCAGGTGATAGAAGAAAACCCTACGCAATGCCAACAATATCGCGATGGTAAACAATCTATTATTGGCTGGCTGGTTGGTCAGGCTATGAAGGCCAGTCGAGGCAATGCTAATCCTGCGATGGTTAGCCAATTATTGCGTCAAAAGCTTGATGGATAAAGGTAAGGTTGAAGGGTTTGTTATGGGCTCAAGTCAGCTAGTTTTCGTACCTGGACTTTTATGCAACGATCTACTTTGGGAGCCAGTCATTAACCGCTTGCAGCGATCTTGCGATTTTGGAAGCTATCATATAGCAGATATATCACAAGATCATACCATCGATAGGATGGCAGAGCGAATATTGCATGATATAAATGGCAGTTTCTGGATAGCAGGGTTTTCAATGGGAGGATATGTTGCACAAGCTGTGATACGCAAGGCATCTGAGCGTGTTTACGGACTTGCATTGTTGGGTAGTTCTGCTAGAAAAGATACAAATGCACAAATGCAACGACGAATGCAGCTAATCAAAAGCACAAAGTTTGGAAGGTTTAAAGGAGTAACGCAGCATTTATTACCAACGCTTATTCACACACAAAGATTGCAAGATGGGCAACTATGCGATATTGTTTATGCAATGGCACATGCGACTGGAAAACAAGTGTTTGTACAACAGCAACAAGCACTGATGACTCGCATTGCTGGGCACGATGTTTTATCAAGAGTAAAGGTTCCAGTGCTAATTTTAGTAGGTAAGCAAGACCTTATAACGCCTGTTAAACTACATGAGGAAATGGCTAGTTTAATACCGCAATGCTCTTTGAATATTATTGAAGCATGTGGGCATCTTTCACCACTTGAGCAACCCGATCAAGTGAGTGAACATATAATAAAATGGTTTGAAACTGAACAACATATGAAACATATATTATGACAAATATCTTACTAGACTTTGAACACTCACTTGGTGAAATTGAAGAGCGTATGCTCAATGTTAAGCATATGTGCGACAAAGATAACAGTAGCACTAACCTCGATAAAGAGATGGAAAGCTTGCAAATCAAATATCAAAAAGAGCTAAAACGTCTTTATTCTAAACTTGATCCATGGCAAAAAGTGCAAATTGCAAGGCACCAAGAAAGACCGCATTTTTCTAATGTTGAAAGACGCCTGTTGGGCAACTTCATACCCCTTGCAGGCGATAGAGTATACGGTGAAGATAAGGCTCTTATTGGCGGTTTGGCAAAATTTAATGGAAGATCTGTGCTTGTTTTAGGCCAAGAAAAAGGTAGCGACACCAAAGATCGTATCTTTAGAAATTTTGGTATGGCGCGCCCTGAAGGATATCGAAAAGCACAACGTTTAATGCAGCTTGCAGAGCGCTTTAGATTGCCTGTGATTTCATTTGTTGATACATCGGGTGCTTATCCAGGTGTGGGTGCAGAAGAACGTGGGCAAGCAGAAGCTATTGCCAAATGTATAGAAATATCACTTTCTTTAACAGTACCAACCATCTGTGTTGTTTTGGGTGAGGGTGGTTCAGGTGGAGCTATTGCTATTGCAACATCAGATCGTGTTTTAATGCTAGAACATTCTATTTATTCGGTTATTTCTCCTGAAGGGTGTGCTTCTATTTTGTGGCGAGATTCTTCTCGTGCGCAACAAGCAAGCGAGGCATTAAAATTAACCGCAGAGGATTTAAAGGAGATGCATATTATTGATGAAATTATAGCAGAACCTGTTGGCGGGGCACATCGTGATCATCAGCGAGCTTTAGAAAATATACGAAGAGCTATCCGTTGGCATCTTGATGATTTATGCCAAACATCGGATAAAGATCGCATCAGAGTACGCAAAGAAAAATATCTAGCAATGGGGCGCAATCTATAAGCATTGATTGTTGCAATCCAACGCTTAATTCATTGAAAACATTTGATAAGGAATTAAAAACAGATGGTTGGCCAAACAGATGATAAAAAATGGCGTGCCACAACAATTTTATTGATTCGCCATCAAAAACAGTTAGCCATTGCAGGTGATGGACAAGTTTCTCTTGGGCAAACCATTATGAAAGGAAAGGCTTCAAAGCTTCGTAGGCTTGCCAATGGTAAAGTCATTGCAGGTTTTGCAGGTGCAACTGCTGATGCTTTTACTTTGTTTGAACGCCTAGATAATAAGTTGCAAAATTATCCAGGTCAATTGATGCGTGCTTCGGTAGAGTTAGCAAAAGATTGGCGAACAGACCGTTATCTAAGAAAGCTTGAAGCCATGATGGCGGTAGGTGATGCGGAAACATCGCTGGTTATCTCAGGTACAGGTGATGTATTAGAGCCAGATGATGGTTTAATAGGGCTTGGTTCAGGGGGAAGTTACGCTCTAGCTGCTGCTCGTGCACTCGTTGATGAAAGTAAATTATCTGCTAGTGAAATTGCAAAAAAATCCGTAGAAATTGCAGCTTCTATTTGCGTTTACACCAACGATAATATTCGCGTTGAAGTGTTATAAAACCTAACTTGGCATTGCATGTTGCTGGGCACATAGTTTGATAAAAATTCAAAGATTGAAGCCAATCATATCTCTTGTTTATCAAAGCAATAGGATCGTTAATAGCGGCAAGAATATTTCTGATTTCTATTAATGCTAACGAAATAATCTACTTTCGTTAGATTATTCAAAATAATGCTATCTTGGTTGGTGGCGTTGATATGATTCATATTAGCACTTGCAAAGCTATTTTGCCAAACATGAAAGCTAGAAGGCTGCAATGTAAGCCCTGTATTTGTCAAACTTGGGGTGTAGTTGTTGCGATGGTCTTTTTAGGATCGTAAAAAGGGATTGGTACAATAGTGCCCGTAATAATGCGTTCAGGGGCTTGAAAGCGTATTTTGGTGTTGTGCTTTGTTTGATCAGATGGCACAAACGCCAAAGCAATATTTTGTTTTAAGCGAGGCGAATAAACAGAAGATGTCAGCTTAAATCGTTGCTCATCGCAGATGTTGCCATCATCAGTTAGCATCGGCCAGTGATGTTCGTTGGCTTGCATAGGCTTACCTTCTAATACTAAGCCAACTACCGTGCGTTCTGTTGGTTTTTTAGAAAGTGCTTCAAGAGCGCTCCTGCCGATAAAATCATGGCCTTTATCTAGATTAATCAAGCGCGCAAGTCCAATTTCAAATGGGTTTGTATCCATGCTTGCATCGCTTCCATAAGATATCATAGCGCCTTCAATACGCCGGATTGTAGAAGGTGCTCCTGGAGCAATGTTAAAAGACTTGCCAGCTTCCATAATGCGCTCCCACAATAAATCGCCATCATGATGGTTGCAAAGAAAGATTTCATAGCCTAGTTCAGAACTCCAGCCTGTTCTTGATACTAGTAATTGCATATGCTCAAGCTGTAGATGGCGGCATGTATAATAACGCATTTCATCTATAACATCGCCAAATAATGCGCGCATCACATTGATTGATTTTGGTCCTTGTATTTGTAACGGCGACACGTCAGGTTCACTGATATGGACATTCATTTTCTTTTGATGAGCTAATGCTTTAGCCCATAATAAAAGATCGCTGTCTGCAAGAGAAAGCCAAAATTTATCTTCTGCTAAGCGTAATAAGACAGGGTCGTTTAAAATGCCTCCGTTTTCATCGGTGATTAGCACATATTTGCACTGGCCGATCTTACAGGTAGAAAGGTCACGAGGTGTCAAATATTGGGTAAAAACAGCTGCGTCAGGACCTTGAATTTGTACTTGGCGTTCACCTGCAACATCCCATAAAGAAGCATGGTTAATCAAACTCCAATAATCCTCTTCAATGCTGCGATAATATGCAGGCATATACATATGATTGTACACGCTAAAAGCTTTTACTCCCCAGCGTTTTGTTGCGTTAAAAAAAGGGGATTTACGAATGCGTGGGCCTAAGGCAATATGAAAAGGATTTGTCATTGAAAATACTCTAATATGAAATGAAGGATATGGTTTGGTATCAAGTTGTAGCTTGGGATCAATTGATCATTGATGATGTTGTATTGGCTTGTTTGCGGAGTTGAAATTTTTGAATTTTTCCTGTGGATGTTTTAGGAAGTGGGCCAAAAACAACTGCACGAAGAATTTTATAACTTGCCATATGTTCTCGACAAAAAAGCTGTAGTTCCTCTAAGGTTGTTGTTTTACCTTCTCTTAAGGTAATGAATGCGCATGGCACTTCGCCCCATTGTTGATCGTTTTTTGCTACAACAGATGCCTCTAAAACCGCAGGGTGTTGATACAGTACGTCTTCAATTTCAATCGATGATATGTTTTCTCCACCAGAAATAATAATATCTTTTGATCGGTCTTTAACTTCAATATAGTTGTCGGGATATACAACGGCCAAATCTCCACTATGAAACCATCCTTTTGAAAAGGCTTTCTCGTTTTCTTGTGGATTATTAAGATAGCCTTTCATGATGGTGTTGCCGCGTAACATAATCTCGCCGATAGTTTTGCCATCTTTTGGAACAGGTTCCATTGTGTTTGGATCCATTACACAAATAGATTCAAGAGTGATGTATCCTACGCCTTGGCGTGCTTTCTTTTTGTTGCGCTCTTTTGGTGGTAGTTTTTGCCATTCTGGTTGGAAGGCACAAATGCTAGCTGGTCCATAGCTTTCCGTTAAACCATATAGATGTAGCACTTCAAAACCTTGTTCTTCCATATTGGCAATTACTGCTGAAGGAGGGGCAGCGCCACCAGTTGCGCATAGCACATGGTGTGAAAAATGTTGTATGTCTTCTTTGGTTGCGTTAGCTAGCATGTTTAAAATGATAGGTGCACCACACATGTGGGTAACATGATGATTAGCAATTAGCTTGAAAACTTGCTGGGCATTAACGTTGCGCAAACAAACATGTGTTGCACGTGCAGCAGTTACACCCCAAACAAACGTCCACCCATCGCAATGGAACATTGGCAATGTCCATAAATATGTGCTTTGATAGTTTAAACCAAGTGAAACCATATTACCCATAGCATTCAAATAAGCCCCACGTGCGTGGTAAACGCACCCTTTAGGGTTTCCTGTTGTGCCTGATGTATACAACAAAGATACGCCTTGCCACTCGTCTTCCAATGCTGACAACGCATCGCTTAAGATGTTGTCTTCGTTGAGCTCAACATTTTCTAACATCGTTTCATAATTAATTTTATCGCTAAAGATGCTAGGCATTGTAGGCACTGGACCTTCTTGATCACAAATTACGATAATTTCTGGCTTTGAGGATTGCTCATCCATCATGTCTAATGCAGTTGCTATGGTTGTGCTAAACTCACTATCACAAAGCACAAGTTTTGCATTGGCGTGCTGAAGGATATAGGCGATAGTTTTTGGATCTAAGCGTATGTTTAGTGAATTAAGCATTGCCCCTGCCATTGGTACGCCATTATGCGCTTCGAGCATTTCAGGAATGTTAGGTGCCATGATGGCCACGCAATCGCCTTTTTGGATGCCATGTTTTTTGATTGCAATGGCAAGTTTGCATGAGCGTTCATAAAAATTTTGATAAGTATATTGGCGCGCACCATGAATGATTGCAACCTTATTAGGGTATATTGTTGCGGCCTGTTTTAAAAAAACAGTAGGATCAAGCGGTATATAATTAGCTTTGTTTTTTTCTAAATGATTGCTTTGATTGTTCATGTAATACTTTGATAGTTTTAGTTAATTATGTAGGTTTTAGTTAACAAGAAAGTTTAAGAAAGTTTAAGAAAATTTAAGAAAGTTACCTCAAGTTATTAAGGTTTTAATAGTAGTTATTCAATTCATTTAATGTTGAATATATTTAGCGGTTTAAGTCAAGCATATTTTCAACCGTGCATGATTACTACAAATGTTGAAAATCTGTAAGGATCTAAAACACTCCTAGAGATTATTTATTTATCTAAAAGCACTTAATTAAAATTGGTTCGGATATTGCGTGTTTGATGTCGATATAGCGTTATTAATAAAGAGTATTCTCCAATGCGATTAGAACACACAACAGAAATGATTATACGAGCACCAAGCTCCATTAAACTGCGTGTAATAGGTGCAAATATGGTTGGCATTTTGATTGTAGGTTATTTGATATTTCATTTGTTTAGTGGTGAGCGTTCGCTAGGGGCATATTTTACCTTGCAAAGGGAAGTTCGTATATTGACTGCAATGTTTGAAGAACAAACTGAAAAAGAAAAAGCATTAACCAATAAAGTGCGTTTGTTACAACCCGAAAGTATGGATTATGACATGCTTGATGAGATGATACGCAAGCAGTTAGGTTTTGTAAGGGAAGGCGATGTCGTACATTTGCTTAATAATAGAGTAAGCATGATGCAAGATAATACCCAAGATGATACCCAAGATGATACCCAAAGCAGCAAGATGGACAACAGTGCAGAAACAAAAAAAACCTTGAATATTAAAGCTAACAACTGAGATATTGTCTAACGTTCCTCTTTTATATATTACCCTCAAAGCCATAGCGCAATAAGGCCATTGTTATCGTTCCGCCAAGCATGGCTGCCAATAATCCTCCAGGTTTCCAAGCAAACAGCATTGCAACAATGGTACTAATCCATCCATGCCAACCTGCGTTGATAATATTAGGACTTATAAGACTAATTAATACGATGGCTGGAATTGCTTCTATAACCGAATTAGTAATAGGAGTTTTTGGTAGATGCTTTGCTAACACAAAACCAGACATGCGCAACCCAATCGTAATGAAAGCCATGGTCAAGATAATCAAAAATCCCCATTCAGATATATAAGATGTCATCATTTTTGTATGCTCGCTTAAGATGCTCTTTTGTTGATGTGTTAAGTTTAGATTTTTTTAAATGTAGAGTGTTCACGAGGATTAGAGAGTGTTTCAGGCCAAAGAAGTGCTAATAGCAGCGTCGTGATGACGCCAGCGCTTATGCCACATATGATAAACCAACTGCCAGACAATAATTGATCGCCAATGATAGCCGACAAAGCTGTGCAAAAGGCAATGATCCAATAACGATTTGATTTCCATATCCCTCCAATCAAGCCGATAAAAGCCGCCGTAAAAGAAAAATCGAGCCCAACTGTGTTGGGTTCTGGCAATATATCCCCAATCAAAAAACCAATTAAACTACCAGATTGCCAAAAGATCATTAACACAATACCACCTCCTAGCAAAAAGCGATGGTTGCCTATTGTAGCCGATTTAGCCATCGTAACTGCCCAATTTTCATCAGCGCATAAATGCACAGCTGGCATCCATTGGTACCATTGAAGGTTTTCCATACGATATCGTAATGAAGCGGTAATCATCACATAGCGCGAGTTAATCAATAAGGTAGCAAGAGCAATTTCAAAAATGGCGTTTGAGGCATGCCATAAATCAAGTGCAGCAAATTGTGCTGCGCCAGCAAATACAAAGATGCTCATTGCTACCATTTCGCTAACCATTAAACCTGCAACATTGGCTAACACACCAAAAACAGAACCATACACGAACACTCCAAATGCAATAGGCAAACATATGATCATGCCATTGATTACAGAATTATCTTTAATATTTATCATGGAGAAATTGAATGTTTTGATACTAACTTAGAATTTGATAATAGATGTTTTAAACATAATGCATGTTTGGAGCATGCTATAAGCGTTCATATAATGGGTATGCGTTTTCAAATATGTAGCTATGATGAAGTATTGTGTGCTTAGGTTGTAGTTTTCAAAGCTGGAGTAGTTTACTTTTGATATTGGAGACCTTAGAATGGTGATATTTTGTAGATATTGATAGCTATTTAAGATGTTAAACGATTGTGGATATTCTTACCATGAATATTGATTGCATGATAGGCAAAATCGTTATTGCAAAATTTTATGAGATATTATTCATAAGTGATTGACCTTTTGGTAAAGCTGCGCTAATGCATAGCAAGTGTGGAATAATATGCTAGCTTAAATTGCTTAAAGAATATGCATTAGTGATAGTGGTTTAATGGATACTTTAGATATAATTTAAGACTAGCGTTGGTTTTGGCTAGTGTTGTTTTTGGTTAACTAGATTTTATTATTTTGCAAGATATGATTAGGCTCTTATTTTTAAACATTTGTTTAAAAATAAGTTTGCTTTGTTTGAATTTAAGTTTGATGACTGAACCAGTATTTGAATTATTAAACATGATTGGTTAAGTTATCTAGTAGTTATATTAGATTAAAGATAGTTTTAAAGTATTTATAAAGTATATGGCTTATTTTAATCCAGCCCGATTTGTCCGTGAAGTAAGACGCGAAATAACTAAAGTCATTTGGCCAACTCGTAAAGAAACAGGGGTTGCTACCGGTATGGTTTTTGTTATGGTAACGATAATGTCGATTTTTTTCTTACTTGTGGATGAATTGATTGCTTGGGCAGTACAGCTTGTTTTAAATATTTAATGTCATGATATTGTCAACTTATTGATTATATAAATATTGGAATAAAAAGAATGAAGTGGTACGTATTGCAGGCATACTCAGGCTTTGAGAAGCAAGTAGCGGAAGCTATTGAGGCAAAGATTGCGACTAATGCAATGGAGCATATTATTGAGCGAGTGCTTGTTCCGGTCAATGAAACGGTTGAAGTACGCCGTGGTAAGCGCGTTAAGGTAGAGAAAAAGTTTTTCCCTGGTTATATTTTAATTCGAATGGCAAATATTGACACTGCTTGGCATTTAATTAAAGATATTCCAAAAGTAAATGGATTTTTAGGCGGGGCAACAAAACCACAAATCGTGCATGATTCAGAAGTGGATTCGATTTTAAAAAGATTGCAAGAGGATATAGAACATCCAAAACCTCTTATTGAGTTTGAAGTTGGTGAGAAAATACGCGTGTGCGATGGTCCTTTTGCTTCATTTAGTGGTCATGTTGAATATGTTGATGAAGAGCGTTCACGCTTAAAAGTAACTGTTTCTATTTTTGGGCGTGCAACGCCTGTGGATCTTGATTATACACAAGTTGAAAAATATTGAGATTTATTACATTTGGGTATCTTAAACCATGCGCTATAAGATACTTAAATAATACAGCGTGATATGAAGGAAGTTAATAGATTATTGACATTGGCGCATAACATTAAGACGGAAGATTATATCGTGAAATTGATCGCTGCCAAGGTAGTGAAAAGCCTACGATGATCGTACCGTCAATATTTATTTTAAGGTAGCATAATTATGGCAAAATCAACAAAAAAGATTACTGGATATATTAAGCTGGAAATACCAGCAGGGAAAGCTAATCCATCTCCTCCCGTTGGGCCAGCTTTAGGCCAACGCGGATTAAATATTATGGAGTTTTGTAAGGCATTTAATGCAGCAACTGACAACATGGAGCAAGGTATACCTGTGCCAGTGGTGATTACAGCATATGCAGATAAGACATTTACCTTTGTTACAAAAACATCACCAGCAAGTTATTATTTGCGCAAAGCTGCTGGCCTTGATAAAGGTTCTGCTGAACCTAATAAAAATAAAGTTGGTAAAGTAACAAAAGCACAATTGCAAGAAATCGCTGAAATAAAGTTTAAAGATATGAATGCAGTAACAATAGAAGGTGCTATGAAATCTATCGCTGGTTCTGCTCGTGCGATGGGCGTTGTGGTTGAGGGGTAAATATCATGGTAAGAATGTCAAAAAGAACACGCGCTATGCGTGACGGGGTAGATTTTGATAAAATGTATACTCTAGAACATGCAATAACGCAGCTTAAGCAACGTACAAAAACAAAATTTGATGAGACGTTAGAAATTGCAATAAAACTTGGTATTGATCCACGCCATGCAGATCAACAGGTGCGCGGTGTTGTGTCATTGCCACATGGCACGGGGAAAACTGTTAGAGTGGCAGTTTTTGCCACCGGAGAAAAAGCAGAACAAGCAGAACAAGCAGGAGCCGATGTTGTTGGTGGGCAAGATTTAATGGAACGCATTCAAGGTGGATGGCTTGGGTTTGATGTTTGCATTGCCAGTCCTGATATGATGGGTGTTGTGGGTAGATTAGGCAAAATACTTGGTCCGCGTAATATGATGCCAAATCCAAAATTAGGAACAGTAACTCCAAATGTTGACCAAGCGGTTATCGCTGCGAAATCTGGGCAAGTGCAATATCGTGCTGAAAAAGAAGGAACACTGCATGCTGGTTTAGGAAAGTTAAGCTTTAGTGAAGAACATTTGCTTAATAATACAAAAAGTTTTGTTGAAGCCATTAAAAATGCCAAGCCATCGGGGTCAAAAGGGACCTATCTTTTGAAGGTTTCATTGTCGTCAACAATGGGGCCTGGGTTTCGTATTGACCAAGCGGCACTATAAAATATTATAATACAGAAATTAAAAATTTAAGGATAGTCTATAGTTCATTTTTAAAATTAAGTTTAAGTGAAACTTACCAAAACAAGTCTTATCAAATGAATGATAAGGGTTGCGTTTTAGGAAAGGTTGGTTTCAACAGTGCTTTCTGGTTTGTAAGGTTGATTTGCGTTAAAGCCTTATTAAAATCAGAAGAACTGTCCAAGATTGATGGTATTGTTTTCGTTTTGTAAAACAATTTAAGTTGAAAAAGCCATCATGAGACGGAAAAGCCATGGTTTGATATATATGCTAAAGCATTTTGAAAATGCGTGATGCTATATGATGGACTGGTTTGCATTGGACAGCTATTGCATGAGCAGAGAGTGTTTTTCTGTTCTTTTTGTAACCGGCGATATTTGGGTTGTTTTGATTGCTCAGATTTATCGTCAAAAAATGGAGATGGTCCGTGGATCGAAGTTCAAAAGAAGAATTGGTCAGCGAACTGCAGCAAATCTTTCAACAAGCGGGTTTGGTTATTGTTACCCAACAGACGGGTATGACGGTTGCACAATCAAGTGATTTGCGTGTGCGAGCACGTGATGCAAATTGTGCCTTTAAGGTAACAAAAAATACCTTAACGAAACTTGCATTAAAAGATACAGTTTATGGATATCTAGAAGATAGCTTTCAAGGTCCGACAGCTGTGTTGTGGTCAGTTGATGCAATTGCAGCAGCAAAAGTAGCAACTTCATATGCTAAAGAGAACGAGCAGCTAAAGATTGTTGCTGGAGGCATGGGACAGCAAAGCTTACAAGCAAAAGATATAGAAGCTTTAGCTCAACTACCTTCGCTTGATGAATTACGTGGAAAACTGATTGGATTATTGCAAGCACCTGCTACGAAAGTAGCTGGTGTAATACAAGCACCTTCGGGTCAGTTAGCACGTGTGGTTGGGGCATACAGCTCAAAGGATGTGGCTGCATAATACCAATTTGTAGTTTTAGGGGATATATTTTGCCTGTTTTGCATGATAGCTGCCCTGAATGAATAATATTTATATTTGATTTGAAATGGAGAAATTATAATGGCTGATTTAAATAAAATTGTTGATGAATTATCTGATTTAACTGTTCTTGAAGCTGCTGAACTGGCAAAGCTACTTGAAGAAAAATGGGGTGTGTCTGCAGCGGCTCCTGTAGCCGCAGCCGCAGCCGCAGCTCCTGTTGCAGAGGCTGCAGAGGAACAAAGCAGTTTTGATGTTGTTCTTACTGGTGCTGGTGATAAGAAAATCAACGTGATTAAAGAAGTCCGTACGATTACTGGTCTGGGCTTGAAAGAAGCTAAAGATCTCGTTGAATCGACACCTAAAGCAGTTAAAGAAGGTGTCGACAAAGCAGAAGCAGAAGCGTTGAAAAAGACGCTTGAAGAAGCCGGAGCAACAGTAGAACTCAAATAACATTAGAAAATCATTATCTTCGGTTTACGGAAAGGATCTTTAAAAGATTTTCTGTAAACCGAAAGCTTTTTATTTTCTAATTTAGGCTAATACATAACTGATAAAAGCTAATTTGGTGCATTTAAAACCAAATGCTTGTTTTATACTAAGCGCTTATTTAATAAATAGTCCCTAATAAGGATAACATTATTTACTAGCATTGAAATATTTTAAGAGGAAAGACATGATACGATCCTTTACAGAACGCAAACGTATTAGAAAAAGTTTTGGACGGTTGGATGAAGTGGCAGAAATGCCCAACTTGATAGAGGTGCAAAAATCATCTTATCAGCGTTTTCTTTATCCTACAAAAGAATATGGCCCTGCAGAATTAGGTGCTGTGTTACAGTCGGTCTTTCCTATTCATGATTTTGCAGGAACATGTCAGCTAGAATTTGTTAAATATGAGCTTGATAAGCCAAAATACGATGTGGATGAATGCCGTCGGCGAGATATTACTTATGCTGCACCATTGCGTGCGACTTTACGACTGGTGGTATGGGATGTAGATGAGGCAACAGATGCGCGCTCTATTCGCGGTATTAAGGAGCAAGAGGTATATATTGGCGATATTCCCCTGATGACTGAAAATGGTACATTTACAATCCATGGAACAGAGCGTGTTATCGTGTCTCAGATGCATCGTTCTCCAGGGGTTTTCTTTGACCATGATCATGGAAAAACGCATATTTCAGGGCGCTATTTATATTCTGCTCGTGTTATCCCTTATCGTGGTTCATGGCTTGATTTTGAGTTTGATAGTAAAGATGTTTTATATGTGCGCATTGATAGAAGGCGTAAGCTTCCCATCACAACATTAATGATGGCACTAGATAATGAAAAAACTGCAGCATTGCGTGCACAGTGTGAAACTGAAGGCCGAGAGCTTGATTCGCTTGAAATGGAAGGAATGTCAAAGCATGACATTTTGACATCTTATTATAAAACGATATTGGTTGAGCAAAGAAAAGGAAAAGGTTGGGCTATAGCAACAACAGATATTTTGAATCGTGCGCGCAAAATTGAATATGATTTAGTTGATGTTGACTCTGGTGAAATTGTCATAAAAAGCGGGCAGAATGTTACACCACGCACATTAAAAAACCTTGCAAGCAAAGGTACAAGCCATTTGTTACTATCCGATGAGCAGATGTTAGGGCGTTATTTTGGCGATGACGTTGTGCTCGATAATGGTTTGGTTTTAGCCGAAGCTGGTGATAAAATCACGGTTGAAATTTTAGAAAGCCTTATTGTTAATAAAATTATATCATTTGAAGTGCTTGATATTGATCATATATCATATGGGCCATGGCTATTAAATACGTTAGCAAATGATCGCAATTGTAATAGAGAAGATGCATTGATTGATATCTATCGTGTTATGCGACCAGGAGAGCCTCCAACCGCTGAAACGGTAGAACAATTATTTAAAAGTTTATTTTTTAGCTCTGCTCGTTATGATTTATCAGCAGTTGGGCGTGTTAAAATGAATTCACGCCTTGGATTTGATAATAAAGATGTAAGCGATACAGTGCGCGTATTGCGTAAGAATGATATTTTGGCTATTGCTAAAACATTGCTTGATCTTAGAGATGGTAGAGGTGAAATTGATGACATTGACCATTTAGGAAACCGTCGTGTTCGTTCTGTAGGAGAATTGCTAGAAAACCAATATCGAGTTGGTTTGTTAAGGATGGAGCGTGCTATTAGAGAAAGAATGAGCGGTGCAGATATTGAAACAATGCTGCCCAATGATTTAGTCAATGCCAAGCCTGTTAGTGCTGCAGTAAGAGAGTTTTTTGGATCATCTCAATTATCACAATTTATGGATCAAACAAATCCACTTTCTGAAATCACACACAAACGTCGTTTGTCCGCGCTTGGGCCAGGTGGTCTTACTAGAGAGCGTGCTGGATTTGAAGTTCGCGATGTGCATACAACACATTATGGGCGCATTTGTCCTATTGAAACACCAGAAGGGCCTAATATTGGATTGATTAACTCACTTGCTACATTTGCGCGTGTTAATCGGTATGGTTTTATTGAAACGCCATATCGCAAAGTAGAAGATAGTCGCATTGGCAATGAAATTATTTATCTTTCAGCCATGGATGAAGGCAAATATACAATTGGACAAGCAAACACAGTACACGATAAAGATGGCAATATATTGGAAGACTTACTTCCTTGCCGTCAAGGTGGAGAATATATTTTGGCTGCGCCTGCCAATATTGATTTAATTGATGTTTCACCCAAGCAAGTTGTATCGGTTGCAGCTTCATTAATTCCATTTTTGGAAAATGATGATGCAAACCGTGCCCTTATGGGATCAAATATGCAACGTCAAGCCGTGCCTCTTTTGCGCTCAGAAGCACCATTGGTTGGTACTGGCATGGAAGCAGTAGTTGCGCGCGATTCAGGAGCTGTTATTATTGCAAAACGCACGGGTGTAATTGATCAAGTTGATGCAATGCGTATTGTTGTTAGAGCAACCCAAGATGTTGATGCTGCCCAATCTGGTGTTGATATTTATCCGTTGCGTAAATTTCAACGGTCCAACCAAAACACATGCATTAATCAGCGCCCTCTTGTAAAAGTAGGCGACACGGTTAACGCAGGCGATATTGTTGCAGATGGACCTGCAACAGATTTAGGTGAGTTAGCCTTGGGTAGGAACGTGATGGTAGCGTTTATGCCTTGGAATGGTTACAATTTTGAAGATTCTATTTTAATTTCAGAGCGTATTGTTTGTGAGGATGTCTTTACATCAATTCATATTGAAGAATTTGAAGTAGCAGCGCGTGATACGAAGTTAGGGCAAGAGGAAATTACACGCGATATTCCCAATGCTGGTGAAGAAGCATTAAAAAACCTTGATGAAGCTGGAATTGTTTATATAGGTGCAGAAGTTGAAGCTGGAGATATTTTAGTAGGTAAAATAACACCAAAAGGAGAATCTCCTACCACACCAGAAGATAAATTATTGAAGGCAATTTTTGGTGAAAAAGCTACCAATGCCCGAGATACATCGTTGCGTCTTCCACCAGGAAACAAAGGCACGGTTGTGGCAGTTAATGTGTTTTCAAGGCGTGGAATTGATAAGGATGAACGCGGTCTTACCATTGAAAAAGAGCAAATAGAATCTCTTGCTAAAGATAGAGATGATGAACGTGCTATTTTAGAAGGTTCATTTAGGTCTCGCTTTATTGAAATTATAGGCAATGCTAAAATTGCTGCTACAGTCGAGCACGTGGAAGCAAATACCGTTGCATCAGCAGAAATATTGGAATCTTTACCCACAGCACAATGGAAAAAAATTCACACCGAGAACGATAAAATTAATGATCAACTTGAATCATTGGTAAAGCTGTTTGACAAAATGATAGCTGATTTAGCAGCTAGATTTGAAGATAAGGTTGAAAAGGTACGATCAGGTGATGAACTTGCTCCAGGTGTCATGAAAATGGTTAAAGTGTTTGTGGCAACAAAACGCAATCTACAACCAGGCGATAAAATGGCTGGAAGGCATGGCAATAAAGGTGTGGTGTCAAAAATTATTCCTGTTGAAGACATGCCATATTTAGAAGATGGTAGCCCGGTAGATGTCGTGTTAAATCCCCTTGGTGTACCATCGCGTATGAATGTTGGGCAAATATTAGAAACTCACCTTGGATGGTGTTCTGCAGGCATAGGCAAGCAAATATCAAAAGCATTAGAGGTGTATAAAAGCGAGCATAATCAACAAGAATTAAGAGCTAAGCTGCAAAGTTTTTATGGAGATAAAAAAATAGATGCAGAGCAAATTGAAGGATACAATGAAAAAGATCTAGTTGAGCTTGCCAATAATCTATCAAAGGGTATTCCATTTGCAACGCCAGTGTTTGATGGTGCTCGTGAATCGGATATCAATGCATTATTAGAAAAAGCAGGATTTGGTTCATCTGGTCAAACATGGTTGATTGATGGAAGGACTGGAGATCGCTTTGCTAGGCCCGTTACAGTTGGTTATATTTACATTATGAAACTGCATCATTTGGTTGATGATAAAATCCATGCGCGCTCTGTTGGACCATATTCTCTTGTAACACAGCAACCTTTGGGCGGGAAAGCCCAGTTTGGCGGGCAGCGTTTTGGTGAAATGGAAGTCTGGGCGCTTGAAGCATATGGTGCTGCACATACGCTGCAGGAAATGTTGACAGTTAAATCAGATGATGTGTCAGGTAGAACCAAAGTTTATGAGTCCATTATACGAGGTAATAGTACCTTTGAAAGCGGTATTCCAGAAAGCTTTAACGTTTTGGTAAAAGAACTGCGATCGCTGGGTATGAATGTAGAAATGCTACAAGATCACTAAGGTTTTAAAATAGATATAAAAGAGTTGTTTGGTCAATAAGATAGAATGTTCACATTCGCAATGGAGAATTGATATTATGAATGAATTAGTCCCTTTTGCTAGTTTACAAAGAAATGCACAAGCGTTTGATAAGCTGCGTATTTCCATCGCCTCACCAGAGCGCATAAAGTCGTGGTCGTTTGGAGAAATTAAAAAGCCAGAAACGATTAATTATCGGACTTTTAAGCCCGAAAGAGATGGTTTATTTTGCGCGCGTATTTTTGGTCCAGTGAAGGATTATGAGTGTTTATGTGGAAAATATAAACGCATGAAATATAAAGGCGTCATTTGCGAAAAATGTGGTGTTGAAGTTACTTTACAAAAAGTACGCCGTGAACGGATGGGACATATAGAATTAGCCTCGCCTGTTGCGCATATCTGGTTTTTAAAATCATTACCAAGTCGCATTGGCTTAGTAAGCGACATGACTTTAAAAGACCTTGAAAAGGTTTTATATTTTGAAAGCTTTATTGTTGTAGAAGCTGGTTTAACTCCATTGGTCAAAGGCCAATTGTTAACAGAAAATGAATATATAGAAGCTCAAGATCAACATGGAGAATCTGCCTTTACAGCAGAAATTGGCGCAGAAGCACTTAAGAACATATTAAGCAAGATCAATATTCCAGTAGAATTGGAAAATTTGCACGAAGAGTTATCGACTAGCAAATCTGAAACAAGGCGCAAAAGAATTGTAAAGCGCATGAAAATTCTTGAAGCGTTTGAAGAAAGCGGAGTTCGCCCAGAATGGATGATTTTGGATGTTATTCCGGTTATTCCTCCAGACCTTCGCCCTCTTGTACCGCTTGATGGTGGACGTTTTGCAACATCGGATTTAAATGATTTATACAGACGTGTTATTAATCGCAACAATCGATTGCACAGATTGATTGAGTTGCGTGCGCCCGATATTATCATTCGCAATGAAAAGCGAATGTTGCAAGAATCCGTTGATGCGTTATTTGATAATGGAAGGCGTGGGCGTGTTATAGCTGGTACAAACAAACGCCCTCTTAAATCATTGTCTGATATGTTGAAAGGTAAGCAGGGCCGTTTTCGCCAAAACTTACTAGGAAAGCGTGTTGATTATTCAGGACGTTCAGTGATTGTTGTAGGACCAACTTTAAAATTACACCAATGTGGTTTGCCTAAAAAAATGGCTCTTGAGCTTTTTAAACCCTTTGTTTATGCAAAACTTGAGCTTTATGGCATGGCTGCAACGATACGCGCTGCCAAAAAGATGGTTGAAAAAGAAAAAACAGAAGTATGGGATATTTTAGAAGAAGTTATTCGTGAACATCCAGTGCTTTTAAACCGAGCACCTACATTGCATAGACTTGGCATTCAAGCTTTTGAGCCGGTGTTGATTGAAGGAAAGGCTTTACAAGTACATCCTTTGGTTTGCGCGGCATTTAATGCCGATTTTGATGGAGATCAAATGGCGGTACATGTTCCGCTTTCTCTTGAAGCGCAACTAGAGGCGCGTATTTTGATGATGTCAACCAACAATGTTCTTTCACCAGCTAATGGTAAGCCTATCATTGTACCATCGCAAGATATAGTCCTAGGGCTTTATTATATTTCTCATGAACGCGATGACAAATTTAATGCACAGATTAATATTACAAATGAGAAAGTATTTAAATCAGCATTAGCTCATGATGATATTATATTGCGAGATGTTAGTACCAATAAACGCATTGAAGATAACAGCGATGTTAAGGCATTGTTTCAACAATTGAAGCAAAATACTATCAGTGCACATAAAGTGCCATTGTTTGCAACATTTTCAGAGCTTGAACACGCTTTGGCTGAGGGTATTATTGATTTACAAGAGCGCATTAAATCTATTTTTGAAACAGTTAGTGAAAAAGGTGAAATCATACGCCAACGTGTTGTTACAACACCAGGCAGGATGCTATTAAGTGAAATTTTACCAAAGCATGTCAATATTCCTTTTTCGTTGATTAATCAACTTTTAACAAAACGCGAAGTAACCGGTCTTATTGATATCGTGTACAGACATTGTGGACAAAAAGAAACTGTTGTTTTTTGTGATCAATTAATGGGGATGGGCTTTAGTTGGGCGTGCAGATCGGGCATTTCTTTTGGCAAGGATGATTTGATTATTCCTGAAGCTAAAGCAAAGCTTGTAACAGATGCTCATACACAAGTTAAAGAGTTTGAAAGCCAATATATGGAAGGTCTTATTACACAAGGCGAGAAATATAATAAAGTTGTTGATGTTTGGTCTGTTTGCACTGAAAAAGTTGCAGATGAAATGATGCATTCAATGGAATCAAATCAAGCGCTTGGCTTAAACTCTGTTTATATGATGGCACATTCTGGAGCACGTGGTTCGCCAGCGCAAATTAAACAACTTGCAGGAATGCGCGGGTTAATGGCAAAGCCATCAGGTGAAATCATTGAAACACCTATTATTTCAAATTTCAAAGAAGGCTTAACAGTTCTTGAATATTTTAACTCTACACATGGTGCTCGCAAAGGTCTTGCTGATACTGCTTTAAAAACAGCAAATTCAGGTTATTTAACGCGCAGGCTTGTTGACGTAGCACAAGACGCTATTATTTTCGGCCAAGATTGTGGTACAAAAGGATATATAACGTTGCGTGCAGTTGTTGAAGGTGGAGATATCATTGAAAGCCTTTCAGAGCGTATACTTGGTAGATGCATTGCAGAAGACATTAGAGATCCAAAAAATGGAAAGAAAATTTATTCAGCAGGTCAACTTCTAGGCGAAGCAGAGGCTGATAAAATTGAATCGCTAAAAATTGATTCTATCAAAATTCGTTCTGTATTAATGTGTGAAAACACAGCTGGAGTTTGTGCTACTTGTTATGGGCGTGATCTTGCTCGCGGTGAATTGGTTAATCCTGGTGAAGCGGTTGGTGTTATTGCTGCCCAATCTATTGGTGAACCAGGTACACAATTGACTATGCGGACATTCCACATTGGTGGCGCTGCTACTAGAGGAGCAGAACGCAATGAAATTATATCATCTGCAGATGGTACGTTGCATTTAACATCAAAATCTACCGTTCGCTCATCCGATGGAAAAGTGATCGTTATGAGCCGTAACGTTGAACTTTTCTTGAAAGACCGCAATGGAGTTGAATGCGCACGTCATAGGGTTCCATATGGCGCTAAATTGTTAATGGATGATGAAAGCACGGTTGTTAAAGGTCAAAAACTTGCCGAGTGGGATCCTTATACTCTTCCAGTTATTACAGAAATGGATGGATTTGTAAGTTATAAAGATCTTGTTGAAGGGGTTTCTATAAAGGATGTACTTGATGAGTCGACTGGTATTTCCAATAAAGTTGTAACAGATTGGAAGCAACAATCAAGTGGCGCAGAGTTGAAACCACGCATTACGTTGCGTGATGACAAGGATGAATTAGTAATGCTACCTCAAGGGGTTGAAGCACGCTACTATCTACCCAAAGATGCTGTTTTATCAGTACGCGATGGGGCGCATGTTCATGCTGGTGATGTTTTAGCGCGTATTCCTAGAGAATCAACAATGACGCGTGATATTACTGGCGGCTTGCCGCGCGTGGCTGAGTTGTTTGAAGCTAGAAAGCCAAAAGATTTTGCTATTATTGCTGATCAAGATGGACGTATTGAAATAGGACGCGATTATAAAACGAAGCGACGTGTTTATATTGTACCAGAAGAAGGTGAACGCTCAGAGTTTATGGTACTCAAAGATAAAGTATTGACTGTACAAGAAGGTGATTTTGTACGCCGTGGAGAACTGTTGCTAGATGGTAATCGTATACCTCATGATATCCTTGATGTTTTGGGAGTGGAAGCACTTTCAGATTATTTAACTAAGGAAATTCAAGATGTTTATCGATTACAAGGCGTGAAGATCAACGATAAACATATTGAAGTTATTGTTCGCCAGATGCTACAGAAGGTAGAAATTACTGATCCAGGTGATACAATTTTGTTGCTTGGGGAGCAAGTTGATAAAGTTGAACTTAGCGAAATTAATACGAAAGCAAAATCCAAAAAACAGAAACCTGCATCGGGTAAGCCAGTGTTGCTTGGCATTACGAAAGCAAGCTTACAAACACGTTCCTTTATTTCAGCAGCGTCGTTCCAAGAAACGACACGCGTTTTAACAGAAGCTGCTGTTAATAGAAAGAATGATGATTTGGAAGGATTGAAGGAGAATGTTATTGTTGGACGTTTGATCCCTGTCGGTACTGGATCTATTGTCAAAGAATTGCGTGCTATTGCCTATGATAGAGACTGTAGTTTGCAAGAAGAAAGACGAGCACAACGTGAGCAGGTGGAGCTAGAAAGATCTCAAGAGAACTTGTTAGAAGAAACAGTGCAAGCAGATGCAGATAGCTTAAATGCTGATCAAAACGGCAACGATGATGGGCAGCTTAATCAAGAAAATGATTAAGTTTGTCATTAGCCAAGTAAGTGAAAGACTTGCCTAAGAGCCATTTATTTATGTTTTGACTTTGTAAAAGCTAAATGAAAACAAAATTAGCGCGTTATTATTAAACTGCTTTTGGTATCGTTTAACTGTATGGGCTTGCATTACTTGACGGGATTACGATTTTTGACTAGCTAAGGTTATTAGTTATATTCAATGACCTTTAAACTTCCAGATATATTTGTTTTTATTTTATATTTCATGCATTTTACGCACATCAATGCGCTTATAAAGGCTGTGTTTGCCAAGCGCAAAATAGTCTATTACGTTTGTGTAAGCGACAAATACAACAGCAATATTAGCTTGAATAACGCTTTAAGTCTTGGTTGGCATACTGTTTGCTTGCTATTACAACGCAAGTTGGCAGAATTCCTTTGCAAAATAGTCAACATAGTGTGTCAGCATAAATCTGATGATGTTGTCAGTAGAAACTATTACAAGATTTTAAAAACATCTTGTAGCCAAAGCTTATTAATAGCGTGGTAAGGAAATGCGTAGAATACATACTAGCTTCTTAATAGTCGCAAGCTTTTTTATATTTAGTTTGTCTGGGTGCTCTGAAGTGCAGTTTGTTAGCGAGGCTTACAAAAAAATACGCTATAATTCTGGCATAAGAGAGCAAAAACTCAATGAAGATTGGGTAAAGCGTCATGGCAGATATAAGATTGGCAATCCTTATGTCATCAAAGGGAAAAAATATTTTCCTAAAATTGACTATAAATATAATAAAGTTGGTATTGCATCATGGTATGGCAAAGCTTTCCATGGGAAATTGACAGCTAATGGTGCGATTTTTGATATGAATCAAGCATCGGCGGCGCATAAAACTTTGCCGCTTCCATCGTGGGTAGAAGTTACAAATCTCAAGAATGGTAGGCAACTTAAAGTTCTAGTCAATGATCGTGGGCCTTATGTTGATGATCGAATTATTGATTTATCTCGACATACGGCTGAATTACTAGGTTTTAAAAATCAAGGTATAGCGCGTGTCCGCGTACGTGTTCTCGCAAAAGAGAGTGTAAAGCTAGCAAAATTAGCAAGCAAAGTGAATGGACAGAAATTTTCGCAAGAAATGCATCAATTAAAAGCTAAGAATAGCACAAACCAAAAGGTACAAAACCAGCGCAATAAAATTGCCTATGACAATGTTAGAAAACTTCCTCAAAAAGGAAAAAATGATACTGCTCTAAAAGTGCAACCAATTAGTACGCAAAAAATTAATGCACAGGTGTTGCCGGAATTATCTCAAGCACCATCGTCTGCTCTTGCAACGAATTTAGCAAGAGTGGATAATTTGCATGCTTCAAATTTGGCTAACAATGGCAATAAAAATAACTATAACAACGATGATGTGCACAGTTCTAACCTGAAGCTTAAGCAAGAGCATTTTGTGCAAGCTGGAGCGTTTTCTGATAAGAATAATGCTAAAAAAGCCGGTGAGTTATTGCGCCAGCATAACATAGCTCCAGTTATTATCACAATTGCCAATGTTAATTCTAAGCAAGTTTGGCGTGTGCGCTTAGGTCCATTATCTGATACAGATCTCGATCATATTTTAGACAATGTAAAGCATATCGGCTTTTCAAACGCTCGTATCGTTAAATAATCATTTAAGCGATAGGAAATGCAATGGAAGTAGTCAAAAATGATTTGCCTTTATTGGATCGTATGATGCAATATCTGGAAGGTTATGATTGCTAAAGCAGTTTATCTCATTGCTAGTAAGTTTATAGTGATTGCACGATGTCTGTAGTTTTATGTTATCTGTATAGGTAAAGTTTGTAGATAATGATCAAAATCAACGCTGGCACGTTGTGCGACAGCTTGTTTATATGGCTTGCCTCGCAGTTTTACTTTTTTATTTTGCTCAAGAGGTAAAAACAGCCCAAAATTAACATTCATCGGTTGAAATTGTTTGCTGAGATTGTTGGTTGAGACATATCCCATTAACGATCCAAGTGCTGTGGTTTGAGGAGGTGGTTGAATGTCCTCTCCCATTAATTCACAAGCAGTGGACAAGCCTACCATCAAGCCTGTTGCTGCTGATTCAACATATCCTTCAACTCCAGTAATTTGCCCAGCGAATCGTATTGTTGGATTTGTGCGTAGCTTGAATAAAGGATCTAGTAAATTGGGGCTTTTTAAATAGCTGTTTCGATGGATTGATCCTAATCGTGCAAATTCTGCTTTTTGGAGACCGGGTATTAACTGAAGAATTTTGGCTTGCGCATGATGTTGAATGCGTGTTTGAAACCCGACGATATTCCACAAACTTGCTTGGGTATTATCTTGGCGTAATTGCACGATAGCATGACAGCGCGGATTTGCTTGATAGGGGTTGGATAAACCTACCGGTTTCATAGGACCAAATCGCAATGTATCCTTTCCTCGCTTGGCCATCACTTCTATAGGCAAGCATCCTTCAAAAAAAGGTGTTTGATCATGTGCCTTTAATTCTTGTAACGGGGCTGATAACAAAGCGTCAATAAAGCGCTCGTACTGATCCTCATCCATAGGGCAGTTAATATAATCTGCGTCGCCTTTATCATAACGCGATTGACGCCATGTAATAGTTTCATCAATTGAGTGAGCATGGATAATGGGGGCAATGGCGTCAAAAAAAGCTAAACTTTCATTTCCTGTCAACGATATAATTGCACTGGCAAGTGCATCAGATGTAAGAGGACCAGAAGTTATAATTGTTATATCGTAGTTGGGTACGGGTAAATGAGAGACTTCTTGTCGCTTGAGTGATATATTAGGTTGAGAGGAGATGGCATGCGTGATGTGGCTTGCAAACATGCCTCTGTCAACTGCTAGTGCTCCTCCTGCAGGAAGGCGATGATGGTCTGCTGCCTGCATGATCAAACTGCCAGCTTTGCGCAGTTCTTGATGCAATAGTCCCACTGCGTTGTTTGAAGCGTCATCACTGCGAAAGGAATTGGAACAGACTAATTCAGCAAGTTGCTCTGTCTGATGAACAGGAGTTTGTTTTTTAGGGCGCATTTCAAATAATGTAACAGCAAAACCAAACCGCGCTAATTGAAACGCAGCTTCGCATCCAGCTAAACCAGCACCGACGATCGCTATTGTTGGTATTTTGTAATCAGCCATAAGTTATGGAAATATTGCAATCTGCTTTAATCCAGTATCTTCTGGAAGATTCATCATTAGATTAAAATTTTGTATAGCCTGGCCGCTTGAACCTTTTACAAGATTATCGATAGCAGCAATAATAATTGAACTATTTGCAATGCGATTATCAAACACTCCAATATGGCAATGGTTGCTAGCTCGTACAA
This sequence comes from Alphaproteobacteria bacterium, assembly GCA_965178085.1. GTDB lineage: Bacteria > Pseudomonadota > Alphaproteobacteria > CBCXTS01 > CBCXTS01 > CBCXTS01. The sequence goes on along the minus strand of CBCXTS010000021.1, from coordinate 737,041 downwards.
AACGAGTTGCAGGAGTGCTTCCTTCGTCAAGAAGATGAACAAACTTTGCATTGGTATAAGCTGCATTTAAAGTTGTACGTAAATCATCATTTGTACACTCAAGTTGACGCTTGACATAAATGGTGACGAGTTCTCCGCGATTCATAGGAACAAGATGAGGGGTAAAACTAACTTGTACGTCATTACCTGCGCTGTAGGATATCTCTTGTTCAATTTCAGGAATATGTCTGTGTGCTGTTACATTATAAGGATGCATTCCTTCGCTTATCTCACAAAATAAATTAGCTTGTTTTAAAGATCTTCCTGCCCCGCTTACGCCTGACTTTGCATCAATAATAATATTGTTGGTTATAATTTTTTTTTCTTTTATCAATGGTAAAAGCGCTAATAAAACTGCCGTTGGATAGCAACCTGGGCAAGCTACGAGGTGAGCTTTTTTAATATTTTTGCTATAATGCTCGCTAAGTCCATATACAGCTTGGCTTAGTAGGTTAGACGCGGTGTGGTCATTGCCATACCATGTTGTATAAGTTGTGTGGTCTTTTAATCTGAAATCTGCTGATAGATCTATGATGCGCACGTGCTTTGGAAGCTTAGGAATATACTCTTGTGAAACAGTATGGGGAAGACAGAAGAAAGCAACATCAATTTCTTGCCAATTAATTTTATTAAATGCAATTAAAGGATCTAGAGAGTAGCCATGCAAGTTTGGATATAATTGCTGAACAGGTATTCCAGCTTTAGTGTGTCCTGTGAGTGCTTTAATTTTGATATAAGGATGGTGTAAAGCAAGACGTAGCAAATCAGCGCCAGTATAACCGCTTGCACCTACAATGGCAATTTGCTTCATCATCTTGTTTCTTTCTGTTGATGAGTTTGTAATTTTGTAACAAGGCTTTTATAACATTGTATCTAGATAATACCATCCTAGAATGATGCATTGGGCAAAGAATGATATGCAATAGGAATAAAAATTGCAATATTATTGATCACCAATATGTTGGCGTATTTGATATTAAATAAATTGCCAATGCAATACAAGTCATAGATTGCTCTTATGTTTGATTTGATCATGCGCCTTAATCAAGAGGCCACTATTCGTACAACATCGACTTTGTTGTTTGTATTTTTTATTGCAAGTGTTCTTTCCGTATGGTTTGGCACAATTAACAATTCTTATATAGCGGGTTTAATTGTACTGATAGGCAGTTGGTTCATTTTATGGAGGCTTTGTTGTCGTGCAGCTGCATCAATGGGGATCATGAGCGAGCGTCATTCTGTTGATAGTAACAATAGCCGATCTTTGCCAACAAACAATAGCGAACACACCTTTGATGAGCAAGGCTTTAGTCATCGCAGGCCAATACGAAATTTGCGCAGGTTTGAGCAATATCGCTATATGCGCAAAAAAAATAAGCTACACCACAAGAGACGCTTAAAAATACATCGCGATGAAATAACGTAATTGTTATATAGATTTGGTTGTACTAGGTTATATCTTTATCATTATTTTTAAATTCTGCGTCCAACTCACCTGCTTGAAACATCTCACGTATGATATCGCATCCACCTAAAAAATTACCATTGACATAAAGTTGTGGAAAAGTAGGCCAGTTACTGAAGGTTTTAAGATTTGGGCGTAGATCCTCGTCATCAAGAACGTTAACGTCTTTAAATTCAACCCCTAAATGGTTCAAGATCTGCACAACAGATGCTGAAAAACCGCATTGAGGAAATACGCGAGTACCTTTCATAAAAAGGACGATATGATTGTTATTGATAAGACTTTTAATTTGCTCAGTTGTATCGTTCATTATCTGGTCTTTCTCATTTAGTGGTTTAGAACACCGGTTGTTAAAGCTAGCGCGTGTAATTGATCCCCCATCTTTCCTTGCAGTGCGGTATATATACGTTGATGTTGCTCAATACGAGACAACCCACGAAAACTATCTGATAAAACTTCAGCCATATAATGGTCATCATCATCTCGCAAATGGGTAATTTTTATTTTTGCGTCTGGGATAGCTGATTCTATCAGTGCTCTGAGTTCAGATTCATGCATGGGCATTTGATATTTTCCTGTCTTTTATAAATCTATGAAGAGATTATGCGGTTTAAAGGTTACGGTCAAGCATATTTGCGTATTTCAACGTCTTTGTCTAATGAGTGTAGATTATTGCATGAATTGATCAAAAAACACTTCATGCAGGCGTTTTAATTCGGTTAAAGAGATTTTGTGCTCACTAGTAAATTTTATATCTGTTGATTTGATAATACCAAGATGATGAATGGGTATGCAAGCGTTATGTGCTAGTTTGTTAATGGATGCTAAAGATGATGGCTCAATCTCCAATAAATACCGTGCTTGGTCTTCCGCATAAAGAGCTGTAAACAATGGTATGCTCTCGTATGCCATCCAAGAATCTAAAGATAACTCAACACCATGATTGCCTGCTATTGCCATTTCACTGACTGCAATCATCAATCCCCCATCAGAAAGATCATGGCATGCGCAGATTAATTGATGCTCAATGCATTGTCGAACTAAATCACCAGTGCGTTTTTCTAATAATACATCAACATTAGGGGGTGGCATGGATAATTTTGTTTGTTTGATAAGATCAGGGAAAATATCTCTAAGTGCTAAAAAGGCCCATGATTGTGCTAAGTGGCCGTGCGTTTTACCTAACAGCATAAGATAGTTACCAGTTTTAGTTAACCCAACGCCTACACGATTAGTAGGGTCTTTTAATAACCCTACTCCACCAATAACAGGAGTCGGCAAGATAGCACTTGAAGCATTTTCATTATAAAGCGAGACATTGCCTGAAACGACAGGAAAATTCAACGCAGAAGCTGCTTCAGCCATGCCATTGATACAGCCAACCAACTGTCCCATAATGTTGGGATCTTCAGGGTTTGCAAAATTAAGATTATTTGTAAAAGCAAGCGGCGTAGCTCCTACGCAAGTTAAATTGCGCCATGCCTCACAAACCGCTTGTTTTCCACCTTCAAATGGATCTGCGAAACAATATCGAGGGGTTGAATCTGTTGTCAAAGCTAACCCTACTCCATTTTCAACGACGCGCACGATAGCAGCGTCCCCACCAGGTTCAGTGATTGTTTCTCCACGCACAAGATGATCATATTGTTGCCATATCCAACGCCTTGATCCAGCATAGTGACTCCCCATAAGATATGTAAGAACGTCGATAGGATTTGGTGTGTCTTTTAAGATATCATCGAGGTGATGTTTTCCAAGATTTTTATTATATAGAAAGGGTCTTTGATAAACAGGGCTTGTTGCGATAAGCTCATGCACGGGGATATTAGCACATAGCTGTTCGTGCCATTTTAGATGCAGATGATTTCCCTCTACAACCGTACCAACTTCAGCAAAATCGAGTTCCCATTTTTCAAACACAATTCGAGCAGTCTCGACATTATCAGGCTTGAGTATCATTAGCATACGCTCTTGGCTTTCAGAGAGCATAAGCTCATAAGGGTTCATGCCATCTTCGCGCATGGGAATTTTGTCTAAATTGATGTCAAGACCAACATTACCTTTACTGGCCATTTCAACAGATGATGATGTAAGTCCAGCAGCACCCATGTCTTGAATGGCAACAATATCAACCATTTGCATCAGTTCAAGGCATGCTTCCATTAACTTTTTTTCGGTAAATGGATCTCCAACTTGGATAGTTGGACGTTTTTCATCGCTTGTTTCATCAAAAGAAGCACTTGCCATCGTTGCCCCATGAATGCCATCGCGACCAGTTTTTGCTCCAACGTAAACTACAACATTGCCTATTCCTGAGGCAGAAGAATAGAAAATTTTTTCTTTCTTTGCAATGCCAACACACATAGCATTAACAAGAATATTACCGTTATAAGATGGATGAAACTCTGTTTCGCCAGCAACTGTAGGAACACCTATACAATTGCCATAATTTGCAATTCCTGCAACAACACCTGCAAGTAGATGGCGTGTATAAGGATGGTTGGGACTACCAAAACGCAACGCATTAAGATTGGCAATAGGGCGTGCGCCCATGGTAAACACGTCTCGCAAAATGCCACCAACACCTGTAGCTGCGCCTTGATATGGCTCAATAAAGCTTGGATGGTTATGGCTTTCTATTTTAAAAACTGCTGCATATCCATCACCGATGTCAACAACGCCGGCATTTTCACCAGGGCCACAAATTACGCAAGAACCAGTGCTAGGAAGTTTGCTAAGCCAATATTTTGAGGATTTATAAGAGCAATGCTCAGACCACATCGCTGAAATAATGCCAAGTTCTAATAAGTTGGGATAGCCGTTCATGATACGTTTCATGATGGTAATTTCATCGTTGCTCAAGCCATGCGTGATCGCGTCTTCATCGCTACTAATAGGGTTATGGAAGCTATGATTGTTTAAAGGATAAGGGTTGGAACGTGTCATGAGCAAGATTAAATTTTTGCAAGAGCATTGAATAAAAACAAGCCATCCTGGTTATGCTGATGTTCAAGAGCAGCGTTTTCAAAATGCGGCATTGCCCCCAATATACGCTTGTTTTGGCTTAAAATACCAGCAATATTATCGCGTGATCCATTGGGGTTAGTCTTATAAGTAAATGGAATACGCTCTTGGTCATGGAGCTGCTTCAATACTTCGTCGCTGCATTGGTAATTGCCTTCCATATTGGAAATGGGTATGCTCAGTTTGCACATGTTAGTTAGAGTGTTGGTATAATCTGTGTGGATATTATGAATGTTCAAATGAACCCATTTGCAAATAAATTTTAACGATGCATTGCGCATTAAAAACCCAGGCAGCAAACCGCTTTCCGTTAAAATTTGGAAACCGTTGCAAATACCTAAAATATAACCACCACGGCTTGCATGATGGCGCACGGCCTGCATGATAGGTGTTACCGCTGCAAGAGCGCCAGGACGAAGATAATCGCCATATGAAAACCCACCAGGTAAAACAATAAGATCGCAAGGTGAAGCTATTGCTGTATCTTGACAATCAACAAAGGTAGTTTTAATATTTACCGATTGCAGAGCGTCTGCCATATCTTTATCGCGATTAATTCCAGGATAGATAATAATTGAAGCACGCATTGATAGTCAAATAATATACGAAATAGATAATTATTTAAAAATGCGGATAGTATAGCTTTCCATCACTTGGTTGGCTAAAAGTTGCTTGCACATACTATGTATTTGATTTTCGCTTTGATCGTCATCATCACTGCTAGTTATTTCAAGACTAATAAGGCGTCCAATGCGAATATTTGTAACATTATCATATCCAAGTGCGCTTAAGGCTCCCATAACGGCTTGCCCTTGAGGATCAAGGATACTATCTTTTAAACGGATGGCAATTTCTGCTTTCATATGTCTTCCTCCGGTTGGATAATGCCTAGGCGCTTGGCAACGTTTTGATAAGCTTCACTGACTCCACCTAGATCTTCTCTGAAGCGGTCTTTATCTAACGATTCATTGGTATTGGAATCCCATAAACGACAAGTGTCTGGGCTAATTTCGTCGGCAAGCATAATGCGCATCTCATTGTTTTCATCAAAGAAACGGCCAAACTCTAATTTCATATCTACTAATATTAAATTGGAAGCATAAAATAGACCTGAAAGAAAATCATTTACTCTTAAAGCCATCGACATAATATCATCAAGCTCTTGAGGAGCTGCCCAGCCAAACGCTGTGATGTGTTCTTCAGAAATCAAGGGATCATTTAATGCATCTGATTTGTAACAAAACTCAACAATTGAGCGTGGTAAACGTTTGCCTTTTTCAATTCCAAGGCGTTGGACTAAAGTACCTGCAGATATGTTTCTTACAATTACTTCAATGGGGATGATTTCTACATCATGAATCAATTGCTCACGCATGTTAATTCTTTTAATAAAATGGTTAGGTATACCGACTTGGTTCAAAGCAAGCATTAAATGCTCACTGATACGATTATTTAATACTCCTTTACCATTAATATTGTCCTTTTTTTTAGCGTTGAAAGCAGTTGCGTCATCTTTAAAATATTGTACTAGTGTGCCGTTTTCGGGGCCGTCATAGAGTATTTTGGCTTTGCCTTCATAGATTAAGCGACGTCTGGACATGTAGTTTAAGCTTTCAAGCAATAGTTAATGAATAAAATCAAGCAATAGTTAATGAATAAAATAAATAAATACACAGATTCTATATCATCTTGCCATTGTTAAATTTTGTTGTTTTAAAGAAATAACATTGTTGTAATATTTTAATGCTAGTTCCACTATAGACCAAGCTCTATGTTGGATAGTATTTTATATCAACGCTATTATCAAATTAACGCAGTATGATCACGTTTGTTTTAGATGATTGTAAAAATGTTTTTGAATCAAAATTTAGAAATGATAGAGAGTTTTTTCAAAGTAAGAGCCAAGCGCAACCATTTGATTGGGGCATGGTTAATCGAGCAAATTGGATTGCTTGCAGCCAAAGAGAAAAAATTAATGACGCAGTGATACAAATAAACTAGAAAAGTTGCTAAATGAAGATGTGATAGAGTTTATGATGAGCAAAGTTCATGAAAATAAACTTGATGTAAGCGAGTATTGGATGATGAGGTAAGCTTGTGCAATTTGAAAATGGTGCAAAAATGCAATTAAGCGTTGATAGATGTTGGTGTAAATGTTAGATAAAATTTAGATCCTTTAGATATTTCATATAGATAGTAATTATTAATGGCTCGGCGTTATTCTATTTTCCAGCTTGTACGTAATAGTTTTGACTGGCATCAAAACTGGCAAAAGGCGTGGCGTTCTCCATCACCGCAACCTTATTATGATGTTGTTATCATAGGCGGAGGAGGTCATGGTTTAGCTAGCGCGTATTATTTGGCTAAAGAATGTAAAGTGGGACGTGTGGCCGTGCTTGAAAAAGGCTGGTTAGGTGGGGGTAATACTGGGCGCAATACAACCATTATACGTTCTAATTACACATGGGACGAGTCTGCCAAATTATATGATCATGCAGTAAAACTATGGGAAGGTTTATCTCAAGAGCTTAATTTTAATATGATGTTTTCACAGCGAGGTCTATTGCATCTTGCCCATAATATTCACGATATGCAAGAGATAGGCAGACGTGGAAATGCAAATTATTTAAACGGTATTGATAGTGAGTTTTTATCACCTCAAGCTGTCAAGAGAATGGTGCCATTAATCAACATTAATGGGCGCTACCCTGTGCTGGGCGGTTTGTTGCAAAAGCGTGGAGGAACCGCACGCCATGATGCCTTAGCGTGGGGGTATGCGCGTGCAGCTGATGCTTTAGGTGTTGATATTATACAAAATTGTGAGGTTTTAGATTTTGAAATCAAAAAGGGCAAAGTGATCTCTCTTGATACTAGTTGTGGGCGTATTAAAGTAGGCAAAGTTGGTTGCGTTACAGCCGGTCATACAAGCGTGTTGGCTGAAAAAGCAGGTTTGCGTATGCCAATAGAATCGTTTCCTTTGCAAGCCTTGGTTTCAGAACCAATCAAGCCTGCTATTGATTGTGTTATTATGTCTAACACTGTGCATGTGTATGTTAGCCAGTCAGATAAAGGGGAATTGGTTGTTGGTGCTGGATCAGACGATTATATATCTTATGCGCAAAGAGGTGCTTTTCAAACGATAGAACATATTATGGGCCCGCTGGTTGAGCTGTTTCCGTTTGTGTCTAGGCTTCGCCAGTTGCGCCAATGGGCTGGCATAGTTGATGTTACGATTGACAGAAGCCCTATCATTACAAAAACAGATATAGAAAATCTTTATTTCAACTGTGGTTGGGGAACGGGTGGTTTTAAGGCCACTCCAGGATCTGGACATGTTTTTGCTCATTCGCTTGCCAATGGAGAAATGCATCCTTTTGCTGCGCCTTTCGCGCTCAACAGGTTTCATTCAGGGGCATTAATTGATGAAGGCGCAGCAGCAGCTGTAGCGCATTAGAGGTAATAGAGATGTTTATAATTCAATGCCCTTGGTGTGGGGAACGCGATCAGAGTGAGTTTTCCTGTCATGGGCAAGCTCATATTCAGCGTCCGTTACAGCCTTTTGAGTTAAGCGATCAAGAATGGGGCGAGTATGTTTTTTTTAAAGATAACGTTAAAGGGTGGCAGCGTGAGAGATGGGTGCATGATGCAGGCTGTAGAAGATGGTTTAACGCCATACGCCATACTCATGGCGATGTGTTTCATATAACGTATAAACCAACAGATGAAATTCCTCCACTGCCTAAAGAAATAGACCACCAACAAGAGTTAAAAAAGACTAAGAGGAATAAAGATGAATAGGGTTCAAGGAGATTGTGTCGATCTTGATAAACCTATCAGTTTTTCATTTGATGGTAAAACCTATCGTGGATATCAAGGAGATACACTTGCATCTGGATTGCTTGCAAATGGAATTAAAATTGTAGGTAGAAGCTTCAAATATCATCGCGCGCGCGGTATAATCTCTGCTGGCTCAGAAGAGCCAAACGCATTAGTTCAAGTTGGAACAGGTGCTTACAAACAAGTAAATTTACGCGCTACGATGGTTGAATTATATGATGGACTTGAAGCAACAAGTCAAAATTGCTGGCCGTCAGCGCAATTTGATTTGAGCGCAGTCACGGGCTTTTTCTCTCGGATAATACCCGCTGGGTTTTATTATAAGACATTTATGTGGCCAGCACGTGCATGGAAGTTTTATGAAAAATTTATTCGTGCAGCGGCAGGACTTGGAAAAGCATCAGAGCAGCCAGATCCAGATCGTTATACACAAAGATATGCTCATTGTGATCTTTTAATTGTTGGAGGTGGCATCGCAGGGTTGGCTGCAGCTCTTGCTGCCCAACAGACAGGCATGAGGATTATCATTGTAGATGAAAATGCTTTTTGGGGTGGAAATGGGGCTAGCACAGCCTTAAAATTAGATGATCAATCCATCAGTCAATGGATTGCACACGCGGTTCAGTTATTACAAAATGCACAAAATGTTACGCTTCTAAGTAGAACAACTTTAAGTGGCTATTATGATGATAATTTTCTAACAGCCTTAGAGCGGGTACGAGATCATTTACCATCAGGAGCAGAACAACATTTGCCAAGGCAGCGATTTTGGAAAATTCGTACAAAGCATACGATTTTAGCCCAAGGATCAATTGAGCGACCGTTACTATTTCCTGATAACGATAAACCAGGCATTATGCTTGCGGGTAGTATTAGGCAATATCTTATAAGATACGGCGTAACAATTGGTAAGGCGTGTGTTGTTTATACAAACAATGATAGCGCTTATCAAACGGCGCTACATCTTAAGTTATTAGGCGTTGAGGTTAGCATAGCTGACCAAAGATATCAAGGTGAAACACAAGGTAGCCCAGTAGTACAACTGGCACATACAAAAGGTATTACGATTTATAATGGAGTTCAAATCCAGAAATGTAGAGGTAGCAAGCAGCTTGAAGGAGTAACGCTTGTTGCATTAAGCGATGAAAACACCTCAGAGCAACAGCTCACTGGCACGATTGAAATTGCGTGCGATTTGTTAGCAATTTCAGGAGGGTGGGTTTCAAGTGTACATTTATATTCGCAAGCGCGTGGGAAGCTCATATTTAACGATAAGTTACAATGTTTCTTGCCATTAAGTTGTCCACAAAAGGTGCACGCAATTGGGGCATGTAACGGAGTTTTTGATCCAATTGAAATGTTTGTTGAGGCCAACAAAACTGTGCATGATGTTGTTAGTACATTAGGTTTTAAACCCGTGCCAATAGACACTCCATCAACAATCAGTTTGTTCAAGCATATTACAAAAGATATCGGAAACTTCAATGTAAGATGGCACTATTTAGCGTTGGATATCGCAAAAAGGCCCTTTAAACAATTCATTGATTTTCAAAATGATGTTACGCTCAATGATATCAAACTAGCATCTATTGAAGGGTATCGTTCTGTTGAGCACTTGAAGCGTTATACAACTACTGGTATGGGAACAGATCAAGGTAAAACATCCAATCTGAATGCATTATCAGTGATGGCAAGTTTGCTTGATTTGAAAATCGATCAAGTTGGTACGACAACGTTTAGACCTCCTTATACACCTGTTGATTTTGGCGCCATTGCAGGTCAAAATGTAGGGCATTTATTTATCCAGGAACGAACAACGCCAATGCATCAATGTCATTTAGACAATGATGCATTTTTTGAAGATGTGGGCGACTGGAAGCGTCCATTTTGTTTTCCACAAACATCAGAGTCAATACATGCTGCGGTACAACGAGAATGTTTAGCAGTACGCGAGCATGCAGGACTTTTAGATGCCTCGACACTTGGTAAGATAGAGATATATGGTAAAGATGCAGGTAAATTCTTAGATATGATCTACACCAATATGTTTTCTACTCTTCGAGTAGGTCAGTGTCGATATGGAGTGATGCTAAATGAACACGGAATGGTTTTTGATGATGGGGTGACAACAAGATTAGAAGAGCATCGCTATTATATGACTACGACCACTGGTGGGGCAGCGCGAGTTTTGAATTGGCTAGAAGAATGGCTGCAAACAGAATGGCCTGAATTAGAAGTATATTGCACTTCTGTAAGTGAGCAATGGGCGGTTGCAACAGTAACAGGGCCTAAAGCGCGCGAGATATTATCGCCTTTGTGTGACATTGATCTTTCTGGTGAGGCATTTGCGCATATGACATATCAAAAAGCCCAAATATGTGGTGTTTCTGGTCGCATATTTAGGGTTTCTTTTACAGGTGATAGTGCTTTTGAAGTGAATATACCTGCAAGATATGGCAAACAGATATGGGAAGCTATTCGAGGCTCTGGCGAAAGACATCATCTATGCTTATACGGTACCGAAACAATGCATGTGCTGCGAGCAGAGAAGGGCTTTATTATTGTTGGACAAGATAGCGATGGCACCATGACACCCAATGATTTAGGAATGGAGTGGATTATATCAAAAAAGAAAGAAGATTTTTTAGGTAAAAGATCATTTAGTCGCTCGGATACATCACGCCAAAACCGAAAACAGCTAGTAGGTATCTTGCCTGAAAATAAAAATAAAATTCTACAAGAAGGATCGCATATCGTTGAATGTCTAAAACCTAAGCCGCCGATGGATATGCTTGGACATATCACATCAAGTTATTATAGCCCTAATCTCGAGCGCAGCTTTGCTATGGGTGTTATTAAAAATGGTCGTGCTCGTCTTGGAGAAGTTCTATATGTACCATTGATGGATGGTACCTATGAAAAAGTAAAAGTTGTTAAACCTGTTTTTTTTGATCCTAACAATAAAAGATTGCAATGATACAAAATACTATATCTAGCGCTTTAAGCGATGTAAATTCATATCACGCGACAAGGTTATACGTTACTCCAGTTGGTTTTGAGGGACAAATTAATTTACGCTTTAATCCAGACAATCAAAAAATCACGCGATCTATTCAAAAAACAACTGGCTTGTCTATCCCAAATGCATGTCAATTTGAGCAAGGGGAGCGTCGGCGTTTTGATTGGCTTGGACCAGATGAATTTAGGCTGCATGTTGATCAAGATCTGTTAGGCAGTGTCTCTAACTCATTGTTTGAGTTATCTAAGCAAGAGCATATACAAGTGGTAGATGTTAGTGATTATTATACCCAAATTGCTATTGGTGGAGTGCACGCACCATTGCTTTTAGCCAATGTGATTTCGCTTGATTTGCATCAAAGCTCTTTCCAGCCACAGCAAATAAAGGGCGCTAGATTTGCAAATGCAACCATTTCAATATCTTGCTTTGCCTCTTTGACGCAGTTATGCGATGTGCATACGATAGAAAATATTAATATTAATCTAGAGGATCCTACAACATGCTATATTTTAAGCGTTAGGTGGAGTTTTGCACGATATGTTTGGGATTATTTGATGGATTGTACGAAAGAGTTTGCTAACTAAAAATTGGGTTTTTCAAACTCAAGAATATATTGTTTAAGAATGACCGAAGCTTGCTTAATAGGGTATTGAAAATCTCCATGAATATCATCACGGAGTATTTTAAATTTTGGATATGTATACCACATGCTTCGATCTTCTAATATAGGGCTCCAACGCCAAGCAGGATGAGGTCCTAATAGTAATAATACACGAGCACCAACGCTACCTGCTAAATGAACCGATGATTGCGCGTTAGAAACCAAGCAATCAACGGCTTTTGCCAATGCACCGGCGCCTTCAATGTCATTAAATAAATCTAACTCAGGTATTTGGTGGATATGGACTCCTAATTTTTCTTGAACTTCGAGCAATTCTTGGTCGCTTGCTTTGCTTTGATAATTAATGAATTGTATCTTAGGATGTTTTAAAATTTCTACGAGTTTATTAAGTGCAAAATCTCGTGACCCGCGTGTTTCTCTACCTGCGCGCCATGCAAGTGCTACTAAAAATTTTCCAGGAAATTTTGCCCTTAATTTTTTTTGTATATGCGCTATTTTGATAGCATCTGCTTGGAAGTAAACTTTTGGACGAATAGGAGTTTGATATCCTATTCCTAAAACAAAACTAAGAGAGCCAATAGGTATTTGATAATCGATATCTAAGCCTTGGATAGCAAGATTAGGATGATTGCGGGCATCTTTTAGTATATGCGCATTAAAAGATCGTTCGAAAAAACCGTTTAATCTTGGATCGCATGTAACATATAATTGACATTTCTTAGTGATATAAGACAATAAGGATGCAAATTTTATTTCATCACCAAGTCCTTGCTCTGCCCATACGAGTAGTTTTTTATTCTCTAGGTTCTCTCCTTGCCATACAGGCAAATCAAGATGATGCCATTGTACTTTGATGGAAGGACTTTCCCAGCGATTTTCATAGGCTTGCCAAGCTTCTTTAAAACGTCCAGCAAGCGAAAGAGGAAAAAAGCGATTATATTGCATTGCTTTCTTTTTACTAGAAGGTAGCAAGGCAATAGCATGATCGTAATATTCAACAGCTTTGTTATAATTGCCTTTATATCGCTCTTCCATTGCAAAGCGTGGAAATAACTCTGCTTCATTTGTTTTGTTTAAAGTTTTGGCCTTTTCTCGTATTTCGTCCATATCATCAACTTGACGGCCAATTAAAGAACTAAATAACGCAAGAGCTACTTTTGCGTTATCAGGTTGCTGTTTTGCTAATTCTCGCAATAATGTTTCAGATTTTTGATATTGGTGAGCATTAAGATAAAGCGAAGCAATATTGCAAGCTACAGCAAAATTATCAGGTTCTTTTTTGATAAGTTTTAAAAAATACTCTTGTGCTTGATGTAGCAAACCTCGTTCATATGCGATATAGCCTCTGTAATGTAGCAACTTTGGATGCTCAGGTTTGACTGCTTGTAGCTGTAAGCATAAATCTTCTGCTATATCTAGCTCTTTTGCTTGGATATTTTGTTGTATAAGATTAAAGGCATCTTTTAGGGTTAGTTTTTTTTGATCAAGCATTTTATAAATAAAACCAATAATATAAGAATCCAGCAAAAAATACACGATATAGGACTAAAGGCAAAAAGCCTATACGTTCAATCCAGCGCATTAATAAGCTAATAGTGATGAGGGCAACAATAAAGGATGATATGATAATCAATATAATTTGGCTACTTAATCCATCTTGTGCATAGATAGGATCACTGAGCCATTTCCAAGCTGTTAATATGCTTGCAGCGCCAATGGCAGGGATTGACAGCAACATAGCAAACCGCATAGATTCTTGACGACTAAGACCAATAAAGCGTAATCCTATTAAACAAGTTCCTGCGCGACTGGCTCCAGGGATTAAAGCAAACATTTGGCACAATCCTACTAAAAATGCTTGCTTTAGGGTCAGTGTTTCAATGGTTTGCATTGCATGTACTGGCTGCTTGTCTGCCCACCAAAGCAAAGGAGCAAACAGCATAGTTGCACCGATAATTAAGCCAATATGGCGCCCCATTTCAGCAACAAGATCAAAAAAAATAATACCGATAATGCTTATAGGCAATGTGGCCACAATTAAATTAAGTACCATTTTTGATTCATCATGATAGGGTTTTTTCATGGCAGTGCATAGCAGCAAAGAAATAAACCCTTGGATACATTTTAAACAATCACGGTAAAAATAAACTAATACAGCAAGAAGACTACCAGTGTGCAGAGCAACATCAATAATAATACCTTGGTCTTCAATGTTAAATAATTGTGGTGTAACGATTAAATGAGCACTTGAGCTAACAGGTAGAAATTCAGTAATGCCTTGGATTGCTGCTAGTAATAATATGCCCAAATAATCCATCGTAAAACCTCTATTAAGATAGAGTAGAGTGATTTGAGAGTAAATTTTGATGTGTTGTGAATACAAATGTATCACTCATTCCAGCAATATAATCGCAAACTCTGCGTGCTTTGTTTGATTGGTTCATTTGTATTGCGTCTTTCCATTTTTCTGGAAGGTGATGTGGATTTTCGATGTAATAGTCGAAAACCTTAGTTAATATTTTACAATTGCGTTCTTTGAGTTTGAGGACATCATTTGCTTTATACATATGGATCATTAAAAACTGGTGCAACTGCATGATGTTTTTTGTATGCAAGGGAGATAAACTGACCAATTGTTTACTGCAATAGAATATATCCTCTAGAGATTGAATTTTGTAGTTTTGTAAATTTTGCTTGGTTTGCATGATAGCATCTTCGGCGGCTTGATGTATCAAGCGGCGAATGAGCTCTGCTTTTGTGCGCACAAGATCAAGATCAGGCCATTGCGTTTTAATTTGAGAGTAAATATTTTCGATATATGGAAGATTTTGACAAACATCATCAATCGAAAACAGACCAATACGTAAACCATCGTCAAGGTCGTGATGATTATAGGCAATGTCATCGCTAATTGCTGCAATTTGTGCTTCAAGCGATCCTTGAGTGTTCAGATCAATTTGCATTTGCTTTGCAAGCAATGCTACATTAGGACCCGGCTTTAACGCTGGTCCATTATGCTTGATGATACCATCGAGCATTTCAAAACTCAAATTAAGTCCATCAAAATCAGGGTAAGAAATTTCTAGAAGAGCAACAATGCGAATAGCTTGATCATTGTGATCAAACCCACCAAAGTTACGCATTTTGTGAGCTAAAACATCTTCTCCTGCATGGCCGAAAGGTGGATGACCTATATCGTGGGCCAAGGCGATAGCTTCTGTTAAGTCTTCGTCAACTGCAAGTGAGCGCGCAAGCGAGCGGGCTATTTGTGCAACTTCTAAAGAATGCGTTAATCTTGTGCGATGATGGTCTCCTGTAGTTTTACTTAAAACTTGGGTTTTATGCTTTAACCTACGAAAAGCTCGAGCATGTATGATGCGATCGCGGTCATGCTGGAATACAGACCTGAGGTTATGCAATATATTGCTAGCATCTTTATCACCTTCATTTTGTGTAGATTGGTTGTAGAGCCTTCCTTTGCTTTGCCAATGTTTACACGCAAAATCTGCAAGTTTCATGATCGTGTCTCCATTAATTCTTGATAGAGTGCTAGGGTTTTATCTTGCATTTGTGTCCGTGTAAAATATTCAAGTGCTTTTGTGCGTGCATATTGTTTTGTAATGGCTCGCTCTTCTGGTTTTAATTGTAATGCTTGATGTAAGGTTATTGCAAGAGAGTAAGGATTTGAAGGTGTAAAAAGAAAGCCGTTTTTGTGATTTTCAATTTGCTCACAAGCAGCCCCATGATTGGGAGCAACAATCATTTTGCCCATCATCATTGCCTCTGCTGCAACCCTGCCAAAAGCTTCTGGATCGGTTGAAGCAGATACGATAATATCCGATAACATGATTGCAGCAGGCATATCGTTTGCTTCGTGGTGGATATGAATATCATCATGAAGACCATTGTTGAGAATGAGCTCTTGAAGCTCTTGAAGATATTTGGTGCGTCCTTGTGCGTCACCAACTACAATGCAAAAAGGCCTAGGTTTTGGCATTTGTTTTAAAGCATTAATGAAGGTATGTTGACCTTTCCAACGTGTTAATCTTCCTGGCATTAAAATGATGGCTCGATTACTTGGTAATTTCCATTCGCGGCTTTGTTTGAGCAAGCGAGAAGTGCTCATATTATTTGGGTTGAATGTAGCTGCATCAATGCCACGATGTATAACGCGTATTTTATGCCATGGAGTGTTATATGTTTGGATCATGTGATTTGCTATAAAATTGCTTATTGCAATCACTCTATCTCCTTTAGTTAAAATAGCGTTATAACGTTTTTTAAACCAAGCGTGCAAAGGATTGTTTGGGATATTATATGTGCCATGAAACGTTGTAACAAAACAGCAATTTGTTGTTTGTGCTACCTGATGTGCCCACCATGCTGGCGCACGCGAGCGCGCATGAATAATGTCTACTTGCTCTGCTTGGACAATTTTGGTGACTTGTTTAATTAAAGTAGGCCATTTTAGGATGTTTTTAGTTGCGCTTGGTAATGTAATATGTTTGCAATTACAATTTTTGAGCTGTAGTGCTTTTTCTCCACCTTGTGAGATCACTAAAGATTGATGGCCATTTGCATGCAATGCATTTGCTATATCGATAGTGCCTTGTTCAACGCCACCTTGACCAAGTTGAGGTACTATTTGTAAAACTTTCATGGTGGATGCAAAAATAGTTAACGTATTTTACGATGCACGATTGCGATATTGCAATCGTAGGATTGATTGTTCATTTTGTGGTAAATCATTTATTTGTCCTTCTTTTGCTTTAACAGCACCTTGTGGTTGCATAAAGATCCGTCGTTTATCAATTTGAGATTCAACGATATATGCTTTGAGATAGCGTGCTCTTTGCATAGATAGACGCCTTGATGAGGTTGGTTTACCGTCTAGGGCATGTGCCCAGCTTTTAATTTCAAGGACAAGTTTAGAATTTTCCTGCATTACACTAACTAATGTATCAAGAGCGCTTGTCATATCTTTGATAGGTTCAACTGTACCTTGTTGATAATGGAATGTTATAGCTTTTGGAAGCTGTTTGCTTTGATTGGTATCAATATCAGGGTTAGTATTAATGTTGGATAGATTTGTAGAATTGGCAGGTTCCAATATTTCTGGAACTACATTTAATAATGTAATATCTGTGTTGGGAACGTTAGTTTTTTGGGTGCATAAATCATGGCACGGAACAGGCTTTGGAAGCAAAGAGGTTTGCTGTTGTGCAGTTTTTGGCGGGGTTATAATATTGTGTTTAAGTGTCTGTGTTGTATCAAGGTTAATGAGAGCTTGTATCTCTTGTGGAGCGTTGACTGTTAAATCAACAATATTAGCATCATCGATGTCGCTATCATTTATTATGTTAGATTGGTTGAAGGCTGATGATGTTGATGTTTTTGAATTTGTATTTTTTGGATGTTCTTGTTCAATGGGCTGGGGCACAGCTAATTGTGCGTTGCTTAAAAGGTTAGGCGATTGAGCATGTTCAGATTTTTTTATATCAAGGCTAGCGCCATTGTGTTGTGAGCTAATAAGTGGATTAAGAGTATAGTCTTTTTTGAGATTAGAGTTTAGAAGCACAGTTTGCGAAGGAGAGGTTATGACTGTTTGATTTACTCGCTGGGATTGATTCAAGCGTTGCTTAAGGCGTATTAAAACATTGCGATTAATAATAATGCTACCACCATCAGAAATTGTTTTAATATTGTGATGACCTGCAATTGTATATTCGCTTGAGATAACAATTGGCACCAAAGAGATAAGACAAAAAATCAGGCTACGCAAAAGCCATCTATAATGATACATATCTATTCTATATACAAATGATATACTGGAGTTGTTACTATAGCATGTGCTTTTTAAAAGAGTATAGGCTGACATGCTCAACAAAATACACAATGATGAGCAATTACTTAGCCAACAAACTTTGAATCCATTGCTCTAACTGTCCTTGCGGCATGGCTCCAACGCGTTGGTCAATCATTTTGCCTTGATGAAAAGCCATCAATGTAGGAAGTCCACGAATTCCTAGTTTTCCAGGCATGTCAGGATTCTCGTCAACGTTGAGTTTAGCGATTGTTACTTGAGTGTTCATGTTTGCTGCAATAGAATCTAACAAAGGGCTCATGATTTTGCAAGGACCACACCATTCAGCCCAAAAGTCAACAATAGCTAGCTTCTCATTATTTAAAATGGTAGACTCAAAAGTAGCATCACTAACTTCAATTACAGACATAATCTTCTCCGAAGGGTTTATTTTTAATTCATTAATGATAGCTATTCATCAATAGGTTTTAGCCTAGTATTGAAAGCTTCAGTTGATGCTATCAATCATAAACACTATATTGTACAGATTCAAGATGCAACTGCAAATTTATCTTCTGTAGTGTCTTGTGAATGATCTGGTATCATAGCAATAATACTATCTGCCATGTTAATGTTCAATTGGATAAGTTGTTGCAAGATGCTCTCATTGTTTTCTTTGGCTAGAATAGCAGAAGCATCTCCTGTGAAGGTGCCAATTTGAGATAATAATTCTGCATCTTCGTATTCTTTTGGAGCTGTGTCCATTGCTACTAAATTTTTTGCTAAAAGCCATAGATAGTTATTGGCATCTAAAATACCGTTGCGGGTATGCATATCAATATCATGATAATGGTCTTTAATCTGTTCAATACGCTCTGCCATTGTTATAAACGCTAAGGCTGCTGCTTCGCGTTCTTCTGTTTTAGTATTATATTTTGCATCCAATAATTCGTGAAATGGGTTATAGTGCTGTTGCATTATTTGGGCTCCGATACTATACATTATTCAGTATTTGACTTTGACAGTTTATGCCATCATGTTTTATAAGGTAGATGTCTATTCCTGAAGGAATGTTTATTACAATGTTATTTACGATAGTGTTTATTGAAAGCAAGTTGTGTGCCAGCAAAAAAGGCATCAAACATATTCACCTTAGTCTATAGGTAGGACATCATGATATCTCGTTACACACGTGAACCAATGCGCCAGATTTGGGATGATGATAATCGTTTTAAAATATGGTTGGAGATTGAAACATTGGCGTGTGAAGCCATGGGGAAGATAGGAGTTATACCTGAAACTGTTTCGCAAACAATGCGCGACCGAGCTTGTTTTGATAGCGCAAAAATTGATCAAATTGAAAAAGAAACAAAGCATGATGTTATTGCGTTTTTAACAAATATTTCTGAATCAGTAGGAGAAGAAGCACGTTTTATTCATCAAGGAATGACTTCTTCAGATGTGCTAGATACGTGTTTGGGGTTACAGTTAGTTCAAGCAAGCGATTTATTACTTGAAGGTATTGATAAACTTTTAGAGGCTTTAGCAGAGAAAGCTTTTGCATATAAGACGGCGCCGATGATCGCACGCTCACATGGGATTCATGCTGAACCAACGACTTTTGGGTTGGTATTAGCAAGTTTTTATAGTGAATTTAAACGAGCTAAAAATCGTATGGTTATAGCTAAAGATGAGATAGGGTCTGTTGCCATATCAGGTGCTGTTGGTACATTTGCAAATATTGATCCACGCGTTGAAGAATACGTTGCAAATGCTTTGGGGTTAAAATATGAGCCAATATCTACCCAAGTTATTCCTCGAGATCGCCATGCGATGTATTTTTCAATCCTTGCTGTTATAGGAAGCTCGATAGAAAGATTAGCAGTTGAAATTAGGCACTTGCAACGCAGCGAAGTTGGTGAAGTAGAAGAGCAATTCACCATTGGGCAAAAAGGTTCATCTGCGATGCCACACAAGCGAAACCCAGTATTAAGTGAAAATTTAACAGGTATAGCACGCATGATTAGGGCTTATGCTGGTGCAGCATTTGAAAATGTTGCACTTTGGCATGAGCGTGATATATCGCATTCATCTGTTGAGCGTATTGTGTCGCCTGATGCAACTATTTTGCTTGATTTTGCACTAAATAGAATGGCGCTTTTGATTAAAAATTTACAAGTTCATCCAAAACAAATGCAAAAGAATATTGATTTGCACAAAGGGTTGTATAATTCACAGCGCGTTATGTTAACCTTAACACAAGCAGGCATGAGTCGTGAAATGGCCTATAAGCATGTTCAAGCATGCGCAATGCAGGCCTGGAAAAATGATGGAACATTTAAAGACTATCTTGTTCAAGATCAAGAAATTAGTAAATATATATCGACTTTAGAAATGGATAAACTTTTCAATATAGACTATTATACAAGACATGTTGATATGATTTTTAAGCGTGTTTTTATATAAAGCATATCAATGATATTCAATGTTCGATTTTATCAAAACCCTTTGTCATACTTAATATTGGTTAAAGGCTTGCTTAATCAATTATATAAAATCAGCAAAGTTGCTTTTGTTGGCTGCCTATTGGCCAATATGTTGTATATATACACAACATGCTTTGTAGCTACAAATTATGCGCAAGCACAAGATGAGCAAGCCGATATTAGAGATCCCTTAACAGAAGCTATCGTTGCAAATGCATTGCTATCACTTAGATTTCTTGCCATATCATTACAAGGGCATAAAGATGAGGCTCTAGCTTTGCATGGCGTTGTTGTTGTTTCTTTAGTTCATCATAATTTTGAAGACGCTCTTTTAGGTTTAGCAGAGATTAAGCATCCTATTTGGCGTGCTCGTTCATTGCTTGCTATTGCAAATTATTTAATAGAAAATGATAAGGCAGATTCTGCAATAGATTATTTATATCAAACTGCTGGAGTATTTGAGCCTATTGAAAAATATGCGCCCATTGAATCTAATCAAATAGACAATAACATTAACCGAAATAAATTGCTGATGCAGATTGCAGAATCTTTTTTAACAATCGGGTCTATTGATCTAATAGATTTTGTTATGAGCAGAATGAGTGATCCAGAATTTTTACTAACCCATCTTGAAAGCATCGCTGAACGAGCAAGAAAAGGTAATTTTACTCAAGAACAAATGGGCCAAATACTTTTAATAGCGCAAAAGTTATATGGCCAGATTATCAACATGGATGTGTCAGCCTTTCCTGAAAAAGATTTGCTACATGCACGGATCATATTTTTAATCGCCCAAACAGATAAACAGGCCGATATTGGCCAACTCATCGACGAATTGACTGGAGGAGATAGCGCTACCAAGTTAAGTATGCTGGATGCAAAGACTATTAATTATATTGGATTTACATGGTACGTTCAAAATGATCATGGCCGAGCTATGAAAACAATTCGAGAGATTATTGATCCAGTGAAACAACGCTATGCATTTGCTTCTATGGCTAGGTTCAGAGATGAGCGCGGTGATATAGAAGCAGCTGTTCCTTTGTTTGCTCTTGCAAAAGATGGATTAGAAAGCATTAGAGAAACAGCCGTCAAAGACGATTTGCTAAGTCATATAGCAATAGAGCAAACTCGCACAGGTCTTCTTGCTGATGCTTTTGTTACGTTAGGAGCAATTTCTCAGCAAAGTTCTCAAACGCAAGGGATGGTAGCAATGGGCCAAGAATTGCTCAAAAAAGGAGAGTTTTTTCAAGCTAGAAAATTATTAAATTATATTAGTGATTTAGGATTAAGGGCAGAGTTTTCTATTGATCTTGCAAGAAAATTTTATCAAAAAGATTATTCTGATGGAAAACACCAACCAATAATTCTCGATGCTTTGAACTACAACCTGTCCTATGGAGATGATAGGCAATTATTTAGAGCTATTCTTAAGACAATTAATGCGCAAGCCGAAATTGGGCATGCTAATGATGATGATGTAATTTATCAACGAGGGCTTGAACTGGTTGAAGAGATGAATTCTTCCTTTTATAAGGGGATGTACTTAATCTATGCTAGCAAAATATTATCTAGCCGCTTTAAATTGGAGGAGGCTAGGCGCCAATTGACGACAGCAGGCTATTTGATTGTAGACGTTGCAGATGTTAAGCAAAAAGAAAAACTGCAACATGCATTAGTGATTCATAGACTTAACTTAGATCAGCAGCTTGATGCGTATGATACAGCAGTGCGCATTAGAGAGCCTACAGAAGAAGAGCGCGACCTTATCGATATTTCTGGACATTATACACATCCTCGATATGCAAGTTTAATCGCGGTTGCACGTAATGCTGCGCGCCAAAAGAATGGAGAATTTGCAGCGCGCGTTGTGGATTCAATTGAGTATTTTCCAGCTAGAGCTCAAGCATTGGTTTCGATAGCTATTGCAGCAAGTCTTGGCGATGTGCAGCCGCCGGAATATACAAGTCTATTTTCCTCAACTAAGGATATAGTGTTGTATTATGCACAAGATTTGTAGGCTTATAACTAGCATCAATATTAAACATGAGGATTGATATTGATTTCAATCGAGATGTTGAGGCTGTTTGTTAAAACAGGAGTTTTACGATGCCAGAATTGCCAGAAGTAGAAGTTACTAAGAGAGCCTTAGAGCAGGTGCTACTGGATCAAACCATCTCTAGAGTAGTGATTAACCAAGTAAAGTTACGCTTTGAAATTCCTAAAAATTTATCTAACCTTATCAAAAGCCAACGTCTTTGTTTGTTTGATAGGTATGGAAAAATTATGATTTGGCATTTAAGTAATCAAAAGAGCTTGCTTTGGCATTTAGGGATGAGTGGAAATTGGCGAATGTCTCGTGAGGCACAGATGAATGATATTAAAGTGCATGATCATATAGTTTTAGGTTTTCAAAATGGTATATTTGCTATTTACAATGATCCCAGAAGATTTGGGTTTTGTGAGATAGTTGATACCAATAAATGCTATACTCATACACGCATTGGTGATTATGGACCAGATGCATGCGATCCAAAATTATCCAGTGACGTGCTTCATAAAAGCATGATGAAACGTACAAAAACCATTAAATCTGCTTTACTTGATCAGCACATTATAGCTGGTATTGGTAATATTTATGTTAGTGAAATTTTATGGCAGAGCGGAATACATCCTGCGCGTATATGTAATGATCTTAATTTGATTGAAATTACAGCAATTTTAAAAGCTATAAGAAAAACACTCAAAGATGCTATCAATGCAGGAGGGTCTTCTATGCGAGATTTTAAAGATCCAAATCAAAAGCTTGGATATTTTCAGCATCAATGGAAATGCTATGGCCAATTTGGCAAAATATGCACACGAAATCGATGCAATGGTATGATAGAAAAAACTGTAGATTTGCAACGTGCAACCTATTATTGTACAAAACATCAAATCTAGCTTATATGGAACTGAAAAAGGAGAGTGTCTTTGCAAAGATTACGTTGTATTGTGTGCATGGCTATAATATTTGCGGGTGTATTTGATCTGCTTGCAAAAGTTGAACGCGTATACGCGGCTAATGATAGTGTTTTACCTGGATTTGAAGACATCCCATTGGCTAAAGATTTTATAGCTGATCTTAACACCTTATTATTTTTTGATAATCCTGCTGGGCGTATTATAGAAATATACGCATATACGCCTGCAGATGATCAACATGAAGAAGCGTTGAAGTTTTATAGAGATACTTTACCTCAACTGGGGTGGAGGCAGGTTTCAGAAAACCAATTTGAGCGTTCTCAAGAATTACTGTCCATTGATGTATTGATGACTGCTCCACAAACCTTATTACGTTTTACGATGAAACCTCAATCGCAATAGGGTTGTATACAATGAAGTCAAATACGCTAAAGGAGCTTTAATATGGACGCATTAGTAAAAATAGAAAAAAAAGATCAAGTAGCTATTATATATCTAAATCAAAGTGATTCTATGACTGTTTTAAGTACGGCGCTAATGGATCAATTAAGCGATGCATTAATTGATCTGGATGGTGATGAATCTGTTCGTGTTATTATTGTTACTGGAAATGAGCGCTCTTTTGCAATTGGTGCTAATATTAAAGAAATGGCTCATTATAGCTATGGTGATGTTTATAAAAATAATTTTATTACATCAAATTGGGAAACCGTCACACGATGTCGTAAGCCAGTGATTGCTGCAGTTTCTGGGTACGCTTTGGGCGGTGGGTGCGAGTTTGTTATGATGTGTGATATGATTATTGCAAGCGATGATGCAAAGTTTTCACAACCAGAAATTGGTATTGGCACAACCCCAGGCGCAGGCGGTTCGCAGAGATTGACTCGTGCAATAGGTAAAGCAAAAGCCATGGAAATGTGTTTAACAGGACGGATGATGGGTGCTAAAGAAGCCCAAAGCGCTGGGTTAATAACACGCGCTGTACCTAGTGATCAATTAATGCAGGAAACCCTTGCACTTGCTAAAAAAATTGCAGAAATGTCACAACCAGTTGCGATGATGATCAAAGAGTGCGTCAATGCCGCATTTGAGACAGGCTTACAACAAGGAATAAATTTTGAAAGGAAAATTTTCCACGCAACATTTGCTTTAAATGATCAAACAGAAGGCATGCGGGCTTTTTGTGAAAAACGCAACCCAGATTTTAAAGATAATTGAGGCCAAAATTCAAAGACAATTAAAGGCAGTGATTGTTTAAATCAATAACCTACAATCTATAACCACGCGGTGTAAATGCCCACTTTTTACCTGCTGCTTGCAAGAATTTACTTTGGCTGTTTGCAATCATGACAATAGAAAGCATATCAACAATCTCAGTATCAAATTGATCTAGGCGAAAATACTGAATATATGAATTTTCACGACCTAAATTTCGTCCAACAATTACCGGTGTTGATGGATGACGATATCGCATAAAAATGTCGATAGCTTTTGTAAGAAGCTTTTTGCGTTGGTTGCTTTGTGGATTATACAAAGCTGTAACAAAATCTCCTTGTGCTGCCATTTCAAGGCGTTTGCGTATTAGATTTTCAGATGTTAGTAAATCTGAAAGTGATATAGCACAAAAATCATGCCCGATGAATGCTCCTGCACCAGCAGCTAACGCCTGAAACGCGCTGATACCAGGGTGAATTTGGATGCTAAAGCGAAAACGATGGGTTTTTTGACGTGCTTCCATCAATTCAAAAACAAGGGCTGCAAGTGCATAGATACCAGGGTCACCTGAACATACTAACGCAACATGATGACCTTTGTTGGCCAGCATAATAGCTTTCATTGCGCGTTTGCTTTCTTGTCCTAATGGTGTGTCAAAGCATTGTTTCCCTTTGATGAGATCATCAATGATATCAAGGTATAATTTGTATCCTACAATACAGTCAGCCTTTGATATTGCAGAAAGCAAGCCGATCGAGCGCATAGAGTGATCACCTGGACCTGTGCCAACAATGTCAAGATGACCTAAAGGCTGTATGGGTAGTGATTTTGCTGTTACCTTATTAGAGGCATTAGGCTTTAATGACTCCAAATTAATATTAGTTTTTGTTTTGAGAATTGCACAAGTCATATCGGTGCTCTTTTGCTTTGAAACGATAAATTCACAATCAGTAAGATCAAGAAATTGTTGTGCCAATGCTAACGTGCTTGCTTCTGCTACTGAAGGTATACCTATTTCTTTTTGTACTTGGATGGATGGATTTGGAACATTGACCTTTTTTAAAAGATGCCTTGGAAGCAACCATATTGGCCAGTTAAAATGTGCTGCTAAGGCGTGGCAAGCAGGCTCGTCGGCTTTAACAGTTAAAGTTGTAAGCGCAGCTATTGCTTTTGGATGGATGTCATGTTTTTTAAGAATTGTTTCAACAAATTCTATTGCATTGCTTTGGCATAAGCGCTCACATCCAAATCCTAATATCAACGAAGGAGGCAAATAGGCAAGAGCTGCTGTTTTTGCTTTTTTTTGTGAAGTTCCAATATAAAGATCAATCTCACAATGATCATTATATGCTTGTAATGCATTGCTGTTTAAATCGCTTAGCATGGAATCATCATCGCTTTGCACGGATAACATCCCACCCTCGGCTATTCTTTTCAACAAAGGTTGTATGTTTTGGTTGATTTGTACTTGCCATCCAAAAGGAGGCTCTTCTAGTATTAAATTAGCCTGCTTTGTGTCACTGGCAGTAGTGATAATTGCTGTGAGTTTCATCTTACTGGCAATGTCATATGCAAGTGCATTAGCGCGGTGGTGGGCTCCTAATAACACAATGATAAATCGAGCTTGAGTATCAATACATAAAACAGGAGGACTAACCGTTTTATGCATTAAGATAGGGCCAAGCACCCTTATTGTTATGGCAATAGCACCTATTGCTATAATAGGCTGCTTGGCACAATAGCATGCGCGTAACTGTTCTATTTTTTCTTCAGCAGTATTGCATGGCTTGGTGAATGAGGTTGCCAAATCTTTAGCAATTAATTCTGCTGCAATTAATTCTGCTGATGTATTAAAGGCAAATACAATAGGTTTCATAGTTTTATATCTGTGATGATTGCTATAGAAAAATACGGTAGTGTAATATCTTCGGCAAGAGTTGCGGGAATAATTTTTTGATGGTCCATTGTTGCATGTGTAACGATTTTTGTATTGTTGAGTTGATTAAGGCTTTGTAACAACCGGCTAATACGCGGCCAATGTCTACCAATTTTAATTAACACAACAGTTTCTGCGCACATCATAGACTCCAACAATGTTTGATCATCTAGTGTTGCTGGCAGTATGGTAACGCGGTCATTGCGGTGTGCAAGTGGTTGTCCAAGTGCTGCTGCACTTGCCACAAATGATGAGACACCTGGTATAACCTCACAATGGAATTTATGTTTAAGTCTTTTGTAAATATACATAAAGCTACCATAAAAGAATGGATCACCCTCGCATAAAACAGCAATATTGTGGCCAGTTTCAAGGTATGAAGAAAGCTTTTCGCAAGCTGTGTCAAATGCTTTTATTGCTGCATCGCGTTTTGGTTGCATGGGGATGATGATAGCAAGTTTTTCTATATGCTCAGGGATGTGTGGTTTTGCAATTTGATAAACGAGTGAATCGCCAGTATCTGGTGCAGGATAGGCAACTAATTGTACCGATTGTAAAGTTTTTAACCCCTTTACCGTAATAAGGTCAGGATCTCCAGGCCCCACACCAATGCCATAAAGACACGCTTTGTTTGTTATTTTAGAATGATCGCTGTGCATGATATTAGTTATAATAAGCTTTAAAAGGATTTTTTGTTGAACTATGCTTTAACAATGCGCAATTGTAAAATGCTCATGCTAGGGCGCATAGCATGAAGCGCTCCAACAGGATCAGCATGTTCTAGCGCAATACGACTTAAATGACTATCTGCGGTCTTACGATAAAGTTGATAAAACTCTGTTAAAACTGCGCTACCTTCTAAAGTTACGGTATTGGCTATAAGCACGCCTTGGTGAGGCAAACATGAGAAAGCTTTTTCAATGAGTCCTTGTTCAGAGACACCACCTCCGATAAATATGGCGTGTGGTGGTTCATGATCATGTTGTAGTAAAAAGTCCATATTCGAGCCTGCAAACATTGTAATGTTATCGGCTCCAAAATTTGTTATATTTTGAGTAATATATTTTTGTTGAACAGGGTTATGTTCAATTGCAATAGCTCGACCTTTTGCACGAGACCATTCAATAGATATAGCGCCTGAACCTGCTCCCATGTCCCAAAGTAAGGCGTTTGGGAACGGTTTGAGATGAGCTAACGTAATTGCACGAATATTAAATTTAGTTAATTTTCCGTCATGATGGAGCATGTCATCATTGACAATAGGACCATGATAGTTGCCAATATTAGGTTCTGGGTTTAAAGGTTGCGTGTCTAAAGGCTGCATATTGCCAAGTTCAATGGCAAAACTTGTAAATGGATGAATTTGTTTGTCTTTCCATTCTAAAGTGCTTGCACTGAAACAAGTTTCATTTTCGCTGTTCATATTAGAAAAAGATGTGATAGTAGCGTGTTGATAGCCAATTTTTTGTAAAAAAGATGCAATTTCTTGTCCTGTTTTGTCGTTATTTCCTAAGGCAATAATCTTGGCGTTTGGAAATACTTCATTGAGTAATCTCTTGAGAGGTCGTCCATGTAATGAGAGGCAAATTGTTTCCTCAATAGGCCATTGCATACGCGCTGCAACCAATGAAAATGCAGACGGTGCAGGCGTTATTTTGATTTCATCTTGGTGAAAATATCGCTTTAATGTTACACCAATACCAAAATGCATTGGATCGCCTGTAGCAAGGATCACGACTGGAGAATCTTTCCATGTCTTAAGTCGGGCAATTGTTTTTTGTAAAGGGCTTTCCCAACTATGGCATGTGGCATTTGTTAGTATTTTTGCTTTTGCAATATGGCGTTTACTACCAATGACATAACATGCTTTTTGAATGGCTAATAGACTTGCTTGAGCAATGGTTTCTAAACCAGTTTCGGGTACACCAATGACATGTATCCATGGATTAATCGTTGGCATGGGCATCTCTATGATTATAAATTAATGCATTGATGGCGCCTGCTGCAAGTGCACTACCTCCTGTTTTACCAGTAATTGATATATAGCAAATATCGTTAGGAACGTGCTTGGCAAGTGCTTGTTTGGACTCT
The DNA here is from genome assembly GCA_965178085.1 of Alphaproteobacteria bacterium. Taxonomy (GTDB): domain Bacteria; phylum Pseudomonadota; class Alphaproteobacteria; order CBCXTS01; family CBCXTS01; genus CBCXTS01. Next base: position 708,540 of record CBCXTS010000021.1, on the reverse strand, counting down.
GCAGCACCTATGTATCCAACTGGCATGCCTATGATTAGTGCTGGGTGGTGCCAATTTTCATTGATAATCCCTTCTAGCAATCTAAATAAAGCGGTTGGAGCGTTACCGATAACAACAATACTATCTTTGAGATGATTTTTAGATTGCTCGATTGCTTTCATTGATCGTGTGTTGTGTATAGAATTATCAAGATGCTCACTTCGAGATGTGGTATCAAGAGTGCAAATTAATTGTTTTTTGTTGGGCAACATATGATGGGCAACACCTGCTGCTAGCATGCGAGAATCAACCAATATTTTTTTTTCATTTGCAATTGCTTGTTGCCCTGCAGTGAGAAGATTTCCTGACCATTGAAGATTTTGTACAAAATCTACTGATCCGACTGCATGCGCCATGCGAATAGCTATTGGGCGAATTTGCTCTGGGATGGTATGCCAAGGGTATTGCTGTTCTATCGCAGCAAAAGATGCTTGGTAGATATTGTTTGGGTTGCGAATATAATCAAAAGAAACCATACTATTAAGCCTGATTTCACTTTGTTTTTAAGCTTGTGGGGCCAAGTTTGTGCTGGCTATGAGGGTATGGGTGATGGGCGTGGGCATGATGATGCTCGTGTGCATGATCATGTGAGTGATGATCATGATGATGGTCATGCTCTTGATGTGTGCCAATGCCTTCGACATGATGATGATGGCTTTGTTGAGCAAGGCCCTTTTCATTTTCAAATCCTAAAACCTGTTCGCGATATTTGCATAGCTGGCAATTCATATTGTTCTTGCCTTCAATAATTTCAAGCATTCGAGCAATCATTGTTTCAATAACCAAGGGATGATCATTAAGATAATCTGCTTTAATTAGTTGAATGCCTTCATCGTGAAGCTTTGCGTCGTCACCTGCCTCATAAATTCTGTTAATTAAAATACCGGTAAAAAGAAAATATGGAAATAAGATAATACGCTTAAAACCTAACTTCTTGACATGGTGTAACATTGGTCCAACCAATGGGAATGTAACGCCAGAATATGCGGTTTCACTCCAACCCATGCCTAACCCTTCGGCTAAAAGGCGCGTGATTTTGCATATATTTGAATTGGCATCAGGGTCAGAAGCCCCTCGACCTACAACAATCAGCATCACCTCATCACGCGCCATATCACCATATTGTTGATTGGCCTTTTCTAGAGCCTGTTCAACTTTGCTGGCTGCTGCTCGGATCATGCGAGTATCAATGGCAAGCTCTCGGCCGTATTGTACGAGGCATTCTGGATGTTGTTTTTGCCAAAGGTTTAATACAGAAGGGATATCGTTCTTTGCATGTCCAGCAGCAAGTAACATCCCTGGAACAGCCAATATCCGGCGCAATCCTTTTTGATAGAGGTTATCAAGTCCATTGTTAATGATAGGAGTCGCAAATTCAAGGAATCCATATTCAACATGAATTGGATGTAGTGTTTGTCTAATAATTTTAGTAAAGTTTTCAAATTGATTAACGGCTTCATGAGAGCGTGAACCATGTCCACAAATCATGATGCCGTCGCAAGTTGGATCAAGCTGTGTAATGAGTTGTTTAGTTAAAAGTTGCTGGGTTGTTATTGTCATATGTACCTTCATACTCACATCATGCGTTACAGGAAAAGTGCTCAAGAAAAACAATTTAACGTGAATTAATCATTGAATGGATTATCCATAGAGGATATTCCAGTTAAACGGAATTAATTTATATTTTTTTTTGACTATAATTCATTTTACATACGTACATTGATTGTGTGTAAATATTTTACAAGCTATAAGTTTTGTAAACATATATGTTTATTTGAGTATTATCGACTCTGAAATGAGTTTTTCGTTAGCAATAAAATAAGGATCAAACAATGGATATAACAAAATTATTACCTGGTAATAATCCACCTGAAGATATTAATGTTGTCATAGAAGTTCCAATGCAAACGCCTGTAAAATATGAACTTGATAAGGAATCAGGGGCAATATTTGTAGATCGTTTTATTGCCACTCCTATGACATATCCTTGCAATTATGGTTTTATGCCTGGCACGCTTTCAGATGATGGAGATCCAATAGATATCTTAGTTGTAGGTCAATATCCGTTAGTGCCAGGATGTGTTATTCGTGCTCGACCAGTAGGTGTTTTATTGATGTCTGATGAATCAGGAGACGATGAAAAAATTGTTAGTGTGCCGCATTCTAAAATGACACCATATTATGATGATATCCAAGAAATTAACGATTTACCAGATAGTTTTTTGAACCAGATCAAGCATTTTTTTGAACATTACAAAGATTTAGAAAAAGGTAAATGGGTAAAAGTCGATGGTTGGAGTGACTACCAACGCGCCCAACAATTAATTAACGAGGCAATTGATCGTGCTAGAGTTTAAGGGTGAGTTTTAAGCATAAAAAACTATCCAAACCTAGTCCTAAAGTATTTAAAAGCAGGCAATATAAGCAATCGCAAACTTTAAAAAAACGCGTTGTTGCTGGTGTTGCAGAAATGCAAGATCAAGATAATGTTTGGTGGTTTCGTGCACGCAGCCGTTCTTTTCGTGAACTCATTGTATTAAGAAATCCCCATAGATTGGTGTTTGGCCCAGGCAGCAAGATACTGGCGCAAATAGAAGAAAGCATCAGTGGTACTGGTTTGTATCATGCCAGTATCATACATGTTCTTGATTCAAAAGTACTTCGCGATCCTTCTTCAAATAAGCAAAATCTACATCATCCTTGCAATACAAAAAATTTGATGCTTGTTGTCCAAGAACATGATGTTTTGTACCTAAAGCCAATAGATAAAAGAGCCAATATAGCATCCTCACATAAAAAAAATGAAACCTATGCCACGCGCTTTGCCAGATTAAATAGCTTGAAGAACGGACATCTTTTTAAAGCAGGAGATTTGATAGAAATTGCTAACACTGATCATCACACAGCAATTAAATTAGGACAGATTAATTCACCACAAGACTTAAATATAATTGCAATGCATGAATATGCATTGCCAAATAGTTTTTCACAGAGCGTTCTAGCAGAGTGTGATGCTCTAGAGCCATTAACTACTTCTGCACAGCATCAAGATTTGACACATTTAGATTTTATTACGATTGATGATCAAGATGCACAGGATTTTGATGATGCTGTATATGCTAGAATATTGTCAGAAAAAGATCAACAAGACAAACCGATGTTTGAGCTATGTGTGGCAATTGCAGATGTGTCTTGGTATGTTGAGTATCATTCAAATATAGATAAAGAAGCTTTTGCTCGTGGTAATTCTGTTTATTTACCCAGTTTTTGCTTGCCAATGTTACCTGAAAAAATTAGCAATGACTTATGCTCGCTAAAGCCTGATTGTTTGCGCCCTGTATTAGCGGTTTCAATGCATATCAACTCTGAAGGAGAGATTGTGCATTTTGATATTATGCGAGGTATTATTCGCTCACGCGCTCGTGTTACCTATTGTGATGCTCAAGCCATCATTCAAGAAGGGTTTAAACAAAATAATACAGATACGTGCAATTTGCTTGATAGTAAACTCAAGGCATGGTTGCAACCGCTCTATATGGTATATAAAGCATTGCATACATCACGGTGCAAGCGCGGCAGTCTTGATTTTGATTTATCAGAAACTAAAGCGAGTTTTGATAAAACAGGTCAGTTAAAAAATTTTATACGACGATCGCGTTATGAAAGTCATATGCTGATTGAAGAAGCGATGATTGCTGCTAATATTGTTGTTGGCCAAACATTGTTTAATGCTCAAAAAGAAAGTTTATATAGAGCGCATGCGCCACCACCTTATGATAAAATCGAAACGCTTAAAAACCAGATACAATTTTTAGGTTTTCAAGTACATCTCAATAAAAGAGATCCGCGTAAGATGTTGCTTGATCTTGTGCAAGATGCAAAGAAACGTTCAATGCATAGACAGATTAGTCAACTATCTGTCCAAGCACAAGCACGCGCTAGTTATCAAGTAGATAATGAGGGGCATTTTGGATTAGGGCTTGATTGTTATACGCATTTCACATCACCGATACGTCGCTATGCTGATTTGTGGGTACATCGTGGGTTAATTGCATGTTTAAACCTTGATACGAAACCCTATAGAGAGGCAAATCTAACCAGACAAGATCTTGAAAATATCGCTAATCATATATCTATGCGTGAACGCGTTGCTGGACAGGCTGAATATCGTTGCATAGAACGCTTAAATAGCGTTTGGGCAAGTCAAAATATAGGAGCGCAGCTGAAAGGACGTGTGCAATCTTTGATAGGTTTTGGTGCATTTATTTCTTTGGAAGATTATCCTGTTCAAGGTTTTTTACACGTGCGTCATTTGCCTGTTGATTATTATAGATTATTGCAAAACAAAATGGTACTGAAAGGCTCATCGAACAATTTTGTACTTAAAATGTTTGATATAGTGTGTGTAGAAATTCTCTCAGCAGATTTTCACACTGGTCTTGTAGACTTTAGTTTCATTAAGAAAGAAAGTTTGCCATCTATACGTCACCAGAAAAATAAAAAAACTCGCAAGAAGAATAAAAAGAAATTAAAATATATAAAATAATGACGAAATATTATTGCATGACAATAACGCAACAGAGCCTAGATCACAGCAGGACCTAAATCATTGCAAATGACTATTTCTCCGCCTTGTATCCCATTAAAATTGGTTAATAATGATGACGAGTAAGAGCCAACCTGACCAAATTCAAGCCAATCACCTTCTTGTGCATCCTTAGGTAATAAAACAGGGGCAAGTAATTTATCAAGGCTATCACAGGTTGCTCCTTGTACAATAAAGCGTTCCATCTCGCTGATATCACGTTCTACAATACCAGAGTTACGAAATAATTTTACAGGGTGTTCAATATTGGCCATTGCCATTTCAAGCATACCATGATAGCGCCCTGCATTGATAAAGATTTGATCACCATATCGTGCATGGATCTGTACAATTAATGACATGCAGTCAGAAACCATTGCACGCCCTGGTTCACAATAAGTGGTGGTTTGTGGGTGGATATTATTTTGGATAAAAGCCTGCTTAATATCTGAAATAATAGATTGCAAAGGAGGAGGACGGTCATTGACATATACACCAGGAAATCCACCTCCAATATCAAGATGTCTGCATTCAACTTTAGATTGATGGATAGCGTTTGCTGCCAATCCAATGGCTGTAACAAATGCTTTTGGAGAGCTGATTTGTGTGCCAACATGGAACGATAGACCTGTTTCACAAGCGCTTTTTTCAACAGATTGTAGTAGCGATGAAACTTCACTAGAAGGCGCTCCAAACTTGCATGACAAATCAATCAATGACCCTAAGTCAGGTAAAGACATTCTAACAAAAATACGACATTCTTGAAGGTTGTTTCCTAGGCATTGGCGCATTTTTTCAAGTTCATCTTGGTGATCAATCACATAGTTACGCACGCCATTTTCCCATGCAAAGCCGATTGCATTTCGAGGTTTGATAGGATGCATAAAAAAGGGATGAGTATGGCCTGTTTGCTGATTTAATAACTCAATTTCGTGCTGGGAAGCGACATCAAAATGAACAATTCCGCTAGCAATTAAATCCTGTAAAATAAAAGGCTCTGGGTTACATTTTACTGCATAAAGAGTATCACCTGGAAAATGTTGAATAAAATTTTGCGCCTGTGATTTTAACTTATGAGGACGATATATAAAGGTAAAAAATTCAGGTCTTTCATTGATAATAAACTGCTGTGTGTCATCATATGTTTTGACTGGATACGGGTTGGCATTTTGATAAGGAATATTTATCATGATATGGATTTATGCTTAATTGTTTTAATCATAGGAAGTTACCAATGGTATTAGGTTAACTGCATGAAAGCATCTTTAATTTGTACCATTGCCTTGGCTAAAAGTTCATCAGAAACAGTATATGAGAATCGCAAATATGGTTCAAGACCAAATGCACCACCGTGTACGCATGCCACATTGCTGTATTCAAGTAAATACATGGCTAGATCAAAATCAGTTTTAATGATACCTCCAGAAGGTGTTGTTTTGTCCATGAATGCTGCGCATTCTATATAAGCATAAAAAGCGCCTTCAGGTTTGATACAATTTAACCCCAGGATAGAATGACATGCTTGCATCACAAAATCACGACGTTTTAAAAGAGCTTGCAGTATTGTTGCGTTGAAGGATTGATCCATTTCTAATGCTGCGATACCAGCCCATTGCACAAATGTATTTGCGCAGGTAGATGATTGGCTTTGTATTTTTATCATTTGTTGAATAATCTCAAGAGGTCCAGCTGCGTAACCAAGCCTCCAACCGGTCATGGCATAGGGTTTTGAAAAACCATTAATCATTAATATTCGCTGCTTTAATTCCGGAGCAACTTGTACGAGATGTATGAATTTTGATGGTGGGTAGACCAGTTGAGAATAGATATCGTCGCACAAAATCATAACGTGGCGATATTCGCGCTTGCATAAAATGTTAGCAAGATTGCGTAATTCTTCTTCATGATAGAGAGCACCAGTTGGATTGGAAGGATTGTTTAATATAAGCCATTTGGTGTTAGAATTTAGAGAATCTTCTAACTGAGACGGTTGTAATTTAAAGTTTTGTGCACTAGCACATTGAAGCACAATAGGTTTAGCTTCAAAGAGTTTGACAATGTCAACAAATGAAACCCAATAAGGGGCAGGAATAACAACTTCATCATCTGGGTTAAGTGTTGCCATTAATGCATTAAAAATAGCTTGCTTACCACCGCTGGTAACTGCAACTTGTTCAGACAAATACACACTATCATATGTTTTGCTTAAATAGTTAGCTATGGCTTGTCTTAAAGGCGCTATTCCACTTGGGGGTGCGTAGCGTGTTTTACCTTTTTGAAGAGCGTCAATAGCTGCATCGACAACAGGTTGAGGCGTATCAAAATCAGGCTCACCAGCAGCAAGTGAAATAACATTTAAGCCTTGCTGTTGCAGCTCTATTGCACGAGTATTCATTGCAACGGTTGCAGATGTTTGAACATTATCTAATCTATTTGCAAGATGATGTTGCATGGTTTGTTAGCTTTATAAAGTTGAGGTATGTTTTAGAGATTGTATCATGATCCATCAAAAAATGTACGTGTTTCCATTGCAACACGCAACGTCCCGTCATCCATAAAGTTCAACTCTCCACCAGCAGGAATACCATGCGCAAGACGGGTGGCTTTAACATTATATTGCTCAAGATGTCGTGCAATATAATGCGCGGTTGTTTGGCCTTCAATTGTTAGGTTAGTGGCTAATATTACTTCTTCAACATGGGATTGGTTACATCGATTAAAAAGTTTCTGGAGGTTAAGAGTTTCTGGACTCATGCCATCAAGAGCTGATAAAACTCCTCCTAAAATATGATAATGTCCTTTAAAAACTTCTGCTCTTTCAATTGCCCATAAATCAGAAATATGCTCGACTACGCAAATTTTTTGTACTTCACGCGATGTATCTGAGCATATATGGCATGGGTCGGTTTCTGATAAATTTGCACATTGGCTACACGCACGAATAGATTGACGTGCGGCATCTAAAATATCAATAAAACCATTTAATTTATTATGGCGCTGGTCAAGTAGATCAAGCGCAATCCGTCGAGCAGAACGAGGACCTAAACCTGGCAATTTTGCAATAAACTTGAGAAGATCATCCAAAACATGTAAACCAGCTTTAGAAGATTTGGAGTGATGGATATTAACTTTTTGTTGCATGTTATAAGCGTTGTACAAAAGAACGTTAAAATGGAAGTTTCATATTAGGAGGTAAATTCAATCCTCCCATCATTTCTCGTGTTTCTTCTTCTATCATGGCATCAGCCTTACTGCGTGCTTGATTGAAAGCTGCAATAATTAAATCCTCAAGGACATCAATTTCATTGTTGTTGACAACGCTTGGATCGAGTGTAATTGTTCGTAATTTTCCTTTAGCCGACATGGTAATCTTGACAAGTCCTCCACCAGAGTTACCTTCAACATCGCGCTCGTTCAGTTCGTTTTGCATTTGTTGCATTTTGTCCTGCATCTCTTGAGCTTGTTTCATTATTTGGGTAAGTTTCATGGATTTATTCCTGTTGAAGTTAAGTTTAGTGAAGAGGTCCTTGATTGTGGGTATTAATTTCGTTATCTAGCCAGTTTGGTTGTATATCAATAATTTCAGATTCAGGGAAATGCTTTAATAACTTTGTCACTATGGGCTCATGAAGAGCTTTAGCTTTTAAAGTTTGTGCCAATGGCATATCGCCGCCTACTTGTTCGCTGGCAATAGACCATTGAAAGTTCGTGTGTTTTTCTAGCATGGATGCAAGCTGTTGAATTAGTTTTGCAGGAGCATTGTTGTCAAGGCGCAAAGAAATTTTTCCTGTTTCAAAGGCGATGAGATGAACGTCATGCATTAAGCTATTGTAAATTTGGGCTTCTTTACTTTTGTAAGCAAGGCGTACAACATCTTCAAAGCGATCTATATTTTGCGGTTCAACGCTTTGATCATCAAAAATAGATTCTACAAGAGCAACATCTGTTGCCTGATCTATTTCAGCAGTTTTTTTTAAAGTGGATTTGTCGAGGTTACTTTGTGTGCTTGTGTCTGATTGAGTTTGTGGCTTTATGGCAAGATTATTGTGTACATTGCTACTGCTTGCGTTGCTATTGCTTGCGTTGTTACTCGATGTGGTGTCATTGGTATTTGTGTATTGCATTATTTTTTCAAGTAACTCGCCAGGTGGAGGCATTGTTCCAAGATGAGCAAGACGGATAATACCAATCTCTAAAGCTTGGCGTGCATTAGGTGATATTTGTATTTCATGTAATGTTTTTAGTAATGCCTGCCAAATGCGTGTGATGGTAGCTAAGCTTATATTTTCTGTAAGAGCTGGTCCGTATTTGCGCTCAAGTTCAGGGATTTCGTGATTATCAATTAATTGCGCTGATACCTTAAGTCTTGTCAACCAATAGGTAGTGTTTAGTAAATCTTGACAAATTTGTATAGAGTCGCCGCCGTGATTTAAGAGCTGTGTGAGTATATTTAAAGTTTCGTTTAGTTTGCCAGCAAGTAAGCAAGATATTAATTCAAAAATTTTATCGCGATCTTGTAATCCAAGCATAGAGGTTATTTCTGCTTCAGTAATGGTGTGTTCATTTGCACTTAAACTGATAGCTTGGTCTAATAAAGATAACCCGTCACGAACAGAGCCATCGCTTGCATGGGCAATCATGTTGAGTGCATTTTCACTAATTGTAACGTCTTCTAAGGTGCATATTTTTTGATAATGTAACTTTAATTGCACAATTGGAACTCGTATTAAATCAAATCGCTGGCAACGTGATAGCACGGTGACTGGAACTTTACGTAATTCTGTTGTGGCTAACATAAAGATAACGTGTTCAGGAGGGTCTTCTAATGTTTTTAACAAAGCATTGAAGGCACTATTGGATAGCATATGCACTTCATCAAGTATGATGATTTTATATTGTGCTTGTAAGGGACGATATTGCAATGAATCAGTGATATCGCGAATATCTCCAACACCAGTATGGCTAGCGGCGTCCATCTCTAATACATCAATATGATTGCCTGCGGTAATTGCGATACAGTTGCTACATTGATTGCACGGCTCTTGCTGCGCACTGGGTTCTTGTGGCGTGTTGGTATTTTTTGAACCAGTGCAATTAGCAGCCTTTGCTAAAATGCGCGCTGTAGTTGTTTTACCAACTCCACGAATTCCAGTAAAAAGATACGCCTGAGCAAGCCTTTTGTTTGCAAGCGCATTGACTAAAATTTTGACAAGTGTGTCTTGGCCTACTAAATCAAGAAATTGTTGGGGACGGTATTTTCGTGCCAATACTTTGTAGTTTGGTTGGCTGTGGTCTTTGCTCATCATTCAAATATTATATGCATTGATATATTGTAATCACTATGTGCAATAATGATTTTAAAGTGAAAGGCTAAATGACCCGCACACGCATTTGCTACGGCTGCTTCCTTTCGGATCTGACCGGGTTTGCAAAGGGCACGCCCATCTAGCCTTCCAAGAGAAATATTAGCAGATATGACAGCTATCGCAAGTTATTTAATAGCTGAAGGTGTTAAAAAATAATAATATTTAAAAGCGATTATATTAAGCAATCTGTATGCAGTGAAATCGTGCGCGCGCGATAGTTTTTGTACTACGAATGTTAGCCCAATCTGGAATAGTGTAATTGAAAGGTTTTTTAGGATCATCTTGTAATACAATGATGGTGTCTTTATTGAGCCAATTAGATGCTTTAATGCGCTGTAAAAGTTCGCAATAATCTTGAAATTGGTAAGGTGGGTCAGCAAAGATCAAATGGGCAGTTGTATCAAGTGCTGGAAGCGGGCTTAGCATAATGTTGTTACAGTGGATACGAGCCATATTGCCAATTTTTAATAATAAAACATTCATCATAATAGTACGTATTGCTACACTATCTTGTTCGCAAAAAAGGCAAGATTTAGCTCCGCGACTAAGTGCTTCAAACCCGAGAGCGCCTGATCCAGCAAATAAATCAACGACGTGTCCAGAGACTATATTGGGATATTTTGTATTGAGATGACTAAATAAAGATTCTTTAGCGCGGCCCGATGTTGGCCTTGTTATGGTATTATTTGGAGGTGTTAGCAGGATACGACTTTTGTATATTCCTGCGCTAATTTTAGGATTGGTAGGCTTTAGTTTATTTTGCGTAGATACTTTGCTTTGTGCATTTAATTTGCGCTTAGGAGTATTAGTTTTTTGACCATTGTTATTTTTTTTTTGACGAGATGGACGTTTTTTATGGCGTGATGATTTTGCAGCAGTCATATTTTAATTCGCTTGTTTTAAATATTGTAAAGCTAAAAGATACTCCAAATACTGATTGCAAAAACCAAAAAAACTGAAAAAAAACGCTACGTATCTTCTATTGCTCTGCTTGGAAAGGTTGCATGCGTTCCGTCTCATGGGTGATTAGTTTTTGAACAGCGCGAAGGGCAGAATAATAACGCTCTTCAACAATGTTTTTACGAATTTTTGTGACAATGGACTGTGCGCTTGGAGCAGCTTCAAGGTATTCTTTTAAAAAATTTTCGCATAACTCTAGATATTTATCGCGCTCTAATTCAAATAAATAGGCACATTGTATGGTATAATAAACACGTTTTGCAGGTGTTGTTGCTTGTTCTTCTCCCATTACTTCTTTGCGCCTTAATATATCAGCACGATTATGTAAAACAATGGTGGTAGGATCGCCAGTATTTTCAACAACGGCACCATTAATGATGATTTTATCATGCGCGGGTAATTTAATGCTTAAAGGCATTGTTCGTTAATCCTTATATAACTCTGAAATAATTAGATCAATATATGGCTATAATAGCTTTCAAGTATAACAACAATATTAACATAGATTTTAAGCTTATAAAATGATTCTTATCAGTAAAACAACTCATAAGCATGTTAAAATTATTTAAAATGACAAATAATGCGAAAGTATACATATTCGCACTACTAAACTTTTTGATGGTTTTAAAGTATTTGTTAAATGAATATTTAGATTTACTTGATTACTTAATTCAAAACTCCAGTAACATAAATTTCTACACGTCGGTTATCCAATTCAGCTTCAAGGCTATTTTGTGTATTTGCTGGTTCAGCAGTGCCTCTGGCATCAAGCTTCATCCGGGTGCGTTCTATACCAGAGCGTGCTAAATGCGCAGCAATTGCTGCAGCGCGCGCAAGAGATAATTGAAAAGCAGCAAGTCTTCCTGAGGTGACTTCGCCTTGAGTGCCAGGGCTTGCATGTCCAATGATTTCAATTGTTGTATTTTGATTTACCTGTAAAAAATTAGCAATTTGATTAAGTGCATGAAAATCTGAAGATGATATTTCTCCACTAAAACGAGTAAAATAAATGCTGGCAAGCAATGTTTTTTGGAGCTGTTTTGCACTAGGAGGAGTGCGAGGTATTGTTTGTTGTATTTGTAAATTTTGCTCGGGCTCAGCAATAGCTTGGCCATCAGTGCTTTTAGGCTTTGGACTTGGAGGTATAACAGTAATGGGAGTTGTGCTTTGTTTTTGTATAGGTGTTGTATTGGTATCTATCTCTTGAGAAGATTTCGTTTGCAATGTTTGCTCAAGCGAAATCGGTTCATCGGGTTGCGTGCTCTGAGGTGGTAGATCAAAAGCATCTTCAGAATGATTACCTTCGCGGAGTTTTTTTTGTGCAGCAAGACGCCGTGAGATTTGTTCTATCAAACTGACCTGCTCTTGCTCTTGAGGCTGTAATTGTTGTTGGTTAAGCTCAATAGGAGTAGAAGAAGCTGTTTCAGTTTGCTGTGGTATGCTTGATGATTGTTGTTTTGTTATTTTTGCAAGCAATTCTTGAGTGGTTAATTCATGGTTTGCTTTTTTTGCTGACATTGTATTATCTTGTGCATTAAGCGTAGCGCTTTCAGGTTTAACTCTTGAAGACGTGGTTTCTTGGGTTTGAGGATTTTCGGTTTGAGGACTTTCAGGCGTAATATTATTATATACTAAAATACTAGGTTTTTTAGGTGAAGCTTTTGGTTTGTTGGTAGCCTTTATTGTTGCCTGTGATGGAACTTTGCTAGCTTTTTTTTGTGGATTAAACATCACATCTGCAGTGATATGCTCATTTGCTGATTGTGAGTTGTCTATTGATGGGGAAGTATTTATTGGTTGTGAATCGTTGGGTTCTTCCAAAGACATTTGCGTATCGCTTGCTGTTTGCTCGTTGCGTTTGCGAGCGCTAAAATCTGTTTCATTGTCAATAAGCTGTTGGCGTAAAATGGCATCTCCGAATGTTGCCTCTTGAGCTTTTGCTCTTAAAACGGAGCGATCGTGATCGGCTTGATCGACATCATTGGAATATGTTGTATTAGATTGCTCTGGAACATTTTGAATTGAAACATCATGATTTGTTGTGGTGTCTGTCTCTGGATTTGTGGTTGTGGTTTCGTTATGATTTTGCTCTTCTTCAAGCCAGTTGGCTGGGTTCAATGTTGAAATGGCATTGGAAACATCAACATCAGGTAGTGTTACACACCCAGATAGCAAACTGATAGATAGCAGACTGGCAGATATTTTAAAGCCCATATGCAATGATAATAATTTGCTATAATTGTGTATTTGTATTTTCATCAGACTATTTTGACGTTATTCGTCGCGTTTTTCAATCCATGGATTATGAAAATGGAAGAGGTCTTCATTTAAAGGCATAGCATATTCACTATTTAGTAATGTAACTTGTGAAATATATCCTTGTGCATCTTTGACACGCCATTGACGTAACTCTAGCGGGGATTCGCTAAAAGTCATTTCTAACCACCCTGCAGCTTTCTCATTCCGCTTATAAAATCGAATGGTGATAACAGGATGTTCTTTAGTAATTTTGTCAATCACATATTCATCATTGTCAAAGCTTATGTCTTCTCGCAATAAAAACCATATAGGAGTTGCAGATAAAGGATAATGTGTAACTTGATGCTTTTCTTTGTCAACAAAAATGAAAAAATTTCCAGTTGCAATTAATAAGATAGAGCTTGGAGGATCATATTCAAGGCGCATGCGACCAGGGCGTTTAACCAAGAATTGCCCGTGATGGTAGGAACCATCATGGTTAACTTGGATAAATTGCGCACGCATATTGCCTAACTCTTGGAGCCAGTTTTCTATAGATTGCAGCAATTCGTGGTGATGATCGGTGATATCAATATTGGTAGGTTTTGTTTTTTGTGTCACAGCGTGTGCGGTGGTGTTAGCAAAAAGATATACAAAGCAAGCGCATATCAACGCAATAAAATGGTACTTATGCAGCATGATCACCAGCTAGCACTTCGCGCTTACCGACGCGATTAGCGCTCGAAATGACGCCTTCTTTCTCCATTTGTTCGACAATGCGTGCAGCTCGATTGTAACCGATCTGTAAGTGACGTTGAACAAAACTTGTCGATGCTTTTCTTTCTCGCGTAACCAATGCAACAGCGCTATCATAAAGTTCATCTGAACTATTATTTCCTTCAGAGTTTTGCTCAGGATAGGCGCTATTATCTAAACTTCTTTCATCCGTAATAGTGTCAATATACTCAGGTTGTGCTTGTGAGCGTAATTGATTACAGACAGCTTCAACCTCGTTGTCTTCAACAAATGGTGCATGAACACGTATAATACGCCCACCTCCAGCCATATAAAGCATATCACCTTTTCCAAGCAGTTGTTCTGCGCCTTGTTCGCCTAAAATAGTGCGACTGTCAATTTTTGATGATACCATGAAACTAATTCTTGTAGGAAAATTTGCTTTAATGGTGCCTGTGATAACGTCAACAGATGGACGTTGTGTTGCTGTGACAAGATGAATACCTGCAGCGCGCGCCATTTGTGCTAAGCGTTGTACAGAGGCCTCAACTTCTTTGCCAGCGACAAGCATCAAGTCAGCCATTTCATCGACGACGACAATAATAAATGGAAAAAATGTTGGCTCTATCTCTTGTGTTTCATGCACAGGTTGGCCAGTTTCATTATTGAATCCTGTTTGTACTCTTCGTGTTAGTTTTTCGTTTGTTGCAAGGGCTTGTTTAACACGTTTGTTATAGCCTTCAATGTTGCGTACTCCCATAGCTGCCATCGAACGATATCGATTTTCCATTTCTCGAACCGCCCATTTAAGAGCAATTGCTGCTTTTTTAGGATCTGTTACAACTGGAGTAAGCAAATGAGGAATTCCTTCATAAACCGACAACTCAAGCATTTTTGGATCAACCATAATAAAGCGGCATTGCTGAGGCGTATATTTATACAATAGCGAAAGGATCATGGCATTTAGGCCAACTGATTTGCCAGAACCTGTTGTACCTGCAATCAGCAAATGAGGCATGGTTGCTAAATCGCCAATTGTTGGATGTCCACCAATATCCTTGCCAAGTATTAAAGGTAATTTATTATCATCAGATGCAAAGCTCTTTGATGCTAATAACCCTTTAAGCTCAACGATTTCACGGGTTTCATTTGGCAATTCTATTCCGATAACAGAACGACCAGGTACAGTGGCAATGCGAACAGAGATAGCCGACATAGAACGTGCAATATCATCGGCTAGGCCGATGACGCGGCTGGTTTTGGTGCCAGGAGCAGGTTCAAGTTCGTATAATGTAACAACAGGTCCAGGCCTGACATTGATGATTTGTCCATAAATGCCAAAATCTGCCAATACATTTTCTAGCATACGAGCATTTTGTTCAAGGGCTTGCTCATCTTGTACTGCGTTATTTTCGGTATTTCTTTCTGTCAATAAATCAACACTTGGTAAGGCATAGCTGTTGGCTTGAGGGTCATGCTCTTTTGCTTTTTTTGCAGTGTGGGTTTGTTCTATCTTGGCAGAGTTATCTACGTTTGCTTGCAAGAATGGCGTTGTTGCTTGATTGGCAGGTGCATGGTCGCACGCATTGTCAATGCTTTGTTGTTTATGAAAGCTCTGCTTTGGATCATCATCATGTTGGCTATGGATAGAGCCATCAAAGGATGCTGTTTGATCCTCTTGATCCTCGCATTGACTATCATGGTGTAAATTGGCATGTTGTAGATTGGCAACATCGGATGGTTTGTCATCATCGCAGGCGTTGTTCAAAGAACTATTTTGACTGAGATGTATATCTTGTATATGGGGCGCTGCATTGGCATGGATTCGATGTGCGATTGGGCGATGTCTTGCTAGTGCTTTAGAGACCATAGGCGCCAAATCTAGAATATCTTCTGTCGTATTTGCATGATGATCAAATAAGAAAACGCTGCGAGCTTGTTTGATCTGTTTGCGCTTTATAAATTGCAAATATAATGTGCTTAATGATTTTTTAGCCAATTTGCTTGCTTGGGCGCGAAATGCATCCTTGATACTAGGTTCGTCTATATTTTTATTTTCTATAGTAGGCTTGTCGACTTGTTGATCGAGATGTATTTTGGGTTCATTTTGTTGATGATATGGACCATCTTGGTCTGCTTTAGTTGTGTTGCTTGTTATATGTTCTTGTTGCTTGTGTTTTATAACAATGGTTTGCATAGGATCAATTAACGATACTCTTAAGCATACAATGCAACCTGCTTTAATTTTTTTAGCTAAATATAAAAAAGGTCTACTAGTGATCGCAAAAACAGCCTTCCATTCATGTGTTTTAAGGTTCAAAGAAAAAGTAAATAAACTCAATGCTAAAATGCCAAATATACCTACTAAAAGCAACTGAGTGCTTTGTATTTCTAATGGGATAATTTTGACAAAGCTAGCTGAGACAAAATCAAGCAGAATAGTACCGACAACACCGCCAAAGCCTGCTGTGATAGGCCATGTATTTGGAACAAGAAAATATTGGATGAAACCAGCCGCAAACATTGTTGCAAAGATAAGATATGCACTGTGGTAGTGTAATTTTTTGGGTTTGTGTTGATAATAAAATCGATATGCGAGTATCATGATATATAAAATTGGCAAGATGACAGCCAAGCCAATCGATTGTAGTAGCAAATCAGCAAAAACTGCGCCGTAATACCCAAGTACATTAGTAGGAGCATCAGTGGTTGTGGTATTAAACGAAGGATCAAGCTTATTGTAGCTAACGATGGCTATTGTCATGGCAATAGCTATTGCGCCGATCATCAAGCCAATGACACGAAAGGTGAGTTTCTTAAACATCTCCATGATAGTCGACGGTAAAAAATCGGGCTTTCTCGCGTCGCTTGAGGAGGTACTATTGAGTTGTTCTTGCATAGCATCAGTCAAGCAAAAGATGGGCCATTCTTTCCAATGCTTGCTTGGTTGTTTGAAAATCGTGTATGAGCGCGATACGGATAAATTCTTTTCCTGGTATTTGTGCGTTATCGCGTGAAGTGCATGCCATAAATTCTCCTGGCAATGTACGCAATGCAGCTTGCGACCACAAGTGTTTGGACATTGCAACGCCATCGCCGACATTGAGCCATAAAAAAAAGCCAGCGTTAATTGGTTTAAAGCCTGGATAAAGCCCTAAAATAGAAACAGCCAATTCATGTAAAGATTGATAATGCTTGCGGGCACTAATCACATGCTCCTCATCTGCCCATAAATGTGCAGCAGCTTCTGTAACAGCTATGGGTGGAATGGCCGCAGCATGACTGCGTAATCTAGCAAATGCCTTCATATCGTTAGATGGTCCATAAATAAACCCACAGCGCAAACCAGGTACAGATGAACGTTTTGAAAGAGAATTAACAATCCAAAAATGATGGTTTTCAGGCTCATCTATTAAAGCCTCAAATGCGCTTGCAGGAGGCGTATGCATATAAATTTCGCTATAACATTCGTCAAATAGAACAGTAAAATTATATGATCTTGCTAACCCAAGAATAGCTTTTATTTCTTGAATGGATAATACATCTGAAGTTGGATTGTTTGGGTTGCAGACATAAACAAGTGCAATTTTTTGGTGATGTAAAGCGCATAATTTTTCGAGTTGTGGAATAATATTTTTAGTGGCATCGTATGTTTCAGCAAAGGCGTTGTTGACAAGTGCACCAGCATGGTAAACATGATAAAATGGGTTGGGATATATCACCACAGGCTGTGCAATGCCTGTTTGGCGTTTTTCTGCCACACAATGACATGCAGCCAAAAATAATCCCTCGCGTGTACCTGATAGCGGCATTAAGCTTTCATTAGCAATGGCATTATCTGGTATTGCATATCTTTTTTTAATCCATTGCTGCAAAGATGGCTTAAAATTTGGGCTGCCGTGCAAGCTTGAATATCGCCCCCATGAATCGTCGTGTTGGGCAATAATTTTGGGTACAAAATCAGGAACGCGCGCTTGCGGCTCACCAATAGATAGATTAATGGGTGTCAATCCCGCAGGTGGATCTATGTCTTGGAGCAGGCTACGTAAGCGATCAAAGGGATAATCATTGAGCATGTTTAATTTCCAATGCGCATTGTAGTAGGATATTGTGGCAGATCATCTTGCAATTGATAATATGTAGGCTTTTCTGCAACATATATATGAGCTCCTGGTGTAAGTTCGCATGCGTATTCACCCTCATAATCAATGCATCCAGCACTGATAGAAACTGTTTCGTTATTATCTTGCATATAAAATAAGTTTGAGCCACATTCTTTACAAAAACCGGGTTTTGCAAAGTCAGAGGATCGGTACCATTTTAAGCCTTTTTTGTGTATAAATTGCAAAGCTTTTTGCACGACATTGGTTGCAGCTACAAAATGACCCGATAGTTGGCGACATTGACGGCAATGGCAAAATATGACCTCGCGCAATGAATGGTTTATCATAAACTCTACGCTCCCACATGCACATCCAGCATGGATAGGCTTGGTTTTTCTATTTGAGGTGTTTTCCATGATATCTCCTTTTGAAATATTACCAAATACTTGATTTAGTTTTTGCCACGCATCAATTTGCAAGCTTCATGAACGATGCTCTTGCAACTTGGCAATGTCAGAGTTGATGCAGGTCCAAGGGCGATGAAGCTATCATCTGCTGTTAAACGTGCAATTTTTGTGCAAGAAGATTTTTCACAAAGCAATGTCATTAATGCCTCAGAAATAGAACCTGTTTTGCGACATTCATCAACTATTAACACCCTAGAGCACTGTTTGATGGCTTGTAACACAGCATCTTCGTTGATTGGTGCAAGCCAACGCAAATCAATAATACGTGTTTGGATGTTATGTTCTGTTGTAAGTATTTTTTGAGCTTTTTTGCTTAAATAAACTCCATTTGCATACGTAATAATCGCAAGATCAGTGCCGTTGCCTAATTGCCCAATTTTACCAAACTCAATGGATGCGTTATCTTGAAGCTGAGGGTATAAAAACGACCAAGCCCCATCTTTTGGATCATATAAATCGCGTGTCATATACAAAGCAATTGGTTCAAGAAAAACAACAATACGCTGTTGTTCATGAGCAAGGCGAACAGCTTCACGTAGCATCAAAACACTATCATATCCATTGGATGGGCATGCAATGATAATGCCTGGAATATCGCGCAAAACAGCAATAGAGTTATCATTATGGAAATGGCCACCGAAGCCTTTTTGATATCCTAATCCTGCGATGCGTATAATCATAGGATTTGTAAACTGACTTTGTGAAAAAAAACTTAAAGTTGCCGCTTCTCCACGCAGTTGATCTTCTGCATTATGTAGATAAGCAAGAAATTGAATCTCACAAATGGGTATAAAACCATTATGAGCCAATCCAATTGCTAGCCCAAGGATAGTTTGCTCATCCAGCAATGTATTAATGACACGATTTGCACCAAAGGTTTCATAGAGTTTTGCTGTTACATGATACACACCACCTTTTGGCCCTATATCTTCTCCAGCAAGTATTATTTCTTGATATGTATGCATCAAATCATGCATCGCCCAATTTAATAAGCGTGCCATGTGTTGAGGTTTTTTGATTAAAATATTATTGTTGCCAGTAAGATTAGTATCGCTAATATGATTGCTTTTGATGTATGGTTTTGTTGGTCTTAGAGAGGTTACTTTAGGGATAATGTTAGCTTGCACTTCTTGTGATGTCTTTAGTCGTGGCCATTGTCCAGCGTTGCTGGCAATATTGCAAATTTCAATGTCTATTTGTTGATATAATGCAATGATTTGTTTTTGCGTAAGCCATTGGTTTTCTAACATAATGCGCGCTGAGTGTAAGAGAGGGTCATTTGATTCTGTTTGTTCAATTTGCTTTTGGCTAAGATAGGCTGTTTGTATATCCGATCCAGCATGACCGTAAAGGCGTACGCAATGCATATGCAAAAAAACAGGACAACGATGACGGCGTGCAAAAGCAACGCCTTCTTGTGCGCATTCAAAGGTTTCATGAAAGTCTAATCCGTTACAGCTTAGATAACGCATTCCTTTGCGGTTGTGCATGTTGTTTTTAATCCAGTGATGTGGTGTAGGTGTTGAAATGCCAATATTGTTATCTTCGCAAATAAATAACAAAGGCATTGGAATACCATGAGAGCTTGCCCATAATGTCCCATTGAAGGCTGTTTGAGCACTTGCATGATTGAAGGATGCATCGCCAAAGGAACATACAATAACGCCATCATGTTCTAAAACACGCCCTTGATGGTGAAGGCGATTAGCCAAATAAATGCTATAGGCACTACCAACTGCTTTTGGAAGATGTGAGGCAATGGTACTGGTTTGAGGAGGGATAAATAATTTTTTGCTACCTAATACCTTATGGCGTCCTCCAGCAATAGGATCGTCGGTTGAGGCGGCAAAACTTGCAAGTAGATCTTTGATTGGATATTGTTCGTCAACCTGTAAAGCTCGTTGTAAAAAAAAAGCACAATCACGATAATGTAAAAATGCCATGTCGCTTGGTAGGCATGCTGCTGCAATTGCCGCCATTGCTTCATGACCAGAGGAACTTATTGTATAAAACCCATGGCCTTTTGCTTGCATGGCATAGGATGCTCGATCAAGGTGTCTGGAAACAATGGACGATTTAAAAATATTGAGTGCTAAAGCTTTTGTAAGGGAAGTTTTTTTTGAGATAATAGAGCTTGCACGGTTGGAGATAGGAAGAGGGAAATTTCCTTGAGATACTCGCTCTAGAAAATTTTGATGTACAATTGTAATACGATCATTCAAACCTAATATCCTAATGTGATAGAGTAACTCTTGGTATATTGAGAGTGCATAGGAAGACTTTGATAATCATGATCTTTAATAAAAGGCTTGCAAATTTGTTTGCGCGCGACCTAGTATCAAAGCATGGACATCATGTGTACCTTCGTAAGTATTTACCGTTTCTAGATTGCACATATGTCGCATAATATGAAAATCTTCTGCGATGCCGTTGGCGCCGTGCATATCACGAGATTGTCTTGCAATGTCAAGCGCTTTAGCGCAATTATTGCGCTTTAATAAACTGATCATTTCAGGTGCTTCAGCTTGTTCGTCAAATAATTTACCCAATCTGAAAGCACCTTGTAAGCCAAGTGCGATATCAGTTTGCATATCGGCA
This sequence comes from Alphaproteobacteria bacterium, assembly GCA_965178085.1. GTDB lineage: Bacteria > Pseudomonadota > Alphaproteobacteria > CBCXTS01 > CBCXTS01 > CBCXTS01. Next base: position 687,449 of record CBCXTS010000021.1, on the reverse strand, counting down.
AGTTTCTTTTGAAAAAGTTGTGTTTGTGCAAGCGGTTTTCCAAATTGCTTTCGCTCTAAACCGTATTGGAGTGCAGCATGCCAGCAGGCTTCTGCTGCCCCCATTGTTCCCCAGCAAATGCCATAACGGGCACGATTCAAACAGCTAAATGGACCCTTCAATCCTTCGATGTCGGGTAAGATAGCGCTTTCAGCTATTTCAACATTATCCAACACAATCTCACCGGTAGGGGAGGTGCGCAGTGATAGTTTCCCTTCAATAGTTGGCGTAGAAAGCCCTGGCATACCTTTTTCTAGAATAAAACCTCGAATACGATTGTCATGGGCCTCAGATTTGGCCCAAACTACAAAAACATCGGCGATATTTGCATTTGAAATCCACATTTTTGACCCGCGCAATATGTATCCATCTTTTGTTTTATATGCTTTGGTCTCCATGCTAGCTGGATCTGAACCAGCATTGGGTTCTGTTAAGCCGAAACAACCAATCCATTGTCCGCTAGCTAATTTAGGCAAATATTTTTGTTTTTGTTCGCAAGAGCCATATGCTGAAATAGGATAGATCACTAAAGATGATTGCACTGATAGCATTGAGCGATAACCACTGTCGATGCGTTCAATCTCACGCGCAACTAACCCATACGCAACATAGCTTGAGCCTACTCCGTGATATTGAGTATCTAGCGTAACACTTAATAAGCCTAAGGTTCCCATTTCTTGAAAGATTGTTGGATCAATTGTGCTATCGTGATATGCGCTTACAACACGTGGTTGTAATTTTGTTTTTGCATATTGTGCTGCGCTATCGCGGATCATGCGCTCTTCTTGTGTTAATTGGTTTTCTAGCAAAAACGGATCATTCCAATTAAATGAACCGCGTTTGAGTGAAGTATTATTTTGCATAAGATGGTCTTCTTTTAAAATTTAGTAATAAAACAAACGATAACATTAGACATAAATAGATGTTTAATATGATATATAACATATTAACTGATATAAGGGACTTATATTTTAGTGATATGGTGTGGTATATTTTATAAATGTAGGTTGTGTTGTCATGCTAGCAGCGCTATAAAATTAAGATAGGTTAGTTTAGTAATTTTTATAGAATCCTGAAAGGATCATATAGTCAATGAATTTTCAAAAAGCACGCTTAAATATGATAGAGTGCCAGTTACGGCCTAATAAAATTACAAATGAACAAATCATTGAAGCAATGATGACAGTGCGCAAGGAATATTTTTTGCAAGATTCGTTAAAGGCTCAATCCTATTTTGATTGCGAGCTTGAGGTGGCTTCAAAAAGGTTTATTGCCTCCAATCAAATGATTGGTAAGATGCTTCAGGTTGGGTTTAACAGATCAATGTTTGAGCAAGTTTTATTGATAGGAGAGCCGTGCGGTTATGTTGCAGCTTTATTAGCAAGATTAGCTGATATAGTTTTTGTTGTAGAAAGCGATTTAGATCTTGCCAATGCTGTTGAAGCGCGTTTTAGGGCAGATCCTGTGTTTGATAATATCAAGATTGTGCAATCTCATTTTTGCGATGGCTATGAAGCACAAGCGCCTTACGATGCTATTTTTATAACAGAAGGAGCAGAAGCAATACCAGATAATTTGATGATGCAACTTTCTGATCAAGGGAAGTTGGTTTATTTTAAAATCTCTCCAGATCAGCAAACAACAATGATAAAAAAAGCAAACTGCATAGCAAGTTTAAGCGTTTTAACAAAACATAATGACAGTTTTAGTGAGCAATTGCTCGATGATTGTTATGCAAGGCGCTCGGTTGATTTTTGCGCCAAAGAAAGCTTTGTTTTTTAATAAAATCAAAATTTTAGAGCGGTTTATATATCACAATGAATGCTATCAATATATTATCAAGATATCTCAGTGTGCTTTGCATAGCAGCAGTGCTGTGTACACTGCCACGAGGACTTAATGCCGGTGAATCTACATTGACGTTAAGCGAGGCATTATTGTTACTTTATCATGAAAGTCCTATTTTAAATGCAGCACGCGCAGCAGCGCGAAATAATGCAGAAAATATTATTCAAGCACAAGGAGCTTGGAAGCCCTCAATATCGACTTCTATCAAAGGAGCTCGTGTTAATAGCTTAAGTCAGGCTACTGGCTCAACTTCAGCTGGAACCAACGTTTTAACACAGCGCAGTTTAGGTATTAGTGTTGTACAAAATTTATATAATGGCGGTTCAGATGAGGCTAATATTGCAGCAACTGAAAGCTCTCAACAATCTTCTCAATATACATTAGAGATTACTGAGCAAGATACGTTACTACAAGGGGGTACAATTTATAGCGCATTGTTGAGAGATCAACAGCGATATCGATTGAGCGTTGAAAATGTCAATAGGCTTGAAAGTCTATTGCAAGGAACAAAAGACCTGTTTTCTGTTGGACAAGCCACTATTACTGAGGTTTCTCAAGCGGATTCACGTCTTTCACAAGGGAAAGCTAACTTACGTTCTGCTCAAGGGCAATTAGATAGCAGTAAGGCTGTATTTAAACAAATTATTGGACAAGATGCTAGTGGTTTGGTGTTGCCGAAGTTCAATGTTGGATCAGCAAGCGACATCGATAGTGCTATAGAGATTGCTCAGCATGAAAATCCCTCTATTAAGCTTGGACAAAGTCGCGTAACAACATCAAAAAAGTTGCTCGCACGCGCAAAAGGAGATTTGTTGCCAAATCTTGATGTGACCTTTTCTGCAACACGGTCTTATGCAACATCTGCATCAAAAGATAGATCAAAAGTTTTTACATTGTCTAGCGATTTAAATATACCTTTATACCAAAAAGGCATAGAAAAAAGTGAGATTAGACAAGCCAAAGAGTTGGTTGTACAGCGAGAATACGAACTCGAGCAAACAAAAAGAACGTTAGAATCATCTGTGCTTAGCGCATGGCATCAATTGCAAGCAAATAATGCTGCAGTGCAATCATATAAAAGCAGCCTTGCAAGTGCTGCGCAAGCATTAGAAGGCGCGCGTCAAGAAAATCTTGTTGGCAAACGAACTCTTTTAGATGTTTTAAATAGTGAGCAGGATTTTAGAGACGCTGATCTTAATTTGCAAGATGCGCTGCATCATCAATTTATATCTAAACTAAACCTCATGAGAAGTCTAGGACAGCTTAATTTAGAAAATCTGCAAGCAGCGCTTGATGCTAGTGTTAATTGATTTTATGTCGATAACACTAGTCTTATCAATTCTACTATTAACACGACAACCAGTGCATATGGTATAATACATATGATTAATGCGCTAGAAGAATAACCATTACGAAACAAGCGTGCAGAAAGCATTAACGCTATTGATTGTATAAAGACATAACCAATAGCAGATGCCTCAAATAAGCCTGAAACAGACCAATGCCACTTCCAAGCAAGCATTAAAAGAATAAGCCAGAAAGCGCTCATTGGCGCAATTAATAGCATGGTTAATACAATAATGTTACGTGCATTGATTGTACGAAGCGTGTGTTTATGGTTGCGCTGGTGAAAATATGAATATTCTTCGCTTAAATTTTTGATAATTGAACGCATTAAAGAAAACATTATTTACCGCGCATACGCATGTTATGTGTAAGGTGATGTGTGTTCGTCAAAAGCTGCTTAATCTTAGAAACTGTACCCAAAACGGGAAGTGCTTTTCCAAGATTGATATTTTGATTGGATTTTTTTAGTTTTTTTGCCACATTCAGTACATTTTCTATGCGCCTTTTGACAAAAGATTCCGTTGTATACAAGTCAGGCGTTTGATCGTTAAGCCATACTGGCAAAGAAGACAAAAAAACTCCAGCAAGCAAAGCACGTTTTGTATACCAATTCCAATCAGTTGATTGGTCATTTAACAGGTTCCATATCTGATGGCATGTTTGTTTGGTAAGCTCTAGTGCTAATGCTTGATTTCCAGGCAACATTAAAAATACAACTGCCCTGCGCACAGCCTCTCGGTGGTCTTGATAAGCTTTAAAGCGTAGCATTATTGCAAAAACTGCTTGCTCAGAGATACGTAAATGACTGGTATTAGCCTCTTTAAAAGCTTGACACATATCAGTGTCTGCAAGCTTTGATGCATAGAAAATTAGATCTCGCGTACCATTAGGAAACAAGCAATTTGCCATCCCAACGTCAATGTTAACAGCGTTAGCAGTGTCTTCAAGCGCGCGTGCATTCCATCCATCAAAGGTAGCATGTTCGTACATAGCGCGAATAATTTTTTCGCGCAATGGCTCAAGATCAAATGGTGTGTCTAAGGACATTGTTGTATGTTTTCATTTAGTTTGTTGCACTCAAGCAATAGCATGTTTATAATCTAATTGCCATGAGATGCATATTCAATAGAAAAGCAATATCAAAAGAAACATGAAACATCAAACATTAAAGGAAGCAGCGCTTGCTTATCATCGCGCTAGCCCTAAAGGCAAAATAGGTATTGTTGCAACAAAACCACTTGTTACTCAACATGATTTGTCACTTGCCTATTCTCCTGGAGTAGCAGAAGCATGTCTTGCCATTGTTGAAGATTCTAAGCAAGCACAAGAGGTTACAGCGCGCGCAAATCTTGTCGGGGTTATTAGCAATGGAACAGCAGTTTTAGGATTGGGCAATATAGGTGCGTTGGCGGCCAAACCAGTAATGGAAGGTAAAGCTGTTCTATTTAAGAAATTTGCAGGGATTGATGTTTTTGACCTTGAAATTGATGAACCTGACATTGACAGATTTTGCAACGCTGTTCGTGCTCTAGAGCCAACTTTTGGCGGCATTAATTTGGAAGATATTAAATCACCAGAGTGTTTTGAGATAGAAAAACGCTTAAAAGAAGAAATGAGCATACCGGTTTTTCATGACGATCAACATGGTACTGCCATTATTGTTGCAAGTGCTTTTATGAATGCAATGCATTTGCAAAATAAAAAGCCAGAGCAAGTTAAATTAGTTTGTTCAGGAGCTGGTGCTGCAGCACTTGCTTGTCTTGATATCCTTGTTGAACTTGGGGTAAACCGCAAGAACATTATTGTGCTTGATATTGATGGTGTGATTTATTCAGATCGAAAAAAATCGATGGACCCGTATAAAGTGCGATACGCAACAAAAACAGCAATACGCACAATGGATGACGCGATTGAAGGAGCAGATATTTTTTTAGGATTATCGGCTCCAAAGGTTTTATCGGGTGCACAGGTGAAGAAAATGGCGCCATCGCCATTGATTATGGCATTGGCAAACCCTGAGCCTGAGATACGCCCTGAAGAAGTGCGTAAGGTTAGAAATGATGCAATATGCGCAACAGGGCGTTCGGATTATCCTAATCAGGTTAATAATGTGTTATGTTTTCCGTTCTTGTTTCGTGGGGCACTTGATGTAGGCGCTAGTGTCATTAATATGGAAATGAAAATAGCAGCAGCTAAAGCAATTGCTTTACTTGCACGAAAAGAAGCAGCAGCAGAATTGAAAAATGCCTACAATGAGCAAGAGCGTAAATTTGGACCTGGATATATTATTCCATCGCCATTTGATCCGAGATTAATTTTAGAAATCGCTCCTGCTGTTGCACAAGCTGCTATAGAATCAAAAGTTGCTCGAAATCCTATTGGTGATATGGATGCATATCGTAATGATCTTGGATATTATGTGTATCGCTCTGGGGCTGCGCTACGACCTTTATTTGATCGTGCTAAAAATAATCCACGCAGGGTTGTATATGCCGATGGTGAAGATGAGCGAGTATTACGTGCTGTACAAGTGGTTGTTGATGAAGGCATTGCATTTCCTATTTTGATAGGCAGGCGTGTAGTCGTAGCCAGTAGAATCGAGCGATATGGTCTTCGTCTTGTGTTAGATGAGGATGTTGAATTATGCGACCCTGAATCTGACCCAAGATATAAAGAATATTGGAAGCTATATCATCACTTATGCGCGCGCAAAGGAGCGTCGGTTGATTATGCAAAGGCTGCTGTACGAACACGCGCTTTTGTTATTGCATGCCTTATGCTCTACAAAGGAGAAGCAGATGCCGCTTTGGGTGGATTGGTAGGCCAATATAAGCGCTATGTACGCGATGTACGTGATATCATCGGTTGTATGGATGGGTTGCGTGGGCTTTATGCTATGAACATGCTCATATTAGAATCAGGAACAATTTTTATTGCTGATACGCATGTCATCAACAATCCAGAGCCTGACCAGCTTGCAGAAATGGTTTATCTTGCTACACAAAAAGTAAAAGAGTTTGGTTTGGATCCTAAGGTAGCGTTATTGTCACATTCTAATTTTGGTTCAGATGCAAATAATGATTCTGAACGGATGTGTAAAGCTGTAGAACTAATTCATCAGAAGTATCCAGATATTGCTGTTGAAGGAGAAATGCAAGCAGATACAGCACTTGATCAAAACTTACGGGGTCAATTTTTAACAAAAGGACGCTTAAATGGGTCAGCTAATTTATTGATTATGCCTAATTTGGATGCTGCTAATATTGCCTATAACATGGTTAAGATACTTGCCGATGGACAGCCAGTTGGGCCGATAATGCTAGGGGCTAAACGGCCTATACATATTATGACGACGGCTGCAACAAGTCGCAGTATTATTAATTTAACCGCTATTGTTGTAGATGATGCTAATCGCTTGATGAAAGTTGACAGCATAAAAACTGCTAAAGGCATCAAAGTGACTTAAAACAGATTGGCATTTTAATTAAGATGCTTCATTTTAATTAAAAGCAGATTGTTTATTTGTGATTAGAAAAACATGATTTCAAAGGCAATATATGTTTAATGGAATTATATATGATTTAGGTAGAGTGATTGAAAGAAAAGACTCTTTAAACAGTCAATCTATGTCAATAAAGATCCAACACACTTTCCTAAACATGCCAAAACGTGGTGCTTCTATAGCCGTCAATGGTGTGTGCTTAACTGTCACAGATATAGGTGATGATTGGTTTTGTAGCGATATATCACATGAAACACTACAATGTACAAATTTATCACAGCTTGCACAAGGAGCACAAATACATCTTGAGTCGTCTGTAAAATTAGGCGACGAGATAGGGGGGCATTTTTTCACTGGCCATGTTGATGGGTGTGGTGTTTTAACAAACAAGCGCCTCCTTGAAGGAGGTCATATGATTTTTGAAATTGAAGTATCTCCTTATTTAAGCAATATGCTTGCACCCAAAGGCTCTGTGGCATTGAATGGCGTATCACTGACAATCAACACAATTAAGGATGTAACAGTTTCATTGAACCTTATTCCTGAAACTATTGCTAAAACACTTTTAGAAAAAATTGATATACAAGGTAGAATTAATATAGAAATTGATCCACTAATGCGTTACGTTGCACGTGCTGTTGATACATATATGTGTAATCATCAAACATTCTTAAAGGAATAATACAATTGCTAAAGCAAGGTTTGAAATTAGCTCAAAGTGTTGATACAGATCATACACGATCTTCAGGGCAGGATTTATGTAGTATTGAGCAAATTATAGATGATGCGCGAAACGGACGCATGTTCATATTAGTAGATGATGAAGATCGTGAAAACGAAGGAGATTTAGTTGTACCGGCACAAATGTGCACTCCAGATAAAATCAATTTTATGGCAAAATATGGAAGAGGCTTGATTTGTCTTGCACTGTGTAAAGACAATGCGGACCGATTGGGTTTGCAATTACTCCCACAAACCAATTCAAATAGGCTTTCAACAGCATTCACCATTTCAATTGAAGCACGAGAAGGTGTTACAACGGGTATTTCTGCTGCAGATAGAGCACATACCATTGGTGTTGCGATCTCTCACCAATCTTGTGGTGATGATATTACAACACCAGGCCATGTGTTTCCAATTGTAGCGCGAGAAGGTGGTGTTCTTGTACGAGCAGGACATACAGAAGCAGCAGTTGACATAGCAAGGCTTGCTGGATTGACAACTGCAGGGGTTATTTGTGAAATTATGAACGATGATGGCAAAATGGCACGTTTGCCCCAATTGCGTGAGTTTGCACAAGAGCACGGCTTAAATATTGCCTCTATAGCGGATTTAATTGCTTACAAAAGGGTCCATGAAAGCTTAATTGAACGCGTTAGTAAGCAGCCTTTTCAAACTAAAGATTATGGAGATTTCACATTATATGTTTATCGCTCAAAAACACCATTTGGTGAGCATATAGCATTGGTTAAAGGTAATATAATAAAAAATAAAGATATATTGGTAAGAATGCACGCATTAGACCTTTTATACGATGTTCTAGATGGCGTATCTAAAGATAAACCAAGTGGTATCTTGCATGCATCGTTAGAGCACATTGCGCGCGAAGGTTCTGGTGTATTGGTTTTATTAAGAGAACTGCAAGTAGATTCCTTGTCAAGGCGTGCTGAAGAGTTAAAAATTTCTTCAAATAAAAACAACATGCCATTAAGAGATTATGGAGTGGGAGCACAGATTTTATTGGATTTGAATATTAGTACGATGACATTATTGAGCACTACAAAGCCTATTGCAGTAGGGTTAGAGGGTTATGGGTTAACAATTTCTGGATACAAAAAGCTAGATATTTGAGGTAGATAAAGTGATATTGAAACAAAAAAATGATCATGATAAACCCCCGCATGTTTTGATTATTGAGGCACGATTTTATCCAGAAATTGCTGATATGTTAGTAAGAGGTGCTTGTGATTTTTTAGAAAAAGAAGGTGTGAGTTTAGATGTTATGCAAGTTCCTGGTGTTTTTGAAACACCAGCTAGCCTTGCAATGGTTTTAGGCTCAGAAGAATTATATAATAGACAGCTATATGATGGCTTTATTATCTTAGGATGTGTTATTCGCGGAGAAACAACCCATTATGATTATGTGTGTAGCGAGAGTGCTCGTGGATTAAATCAATTAGCAATGGATCATGCTTTAGCGATGGGGTATGGTATTTTGACAGTTGAGAATATGAAGCAGGCTATTGAAAGAGCAAACACTTCTCAACGCAATAAAGGAGGAGAAGCTGCAAAGGCGTGCGTAACTATGATGAAATTGCAGTCACGCTTTGAGGCTTAAGAAAACATCACATTATTGGATCATGCATGCTAGCTGCAATTAGTTGCTGCGTGTGAGCATGACGCGGGGCATTCATTATGTTTTTTGCAATGCCTTGCTCAATCATCTTTCCATGATGCAAAACCATGATAGAATCGGCCATTGATGCGACAATATTCATGTCATGCGTGATTAAGATGTATGAAAGATGATGGCGCTTTTGTAAGGTTGCCAGTAAATCAAGAATACGTGTTTGCACAGAAAAATCTAACGATGAAGTAGGTTCATCCAAAATCATTAACTTTGGTTTTAAAACTAGAGCGCGCGCAATTGCGATACGTTGGCGTTGGCCACCAGAAAATTCATGGGGATACAACCGTAAAGCAGTTTCATCTAGACCTACTTCTTCAAGTGTTTGTATTATTAAAGAAAGTTGCTCTTGTTGATTGAGCAAAGGCATATGTAGCTCAAGTCCTTCTATGATCAATTGATAGATCGACATTCTTGGATTTAAAGACGCAAAAGGGTCTTGGGAGACAAATTGCATATGCCTACGCAATGGGCGCATTTGCTTTAATGTAAGATGATGGAGAGCTGTTTCCATGAAATAAATTTTTCCATGTACTGGCAACAAGCGTAATAATGCCAATGCTAAGGTTGTTTTACCTGATCCACTTTTGCCTATGATTGCTAGCGTTTCTTGTTGGCGAATAACAAGATCAATATCGGTTAATGCTTGAAATATTTTTTTGCGCGCTAGCCAAGAGCTTTGATGTTGGAAATAGACATTTAGTTTTTGTGCTTGTAAAAGAATTTTTGTGTTGCTTGGCATGCGAGCATGTTTTTGCATGCGTGTTGACAGTAAAGATTTAGTATAATGATGGTTTGGCGCGTTTAAAACTTTTGTAGCTGGGCCTTGCTCAACAATATTACCCTTATGCATTACGCAAATTGTATCTGCAATCTTTGTAACAATATGAAGATTATGCGAAATAAACAACATTGCCATATGACGTGCATGTTTTAACTCTTGCAAAAGATTAAGAATTTCTAATTGTGTGGTTATATCAAGTGCAGTGGTTGGCTCATCGGCTATTAATATATCTGGTTTGTTTGCAATGGCAGCCGCAATCATAACACGTTGGCGCTGTCCACCTGATAGCTGATGGGGGAATGCATCAAGTCGTTGTTTTGCATTGTCAATTTGGACTTCTTCTAACAATGCTTGCACTTGCGTGCGGTAGTCGTTATACGATCCTCCTTTTTGTATAGCAAAAGTTTCACCAACTTGGCGTATAATATTATGGACAGGATTGAGTGCATTTTGAGGGTCTTGAAAGACCATTCCAATGCGCTGACTTAACATTTGACGCATCTTCAATGGCGATGATTCTAGCACATTTTCTCCAAACAATAAAATACGACCATGATTGTGAAATACTAATTTTGACGGCAATAGGCGTAAAATGGAAAGACAAAGTACAGTTTTTCCAGAGCCGCTTTCTCCTACTAAGGCAAGCGTTTGTCCCTTTTCAATGGTTAAACTTGCTGAGTGTACAGCGTTGACATCACCATTTGAAGAATGAAGACCAATGTGCAAATTTTTAACTAAAAGCATGTGCGTTTTATGTTTTGCGTGGGTCAAAAGCGTCACGGACTGCTTCGCCAATGAATACCAACATTGCAAGGATAGCTGTCAGGGCTATAAAAACAGTTATTCCTAACCATGGTGCGTCTAAATTTTCTTTTCCTTGTTTGAGCATTTCTCCCAATGAAGGAGATTCTGGTGGCAAGCCAAATCCTAAGAAATCTAAAGATGTAAGCATAACAATAGAGCTAGAGGCAATAAAAGGTAGAAAGGTTAATGTAGCAACCAATGCGTTTGGTAAGATATGACGTCGCATAATAGCAAAGTCGCTAACACCCAATGCGCGTGCAGCACGAACGTAATCAAGGTTGCGTGTACGCAAGACTTCAGCGCGTACAATGTTCACCAACCCTGTCCAACTAAATAGCAGCATCAAAAATAGCAACCATGTAAAGTTAGGTTGAATAAAACTTACCAAGATTAATAGTAGAAAAAAAACAGGCATACCATTCCAAATTTCTATAACACGTTGGCCTAATAGATCAATCATACCACCAAAGTAACCTTGTATAAGCCCCACTGTTACTCCAATCATGGACGATATGACTGTTAGTATCAATCCAAATAATATTGAAATACGAAATCCATATAATAAGCGCGCAAGAACGTCACGAGCTTCGTCATCAGTGCCTAATAAATGCTTGTGGTCGGGTGGTGTAGGCGCAGGTGCATCTAAATCATCTGCAAGTGTATTGTAACTATAGCGAATCACTGGCCAAATCATCCAACCCTCCTCTTGTATGGTTTCAATAACAAAAGGGTCGGTGTAATCGGCTTCTGTTTCAAAAAAACCGCCATAAGTTGTTTCAGGAATAAACTCAATAATAGGAAAATAGAATGTGTTTTTATATTGAACAACCAATGGTTGATCATTGGCAATAAACTCACTAAAAAGCGAAAAAAACAATAAAAAACATAAAATATTTAGCGATATGAAGCCTCTCTTATTTGCATAAAAAAGCGCGAACTTATGTTGATGATTTGATGGCTGTGTCGTTTGCATCAGCGCTGATCCAATGCTTGAAAGTCTATCCTAGGATCAACGATGGTATAAATGATATCGCTAATAAGGTTGAGCATCAAGGCAAGCAATGTAAATAAAAATAGCGTTGCAAAGATCACAGGATAATCACGGTTAATAATTGATTCATATCCTAGCAACCCCAATCCATCGAGTGAGAATATTATTTCAATTAGCAGTGATCCTGTAAACAAAATACCAATAAGAGTAGAAGGAAATCCTGCAATAATAATAAGCATAGCATTTCTAAAAATATGATCATATAAGATGCGTGTCTGACTTAAACCTTTTGCCTTTGCAACCAACACGTAGGTTTTACTTATTTCATCGATGAAGCTATTTTTAGTTAACATAGTCAATGTAGCAAAACCACCAACCGTTATAGCTGTAACGGGTAGCGCCATATGCCACATATAATCAATTGTCTGTTCAAGATAAGACATTTTCTCCCAACCTTGCGATGCAAGAGAACGCAAAGGAAACCAGTTTAAGAAACGATCTCCTGCAAAAAATATAATCAAAAAAACAGCTAGTAAAAAACTTGGAATTGCATATCCAATGACAATCACCCAGCTTGTTGCGATATCAAAGCGTGATCCGTCTTGTATGGCTTTGCGAATACCTAATGGTATTGAGATGCTATAGATCAAAATAGTACTCCAAAGACCTAGTGAAATGGATACCGGCATTTTTTCACCAATGAGATCAATAACTGGACGTCCAGAAAAAAAGCTCTCGCCAAAATCAAAGCATATATATTTCCAAATCATATCAAAAAATCTTTGCCAAACGGGCTTGTCAAAACCAAACTGCTCTTGTAGTTCTTGGATGATTTGAGGGTCAATACCTTGAAATTGGTAAGCTTGAGTGTTTGTAAAAGCTGTATGATTGAGTTCATTTTCTAGGCCATTAAATTGCCCTGTTGCGAAAGTATCGTGGCCACGTAATTGTAAGATTATGCGCTCAATAGGGCCGCCAGGGGCTAATTGTATGACAATAAAATTGACCAACATAACAGCAAAAATTGTTGGAATAATAAGCCCTAGGCGACGTGCGATATAAAAAACCATAAGATGCTTTAGGATTTCCAGCCTTGGAGGTTGGTTTTTGCTAATGTGTGCAATAATGTTCTATTTTCGTTGCTAGTATTTAAACAAGGAACATAATGAAATTGCTTGCCTCCGGCATTTAAAAAATAATCGCGCAGTTCAACCTTTATTTCTTCAATTGTTTCGATGCAGTCACAAGCAAAACCAGGAGCTAGAACAACAATATTTTCAACGCCTTCATTTGCTAATTCAACAAGGAGTTCACTGCTATAAGGTTTTAGCCATTGTGCTTTGCCAAAACGGGACTGAAAAGCTACTTCAATGCGTTTACTAGGCAATGCTTCTTTGAGTAGTCGTGTGGTTTTTTGTACATGACAATAATATGGATCACCTTTATCAGCATAAGATTGTGGTAACCCATGGAACGATAAGAACACTAAATCAGGATTATGTTTTTCAAGATATGGGGTTAAACTAGCTAAGAGTGCGTTGATATAATCAAGATGATCATAGTAAGGAGCAAGCGTACGAATGGTAGGCTGCCAACGCTCTTTTAATAATATTTTAAAAACCTTATCATAAGCGCTTGCTGTTGTTGTGGCTGAATATTGGGGATAAAGAGCCATTGCAAGAATTTTCTGGCAACCCGATAATTTCAAGGTGTTTAGCCCATCATGAATTGATGGCGTACTATAACACAGACCAGTTGTAACCACGACATTGTCTTGTGATAAATCATCTTGTAGATCTTGTGCTTGCTGCATCGTTATCACCCGTAAGGGACTATTATCATGTTTTGTATCCCATATTTTTTGATATGTTTTAGCAATGATTGGAGAACGCAACGGTAAGATAAAAAAATGTAGAAGGATCCACCATAAAGGTTTGAAAACTTCAATGACACGAGAATCACTCAAAAATTCTTTTAAAAATCGACGTACAGAAGATGTTGTAGCTTGTTCTGGAGTGCCTAAATTGATTAATAAAATGCCTATTTTATTAGAAGGAATATGAGGATGATTTTTAGGGAGATGCTGCATGGTTATTATCAATAAAATTCATTTATTTGTTGTTATGTTTTCAACCAATCGATAAGGGTATAGCCTATTGATATGATGTTGTTTTCACGGATAAAGCCTTGAAACATTCCATGTGCTATTTTCGCTACGATCAAACTGGAATCTATCATGTAGTCTAAATGCACCGTCTTGCCAAAATTCTATCCTACAAGCATTTAAACAAAAACCTGACCAATGAGGAGGGCGGGGGACTTTTCCTAAATGGTATGTTGCTGTCTTTTTTGCAACAGATGATACAAGCTCATGCTTGTTTTTCATTTTTTTAGATTGATCGCTCGCCCATGCACCAATTTGGCTTGCTCGAGGGCGACTTTCGAAATATGCATCGGCTTGTGCCTCACAAACAGGCTGTACATTGCCTTCAACGCGCAACTGTCGACGTAAACTTTTCCAATGAAATAATAATGCGGCCTTAGAGTTATGTAATAATGCTTGTCCTTTGCGGCTATTGTAATTGGTATAAAATACAAATCCCTTTTCTGAAAATTCTTTTAATAGCACCATCCGTAGCGATGGCGTGCCGTTAGCATCAATAGTTGCTAAAGCCATTGCCGTTGGGTCGTTTAATTCGTGCTCATGTGCTAGTGATAACCAGTTTGCAACAATATCATATGGGTTGGCGTTTAGAACATCTTTGTCTATAGTAAAATCATATTTTGTCATGGAGAACCTCTATTAAGCAATCAATGGACATTATATCATGAAATGAGATATCATGAAATGAGCTTTGTTATATTTAAAAATAAGATTGCGACATTGATTGAATGTATTGATTATAAACTAAAGGCAGTAAACGATATAATAATCTGGACAACATTCTATTAGCAAGTTACATATTTAACTTAAGATATATCATTTTAACTTAAGATATATCATTAGAGTAATTTTAGCTTCAAGGAAAATCAAATGGCAGGTTTAATGGAAGGTAAGCGTGGAGTTGTATGCGGAGTGGCAAATGATAAATCCATTGCTTGGGCCATCGCGCGTAATATTGCTGCACAAGGTGCAGAAGTAGCATTTACATATCAAGGAGACACTCTTGCAAAACGCGTAAAACCTCTCGCGGAGCAAATTGGCAGTGACTTTCTAGTTGATTGCGATGTTAGTGATGAAGAGCAACTTGATAGTGCATTCCATCAAATTGAAAAGCGCTGGCCAAAGATAGATTTTCTAGTGCATGCCATTGCCTTTTCAGATAAGCATGAATTACAAGGTGAATATTTAAAAACTAGTCGTTCTAATTTTTTAAAGACGATGGATATTTCTTGCTACTCGTTGACTGCGATGGCACAACGTGCATTGCCTTTATTAAACTCAGGCAGTTCTATATTAACAATGACATATTATGGTGCAGAGCGTGTTATGCCTCATTATAATGTAATGGGTGTTGCAAAGGCTGCCCTTGAAGCTTCAGTGCGCTATCTTTCAGTTGATCTTGGCAAGCATCAAATTCGTGTGAATGCTATTTCGGCTGGTCCAATCAAAACTCTAGCAGCAAGCGGGATAGGCGATTTTAGGTATATTTTGCGCTGGAATGAAATGAATACTCCATTGCAACGTAATGTAAGCAATGATGATGTAGGGCGTGCAGGGTTATATTTTTTGAGTGATCTGTCTTCTGGTGTTACAGGAGAAATTCATCACGTAGATAGCGGCTATCATACAATAGGGATGGTTTCGCCTGGTGTTGCAAAAGAAGCAGCAGCTTTATTAAATGAATTAGCCGCTAAGAGCGATGATTAAATATTTAAGTTACGATCCATCATAGTTGTTGATGATTAATTTGCTTTAACGTTTATCTGGAATGAATGTTAATTTTTATATAAGGTATTATTATGTCTGCAAATAGCTTTGGACACCACTTTACTTGTATAACATGGGGAGAAAGTCACGGACCTGCAATTGGGTGCGTATTGGATGGTGTTCCAGCGCAAATAAAGCTTTGTGAGCAGGACATCCAACCTTTTCTTGACCAACGCAAACCAGGTCAGTCGCGTTTTGTAACGCAACGAAGAGAATTGGATCAAGTAAAAATTTTATCGGGTGTCTTTGAAGGCGTGACAACAGGGACACCAATTGCATTGATGATTGAAAATACTGACACAAGGACACGCGATTATAGTGATATCATCAATACATTTCGCCCTGGGCATGCTGATATTACATATTTAGCAAAATACGGTATCCGTGACTATAGAGGTGGAGGAAGGTCGTCAGCACGCGAAACAGCAATGCGTGTTGCAGCAGGGGCAGTAGCTAGAAAAATTTTGCAGCAAGTGCTTACAGCATTTCCAATAATTGAAGGATGTGTTGTAGAGTTAGGAGGGGATTCTATTGCAGAAAAAGATAATTTAGAAAATATCTCTCCAGAGCAATGGCTTAAAAGGTTTGATAATCCTTTCTGGTGTCCAGATCCAAATGCAGCGATGCGCTGGGAAAAACTAGTAGATAATGCCCGTAAAAAAGGAGATTCTGTTGGGGCATTGGTTGCAGTGCGTTGTAGCAATATGCCTATTGGTCTTGGACAACCGATTTATCATAAATTGGATAGCGAATTGGCATCAGCCATGATGTCTATTAATGCAGTAAAATCTGTCGAAATTGGTTCAGGAATTCAAAGCGCTCGCTTAAATGGCAGTCAAAATAGTGACCAAATTGGGTTAGATCAACAAGGTAAATTACATTTTGAAAGCAATCACGCAGGAGGTGTATTAGGTGGTATATCAACTGGGCAAGATTTATGCGTGCGTTTATCGATAAAACCCACTAGTTCTATTTTACATCCAATGCGCTCTGTGGACACGACTGGCAAAGCGACAAAGATTGTCACAAAGGGAAGACACGATCCATGCGTAGGAATTCGTGCGGTTCCAGTTGCAGAGGCTATGATGGCGTGCGTTTTAGCTGATGCGTTATTAGCTCATCGCTCTCAAATGGGAGCTATAGGGTGCTTGCCTTTTACTAAAAAATAAAATGAAAAGTAATGTTGCATATGATTAAGCGTTTATTAAGTTGGTTGATTAATATTACGATTGCTATTTCAGCACTTGTAGGTTTGCTTGTGATAGCCGTTGTAGGACTTATCGTAGCGGTATTCTTTTCTTTTGGTAGTCATCATTTTTTTGAGGTGGATTTAGAGCCATCATTTTCAAATAATGAGGTGACAAAGCCATATTATATCCATCTAAATATTCCAAATGATTTAGATAGTAGCATGGGGTCAGTGTTTGCTGATCAGTTGTTAACTAATCCAGCTGATCAGTTGTTTGATCGCTACATGATCTTTGAAAGCCTTATGCATGCCGCTGTAGATAAAGACGTTAAGGGATTGAAAGTTACTTTGCAAGGCAATGGTATATCTAGATCAGTGATGGATGAGATTGCTTTGATTGTAGAAGATTTTAAAGATCATGATAAATCAACCGAGATTTTTGTACGAGAACGCCCAACAATGGCCAGCTCAGCGATGGCACTAGCAGCTAAATTTGGCTCAGTTTATGTTGATGAGCACAGTTTTTATGGCGTTACTGGCTATAGTATTGATGTACCGTTTGCAGCAGAGTTTTTAAAAAATATTGGTATCAATCCACAAATGGGTCAGCGTCATGAGTTTAAAGGTGGGATTGATAGTTTAGAATCAAATGAAATGCCTGCTGCACTTAAAAAAAACTTAGGAAAGTTACTTAGTAGTTTGTTCAATTATTTTAAACAAGATATTATGCAAGGGCGTGATATTCAAGCTGGCATCATAGATAATGTTGTAGAACAAGCACCAATTTCAAGTGAACAGATCATTGACATGAAATTAGCTGATGAAATAAGATCTTATGATACATGGCTTGAAAATAAAGCAGCAGAAAGTATTTCTGCATTAGATTATTATCGTAATTCTTTGTTGCTTGAGGCCTCTGGGGATGAAAACGCTGCTAGAGTTGCTGTGATAGTTATCCATGGGGCTATTGAGCCAGAAGGACACTCGATTGACATCGACAATGTAGATAGCAAGGCTGTATTGGAGCAATTGAAAGCATTAAAAAACAGCAAGCAATATGATGCAGTCTTAATGATTATTGATAGCCCAGGAGGTGAATTTAAAATATCTTGGAGGATCAAAGAAGCCACGAAAGCAATATCGCAAGCTGGAATACCAGTCGTTGCGTTGCTGGCAGATATTGCCGCTAGTGGAGGGTATATGATTGCAAGTGCTGCAGACGAGATTGTTGCAACACGCTCAACCATCACAGGCTCCATAGGTGTTTATGGAGGCAAAATTTCTATTGCACCTTTGATGAAAAAATTAGGTATTCATTGGCAACGCATTCAGCAAGGTAAGCATGCAGGGTTAATGTCAGGTTTTTTTGATTTTACAAAATCAGAGCGTAAGCGTTTAGATGCAATGTTGGATAATATTTATGAGCAATTTGCAAGCGATGTTGGAGTGTCGCGTGATCTAAAAGCAGATGAATTAGATCAAGCTGCACGTGGGCGCATATTTACAGGAGCAGATGCTCATCAACTTAAGCTTGTTGATGATTTGCAAGGATGGAGAGATAGTAATAATGCCATTCGAAAGCTTGCCGGCATAGAAGAACATCGCAATATTTATTTTGATCATATTACATCACTTAATGCAATTGATCAGTTTATCGCACAGATAGCTCGTTTTGATATAAGCCAGAATATATTATTAAACATGCCTTGGCCAATAGCCAGTTTAAGCAAGCAATTATCCTATAGTCATCAAGTCAATTCAACGTCTGTGAGTATGGCGATGCCACCACAATATTTGATATATGCCGAAATGACGCCTTTTATCATACATTAAAGCAATGTCATAAACTAAAAAGCAAAAGTGCTAAAAAGCAAAAGTGCTAAAAAGCAAAAGTGATTATAGGCGCGTAATTTTTAACGAACAATCAATCACGCAAGAGAATATCTTAAAGCACAAGATATTTGTTAATTTAGCTTGGATAACGCATTGCTGCAACGATTGCTGGAAGCTCGCTTGCTAAGGCATTTGGCCTAATACCTAGTTCTTTAAAACCTGGGGAATTTGCAGAGGAAACATTTGGCTCTTGGCAAAGCATTTTTATCTGATCCAATGTTATAATTGATTTAGGTAAGATGATACTGCAGATAGCTAGAAAATAGGCAACAACGTTTGGCATTTTCAATAGATATGCAGGACTTTGAACAGCATCAATTAATGCTTTTAATAATTGTTCCATCGTCATGATATCAGGGCCTGTAAGTTCAAAAGTTAAGCCTTTTAGTTTTGAGTTTGTAAGGCACAATACAATGGCCTCACATACATCATGCACACTCACAGGTTGAAATTGAGCATTGGCATAAAAGCATGGGATAATAGGTGAATATTTGACCAGAGGGGCAAGCCGGTTAAAAAAACCATCTCCGTGTCCAAAAACAATTGATGGACGAATGATTGTTGCATTGTGGATATGATTACGGATAGCTTGCTCTCCATTAGCTTTAGATTGGGCATATTTTGCTTTGCTTTGCGGGTTTGCGCCCAAAGCAGACATATAGATATAATTTGCAATATTATGTTTGAGAGCTAGCTGGGCAATATGATGTGGAGCGTGGTGATGGATGTTATCAAAATTTTGCTTGCCAGATGATACCAAAACACCAGGTAGATAAATAATGCTATCGCTACCTTCTATAACAGCCTCTAGCGAATAAGGTTGGCAAAGGTCGCATTGCATTAAAACAATTTGTCCAACTTCTCCAGCGGTACGTAGATGGCCAACTTTTTCACAATTTCGCGTAGCTATTTTGATTCTAAAACCAGCCTTTGCTAGTTTAGATACAAGGTGAGAACCTATAAATCCGCTACCTCCAAACAAGGTTACAGTATTTTGATATGGCATGTTATCGCTATTGCTATTGTACTAAAGTAGATATGAGTCAATAATCATTTATGTTTTTTAAGCTCCACTTGGTTCAGGAATTGCCTGTCCAACATCTGGCTTTGGTTGCTTGCCAGCTTTTGGGATAGCACCAGCTTTAAGGTTAGCCTCTTGTGATGGTGTTGTGTCATCATCTAAAGATTGTCCTTTTAATAACCGATCAATTTGGTGACGAGAAAGTGTTTCATGCTCAAGTAAGTTTTGGGCAATAATTTCAAGTTCATCGCGATATTTGTTTAAGATCTCTGAAGCAGTTTTTTCTCCTTCTTCTACAAAGCGGCGTACTTCCTCGTCGATAAGTTTTGCGGTTGCATCTGATACATTTTTACGCTGTGCAACTGAATGACCAAGAAAAACCTCTTCCTCGTTATCAGAATAGCGTAACCTTCCAAGTTTATCACTAAAACCAAACTCTGTAACCATTCGTCTTGCAATACGCGTTGCTTGTTGAATATCGCTTCCAGCACCAGTGGTAATGTTTTCTTTTCCAAATATTATTTCTTCAGCTATTCTACCACCAAATAAGCTTGCGAGTTGTGCACGGAGTTCTTTTTCTGATTGCGACAATTTGTCACGCTCTGGTAAGGCAAAAGTAACACCAAGAGCGCGGCCACGGGGTATAATTGTCACTTTATGTAAAGGTTCATGACCTTTTGCATGCAACATAACAACAGCGTGTCCAGCTTCGTGATAGGCCGTTAGCTTTTTTTCATCTTCGCTCATCACTAAAGATCGCCGTTCACTACCCATCATTACTTTATCTTTTGCGTCTTCAAACTCTTTCATGGAAACACGTCTGCGAGAGCGCCTAGCAGCCATCAAAGCAGCTTCGTTAACTAAGTTCATTAAATCAGCACCAGAAAATCCAGGTGTGCCGCGGGCAATTGTTTTAACATCGACATCACCAGCAAGAGGAATATCTCTGCTATGGACTTCAAGAATTTGTTCTCTGCCTTTAATGTCTGGAGAAGATACAATAACTTGTCTGTCAAAACGACCAGGTCTTAAAAGCGCAGGATCTAAAACATCAGGGCGATTAGTAGCTGCAATTAATATAATAGTTTCTTTTTCGTCAAAGCCGTCCATTTCAACCAATATTTGATTAAGTGTTTGTTCGCGCTCATCGTTGCCACCACCAAGGCCTGCTCCGCGATGGCGTCCAACGGCGTCTATCTCATCAATAAATATGATGCAAGGTGCTGAATCCTTACCTTGTTGGAATAAATCACGAACACGCGATGCGCCAACGCCTACAAACATTTCTACAAAATCAGAGCCTGAGATTGAATAAAAAGGCACACCTGCTTCACCGGCAACGGCACGTGCAACTAAAGTCTTACCTGTTCCTGGAGGGCCTATCAACAGTACGCCTTTTGGAATTTTTCCACCAAGTTTTTGAAATTTTTTAGGATTGCGAAGATATTCCACTATCTCTGTTAGTTCTGCTTTTGCTTCTTCAATACCGGCAACATCTTCAAAAGTAGTTTTGCTGTTTTCGCCATCAAATTTTTTAGCGCGCGATTTTCCAAAACCCATAGCTCCACCACGACCGCCTCCATTCATTTGGCGCATAAAGAATATCCAAATGCCAACAAATAAAAGCATAGGAAACCATTGGATCAAAATTGCTAGTAGAGTTGGTATGCCTTCATCAGGCGGCAATGCTTGTATTTGAGCGTCAGATGCCTCCAATTTACTGATAAGCTCAGGATCATCTGGAGCGTATGTGCTAAAGGTTTGACCGCTTTTTAAGGTTCCTCTGATATTGTGTCCATCAATGATGACCTTTTGGATACGCGATTGATTGACGTGAGAAAGAAAATCTGAATAAGTAAATTCAACACCGTTGTTAATGTTACCTGTTGTTCTATAGAGATTGAACAAACCAATCACAGCGATAAAAATAAGAACCCAGACTATTAAATTTCGATTAACCATAAAATTACTCTTTCAGATTTTGCAATTAAAGTATCATAGTTAGATAAGATATATTAGTGGTGAGTTAAAGCTTTATTTTAAAAAAAACATCAAAAGCTAGATCACAATGTGTTTATAACGTTTTTAAGGCATTCATTAACACTATCCAAATAATGGGTAACTTCCATGTAATAATGGAATAAATTTGATGGCAATCGTTGGTTGGACATGGCGATCTATTTGTAGGTTGGTATGCTCCCAAGGGGTTGCTATTGGTGTTGCGTCAAGGTGCAATACAGGTAGATTAGCACATGCTTCTATTGGAACATGCTTTAAATATTGACGCTTTGGCAGATAAGAATATGTTTTTAAAAACCGTTGTAGATGCGCTGCAGTACTATTATTGGCTAGTGTTATATATGATTGGCTAGGTGCATTGCGAACTAGTATTTTAAAGCGATTTTGCCATAGGATTGGCTTGTCTGCAATAGCTGTAATATGGCTATCTTTAGTCATTTCATGATAAATGAAAAGATACTCTCCTTTCTTTTCAATCAGGCAGTTTGCAAGGCTAATACGCTTGTTGTTATGATTTGTTAATTTTTGCAATATTTGATTGTTTTTGCTATTTGAAACAGGCAAAGCTCGCGCGCTAATATGCATAAGGATATGATTAAATATCATTTTTTGATGATATAAACTTAAGGCATGAAGGGCTTTGTATTGTAAAACAGCCCCTCCCCAGATTGTCCATTGTGCATAAGATTGACACCATTTGTTTAAAAAAAATTCTATATTTCTTCTATTGATTTGCATGGCTTGCACCGTGCTTAATACAATTTTGGTTAAGTCTTTTTTTTGTTTGAACAAGTTACGAAAATAGACTCTACGGAAATTGATGTTATTGTTAGAAGGGTCATCAATAACGGGCAAATCATATTGTTTAATGTATCTTAAGATTTGTTGTTTTGTTATATTCAGCATCGGGCGGATCAAAGTCAAAGTAGAAAATATTTTGGAAGTAGACATAGCCGCAAGTCCAATCGCACCGCTTTGTTTTTCCAGTCTTAGCATAAAAGTTTCAATTTGATCATTAGCATGGTGTGCTAACATAAGCGTTTTAACATGATGTTGGGCGCACCAATGGTTGATTAATGTCATGCGCAAATGGCGTGCGGAGTGTTGAGAGCTTTTGGAAGGTGGATTGGATGGACTAAGAATAGTTGCATGACATCCCATTGCTTTTAAGCGTGCAAGAGTTGTTTTTGCTTCGATGGAGGATTCGCTTCGCAAGCGATGATCAACAATTAATATGATTACTTGCTTGTTGAAATGCATGCCCCAGCGATGAGCAGCTATTGCAAGTAGTGTTGAATCAGGTCCTCCAGAGCAAGCAACAGCAATTTTAAACTGGTGAATGTACTTTGTATCGATAAGCAATTTATTGATACAATGTCCAATTCGTACGATCAGTGGATCGTTAAAAATCTTTTCTTGAATGTCATTAGGGATATTTATTGTACTGTGAATTTCACTATTTACTTGCATTTATCTTGTTCAGCTCGCCTTGCAAGAGCAGCAGATCGTGGATCTATGTCGCTATATTTAATATAAATAATGCGATAAACAGAGCAAGACTCTTCAAGAAAGTTGTTTTTTTCAAGCCCTTGCGCTAATTTAAACAAAGCTTGTCCAGTTTTTTCACTCTTTGCATAATGAGTTGCAACATAGTTAAATGCAATCATAGCTTGGCGGAAATCACCCTTTGCTAGTAAAGCCTCAGCTTTCCAGATAGCGCTATCATCAGCTAGTTCATGATCTGGATATTTTTGTAAGAACGCGTTAAAACCTCGAATGGCGTTATCATACATATCGCTATCAACGGTTTGTTTGCTAGAAGCTTCTTTCAAAATAAGATAACTCTTTTTAAATAAAGCTTCCGCTTCTTGATTGGTATTTTGCAAAGCGGCATCATTATTTTGGGCACTAACTAGAGCATTATCATTTAATGAGGGCTTTAACTGCTGTTGATTATTGGTATTTTCAAAAGATTGTTCGATGGCATCACTGTTTGGTTGTCCATTGCTTTGGTCAATGGCAGGGTTTTGTAATATCGAACTAGGAATGCTTTTCTCTACAACATCTGATGGAATAGAGCCTAAAACCAAAACTGTACTATCAGAAAGTCCAATCGTACCAATCACTTGCTCTGTTGTTTGTGAATTTGATACTATATTGTGATCTGCGTTATCTTGTGATGTTGTTATAAGACTGGATGATACACTCTTGCCATCTACTAGTGGTGAGGTTGTGGTTGATGGTATTATCTGTGCATCTACAGAAGGGTCTTCTGGCTGACTTGGTGGTAGTTGTGTGTTTGTTACAATACCTAGTTGGTTAAGTTCATTTTCAAATTCTAACAGTTTTATATTAATAATTTCAAGCTGTGAACGAGTTTTTTTGACTATATTATGTTGTATTTGCTCGTTATTGAGCAACTTCATCGTAGATGACTCTATTGAGGTAAGGCGCGTTGTAGTAGCGTCATGTTTATTGGCTATGTCGTGCTGAATCAAGTCTATGTCACCACGTAATGCTCTTATTTCTTCTTCAAATTGTTGTATTTGAGCTCCAAATTTTGCTAATTGGAGGCGTAAGCCTGATAATTCTTGAAAAGGGGAGTTAGTCTTTCCTATCAGCCCTTTCAATTCAAGTTCGTCACGCAATGATTTTATTTCTTGGCGCAGTTGATCGGGTAAATTTTTGTGTTGGTTGATTTGAGTTTCGTTGTTCTCTTGGGCGTATGATATAGTTGCAGTAGTAAAAAGTACATTTACAACATTGACTGTTAGCGCACCTGCTAAAGTGAGAAAAAAATATAATATTAAGTTTGAAGGTATCATTTTCATAGAATTAATGCTGCTATAATAGTTTTAGAATAAGTTGTCAGACATCGGTTATTTGCCACAATTGCAAATATGGTTGTAGCCATTATAATATAAAAGCAGGGCTAATTAAAGTCCTGCGTTTATATTAATGATTAAAAAAACTAAGTCTTTATCTGATTAAGAAATATCTACGAAGTGTGTACATGCAAGCAATATCTATCACAAGCTGTCGTTTATTCAAGCAACTCGTTTATGATGACGTTGTTTGCAATGGCATCAGTTGATTTGCAACAAAACAACAAGGCTCTATTTGCAAGTAAAACGCTCTATTGTGAAACAACACGTGTAACGCCACGTCGATTACGCGTCCATGCATTTTCATTATGTCCTAAGACAGACGGACGTTCTTTTCCATAAGAAATTGTAGCAATGCGAGATTCAGCAATTCCACTTGCAGTTAAATAAACTTTAATGGTGTTTGCTCTGCGATCACCAAGGGCAAGGTTGTACTCACGTGTACCGCGCTCATCGGCGTGGCCTTCAATCAGGATCGTTGTATTTGGATATGTCTTAAGCCATAAAGCTTGTGAATCCAATGTCAATTGCTCATCTTCGGTTAAAGAGTGTTTATCATAACCGAAATATACACGATCACCTATGTTATATATAAAGTCACGTTCAGAACCTGGAATAATAGAACCAGAAGCAGCCATTTCTGTTTCGGATACAGAACTACCGTCTACAGAACTACCGTCCATAGTTTCGCTGCCAGTGACAGCCATAACTGTTTCTTGTTTTGGGTCAAAGCCACAAGCGGTTAAGGAAAGTAGTGCAGCTAATATTCCTATAGTGCGTAATTGCATCATTGATGTCTCCTAAAGTTTCATAAGCACTTGAATAAATGTTCTTTAAATTGCTACAATCTTTAATATATAGATTTAGCCAAAATAACTATCTTCAAACTGAGCATACATTTAAACTAAATAGAATTGAATCACAAGCATGTTTTTATTATTATAAAATAAAAAGATATAGTTTGTTGTTCAAGTGCTACAAAAACTTATGTAAGATTGTCCCAATAGCTTGAATTATTGTTGCTGAAAGAGTTTGTTTGATAGGTTAAGCAACTTGATTGATGCGTTGGCTAATTGTAAATT
This sequence comes from Alphaproteobacteria bacterium, assembly GCA_965178085.1. Taxonomy (GTDB): domain Bacteria; phylum Pseudomonadota; class Alphaproteobacteria; order CBCXTS01; family CBCXTS01; genus CBCXTS01. The sequence continues at coordinate 661,707 of CBCXTS010000021.1, read as the reverse complement.
TAAGAATGAAGGTGTCATTTGTAAATATTGGGCAATAAGATTAAGTGTATCGTTGTAATGATATTATTGTAACGGAGGAGACCAGGCAGGATCAGACGCGCTTGTAGGGGTTATTAATTTGCGTAAATTATACCCAGTAATATCAATTGAATAAAGAGAATTTGAACCGTAATCTTCTTTGTTTTCTCTATAAAAGACTAAAACACGCCCATTGGGTGACCAACTTGGACTTTCTTCAAGATATGAGCGACTTAAGAGCCTTTCTCCAGATCCATCATAATGCATAACACCAATAGAAAATTGGCCTTGATATTGGCGTGTAAAAGCAATTAAATCTCCACGAGGAGACCATACAGGGGTTGAATATCTACCTTTTCCGTAGCTAATTCTTGTAACATTTGATCCATTGCGATCCATTGTGTATAACTGTGGAGACCCTCCACGATCTGAAGTAAATACAATTTGATTGCCATCTGGTGCAAAACTTGGAGAAGTGTCAATGGCAGAGTCTTTTGTCAATCGCTGGGCTTGATTTGTTTCTAAATCATATAGATAGATGTCGCTGTTTCCGTCTTGTGCATATGCCATAATCAAGTGTTTACCGTCTGGTGAAAATCTAGGAGCATAAGTCATGCTTTGAAATTCTCCGATTTCTTTATATTCACCAGTTTGTAAATCAAATAAAAATACCTGTGGTGTATCTTTATAATAGCTTAAATATGTAATTTTTTGCTCTGTAGGTGAAAAACGTGGTGTTAACACTAAAGCACGACCATCAGTCAATATTTTATGATTAAAGCCATCTTGATCCATAATGGCAAGACGCTTAATACGTCTGTCGGCTGGGCCAGTTTCCGCGACAAACAAAATTCTAGTATCAAAATAGCCGATATCTCCTGTAAGGCGTTCATAGATTTTATCGGCAACAATATGGGCAATACGTCTCCACTGATTTGGCTCTGCTTGATATTGATTGCCAATCATTTGTGATTCTGCAAAAATATCCCATAATCTAAACTTGACTTCTAGCATATCATCTTGCCCAATAATAATTTGTCCTTGAATTAAGGCTGCTGCTTTAATCGGGCGCCAGTTGTTAAATTTGGGTCTGATATTAATATCGCTTGCATCTTCTAAATAACTCTCGCGATCAATGATTTTAAAAAGACCAGTGTTTTCTAAGTCATTGGTAATAACGCGAGTTATTTCTTGTGCAAACTGTGAAGCGTTTTTTGTATCACCAGAAAAAACGGGTAAAGCCAGTTTAATAGGTTCAAAAACACCTTGTGTGATGTCAACAGATAATTGGGCTTGTGCCCAAGGACTGCTTATCACAGCAATGTTAAACATTAACACAAACGTTAGCAGCGATTTTTTAAGTGCTGCGATTAGCTTATAATAATACTCGGATCGAATGTAAAAATAATGTCGTTCCATAGTTCGTATTTATCCTTTGGCAAATTAAGCGGACTACAATTAGGATGCAAAACAGCCCTTAATGCGCTTTCGGCAGCAGTACGATAGAAAGGGTCTTGCAACCGGTTTTTTTCAACAATATCGGCGCTATGAACACTGCGATCTACGTTTACTTTGATTCTAATACGAATTTGAAGTAATTCTGACTCGCGTGCTCCTGCTGGAATATTCCAGCAACTAGCTATTTGCTTTTTTAGTAGGTCAATTTCACTTGCACTTAATTGATCAGCAATGATATCGCCGGTATGGTTTTGCGTGTTGTCTGGAGTGTTGTCTTGGAAACGCTCGCGCAATTTTTTTAAAACATCATTGTCATCAATGTGCTGTTCTGTTTTAGCATTTTTTGTTTTTTGTTGAACATCGCTAGGAGCGGTTGCATCTAAATTTCTTTCAACGGATTTTAAGATAGAAGCTAGTTGTTGCTGCACTGGGATCGGTTTTTGTTTTTTAGAATTGTTATCTTGTAGCGTTTCGGCGGGTTTAATATTTTGTGCAATTGGCTTGATTGCTGGTTGTTTTTTGGCTGTATCTTCAGGCTTATTTTTGACTAACTTTGGTGCATGAAGAGTGGGGGGTGTCACCGGTGCAGGTTGGACTTTGGCAGGTTGCACTCTAGGAGCAGGTGGAGCCGGCTTTGCAGGTGCAGGTGAGGCAGGAGCAATTTTTTGTTGTGGAGTGCTTTTTGGAGGCGCTGTTGTTGAAAGAGAATGAGTTTTGGGTACAAGCGCTTGACGCTGTTCTGTGATAATTTCAAATGTTACAGGGATAGTTTGTATTGTAATGTCTTTTGGAAAAGCTTGCACAGCAATGATAGCAATGCCCATCACTAAAAAATGCAACCCTAAGGACAAAGACCAGTCCATTATAATGTTTGATTGAAAGTATCTTAGCATATTTTAGTAGCTTTAAGGTAGTCTAACAAAGGTATTAAGGGCACTAGTTTGGAATTTGACTTTGTAATATCATATTCGTAAAACCTGCATTAACGATAGTACCAAGAACTTGTAGAACTTCTTCATAGCGTAAATTGCGATCTGCACGCACAAGAATGCGCAGCTTTTTATTGTTATTGCTCAATGATGCTAAAATGGTAGGAAGCTGTGTTAGGCCAGTGATACGCTCTTCAACCGAAATCACACCTTCATTGTCAATACTGATGCTTAATGGCTCTAGAGTATTGGATAGGCCGGGTGCATCTGCTTTTGGCAAATCAATTTCAACGCCAACGGTCAGCAAAGGCGCTGTGATCATAAAAACGACCAGCAGAACTAGCATAACATCTACTAAGGGTGTTACATTAATTTCGTTTAATGGTTTGTATCGCCCTTTGATGTTAGAGGTTTTATTTGATGATATGCCCAAGCTCATTTTCCTTTAAAATTGGCAAAGAATTGATTAACCTTTATCTATTTCTCTTGCTATGTAAGCAGAAAATTCTCCCATAAATGACTCTACTCGTATGCCATAGCGTGACATGTCTTGTGTTAGTTTATTATATGCAATACTAGCTGGTATAGCTGCAATCAAACCAATGGCTGTTGCAAATAAAGCTTCGGCTATACCAGGAGCAACAACAGCAAGATTTGTCTGTTTTGCTGCTGCAATTGCTGTAAAACTATTCATAATACCCCATACGGTGCCAAATAAACCAATGAAAGGTGCCGAAGACGCTGTCGTGGCTAGAATTGAGAGACCTTTTTCAAGGGTATCCATATTTTTGTTAAACGCTATTTGCATTGATCGGTTGATGCGCTCGATAACCTCAGAAGTTGATACAGGAGGGATAGAGTAATTGCTTCTACCTAGGATGCGCCATTCATCCATGCCAGCAATAAACACTAAGCTTAATGGATCGCGCGGATTATCGCGTAATCTTTCGTATAACGCATCAAGTGGTGTACTTCGTGACCAGAACAAGCTTTCAAATTTATCAGCTCGTGCAGATAATCGATGAAAAAGGCGCCATTTGGTAATGATGATTTGCCAACACCAAATCGATGTTAACAATAGACCTATCATTACTAACTTAACGACCCAATCTGCGTTTAAAAACAAATCAAAAGATGAAAGTCCTTGATGAAGATTGTTTAGCTCTATGCCAGTGATGTTTTGTTCCATGCTATTTGATATCCGTTACTTATTTTGGCTTTTGATGCGAGCAATAAGGGCCTATGAGGCATGCTATTTTGCTAGGAATTCGAGTTGCTTTTTTTGTAGTACTTACACAAGCAAGAGTTAAGTTTAATGTGGCAAGTTTTATGCCATCGCGCGTTATATTTTGTTGCATTATTATTTTAGCGCCATTTATTGTTTTAGGTTTGGAATATATACAGATTAAATCATCGAGTAAAGCTGGCACAAAATAATCAAGTGTTAATTGTTTTACAACAAATGCAATATTAAGTTCTTGTAGCAATTGCGTTTGCGAGAAACCAATTTGGCGCAACATATCTGAACGTGCATGCTCTGCCCATTTAAGATAGTTTGTGTGATAAACAACCCCGCCAGCATCGGTGTCATCCCAATATACTCTGGTTTTGTATATAAAATCTTGCATGGGTTTATGTTCCATCAAATCAACTAAAGTTTTATAAAGAGCTTTAAGATGGAAAACGTTTAATTTTTGTAAGGATCGGCGGCATCTCGCAACCCATCACCTAAGAAATTAAATGCAAGAACAGTTAAAATAACCGGTAACATTGGGTAAATTAACCATGGGTATAGCGCGATAACAGAAATGTTTTGCGCTTCGTTTAATAAAACTCCCCAACTAGTAACAGGTGGGCGTAGTCCTAAGCCTAAAAAACTTAAAGCGGTTTCACCTAAAATCATTGATGGTATGGAAAGCGTTGCAGATGCAATTAAATGACTAGAAAAACTTGGCATGAGATGTTTGGCAATAATGCGGGTTGGTTTTGCTCCCATTAATTGTGCAGCTTGGCAAAAATCCTCTTCTCGTAATGCTAAAAGTTTTGAGCGCACAGCTCTAGCAAGACCAGGCCAATCAAGTAGGCCTAAAATGATTGTTAAACCAAAGAAAACCCAAATAGGGCTCCAGGTAACTGGAAGAGCCGCTGATAGAGCCATCCATAAAGGCAATTGAGGGAATGATCTAAATATCTCAATGCTGCGTTGAACAAGCCAGTCAGTAATACCGCCAAAATACCCAGCCATTCCTCCTAGAGTAAGACCGATGACAAAGGAAATAGCGATGCCAATTAAGCCGATAGAAAGCGAAATACGTGCACCATAAATAATCCTTGATAAAACATCATGGCCAAGGCGATCGGTACCAAGTAGAAAGAGTTGCCCATTTTGATCAGGACAAAAAAGGTGAAGCTGTGTTTGAAACACTCCCCAAAATTTGTACGAAGAACCAGCATAATCATCGCTATAGCAAAAAAAGCGGATGGGATGAACCATTTGCGCGTTGGGTGTATAAACCCAACGCATACGAGTAAAGTCTCGACTGATGTCATAGCCATACACAAATGGACCGACAAAGCGATCATTATGGAAGAAATGAACTGTTTGTGGAGGAGCAAAGAGAAATTCAGTATTGCGTTGTTTAAGATTGTAAGGGGCAATCATCTCTGCAAAAAGAACGCAAATATATAATAACAATAAAAACCCAAGAGAAACCATAGCCAAGCGGTGTTTTTTTAGTCTCCACCACATGAGTTTCCATTGTGAAGCGTTGAAATAGCGCTCCTGCTCTGGTGTCATAACACTTACAGAATGGGGATCAAAAGGAGCAAGATTGACGTAGTGTTCAGATGCTTTTTGCTGTTTGCTTTTCTTGGAATTGTTTTTTGTTGTCATGACATGCTTGCTCCTAGGCGTATGCGCGGATCAAGTAATCCCAAAGCAATATCTGATACTAACATGCCAATGACAGTTAAAAACGCTAAAAACATTAAAAAACTACCTGCAAGATAAGTGTCTTGAGAAGTAAGTGCATTTAGGAGCATGGGGCCAGTGGTATCAAGAGACAGTACAACTGATACAATGGCTGATCCAGAAATAACTTCGGGTAGTATTGAACCTATATCGGCAATAAAAGGGTTTAATGACATGCGTAAAGGATATTTAAAAAGCGCTTTCAAAGGGCTAAGTCCTTTAGCTTTAGCGGTAATATAATACTGCTTATGCAACTCATCAAGTAAATTGGCGCGTAGCCTGCGGATCATGCCCGCTGTTCCTGATGTTCCTATCACCAATACTGGTAGCCATAAATGCTCTAGCACTGATATTATTTTTTCGCTCGACCATGGTTGATTAATATATTGTTGGTCCATTAGTCCACCTACTTCAATGCCAAACCAACTTTTGGCAAAGTACAATAAGATAAGTGCAAGCAAAAAATTAGGGGTTGCAAGGCCTAAAAATCCAATGAATGTAAGCGCATAATCTCCAGTGGAATACTGATTTACAGCAGAATAAATACCAATAGGAAAGGAGACAATATAGATAAATAAAATAGTTGAAAATGAGACTAGAATTGTTAGCAACATTCTATCACCTACAACTTCGCTAACAGGTTTTTGATACTCAAAAGAATATCCAAAATCACCTTTGAGCATTCCGCCAATCCACTTAAAATATTGTACGATTGCTGGCTGGTCTAAGCCATATAGTTTTGTGTAATACTCAATTTGCTCTGTCCCAGTTTCGCCTTGTGCTTCTAATTCTGCAATTGTATTGCTTAAATAATCGCCTGGGGGCAATTGTATAATGATAAATACCAGAGCGCTGATGACAAATAAAGTAGGTATCATTATAAATAAACGCTGTACGATATAATGTATCATGGTGTTGCCCGTTCATTACTAAACCAGAAAAGATCCGGCCTGTAGCTTCCAAAATGTGCGCCTGGATTCCAATTCCAAATGGCTTGCGTTGGAACATTGTTAAGATTATTGAGATGTACGATTGGCTGTATCGTACCTGCAATTATGCCAATAGTAAAAATATTTTCTGAGTTGATGGATAAGATATTACGCCATGCTTTGCGCTTTTGATCGTTATTGCTAGCATTAAGCCAGCTTGTGTAATGCTCCATCAATAGTTGTGCTTCTTCCATATCAACGGGCTCTCCAGCATCACCATTTGTTTGATAATATTGGCCCCATTTAGGCCATTGATATTGAACTTGATTAACGGGTACAAAATCGCTTGGAGGACTATCAGCAGAAGCTAGTCCATTTTCTGCTCCAGCAGATAATGTCATTAATGTAAGACCAGCAAAAATACGCCTGCGCAAAACTTCTGTAGAAACAGGCTTTATAAATAATCCTACGCCGATGTCAGCCCAACTGCTTTTTATTAATGATAGGACATCTGTTTTTTCAGTACCAGAACCTGCAATTTCAATCAATAATTCTAACGGTCTTCCATCGCTTAGTATGCGATACCCATTGGCATTGCGTTGGGTTAATCCTAAATCATCCAGTAGCTTGTTGGCTGCGTTAATATCAAAATCTGTCCATTTGGTACGGTATTGTTCAACATATAAGGGACTTTCGGGTAATAATGTATTTTGCCCTTCAGTAGCCAAACCAAAATAGATAACTCTATTTAATTCGTGTCTATTGATCCCTAATGATAAAGCTTTACGAAAGTCTTTCTCACGCAAAAGTTTTCTCCAAACAGGATCTTGTGCATTGAGATTAGGCATTAATGCTAGATGTGCGCCTTTACCGTTTTTCCATAAATTAACTTTAATAGGAAATTCAAGCTCAGAGCTTTTAAGTAAGGCAATGTCTTTAAATGTTAGATAACGCCCTTGCAGATCAAGCTCACCCGTTCCTGCTTTTAAACCGATAAGCTTGCTATCAAAAATACTGAAAACCCATTCATCCAAATAAGGAAGTTGGCGCCCATTGCTATCAAGGCGATGAAACCAAGGGTTACGCTTGAAAGTAAATCGTGTAAAACCTTCAGAGGGCGTTAGTAGCCAAGGCTGTAAGGAAGGTAAGTTATGGTTTTGGTTGTTGTATGCTTTGTGCAATGTGTTATGCATAGAAGCCCAATTTTTTTGACGATGCTCTTTAACATATTGGTTCAGTTTTTCGGTTTTTTGGTATTTGACATGAAATTGTTTTAAATAATGCGAGGGAGCATAAATATACAAAGCTGCTGCGTTTGCAAGTGCTGGTAAAAATTCAGGATTTGGTTTTTCCCATTCATAATTAACTTGATAAGCGCTTGGAAATGAAACTTTTGGAGGCTTGTTGTCAACAAGCAACCGCTTAGGAGGACCCGATGGATAGAGCTCTTTGTTGTTGGCGATGTCTTCCCACCAATAGCGAAAATCTTCGGATGTAAACGCGCGCCCATCAGACCATTTATGGCCTGGGCGTAATAATAGCTTGAAGCGTCTACCTTCTTGTACTTCAATTTTTAATAAAATATCTGGTTCAAGCTCAAAAGATTCATTGAAAACGGCCAAACGTGCATAACCATATACTACCATTTGTCTTGTATCTTTAGCGCGTGTCATGGACATTCTTAGACTACCGCCATGCAAGCCCGGTTGGCGATTGAGTTTGGCTGGATCAACGATATGGGGTAAGGTAGGAATACGCTCTGCAATGGCAGGTAATGTACCTGCTTTTACCTGAGAAATTAAAGAAGGTGGCTCAATTAAGTTGGCTGTTAACTCGGATGAGCCTTTATGCAAATATAAGGTTTCTGCAAGCGTTGGTAAACTCCATAATATGGATGCTATCACAGCAAAAAGCAACACAAATAAAGCTTGCTTTTTATGTCGACAATATGCTTGCACTCTAGGATAGAAAAATATTATGGGCTGCATGTTTTGGTCTCTTTTAGTGATGATTAGGGCGCATATATACTAGATGATCATCGCTAATTGGCATTAGCTGTAGGGGCATGTTTTTATCTCCACGAAATTGCTCTGGCCAGTTGTTTGGATCAGAACTTTGGCTATCTAATATAGCATCAAAATCCATTAATCGATCTAAGTTAGGTTCAGGAATTGCTTTCAAAAGAGCTTTTGTATAGGGATGGGCAGTTTGAGCAAACAGCTTGTCGCTTGGAGCTATTTCAACTAAGCGACCTCGGCACATTACTGCGATACGATCACACATATAATTAACCACAGCTAAATTATGTGATATAAAAAGATAACTTAACCCCATTTCTTTTTTTAATTCAATCAATAAATTTAGGATTTGGGCTTGCACAGAAACATCAAGTGCTGAAACAGGCTCATCAAGTAAGATCAAATCAGGATTAAGAGCAAGTGCTCGTGCAATGCTGATGCGTTGGCGTTGCCCTCCTGAAAAAGAATGCGGATAACGGCTTAACCAACCAGGATTTAGGCCAACAAGCTCCATCAATTCACGTGCTTTTATTAGATGGCTTGCATGGTCGCCTATTTGATTGATCATCAATGGTTCAATTAAAATGTCAGCTACTGACATACGTGGGTTAAGAGATGAAAATGGATCTTGAAATACAAATTGAACATGACGGCGATAATATTGCAACTCTTCAGTCTTGCTATGATGGACGTCGAATTGTCGGTCTTGGTTAGAAAAAAGAACAGACCCGCTAGTTGGTGACAAAGCACCCATAAGCATTTTTGCAAGGGTTGTTTTACCACAACCACTTTCACCTACTAATCCTAGACATTCACCTCGTTTGATTTCAAAGGATATATTATTGACCGCAGTAAAGCTAATCTGTGAAGGCTCTTCGTTTGACGATTGAGCTGCGGTAAAAGCGTTGTTAAGGAAATATTTTTTACTCAGTTGATTGGCTTGGATAATGGTAGATTTTCCATCGCATGCCTCAAGGCGCTGCCACTCATATCGAGTACGGCGGTATTTTTTGATGCTGACCTCTCTAAGCGCTGTAAGGCGCTCTCCTTTTTGCATATTAAATCGTGGCACAGCCTCAAGCAATGCTTGTAAATATGGATGCTGTGGATTAGAAAATATGTTTTTAGCAGGTCCACTTTCCATGATTTCGCCATGATACATGACGACAACTTCGTCTGCGACATTGGCGACAACGCCTAAATCATGTGTAATCATAAGCACAGACATTTGATATTGAGTTTGCAAAGATTTAATCAATTTAAGTATCTGGGCTTGAATGGTTACATCCAAAGCAGTTGTCGGCTCATCGGCTATAAGCAATGCAGGCTGGCAAGATAAAGCCATAGCAATCATTGCTCGTTGGCGCAAACCACCAGAAAGCTCAAACGAATACATATTGATTGTCCTATGAGGATCAGGAAAACCGCAAAGTTGCATTGTGTTGATTGCAATTTCATAGGCGCTTTTATAGTTTGTATTTTGGTGTAAACAAATAGCTTCTATGATTTGATCGCCTATTTTATGCAAGGGTGAGAGTGAAGTCATTGGTTCTTGAAAGATGAGGGCAATTTTACTGCCACGCAATTGGCAATACTCTTTGGCAGTGGGATTAAGGCGCATAAGGTTGACTGCGTTGCCACTATTATGATGATCATAAAACATCATTGAACCGCCTGTAAATTTTGCAGAGCGCGGTAACAAGCCCATGATAGCTTGACTGATGACAGTTTTTCCAGAGCCGCTCTCTCCAACTAAAGCGACGGTTTTTTCTTTTGGAATGCTAAAGGATACATTTTTAATGGCATCAACATGACCTTGATCTAACTTGAACTGGATGCACAAATTGTTAATTTCAAGAACGGTGTTATGTTTTTGTGACATTTTTTTCATTGGTGTTGAGTCAAGATTTTATTTGATCTAGCATTATATAATGTTAATATTGAATACATTGATATATTGATGTTGGCATATAATGGAACGTTCTTTGGTTATAGTTAATTAGTAGGTGTGTTTATATTATTACGAACCTCAGCCCAATGTGATAGCGGTGGAGTTGTTGTGTCTGTAGGAGGCTTTGAAGGTTGAGTTTGGTTAGGAGGTTGAGTTTGATTAGTTTGTTGCAAATGATTTGGAAACGGGTTTGGTGGATTAGGAGTAGATGCAGGGCGTGTTGGAGATTGCCCGATTGATGAATCATTTTGAGGATTTTGGTTTGTATGTTGCAAAGAGGCCTGCTGTGGGTCTGAGGTTTGATTATTGATGTTTTGTGGATTATTGCTTAAATCTACATTTGTTTGCAATGGTTTGTTGCTATCTATCAATCCAAAAATAGGCGTGCCAGTGCTGTCAATATGCGAGAATAAATGTCCTACCATAGCAAAATTATTTAAAGAGATAACATCAATAGGCAAATTATTCAAACGAATTGCTTGAGCAAAACATGCAACAAGAATAGGAAAATTATCGAGGCTACTGTTGGTTTTCAATGTAAAGGCACCAGATTGTGCTATAAGGGTTAACAACCCTTGTTTGCGCCAAAGTGATTTATGATAACGTAATTTGACACTTTCAACTAATTTCCATTTAATAGTGCCGCTTAATATCCCAAAATAAGAAACACCATCTTTATCAATTTTGACAGAAAAGAAACAAGATGCAATGGCATGGACTAAATATCCGCCAAAAATTGTCACTAATATCATAAACATTGCAGATGAAGCCTTGCTCAATTCAAGCATCATAATAGATAATAGTGGCGCTAAAAAGCCTACTCCCCCAAGCGCAATGTTAGAAAACAAACTTACTTTTGTATATTTAAAATGGGTGATTTTTTGAACGTCGTCCCAGCGATCTTCGGCTTCAGCGCGTTCTTCAATAGTACGATGGCCAACTAGACTGTCTGGCAATCCCATATTTTCAATAATCTTGATATGCTCTGGAGCAAGATTAGCTGGGTTGACAAATTTGTTGGTATAGATAGTATCTAAGCCTATAGGTTCAACAACTGTTTTTGCAAAAGTCTTGCCTTCTTCACCTTTGTGATCTGTTAAAAATTTGTTAGATGTTGCATGTTTTTTAATCTGATCAAAACGGTTCTGGCGAGTGAGATTGCTTTTTTCGTCAGTGTAGTAATCTTTGATTGTTTGGCCAGAGATATCAAAAGATGCGTTGGTCTTAGGGCTTGATGGTGGTGTGTTTTCCTCTAATCTTTGGGATGTTGGATCAGAATTTTCTGCTTGCAACTGGCTTTGTCGCTCCAGTGTTTGGCGTGTGCGCAAGATTTGCTCACGTAGCATGTGCTGTTGGTGTTGTTGGTCGCTATTATGGGCGGCCTGCGGAAGCTGCTGCGGATCACGATGTTGTCTGTTAGAGTCACTCACAACTTATACCTCCCATGGAAATGCCCAATAGCAATGATTGTGATCATCAACTAATTGTAATAGCTTTTGTATACAATAATCGCAATCGCTATTTTGCACTAAGTGGTGGGTTAATATTCCAATTGAGATAGTTTGGGCAGGAATATGTTTAGGATATTGGTAGTTAAGATTAGAACTTTTGTGGTTTATAGTTGCCACTAGCGCGTTCAAAAATTGTCCAAGGACTGCTTCATCGCCTATGTATTGGCGATTGTTTTTCCAATCAATTGGATCGATATGAGCATCAAAACGCGCTAAGGATAAAGAAGCAGGGTGCTGTTTAGCGATGGTGTTGTGATTGTTTAAGATATTAGGTTGAAAACAGCTGATCCATTGATAAGGATGATCACGCCATTGGTCTAAAATTGCCATGTCAATCCTATTCCAAGGAGGGACCAATCCTTTTGTGTATCTGGGTTTAAAAAGCTGTTCTAATTTTTGAAATCCTTCGAGGAGTTCATCTTTAACGATCGAGAGATTTCTGTTGAGAGTTATTTCTATTTTTTTTTGCTTAGCGATTGCATGATTTGTATGAGACCATCCATGTTGGGCTATTTGAATGCGTGGGTGATGTCTATCCAAAGGATCGTAGTGATCTAAAAATTGCGCAAGCTCTTCAACAGTCTCTGCAGGAATAACTGCTAAAGCTATTGGCGTAGTTTGACATATGTCGAATAGACGCTCTAGTTGCTTGGTTGGATGTATTGTATCATCATCGCGCAGCCAAAAAGCAAATTGAATGTTGTGCTCATTGACTTGTTTGATAAGTTCTGCAAGTTGTTGCCAGGCATTTCTTGGTGTATCAAACTTTAATCCAAGTTGAGATATGATTGTTTGATATTGGGTTAGAGTTGGCATAGCATTTGAGGTAAATTGAAAATTGATTAAGTTTAAAATATATCATTAACAAGATATAATATTGTAAAGTGGAGTGTTTAATTGTACATTTCAATGTATCTAAAGATAAATGATAGATCAATTGATGGTAGCACAAAAAACAACCCATTTCTATTGCGCGCAGATATATTCTTGGTCTTAGATAGTTTTTAAAAGTTGTAAGCGTATCTGCAGAGCATTTTAAGTGTTATCATGAATGATGTTGTTATATATTTTAGTTCTACTTTTCTTTTAAAAGGTGATATACCTTTAAAATAACGCTTGCAAGAGTGGCTAGAGTACTTGGATTTTGTAGTCTTGTAAGCTTATGAAGAATTAATATTATTTTTTAAAACCGTAACATATAGATCAGTTTTAGCATGGTAAACGATAGCAAGCCTAAAACGGCCACCCAAAGGCCCTTGTCGCCTCATATCCAGATTTATCGCTGGCAATGGAGCATGATGTATTCAATTATGCATCGATTAACTGGCGTGGCCTTATCTGCTGGGTTGGTTGTTTTAGCGATATGGTTGGTGTGTGTTGCGTATGCGGTTTCTGGTTTTGATGGTGCGTATCAATGTTTTATTAGTGTCTTTTCTACTGGCGTGGGTGAGTTGTTATTAGCGTTTTTTGCATGGGGTGGCTGTTATCATATGCTCAATGGCATTAGGCATTTATGTTGGGATGGCGGGATTGGTTTTGAGCTATCAACGGCACGCTTTAGCGGTCACTTAATAATGGCTTTATCGTTGGTTGGCCTTTTTTTACTATGGTTTGTAGTCTAAAGTGGTGATGGCAGATATGAAAAAAGATTCTACACAATCCATTACAGCACAAGTAAGAGGTAGTGGCAGCGCGCATTCTGGAACTAGGCATTGGTGGTTACAAAGATTGAGTGCAATTGCACTGATCCCTTTAAGCATTTGGTTTTTATGGAGTGCTTTTGTACAAGATGATTATTCATTGAATGCATCACTCTTGTGGATTGGACAATTTCATAACAGCGTATTATTGTTGTTGTTATTGGCAGCAGGAATATACCATGCTGCTTTAGGACTACAGGTGATTATTGAAGATTATTTCCATTGTCATGTTATAAAAATGACAAGCCTAATTATATTAAAATTGGGTGCAATATTATTGTTTGTCGCTAGTTTGATGGCGGTTTTAGTTATTTTATTAAAAGTTAGCCCATGATGAAAGCTTATGAAACGATAGACCATGAATATGATGTAATTGTAGTAGGAGCAGGCGGAGCAGGGTTGCGTGCAACGTTTGGTTTGTGTGAAAATAATTTGCGTGTTGCATGCATTACCAAGGTATTTCCAACGCGTAGCCACACAGTAGCTGCACAAGGGGGCATATCTGCATCATTAGGCAATATGGGTCAAGATGATTGGCGCTGGCATATGTTTGATACGGTAAAAGGTTCAGACTGGCTTGGTGATCAAGATGCTATTGAGTATATGGTGCGCGAAGCAGTGCCTTCTATTATTGAGCTTGAGCATTATGGGGTACCTTTTTCAAGAACGAATGATGGACGGATATATCAACGTCCTTTCGGGGGGATGACTACACAATACGGAGAAGGCCCTCCTGCCCAACGCACATGCGCAGCAGCAGATAGAACCGGTCATGCAATGCTGCATACATTATATCAGCAATCACTTCGCCATCATGGGGAGTTTTTTATTGAATATATTGCTATTGATTTGCTGATGGATGAAGATGGAAGTTGCTGTGGCGTGTTAGCATGGAACCTTGATGATGGAACGATGCATCGATTTGCAGCTAAGCAAACGGTACTTTGTACTGGAGGATATGGCAGGGTTTATTTTTCAGCTACTTCAGCCCATACATGCACAGGAGACGGTGGAGGAATGGCTGCACGGGCAAACTTGCCGTTGCAAGATATGGAGTTTGTACAGTTTCATCCAACTGGTATTTATGGTGCTGGTTGTCTTATTACAGAAGGTGCGCGCGGTGAGGGTGGTTATTTAACCAATAGCCAAAATGAACGTTTTATGGAGCGTTACGCCCCCTTGGCAAAAGACTTAGCCTCACGCGATGTAGTGAGTAGGGCTATGACCATTGAAATCCGAGAGGGTAAGGGAATAGGAGCAGAGCAAGACCACATCCATCTCCATTTAGAGCATTTACCAAAAGATATTTTGGCCCAACGCTTGCCCGGTATCAGTGAAACTGCTGCTATTTTTGCCGGTGTTGATGTTACGCGTGAGCCAATTCCTGTATTGCCAACGTGCCATTATAATATGGGAGGTGTACCCACCAATTATCATGGTGAGGTGATTAAAGGTCATGGCAAATCTGGCGATGAGATAGTGCCAGGGTTAATGGCTGCAGGTGAATCGGCTTGTGTTAGTGTGCATGGCGCCAACAGACTTGGGTCTAACTCGTTGCTTGATTTGGTTGTATTTGGGCGTGCAGTAGCACATCGTGCTAGTGAGTTGATTGCAAAAGACCCTAGCAGTAAAGTGCGTTTTCCAAAACATTCTAGTGAGCAAGCAATTGCACGTTTTGACCAATTACGATATGCTTCGGGTGAGTATCGTACGGCTGATTTGCGCGTTGAAATGCAAAAAATCATGCAAAGCGATTGTGCTGTTTTTAGAACAGAAGAAACATTGCAGCAAGGATGCAAAAAACTAAAAGATGTTTGGACAAAATTTAAAGATGTATCCGTAACGGATCGCTCGTTGGTTTGGAACTCTGATTTGGTTGAAACATTAGAGCTTGAAAATCTTTTAATACAAGCACGTGCAACGATTGAGTGTGCATTAAACCGTCAAGAATCACGCGGTGCGCATGCGCGCGAAGATTACGCTGATCGAAATGATGATCAATGGATGAAGCATTCTTTAGCATTTGTTGATGGTGATAAAAACATATCGATTAAATATAGGCCAGTGAAAATGCAAACATTGTCTGATGATATTGAAACAATTCCTCCTAAGCAAAGAGTGTATTAAAGATTAAACCAATGGCAGAATTTAAATTACCTAAAAATTCTAAAATAGAAAAAGGCAAAACTTGGGATTGCAGCAATCAAAGCGATGATACGCGTGTGCTGCGTGTTTATCGATGGAGCAGCGATGACGAGCAGCTTCCACGTATGGACAGCTATAAAATAGATGGCAAGCAGTGTGGGCCAATGGTGCTTGATGCCTTGATCAAGGTTAAAAATGAAATTGACCCGACCTTAACCTTTAGAAGGTCATGTCGTGAAGGTATTTGTGGCTCATGTGCAATGAACATTGATGGCACGAACACGCTTGCTTGCACTAAGTTTTTGAGCGATGTAAAAGGCGATATTAGCATTACGCCACTGCCACATATGCCGGTTATTAAAGATTTAGTGCCAGATTTATCTTGGGCCTATAGCCAGCTTGAATCTATTGAACCATGGCTAAAAGCAACAAGCAACCCGCCTGAAAGAGAGCGCTTGCAAAGCCCACAAGAACGTGAAAAACTTGATGGTTTGTATGAATGTATTTTGTGTTTTTGTTGCACAACATCATGTCCTAGTTATTGGTGGAACGGAGATCGTTATCTTGGACCTGCTATTTTGTTGCAAGCCTATCGTTGGATTGCAGATAGTAGAGATGAAGCCAAAGGCGATAGGCTTGATGATTTGGAAGATCCTTTTAGATTATTTCGTTGTCATACCATCATGAATTGTACGCAAGCATGTCCAAAAGGTCTTAATCCAGCAAAGGCTATTGCACGGATTAAAAATGAGCTATTATCGCGCCAACTATAAGCAAGTTATATATTGTTGTTTGATTTAGCCGTCAGGTTCAATAGCAATATGATATGACCATGTATCATTTGATCGTATCATATGGATCATGATTGAGATGCAGCTATCTTGAAAAGTTAATTGCAAAATTGTTTAGAGCGGCGTTCCATAAAAACAATGTCAATCCATTGTCCTTTCATGGGACCGTAAGTCATTTTTCCTAGTTTTTCACGGATCCCTACAACTTTAAAGCCAGATTTTTTATGCAATGCAATGCTTGGAGTATTTTGTGCAAAAATTAGCGCGTGCAAAGACCAAAACCCATCATGCTCAGATGCGTTGACAATATGATTGAGTAATTGAGTGCCATAGCCTTTGCCAGCAATATCTGGTGATATATAAATAGATTCTTCTCCAAGGCCGCTATAGACGCATCTATTAGAGGTTGGGGTAAAAAACGCAAAGCCTTTGATCTTATTTTCTATTTCTAATACAAAGCATTTTGTAAGGTCGATCTTTTCTGCAAACTCAGGCAATGTTATGTTAGGTTTTTGAAACGAAGCAAGACCACCTTGTATGCATTGCACATATAATTGCATGCAAGTCGGTAAATTACTTGTTGTTGCTTTTTTAAATGAATGTTGCATGAGGGACTTGGCAAAGCTTGCAAACTACAATGTGAGGTTAACTAAAAAGCTTGCAGAGATATCAAAAGATTTTAAAATAATTAAAAAATATTTTAAAACTATTCACAATGATTATGTTTTTTAAACATTTCAACATCATGGCCTATGGGTATATTATCACAAACATTGCCACTGGTGTATCCACGAAGTTTATTATATAATGATATCTGCTTGCTGGATAATATTTCAGCTGTTTCTAGATGTTTGGATAGATGAGCATAGCGTAATTGGGCCCTGATATTTTCAATTTTTTTAATCTGTAATAAGATATCGCCATGGTTATATTGTTTGCTGGCAAACATTTGATTTAGGGTTTTTTCTCCATCTATATATTGCTTTCCAAGCGGTATTGCTTGCAACAACATTGCTTTGTGCAACATTTCTACTGCTATCACTTGATCGCTATTTAATGATAGTTTATCTTGCAATTCTAAAACATGGGCAGGTCCAGGGACCCCATTTAATTCTGCCGGTTTGGCAAAACCCCAACCACCGCCTCTTGCTATTTCATGGATATCATCTGGTGAAAGTGATTTAATTTGCCTTTGCTGCTCACCTGCATAAGGGGATGCGTGATGAGGTTTGTCGCTTGCATTTACGCTATTTGCTGCAAGCAAAAAGCACAAGATTAGCATTGTTATTGGCATTGTTATTGGCATTGTTATTTTAAAGGGTTGTTTGCTTTTCATTTGGTTTTGTTTTTCATTTGGTTTTGTTTGATGGGCTTTTATCATTAGCTGGGCTTATACTTGTACCAAAAACAAGTCCTATCGTTAATGCAGGTAAGATGTATACCATATCTTGTGTAAAATAAGCAATCAAATAGATAGGTACAAAAATCATCACAATTTTGATGGAGAGTAATTTTGCGTTTTTTATTTTAAAATCCAACATTTATGAGCCACCATTTTCTTGGTTTAGGGTGTCGGCATCGGTTTTTGTCTTATCGTCCTCGTCTGCATCCTCGTCTTCGTCATCAAGTCGATTTCGATTAGAGATGTTTGCTGTTTCAATAGCATTGGCAATCATCATCATCATGGCAATTGTTGGTACAACAAAAATAATTTTTTCTGTTAAAAAAGCAACAATGTAAGATGGAAATGCGATAACAAGAATTTTTAACAGAATAAGTTTTTTATCTTTGATTTCAAAAACTTTTATCATGTGACTTTGTTACAACAATCAATAATGGTGGAAAATAATGGCAATGCAGTTTTATAGGGCAGTTTTATAGGGCAGTTTTATAGGGCAGTTTTATAGGGCAGTTTTATAGGGCAGTTTTATAGGGCAGTTTTATAGCGATGAATTAATCATTATCAGACCATCACACGTTGAAAGGTAGCAATCGTTTGATATGGTTTTTGAGATAATATGATAATTTACAGGTTAAGAGCATGCAATATTTAAATACATATTTTTTTAAATTAGTCTAGGGAGTTATATTTTTGTTAAAGCAGAAACATTGCATAATCTAATTCACTTTATTCGTTAGGGGTATTTTATGTATAAGTCCATTTTGCCTAGACTTATCTATCTTTTTATATTCAATCTCCCTAAGGCGAGGGTTAATCAGTAATTGAGATTGCTGGTCCAACACCCTCACCCCAAACTTTACTAATCCTTTCTTGGATTTTTTGGGTGTAGTTCCGCAATAACCTCTTATTTCCATCAATAATTTCTTGTTCCATTTTGATGCTTTTGACTACTGCTTTCTGCTCTTCAATTGGAGGAATAGGTATCAATGCATTTTTCAAACTGGAAATAGGAAGTTGGGGTTGTGCTGAACCAGACATAAGTTGCTTGAATTGGTCACTGCAATTTTTCGATTGGAAAAAATAAAACAAATACTCACTGTCTACACTCTCAGACACACATCTAAAAATTAACATTCCAGAATTTATTCTAAGGTGTTCATACTCTACCTCGTCACCATAATATGCTGTATTTCCAACAGTTCCTCTTGTTGTGAGAAGAATATCATATCTTTTGAGTTTACCCTTCCTAAGTTGTTCGTCCTTCTGTTGAGTGATGAACATCGTATCGGAAAAATCAAAACCGTCTGGTCTTACATTTTTTGTATTTAAGAATAGACAGTGCCCTTCATCAGAAAAGTCTGTGCCTGACGGATAATTCTTACCTCTATCTCCGTCTATTATTTCAATGGGTGCATCATCGAATGAAATCATCTCCCAAGAAGGGTCAATGTCGATGGTTGGTTTGTAGTTTTCAACAACCTGTCTGCACCCATCAATAATCTTTTGATACCCCTCTAACTCATCAACAATCTGTTGCTGAACTTCGATGGGTGGGAGAGGGATTTCTATTTCTTTCAGTTGTCTGATAGTAAACTGCTTTAATGTTGCTCCTTGAGATAGTTCCCCTATGCGCTGTTGGGTTCTGGCGTTTGTCAAAATGAATAGGAGAAATTTTGGAAGAATGTACTCTTTTTTTGACCTCAACCATACTATCTGACTATTCAAATTTGAATTATTGAATTTCTCTGGAATAATTGCCAACTTCCCAATTTCACCACGATTGGTGAACAAAACATCATCTGTTTGCAAATGACCTTTTTTCAAAACCAAATGTTTTTCTGGACTTATAAACTTCATATCTTTTTCAATAATTGTAAAATTAGAGATATTTACTCCTCGTATAAAAGGAATACCTTCTTCTACCATTTCGGAGTTTTTTGGATAATTAGAGGAATGGTTGCCATCACCAATTACGCATATCTCATTGAGACTTTTCATATGATAATCTGATTTAATTAGCAAAGAATTAGAAAGATATTTTTCTAATGAAAATGAGATATCTAAAGTTTCTAGAATAAGTTTTTTTTCTATAGATTGCTTATTGAACGATTTGCTTGAGATGAATTCTTGGTATCTTACAATGATTTCAGGTAAATCATTTGCCGATATAGGTGTTCTTTGTGAACCAAGACTGAACCCATCATTTTCAACTTTTGCAAAGAAGATGTTTTCAGACTTTTGATTGAGTTCTTTGTCCAGAATGAGGATTGAGGTTTTAACACCAGAATATGGTTGAAACACACCTGCTGGGAGAGAAATCACCCCAACCAAACAATCTTCAACCAGTTTCTTTCTTAGAGTTTTATATGCATTCCCTGTTTGGAAAATAACACCCTCTGGAACAACGATGCCTGCACGACCATTGGGTTTTAGATGCTCCATGATGTAATCAACGAAAAGAACCTCTGCCCGTGTTGATTGCACTCCAAATCGTGTGTGTGGTTGGATACCACCTTTTGGTGAGAAGAAGGGTGGATTTGCAAGGATTACATCGAAGTATTCATTCCATCTGTCCTCAGATGACAGGGTGTCATACTCATGGATTTGAGGACTCGCAAATTGGTGTAGATACATATTCACCAGAGATATGCGTGTCATATCTGGTGAAATGTCATACCCAACAAGATTGTCACCAACCTGTTTGCGGTCTGATGCATTGAGTTTGTCACCCAATTTATTGTCAGTGTTTTGAGATAGAATATGCTTGTAGGATGAAATTAAAAAACCTGCTGTGCCACATGCTGGGTCAAGGATGGTTTCATTCTTTTGTGGGTTAACTATATCAACGATGAAGTCGATGATATGACGAGGTGTTCTAAATTGCCCCGCATCACCTTGCGACCCCATGAATGAGAGAAGATATTCAAACGCATCGCCTAATTTTTCTGAGTGTGAATAATGAAACTCATTTATCTCCTTCAAAAACATATTGAGTGTTGAAGGGTCTTTGAACGGAAGGAATGAGTTTTTGAAAATCTCTCTGAACAACTGTGGTGCAGATGGATTGGTATACATATTCTCAATCGCATCACTGTAGAGTTGCACCTTATCTGCACCCCCTAATTTGGGGTCAAACAGGTGCTTCCACGAGTATTTTTTATAATCCCCAATAAAGAAGGATGCGACACCACCCATCTCGACTGCCTCTACATCCATGTCATACATGAACTTGTAAATTAGTCCTGTGGTGATTTGCTCAACTTGACTCTGTGGGCTTGGGATTTTGCCAACAAGGATATTTCGTAAGTCGTCTATGCGTTTTTTGGTGATACTATCTAACATTCTCTAACCGTTCTAAATTTACATTTTGTTTGATGTATGAGGGGATGCTCTGCTTCAACTCCACAGGTAGTTTTCTGAACGCATCACCAGATGGATGCACCCCGAGTTCTGCATATCGTCTGCTGTCGATAATGTCTCTGAAATCATCATCGACTGCATATGCTTCAAAGACTTCTCTTGCACTGCCATAGATTGCGTCATCTGGTTTGAGTGCCTTGTCTAATTTGTCAAACTCTTCATCCAGACATTCTCGTTGAGAGGGGATATGCTCAATGTGACCAAAAACATGAAGGAGGAGTTCTGGAACAGTTAACCGTCTATCAAGATCCAACGATTTTCTAATTTTTTCAATTGTATAAAACTCTTGTGGTTTATTTAAAACATTGTCATTCAAATAAGTCTCTGCCTCATCAAAGTTCTGTTGAGAAACTAAACCTTTGATGATTGCGTCCTCTGACACCTTATTTTTGAAAGACCTGTAAAGATTTCTATCAATCTTCATGCCTTGGTCAGAGATGAGTATTTCCTTCAACTCTGCCAGAGGGTCTGGTGCATTGCTTATTACTTTATCAATATCTGGTGGGTCTGGCGGGTCAATAACAGGTTTAGACGGTTTTGGTGGAAGTTCTAGAATTTTGTCATAATCAAAATCTTTTTCAAAATAGTCGTAGTTGCCAAAGAAATCGAACAGAAGAAACTGCTCTTTTTGAGGTTTGATATGGTCTGGAATCTCTGACTTGGTAATCCACGATTGTGAAAAATCACATCTGCGAGTGCCACGACCCTTCATCTGGATAAATTCACTTGGTGAGAATATAGGACGCATCATGCAGATATTCAAAATATCAGTGCAGTCATATCCTGTTGTCATCATCCCCACTGTCACACAAATGCGTGTCTTTGATGTTTTGTAATGAGGGTTAGTTTTAGACTGACCGTTGAGAGAGTTGTTTCTGAAATCAATGGTCATCCGTTGTGAGTCTTGGACATTTGAGGTCACTTGGACTGCAAAGTCAGAACTGTATTGTTTTGGGTAAATTCTCTCTGCGAGAACATTCAAAATCTGAGTGACTTTTGCTGCATGATTTTGAGAGACACAGAAGACCAGAGTTTTACCAATCTCCCCTGTATAAGGGTCTCTCATTGCGTGTTTTAGAAAGGTCTCACAAAAAATAGTGTTGGTGTTATCTGAGAAGAACTTCTTTTCAAAATCTTTTTGAGTAAATGTCTCCTCAAAGTCATTGCCGTCATCATCGACACCTTGAAATATATATCCCTGTTTAGACAGGAATTCGGTAGTGATTTTAGTTCGTGCAGCAATGACTTTAGGATTAATGAGATAACCATCCTTGACTCCATCTTCTAAGGAATATCTAAATGTTGGCTCTCCACTGTCGCACCCAAAAGTGGTGTAGGTGTCCAACATCATTCGTTTCTCTAGCTGTCTAGGGTCACTGCCTGCAATATCTTCAATATCTACTGATTTGAGATAGTCTTTGGGAGTTGCGGTTAGTCCTAACTTAAATCCAATAAAATATTCAAAAACCTTTCGACTTCTAGCACCTAAAGAACGATGTGCTTCATCCGAGATGACCAAGTCAAAGTGGTCTGGACGAAATACCTTGCGATACTTGTTGCGCCTTACAAATGACTGCACAGTTGAAACAACAATCTCTGCCTTTGTCCAATCTGATTGATTTTCTTTCCAGACAACCGTCCTAAAGTCATTTTCGAGGGCTTCATCAAACTCTTTTTTTGCCTGACTTTCCAACTCAATGCGATCAACGAGAAATAGAACTCTCTTAACATTATAAAGACGCAAAAACATCTTGATGATTGCTGATGAGGTGAGTGTTTTTCCTGTTCCTGTTGCCATCTCCAACAAAAACCTGTCTTTGCCCTCTGCAATGTTGCTTTGAACTGCTTTTACTGCCTTCAACTGGTAATCACGAAGAAGTCTGAGTTTTTTGTTTTTTAAAAACTCGTCTCTTTTTCTGTCATCAAGATAATCTGGATTTTGCTCAAACTTGGGGAGTTGGGTCTGTGCAATATAGTCAACATCAATCTTTTCAACTTGCTGTCTAGGTGGATTGAAGTTGGTTTTTCTTAGTTCCAACTGTTCTTGTGATGGGAAAATATCAATGACTGTTGGACTGCCTTGCTCAATATCCCAAAAATAATGTGACACACCATTTGAAAGTATAACGAAACGACAACTCAGAGATACTGCATAACCTCGTGCTTGCTCTTTGCCAACCAATGGGGAAACTAGTTCTTTTTTTGCTTCGATGATGCAAAGGGGGAAGTCAGAATTGTCTTTGAGAACATAATCTGCAAAACCTGCCTGGTTTTGCATTTCAGTGTAGACATTAACCACACCATCATCACCAAAGAGAATCCAATCAGATGCTCTTAATAATTGATCGATGATGATTCTTGCGTTTGCTTCTGACACTTAATTTATGATCCCTTTTGATTTAATTTTGTGAAATTCTTCAAAATATACAATTTAAAAAGTTTATTATTAATCTCTTAATCCATTCAATTAGAAGTTACTAATTTTTATGTAGTGGTCATCATTTTTTATTTTAATCAGTTGCTCCTGAGGCCTTTTAATACCGAAAAGACTTGCCGTGTTATGCCAAGCATTTGCTCAAACTGTCTTGATACCCTTGCTCGTTTAAATATTGTACAATCTTAAGATATCCCATCCAACCATCGTTTAAGGGATTTATTCATTTTATGATTTGGTGTTGTTGTTGGGTGTATGTTTGTGTTGGAATTTAATCCTTTGACCCAATGGTTGCACTAAAACAGAGATATTGAAAAACTTTTTGTCAAAAAAACACTCTTTCATCATTCCACAGTAACTGATTTTGCAAGATTACGGGGTTGGTCGATGTCAGTGCCTTTGAGGCAAGCGGTATGGTAGGCAAGCAATTGCATTGGTATCGAATAGACAATGGGTGCAATAAAGGGGTGGCAGTCAGGTACTTCAAAGCAAATGGCTGGTTGGCATTGCTCAAGGCATGTTTCAATGCCTTTTTTACTGGAAATAAAAATAACATTTGCTTGACGGGCAATGGCCTCACGCATATTGGAAAGTGTTTTTGTAAAAAGTGCGTCAACAGGCGCTAGCACAACAACTGGCATATGCTCATCGATTAAGGCAATGGGGCCGTGTTTCATCTCTCCTGCTGCGTAGCCTTCAGCGTGGATATATGAAATTTCTTTCAACTTAAGTGCGCCTTCCATGGCTAGTGCGTAGGCGGGGCCACGTCCTAAATAAAGAGCATGGTTTGCTCCTGCCAATATTTCAGCGATATGGATCATTTGATCTTCATGGAGTAGGCACTCAGACATTTTTGCAGGAATTTCAAGCAATGCAAGCAAATGCTCTTCAAGCTGTTGTGAGGTCATGGTGTTGCGCACTCGCGCCAAATCAAGTGCCAAAGCTGCCAATGCGCTTAGCATAGCAGTGAAGGCTTTGGTAGAAGCTACGCCAATTTCAGGACCTGCTAGCATTGGTATGATTTGATCTGTTTCACGCGCAATGGTGCTTTCAGGTACATTAACAATGGCAAGTGTTTTTTGTTGGGCTCTTTTTGCCATGCGCATTGCCTCGAGTGTATCCATGGTCTCGCCCGATTGTGTAAGAAACAATGAAGGCTCACCAGCTTGCAATACAGGATTGCGGTATCGCAATTCAGAAGCAATTTCAATGCGGTTGGCAAGACGCGCGCAATCTTCAAACCAATAGCTTCCTATTAATCCAGCATAATAAGCAGTGCCACAAGCACTGGTTGTAAGAGAATTAATTTTTGCGCCATCAAAAGGCAATTTGGGCAATGTAAGGGTGCGTGTTTGCGGGTTGATGATAGTAGATAACAAATCGCCAATGACTGTGGGTTGTTCATGTATTTCTTTTAACATGTAATGGCGATAATTGCCTTTGCCGGTTAACACGCCAGAGCTAGAAGATTGTACAATATCGCGCGTGACTTGATTGCCGCTAGCATCATAAATGCTAGCAGAGTTGTTGGTGATAACGGCGTAATCGCCCTCTTCAAGATAAGAAATACGCCTAGTTAAATGCGCAAGTGCAAGTGCATCAGAGCCAAAATACATCTCATCATCGCCATAACCTATTGCCAAAGGAGAGCCACGGCGCACACCAATAAGCATGTCGGGTTGCGCACTAAACATAAACACAAATGCAAATGCACCTTCCATTTTGTCCTTGATATGCTCAAAAGCTTGTAATGGCGTTTTGTTTTGTTTGATTTGATCGCTTAATGCATGGGCTACAACTTCGCTGTCGGTGTCGCTGGTGAGGTTTTCAAGATGGTGTAGCGTTGAACGAATGGTTTGATAATTTTCAATAATGCCGTTATGGACTAAGGCCACATCATTAGTTGCATGGGGGTGTGCGTTGCGCTCATTTGGCAGGCCGTGGGTTGCCCAACGTGTATGGGCAATGCCGGTGGTTGATATTGTGCTATAATCAGTATTGCGTAGTTTGTTGCGCAGGTTTTCAATTTTTCCTTTAGCGCGAATACGCTCAATATTATTGCCACAAAATGTTGCAATCCCAGCAGAGTCATAACCGCGATAAGCAAGCCTATCCAAGCCATCTGTTAGATGTTCAACAACATTTTGCTTGCCGACAATGCCTATAATTCCACACATAATATGCCCTTATGATCAAAGATGTTTTGTATTAATATTATTGTCAAAATCTATTGCATTTGAATGCATTTGAAATGCCAATTACTCATGGTGCTTTTTATTTGCTTGTTCGTGTAATTTTTTGCGAGTTTGAGTTGCAGCATTTGCTTTTGTACATTGGTGGGCACGCCCAAAAATCAAAGCGTTGTCACCAGCGCTTTGGGTTATAACAGAACCTGCTCCAACCAAGCTGTTATTGCCTAGCGTAATGGGCGCTACCAATGTTGTGTTGGAACCAACAAAGGTACCTTGGCCAATAGAGGTAGTCCATTTAGAAACACCGTCATAATTGCAAGTAATAGTGCCAGCGCCAATATTTGCATCAGCGCCAATATTGGCATCTCCAAGATATGCCAAATGATTGGCTTTTGCGTTGGGATCAATATTGGTGTTTTTTACCTCAACAAAATTGCCAATACGTGCATGCTCACCAATGGTTGTGCCTGGGCGCAATCTTGCATATGGACCTATTACAGCGTGTGCTGCAATGTTGGCGCCTTCTAGATGACTAAAAGCACGGATATGGGCATGGGCATGTACATGGACCCCTTGGCCAAATACAACATAAGGCTCAATAACTGCACCAGATTCTATAATGGTATCATAGGACAACCAAATGGTTGATGGTGCTTGCATATAAACCCCATTTAGCATTAACTTTGTGCTTTGCATGGCCTGCCAGTGTTTTTCAGCACAAGCTAAGTCAGTAAAATCATCAATCCCTTGTAACTGTTCAAAAGGTTTTATTTGGTATCCACATTGTAAATTTTTTGCGCGCGCGATGGATATGATATCGGTTAAATAATACTCACCTTTTGGTGATGGCTTAATTTCATGGAGTAACGTTGCTGCTTGGTTAAAGTCAATTGCCATAATACCAGCATTGCATAATGCGGTTTTATTGGATGTTTCATGGGTTAAGTCGCTTGCTTCTATAATCGATTCAAGTTGATTATTAGCATTGATCTGAAAACGGCCATATGCATTTGGAACGGTGTGCTCAAATCCAAGAACAGATACAGGTGTGTTTTGCTCTATTAGTGCTTGCATGGAAGGCGAGGTTAATAGAGGGGTATCGCCATATATGATTAGCAACCGTGCTTTGGATAGGTTGATATTGTGTTTTTTTGCAGCGTTTGAGCGCTTAAAACTTTCAAGGCCTATGCGTGTAGCATGGGCTGTGCCTAAGCGATCGGCTTGTTCACTAATATGGTAATGGGTAAGGAAGGGATGTATTTGTCCATCAAATAAAGATGTGCATTTTGGTGGGGCTACTATAACGGTGTAGTCTACATTAAGATGAGCAATGTTGCTACATACATGGCCTAACATACTTAAACCGGCTAAAGGCTGCATAGCTTTAATATATTGTGGCAGAGCAGGTGTTGGCGACTTTAAAGTTGGCTGCTTTGGCTGCATGCGTGTGCCTCTACCGGCTGCTAAAATAATGGCAATAATAGGGCTAGACATGCGCTTATATCCTGTTTGATAAGCATTATAATGTTATGAATAGAAAGGTTATTTTGTTTTATTTTTTTAAAACAACAATCATCATTTTAGCAATGATCATGCATTAAGTAGTCTATTTTGGCGTTACAATAAAGCTTTCATATCTTCAAAAAATGTTTCACTTCATTGCGTTTTATGTTTGTTATTGTATTTATTTGGATAATCGATATTTGGACTGCTAAACGATATTGGTGGATATCCAATATAATATATGAATGATAGTATATATGATTTTTCTATCATAGTTGGCCATGATAATAATCTGCTTGTAGTTATTGTATCTATAGGCTAGATCATAATAATGTTGAAAATAATTAAGCCTAAAGAATGGACATCATAAAATGAACGATTCTAGTGTAGATTTTGAAAACAAACACAATGCACAAAAAACTGCTGAACAGCAAGGTGCAGAAAGATTGCTTAGTTTTATTGAACGCATAGAGCGCCTTGAACAAGAAAAGAAAGATCTAAGCGAGGATATTAAAGAAGTTTACAGCGAAGCAAAAAGCGTAGGCTATGTTCCTATTATTTTACGTAAATGCGTAGCACTGCGCTCAATGGATCAGGCAAAACGAAGCGAACAAGAGGCGTTGTTACAAACATATTTGGCAGCTCTAGGTGAATTGTAATAATAGGTCTGATAAGCGTTTAAGCCTATGAAAACATTGACTCTATGAAAAAATATATCAGATGCAGTTTGTCGCTTTGGCACTTGACATAAAGCCCAATGTCAAGATTGCATAGAAGATAGAAGTGTAAATCTTTGCTCAAATGTCATTGTTTTTGAGTAATTGGCATAAAAACAGCATATCAACATAGCATATATAGATTTTATCAATGCAATGTGTTGTATAAACACGATATATAGCGTTGCAACTTAATATTATCATTGTTATTTTTTAAAATGGCATGCAAATTGCATTCAAAATTATATCTAGTTAAAATAACTAGGAAAAATACCAGAACGGTTCAATAAAGATAGAATGTTACTCAAGTATTAAGATATAAAATATCTGTAAAAGGTCAAAAGGCTTTTTAAATATAGCAAAGCTAGTTATTGTAGAAACGAATGATATTATAGCCAACAAAGTTTGCTTTTCAAAAATAATTTAAAGATCAAGGCAGAATAGCCGCCAAAGACCATAGCTTAAAAGCTAATACTATTAGCATGTTGATACGCGATGTAGCGTCTTTGCATAAACATAAACCAAGGGTTGGAGAATGAACGTGTTCTCTTGTTTCTGGTTATCCAGAAGGATCAAATATTTTAGACATATTGCCTTAACTGTTTTGTTAATAGCGATAAGTGGGTGCAGCTCACCTTTGAATATGGTTGACACTTTTATAGGTCCTCCTGACAGTGGTGTTTACGCTAATCTTTCGTCGCTTTCTCTTGGTAAAACAGCAAATGGTGAAGAGATTGTTGTGCCTGGAGTTAGCCAGACGCCAGTGGTTTCTGTTGTCGATCCAAGTGATCCATTTACTAAAGCATCAAATCATGCAAATAGCTCTAGCTATCGTGCAAAGGGTTTTATTGATCCAAATGACCCGTTTGCAAGTGCGCGTCAAGAGAGTAGCAATTTTAGGACGGGCTATAATCAAAGCAATCCTGCAAGTGCGCATGCATATAACAATGCACAGATCACTCCCCAAGGATATATAGGCGCAACTCAAGCAGCTACGTCTGTAGCGGTTTCGAATAATTTTACCCAACAAAATGCATCCAATACAAATAATGTACAAAGGAGCTTTGCTGCACCTAACCCGTTTCTTTATGCGCTTGCGCGAGAATATTGGGCAGCAGCTGTTTATTTAACCGGAGAATATCAAGATATCAATGATCGGGCTCTGTTTGAAGAAAAAGCAGAGCATGCAGCGGCAGGGTTTGCTGTATTGCCAGAGAGTCCTAAAAACTGGAATCTTAATATTATACACCGAGATCAATTATTGATTGCAAGAACGTATCTATTGAACGTTTTAGAACAAGGAGGGCGCTTTGCAACGCCACAACTTGGTGCAAGAGCTCAGGCGCGCTATGATTGCTGGGTTGCAGAACAAGAAAAAAACCACAATCCAACATCGATTGCTTTGGCTTGCAAGACAGAGTTTGAAAAAGCTCTGATCAATATTCAAGCTGTAATAGGCTCTATCCGTAATTATGTACCCGATGCACCACGTACTAGCGCTGTTAAGAATGCAGAACAGCAAATTACAAGAAGTTCTCCTCCATCAATCCATGAGCAATATGTGCCGCCGAGTTTTGAAACCGTGAATGTGCCACCGCCAAGCTCGATGGGGTTTGCTCGTGAATCCAATATTAAGGGTCAACAATTTACAACAAATACAAGCTCTAACAAACAAACGAATACGCTTGCTTATAATAATAGAGCGACACAAAATAGTAATGGTGAGCAACAAAAAGGTGAATTCATCGTTTATTTTGGATTTAATGCAGCAACAATGAACGAAAATGCGATTAGCCAAGTCAATAAAGCAGTAGGTTTTGCTTTGCAAATAGGCGCTAGGCGGTTTGATCTTGTTGCAAGTAGCGATACTGCTGGCGATGCACAATATAACTTAAAATTGGCAAGAAAACGCGCTGATGTTGTAGAGCGCTATATCAAAGAACGCTCTAATGTGCGCTCCATTAATGTCATCACATTAGGTGAAGTTGGTACGCCTGTTCCAACATCTGACAATGTTAGTGAGCCTAGAAATCGCTCGGTAAAAATTTTAGTGTATTAAAAGTTTTACTGATGGCAGGTACGATTTAATAACGTGCGTTGATATCATGCTGTTTGATTAATTATCAATATGTACTTTGCATATAAAAGAACTGCCTGATATCTTTAAGCAGCGCCTTTTAAGTTTTAACGCGAATGGCTTTTGTTAAACCTTTCCTTTTTGCATGTAGTACATTGTAGCCAATACGATGACGCTGGCAAGAATAAATGCCGCTATAGGTGCCATGAGTGATAATAGAGCCAACAATATTAAACTGCTATTGAGCAAAATAACACAAAACGCTAACTGTTGATGTGACCAACCACGTGCAAGGGCTTGTTGATAGGAATGTGTGCTATGAGATCTCCAAAAGCGCTCACCTTTTATCATACGCTTTAGCAATGTCATGAAAGGATCTATCAGATAATATAAGCTAGCGATTATTGCAAAAGCGCCATATCCAGATAAAGTAGCATCGATTAAGCTGGCAGCTAAAATAAAACCGAAAACAATTGAACCGGCATCTCCAAGAAATAAAATAGCTTTAGGGCAATTGAGTCCTGCAAAACCAATTGTCAGCACGAGTAATAGCCATAAGATGGGCACTGGAATAAGAGGATCAAAATACTCCATATAATGCAAAATTAATATTGCAGTAATAATGGTAATAATGGCGATAGCGCTAAGGCCATCAGCTCCATCCATAAAATTAAAAAAATTAATAAAAGCAAGCCATAACCCTATCCATATCAAGAGCTCTAGCTCAGTAGGTATGATAGCGTTAAACAACAACCGATGATCCATAATTGTTGGCAGACAAAAAACAATGATAGCTATTTGTAAGACTAGCCTCAATATAATGGGTGCATCAAAAAAATCATCATAAGCAGATATAAGCATTAAGATTAATGCGCTAACATATAATATCCAATGTGGTTGCAATAGAGGCGTCAATTGAAAGTTGGTATCTATAATAAGGTTTGCACCTTGGACAACGAATATAGATATCATTGCTGTAAAAAAGATAGCAATACCACCACATACTGGTGTTGGAGTTTGATGGTTTGAGCGCTCTTGAGGTGTGTCTAGCAGATGATGTTTACAAAACCAACTAGCTAGAAAATCTGCTAGTGCTAAGCATGTAAGAGCTGCGCTTAATAATAAGAATGCATTTTCCATATAAAGCCTGCTCAATGCTATAATTTTGGTGGAGTGTATTCTGGTGGCTGGGTTATGTTTGTTTACAGTCAATATATTGTAGTATATAAATTGATCATATACGAAACACCGTAGTTTTTGTAAAATAAATTAAAGGAATTCTGGCGATGACCTTAGCAACCAGCACACTACAAGTTGATAATGAACGCGTGCGCGTTACATTATATAGCTTTTTTGCAAGAGATGAAACCGGTTTTCATACCCATCAGATGGATTATGTTATTATCCCATTATGCGATGGTACATTGCATATAGCAGATGATGATGGCAATATAAACGATGCCCAGCTAACAAAGGGAGAAAGCTATTTTAGAAAAGCTGGCATTGCGCATAATGTTATTAATGCAAGTGACAATGCTTTGAGTTTTATTGAAGTTGAATTGAAGTAATCCTCAAGATGATCATTATCATCAAGTTATAGATTTTGTGCCATGCGCATTGCATTTTATGCACCCATGAAGCCGCCAGACCATCCTGTTCCATCAGGAGATAGAACCGTTGCACGAGCATTGCTGCGAGCATTAAATAAGATGGGCCATGATGTTGATATTGTAAGCAATTTTGTAAGTCGTGATGGCAAGGGTAGGCCAGATATACAACGCGCACTGATTAAGCAAGCCCATCAAGAGCAAATGCGCTTGCAAGCGTTGTGGGATGCAAATCCGCAATTAAAGCCTGATTTATGGCTGACATATCATCATTATTATAAAGCGCCTGATCTTATAACGCGCGCGCTATTGTTACGATATGATTTTCCGTTAGTTATTGCAGAGGCAAGTCATACGAGTAATGAACGCTTGAAAGCAAAATTTATGGGTACAGACTTTCCTTATGATTGGTCTTTATATAACCAAGAAATGGTTGCCTTGGTGAGTTTAGCAAGCGGGATTATCCATTTAAATCATGATGATATTAATGCAATACAAGATGTAATACCACATACAACCAAACAGTGCTTTATTCGTCCATTCTTAATCCATAAATCTCAGGCAAGTGACGTATTAAGAAAGCGTTCTTTAAAGAGGATCAATGCGCATTTTCCAGCGTTAACCTTGAAGATGAAGAGGCGACCTTTATTGCTTAGTGTGGGCATGATGCGCGATGGCGCTAAGATGGAATCATGGAGGCATTTAGCACGAGTGATGAGAAGATTTACAACCAATGCAAATAGTAACAAAAAACCGTTATTAATTATTGCAGGAGATGGACAATACAAGGCGTTGGTACAGCGTTTGTTTCAAAATAAAGAACAATGTATTTTTGTAGGTAAGGTTGATAAAAATATTTTACAGCAATTATATTTATGCGCAGATTTATTTGTATGGCCAGCTATTGACGAGGCGTATGGAATGGCAGCTCTTGAAGCACATGGTAGTGGCTTAGGGGTGTTGGCTGGAAGACGCAAAGGTCTTGAAGCTATTGTGCGCCATCCACTAACAGCAAAGTTAGTTCAAGAAAAAAACCATTATGCAATGGCTCATATGTTGCGTAAAATGCTGCAACTGCCAAGAACTTTAAAAAAAATGGGTCAGTTAAGCGCGATGCGCACAAGGCGTGCGCATGCTGATGCTTATGGGGCAGATAAGCTTCATGCATTTTTGGAGCAGATCAAACAAACGCAATGATCATCAATAACAATTGCATAGATAGTACATCACTGATGCAGATTGCTGCCCCATAGTAGAGGCTCGTTGGCAATTATTGATTAGACATAGCTGCAGAGCGCGCTAGAGCATCTGCTCTGTTATTGCCTTGACTTGTATGATGTCCCTTAACCCAAATCCATTCAATACCATGGGAGGGCATTGCCCCTTCAAAGCGCTGCGTTGCTTCTTCAAGGCGTTGCCAAAGATCTTGGTTTGCAACGGGCTTACGTGCTGCTGTTTTCCAGTTTTTTGCTTTCCAGGTTTGAAGCCACTTTGTAATGCCGTCTTTAACGTATTTGCTATCGGTATAAATTTTTACTGATATTGGACGTTTTAATGTTTCAAGTGCTTGAATGGCCGCCATTAACTCCATGCGATTATTGGTTGCGTTGGACTCAAATCCAGAGAATTCACGCTCGTGCTCTTTCCAAATCATTAAAACTCCCCAGCCTCCAGGGCCTGGGTTATGTAAACATGAACCATCAACATAAATTTCGACATAGTTGGTTGAATTATCGTGGTGAGATTGCTGCATTGTCTAATCTTTTGGTAAGAGAGTAACTGCAAAGATCTTCAAAGATATACATATATTCTGCAGGATCTTTTGGTTTGACCAGTGCATTTTTTGGAGTGTTGACCCAATCATAACATCGTGTGAGTAAAAACCGCATTGCTGCGCCTTGCGCAAGGCTATCTAATGCTTGATATTCTTGCTGTTCGATAGAGCGTACGGATTGATATCCTTTTAATAATTGCACAGCTAAATTTGGATGAAAAACTGCCTCTGTATTGGATTTTGTATATGTCCAATCTAATAAAGTGATAGCAATATCATATGCCCAGAAATCGTTACACGCAAAGTAAAAATCAATGATACCAGTTAATTGATTGTCTGTAAAAAATACATTATCAATAAATAAATCAGCATGGCAAACTCCCATCGGTAAATTTGTTGGCCAGTTTTCTAGCAAATTTTCTAAACCATGTTGCATTTTAGCACTCCAACCAGAATAGATGCTATCGATGGATGGTGCGGTTTTGTTGAAAATATCCTGCCAAGATTGAAAGCCAAGAGCATTGGTACGCATAGGAATAAAATCGGCTGCACTGACATGCAACTTTGCCAGCATTGCACCTACTTGAAAACAATGATTATCTTGTATATTTGTCTCCAAACAGCGCCCTGGTAAAAAAGAAACGATTGTTGCTGGGCGTTGGTTAAGCTGTTTTAATGTTTGGGCGGTTTTATCAGGGATAGGTTTTGGGCAAGGGAATTGCTTGTTATTTAAATGGGTTAATAAAGCAATAAACCATGGCAATTCAGCCTCTAAGACACGTTTTTCAAATAATGTTAATATATAGCGATCGCTTTGTGTATGTAAGATAAAGTTACTATTTTCAATGCCATCTTTAATCTGCTCAATGTTTGTTAGCTCTGAAAGGTCAAACTTTTGAAGAAATTGTTGCGCTTGCTTTAGAGTGACATCGGTATAAACAGCCATTATTTTGTGTCCGATAGATGTAGATAAGATGTTGGCATTTCAGGTAGTTCATTGTTGCTCAAGCCTAGTTTTTTGGCTAAATAATGCGTGGTAAAATATCCCTTTTCTTTTGGAAATCCCTCAAGTGCTGCACTAATATCACCACGAGTAAGAGCATTTTTAATGCTATCATGCCATCCCATCACAATAATAAGGGGATGGTGTTCAAGATGATGTTTTTTATAAATTTTATGCACTTTGTTAATAATAGGATCTAATATATCTTGTTTGCGATCGTTGAGTATAATCGTTGCCGCAATAGGATATAATGCATCTAATGCTTGCTCTACAGCTATTAAAAATTTTGGATAACCTCTTGGCCTAAACATCAAAATAATTTTTAAATTTGGGTATAGCTTAGCAAGCTCTAATTCGAGCGCGTGATGGCGTGAAGATGTAGTATGTAGGTTGCTGAACACCACAATTGGCAAACCCTCTTGTTGCAGCAATCTATCATGAAAAGGTGATAACGCAAGCTCTATATCGGAGGTGATATCCAACTCAACTGGAAATCCGCTAGCGTTGTCAATGTATTGACCTTCAGCATTTCCATGCGTGTTTTCATTGTTAAATATGAGGTTAATATTTAACTGATCTGCAGCCTCTGCAAGCCCTTTTTTATATTGTACGTTATAATTGTCGCTAGTTTCAAGGTGATCATAGTGATATAAGCCTAGTAGGGCTAGTTCATTTGCATAAAGATGGGTTGGTGTTAATAAAACACTTGCACCAGCTATGGATGAGATAATTAGGCAATGTGACATTGGCAATAAAAATTGCCAGCAAAAACGGAAATAGCACGCAGAAAATAAAGAATGATTACAGCTCTTTTTCATATTGTTTTTTTAAAACGTGTGATTTTGACGGTTTCAAATAATCCTGCTTTATAATAAGGATCTTGCTCCATGAATGTGCGAACATGTTCTTGCTGGTCTGCTTCAAAAATAAGCAACGAGCCTATCATATCTGTACCGGCTTCAGATTGTAAAGGACCACCATATTGCAGCTGCATATTATCTGGCAGTGTTTTAAGATATGCTAGATGTTGCTCTCTTGTTGCAAGTCGTAAGTTCATAGAGTTTTCTTTATCGTTAGCAATAACAACGAAATGGGCCATGAAACACCTCTTTCTAAAGATATAACGCATTCATCATGGAATGATTTGGTTTAATTATAAGTTTTTTTCTTAAGCTTTTCAAAAATTGCCTCAACAGCAATAACAGTTGGATCTTTATTTTTGGGTGCTTTTAATTTTAAAAGCTCTTTAGATTGTGCTTTTATTTGATGTTGAGCATTCTTTTGATCTAGTAAATGGAGAGCATGTTTGAGTAAAGATTTTATGTTTGCTTGTTTATCTAATAGTTCAGGAATAATTATTTTATTAGCTAGGTAATTTATAATAGTGCAATATGGAGTTATTGCCCAGATTTTTACCAACATCATGGTAACAGGATGCATGCGATACATAACAATTGTTGCAATATTTAAGCATGCTAGCTCAAGCGTTACTGAGCCAGAAGTGGCAATAGCAAGGCGACTATTTGCTAATTGATTAAATCGATCATGGTGTGGAATTAACTCAACATTATCAGGTTTCATATTGTTTGTTGTCATGCAAATATTGGCAACGACATCAGATGTTGCAGGTAACACAGGGATAATGAAGCGCAAGGTTGGGTCAATGTAACTCAACCGTTTGGCTAGATCTAGCATAATGGGCAAATGGCGCTTAACTTCACTAATACGACTGCCTGGAATTAAAGCGATATTATTGCTGGGGTTGCTATGATTTGTTTGTGCATTGATCAAGTCGCGATGATTGCAAATAGGATGGCCTACAAAATGGGATTCTAGACCTTCTTTGATAAACCATTCTGGCTCAAATGGCAGAAGACACAAAAGCAAGTCGTAAAGTTTAGCAAATTCTTTGGTACGTTTTGGTTTCCATGCCCATACCATAGGTGCAACATAATGAACTTTTAAAAGATCGGTATGACTTTGAACAGCTTTTACAACGCGTTTGTTAAAACCAGATGAATCAATAGTGATTAAGATATGAGGTTGAAATTTTTTAATGTCCTGGATGGTCTGGTATAAAAGTTTACGGATTGTTATAAGTTTTGGTAGAATTTCAACAATGCCCATAACACTTAAAGGAGTAATATCAAACAAGCTATCAAGCCCTGCGGCTTGCATCTCATGGCCTCCGATGCCTTTGATTTCGACAGAATGATTGCATGCTTTGAGTGCATGCATTAACCAAGCGCCTAAATTGTCACCGGAAGCTTCACAAGCAATAATATAGATACGGTAATTCAATTTTTTACAACCAACTAATGATAAAAATAATATTATAGAGTCAAAAGTTTTTTTTGATCATGTGCATAAAGAAAAACATTATTTTTGTTGCATATATCAATCAACTGCGTTGGCTGAAGCAACAGCATACCATTTGCGTCAATGACAATTCCATTTAAGCCTGCTTCTACCACAGATTGTGCTGTTAAAGAACCAATTGTTGGAAGGTCTACTCGTGTTTCTTGATTAGCTTTCATCATCTTAACTAAAACACCGCCTTTAGTTGCTGGACGCAATTTGGCAGAACGGGCAATTAAGCAATCGGTGCCTTCAATTGCTTCAACACCAAGAACTAAGCTATCATAAACTACGATAGATTGACCAATATCGGCCGGGCTAATAATTGATAAAATGTTTAAGGCTTGGTTAACATCTTTTTTATCAATATCACTAGCCTTGTGACGGCCTAAATAGCCTTGTGAAAGTTTCGTTAGATCAAGAAAATTATCAATACCTATTACTTGAAGATTTAATTCAGTTTCAATTATGTTGATTGCCGTGCTCAACAAGTGATTGTCTCCAAAAGTTGAGCTTCCTAATTTACCAAAATATCGAAGGCCAGTTGAATCAAGTTTGAGTTGTCTAAAAGTAGGGCGTTTGATTGGACCTGCCATAATGACATGCGTTGTCTGTTGGTCTATTAAAAAATTGGATATTTTTCGTACTTCACCTAAATGAAATCTTAAATGGACTAAGTCGTCAAAGGAATCTTCATATTGCTGATTTGCAAAGGTGATAACAATGGTTTCAATATCAAACATTTTTGCACGGTCAATAATTTGTCGCGGTAATGTCCCTGTTCCAGCCATAATAGCAAGCTTACCTATGGTATTGGGCTCTTGGTTTGTTTGCATAGATTTTGATAGCAATTATGTAGTTTAAATAAAAGATTAGATCTTATTGGATAACAGTTTGTGCCAACAATATGGATTAGCGTGGCATTGATATAAATCCTCTTTGGGTTGGAGTATCTAAAAAACTAATAAATTTTTGTACCAAAGGATTATCATTATAAAGATCAGAATCGATCACATCGTGAACAGCCTCATTGATGCTTTTGTTTTTGTTTTTAAAGATGCAATGAAACACTTTGTTCAATTGTTTTATTTGTTCGCGCGGGTATCCTGAGCGTTTTAAACCAGTGATATTAAGGCCACGCAAATTTTCTCCTCTTTCTCCCATTGCCAAGCTGTAAGGTGTCAAATCTCTATCAATGGGTGTCATGCCTCCTACCATGGCACCTTCGCCAATATGCATAAATTGTTTTATACCAGCAAAGCCTCCAATAATAGCCAAATCATCGACATGAACATGACCACCAAGTGCTGCATTATTAGCCATAATAACATTGTTGCCAACAACGCAATCATGGGCGATATGTACTCCGACCATAAATAATCCATCATTGCCAATTTCTGTTTTCCAACGGCCTGCTTGTGTGCCTGGATGTATGGTGACATGCTCTCGAATTTGATTGCGTTGACCTATAATAAGGGAAGATTTTTCACCTTTATATTTAAGGTCTTGAGGGATACTTCCAATGACAGAAAATGGAAAAATATGTGTCTCTTTTCCAATCATTGTATTACCTGTTACTACAACGTGTGAATCAAGTGTAACGTTTGCATCAAGTTGAACATCAGGTCCAACAACACAAAAAGCGCCAATTTTAACACTGCTATGTAATTTGGCGTTTGGATCTATTTGGGCTGTAGGATGGATAAGAGAGGTTTTGTTTTGTGTGGTTTTATTCATAATATTTAGATATTATTTGTTAAGGATTTATTGAATTTTTCCTTTAGATTATCTGATTAGGTAACACCAATTGAGGGTATGAACAAGTTATTTATTGAGTTTTGCCTTTAGATTAGTTGACTAGATGACAACGCTACCAACAAGTACTTATCAACTAATCAATTGCAATATATTGTGACAATGTTTTAAAAATTTTGTCATTATTGCCAAACGCCATTCCCATCAATGTTAAAGGTGTGATATCACCTGCTACATTTAGATGTGTGATGGGTTTAAATCCAAATCGTTTGTAGTATAACTGATCTCCAACGATTAATATTGCCTTAAACCCTTGATCACGTACTTGTTGAATTCCATGCAAGCATAATTTTGTGCCAACACCTAAGCCATGGTAATGTGGTTCAATGGCAAGCGGGCCAAAAAAACAAATATCATTGACGGGTACGCTATTGGCACGCAAGCTGTAAAACCGTAACATACCTACTATTGGCATAGAATTAATGAACACCGTAGGTTGCTTGGTTATAGCAACAAAGCATAGAGTTTCGATTGGGCGGATACCTCTTCTCATGCGAGAAATAATACGAAGATGACGATTTTGACCAAATGCACGATCTAGTAGTGTTTCACATGCACGCAAATGTTTGGGCTGTTCTTGATCAATCGTAAGCAATTCTAGCCTATCCATTGCTTGGTGCTGTAGTGTTAAGAATAGGTTGTATTTCGTTGATCACATGATGGGCAATATTGTTGTGTTGATTTGCAACCTCGTAGCCGGCAACTTGGCGCCGGCGAAGCTCTGTAGGATTGTGTATTAAAAACGTAGCATGTTGGATTAAATCTTCAATAGTGTTGACCTCAACGGCTGCTCCTGCTTTATGTAGATCATCTCGCATTGATTTAAAGTTAGACATATCTGGTCCATGTAAAATAGCACAATCAAGTTTGGAAGCTTCAATGGGATTATGGCCACCAAAATTGTGCATGGTGCCACCAATAAAAACAATGGGTGCAATGCGATAAAAAAGTCCTAATTCTCCCAATGTATCTGCAAGATAAATTTCAATTCCATCACCAGGAAAAGCGCCCTTTGAACGTTGTGCAATAGAAGAAGTATATGTATTTGCTTTAGCTGCGATTTCATTCCCGCGCACAGGATGGCGTGGTACAATAATTGTTAAGATATTAGGAAAAGTTAGTCTTAGGTTTTTGTGCACTTCTAAAATTATTTCTTCATCGCCTGGATGCGTGCTCGCAGCAAGCCAAACAGGGCGGTTATTGACTTGTAACCATAACTCGGCCATTTTTTCTCTTGGTGCAGATAATGCAGGTGCACTGTATTTTAGATTGCCAAAATTCATTATATTAGTAGCTCCTAGCTGCTCTAGGTGTTTGACTGCCTCATTTGATTGTGCAATGATAATTGTAAAAAGCGACAAAAGATACCGGATCATGTTGGGCGCTCTTTTCCAGCGTTGTGTTGATTTCGGGGACAATCTAGCGTTAATAATGGCAAGTTTAACACCTGCTTTATGGGCATTTACAATTAAATTTGGCCATAACTCAGATTCTATAATTAAACCAAATTCAGGGCGCCATTTTTTGATAAAGCGAATAGTCCAACTTGGATAATCAAAAGGCAAAAATTGATGATATACACGCATTGGAAGTTTTGCAGCTAGATCATTTGCTGAGGTAAGTGTGCCGGTTGTTAATAATAGTTGAATATCGGGGTCATTTTTTAAGATCAACTCAATCAAAGAAAGACATGAATTTGCTTCACCTACACTGGCAGCATGTAACCAACCGATGCGTCCTTTAGGGCGTGCAAGGGTTGATTTCCCAGTGCGTTCCTGCCAACGGGTTTTGTCTTCTAAGCCTTTGTTTATTCGACTATTGATTAAGATGAGCAACATAGGTTTACTCATAAAGCTGATGCATCGATATATATGATATACTAAACTCATGATGGAGAAATATCTTTGCCATTAGATAATGCTGTTATTGCATGTTCGGCATTTATTTGAGTGGCATTAATTTGGTCTTCTAAAAATTGATGAAAAACGGCAAAATCTTGTTTAGAATGATGGTCGATGTTAATTTCTTTGCAAACACATATGGTTTTTGTAAAGGGAAGCATCACATGATGATTATCCCAACTCTTTTCTATACGCTTTACTTTTGTAGAGGCAAAGCCTAGGCACATGATAGGAAAGTCATTGCGAAAAACAAGACGCGATGATCGTTCATTAAGTTTGCGCCTAGGACCGCGCGGTCCGTCACCTGCAATACAGATAACTTTTTTTGCTTTCATTGCTTTATAAACTTGTCGTATAGTTGATGCAGGTTTGTCTTTGTTGACAAGAATAGTTTCCACGTCAAAAAGCGACGCAGCTTTTGCTAAATATCGACCATCAGAATGACCAGATAGCAAGAGCACAGGAGCTTCTATTTGTGCATGAATGGTTATTAAGCTCATATTCATATGAATAGCTTCATGCCAAATAAACACAAACCCACCATGTTCTCGTAGCTTATTGAGCGCATCTTGGCTGATGGTTGCCTCATTACTTGTTTGGCGTATTAGTAGTGTATACAAAAATAATATATATCCGATGAGCCATATAAGAAAGCGTGAGTAACGTATGGTTTTTGTGATATCTTTAATTGACTTCAAACAACTGCTCCTGTTGCAACTCATATAAATGGGCATAACTATTTCCAGCTGCTATGAGCTGTTCGTGTGAACCTTGCTCAACAATTTGGCCAGATTTAATAACACAAATACGATCAGCTGATCGTATTGTTGAAAGACGATGTGCTATAACAAGTACAGTTCGATTTTGCATTAAAGTTTCCAGTGCTTCTTGGACCATATGCTCAGTTTCATTATCAAGAGCCGAAGTGGCTTCATCAAGTAGTAAAATAGGTGCGTTTTTTAACAATGCGCGCGCGATAACAATGCGTTGGCGTTGTCCTCCAGATAGTCGTACTCCTTGCTCTCCTACAATTGTGTTGTATCCCTCAGGGCAGTTCTTAATAAAAGTATCTACATGGGCACGTTGTGCTGCATCTTCAATTTCTTTTTGGGTTGCATGATAGCGCCCGCAGGCAATGTTATCGTAGATGCTCATATTAAATAATGAGCTTTCTTGTGAAACTAATGCAATTTGTTTACGCAACGAAGCAAGCTGTACATCGCGAATATCTTGTCCGTCAATCAAGATTTGTCCAGAGCTTACATCAAAAAATCGTGGTATTAAATTGATGAGTGTCGATTTTCCGCCACCGGATGTGCCTACCAATGCAATTGTTTCTTGTGCATTAATGGTTAAGTTCAATTGATTAAAAATATTGATGCCATTTTTGTAATGGAATGAAACATCTTTAAATGTAATAGCTCCCTTTTGTACTTGAATGGAAGGTGCATTAGGTTTTGAGGTAATGGAAGGGCGCATGTCCAATAAAGTAAAAATACGCTGAGTGCTTGCTAGTGTTTCTTGTAAAGCAGTGTTTAAATTTGCTAGTGATCGAGCAGGTTGATAGGCAGCACCGATAGCTAGAAAAAATGTCATAAATTGGCCAATAGTTAAGTTGCCTTCTATAATTAAATTCCCCCCCCAAAGCAATATGCATGCAATGGTCAAACCAGATAACGTATCCATGATAGGGTGTGTTAAAGTGCGCACCATGGTTTGTTTTAATGTTAATCTAAATATTTTAATGAAATTGGCAACACCACGTCGTAGCTCTCTTTTTTGTAAACCGTAGGCACGTACTTGTCTTGCTTCTTTTAAACTGTCATCGATGACAGCAGTCATTTCTGCCAACTCATTTTGTGCAATATAGGTTATTTTGCGCATACGCTTTCCAAGCTTAATCACCGGCCACACACTCACTGGAAAAAAAAGACACGCGCCAAGTGCCATTTGCCAATTGAGAGTGAACATGGTTACAGTCATAAATATAATAATAGATAAATCACGCCCAATACCTGTAAAGACTTTTGTCACACCTGTACGTAAAATATGAACATCGTTTGAAAAACGTGATAATTGAGAGGCTGTTCCTTGATCGAGCACATCAATCAAATCCATTTGCATCAGTGAGTGAAACATTTGATGTTGTATTTTGATTATAACTTTGAGTCCTACGCGTACCAGTAAGATAGTTTGGACATAATTGGCACCACCGCGGATGATGGAAATAATGACAAAAGAAAAAGCAAGCCATTTTATCAAAACAAAATCTTTATTGGTAAAAGCATTATCAAGCGTTGGTTCTATTAATTTAACCAAAGCAGTTGTGGATGCACCAACAATTAGCATACAAAAAATAGCAAGAATATAGACATTAATGTACTGCCTAAGGTAGCACTTCCAAAGACGTTTTAGCAGGATATGTGTTTTGACATGTTTTAAAGGAGAAGAAACCATTAATGTCCAGTTTCTTTAAAGTTATGTATAAGATTTGTTTTATAAATTTTGGATTATTTGTCCATCTGTGACGTCATTAATGCTTATGGTATATGGTTAATTGCGTCCTTAGTGTATTCTGATACATTTCTTTTATCGTGTAAAGGTTTAAAAGCGCCCCAATATAATAAACTGACTAAATTGTTGTGATGTGAGCTTATTAAAATTGACCCTATGAAGATGTACATTGTATCCTTGATAAGGTGTTGATTGGTATAATCTTAAATTTTTTTTAATGGTCCCAATAATTTGATAACTCCACCCAGTAATTTGATGAACCCATTGTGTGCTCAAATTGCTAAAATCTTAAGCTTGTTAAGTATTACATTGTGTTATGTAGTTTTTTATGGTATGATTATTGTATTAAAATGATCAAGGTTGATGAGGTAATCTTACAACCTGAAATAAATATGCAACAATAAATAAAAATAAATATGGCATATAAATCATGACAAACATCACGCCAAATGTTCCTGGAGCTTATGTAGGCCAATTGATATTGGCTGCGTCTAGCGACGATCCTATTTCTCCTTTTAATGCTATAGGGGGCAATAAATCAACGGATGTTTTTAGTGCGTTAACAGGTAAAGTTCAAGCGAAAAGCGTTGATAGTATTGTCCGCTCAGGGCGCATTACAAATCAAATCAATAATATTTTAGGCAGTGCTGTCATACGCATTGATGCGATCAGAGAAGGTAGAGTTACTGCAAATGCCCCATGGGAAGAATCAGCGGCTGGTTTTCAAGCAGGAGGTCAACCATTTACGATTAGCTTGGGAGACAAGGGCGCAATAGAAGTTACAGCTCAAGCAGAGGAAAGTTTAAAGGAATATTCTCTTGCAGAGCAAACGCGATTGAAAGGTGCGTTTTCACGAATTGATGAGTTGCTTGATACGGAAAGTTTACTACAAACACGAAAACAACTTCGTTCTACGCTAAACGTTGCTATTTCCAGAGCAAAATCAATTGCAGGTGGAATTGCAGGCAAAATACAATTTGATTTTGATGTTGCACGCCAAGTAGCCGCAGGGTCACCTTTTAGGGTGGACCTTGACTTTAATGGTGAACCTATTGTTAATGATCAATCGTTGTTTCACGAGAACAGTGAAGGCTATGATGGTTATCGTATACGCGAAGCTGCTAATCAACTAAAAGAACTGCAAACAACAGGCTCTGTTACGGGGCTATCTTCTATACCTGCCTATTTATACGAGGGGCAAAGATTAGCAAATAGCAAAACACCTTTTTTCTTTGCTCTTGATCCAATTACGGGTTCGCTATCAGCTGAACTTTTAACTTATGATAAATTAGAGCCAAGTTTTTTAAATGAATCAAATGACGAAACCTCATCTCCTCGTAGCAATTGGGAAACAGATGTTTTAGACTTTTATAGACAAGGTCAAGCATATAAACTTGAAGTTAGAGGCACGACTATCTCTGCTAAAAAACTGAGCTATGGAGAAGTTACAGGCTTAAATCAACCTGAAAAGCAAGTGCAAGAACTCAGAGGCGCAATTTTAGGCTTATTTGCATAAAATCTCTTTAAGTTTGCTATGCTGGTATAGTTTTTCAATTTTACATTAAAACTTATAGGCTACATTTATTTACGTAGAATGTGATGTTTAGTTTTATGTTCACTGGTTGTATGTTGCTCTTGAATAATTGAACGATAATATTCACTGACTTCATGAAAGTTCAAATAACCAATGATTTTGCCTGATTGGTTTTGCACTAAGAGCTGCATAGCACGACTTGTA
Organism: Alphaproteobacteria bacterium; assembly: GCA_965178085.1. Taxonomy (GTDB): domain Bacteria; phylum Pseudomonadota; class Alphaproteobacteria; order CBCXTS01; family CBCXTS01; genus CBCXTS01. The sequence goes on along the minus strand of CBCXTS010000021.1, from coordinate 616,832 downwards.
GTAAATTTATTTAAAGCAGAGGCTAAATTTTCATTGTGCATCACATAAAGTTCATTTTGAATATCAATATGTGATGTGCTTGTATGTACTAAACCAGCTATTGTAGCTGTGTGTACAATGTCATGCTCACGATCACCTGATAAATTTAGTTTATTACGGGTATGGTAGATGACCATTGCAAAATAAGATGAAAACCAAAACCGCGAAATACAATGCGATGAGATAACACTAGCAACCATTACAGCAAGGGTAAGGTTGGTATCAGCAGTTAATTCAGAAATAATGATCATGGTTGAAATTGGTCCACCAACAATAGCGCTAACCGTAGCGCTCATTGCAACAATGGCATATGCGTTATGGCTAGAGGCAAGAGATGGTAGTATACTAGCTGCCATTGTGCCAAAAACTGACCCAGTAAGAGCCCCGATCATTAAAGCAGGTCCAATAGTACCTGCACTCATTCCAGAACCGATAGTGATTGCTGTTGCACAGGTTTTTGCAATTGCAAAAACAAATAGTAGCGTCAAAGGGATAGAGTTTGAGAGGAAAAACTCTGTCATATTTGTTCCTACTCCTAAAACATGAGGAAATGTAGTGCCTATTATGCCTACTAATAAACCCCCAATGGCTGGTTTCATCCAGATTGTAATAGGCAGTTTTTGAAAGGCCTGTTGTGTAAGTTCTATAGATCGCCCTATGCTAAATGCAACAACTGCACATAATACACCTAATATAATAAAGGCAGGCAATTCATAAAGAGATACCAATTCGTATTCAGGAAGACTAAAGGTAGAAATATCTCCACGCAACTGTCTTGTGACAACGGTTCCAGCAACTGAAGCCATGATAATAGGGGCAAAAACAGCAAAAGAAAAATATCCTAAAACAACTTCTAGTGCAAAGAAAGCACCACCAATAGGAGCATTAAATGCACAAGCAATTGCTGCAGCTACAGCTGCTCCAATAAGCACACGTTGTTCGTTTTGTGGAATATGAAAAATCCTACCAGCAGCAGATGAAAACCATGCACCAAGATGCACAACGGGGCTTTCAGCACCAGCGCTGGCACCTCCTGCAAGCGACAAGATGCTAGCACATGTTGACCAAAATCCGCATTTTGCAGGTAATTGAGCTTTATGCTTGATAACATAATAAATGACATCACCAAGTGCATGGATACGTTTGCCTGCAAGTAATTTCCATTTTATTAAACCAATGATTAAGCCAATACTTGTAGGCATCAATAAGATCAACAATGTATTTGATCCGCCTTCATCAAGGGTTAAGTCGCTCTCATGAAGATTGAATAAAAGGATATTTCCCCAAGAGACGATTTCTAAGAAGGCTACCACCAATAATCCAACTACCAAACCTAATGGGATAGCAAGTACCATCATGTGCCATGAAAATGCAGTTAATGTATTGGTAGTTTTAGGTTTGCCAACCAAGCGTAAAATTAGAGTTAACAAATGAGTCAACATAGTATTATTGTTTAGCTTTAGGAGTGTTAAGTTGTAAGTTTTGCTCTTGAAACTCTGATATTAGTTCTTCCTCTTCTAAGCTGGTTTTAAGTTGTTCATCGTTTAAAAGAGTAGGTGCACGTTCTTCCAATTCTTCTCCCCATTGGCGGATCAGTTTTTGGCGTTCATTAAGATATTTTTGTTTGTCTGCTTCTTGACGAACGGCAAGCATACCATTGCAAACTTTAGGTGATACCCATACAATGACAGCTCCAATACCTGCAGAAAGATACATTAGAAAAATGTTCAAAGGCTCGCTGAGCAATCCTAATGCAGTGTCAATATTTTGTGAATTTTTTTGATAAAACAAAGGAAGAGCAACATAGAAAGTACCAATAATATTGGCAAAAGCTATGGCCTTGCCATTGACTTTGGCAGTAGATTTATCAAACGCGTAATGTATGAAAGTAGGAAGCATGCCAAACAGAAAAATCACAAAGATGTGCCAATATGCAAAACCGAAGGTTAATATAATAAACGTCCAACTTTTAATACCAAGCTTAAGACCTCTAGGCTTGGATACAGTTTTATCTGTCTTTTGATTTTTTTTACGAAATTTATCTAAGAACATAGCATATATTTACAATAGATAGGTTATAGACAAAGCGGTTAAGCTAAGACATGCTGTAAGACCGCAGATGGTTAATGATATTTGGCCCCCTATTTCACCTGCTATTTTGGGACGATTGATAATGGATCGATTGGTGTCATTTAAATTGATAGTGTTTAGGTTAAAGGTTTGCTGTGCAAGTCTAAAACCATTAGCGTCTTGGAGTAAATTTTTTTTATCATTGAATAAATTTAACATAGCTTCAATATCGCCAACACCGGCCACTGTTTTAAGCTTTTTGCGCATTTGTTGTTGCAGTGCGCGAGAGTGAAATTGTTGAACACAAGGCTCCATTTGTTTTAGCAACCACTGGCATATATTGTAATAAGGTTTGTTATCTTGTGTTTCTAATTTTATGTTTATTAGGAGGTGACATTCCATCATGATCATTGTAGCGCGGTTTTTGATATTGATTGTCGTTGTTTGTTTGTTTTGATGTTGTTGGTTAGCAATGGTTAGATTTTGAATGTTTTGTGATATTTTGTTTGGAATGTTTGACATCAAGTAAGCTGCGATATGCGCGTCAATTAGTGTGCTTGGCTCCTCATCGCTGTGTTCAAGATATCGGTCAATGCTTGGTAATAGCATTGCGATGTTTATCACAAACTCATTTTTTAATATATTTGAATGACAGAATGTTTCAGGATCAAATTCATATAATGCCCTTGCAGGTCCTTCACCAACTTCAGTGCGATAAATATATCGCATAGCATTAATTGCAATCTGTACTGATTTTGCTAAATGTGGATCTACGTTATCTGTTTGATGTATTAAGCTTCGTATCAGTTCCAAATCATCAATGTTCTTTACAATAGTATGCATATCTTGATCATCAAACAAGATGGAATAAGCAGTGCCTAAGCCATCAACACGTGCAGATAGCCATTTATATATGATGGGGCCGTTTGGCAGTAATGTCTGGACTAATAAAGCAAGCTTGGTGTCGTTACTTCCAATGCTTTGTATTTTTTGCTGTAAGGCGCTAATTTGCAATGCTATTTCTTGATCGCCTAGATCATTGAGTAGCCAGTTCATTAAGTTTTTGGAGTCAACTAAGTGAACAGATTGTTGCCAATTTTGTGCAAGCTGCCAGGCAACACCAGTAGCTGAAAAACATCCTCTTCCAAATAATTTTAGAGCCCTGCGAGCTCTTCTATTTACAAAAAGTTGGCGTGCAGGCATGCGCCTGCCTTCAGCCCATTCTGATAATTCGGTTATTGTCCAACGTTCGCTTTCTTGATCATTTGTAAGACCGCGTACAACTTCGGCTACACCAGGAGGAAAGTTTATGTTTTCAAATAATGCATAATAGGAATTTCTTTCCAATCTTCTAGTGATAATTTCATGGTCGCTAAGCTTTGCCCAAGGCTCATAGCCTAAGTTTGCTACACCGATAGTAACACCAAGAGAAAATAAATCGTCAGTTATTGTACCTACGCCACGTGCAATTGGCAAAGCCATCGCAGAAGTCAAAGGATCATAAGCAACCAACTGATTCATAGCAGGTTTTGCCATAGCACAAGCAGCAAACAATATTTGATCTTGACTGCGCACACTCCAATAAATTTGATAAGGATTGATAGAGCGATGAGTCAAATTGAATTCACGCAAGGATTGCAACATGCGTATGGCTGGATTTACAAGATTATCAGAGATTTGTTTTTCAGATAAGCCATGTCCTAAAGCTTGCAAGCTTTGTATCAATGTTTCTGTTAGATGGGAGTTAAAAATAGCTACTGGGCAAACTCTTTCCTCATCTTTCCACCATATAGGCGCCCAATCAAGGAGCTCAACCATGGATGGAATTGAGCGTGCTTTTAAAATATTAAGCATTGTTTTGCGAGGCGGTTTAAGAGGATCACCTGATATTGCATAAATATTAAGAAACTCACGACGCAAGTCGCGTGCGCGATATGCTAAAGCAGGTGGCGCGTCAAATTGAGGTAAGGCTTCTTCGACGATTACTTCATATCGATTGTTGATAAAAAACTTGTCAGATTCTTGAGAGTTCATTTTGATGGTGATCTATAAATGCATGCGCGCGAAGATTAAAATAGATATGTCTATTTATTAATGATAGCCTAGCATATTCTAGTAATATCAAGCGCTACTAGCACCCAGTTGCGCTATGATGGTTGATTCAATATACTATTTTGAATGTCTATTTGCTTTTATAGATTTATGATACGCAAAAAAAAGGCCAATAATTTCCTTATGACCATCTTAAAAATAAAAATAGATTAATAGCAATTTCTAAAATCAATTAGATGCTTGATCAAATGGTGAGTTTAGTAAAATAGTGGAGTCGCGTTCTGCGCCGGTTGAAACAAGTATAATAGGCACGCCTATTAGTTTCTCAAGTTTTTGAATATAGCTTATTGCATTGGCTGGTAAAGATTGCCATTTGTCAATACGATGTGTAGATTTGTTCCATCCTTTGCACAATTCCCACTGGGCAATAGCGCGCATTTGCATGCTAGGTGATGCAGGTAAATATTCCCAATATTCATCATCAATCATATATCCATTGCAAATGGCAATTTCTTCAAAATCATCTAATATATCAAGTTTGGTTAGTGCTACGGCATTAATGCCATTTATTTGTATAGCCTGGCGCACAAGAGCTGCATCAAACCATCCACAGCGTCGTTTGCGTCCTGTTACCGTGCCAAACTCGAACCCTTTATCTCTAAGTTGTTGGCCAATCGCGTTATCTTGTTCACTTGGAAAAGGTCCAGATCCAACGCGTGTAGCATAAGCTTTGGTAATTCCAAGAACATAGCCGGCAGTTTGTGGTCCTACACCTGCTCCAGAAGCAACTTGCCCTGCACCTGTATTAGATGAAGTTACATAAGGGTACGTACCATGGTCAACATCAAGCATGACTCCTTGAGCGCCTTCAAACAAGATAGATTTATTACATTTTGTTTGTTCGGCTAATATCTGCCAAGTGCACTTGCTATAAGGTAGCACTTGTTTTGATATATTTAACAGATCATTGTAATCTTTAAGGTAATCTAATGGCTCGCAGCCAGCATTATCAAGAAAAAGATTATGATGTTGATATATTTGCTTAATGCGCTCTTTAAGCCATTCAGGATCTGTAAGATCGCATAATCTTACAGCTCTTCTTGCAACTTTATCTTCATAGGCAGGTCCAATGCCGCGTTTAGTGGTGTCTATTTTTTTAGTGGCTAAAAGTTTTTCGCGCATTTCATCAAGGGCTTGATGGATAGGTAAAATAAGAGCTGCATTTTCTGCAATGACAAGATTTTGAGGTGACACTTCAATGCCATAGGAGCGAATATATTCTATTTCACGCAACAATGCATATAAATCAAGCACAACGCCGTTTCCAATAACAGAGAGCTTTCCTTTGCGTACAATGCCTGATGGCAGAAGCGATAATTTATATTTTACATTATCTACAACTAAGGTATGGCCTGCGTTGTGACCACCTTGGAAACGCACAATAACATCAGCATCTTGGCTAAGCCAATCAACTATTTTACCTTTTCCTTCATCGCCCCACTGAGTACCAATAACGGTGACATTTGACATGGCTGTTCCTTTTAAAGTTTACTTGAAATACCGATATTGATTTAGGTATTTCATTGCAGTGTAGTTGCTTTATGGTAATTGAGTTAATGGAATTAGAACTTCATCTTTTAGAACGTAAGTGCAATGATGTGCTATTGCCAATTCTTTTAAAGAATTATCTGTTATGTTATCAGATTCAAGCAGGCTATCAATAACAATATAATCTTTAGCACGCCAATCAGCTACAGCAGGGCTGCTCCCGTTACTTGCTAATATGCGTTTGCGTGTTTTGCAATGCTCTGTAAGTGTCAACAATGTATCTAAATAAATTGAAAAGCCTACGGCAGCTTCGCCATCACTTCTGGTAATATAGCGACCACCACGACCTAATACCCGTGCTTGTGTGCATGCAAGTAATGTAAAAGCAATGCCAGTTTTATAAGCAAATCCTTGAGTTTCTGCAAGGTCAACACTGAACATGGTGTTGGGTTTGAGTGTTATTAAATTATCCCCTAATTGCAAAAAATCAGACAATGTTTTTTCTAAATCAGGGTTCATTAAATTGAGTTGATCTAAATGCATACGCGCAATCTGCCACTGTCCTTTTGCTTTTAGTATAATCTTTAAATTACGGTATAAATCATTTGGCATATCCGTTTTTGGTAATGCGTCTGGATCTCTTAGTTGCATTGCTTGATAGATTTGAGTGCAGACATGTTTTTTGAGCTTAGATGAAGCAATCAGAGTATGCATAATGATTGGTAAAGCAAGCTCTAAACCAGGGTTTGCGATATCTAGATGTTTTAAGCTCTCAAGAGCTAATAAAATAATTTCGCGTTCACTTAACCAGCTTTGATCACCAATTAACTCAACGCCAGCTTGAATAAATTGGCGCTCAGGGCGTAAGTTTGTGCTGCGTATGCGCAACGCATTGCCGCAATATGCAAGGCGTAATGGTCGTGCTTGTTTTGAAAAATGAGAGGCTGCAATGCGAGCAACCCCTGCAGTAAGATCAGCTGATAAGACCATGATGCGTTGATTGCTTGGATCAATAACACGAAAACATTGTTCATTGGTTATTTCTCCTGGGCCTGCATTTAGTGTTTCAATGTATTCAAGCAAAGGAGGATTAACCTGGTGATAACCATGTTGATCAAAATAAGATAAAAGGCGATATTGTAGCTCAGTCTCATGATGTGCGACAGGCGGCAGCTTGTCATTTAAACCTTCTGGGATCAATGCTATTGGCATTTCAGCTTGCAAATGCTCTAATGTAGTTTCTGGTGTTAGAAACGAATCGCTAGAATTGTGAATGTTGGTGTTATTACGCATGGTTGTTTTTGTAGGTTTTCTAATAGAATTATGCAATAGAAATTATATTCTATAATAGAATTATGCAATAGAATTTATGTTGTGAAGTTTTTAGCAAGAAAAAATCAAGGTATTTTGAGATGTTGCTTGAGATCAATCAAAAAAAGCAATCATTGAGCAGTGATAGATAATTTGGTATCTGCCAAGTAAACCAACAGATTCTTCACCACTAATGCTTATGATTGATGCTGCCTATGTACAATATGCTAAGCGTATATTGTACTTGCTAGAAATGCCAGCATGATTGCAATTTGTACATTTTCTATAAGTTTTAGAATATTTGGTATTTAAAGGACTTAAATATCAAGCGCCCCAACAATAGAGTCTGAAAACTCTGCATGTTCTTGAATAAATGCAAGACGACCCGCAGGATTACGACCCATCAGGTTTTCGACAAGTTGTGCAGTAGCGTTGGCACTGTTATATTGATCAGGATTGCGCTTAGATGGAAGCGTTACGCGTAGTAATCTTCTGCGCAAAGGATCCATGGTAGTGTCGCGTAATTGTGTAGCGGGCATTTCTCCCAAGCCTTTAAAACGACTGATTTCAACATTGGCTTTTGCTGGAAAATCTGTTTTTAATAAACGTTCTTTATCTTGTGCATCAAGTGCGTAGCGCGTAATAGAGCTATAACTGAGGCGAAAAAGAGGAGGTTGTGCTAAAAACAAGCAGCCACTGACTACAAGTTCAGGCATTTTATGAAAGAAAAATGTCATCAAAAGCGCTGCGATATGAGCTCCATCAACATCTGCATCGGTCATCAGTATAATACGTTCATATCGAAGTTTATTAAGGTTAAAATCTTCTCCATTGGTGCAACCAAGCGCTTGTGTGAGGTTTTTAAGCTCTTGATTAGCAGATAATTTATCAAATGTTGCATTGGCAACATTTAGAATTTTTCCTCGCAATGGCAAAATAGCTTGCGTTGCACGGTTTCTAGCCTGTTTGGCAGAACCGCCTGCACTATCGCCTTCTACAATAAATAGTTCAGTACCTTGTTTGGACTTTGATGTGCAATCAGCAAGCTTGCCTGGGAGTTGAGTTCTTTGTGTTGCATTTTTGCGTAATGTTTCTTTTTTATTGCGTTGCTGTAGGCGTATTTCCATACGTGCAATCATTGATTCTATCAGTGCAGCAGCGCTGATAGGATCATTTGCAAGCCATTGTTCAAATTTATCACGCAAGGGGTTTTCTATTAATTTGGCTGCTGAAGGCGATGACAGCTTATCTTTTGTTTGTCCTTGAAACATTGGGTCATTAATAAAAACAGATAGCAAAACAAACGCACCACCTAAGATATCTTCGGTAATTAATCGTGCTGCTTTTTTATTTCCAGATAATTCAGAAAAGTTACGGATCCCCTTCAGTAGAGCTGTTTTTAGAGCTTGTTCGTGGGTGCCTCCTTGTGCGGTAGGGATAGTATTACAATAGCTTTGAATATGACCGTCATGGCTTGTGGTCCATCCAATAGCCCATTGGGCGTAGCATTTATTATTGGTGTGGACTTCTTGTGAGAAAACGCTACGAGTAATGGGCTCATAATTTTCTATTAGATGTTTGAGATAATCTTGTAAGCCATTTGGAAATATAATTTTCTGTTGGCTAGGAATAGTAGAAATACTAGAGTCAATTAAGGCTGGATTGCATGTCCAGCGTATTTCAATGCCTTGAAATAAATATGCTTTTGAAACTGCCATTTTGTAAATAATGGCAGGGTTGAAAATAACAGGGTCATCAAAAATTGAACGATCTGGAGTAAAGCTTATTTTTGTACCACGGCGATTGGCAACAGAGCCTAAATCTTCAAGCTTTGATATAGGATTGCCATATTGATAAGATTGGCGGTATAAATTTCGATTGCGCGCAACCTCGATAGATAAGTTTTCAGACAGAGCGTTGACAACACTCAGCCCCACGCCGTGCAATCCTCCAGATGTGCTATATGCTTTGTTAGAAAACTTTCCCCCTGAATGCAAAGTTGTTAGAATAACTTCAAGAGCAGATTTTTCAGGAAATTTTGGATGAGCCTCAACAGGAATCCCACGCCCGTTATCTGCTATAGAAAGATCTTGCTCACCACTTAATGTTATTTCAATATATGTAGCATGTCCAGCAACAGCTTCATCCATAGCATTGTCTAAAATTTCGGACGCCAGATGGTGTAGGGCTGCTTGATCAGTACCACCTATATACATTCCTGGGCGCTTGCGAACCGGCTCTAGCCCTTCGAGTACTTCAATAGAATTTGCATCATAAACGCTATTGTTGATATGATGATCTGATATAACGCTATTGGTAGTATCTGGCTCTTTTTTATTGCTACTTTGCTCGTTTTGTTTAGAGGGCTGGTTTAAGAGTGCGTTATCAAATAAATCAGGCATGGAATCAATCAGGTATAAAATATTTAAGTAAATATTAACGATGGAGAATATTTAAGAGTTCAACTTTATAAAATAGCTCAATGCTAGTATGATTCCATTGTAGTATCAACAAGCTGGGTCGCTATATTTTAAGTAATTTAAAGTATTAAAGACTAGTATCTAGCAATAAATGGAAGCAGACGCAACTATTTGTCAAATGCCTATACGTTTGAAAAGCATCACTGGACAATAATAAAGCTTTATATGATATTGATATTTAAATCTTGCCATAATTGACTAGGCTGTATCCCTTGCTCGCGCAGAGAATATAAGCTTGTTGGGTTATTTCTTTTAGCCAAGCGCTCACCGTTGGGGGTGCAAATCATGCGATGATGGCACCAAGTAGTTTTGGGCAATTGCAGTAAAACTTGCAATAAGCGGTGTAGGTGCGTAGCTGGCTTTAAGTCATCGGCGCGTGTTATACACTCTATAGATTGTGCAGCGTCATCAACAACAACTGCTAAATGATATGCAATGCCAATATCTTTGCGTGCTAAAATAGGATCGCCAGTATGTTGCAATTGTAATGGTACTAATCCTTCTCCTAATTCATGAAAATACAGATCATTATTTTGTTTTAGAGCTTTTGCCATATCTAATCTTAAAGAGTATGGATGTGTTTTCATTTGTTTGTTTTGCATAGTTTTGCTGATGTGTCGACATGTTCCTGGATACGACGATAATGCTGCTATTGGTTGGGCGTGTTTATTGGATGTACTGGTATGAGGGGCGCTTTGAAAATGATGCTCTAATGCTTGGTGAATTTGGCTACGCGTGCAAAAGCAAGGATATAGCAGGTCTTGTTCGTTTAGCATGTTTAAACTTTTTTGATATTTTTGTATGTTTTTGCTTTGATAAATAACAGGTGCTTGCCATTTGAAACCAAGCCATTTAAGATCATCAAAAATAGCTTGGATGAAATGCGATCTGGATCGTGTTGTATCAAGATCATCAATGCGCAATCGCATTGAATGTTTTGGCGTTGCCATTTGATTGGCAAACCATGCAGCATAAGCGTGTCCTGTATGTAGGTATCCTGTTGGGCTAGGTGCAAAACGTGTGATCATGAAGGGCTATAGAAAATAGTTTTGTGTATGATTCATTATACAATTAACCATGTTATAGTTGAAAGAGGATGATGGCAAAGTCAATATTAAAAAACAAACAAAGGCGAGCAGCAGCTATTTTATTAGAAACGCAAGCAGTTCTGATACGCCCTGATGAGCCATTTACGCTAACGAGTGGTCGCAAAAGCCCAGTATACGTAGATTGTAGACGTTTGATAGGGTTTGTTGAAGCAAGACGTGAATTGATGCAAATGGGGTGCCAGCAATTGGATGCATTACAAGCAGAATTTGATGTTATAGCTGGAGGTGAAACAGCAGGGATACCCTATGCAGCTTTTTTATCTGAAATGCTTGATAAACCAATGGCCTATATTCGTAAACAAAATAAAGGCTTTGGAAGAAACGCACGTATTGAAGGTATGATTAAACCAAAAGATAGAGTGCTATTAGTAGAAGATCTTGCAACCGATGGCGGCTCAAAATTATCATTCATAGAAGCCATACGAGAAGTGGACGCAATTTGTGACCATTGTTTTGTGATTTTTCATTATGGTGTGTTTCCTCAAGAGATTGCTAAAATCCATCAAGCGGGAGTATCATTGCATTCATTATGTGTTTGGGAGGATGTATTAAATGAAGGAGAAGAAATGGGATATTTAACTGGAGAACAATGTAAGGATGTGAGAGCATTTTTATCGAGCATGCATAAGGCATAATTATTGAGTGTATAATGGTCCAAATATATTAAAGCAATGTTGCAAAGAGAGTGTTCATAACAATGCAATAAAAGAATACACTTCGCTTGAACCACGAAAAATCATGTCACCAGCAACGTAAGCAATGATAACTAGTCCTACATAAGCAATCCAGCTATGCTTTTCAAGCAATTTTGCAATGTGATTTGCTGCAAAAGCCATTAAAATAATTGACAGAATCAAACCAAAAACCAACATTGCTGGGGCTCCATGGGCAGCACCTGCAACTGCTAGAACATTGTCAAGTGACATAGTCACATCAGCAATTACAATAGACATCATTGCAGAAAAGAAAGTTTTTTGAGTTGCAGCGTTTGTGCCTTGCTTATGCCCGTCTGCTTGGGTTGATTTGCTTGAGCGAATATCTTGCCAGAGTCGATATGCAACCCATAAAAGTAAAATACCGCCTGCTAATGTCAGCCCTAGAATATCTAATAGCTGATAAGTGATAGCAGAAAAGCCAATACGCATGACCGTTGCAACGATGGTTCCGTAGATAATTGCTTTTTTGCGTAATTCTGGAGGAAGTCCTGAGGCAGCCATTCCTATAATCAACGCATTGTCACCAGACAAAACCAGATCAATGAATATAATTGATATAAAGGCCTTCCAATTAAAATCTAGGAAAAAATCTAAGAATATGTCTAAGGGCACCGTTATTTCCAGTATTAAAAGGCAGTGATTTGATTTGAAAAACTATTATGGCAAAATTTATATAGAGTGTTGAGAGCTTTCGCAACTAGAATTCAATCAATGATATCTGCTATTAAAAAATCAATTTTGTCGATGGATAGAGTGTTGTGCAATATAATGGGCTAGTGATATAATGGTTTAGTGATTTCAATAGGATGGTGCCCAAAAGAAGACTCGAACTTCCACGGGGTTGCCCCCACAGGTACCTGAAACCTGCGCGTCTACCAATTCCGCCATCTGGGCTTATGGATATTGTATGATCGCGATGATATAAGCGCTATTATATCATCAACTTTTATTTGATAGTTGTTAGTAGTAATAACAATATACATCATTATATTGTGATATCAAGTATGATTATTGTCAATAAATGATGTTTATGCCATAGCAAGTCCACCGTTAATATGAAGCGTTGTACCAGTGATGTAAGCAGCTTCATCGCTAGCAAGATATACAACGCCGGCTGCAATATCGCTGCCTTGGCCCATGCGTGCTATGGGTATGTTTTGTAATAATTGATTGCGTTGATTATCACTCAGTTTTGCAGTCATATCTGTTTCAATAAAGCCAGGTGCGATACAATTAGCAGTGATATTGCGCCCAGCAACTTCTCCAGCTAGAGATTTTGTAAAAGCAGTTAAGCCTGCTTTGGCACTTGCGTAGTTTGATTGCCCAGGATTGCCGGTTGTACCAACAACAGAGGTAATATTAATCACTCGACCCCAACGCGCTTTCAACATGCCTTTGAGCGCATAACGTGATAATTTTGCAGGGACATCTAAATTTAAGGCCAATACTTGCTCCCAATCACTGTCGCTCATACGCAATAAAAGTTGGTCGCGTGTAATGCCTGCATTGTTAACTAGAATGTCAATAGTCCCAATAGCACTTGCTTGATCAATTAGTTCTTTAGGGGCGTTATTTGCTCCTAAGTCGCATGATAAACATGATATATTTTGTCCATTATTGTGTTTGCTTTGTAATAAGCTAGCAATCTCTTGAAGGCGTTCTGTTCTAGTGCCAGCAAGAATAAGATCGGCTCCTGCTTGATACAACGCCTCAGCAATTGCTGATCCAATTCCGCCAGATGCCCCAGTAATCAAGGCTAATTTTCCATGAAGCTTAAACATTTGGATACTCTTTCTAATATTTGTGGGATAGATTTTATTAGGTTTTAAATAATTAGTTATTTTAATAAATTAAGTTGATTAATCTCTTCAAGACAAGAAATATTATTTGTAGTTATATTAGGAGCAATCCTGCGCAATAAGCCACATAAAACCTTGCCATGGCCTATTTCGATAGCTTCTTGGCCACCTTGGGCTGCAAAAAACTTCATGGAATCATTCCAATTGACGCGCTTGCAAACCTGTTGATGCAATAAATCACTAACCTCATTTGCTTTATTATAAGTTTTTGCTGTGACATTGCTAATCACTGGAACAATCGGGTCGCTAATTTTGACTTGTGTCAATGCTTCATGCATTGTGTCGGCAGCAGGCTGCATGAGTGAGCTATGGAAAGGTGCAGAAACAGTTAATGCAATTGCTCTTTTTGCACCTGCTTGTTTGCAAGCTATAATTGCTTTTTCAATGGCAGATGTTTCACCAGAAATAACAATTTGACCTGGAGCGTTGTCGTTTGCAATATCCAACCCATTGTTAGCATTAAACTGATGGACAATTTCTTCAACTTTTGAGAGTTCAAGTCCTAAAATAGCAGCCATTGTACCCTTGCCAACAGGCACAGCCTTTTGCATTGCTTGTCCACGTAGGCGCAGTAGACGCGTGCAATCTTCAAGTGTTAATGCGCCAGCAGCTGTCAGAGCGCTATATTCGCCAAGAGAGTGCCCTGCAACAAATTGCGCAAGTGCTGAAATTGATTTGCCTGTAGTTTTTTCTAATGCGCGAAGTGCTGCAATCGAAACTGCCATTAAAGCTGGTTGTGCGTTGGCTGTTAGGGTTAGGTCTTCCTCAGGGCCTTCAAACATAAGCGTTGACAATTTTTCACCAAGCGCATCATCAACACATTCAAATACTTGACGTGCAGCTTGACTTTCTTTGAAAAGTGTATGCCCCATGCCTACATTTTGTGAACCTTGGCCAGGAAACATAAATAATCTCATTGAAACTCCTTATTCTGGTATTAGTGTGTGGTGTTTATATTTTTTATTTACTTGGGTGAGGTTCATCTAATGACAATGAATCTCCATGATAATCGCCAATATGATTGTCTATAAGTAGTGATTTGTTTGCTTTTACAATCCAGCCTCCACCGAGCATGAGGTCATCTTTATAGAAAACGCATGCTTGACCAGTTGCAATGCTATATTGATCATCATCAAAGTAAATTCTAGCGGTGTTGTTTTTTTGCATCTTTAGTGTTGCGCGCACGGCATGCATACTTGAGCGAAATTTAACATGCAATATGTATTGGCCATTGAGCTTCCATTTTTGCTGAGCAAGCCAATTGACATCACGTAAATCAATAGAATTGATTGCTAAAGCTGAATATGGTCCTACCGTTATGCGGTTACTTTGTTTGTCAATATCAACAACATAGAGCGCTTCTGTTGAGTTTGTGGTAACTGAGCTTCCAAGGCCAATGCCACGTCTTTGTCCAATAGTATAATGGATAATACCTGGGTGCTGGCCTAATATACGTCCTTTTATATCACAAATATCGCCAGTGATATTGCCATTAGGGTAGAAAGATTCAATTGTTTTTCTATAATTGCCATTTGGTACAAAACAAATATCTTGGCTATCTGGCTTATCTGCAATGGTCAAATTAAACAATTGTGCTAGGTTTCGGACCTGACTTTTAGTCATTGCACCCAAAGGAAAGCGTAAAAAATCTAGGCTGTCTTTAGTGGTTGTAAATAAAAACCATGATTGATCTCGATCATGGTCAACAGCAGGAGCAAGCATGGGTTTTGGTTGCGCTATGCGTTGAACGTAATGGCCGGTTAATAAAGCATGTGCGCCAAGGTTTTTTGCTCGTTTTAAAAGATCATCAAATTTGACAGATTGGTTGCATTGGATACATGGAACAGGCGTTTGACCGTTGACATAACTATCGATGAAATTATCAATAACGCTTTCGCGAAAGCGACTTTCAAAATCAAGGACATAATGTGCAAAACCGCACTGAGCAGCTACATCACGCGCGTCTTGAATATCGCGTCCTGCGCAGCAAGCGCCTTTTTTAGCATTGGCAATGCCATGATCGTAAAGTTGCAATGTAATGCCAATTACTTCGTATTTTAAATGATGTGCAACTGCTGCAACCAGTGATGAGTCAACTCCACCTGACATTGCAACAACAAGACGGGCACCTTCAGGAACATCATCCATGCCTTGTTTAAAAAGATTAAGCAATGTTGATAAGCTAGATGGATCAACGCTATGATGTTTGCTGGATAACAAATCACCGTTTTTATGTTGATCAAGGTTGTTGGTTATGTTTAACAAAATAGTCCTGCATTGTTTGAGAAAAAGTTATACGCAACATTCAATATTATAAACTTGATGTAAAGTGATGTTGATATTAAGGTTTTTTAAAGCTTTAAAACCTTAATATCAACATACTAGAAATATGGACTTGTATCAAGAGAGTCCTTTAAGGATAGTAGATATTGAATAAAGTTTGCAACATACTATGATATCAATCATGGCTTGGATTAATGGAATGGCTCATGATGAGATAGGCCATAGCGTTGCTCCTAGTGTTGATTGTGGTTTTGTGATGATATGATTTTGATCCATAAAGGTTTATTTTAAATGTGGTTGTTAAAAAAAATATTGCTACGGGGCGCTTTTAGCGGTTGTATGCCTACAGTTTTTTGGAAAAAAATGACCATTGGATGCGTTGGTTTTTTATTGTATATTTTATCTATATATTGTCAAGCATTCGAAACAAATGGGCCAGTGTATGGTATTTCTGCGTGGGGTCCTTTAAAATACGAGCAAGGATTTACACATTTTGAATATGCTAATGCCCAAGCCCCTAAAGGAGGGGTTGTTAGTAGGTTTGGATACGGAACGTTTGACAGTTTGAATCCTTATATTTTAGCAGGAACATCTGCAATGGGAGTTGATCTAATTTACGACACATTGATGGTGCAATCAGAAGATGAAATTTCAAGCACATATGGTTTATTAGCCCATTCATTAAAAGTAGAGGCTAATCAAGTTACGTTTTATTTGCGAGAAAACGCAAAATTTCATGATGGCAGCGCTATTACTAGCGCAGATGTAGTGTGGAGTTTTAAAACGCTGATAAAAAAAGGAAGCCCATTATATAGAAGTTATTACAAGAATGTTGTTGGTGTAGAAGCAATTGACAGCCATACAGTACGCTTTACTGTCAATGTGCCAATCCAACATGAAACGCCACTTATTTTAGGTCAATTTGCTGTTTTTTCAAAAAAATATTGGAAAGAGCGTGATTTTAGCAAACCAAGCCTGGACATACCATTAGGCTCTGGGGCCTATAAAATTGGAACAGTAAACCATGGGCAATCGATAGAGTTTGTGAGAGTAGAAGATTACTGGGCCAAAGATTTGCCAGTGCGAAAAGGTTTATATAATTTTGACAAAATTATATATGAATATTATCGTGATTTTACCGTTGCTCGAGAAGCTTTTAAAGCCGGCAAGTTAGATATTTGGGAAGAATATACAGCAAAATTTTGGAAAACTTCTTTTGATATAGCTCCTATTCAAGATGGAAGAATGTTACGCCAGGAGTTTAAGCACGGAAGAGTAGCAAGGTTTCAAGCTATGTTTTTTAATTTACGCAATCCTTTGTTTCAAGATAGAAGGGTCCGTGAAGCTCTTTTGTATAGTTGGGATTTTGAATGGATTAATAAGAATGTTACTTACAATGCTTATACAAGGCTGCAGTCTATATTTGATAACTCGCCATTAGCAGCATCTGATGCTCCAGATGAGCATGAATTGGCATTGTTGAGTGCTTTAAATGAACAAGTAAGGCCTCAAGTGTTAACCCAATCTTTTAAAGCACCTACCAGCGATGGTAGCGGTAAAAACCGTAACAATCTTAAAAAAGCAACCCAATTGCTACAACAAGCAGGCTGGAAGATTAAAAATGGCAGGTTGGTTCATAGCATTACAGGAGAAGCGTTTGAGTTTGATTTTTTAATGAGAAGTGATCGTTTATCAGCTGTCTTACAGCCATTTGTGCGCAATCTTAAGCGACTTGGTATTAAGATGAATTTACGCGTTGTTGATAACACCACATATCAAAAACGAATTGATAATTTTGATTACGATATGGCTTCGCTCGTGAGCGCGTATTCACACACTCCAGGAAGAGAAATGCTAAGCTATTGGTCAAGCATTGCTGCTAGCACAAAAGGCTCCAATAACTATGCAGGGGTGAGCAATCTAGCTATTGATCAATTGCTTGAACATTTAATACATGCAAAGAATTATCACGAGTTACAAACAACAGCAAAGGCACTTGACCGAGTGATTATGGATAATATTTATGCCATCCCAATGTATTATAGCCCAACAGATCGTTATGCATGGTGGGATCATTTTGGCTTGCCTGAGGTTATTCCACTTAACGGCGTGCAGGTAGATACTTGGTGGGTAAAACACTCAAGCGTTCATTAAATGATGATATAGAAACAATGCAGGTAGAAGATCTAGTCAAATCTTATTTAGAATACCAACCAGATGCAAATGGTGAGCTGATCAAAGAGGTGTGGAATTTTGCCTATGAAGCTCATTTGAACCAAGACCCACGCCAAGACGGTTCAGCTTATTTTACCCATCCTGTTGCAGTTGCTGGTTTGCTAACAACTTGCAAAGTTGATGAAGTTTGTATTTGTGCAGGTTTATTGCACGATACGGTAGAAGATACGCACGTAACGCTTGAAGATATTCGAAAGAATTTTGGTGATGATATAGCCAATATTGTTGATGGTGTTACGAAGCTTTCTAAAATTGAAACAAAAAACCTATCCCAAAAAGATTACACAGCTGGAAATCTGCGTAAATTGGTTGCAGCAATTGCAAGTGATTTAAGGGTTTTAGTGGTAAAACTTGCTGATCGAATGCATAACATGCGTACAATAACAGCGTTGTCATCTAAAAAACGTCGCCGCATTGCAATTGAAACACAAGATTATTACGTGCCATTTGCGCGTCGAATTGGTTTGGAAAAATGGGCAGATACTTTACAAGAGCTTGTATTTGAAGTCATCAATCCTGAAGGATATAAAGCTATTCAAAATGCATTGAAGCAGCATTATCCTGAAGATGCTAGCAAGCAGGTAGAATTGGTACGCCAACAACTAGAACACGATATGGATGTTTGCCATATATCAGCACAAGTGACTGGCCGCATGAAAGCTCCTCACTCCATTTGGCTAAAAATGCGTGCACGTAAAATTAGCTTTGAACAGCTATCGGATGTCATGGCTTTTAGGATTGTTGTTGAGCACATCAATGACTGTTATCTTGCACTTGGACATTTGCACCGCAAATACCCGATACGTCCTGGGCGTATCAAAGATTACATCTCATTGCCACGTGAAAACGGTTATCGCTCGATCCATACAGTTTTAATCGGGCCTTATAAAGAAGATATTGAAGTGCAAATTCGTACACAGCAAATGCATGATCAAGCAGAATATGGATCCGCTTCACATTGGTATTATAAGGAAGAAGTTAACCAAATTAAGACACATAATTATGTTGAGGCAAAGCGTCGATGGTTTACACGCTTTCAAGAGGTTATAAAATATAGCAGCAATGCAGAATTAGTATTGCATCATTCACGTCTTGAACTTGACCAAAAGCGCATTATGGCTTTTACACCCCAAGGAGATTTAATATGGCTACCTCCTCATGCAACTCCTATAGATTTTGCTTTTGCAGTACATACAGAGCTTGGGATGGCTGTTAAAGCAGCAAAAATCAATGGCCATAAAGTGCCTTTAGACAGTGAAATTCAACGAGGAGATCGCGTTGAGATAATAGCAGGCAACGAACCAGCACCTGATGTCAGTTGGAAGCATTTTGTTAAAACTGGTAGGGCATTGAGTTTGTTAAAGCAGTTTGAAGAAAAATCTAAGAAAGCTATCTATATTGAAACAGGCAAGCAGATATTGCATCAACTTGCTGAAGAATTGGGGTATGTGTTATCGGATAAGGCAATTAAAATGTCGGCAAAAGCATTACATATGCAAAATGTTAACACGATGCTGCAAAAGATAGGAGAGAGTAGTTTAAAGCCTGGTGATGCATTGGTACAAGCTTTTCCAGGAGCACGTAGCAAACTGGAGAAACAAGATAATTCTCATATTGTGTCAGCCTTACAAAACCGATCGCAAATGCATTCACCTAGTGAGCCAGTGCCGATCATTGTTGATTTGAAGACTAAAGGTATGGCAATGCATATGGGTGAGTGTTGTTCTCCTATTCCAGGGGATCGTATTATAGGAACGCCTATATTAGGTCAAGGCTATAGAGTCCATGTTGTAGGATGTACACAACTCAAGAAAATTCAGCATATTACAAAGCATGTGATTCGATTGGCTTGGCCTGAAAATACAAAAGGCATGCGCGTTGCAAGGCTTGAACTAAACTTGCATAATTTGCCAGGTGCTTTAGGAGAGGTGACTACAATGGTAGGCAGAGAAGGTAGCAACATTACAAACTTAGTATTTACACAACGCAATGAAGGTTTTTTTAAAATGGAGATGTGCCTTGAAGTAAAAAATACCAACCATTTACAAGACATCATGCGCGTACTTAGCTATGGTGATAATGTACAACATGTGAAGCGGTTATAAAATATTAAGCGTATGTTATTTTAATATCAAATTCTATCATATCATTATAATGCTCAAAAAAAATAACAAAAATAACAATAGATACTGGGTTCGTATGCGCAATTGGGTTTGGCCCAATATGAGTTGGAAGCGCTGGCTTATCTATATATGCATTAAGTTAACTAGATTAAAAGGTACCAATAATGCCATTGCTGGTGGATTTGCCTTTGGTGCTGCACTTTCATTTACGCCCTTGATGGGTTTGCATATTATGATATCTATTGGTTTGGCTTATTTTCTTAGGTGGAATATGATAGCAGCTGCAATTGGTACCATCGTAGGAAACCCATGGACGTTTCCTTTTATTTGGTGGTGGATTTATTGGCTTGGTGCAAAAATTACTGGTATTAGTTTTATCGATGATAATAATTTGATGTTGGATGATCTTAATTTATCGATTGTTTTAGAAAAACTCAATAGCTTGTTCACACCGATGCTCGTAGGTGGTGCGATTACTGCTATTCCAGTTTGGTTTATCTTTTTTTACCTTATTAAATGGACTCTTAATAGTATTAAAAAAATGTACAAAAACAATCGCTGTTTCAAAGCAAATTTGTAAAGTGATGTCATGATGATTTTAGGAGTTGGAACTGATCTTTGCGATATTAGCAGGATAGAAAACTGTCTTATGCGCTATCCCAATCGCTTTGAAAATCGGTTGTTTCATCCAATTGAAATAGAACATAATGAGCGCTCCAAAGGTAAGCGGGTATCGCGCTATGCCATGCAGTTTGCAGCAAAAGAGGCCGCAGCAAAGGCACTTGGCACGGGTATGCTTCGAGAAAATATCAATTGGCACAGTTTTGAAATACATTACAAGACAAGCGGGCAACCATGGATAAAACTCAATGATATTGCTGCGCATAAGGCTGATAGTATGTGTCCAACAGGCTACACCCATGCTATGATGGTCTCGATGAGCGATGATGGAAATATGGCACAAGCTTTTGCTATATTATGGGCTAAGATGAAATCAAGCAGGATAATATAATGCAATTATTTACAAGATTATTTAAAACTAGTTACCAACACACAAAAAAACAACAAAAGCCTGTTGGCAAAGATTCAGTTATGCCTTTGACTACAATTGAACAAGTTAGAAGAAATTTGATTGCCAATGTTTACGACATGATTAAATTTATCGTCCAGGTTGGTTTGATAGTATTGGTCATGCGGGTGTTGATTTTACAACCATTTCAAATTCCTTCAGGCTCTATGATTCCTAATCTTTTGATAGGTGACTATCTAATGGTGTCGAAGTTTTCATACGGATATGGGAAATATTCTTTTCCTTTTTCTCCGTTTGATTTTTCAAAAAGAATATTAAGTTTTGATGAGCCAGCGCGCGGAGATATTGCTGTGTTTCGTAAGCCAAGTAATCCATCAATTGATTATATTAAAAGAATTATAGGTTTACCAGGTGATACTGTGCAAGTTATAGAAGGTCGTGTGCATATTAATGGATTTCAATTGCCACGCGAACGCGTGGGTGATTTTATGCTTGAAAGTGGTCAATATTCACCTGACATCCCAACTTTACAATATAAAGAATGGTTTTCCATCAAACAAGATCCCCATCTTGTTATTGAAAAGCAAAGTGACTTTGGATATCGAGATAATACGCTTGCCTATACAGTACCAGTTGGACATTATTTTATGATGGGTGATAACCGAGATGCTTCACAAGATAGCCGTGTTATGACAGAAGTTGGGTTTGTGCCAGAAGAAAATCTTATAGGAAGAGCAGAGTTTTTGTTTTTTTCTGTTGTACCTTGGCATCGATGGTGGAAGCTTTGGGACTTACCTGATGGTGTGCGTTGGTCGCGCATTGGTAATGCAATTCAATGAAGCAGATACAAAAATTGTTAGGCTATAACTTTAATAACCTAACATTGTTAGAACACGCTTTAACACATCCAAGTGTTGGTTATGAGTATAATAATCAGCGTCTTGAATTTTTAGGCGATCGTGTTTTGAATTTAGCCGTTAGTGAATTATTGTATCAACATTATCATGATGATCGCGAAGGGGCGCTGTCACAGCGATTAGGATGTTTGGTAAACCGAGAAACATTAATGCATATCGCTGATCAAATAGGGGTTGCTAAATATATCAATCTCTCATGTGCGGATATGATTGGCTCTGGTTATCAATTTGCACTTGCCGATAGTGTTGAAGCGCTAACAGGTGCAATATATTTAGATGGTGGGTATGGCAGCGCACAAGATTTTGTTATTCTTTATTGGAAACCTCTCTTGTTGTCTTTTAACAATGAAGAACCACCACGAGATGCAAAATCATTATTACAAGAAGAAGCACAATCACAGCAATTAGCATTGCCAGTTTATCATTGTGTTGAACGCACAGGACCTGATCATTTGCCACAATTTAAAATACAAGTATGCGTAGATGGATTTGGTACTGCTGAAGGAGAAGGTAGATCAAAGCGCGCAGCACAGATGCAAGCGGCAGAGCATTTACTAGAAAAGATTGTTAAAAATAATGCATAAAAAAAACAACAATAACGACCAAAAGAATCAAAATACTAGTCAAGAAGGAGAGCAAAAATTTGGATTTGTTGCTATTTTAGGGGCGCCAAATGCAGGAAAATCAACATTGGTTAATCGATTAGTGGGTGAAAAAGTTTCTATCGTTACGCATAAAGCTCAAACAACCAGATTTAAGGCGCTTGGGATTTTTCAAGAAAAGCAAAGCCAAGTAGCACTGGTAGATACGCCTGGCATATTTTTTCCTAAAAGACGTCTTGATCGGGCTATGGTTGCATCTGCTTGGTCAGGTTGTTTAGAAAGTGATATTATACTTGCTTTGTTTGATGTCCATTCTGGATGGAATGATAGTTTTGGTGAGTTTACAGAAAAAATTAAAAAACATCATAAAAAGACTAAAATTATTGCGGTGTTGAATAAAATTGACGCGATGCGCGTTGAAGATATTTTGCCAATAGCTGATCGAATGTATGAGACAAATGCATTTGAAGAAATCATGATGATTTCAGCCTTAAAAGGTGATGGTTGTAGTGATTTAAAAGATTTTTTGATCCAAGAAGTTCCAACTGGACCATGGATGTATCCTGTAGATCAAGTCAGTGATGTTAATGAGCGGTTATTATCATGTGAGTTAACGCGGGAGCATATTTTGCGTAATATTCATCAAGAGATCCCCTATGATTGCACAGTAGAAGTTGAACATTGGCGCAGGAAACGCGGAGGAAAACTACAAATTAGTCAAGTGATTTTAGTTACACGCGATAGTCATAGAAAAATAATTATCGGTAAAAATGGACAAACTATTAAGCATATAGGCATCGCTGCAAAATTAGCCGTTAGCCAAGTGCTTGATGAAGAGGTAGATTTATTTTTGCATGTGAAAGCTGTCAAAGATTGGCAAAATCAACGTGCGCATTATCAGCATATGGGACTGACATTTGATAATACATGAACGTCACACGAGTGATATTCAGTTAAAACATCAAGATTATGGATGTATGGCGGTTTT
The DNA here is from genome assembly GCA_965178085.1 of Alphaproteobacteria bacterium. Lineage (GTDB taxonomy): Bacteria > Pseudomonadota > Alphaproteobacteria > CBCXTS01 > CBCXTS01 > CBCXTS01. Next base: position 593,470 of record CBCXTS010000021.1, on the reverse strand, counting down.
AATCTAACAGATTGTTTTAAAACCAGTATTGGCTAATATATGATGGCGTTTAGCTGTTGTCACATTTCCAATCTTCAAGCTTGCCACATAAGTAATGGCCAACGCCAATATGCATTTCTTGAATATGGTTGGTTTGTTGTGAAGGAACACAAATAGCTAAGTCAGCAAGAGATGCCAATGTTCCACCATCTTTGCCTGTTAAACAAATTGTAGAAATATGCATCTGTTTAGCAGTGTTGCATGCATGGATAACATTTTGACTATTGCCGCTTGTTGAGATGGCAATTAAGATGTCTCCTTTGTTTCCAACAGCTTCTAGCTGGCGTGAAAAAACATGCTCATATCCATAATCATTGCCAATGGCTGTTAGTGCAGAACTATCAGTAGTTAAGGCTATGGCGGCTATTGCAGGGCGTTCACGTAAATATCGCCCAGAAAGTTCTGTAGCTAGATGTTGACTGTCACCAGCAGATCCGCCATTGCCACAAAATATGATTTTATGGCCATCTTTGATGGCTGCTATCATGTGATTGCCCGCTTTTTCAATGGTATCAGCACACTCGCCTAATTGCATAAAATTGCTACTAGCAGTTTTACAATAAGATAAAAAACCCATCATATTTCCTTTAAAATGAAGTTGTTTAAAATATATTAGCAGATTTAGGCGCTAAGGTTTGATAAGATATTTGATTCTTCTGGTAAATGGAAATATTAATATTGAAGAGTAATTTTGTCGATATAGAGATATTATTTGTTCAAAATGATATCTTAACGCATCTATAACAGCATTGGTACAGATAGCCTTTGATTGTAGGACAATATTTAATACAGATTATCTTAGCTTGTTAAGCAACACGAAAAGGTAACACTGGAAAGCTTTAACAATGTTTTTGAAAGAGATGCAAATTTATTATAATCGTGCTATTGATAGTTTTTAAAACTGCAATAATAGTATGTCTGGATTGATAGGATGTATATAAAATTTTGGGGCGTACGCGGAACTTGTGCTCGTTCAGGGCCAGACTTTTCTCAATTTGGTGGTGCTACAAGTTGCGTTGAAATTCTTGCAGGTAAGCAACGCCTTATTCTTGACGCTGGATCCGGGCTTGTATCGCTTGGTGAAAGTCTTATAAGCCAAACGCGAGATATCGATTCTAGCTTGTTGATCAGCCATTGTCATATTGACCATATTATAGGGTGGCCTTTTTTTAAACCGGCTTATTGTCCACAAAGTGCATTTAAACTGTATTCAGGAGACTTTGAAGGGCAAAATCTCCATGATGGCTTAAGTAGTTTAATGTCTAAACCTTACTTTCCTGTTACGATAGATGTTATGAAAGCCGATTTAGCGTTTCATCAATTTGAGGTAGGTAGTAGTTTTGTCATTGGGGATGATGTTTTTGTTGCAACATACCCGTTGAATCACCCAGGAGGAGCTACAGGCTATCGCATTACCTATAAAGGCGCTAGCGTTTGCTATATTACCGACCACGAGCATATTGAAAATGAGCACGATAAAAAATTGGAATCTTTTATTAGCCAATCTGATGTGTTAATTTATGATAGCACTTATGATGATGGAGAATTTCATCAATTCAAAGGTTGGGGGCATTCAACATGGCAGGAAGCTGTGCGCATCGGACGCGCTGCTCGTGTAGGACGAGTTGCAATATTTCATCACGATCCTAGTCGAAAAGATCATGCTTTGCTCGATATAGAAAAATCAGCCCAACAGCTATATAAAAGCAGTTTTGTTGCTAGGCAAGGGCAAGAATTGCATCTTTAAGCGTAGACACTTTAAAGTATGTATGTTTAACTGACATGTTAAGAGTTTCATTTTGATGTTAAATGAGCGTGAGTTATTTTTATCTGCCTTTAATGGACAGAAGAATGTTTGGGTGCTAGCTTATGGTTCTTTGCTGTGGGATCCAGGCTTTACTGCTTTAAGGTGTGTACCGGTGGTGGTATCGGGATGGCGGCGTTCGTTTTGTTTATATTCATACGAATATCGTGGAACTATCGAGTGTCCTGGCTTGGTTTTAGGCATTGAAGAAGGCGGATATGTAGAAAGCATGGCGCTTGAAGTTGCTGCCCAAAACGCATGCGAGGTCATGGGTTATTTATGGGATAGAGAGATGATTACGCGTGCTTATATCCCGTGTGTTGTTTTTGCCGATAGAAGTGATAAGCAAGAGCAGTTGATGTGCCATAGTTTTGCCATTTCTTCTTCTCATCATCAATATGCGGGATCTTTGAGTGTTGATGAAAAACTAGAGATTATTTTACAAGCTGAGGGAAAAAGCGGTCCTAATATTATTTATTTGTTAAATACTGCAAAACAGTTAAAAAAGTACTCTATTAAAGATCCTGAAATTATTGAAATGCTTGGATTGCTTGCAAAAAAAGATCCTGCAATTTATCAACCTGATATGAAAGAATATTAAAAAATGGATCTAAAAAACATGGATATAAAAAAATTATCAGCCTTTACACATCATGGCAAAGGAGGCAACCCTGCTGGTGTCATGTTGCTTGAGAAAGCATTAGATGAGCAGCAAATGCAAAGGATTGCCGCAGAGGTAGGTTATTCAGAAACTGCATTTGCTTATGGGCATGATCATGATTGGCGCGTGCGCTATTTTGCACCAACAATGGAAGTTCCATTTTGTGGTCACGCAACGATTGCTCTTGGATATGCTCTTGGAGAACGTCACGGGGTAGGAGAATATAAGTTAAGCCTTAACCACACAAATATTACGGTTGAATATTTCAAGGATGCGTTAGGCAATGGAATGGTTACTCTAGCATCTCCCGAAACGCATATCCGAAAGGCAAACGATGAGGACATTTCAGCTATTTTTCATGAGTTTGGTATTGCAGAAAAAGATTTAGACAATGCTTTTGAGATCACAATTGCACATGGTGGTGCTGACCATATGGTGATAGGGTTGAACGATAGGCTTAGACTGTCTCAAATAGGGTATCATTTTGGGCGAGTTAAGGCGTTAATGGATAAGATGGGGCTAATTACTATTTGCTTTTTTTATTGTGAAAGTAAAGAGCGCATCCATACACGCAATATGTTTGCATCTGGAGGAGTTTATGAAGATCCTGCAACTGGAGCAGCATCTGCGGCCTTGATTGGGTATTTGCGTGATATTGAATGGCTATCTTCTAATAATGTAGAGATTATTCAAGGAGAAGATATGGGGCGTTTATCAAAAATATTTGCTAACATTCCATCATTAAGTGTTTTGGATGACGACAGGTCAGTTAGCATTAGTGGATATGTAACCCCTATAGCATAAAAGAACATAGCATATATACCCAATAATGTAGGATAGGATAATGCAAATTATTGATGCATCAGCATTGGTTGGGCGATTTTTAATAGCATCGCCTGACATGTGTGAATCAACATTTAGCAAAGCAGTTATTTTCTTGTGTAAGCATGGCAAGATGGAGCAGTAGGGCTAATTGTCAATCAACCAACAACGGCCATTTGCTTTTAACATTAGGTTATACCGGCTGGGCATCAGGACAATTAGAGCATGAATTGAGTGTAGGCTATTGGCTACCGACAGCTGCTACAATAGATTATTTATTTGAATATCCACGCTTAAAACTTTATGATCAACTATGTGCTCAAATAGGTATTAAGGCTTCTTGTTTTAGCACTCAAACAGGGATGGCATAATTGAAAATTGATCAATTTGAATTTCTTGCGGTACGCCATTGGCCAACACAATGGAACATAGAAAAACGCCTTCAAGGCAGAACAGATGTTAAGTTACATTCTCAATCGATTGTTGAATTAAAAAATTTGTCATTGAACACTCCATTTGACTCATGGCAGATGTATTCTAGCCCCTTACAGCGAGCATATCAAACGGCAAGTTTTTTAAAGAATGGAGAACATATTGATCAAGATTCAAGATTGATTGAACTTAATTTTGGGCATTGGGAAGGACATGTTTTGCAAGAATTGCGTTTGCAAAACAAGCATGTTGCTAAGTTAGAAGCAATGGGACTTGATATGCGTCCCCCTGAGGGCGAAACACCAAGAGAAGTACAAAAAAGAGCCTTGTCATTTTTGCAAGATTATGCATCGAACATGCATGCACGCTCTTGTGTGATAAAAAATCTTGTTATTGTTACACATCGATCGCTTATTAGGGCGTTGCTTGCCACAGCAATAGATTGGGATATGAAAACAAAATGTCCTATAAAAATGGACAAAGGGATGGGGTACTCTTTTATATATAAGAATGGAGCGCTTTCGTTTGTATCAGCATCAAAAGATTGCATTATTGAAAAGCGTAATTTGTAAAATGGCTTTATGGACAAAGCCCGTTGTAATTTATGTGCAGAGTCTTTTGGGGATAGGCCATTTGATGCGCATGCAGCGTATTGCTCATGCTATTGCTAGAGCTGGTGTATCGGTGCATGTGATCAATGGTAGTGCCCACTCCAATGTTGAGCATCATTCAAATATTCAATGGCACCAATTGCCAGCATTATCTGCCAAGGACTCAGATTTTTCAGGACTTGTAGATGCATCAATGCGTGCTCCAGATGCTGAATTTTGGCAAAAACGTGCTAAAAGACTGCAATCTATTATACAAAAACTCAAGCCTGGAGTGTTAATCATTGAAGGCTATCCTTTTGCGCGTGGTAGCTTTCATCAAGAGATTGCTCCATGGATAGTCCAAGCAAGGATTGATGGTTGGCGTTGCATTTGTTCCGTACGCGATATTATTGTCGCCAAATCAAAACCAGGATGGCACGAAACTGTATATACGCGGTTAAATACATATTTTGACCAGCTTTTGATTCATGCAGATGATGCATTTGTTAGTTTGCAGCAAAGCTTTTCAATGTTTGATAAAATAGATATTAAAATAACCTATACAGGATACATAGCGCCCAATGCTATGCAAGAAAAATCAATAAAGAGCCAAAATGATAGCCAAAATGATTGTGCAAAAGATATTATTATTGTGTCGGCTGGTGGAGGTGGGGTTGGCAAGCAGCTTTTTGAAATTGCCTTTAACACAGCACAAACAGCGTGGGGGCAGCGTTTTCAGTGGCAGTTTTTTGGAGCAAGTGCATATTTATCGAGCTCGTTTGAGCATATCAAAATTTTTGAGTTTGATCATTATTTTGTAAAAAGGTTAAGGAGTGCAAAATTATCGATATCTCAAGCAGGTTACAATAGTTGCGTAGAGTTATGGCAGACACGTGTGCCGGCTATCTGGATGCCGTTTGCTTTAGAAAGCACAACTGAAAATGAACAATTGATTCGTGCAAATTTGATGGAACGTGCAGGATATGGGTATGTTTTACATCAAAATGATCCAAGCCAGGTAGCAACATTAGGCGCACGCGCCTTATCTATGACGCAAGCTAAGTCGTATCCTGATTTAAACGGAGCAACTAAGACTGCTCAGATTATTTGTAAATATCTTGAGCATTAAGACGTTATGATCTTAGCATGGAAGTGTAATAATATTAATGACTAATATATGACTATAAACCATTAATATAAACGCAACCTTAAAGGGTTTCCATCGCGTATGAGCGAGATATCCCATTTTCCTTTGGAAGGTTGCTCAAAGCTTTGCAAGTCATTGGTATTTGTGATGAGTATATTGTTAATGGCAACGATAATATCACCATCTTTAAATCCAAATCGTTGAGCGATAGATCGCTCGTGAATGCTTGCAAGCAAAACGCCAGCACTGTCTACATCAATGTTCCATTGTTGGATAATATATGGGTTGATATTAACTGCATTGGCACCATGAAGAGGTGTTTTATTTGTTAGCAAAATAGGTGCAGTTTGATCTTTTCCAGAGGCTTTTTGTAGATGCAATTGAATCTCAATAACGTCTCCTTGGCGCAAGACGCGAAGAGGCAGTGTGGAACCATGTTTATATAATGCAGTATTAAAATATAGCTGATTAAGGTTTGCAATTTTTTTATGATTTAAACTTAACAAAACATCCCCTTGTTGAATATTAGATAGATGTGCTGATCCGCTTTTGTGAACGCTTTGTACTATAACGTAACCAGCTTCTTCTAATCCAAGTGCTTGGGCTTCTTCCCATGTTAATGTTTTTGCCTTTATTCCTAGCCATGGCCTAATAATTTCACCATGGTGCAATACATCTTCAATAATGCGCTCCACCATAGAAACCGGAATTGAAAAACCGATACCATCAGCACCACCTGATTTTGAAAAGATAGCTGTGTTAATCCCGACTAAATGACCATGAATATCGATTAATGCTCCGCCAGAATTTCCAGGGTTAATGGAAGCATCGGTTTGAATAAATGAGGCAATGTTGCTAAATCCTGGAGCAGTACGCTCTAATCCTGATGCAATACCCAATGTTACCGTTTGGCCAATACCAAAAGGATTGCCAATAGCAAGCACAATGTCACCTACTTTAAGACTGTCCTTATTGGCAAAAGGAATGGAAAGCAGATTGCTTTTATCAATGGCATCGTCAAATGCTAAGATGGCGATATCAGTTTGAAGATCGGAAAGCACAAGCCTCAAGGCGTATTGACGCCCATTATCTAGTGTGGCTAAAATTTCATTAGCACCTTCAATAACATGGTGATTAGTAATCACTAGTTTATGTTTTGATACAATAACCCCAGAACCTAATGTATAACGAGGCTCTACTTGCTGTTGCAACATTTCAGGAAAGAAGAATTGAAACATCCCGCCATGATTAAGTAAGTTACGTTTTTGGTGAGGTTGGCGTGTGAAAATATTGACAACTGCAGGCAATGTTTTTTGTGCAATATGGGCAAAAGAAAGTTGCACTTTTTGTAATGAATTAGGCGCAACGCGGACAATTGAATGAGTGTTTGCATGGCTGGCGTCAGTTTGTGCTTGGGCTTTCATAGTAGCCATTAGCAGCAACAGCAAGCTTGAACACAATAATGCAAAGCGCATTGGCTTGAATATCACATCATTGAAAATACCATACGATGTTAATGCTGTTAGATTAAGTTGTGTGATAATTTTGTAATGATGTTGTTGATACAACTGCATGGCCATGGAGTTAAGATATTAAGATGTATTTAATATATTTTTTTATTAAACTATAAAATCAATGATGATAGAAATAGTCTGCGATCACCTCATAAGGTTGAGGCTTATATGACATTAAATGGATATTAATCTATTGAATGTCAAGGATAGTAGGTATTGTTTGTTTTGATTGGCGCAAATGAATATTTATTTAAAAAAAGCACGTAATTTTAAAGAAGTAAATTGACTTTTGCTGTTAAGCTATTTAAGAGCAAGTATATTCTTGGAAATATGGGTTGCACAGAAAGCCTATAAGATTGCTGAATGACTTATGGTAATCGTGTGCATCATCTGTCTAATGTTTGATTGATTATGATCAATCATTAAATCATTAGAACTACCAAGACAACAAAATATTAAGGCAAAAAGCCACCACGAGGAGATCAGCATATGACGAAGCGTATTCGTGCAAAGTATAAAATTGACCGACGTCTTGGCGTTAATTTATGGGGACGTCCTAAAAGTCCATTCAATCGGCGTCAATACGGACCTGGAAGCCATGGCGCACAAAGGCGCACAAAGCCTACTGACTTTGGTATTCAGTTAATGGGCAAGCAAAAGCTGAAAGGCTATTATGCCAACATCAGTGAGAAAAAATTCCATCGCTATTATTTAGAAGCAGTGCGCAGACGCGGCGATACAGTTGAAAATCTTATAGGATTGCTTGAAACTCGCCTTGACACGATTGTATATCGAATAAAGTTTGTGCCGACGATGTTTGCAGCTCGTCAATTTATTAATCATGGACATGTTTTGGTTAACGGAAAACGCGTCAATATTGCTTCATACCAACTAAGTGAAAATGATGTTATATCGGTACGAGAAAAATCGCGCAATATGGCGATGATTGCAGAATCTGTTATAAGCGTTGAACGTGATACGCCTGGATACGTATCTGTTGATAATAATAAATTATCTGCGACATTAGTGCGTGTCCCAACTTTAGATGAAGTGCCATATCCAGTGACGATGGAACCAAGCCTAGTGGTAGAATATTACTCACGCTAGAGATGATGAGGCTAGCTAAAGCTTTAGCCTTATCAAATGGTAAATCAACAACACACGTGGTAAGCCAACGACCACGCCACTTTATGGATACACAAAACACCACGGGCCTATGATGGGTGCATCATGCTTATGGGCGCGGTTTTCCAAAAACCATTGCCCAATAATGGTTCATTTGTACATTACCTAGATCATTGTCTAGATAATGATAGCCAACGCCTGCTTCTGTTATCTTGTTGTCAAGCATAGCTTCACGGTGACCGGTGATAGATTTTTTCCAGCTTTCTACAACTTCACGCGGGGTGCTTTGAGCCCCAGCCAAGTTTTCTAAAATACGTTGGAAATGGTATTGATGTTCTTTAGCGCGATCATCAACGCCAAATTTTTCTGGAGAGAAATGCGAAAAATAATCGCGAATTGCCATATCGTCTGCATGAATTTGTGCAACGTTGTTGAGTGTTTCATTGATTAAGAGCTCGCGCAATCCGTTTTCTTGTCTAAATTGATTTACAAGTTTAAGAATTTGATTTTGCCAATTGCCTGATACTGGTACAGAAGGCTCAGCTAATACAAGAATAAAGACATAGCGGGGTAAAGATTTTATGGTTTTATTTTCATTATTGATCCAAGCTATTCCAACATGTTGAATGTTGCGTTCTGTAATGATTTTACGCATTTTATCTCCGCTCCAAACACTTGTAAGACCTTCCATTCCGGTGCTGCTGCTGCCAATAAGGAGCTGAATTTGATTAAATGGGTATCCATAATCGCGCGCGCGCGATTGCAGTAGTTCTTTTTTGATATTGTTTGCTCCGTTTGCTATGATATCTGCATAAAAATCATCTGCAATTTTGGATAATGTGGTGTTGTAGATAAGAGCAGGAGCGCGATTGTCATAACGGAAATCGCGCAATGTACGGAAAATATTAATAATAGGTGCACGCGCAATCTCGCTTGCATTGGGTTTAACTTCTTGAGCTTGCAATAAAGGCAAATTAAAAGTGCAAAAAGCTAAACCTAATATCGTAATCGAGTAAGTAGCATATTTTATCAAATGTGGTTTCATCATGAACATCGGTAATTTGGCCTATCGGAAAACATTAAATTACAAAAACATTAAATTACAATAGTATATTGGAAAGTATCTTGATTAATCCGCTATTATATTAATAACGCTAAATTAGAGTTTTATTAAGAAAAATATCAAAGTATTAATAAAAGCATACAGCAACATCGTGTCTTCAAATCTAGCGATCTGGTAAACAAAAGGTACAAAATTTTAATAAATACAAAAATACATTGTAAAGCATGCTTAAGTGTTATACAAAAATTATGCTAGATGGTAAATATAGAGTGCATTGGATAGCAAAATAATATAGTTATGGCCTAAGATAGTCTAAGGCGATAGCTGGTATAACGCTTGATGTTATATATTTAGCTTACTATTATGGTATTTAATTGAGAGCTAGTACAATACTTTACGTGTTGTTGAAATACAACATTGTACGAGTTTATGATTATGAGTTTATGATATTGTAGATGATCTTCAAGAAAGATTGTTGGTTTTTAAGATCGATGATATAGTTTGTTATCTTTAATATAGTTTTGTTTCTATATAACAGGTACATGCTAATATGAATACATTCTAATATGATGTGAAAGGAAAGCTATGCTCCATATGAATAGCGATAACGAGCCTCCCTTGAATGGTCCATGGGGAAAGCCAAAAAGTTCTGGCAGGGCTAATAAACCTAGAAACAGTAATGGTGGTGGCAACCAAGAGTTTGATGTAGAAGATGTCATCAAAAATGTTTTTACAAAATTTGCATCAAAAAGCGGTAAATCTGGTGGCAATGGCTCTGGTGGCAATGACAACTCTGGATCTGATGGTAGTTGGTTGGAGACGATGAGCTGGAAAGGTTTATTATTTGGTATTTTGATTGCAGCGGCCGGTTGGGGAGCTACTGGGTTTTATACTGTAGGGCCAAAAGAACTTGGCGTTGAACTTGTTTTTGGCAAGGTCAGTGATATTGCTAGACCAGGTTTGCATTATAATTTTCCATCGCCAGTAGGAGAAGTTTTGCTGCCACAAGTAACCAATGTTAATCAAGAAGAAGTGGGCTTTAGATCAACATCTGGAGTTGCACAATTGATTACGGCAGAAAGTCTTATGTTAACAGGTGACGAGAATATTATTGATATACAATTTGCTGTGTTTTGGCGTATTTCCGATGCACGTAAATATTTATTCAATATCCGTAATCCTGAAAGATCAGTAAAAAATGTTGCAGAGGCAGCTATGCGCGAAATTGTTGGCAAAACTGATTTTGAATATGCAAGAACATCGGGCAGGACAATATTGGCTAACAATGCAAAAGATCTAATCCAGAAAACACTTGATGGATACCAAAGTGGAATTGAAATTGTTAATGTTAATTTGCAGCAAGTTGACCCTCCTGAGAAAGTTTTAGGTGCTTTTAGAGATGTACAAGCAGCTCGAGCAGATAAAGAAAGTAGAATTAATGAAGCAACTGCGTATTTAAATGAAATCATTGAAAGAGCGCAAGGCCAATCAGAACAAATCACGCAATCTGCGCAAGCCTATAAAGAAGAAGGTGTAGCGCGCGCAGAAGGTGACGCAGAGCGGTTTTTGTTAGTACTTGGAGAGTATAAAAATGCCAAAGATATTACAAAAAGACGTATTTATCTTCAAACAATGGAAGAAATTATGGCTAGCGTAAATAAAGTTTTGATCGAAAATGGGCCCGAAGGTCAAAGTGTTTTGCCATACTTGCCACTTGATGGCTTAAGTAGCAAAAAAGCGCAATAGCAACAAGAGTCAGCAGGAGTTTAATACATGAAAAAATTAATTGGGCTTGTAGGTGCAGTTTTAGTAGTATTATGGGTAATAAGCGAGGTTAGCTATATTGTACGTGAAACAGAGCAGGTTTTAATTTTAGAGTTTGGGAAGGCTTTAAAAGTAGTATCAGATCCAGGGCTTTATTTTAAAATTCCATTTGTGCAAACAACTACGTATTTAGATAAGCGTGTCCTTGATTATGATGCGCAAGCTCAAGAAGTTCCAACACAAGATCAAAAGCAGCTCATTGTAGATGCTTTTGCGCGATATCGTATAGTTGATCCATTGCATTTTTTCCAAACAGTGCAAAGTGAAGTTGGGATGCAAGCTAGACTTGATTCTTTAATCAATGCAGCTTTGCGTGCAGTATTAGGTGATGTGCCTTTGTCAAAAGTATTAACACCTGAGCGTAGTAATTTGATGGAGTTGTTTACCCAGCAAGTTGCAAAAGAATCTAAGGGTTTTGGGATTGAAGTCATTGATGTGCGTATTAAGCGTATTGATTTACCCAAAGAAAATAGTGAGGCTATTTTTAGAAGAATGTCTACACAACGAGAGCAAGAAGCCAGAAAAATTAGAGCTGAAGGTGAAAAAGAATCAAGGACATTGCGTGCTGAAGCCGATAGACGCCAACGTGTTATTATTGCAGAAGCACAAAAGAAAGGTGAAATTTTACGAGGCGAAGGTGATAGCCTTGCACAAAACATCTATAACCATGCATATGGTCAAGACATAGAGTTTTTTGATTTTTGGCGCTCGATGCAAGCATTGGAAAAAGGTATTAAAAGCGAGTCAACTACTTATGTAGGACCAGCTCAAGGAGATTTTTTCCGTTATTTCTTTGATACCACATATCAAACTCCATCCAATGCTATTATAAAATAGTCTATTAGCAGTATCAAAAATTATTATTTGTGGCTTGATGAGCAAGCAATACATTTACTTATTTGACACAACGCTTCGTGATGGAGCCCAAACACAAGGGATTGATTTTTCATATCGCGATAAATGTGTTATTGCCTCGATGTTGGATGATCTTGGCGTTGATTACATTGAAGGTGGTTGGCCAGGAGCTAACCCTGTTGATGACAAACTATTTGATTCTGCACTTGCATTATCGAATGCACGTCTGATAGCTTTTGGTATGACTAGAAGAGCTGGCCGTTCGGCGCAAAATGATGTGACATTATCTTCTATCATTAATGCAAAAGCAGATGGTGCTTGTTTAGTTGCAAAGAGCTGGGATTTCCATGTAGATGTAGCGCTTGAGATTGCTCGAGAAGAAAATCTAAAGATGATTGGATCATCTATAGAACTAGCTCATGAAAAACTCGGCGAAGCGATGCTTGATTGTGAGCATTTTTTTGATGGTTACAAAGCAAATCCAGAATATGCTATCCAATGCGCTCGTGCAGGGTTAGAAGCTGGCGCAAGATGGATTGTACTTTGTGATACCAATGGCGGTACATTGCCCCATGAGATACACCAAATTGTAAAAGAAGTGACAGCACACATCCCAGGGGAAAATTTGGGTATCCATGCCCATAATGATACTGGTAATGCAATTGCAAACTCACTAGCTGCAATACATGCAGGTGCGTGTCAAATACAAGGTACAATTAATGGTTTAGGAGAACGTTGCGGGAACGCAGATATCATTAGTTTAATTGCGATATTAGGTCTTAAAACGGACTTTAGCATTGCTATTCCTAGAGAAAATTTAACAAAATTGTCGCGTGTCTCGTATTTGTTAAATGAACAAATTAATCGTGCGCCAAACCCATATCAACCATGGGTAGGTAGTGCTGCGTTTGCACATAAAGGTGGGTTGCACGCATCGGCTGTTGCAAAAGATCCAAGAACATATGAACATATTGAACCAACCTTAGTAGGTAATCAGCGTATTATTATAACTTCTAATCAGTCTGGTCGGGCCAATTTACGTGCAACACTTGCATCTTTTAACGTTGAGATGAGCGATAAAAATCAAGAGAAGTTACTCAAAAAAATAAAAGATATGGAAGCTAAAGGCTTTTCTTATGATGGTGCTTATGCAAGCTTAGAATTACTTGTGCGTGATGCACAAGAAGAAGCGCTATCTTATTTTACAATAGAGCGATTTCGTGTTATTGACGAGCGACGTCATAATGCGATAGGAAAAACAATTTATGAATCAGAAGCAACAGTAACTGTGTGCGCATACGATAACGAAGGCAAGCATCATTCTAGCATACAAGTTGCGCGTGGTAACGGACCTGTCAATGCACTTGACCAAGCGTTGCGTTTTGCTTTAACTAAGCTTTATCCTATTTTAAATGACATAAAGTTAAGTGACTATAAGGTCAGAATTCTTTCTACTGAAGACGCATCGATTGGTACACAAGCTGTTACAAGGGTTACGATAGAAAGTTCTAGTCAATCAATGGATAGTTGGATAACCGTTGGTGTTTCAACCAATGTGATAGAAGCATCGGTACAAGCCTTGAGTGATAGTTATGTATGGTATTTGCTCAAAAATAACATTCAATTAGTTGATAGTCATATAACAATTAGTTGATAGTCATATAAATCATGATATTCTTACCAACATATAAGCGCCTACATAATCTTCAACGCTTTATAGATCATGCCATTGCTACCGAGGTGATCAATACGATTATGGTAGGTGTTAATGCAGATGATGATAGTTATGAAAATATCGAGTTTCCATCTTTTATGCATATTATGAAACTTGGCCATGAGCGTGGAAGTACAGAGGCGCTGCAAACGATGTATGAGCATTTCCCCAATGAGCCATGGTATTGTAATATAGCTGATGATGTAGTGCCAAGAACAAAACATTGGGACCGTTATTTATCAGATGCTGCAATGCAACATGGTTTTATCTCTTGTAGATCAAGAGAAGATGGAGAGCCACGCGCGCATCATCTTTTTGTCTCAGGAAATTTTTTATATGCTGTGGGTGGTTATAATTATTTAAAATTTAGACACTTTGCTTCAGATAGTTATCTCAATGAGGCTGCTTTATACATATTATCGTCATCTCTTTATACCAATGAAATATTTTTAGAGCATCTTCATCATACTTACGGGAAAGCTCAACTTGACCACACATATTTGCGTCAATTTAAGGGTTTAGAAAATCCAGAAGATAACATTGATCTTAAGCGATGGAATGCAATCATGGGATCTCCTTATTTAGAAGAATTGCTAGAAGCAGCTAAGCAACGCTTTGAAGGTAACGATATTTCACTGCCCGCTATTCCTAAGGATTTACAAGATTTGTAAAAATACCGCATATTGGTTTGGAGCAATTAAAGACATCTTTAAAACGCATTAGAGGTAAGATCATTTGCCAAGTGTATAGAAATCTTTTTTACTTGTTGAATGCATCATTGATATTGTGTGTTATGTTTGATGTTGAGAGTTCTATATAAGAGTAAGTATTAATTTTTGGTATATATTAGCCCACTAAAGCAACGTGTTAACTAATAACTAAAAGGTAACAAAAACAATGTTATTGCCTGAATATGCAATTGAAATAAATCAATTGACAAAACAATATAAAAACAAAAAAAAACGCCAAATTGATACGAAATTATCGCTTGATCATGTTTCATTAAAAATTCCAAGAGGGAGTTTGTTTGGGCTATTAGGGCCAAATGGAGCAGGCAAATCTACTTTAATTAATATATTAGCAGGTTTAGTGTTGAAAACATCAGGTGATGTCAGTGTATGGGACTTAAACATTGATCATGAGCCGCGCAATGCGCGTGCTGCAATAGGAGTTGTCCCTCAAGAATTGAATATTGATCCATTTTTTACTCCTGAGCAGGCTCTTGATTTACAAGCTGGTTTATATGGTATACCAAAAGCAGAACGGCGAACTGAGGCTATTCTTGATTTGATCGGTCTTCAAGAGCATCGTAATGCATATGCGCGTTCTTTATCGGGTGGAATGCGTAGAAGAATGCTGATTGGCAAAGCTATGGTACATAATCCACCTATTTTAGTGCTAGATGAACCAACTGCTGGAGTAGATATTGAATTGCGTAAACAATTATGGAATAATATCCGTATGTTAAATTCAAAAGGCATCACAGTGCTTTTGACAACGCATTATTTGGAAGAAGCCGAAGAGTTGTGCGATAGGATAGCTATTATCAATCATGGAAAAGTTATTGCTGATGAGGATAAAGGCCAATTATTAAAGCGCCTTGATAGCAAATCTATGTACATTACAATTGACCAGCATCTTGATGTGTTACCTAAAGAGTTAGAAGATCTTAATACAATGATAGCAAAAGATGATGAAGGCAGAACACAGTTGCTTATTAAATATCGAGATAGCGTAATGAATGCAGGTCAGTTGCTATCGATAATACACTCGACAGATATTAATATTATCGATATAAAAACACAAGAAAGTGACCTTGAAGACGTTTTTTTGCAAATGACAAGTACAAGCTCAAGCGTTTGAATGTTGTTGATTAAATATTGCTAGAAGATACTTTGTAAGATGGAATTGGTGTAATATTGCAATCGAGTGATCTAGATATAGTAAAGATGCTACAAGAGCAAACTGCACATGAGAGCGTAGAAAACTCTTTGACGCCAAGATTCAAGACTGATACGTTGATTGCATTAGCGCGCATTACAGCTAGTTTAATAGCCCAAGACCAAACGCTTCCAAATGTCCAAGCAAAAGCAGAATCAAATCTTTTGAGTCAATTTGCAAGAACCCTTGAAAAAGAAAATTATGTTATGCTAGGTATAGAAAAGACAGGTAGGCTTGGTGGCGCATTTAGAGCCTTGTTTCGTGGTAGTGAAAGAATGTTGGGTCATGCACAAAAAATGAAAGCTCAAAACGCAACGGTTGGATTATTATTTGCCAATAAACAAGCAAAGATTTTATGTCAAATGCAAGCTCATATAGAAAAACAAAATAAAAGGGTTCGTGTCCCGTGGAAAACAATATCAGGTTTGATGTTAGTTAGCTAACATTAGACGCAAAATGATTGCAATAAGTTTTGCAACATTGCTTTTGTCACAATATATCTATTGAATATAGTTGTTTTGATCGCTGGTACAAATGACCAACAAAGAAAATCATCTTAAAGATACCATTATCAATTTATTAGAAAAGCATGCGCATATGGAAGCGTATATGCAGCTTGAAATATATTTGGGTAAATGGCCAGACAGTGTTTGGGGTAAGCATCAAAAAGCACTACTTTTGTATCATCGTGGCCAATATCAGCAAGCATTAGATTTAGCAAATGATCTGCTTGTAGCAAATCCAAAAAATCAAAAAATTCGGATACTTTGCATAACCCTTAATTATGAACTCAATCCAGAAGATAACAATATTGTAGAGCTAGAGAAAATTATTGATGAGACAGTTGATAATGTAGACGCTTTACGCAATTTTGGATCAGGCATTTGGAAAACGGATCGTAGTAAAGGATATAAGGCTTTATTAAAGGCGTTGAGCTTAGATCCAAGTGACTATGCCTCTCTCAATAACCTAACAATGCTGTTTGCTGATGAAAATGAATATACACATGCGCAAGCTTTTGGTGCGCTTTCTCTTTATAGAAAAGATCAAGTAGGAAAAGACACTTTTGCGCTATATCAAGATCAATTTAATCTTACCCTTAATGCACCCGATCAAAATCAAGGAACGCGTAATGTTGTGTCTATGTGTTTATGGGGAAGTGATGCTACGTATTTAGAAGGGGCGATAAGATGCGCTAGCGAAATGTGTATCTATTATCCAGGATGGGATTTGCAGATTACCTATGATGAAACTGTGCCAGATGATGCCCTTGATAGACTAAAGAGCGAAGGGGCCATTATGGTGATGGCAACACCAGAGCAAAAAAGATTGTTTGGTGGGTTATGGCGCTTTGATATTAGCTTAGATCCAACAGTCAAACGATTTGTTTGTCGAGATGCTGATAGTAGATTTAGCGAGCGTGAGACAGAGTCTGTCCATGGATGGATAGAAAGTGGAAAATCATTTCATGTTATTCGCGATGATATATGGCATTGTGAACTCATTTTGGCAGGGATGTGGGGAGGAATAGGTGGCGTATTGCCTGATATTCGACCTGTAGCATTATATCTTTATGGAGATAGCATACGCAAATGGGATGATCAGGATTTTTTGCGTGATATTGTATGGCCAATGATCATTGATGATTGTTTAATTCATGATGATAATTATCCATTATTTGGAGCGTTTCCTCATGAGACCCCTAGGGCTATAGATGTTGATGAACATATTGGCTATGGTTATCGTATTAATACAAGCTTAAAACATATGAATCTCAGTTTTACTGGAGATGCTAAATTAAAAGAGGCAAGTTTTCCAAATGGTTGGCACAAATGCTTGAAAGAAGAAGTTATGTCACAATTACGCTCGATGTCTTTTGAGCAAAGCAAAATAGAAAATATTATTGAACAAATCAATAATGCAGCCATTGCGCAGGGTATTGAGTTTGATGAAGGTCATCAATTTGAAGCATATCGTGATGAAAGGTTAAGATAAGATGCGTTCATTAAACGTTGCTCTACAAATGGATCCTATTGAAAATATCGATATACACACAGATACAAGTTTTGTGCTTGGCTTGAGTGCACAGCAGCGATCGCATCAATGCTGGCACTATTTGCCAGAAACGTTGACTTGGAAGAACGGATGCGTTAGTGCATACGGCCATCCAATTGAATTAAAGATGAATGATAATTGTTGGTATGTAAAAGGGAAAGCCCAAAGGATCAATTTATCGCATATGGATGTCATTTTAATGCGCCAAGATCCACCTTTTGATATGAGCTATATTACTGCAACGCATCTATTAGAGACCATCCATCCTAAAACATTAGTTGTTAATAATCCAAGATCGGTTAGAAATGCACCAGAAAAACTTTTTATCATGGAATATATTGAGTTTTTACCACCGACATTGATTTCACGTGATGTATTAGAAATTAACGAATTTAGACGCAAACATGATAGCATTATCATTAAACCTTTATTTGGAAATGGTGGGCAAGGGATATTTCATATCCAAAAAGATGATTCTAATTTATCTAGTTTGTTAGAGATGTTTTTTTGCAATTCTCGTGAACCTGTCATGGTACAAAAATTTATAAGCAATGTTACACAAGGTGATATGCGAGTTATCTTGATAGATGGAAAATTTGCAGGGGCTATTAACCGAATACCTCCAAAAGGACAGATACGCTCTAATATGCATGTCGGGGGGATACCCCTTGCTGCTAAAGCGGATCAACGGGCCCTAGAAATATGTGAAAAACTTGGACCAACTTTAAAAAAGCTAGGGCTTATTTTGGTAGGAATAGATATAATAGATGGCTATCTAACTGAGATTAATGTAACTTCTCCAACGGGTATTCAAGAAATCAATCGATTTGATGGCGTAGCCATTGATTGTGTTTTTTGGGATGCAATTGAAGAGCATTATATAATATAGTTTTAAAGGTAGAGGTATAAGTATATTATGAGTTTGGCAATCATACGCAAACTCTCCGACAATATGATTAACAGGATTGCTGCTGGTGAGGTCATTGAGCGACCGTTTTCAGTCGTTAAAGAACTTCTTGAAAACGCTTTAGATGCAAATGCCAATCATATTGATATTACCTTAAGAGATGGAGGATGTAGTAGCATCATTGTTCGTGATAATGGAGTAGGTATTGCACGTGCTGATTTACCATTTGCAGTGATGCGCCACGCAACATCTAAATTGCCAGATGATGATCTGCTTTGCATTAATACACTTGGTTTTCGTGGTGAAGCGCTTGCATCTATAGGAGCTGTTTCACGCTTAGAAATTGTTAGTAAAAGACACGATGCATCCCAGGCATGGTCATTAGAAATAGAAGCCGACAAAGCAAGTAATATTAAGCCTGCCTCATTAGAAAACGGCACGCGCATTAGTGTGCGTGATTTGTTTTTTGCAACCCCTGCGAGGTTAAAGTTTCTACGCAGTGCACGCGCAGAAGTGCAAGCAGTTGTTAGTGAAGTTAAGCGCCTTGCAATGGCTTTTCCTAATGTTGGTTTTAAATTAAGCGATAATGATAAGGTAAAATTAAATTATAGTGCTGTTAATCTGCCTCAAGAAGATGCACTTGCAATGCGCCTTGATCAAATTTTTGGATCAGATTTTGAGGTGAATTCATTTAAAATTAATGGCGCACGTGAGAATGCTCGCTTAACCGGTCGCGCTAGCTTGCCTACGCACAATCGAGGCACTAGTCAAATGCAGTTTTTATTTGTCAATGGTAGACCTGTGCGAGATCGTCAAATGATCGGAGCGATACGCGGCGCTTATGCAGACTTTTTAGCTCGTGATCGCCATCCTGTTTTAGCGCTTTTTATTACGATTGATCCCAATGAAGTGGATGTGAATGTGCATCCTGCAAAAACAGAAGTAAGATTTCGTGATGGGGCGGCTGTGCGTTCATTAATTATTTCAGGATTACGCCATGGTTTAGCCGAAGAAGGTGGGAAAGCAGCAACTGATGCAGCTGAGCAAGCCATTGCTGTTATGCGCCCGAAACATGTTCCAGATATGTTGCTGCAAGGTAATTATGGGCAAAATAGTGGTTATAGGAAGCAAAGTTTTTCACAAGAAAAACAATTGAACTCTACAAATAATTTGCATGAACAGCAAGCGGGTTATCTTTTTCAAGCGCCTCCACAGGCTCCTAATTTTAATCCTGAGACAGGCGAAATAGAGCAAGCTAGACCTGTTGCAGTACACAACACTGCACAAGCTGCTAGCGCTGATGAACAAAATAATGAAAACAAAGATGTGTTTCCTCTTGGGGCTGCAATAGGCCAGTTGCATAATACTTATATTGTAGCGCAGTCAACCGATGGCATCATTTTAGTTGATCAGCATGCAGCCCATGAAAGATTAGTCTATGAGGAAATGAAGAATGTTATGAGTGAGAAAAAAATAGCCCAGCAATCTTTGTTAATGAACGAAGTAGTTGAGCTTGAATCAAACTCCTTTGATGCATTGAAACTGCATTTTGAAAGTTTTGATAAGCTTGGTTTGTCGATAGAAGCATTTGGATCTTCTGCGGTTATTGTGCGTGCAACACCAGCGATGCTTGGAAATATTGATGTTGGCAAACTAATTCGTGACTTGAGTGATGAGTTAATAGAATGGGGAGAAAGTTTTATGCTTTCAGAGTATTTGGCCCAAATATGCTCTACGATGGCATGCCATGGATCTGTGCGTGCTGGGCGACGCTTGAATATTGATGAAATGAATGCATTGCTACGCCAAATGGAGAAAACTCCTTATTCAGGCCAATGCAATCATGGAAGGCCTACATATGTAAAACTTGAATTACGTGATGTAGAAAAATTATTTGGAAGACGTTAAATCCATTGTTCACATTTTTAGATGCGTTGGTTTTTAGAAAGGCTGTTTTATAAAGGTATTGTTGACTATCAAATATCAAGAATGCCAATTTCAAGAAGGCTCTTTTGCAATTCAGGCGACAAAGTAGCGTTGCTTGGATACCATCTTCCAATATCTTTAGGGGTATCTTTGGCTTCAAGATAGCGCCATCCTTGAAAAGGGCGATGTTTTTTTGCCTCAACACGCACTAACTGCGGTGCAAGTATAATTTTACATTTACGCCCTAGAGATGTTTCTACCTGTTCGAAACCTTCAATGGTTTGTCTGACGCACATAACACCTAAGATAACCCAATATAAAGATCCACCTTCTAATATTTCATCGCTACGTTTAGGATACGCACGCGTAACATGGCATAGTACCTCTCCTTGGTGTATTCGCTGATCTTGCCATTTAGAAAGATCGCTGATCGATTGCACTCCAACGCATAATTTTTTTAGATTTAAATTCATCAATTTATGCATTCAATTAAATTATTGACTATGATCGGCTATAGATTGTTGAAAAGATAATAATATTTGTGCGTTGATTCTTTGAACATCTAATTGCTTACAAGCAAATTTGTACGCACCTGCTGCTAATTGATCGCGTAAGGTTTTGTCGATGGCAAGTTTTTCTATAGCATCGGCTAATTTTGTACTATCAAAAGGTTCTACCAATAATCCACTAATATGATGCTGGCATATGACATTGGAGCCTGCCACATTAAAGGCAATGAGTGGTAGTTCAGATGCGGCCGCTTCTGCTAAAAATTTTGGACTACCTTCGCGATAAGAAGCTAATACAGCAATGTTGGCTTTATATAGTGCATCGTAGGGGTCGATAAAATGGCCCCAATCTTCTAAATACCCTTGATTTTGCCAATTTTCAATTTGCGATATCTCTACTGAAGTAGGGTTTTTTTGATCACATGCGCCAGCAATTGCAATTTTAGCAGGGCAATTGCGCTGTTGTAATATTGCCCCTGCTTGTGCAAGCTCATTTAGGCCTTTATCATAGAGATAACGGCCCATATAAAGTGCAATCATTGGTGAGTTCTTAGCGCGAGTATTGTTGGATTTTTTCTGATGCTCATCTAGTGGTTTAATCATAACACCAGAACTTATAATGAGATGTATCTTTGATGGATGAAGTTTAAGCTGATCGCGTGCGAATGCTAAATCATCAACATTTTGTACAATAACATGTGCGCGCAAATGTTGTAAAGCAAGCGAAAGAACTAAAGTTACGCAATAGCGAATAATATTAATTTTTTTATTAAATGTAAGAAATAAATACCCTAATCCTGTAAGGGTAGCAACCAAAGCAGGTCTGTAAAAGCTCAATAGAACTGCACAAGAACCAATGAGCGAAGATTTTAAACCAACAAGGTGTATAAGAGTAGGTTTATAGCGCTTAACGATAAACCAAAGATTGATGCAACAAAGAAGTTCAGACAATGGATTTAAGCCGGTGCGATTGATGTTCAAGTCAATTGTTTGGGCTCCCAAAGATTGAATTGCTTTTTTATGATCTCCATATTTTGTTGCAATAAACACACGGGCACCTTGATTGATGCAATCAATGATTAGATCTTTACGATGGGATAACACGGCGCGATCTTCACCAAAAACAAAAAGATAAGATTGAAGATGTTGCATATTTAAATTGATGCCTATAATTATTTTAAATTTTGTTAAAGATCATATGTTGCTAGAGTTTATTGTAGCTTATATTTTGTCAATTTTTTGATGATAAAACTCGTGAGCAATATCGCCATCTCGTCGTAGTGCATAACATGTTCCAACTAGGTTAATGTTTGCAGACTTTTGAGAATTGGTGTTAGCGGTTTTGTCGCTTGATATTTTTTGCGATGATTTGAGTTGCTTTTGAGCATTCTTAGAAAAAACTGTTTGCATTGCCACTGTTGCCATTGGAATGAGCAATTCGGTTAAATGTGTGCAGCCTAGCTCACCGGTGAATATTCTTTTGACTTGGCGTGTCCAGCCTGGTGCAATACTTAAACCAATTAATTGCTTATAGGCTGGTGCTATGTCAGAGCATGGTAAATATGGACTGAATGCTGTTGCAGCTACAGCATCATGTATTTTTAATTGTTGGTCTATTGTCAATCTGATGCGCATATCATGTAGTGGTTCACCTGGATGAATTGAACCACGATGTGGATTAGAAAAGCGATAGCTTTTGGTGTCAATCATTTGTGCTTCGATATCAAAGAAATTGTCGTGGCGCAAATATCCTTCACATACAATGGTACGCTTGTGCAGTAATTGACGATCGCAAGGATCAGGTAGAGCTTTATTTAAAGAAGTCATATTGCGATTATATTTGAAAAGACATTACTTTTATAGTGATTAGTATAGATGCTTGACTGGTTGGTATGGTATGCACATCCAATATGTTATACTGGCTCTTTTTTGCTTGTGATGTTTTGGGGACTATCGTTTTCATTAGAAGATATCATTGGCGTAACTCGAATACGCTCAAGTCTATTTCTTTTGCGCTCGAGAATTTCAAAGCGCATGTTATAAAAATTAAAAACTTGTTTCGCTACAGGGATCATGCGCGTCTCTTTTAAAATTAACCCTGCCAGTGTTGTAACTCCTTCTTCTGGTAATTGCCAATCAAGTTCACGATTCAGCTCGCGTAATGATTCAGCCCCATTGACTACAAAACTTCCATCTTCTTGTTTCCAGACTCCATTGGAGCTTTCATCATGCTCATCATGGATATTGCCAACAATCTCTTCAAGGATGTCTTCAAGGGTAATAATGCCCATAAAGCTACCATATTCATCAACCACAAGTGCAAAATGCTCATGGCGTTCTCTAAAACCTTGTAATTGATCATATAATGAAGTGGTATTAGGGATAAACCAAGGCTTGGATGATATTTTTTGAAGATCAATTGGTTGGGATTCTTTTTTAGCATCTTTGGCAAAGTTTTCGATCCATCCAGATGCGCGCAAGAGCTCTCGTGTGTGCAATATACCAACGATACGGTCATGGTCTGATTTGTAAAGCGGGAAACGCGTATAATGGCTTTCTAGAATTATTTTGATATTGCTTTGATAATCGTTATCAAGGTCAATCATTTGTACATCTATACGATGGGTCATTGCAGACTCAACGGTAACATCATCCAATTCCAGAATAGATCGAAGCATTTTACGTTCTTCTTCGGTTTCTGGTTCTTCATTATTATGCAATTCAATTGCTCCACGTAATTCTATTTCATTTTCTTTGGAACCATTATTGACATTATGGGTATCTAATCTTGTGATCTTAAAAATCAATTTTTCAATTAAATAAACAAATGGGAAAAGAAACTTAATGAGCCAAGACATTGGACGTGACATGCTCATGGCAAAATGCTCTGGCTTGGAAAGTGCAATATTTTTAGGTAAAACTTCAGCAAAAATGACAATCAGTAATGTCATAATGATGGTTGCATAAAATACCCCAAGGTCTCCAAAAACTTTAAACAACCATACACTTGCTAATGCTGATGCTAAAATATTAACTAAATTATTAGCAATTAAAATTGAGCCAACTAGCCTTGAGCGGTTCTCGATCAATGCAAGAGTGCGTTTTGCATTTTCATTACCTTTTCTAGAATATTGGTGTAACTTTGCATGGCTAGATCCTGTAAAGCCAGTTTCAGATCCTGATAAAATAAAAGAAAATATTAAAAGAACAAAAATGATAATAATAAGCGCTAAACCATATTGATTGATCAAAAAATCACTTAACATTGGGATGCTTCTTTCAAGAAAGCGTATAAAGTATCTTGATGAACTTCATTTGTGGCAATAAAGGATTGCCCGATTCCACGTGTCAATATTAACACGATTTTGCCGTCTTGGATTTTTTTGTCACGTAGCATCCATTCCATTAAAATATCTGGATTATATTTTCCAATTTCTGTGATAGTGCTTGGTAAGCCTGCTTTTTCAAGATGCGAACGAACACGCATACTATCGTGGGCTGGACAAAGGCCAAGCTGCTCGGAGAGTTGAAATGCTAAAACCATGCCCACAGCAACCGCTTCGCCATGCAATAAAGATGTTGTGTATTGATTAATACCTTCAAAAGCATGTGCAAAGCTGTGGCCAAAATTTAATAAAGCGCGTTGACCTTTTTCTCTGGTGTCGCTAGCAACGATACGAGCCTTAGAGCGCACACATCTGTCTATCAAAAACCCTAAAGCGTCTAATTCATAATTTATAATTCTTGTATGGTTGCTTTCTAGCCATTCAAAAAACTCGAGATCATCAATCAAGGCGGTTTTGAGAGCTTCTGCATATCCTGCTTTTAATTCTCGCAATGGCAAAGATCGTAGCGTTGTAAGGTCTGCAAAAACCTGTTTTGGTTGATAAAAGCTACCAATAAGATTTTTGCCAGATTTGCTGTTGATAGCTGTTTTGCCTCCAACAGAACTATCAATTTGTGCCAGTAAGGTTGTAGGAACTTGCAAAACAGGAACGCCGCGCATGGCCAATGCCGCAACTAAGCCAGCCAAATCTCCAACAACACCGCCCCCAAGAGCTATAATAGGAGTTTTGCGTTCAATA
The DNA here is from genome assembly GCA_965178085.1 of Alphaproteobacteria bacterium. Lineage (GTDB taxonomy): Bacteria > Pseudomonadota > Alphaproteobacteria > CBCXTS01 > CBCXTS01 > CBCXTS01. The sequence goes on along the minus strand of CBCXTS010000021.1, from coordinate 568,457 downwards.
CCAAAAGCTAGGATAGTTTCTAATGCATGCTCAAGTATTAGAAAGGATTTACTTTGTTCACCAGGGGCAATCTTGATTGTACAAATATTGAAGTCTTGTTGGTGAAGAGCATCTAATATAGAGCTAGCAAAAAGACCATGACAATTTTCATCTGTAATTAATATAGCTTTTCGATTGATAGGGGTTAAGGAGCTTGTAAAGTTGGCTATAGAAGATTGTAAGTTTTCACCAATGATGACTTGATAGCTCTGCCCATCTAATGGGATATCAATGACGTTTGCTTTGATGTTGTTGTGCATATATTTCTCGATGTTGGATGATATTCTGTTTAGTCGTTGCCGTTGTGGCATGATATTGATGAAGTTAACTGCTAGAAAAGGTTATCTGGTAAAAATATAGTGTTATTCGAGTTTTCCTTTTAGGTTTAAGGTAATCATTTCTACAAGAGCAGATGAAATACCCTTTAGTGAAAATGGAATGACAAAACGCCGCTCATCGGGCAGAGCAAGTGAAATAGTTGCTTCTCGGGCGGCTTCTAAGAGTGTAATAAAATCTTGAGGGGGATCAAAAGTTATATAACATCCATTTGGCTCGCATCGTAATGTACGAAAAGGATTATACTTACTTGGTTTATCATCAAGAGATAATATAACGTCTTCTTGGAGCATGTAGCCATGTGGCAAAAGCCATTGCATTGCGTATTTTCCTGTTAAAGGAATATAGGTTGTTGTAATTTGTAAGATTAGATTGCCTGATTCACTATCAGTTAATGTATAAAAAACACTGCAAATTGGTTGTGCTAAAATCTCTGATTTTAATTGATCTGTTGCATCTTTTGAAATGGTGTTTTCAACACATTTAAGCTCCCAAGAATCAAATGCTTTATCAAAAGTTTTTTGAGCAAATGCTGTGCTATTGATTAAAAAAAATACGCTAATCAATAAGCAAAATTGGCAAAAAAATTTAGTAAAAAATTGATGCATGGCTCTAGTCCTAATAGATGCTATTGATTGTTGATACAAGTAGAGAATGCAAAATAAAATGACAAGTATGTGCGTGATGTTATAGGCATTTATATCTACAATATTACGCCCGTAGGGCGGTATTTGTTGGATCGTAAGGGCTTTCTTCTATAATTTTTGCTGGACGCAATTGATCTAAAATACGAACATGACATTGACGGCCAATCTCTGCAAACTCAGTTTTCACATATCCTAATATGAGCGATTTTTTTAATGTATGGCCATACCCACCAGCAGTTGCACGACCTATCACATCATTGCCAATTAAGATAGGCTCATTACCAAAACCGTCTGCATCATCGGCATCGATTTCAATAGTACAAAATTGGTAGGGGATGCCTGTTTTTTTCTGCTCTAGTAAGGCATTTTTGCCAACAAAATCTGCTTTGTTAAAGCGTACAAAACGCTCTAAACTTGCTTCTAAAATGGTATTTTCGGCATTAAGATCTGTGCCCCAAAGGCGGTAGCTTTTTTCTAGGCGCATAGAATCCATGGCACGCATACCAACTAAACCTATATCATAAGCTTTACCTTTATCCATGATAGCATCAAATAGATGATTTTGATACTCGATAGGATGATGCAACTCCCAACCTAGAGAGCCTACAAAATTGACCCTTAAAGCAATGAGTTTTGGGCAAAATCCAACAGGTATTTCTCTGGCCTTTAACCATGGGAATGCTTCGTTAGAAAGGTCAAAATCTGCAAGCTCAGAAAGTACTTTTCTAGAATCTGGTCCAGCCAATACAAATGTACCTAATGCCGTAGTGACATCTTTTAAAATAACGCTACCGTCTCGTGGTAATGATTTTGTAAGAAAATCCCAATCATAATCATGTGCTGCTCCTGGGCCTATAACAAAAAATCTTTCTCCCCAAAGGCCATCAGCAAGTTTTGTGATAGTAAATTCGCTACGCACGGATCCTGATGGGTTAAGTGCATGGCTAAGGCAGATGCCACCTATTTTAGTAGGGATAGCATTTGCAACCATTCTATCAAGCCATTTGCGTGCATTTGGGCCTTCAACTTCATATTTGGCAAAAGAACTTAACTCCATTAAGCCAACTCTATCGCGCATAGTGCAAACTTCTCTGCCTACCGCTTCAAACCAATTTGAGCGACGGAAAGAACATTGATCTTGGCGCAGCTCTCCAGTTTGTGCAAACCAGTTTGGACGCTCCCATCCAAAGCGTGCACCCCAAACAGCACCAGCTTCGTCAAGCTTTGACCAAATAGGAGTTGTTTTAACAGGCCGGCATGCAGGGCGTTCTTCCATTGGATAATGGATAACAAAAACATGCGAGTATGCTTCTTCATTTTTAATTTTTGCAAAGTTTTTTGATGTTACTCCAAAGCGGCGGGGGTCAACACCAATCATATCAACGGTAGGTTCTCCGTCGACAATCCAGTTTGCTAGTTGCCATCCTGCGCCGCCAGCTGCTGTAACGCCAAAACTATGGCCTTCAGAAATCCAAAAGTTTTCTAAGCCAAAAGCTGGTCCAACTAGAGGATTGCCGTCTGGAGAGTATGAAATAGGTCCATTAACAATGTCTTTAATTCCAGCATTTTTAAATGAAGGAACTCTTGTACAAGCCGCATCCACATGTAGCATTAAGCGATCTAAATCACCTGGAAACAAATCTTTTTCAAAAGTAGACGGGACACCATCAACAAAACATGCTGGTGCATGCTGTTCATATGGGCCTAAAATCCAACCCATACGTTCTTCTCTAAAGTAGTAAGAACTATCTGATTCTCGTAGAATGGGCAGCTCTTTATTTCCTTGCTGTCTGTATTCTTGTAGCACGGGATCAACGTCTGTTACGATATATTGATGTTGAACAGGAATGACGGGGATATCAAGGCCAACTATTTTTGCGGTTGTGCGTGCGTAGTTACCAGTAGCGCAGATAACATGCTCGCATGTAATATCACCTTTGTTGGTATGTACAACCCATTCTAAAGCGTTGTTTCTTGAAATGTTAGTTACTTGTGTTGCTAACTCAATAGTTGCTCCATATGCGCGTGCGCCTTTTGCAAGCGCCATCGTAACATCAACTGGTGCTATATGCCCATCTGTTGGATTCCAAAGAGCACCAACAAGCTTGTCCATATCAGCTAATGGCCAAAGTTTGCGGATTTCATCAACGCCAATTAAATGAGCTTCAACGCCTATCGTTTCAGCTGTGCATTGATAATTTCGATACTCATCCATGCGATCACGGTTGGTTGCTAAACGCAAATTACCTGTTCTATGGAAACTAACATTTTGTCCTGTTTCTGCTTCAAGCGTTTCATACAGTTTAACTGAATATTGATGCAGTTGACCTACGGAATAGCTCATATTAAATAAAGGCAAAAGACCAGCAGCATGCCATGTAGAACCAGCTGTTAGTTCGCTGCGTTCAAGCAACATAACGTCTTTCCATCCTTTTTTTGCTAAATGATATGCAGTGCTAACGCCTACAATACCTCCACCTATGACAACTGCACGTGCTGTATTTTTCATTGCTTGGATAGTCTCCATAAGGTTAATGATTGTATCAAGAATTTACAAATTAGGTCATATAAAATCAAAGTGTTTGATGCATTATTATATTTCCACAAGCATCTATTGTAAAACAGAAACTTTATGCATGCTACTGTATTTTAGCAAGCATAATATTGCCATTGTATCAATATCCATATAAAAAGATATATTCAATTGCCTTAAAGTCATGAGAGATTGTTTTAACAGTGTGTTTGCTTAAGCTTTATCAATTACATTTGAGTACAAAGTACATGCATGTTAATGATTGCGTTATATGATTGAATGATGTGTTGTTGTTTAAAACTTTAGATCAATTTTTAAAAATTAGTTTAGATGTCGCATTTTATTATACAGCCTAATCCTGATGCAGAAGATCTTACGCAGATAGTTGAAGGGCTTGACCATCAAGGTCTTACAGTTACACAAAAAGTTGTTCTTGAAAAACCATTGACTATTTTTTTGGATGGGCAAAAGATTGTAACAACGATGACTGTTGGGGATATGCCTGATTTGCTAGCTTTAGGGTATCTTGCCAATCAGCAATTTATAGATAATACAAAAGAGGTTTTAGGTATTGATTATGATGATGAAACAGCAACAATTGTAGTGCGAACAACACAACAGTCCAATATGCAAAAAGCAATAGCAGATAAAATGGAAAACGCTATCCGCACTTCTGGTTGTGCCCAAGGGACAATGTTTGGTGAGGTTGTTGAGCAGATAGCCCAGATGAAACTAGAAAATGACGGAGTTTTTAAAACATCATGGCTTAATACATTGACTAAAAAAATTAACACTACAGATAGTTTATATCTTGCCGCTGGAGCTATACATGGTGCAGTATTAGCTCAACAAGACAAAGCACTTATCTATATAGAAGATGTAGGTCGCCATAATGCAATTGATAAGATTGCAGGTTGGATGTTCAAAAATAAGATTAGTGCAAAAAATAAAATCCTTTATACAACCGGAAGACTGACATCAGAGATGGTGTTGAAGGCTGTTATGATGCGCATCCCAGTTGTTGTTTCGCGTTCTGGTTTTACTGCATGGGGTGTTGAGCTTGCAAGGAAATGCAACCTTACCTTGATTGGCAGAGCACGGGGGCATCGTTTTATTGCTCTTTCGGGCTGGGATAGAATTCAATTTGATAGTTTTGAAGAAATTGAAGATAGCCCTAAGACACAACGCAAATCATCACGCAACATCGTATGAATTGATGCATTAAGAAATAGGTAAATAATGTAGTTTTATCTATTAAATTACTTAAGCCAAAGATAATATGCTTGTTTTTTATTGAAATCAGACTGATTTAGTCTTATTTAAACAAGATCATTGATTATAATTTATAAAAATTAAAACCAAAGGATACTAGTATGATCCGCATATCACGGATGAGTGATTACGCAGTAGTTATTTTATTTACGCTTGCTTCTTTTACAAAAGAAACGCCTGTGTCGGTTGCGCAATTGTCAAAAAAAACAGGCATATCGCCAGCAACAGTTGCAAAGTTAGCCCAAAAACTATCCAATGCTAGCCTTATTAAAGCTAGGCGAGGTGCGCGTGGGGGATATTATAGCCCTATATTGATCCATCAATTGAGTGTTGCACAAATCGTTGAAGCTATTGATGGTCCCATTGCGTTAACTGCATGTGTTGATGAATCGCACAAGCAATGTGAATCAAGCAACATATGCCCAATGCATGGGGGTTGGCGTGTTGTAAATAAACTTGTCTATGATGCTTTGTCGAGTATAACATTGGCTCATATTCAAGATAATATTATGTCAATCTATTCGACAAAACAAACTGTAGGTACGCAATGACAAATGTAAGCTCTGATATAGAACAGGCAATTGAACAACGCTATAAATATGGGTTTTCAACAGATGTTGAAACAGAAACAGGTGACAAAGGATTAAACGAAGAAACGGTTCGTTTTATCTCTAGCCGCAAGAATGAGCCTGAATGGCTACTTGCATGGCGTTTGAAGGCTTATAGACGCTGGCTTAAAATGGCAGAGCCTGATTGGGCGAAGTTAATTTTTCCGCCAATTGATTATCAAGATGCGTGGTATTTTTCAGCACCAAAGTCAGCAAATAAGCCTAAAAGCCTTGATGAGGTAGATCCTGCTATTATAGAAACATACAATAAATTAGGCATTCCTTTAAGAGAACAAGAAGTTCTTGCAGGAGTAGAAGGTAAGTATAATGTCGCTGTTGATGCTGTGTTTGACAGTGTGTCGGTTGCAACAACATTTCGTGCTTCTCTTAAGAAAGCTGGGGTTTTATTTTGTTCTATCTCTGAAGCAGTACAAGAATATCCAGAGTTGATTAAAAAATATCTTGGTTCTGTTGTGCCATACGCAGACAACAAACATGCGTGTTTGAATAGTGCAGTTTTTACCGATGGCTCTTTTGTGTATATTCCAAAAGGTGTACGTTGTCCGATGGAGTTATCAACTTATTTTAGGATCAATGCTGAAAATACCGGTCAGTTTGAAAGGACATTGATCATTGCAGATGCAGGTTCTTATGTTAGCTATCTAGAAGGATGTACTGCACCAATGCGAGATGAAAATCAGTTGCATGCAGCTGTAGTTGAATTAGTTGCACTTGATGATGCTGAAATAAAATATTCTACGGTGCAAAATTGGTATCCAGGCAATGAAGAAGGAATTGGCGGGATTTATAATTTTGTTACGAAACGTGGTGCTTGCAGAGGAAAGAATTCAAAAATTATTTGGACGCAAGTTGAAACTGGATCGGCCATTACATGGAAATATCCTAGTTGCATATTACAAGGTGATAACTCAACAGGAGAGTTTTATTCTGTTGCAATCACGAATAACTATCAGCAAGCAGATACTGGCACAAAGATGGTTCATCTTGGGAAGAATACAAGCTCGCGGATTATATCAAAAGGTATTTCTGCAGGCAATGCGCAGCAAACATATAGAGGCTTGGTCCATATGGGAGGAAAAGCTAAAGGCGCGCGCAATTTTACCCAATGTGATAGTATGTTGATAGGTAGCAATTGCGGGGCGCATACTGTACCTTATATATCGGGGCAAAATAGCGATAGCGTTGTAGAACATGAAGCCAGTACCTCTCGTATCTCTGAAGACCAGTTGTTTTATTGTTTAGCAAGAGGCATCGATACAGAAGAGGCCATAGGCCTTATCGTTAATGGATTTTGTCGTGAAGTATTGCAAACCTTACCAATGGAATTTGCAGTTGAAGCACAAAAATTAGTAGCAATTTCTTTAGAAGGTAGTGTTGGGTAAAACTATGCTTAGTATTAAAAACTTACACGCAAATATCAACGATAAACCAATTTTACAAGGCCTTAATTTAGAGATAAATAAAGGCGAAGTTCATGCCATCATGGGGCCTAACGGTGCAGGTAAAAGTACACTTGCCCATACACTTGCAGGACGTGATGATATTGACATTGTAAAAGGAGAAATTGTATTTGCAAATGAAAACCTTGTTACGATGGAAGCACATGAACGTGCACGTGCAGGTTTGTTTTTAGGATTTCAATATCCTATTGAAATCCCGGGTCTTACGACGATTAACTTTTTGCGCCATAGCTTAAATGCAATGCGTAAACATCGTGGAGATGATCCACTAAAGCCAATGGATTTTATTAAAGTACTGCGTGAAAAAGCCAAAAAACTTGGCATTGATGATAATAGTTTAAAGCGAGCGGTTAATGTAGGTTTTTCAGGTGGTGAAAAGAAACGGATGGAAGCATTACATCTTGCTTTGCTTGAGCCTAAATTAGCTATTATGGATGAGACTGATTCAGGCCTTGATGTTGATGCATTACGTGAGGTTGCAGGTTCTATTAATAATATGCGTAGCAAAGACCGGGCAATTATTTTAATCACGCATTATCAAAGATTGCTTGATTATATAGCACCAGATCATGTGCATATATTGGTTAAGGGGCGTGTTTCTGTTTCTGGGGATATGGAGCTTGTCAAAACACTTGAAGCTGAAGGTTATAGCGGTATTTTGCAGGATGCAATATGAGCGACTTTAGTCAGTTACACCAGTCAGCAAGAAAGCGATTATCTCAACAAAACTTTGGAAGCCATCGCCTCGAAAGTTGGCGACGTACGCCTGTTTCTAGATTGCAACAATTTGATTTTGCTAATCCACAAAGCCATGCAGTTTCAGTGAAATCGCCTATCCAAATGAATATAACACAGCCTTGTATTTATTTTAATAACGGACGCTGGAATATGGATCATGCTGGAGAGTTTAAACAATTTGTAAGCAGTGCAATAGAAAATACGCATGGTACAGGATTATTGGATGCAATATGGGGTCTTGAAGAGATTACACCATCTATGCGCAGTGAAAAAACATCAGGATCCATGTTGGCGTGCATCAATTTAGCATGTTTAGAGGATTGGCTTTATCTCGATATTCCTGATGGCTACAGTAGCGATAAAGTGTTGTACATCATCCACCAGATGGAAGGGGATGCGCATCGCGCAGGCAGTATGTTAGGCACGCGTTTATTGATGCGCCTTGGATATGGTGCAAATATCCAAATTATTGAACAGCAAGGCAATAGCGATCAAGATGACACACTCCACAAGAGGCAATCTTCTATGCTATCGGGTATAGCAGAATTTGAACTTTCAGCGGAAGCACAAATGAGGCATCTACTCATACAAGATTGCAATATAGCATCATCAATACTGTCAGCCAGACGCTACAGATTAGGTGCAGGTTCAAAACTAGAACTTGCAGCTTTAACTTCTGGTGGAGATTTGCAACGACTTGAAACACAAGTAATATTTGATCAACCTGATAGCCAGTGCAACTTATCAAGTTTGTGTATGCTAAATAAAAATAGTCATTTGGATCATATTACTTGGTTTGATCATGTATGTGGAAATACGACAAGTTCTCAGGTTTTTAGAGGTGTGTTGCACGATCATGCAACTGCTTGCGCACAAGGAAAAATTGCAATATCAAAAGACGCTGATAAAACCGATGCAAGACAAAATGCAAGGGCGATGTTGTTAAGCGATCAAGCACGCATTGATATGAAACCTGAGCTTGATATTCTTGCCCATGACGTTGCGTGCGCTCATGGGGTTACATTAAGTAATCTAGATGCAGATATGTTGTATTATATAAAAAATCGTGCGATCGGACCTGATTTAGCTCGTAAACTCTTACTTGAAGGTTTTATGAATACGGCTATTAATACGCAATCATTTTCTGATGAAATGAGTCAATTATTGCAGATGCAACTGTCACACTTATTGGAGTCGTATTCATGGTAAAAAGGATGACCTCGCATCATGTTTAATATTGCAAATATTCGAGCACAATTTCCTATACTAAAAACACGAGTGCATCAAGATAAACCTCTTGTTTATCTTGATAGTGGTGCGTCTTCTCAAAAACATCAAGCAGTGATTGATAAAATGATTTGGCTAATGCAAAACTGCTATGCCAATGTGCATCGAGGGGCTTATTGTTTTAGTGAAAAACTAACCAGTGCTTATGAAGATTCTAGGCAAAAAGTTGCCAGTTTTATTAATGCTAACAGTAACGAAGTGGTATTTACTGGCTCAACAACAAATGCAATCAATTTGGTTGCGCACGCTTTTGGGAGAGGTATTTTAAACAAAGGAGATGAGGTTTTGATAACCTTGATGGAACATCATTCGAATTTTGTTCCATGGCAATTATTGCGTGATGATCATGGCGTTGTCTTAAAATTTGTTACGTTGCATCAAGATGGAAGTCTTGATTTAGAGAACTTTAAAAGTCAATTATCACACAAAACCAAGTTGGTTTGCGTAACGCATATATCCAATGTTTTAGGTATTGTTAACCCTATTAAAGAGATGACAACATTGGCCCATCAATATGGCGCAAAAATATTGGTTGATGGGTCTCAAGCTGTGATGCATCTTAAGGTTGATGTAAAAGAGCTTGATGTTGATTTTTACGTTTTTACTGGCCATAAAGTTTATGGACCAACCGGGATAGGCATCTTGTATGCACGCCGTTTGCTATTAGAAGCAATGCCGCCTTTTATGGGAGGGGGAGAAATGATTACTTCGGTTACGCCTGAAAAGAGTCACTGGGCAATGCCTCCTGCTAGATTTGAAGCAGGAACACCACCTATTATTGAGGCAATAGCGTTAGGAGATGCTATTGATTTTATTGCAGATACTGGCATTGATGCAATCCAAAAGCATGAAAATACTTTATTAGAATATGCACAAGAGTCTCTAGCACAAATCGATGGTTTGATTATGTATGGTAACATCAAACATAAAGCACCAATATTGTCATTTAACATTCATCCGTTTCATCCTCATGATTTGGCAATGCTAATTGATATGGAAGGAGTGGCTGTGCGCGCAGGCCATCATTGTGCTGAACCTCTTGCAAATTATCTAGGAATAAAAGCCTCATTGCGTGTATCAATGGCGATATATAACACCTGCGATGAAATTGATATTTTAACCAATGCACTCAAGAAAGCACAAAAGGTTTTAAAACAATGAAACAAAAAGAAAATATAACATCTGGTGCTTTATCATTAGAAGATCAAGAAGAAAAAAATGTATCAATGAACCAACCAACAGAAGACCAGCCTCTAGCTGATCAACCTATAGTTGCAACCGATAGTAAAAGTTATACATATCCTTATGACGTTCATCAATATGGTGATGAATCTGAGGTGATTGAAAGTGTACCAGAAGGTTCAGAAGTTTTTGCTGGTGCAGCATTGCCTGCAGGTTGTAAGCTTGCCTCTCAAGATGAAGTGGAAAACTCTCTACGGGAAGTTTATGACCCAGAAATACCAGTTAATATCTATGATTTAGGCTTAATTTATGAAGTGCGCATGGAAAAAAATGGAGATGTTTCTATAGCAATGACGCTTACTGCACCTGCATGCCCTGTCGCAGGAGAGTTACCTCAAGAAGTTGCCGATCAAGTTGCTAGCGTATCTGGTGTAGGGTGTGTCTGTGTGCGTATTACTTGGGAGCCTGCTTGGAACCCATCGCTTATGTCTGAAGAAGCTCGTATGGCTTTAGATTTTTTTTAGTATTAGAAAGTGTAATTTTTAATGCATACTCAAGAGACAATGTTGTCATTCTATGATAGAATTTTATGCATCTGGAGGTTTATAAATGTCAGTAACAGATATTGATAAAAACGATACTCGTACTATAAAATCGAAAGCAGCAATATTGCATTTAACTGATAGCGCTAAATCAAGAGTTAAATATCTAATGGAGCATGGGCAAGATAGCAATGATAAAAACATTATTGCATTGCGCATTTCATTGTCGCAGAAAGGTTGCTCTGGAATGTCGTATGTTGTTGAGTACGCTTATGAGAAGCACCCTTATGAAGAAATCATTCAAGACGGTGATATAAGCGTGTTTATAGATCCATCGGCCATTATGTTTTTAATAGGCTCTACGATGGATTATCGCCAAGAGCAATTTTCATCTGGTTTTGTATTTCAAAACCCTAATGAAAAAGCCCGATGCGGCTGCGGATCGTCTTTCATGGTTTAAAACCTCAAGACCAAGCTGATTGATTGTTTATGCTATATTAATCGAGCATTTAATTTTAGTTTATTATACAACACTAACATATTAAACGATGGCTAATACTTCTATCTCTATTAAACGCTTTCCTGCTGCAATGGACTTCATCGCATCCATGCGCAAAGAACAAGATGAGAATCAAAAAAGACTACAAACTGTAGTTCCTCAACAAAGCACAATCAATCCTTATCAACATATTAAAGATCTTTTTAACAATGGTTTCATTGAAAAGATGTTTTTAGAAATTGAACGCCTTGATGACCCTTTGCGCAACAGCGCAACAGCTTTTTTGTTTAGAGGATGGGGATATCAAGAGCAAGGTGATAATTACCGTGCTTTAAAAGCATTGGAAAAATCAGTAAGTTTGGATCCAAGCAATGCGTTGCTATGGAATAGCATTGCCACTATTAAGGCAGATTTTAAAAGATATCCAGCAAGCCTACGAGATTTTTTAAAAGCGCAAAGTATAGATCCTGATAATATAGCGATTAATCTTAACATCATGCTAATTTTTTTACGTCTTCATCAGCTTGATAAGGCTTGCCAACAACTTGAAGAGATAAAAAATACAAAAGATGAGATTGCAAATGACATAAGGTTTTTAGCAGCTGCTTTTGAGGTGTATGCTTTGTCAGGTTGTCATGACGAAGCAATGGAAGTTGCACCGCGTATTAAGAATCACATTAACAATTTAGATGTTGATTATCACCTGCGTCGTAGTATGAGATATAGTGCATTTTTTCATGGTAACTATTTCATACAAATGAGTCTAACAGATCATTTGGTTAGGAGTAGGGCTTGGGCGCGCTATATTGAAAATCAAGTTCAAAAGATGCTGCCAAGCGTTACAACAATGGTAACATCTTTACCTGAAGATGGAGAGATTGTGCGTGTTGGTTATTTGTCGGCTGGCTTTCATAATTGTGCAGGGATATCAGGATTACGCAAACTGTTTTCACACCATAATAGAAAGCGTTTTGAAATACACGCAATTTATACAAACACTATTGTAGATAGCGAGACTAGAAAGTTACAAGCCGATGCTGATGGTTGGCATGTTGTAAAGAATGTGAATACCGTAGAAGCATGTGAAAAGATACGGAAACTAAAATTGCATATTGTTATTTGTCATTCAGTAATTACAGAAAGTTCACCATTTAATTTAATTGCAATGCGCTTAGCGCCGATACAAGCGACATTATTTCATTTTAATACAGCAGGTTTAAAAGCGGTAGATTATTGCCTTACGCATCCTTATGTTATGCCCCCTGCAGGACAAGCTTTATGCACTGAAAAATTAATTTATTTAAAAGAAGGCTCGCCTTCTTTTGATCCTCCAGATATTTTGATGGCAAAACGAAAATTAAGTCCATGTAAAAGGCTTGAAGGGGAAGTTGTGTTCGGTTGCTATAATAACTGGCGAAAAATGGGTAGAGCTAACCTACAAATGATCGCACAAATTGCCCATGCATGTCCACGAGCCCGTTTTGTTTTTAAAAATCCTCAAGTGTCAGAGAGAGATAATATCCCATTCCTTTTAGAGAAGCTTATAGAGGTTGGAATAGATAAAAGCCGGGTACAGTTTCTAGAATATTTTCCATATCTTGCAAATCTTGGAGCTTATGCGGAGGCAGATATTGCCCTTGATAGTTTTCCATTTTCAGGTGCAATCACAACTTTTGAAACACTTTGGATGGGCACACCTATTGTAACCTATAAGCATGGTACAATTGCTGGTAGGTCATCAGCATTGATCTTGCATGAGACAGGTTTAGATGAATTGATCGGTGAAAGTATTGATGAAATGATCGACATAGCTGTGGCATTAGCACATAACCCGCAAAAAATTGAAGAGTATCATCTTACGTTGCGTGATATGATGCGCAATAGCTGTTATTGCAATCCAGATAAAAATGTTGCCAATCTTGAAGCAGGCTTTGAGGCAATGATTCAAGATATGGGTGCCAATAATGCTAAAAAATAATTAAAATCTATGTTGATGCCATCAAATGATGCATAATGATTGTTTGTATAATGCAGTGTGATTTACTCTTGTAGTTATTTTGCAGTTATTATTAGATATATTGTAATCATCTAAATTAAAGCGATGCTTGATTATAACAAACTAATTAAATTGATAGATTCAGGAGAGCTTGATTTTGCTGAACAGAAAATTCGCCAAACTATTCCACAACATAGTTGTGAATATTATATGCTATATGGACTTGTTTACCATAAACGCGGCGCGATGCGTCAAGCTTTGGAATTATTGCATAGAGCAGTACAGTTAGACTCAACATCAGTATTTGCATGGAGTATTTTAGGACGAATTCAAGTTAGTGTCGGTGATTTGCCATCGGCGTTAAATACTTTCAAAAAGGCAGTTGATTTAGCCCCCAACGATCCATTGCTTAATGTTAATCTTATTAGTTTACTAATCAAAACAAGATATTATGCAGAAGCTTTTACTAGATTGGAGTCAATGCTTGATGAACATGGTGAAAACAATATTATTAGACAACAAGTGTGCAACCTATATTCAAATTTTGGGATGCATGCACTGGCCTATCAATATATCTGTTTGGCAGTACAAGACGACCCCAATCGTCAAGCGATAGCTAATGGTCGGTTTTTTTTCGGAAACTATTTTATTGAAGACAGCAGAGCAGATCATTTGGTTAATAGTAGACGATGGTCGCGTATTATTGAAAATAGAGTGCAAGATAAACTTTTGAAAGTAACAACAGCTTTAGCATCTTTGCCTAAAGATGAAGAAATTGTGCGCGTGGGTTATTTATCAGGTGGGTTTTATAATTGCGCAGGGATAACAGCTTTGCGTAAGTTATTGCCTAACCATAACAAGAAGCGATTTGAGATACATTGCATTTATAATCATACTGTCGTAGATGCTGAAACTCGCAATTTGCAATCTCATGTTGATGGTTGGCATGTTGTGGCAGGTATGGACGATATAGAATCTTGTGAAAAGATACGAAAACTAAAATTACATATTGTTATTTGCCATTCTGTTGGTACCGAGCGCACTCCGTTTAATTTAATTGCAATGCGTATGGCTCCAATACAAGTAACATTGTTTCATTTTAATGTAGCAGGCTTTAGATCTGTAGATTATTGTCTTACACATCCTTATATCACACCATCTTCAGCGCAAGCTTTATGTAGTGAAAAATTAATATATTTAAAAGATGGATCGCCTCCTTTTGATCCTCCAGACATTGCTATGACAAAGCGACAATTAAGTCCATGCAAAAGGCCCGAAGGGGAAATTGTATTTGGTAGCTATAACAATTGGCGAAAAGTAGGAGAGAATTGTCTTAAGGCTTGGGAAAAAATCATGAGCGCATGCCCTAAGGCGCGTTTGGTTATTAAAAATAGGCAAGTTTATGATCCTAATTCACGCGATTTAATCTTGCAGCGATGTAAATTATTCAACATTGATCTTAGTCGTGTAGAATTGTTAGAATACACTGCAAACTCAACCCAATATCATTCTTATACAAAAGCAGATATCGCTCTTGATAGTTTTCCTTTTTCTGGAGCCATCACAACGGTTGAAACACTTTGGATGGGCACGCCTATTGTAACCTATAAGCATGGTACAATTGCTGGTAGGTCATCAGCATTGATCTTGCATGAGACAGGTTTAGATGAATTGATCGGTGAAAGTATTGATGAAATGATCGACATAGCTGTGGCATTAGCACATAACCCGCAAAAAATTGAAGAGTATCATCTTAGACTGCGTGATATGATGAGCAATAGTTGCTATTGCCAAGTAGATAGGGCTGTTGCTAATATCGAGCAAGGCTTTGAAGCAATACTTGAAGATGCAGCTGTAACCCTACGATAAATCTTGTTCTTTTTGTGATTTTATGTTAGGCACTAGCTAGTGCATGACCAATAGAATTATTAGTTGGCGGTATTGATTTTGATCAATAAAGATCGCCTTGGTATGTGGAAGCAAAGTATTTTTATATATTTGATCACATTAGATATTTGATTGTGTAGTTTGTAGTAGCTAAGATCATTCATTATTAATGATGATGATGTTCATATAGCGTGCGAGCATAGTCGCAGGCATGATGTCATCTACAAATGATGATCACTAGGTTATGTATTGGGTTTATATAAAAAGCATGGTGTATAGATGCAGTTGTAAAGATGCATCAATACATACTAGCGTAAACAGAATATAAGCATTGTTATTTAAATTTAAGCATAAATGAAAGATTTTTCAAATGGTATCAATCACAAAAAAGATATGTGATTTTAAAAAAGATGAATATGTTGTTTATCCAAGTCATGGTGTTGGCAAAGTTATAGGAGTTGAAACACTCCAAATGGACTCTAGCAATATTGAATTTATCAATATTGAATTTTGTCATGATCGCATGACATTAAGCGTGCCAGCAGACAAGGCTTCAGATTCAGGTTTAAGAAGGCTTTCTTCGCATGAACAAATGCGAGATATGTTGCGTATTTTACGCGGTAAAAGCCGTATTAAACGTACTATGTGGGCACGGCGTGCGCAAGAATATGAAAGTAAAATTAACTCTGGAGATCCTATTGCTATTGCTGAAGTTGTACGTGACTTATTTCGAGGCGTTACGCAACCTGATCAAACCTATAGTGAGCGCCAGCTTTATCGTGCTGCTTTACAAAGACTTGCTAGAGAATATGCAGTAGTAAAAGCAATGCAGGAAACAGAAGCGTTTTCTGCTCTAGAAGATATTTTAAATAAAGTAGCTGCTTAAAACATTTGCAATGCTTTGTGTTTGAGTACAATATAAAGCATAAAAAGTTACCTTGAGATTGTTTGCGCATTTATTATCTTTGGTTTAATAATATTTAAATCAAGTTAATTTTAAGTAGGAATTGTAACATGCTATCTGGATTAATAGCTCCTTTATTAACGCCATTTGATCAATCTGGTTTGGTAATACATGATCTTTATCATGCCCATGCAAACGATATGTTACAAAAAGGTTGTACTGGGCTGGTTCCTTTTGGAACAACTGGCGAAGCGCTTTCTATTGGCATCGACGAACGTATTGATATTTTTAAAGAATTAATAGCCAACGGCATAAAACCTGAACTAACTATACCTGGAACAGGTTTAACAAATATTGCAGATACTGGGCGTTTGTCGACACACATGCTTAACATGGGTGCCAAAGCGGTCCTTGTATTGCCTCCCTTTTATAATAAAGATGTTAGCGATGAAGGCCTCTATGCATATTTTGCTAACTTGATCGCACATGTTGGCAAAGATATGCGTATAGTATTATATCATATTCCACAACAAAGTGGGGTAGGCTTTTCTCTTTCGTTGGTAGAACGGTTAAAAAATGAATTTCCAGATCAAATTGTAGGTATTAAGGATAGTTCTAGCGATTGGGACAATTTGTCGTCGTTGTTGTCTATTCAAGGGTTAACTGTTTATCCTGGTTCTGAGTTGCATTTACAAAACGCCCTACGTTTAGGTGCAACCGGCTGTATTAGTGCAACTGCTAATTTGAATGCTGTAGAGCTTGCACAAATTATAAAATTTTATAATGCAGGTGATTATGTAGAATCACAAAACTGTAATCAACGTGCGGTAGCACTAAGATCAATCATAAGTCATTTTCCAACAATTGCAGCATATAAGAACTTGCTGAGCAA
Source organism: Alphaproteobacteria bacterium (assembly GCA_965178085.1). Taxonomy (GTDB): domain Bacteria; phylum Pseudomonadota; class Alphaproteobacteria; order CBCXTS01; family CBCXTS01; genus CBCXTS01. Next base: position 551,614 of record CBCXTS010000021.1, on the reverse strand, counting down.
GAAAACAAATGATTCTAGATGGCAATTAACACGGGCTCCTATGGAACCGCTTACAGTTAAAAAAGCAGAATCGCTTAAAAGTTTATTAGGTAATAATTTTAATCATATCTATTGATCATAATATTTCATTTTTTGTGATATTTATATACCAAAATTTAAATAGAATGATTGTCTATTGGTTGCTATGCTATAGTAGTTTATTTGTAGTCATATAAAATGTAAATTTGAGATATTAACTAGATATATAAGTTTGATTGACGAGCTTGGTATTGCTATCATGTTCGGTTATAGTTAATAACAGAGCAAACTTCATGGTAGCTATGTGTGGAGATTCTTTATTGAACCCAATTACTAATAAAAAACTTTGCGATCCGCGCAATATTGTATCTTTAGTTGAACTTTTTGATACAACTGCAAGCTATATGGGCAAACAACCTTTTATGTGGAGAAAGGTCCAAGATGAATGGCGGGCAATATCTTGGGCACATAGTCAAACATTAATTGAGCGTATGGCTAATGCCTTGCGCATGATGGGTGTAGAATCTGGAGCACGGGTACTATTACTATCAGAAAATCGTCCAGAATGGGTGATTGCAAATCTTGCTATTATGACAGTTGGCGCTATTAGCGTTCCGCTTTATACCACGCAAACACCTGGATCATACGCTAAGTTAATAAAAGATAGTGGTGCCTTTCATGCGTTTTGCTCAACGCCAGCATTATATAATAAACTCCATGAAGCTATTCAAGATCTACAAAAATCCAATGCTATAAAAGAGTTTCAAGCTGTTGTTATGATCGATGCACTTGAAGATCAACAACATCAAGCCAGCACTCTTCCAATTTATGAATGGGAGGATTGTCTCCAAACTGGCAAAATGCAAAACCAATCGCTTAAACAAATGATAGCATCACATACGCGAAATCAAACTTGCTCTATCATCTATTCATCGGGAACCTCCGGAACTCCCAATGGCATCATGCTTAGTCATGGTTCTATCCTTTGTAATGTATGGGGCGCTATGCGTATGTTGGATGATCTTCCTGGTTGTAGATGGGGTAAGGAAGTCTTCTTATCATTTCTTCCATTAAGCCATTCTTATGAACATGTTGCAGGTCAGTTTATTCCTATATCAATGGGCGGTGAGATTTATTTTTGTGATAATCTTGACCATTTAATAAAGAATATTTCTGAAGTGCGTCCTACTATTATGACGGCTGTTCCTAGGTTTTATGAAACCTTACGAGCAAAGATTTTAGGAGGATTGCAAAGTCAATCAAAATTTCGTCAAAAACTGTTTAATCTAGCGCTTGTTTTAGGTAAAAAACGCCTTGAAAAGCAACATAGAAACCTTGGTGAAAAAATATTAGACAGCTTGCTTGAACGGATAGTACGCAAAAAAGTTCGCGAACGTTTTGGAGGTAGACTTAAGGCTTTTATATCTGGTGGAGGTCCCTTGAATTATGAAAATGGGATGTTTCTATCTGCTTTAGGGTTACGGTTGTTACAAGGTTATGGATTAACCGAGGCATCGCCTGTTGTTAGTGTTAATAATCCACTCAATAATCAACTTGATACTGTTGGTGCTGCATTGGAAGGTGTTGAGGTTCAATGTGGACCAGATAACGAGTTGATGGTACGCGGAGAGCTGCTCATGCAAGGATACTGGAATCAACCTGAATTAACCGCTAAAACTATTGTTGATGGCTGGCTAATGACCGGTGATATTGGCAATATCGACGCTGATGGATTAATAAGAATTACAGATCGTAAAAAAGATATTTTTATTAATTCTGGAGGTGAAAATATTGCACCTCAAAAAATAGAAGGAATTTTGTGTTTGGAAACTGAAATTTCAAATGCAATGGTATATGGGGATGGAAAGGCGTATTTAACAGCCTTAATTGTTGAGGAAGAAGGCGCAAGTGAAAATGATATTGCACAAGCAGTTAAAAATGCTAATGCACGGCTTACTATTTCTGAGAAGGTTAAAAAATTTATCCTTGCGGATGAACCTTTTTCCATTGCAAATGAAGAAATGACACCTTCTTTAAAAATTAGACGCCACGTTATTTGCAATCGCTATCAGAAAACATTGGAAAAGCTTTATACAAAAAAATAACACATTAAAGATATGCAAATTGATAAGTTAACTGCAAAATGATCAATAGGGTAGTTTTTATAACACAAGCAATATGTTGGTGTAAGGTGGTATAACAATGCCAGATGATATAATGTCAAATGATGCAATGTTCAATGGTGCTGGCCAATATATCATTAATAATCAAAAAAAAGGACGCCTTGATTGTGTGTTAAAAGAGCTGATACCCGATATTAGCCGTACACAATTAGCGCGCTGGATTAAAGCAGGTTATATTGATGTTAACGGTAAGCATTCAATCAATGCCAGCTATCTACTTATTGGTGGTGAAAAACTCAAAGTTACCCCACCTTTAGCGCAAGCGCTAGAGATTGAAGGTGAAAACATCCCGCTTGATGTTCTTTATGAAGATGAGTATTTGATTGTTATTAATAAACCTGCAGGGATGGTTGTCCATCCATCTCCAGGGCATTGGCAGCATACATTAGTCCATGGGCTTATTTATCATTGCGGTACTTCTCTTAAAGCCATTGGTGATCGTATGCGCCCAGGTATTGTACACCGGCTTGATAAAGATACCAGCGGTGTTATGGTTGCTGCCAAGCAGGCAAATGCTCATTATCGATTATGTGAAATGTTTGCTCGTCATGACCTTATTCGCCGTTATGTGGCCGCGGTACAAGGGTTGCCATCTCCTGCAAAGGGTGAAGTTACGTTATCAATAGGACGTGACCCTAATAATCGATTAAAAATGAAAGCCTATGAATTATTGCAGCATAACGCTAAGCATATACGCACAGCAAAAACAAGTTACGAAGTTATAAAAAGTTATGCATTAAAAGCTGCACTTGTCGAATGTACTTTAGAGACAGGGCGCACACACCAGATACGGGTACATATGGCTGCATCTGGCTATCCTGTATTGGGCGATCAGCTGTATCAATCAAAGCATGGTAGAGCTATTAATTTAGCCCAGAAAATTCCTTTTACACGCCAAGCATTACATGGAAAAGAATTAACTTTTGACCATCCAATCTTAGGTACGCATTTATCATTCAAAAGTGATATCCCTGATGATTTTGCAAATCTGCTTGAATATTTAGAAAAAAATTGTAGGGCATAACTGTGTATGGAATATAAAACCAACATGAATGGCAGATTTAATGCTTTATAGAATTGATGTAATCAGAAGTTAGTTTTTGTAAAGATAACTAGATTAAGTATAAGGTTTTATTTTCAATAGCTAGATTCAAACGCTTTGTTGCACTAAATTGATAATACTCCAGATGCATTGCTGGTTAGACTTATAGGTTAATAGCTTAATCAATACCTAACGCGACAATAGTACTTTTTCATAAGGATATGTTGAGAGGCGCTTGACAGAATTTTCACACACTAAAACTTGCTCTTCAAGCTTGACGGATTGTCCAGATCGGGGAGATCCAACTAAGCTTTCGATACACAAAACCATGTTTGGCTCAATTAAACCGTCATAGCCTGATTTTTCTTGATCTTGCTGATAAGCAATGGAAGGATATTCATCACATAAGCCTACACCATGGGCTAAAACAGAATATCGATATGGTAAATGCTCATCGGGTAATTGATGGCTTTTTTCAGCAAATTCAAAAAAACTCATTCCAGCTTTTAAGCAATCAATGTTTTTTTCGATTTGCTCGTAAGCAATTTGATAAATTTCTTTTTGAATGTCAGTGGGTTTTTTGTCTCCGCATAACCAAGTGCGAGAAATATCTGCACAATAGCCATGTGGTCCAATAAGATCGGTATCAAAAGCAACTAAATCTCCATTTTCAATCACGCGGTAGCTGCATTCACGAAACCAAGGGAATGTACGTTCAGCTGAACATAGTAGTCTTGTTTCTATCCATTCTCCACCAAGTTCAATATTTGTTTGGTGTAATATAGACCACAATTCATTTTCACTGATGCCAGGTCGTAATGCAATGTGCATTCGGCGCATGCCTTCTTCGCATGCGTGGATTGCTTCCATCATGGCATCAATTTCAATTGGAGCTTTTATTGATCGTGCTTTTTCTACAAGAAGTTCACCTTCTGCGACTTCAATATTGCGCTTTTCAAGTGCTCGCAGGCCTAAAGGGTCTAGTTTATCGACAGCAATGCGCTTGTTACCAGCACCATAAGAATGTATGCATTCAGCTATCTCATCTGCCCATTGCTCTGCCTTTTCGTGCATTCTATCGCCAGAGGAAAAAGCAAACCATGATGTTGCAGGTCGGACTTCATCAATAATTTCGATATGTTCAGAAAGATGCTTGCAGCTGTGATAGTCAAATAAAATGACGGGTCCATTTGTAGCAATAAAGACATAGCGAACTCTGTTATGCATAGTCCAGACTTGCATATTGGAAGTGTCAGTTGCATAGCGAATATGTAAAGGATCGTATAATAAGATACCAGCAAGATCATGTTGATTTAGCTGCGCGCGTATTTTTGCTAATCTCTCTTTACGAAGTTGAACGCGGTCGATAGAGGATTGATGGAAAACAGTCATTTGTTTGATGAATAATCAGTTTCAACATTTTATTTTAAGACTTAAATTATTTGTATCAATAATATAATCTATTTGCGTTAAGATGTATAGAGCAAAGGCTTTTTCTATCTCAATCATAAAGGAAAATGACATGATGATAGAAAAAGCCGATGAGCCTTTAATCAAAAATATTAATTAAACAACCTTAATATGTTTTGATTACTTCTGCCTGCAAACGACACGGCTTGAACTCCTAATTGAAATCTGGTTTGCAATGCGACTGCGTTAGCAGATTCTTCGCTAATATCTGCTGCTAAAAGATCATTGCTTGCAGAGGAAAGCTGTGCGGCGTGTGTTGTGTTAAAATCATAACGGATGCGTATAACTTGAGCTACTGAAGCAAGGCTTTGAGCATGTGCTTGTAGGCGGTCATATGCGTTTCGTACACGCGTTATAGCAATTCCAACAGCGCTGGCACCAGCAGCGGAAAATCCCGTTCCAGCGGTATAGATATTTGAAAATATCAAGCTACCTTGTGTAGAAAATGCTGTAACTGAAAATAGATGAGAGTTACCTAACACATTGGGATGGAGTAAATTAACTCCTTTAACATTGAGGGTTGTCTCTTCTCGAGTAGAAAATTTAAACGATAAACTCGCATTGCTTGAATCTAGCAAATTGGCGTTATTAAATCGTTCTTTAGCAAGGGAATATATTTGAGTGCCGATTGACTTGAAGCTGCTGGTTAGAACAGCGCGCTGTGCACTGGTAGCAGTTAATGCAGAGCGCGCAGTATTTTGTAGCTGGTTTAGCAAACTGCCAATGCTGGTAACAGATTGCTGTACTCCTTCTAAAGTAGCTATGCCAAGATTGAGTTCACGATTATAATTGGATAAGTCATTTGATTTTGCCTGCAAGCTGGAAGCTTTGGCGTAAATATAAGGAGCATCAATGGATGAATTGATTTTTCGCCCACTAGCTAAGCGTTCATTTGTCCTGTCGGAAAGAAAGCTAGTTTGGCTAAGTGCCAACAACGCACGGCGTTGGCCAATAGATAAAGCTATTTCGCTCATTTCGAATCCCTTTCTGGAATTCTGTCACCTTCTGGTATAGATGCATTTACATCTATTATTTAAAAGCAACAGATAATCTTTGAAAATCTGTTTAACGTCGTTCTTAAGTTGGAGTTTCTCCAACATGCGAACCATCATATAATAGTTATTTATATTTGTGCTGTCAAGCCTTTTACAAAATGATAATCATATAGCCTTTCAGAATCATCAATTGATATCTATAGAAAGATTACATGATTTGGAATTGCAAAGTTCAATTATAGCTCTTCGTTCAAGGTATCTTTAAATATTGCAATCATTTCATCAAAATGATGTGGTTCAGCGATAAAAGCAGGAGCAAAAATAGCTGTGTCGCCAGTAAATTTAACATGTAAGCCCTTGTTAAACATTTTGACTTGCAGGTGTGGGCCAAATTTTCCAGGTTGGCCATTTTTTGGTTTTACTTCAACGCCAGCTAGTAGTCCATAACCTCGGATATCACAGATTAAAGGATGGTCTTTTAAAGAATACACGCTATCAAGAAAAGGTTTAGACATTGTTGCTGAGCGTTCAAACAATTTTTCTTTTTGATAAATTTCTTGAGTAGCAAGCCCTGCAGCGCAAGCAGCTGGATGGGCTGAATATGTATAACCATGAAAAAATTCAATAGAATTTTCAGGCGCGGCATTGGTTATAGTTTCATAGATGTTGTCTTTTGTTGCAACAGCTCCCATTGGAATAGCACCATTTGTTAATGCTTTGGCCATGGTAATAATATCAGGCTCAACGCCAAATGCCTGTGTACCAAAGTTGCTTCCTAATCGTCCAAATCCACATATTACTTCATCAAATACTAACAAGATACCATGGTGATCGCAAATTTCTCGTAGTCGTTGCAAATAGCCTTTTGGTGGTACAAGAACGCCTGTTGAACCTGCAACAGGCTCAACAAAGACTGCTGCAATTGTACTACCTCCATATGTGTCACAAATGCGCTCTAAGTCATCGGCTAATTCTGCTCCTTGAGCAGGCTGACCTTTTGTAAAACGCTGTTGGCTATCAAGCGTATGGCGCAAAAGTGATATGTTGGGCATAACAACAGGAAAAGTTTCACGGTTTCGGACCATTCCAGACAACGAGATGCCACCTATATTTACTCCGTGATATGCGCGCTCGCGTGATACAAATCGCAAACGCTGACTTTGACCATTTGCACGATGATATGCCATGACCATTTTTAGTGCAGTATCAATAGCTTCGGAACCTGAGTTCACAAAAAACACACGGTTCATTTTTTCTGGTAATAACGTAGAAACTTTTTGCGCTAATGCAAAAGAAGATGGTTGGCCAAGTTGGAATGGAGCAACGTAATCATTATGTAGCATTTGTTGATGCACGGCATCAGCAATTTCTTTTCGGCCGTGTCCAGCTGGTACACAAAAAAGTCCAGAAGATCCATCAATCACCTTTGTCCCATGATGGTTCCAGCAATAAATACCCTTTGAACGTGTAACAAGATTAGGTTTTTTTTTGAATGCGCTGTTTGCTGTAAAAGGCATCCAATGCTCTTCAAGTGAATTGATTTTAGTGTGATCTTGTGTATCAAATGTCATAAAAATTATTCCTTGTTAAACTATCTGGTGTTGTATAACTTATGGTGTTTTTTTTTGTAAAAAATTCAAGCATTTGGCAATTTGTGTAGCGCAGTCTTTGGTTGTGGTTTATACGTCTATCTTTAGGTTGTTTGATATAAGAATTATTATCAATGTTGGTTAATATTATCTTGTATATATTAATATATGTCAAATAAATATATCTTTAAGTATAAAGCTTATAAGAACAAATAATTGCCATTATATTGCTTTCTAAATAGGCAATTGATTATTGATATAGTATTTCTAGAATTTGATTTTAAAATTTATTTGTTTTATTTTTAAAAATCAACATGTTACGATGCTATTAGTGATAGCATATTGCTTGCTATACATTGATTGGAGATGAATGCGTATTAAAAGAGGACGATGAATGAAAAAAATTGAAGTCATTATTAAACCATTTAAACTTGACGAAGTAAAAGATGCCCTTGCTGAAATAGGAGTACAAGGTATTACGGTAATGGAAGCAAAAGGCTTCGGGCGCCAGCGCGGCCATACAGAGCTTTATCGAGGGGCCGAATATGTGGTAGATTTTTTACCAAAAGTTAAGCTTGAAATTGTGATTGAAGATGCTGTTTGTGAAAATGCAATTGAAGCAATTAAGCAAGCCGCATTTACAGGGCGCATAGGGGATGGAAAGATTTTTGTTTCAGAAATTCAACAAGCGATTCGTATTCGTACTGGCGAAGATGGAAATAATGCTATTTAGTATATGCATTGATAAAAACTTACGAGAAACTGATAAACTGTTTGATTGATAGCTATAATTTTAAAAGTAAAATATGAAGGAGAGTATATGATGTCGGATGATTATAAAAAAATAAAGCAAATGATGGAAGATAGCGAGGCAGAGTTTCTTGATCTAAGATTTACAGATACTAAGGGTAAATGGCAACATACAACACAGCATATTTCAACAGTTGATGAAGATATGTTTGAAGATGGCGTCATGTTTGATGGTTCTTCTATTGAAGGCTGGCAAGCGATTAATGAATCTGATATGATTTTAAAGCCTGATGCGTCAACGGCAGTTCTTGATCCTTTTACAGCAGAGCCACAATTGATTGTTTTTTGTGACATAGAAGACCCAGGAACGGGAATGCCATATACTCGCGATCCACGCTCTACGACGCGCAAAGCATTGCGTTATATGGAATCAATTGAAGTAGGTGACACGGCTTATTTTGGACCAGAAGCAGAGTTTTTCATTTTTGATAATGTCCGTTGGAATACGGATCCTAATTTGATGGCTTATTCAATGGATGGAGAAGAAGAGCCTATTAATAATTGGACCGATTATGAAGATGGAAATCAAGCCCATAGACCGAAAAGTAAAGGTGGGTATTTTCCAGTAGCACCGATAGATTCAGGCACGGACATTCGTGCAGAGATGGTATCAACTTGTGTACAAATGGGACTATCTATGGAAAAACATCATCATGAAGTAGCACCATCCCAGCATGAGTTAGGCATGCGCTATGACACGTTGTTACGCACCGCTGATAATGTACAGATTTATAAGTATGTAGTCCATATGGTAGCACATAATTATGGTAAAACCGCAACATTTATGCCCAAGCCCATTGTTGACGATAATGGTTCAGGGATGCATACGCATATGTCTATTTGGAAAAATAATAGCAATATCTTTGCTGGTCAAAAATATGCTGATTTGTCAGAGACATGCCTACATTACATAGGCGGTATAATCAAGCATGCGAAAGCATTGAATGCTTTTACAAATGCATCAACAAATAGCTATAAGCGGTTAGTTCCAGGCTATGAAGCTCCAGTTTTACTAGCATATTCATCGCGCAATAGGTCTGCGTCATGTAGAATTCCTTATGTAACAAACGCTAATGGGAAACGTGTTGAAGTAAGATTTCCAGATGCAACAGCAAACCCGTATTTAGCATTTTCTGCAATGTTAATGGCAGGTCTTGATGGGGTTCTTAATCGTATTGATCCAGGTGATGCAATGGATAAAAATCTTTACGACTTACCAGCTGAAGAGTTGTCAAATATTCCAAATGTTTGTAGCTCGCTTGCTGAAGCTCTTGATAGTTTAGAACGGGACCAAGATTTTCTATTAGCAGGAAACGTCTTCAGTGAAGATCAAATTAAGGCTTATATAGAGTTAAAGCGTGAAGAGATTGAGCGCCTTAATATGACGCCACATCCAGTTGAGTTTTCAATGTATTACTCTTGCTAATATCCTTTAAAAGAAGTTGCATCATCGATAGCAGTTGAATGCTGTTTGGTGGTGCAAATCTTTATATTATTGTGCAAAAGAAATTCTTTATCTGTCAATAGAGCGATTATATTAGATGTTATGGTTCGGGTTGCTTTTTCTTTAATGCATCCACAACGCTAGCAATGACATGATCCCACTGCATGTGTTGTTCTTGTATGAATGTGCGCATTTTAGGATACCAGTAAATTTGTTTGTTAGTAATACGATACTGAGGCAAATACGCTTTGGGTAACATTGCCCAGCAATTGCTTTCTAAACCACCTGCTAGATGCAATGTTGAATTGCCAGTTGTTAGCACTAGATCAAGAGCATTCATAATGATTGCAAGCTTTTGTAGGTCGTTCATATGATCGAGATCTTCAAAATGAAACCAACGACCTTGTGAGATGCTTTGCAAGATACTTTCATGTTGGGTAGTCAATCCATATTGTAGATTGAAGAACACACAATTTTCTAAGGTAAATAGAGGCGATAAAGACTCTGTTTTAATAGAACGCAATGCACGAATGTCAGTGATATTGCTGGTGGTAAACCAACTTAAGCCTACCAATAACTTGTTACCAAATCGCTGGCGAAGCTTTTGTCGAATACTCTCAACAGCCTTATCATGATGTGATGTAGATAAAAATGGTCTTAATTCTTGAGAAGGTAAATTGGGATAAAGATTGGCAAGAGATCCTACCGAAATTGTCTTATCAATTTTAACTTGCTCAATGAGATATTGCTCTTGAGCCCAAGCATTTTTAACAATTTTAACATTGGGTATTTTTGTATCTATGATTGGATTTAATCTAGGGTCAAAACTTAGATATACTGTAGTTGCCTGCTTGGCTGCGTGTGCAATCAGGTTGGCGAAATAAATCTGTTCTCCTATACCTTGCTCGCCATAAATCAATAATTGTCCAACGCGTTCACCTTGCCAATTAGGCACTGCTAAATTGCGCCGATATGATGACATATCAATACTATCCCATCTTTTTTCATAATGCTGATATGCTTTTTGATATTCTTGCTTGAGTAAAAATAAATTAGTATAATTGATTGAAACGGTTGCTGATAAAGGCTTTGGTAGATCAAAATGGCAAAGTTCGTTTAATAACTTCTCTGCTAAATCGCAATCATGATTGAGTAAAGCTGTGCTTGAAAATGTATGCAAAAAACCTGGATCATACTGTTTTTGTTGGTAAGTATTGTTGTAAAGCATAAGCGCTTTTTCTATTTGACCTATTGATTGGAGACAATATGCAAAGTTGATGCGGACTTGATCATCGTCAGGATATTCAAAAAATAAATCTCTAGCTATTTGTATAGCCTGCTCAGTTTCTTTCATTTGACGCAAACAATTGGATTGGGTCAATCGATGTTGTAGTTCATCTTTTGGATCAAGCTGTTGTAGTTTTTTGATTAATGGAAGAGCTTTTTCTGGCTGAGAATAATCATCAATATTTGTATAGATTTTAACTGCAAGCTTTAACGCTTGTATATTGTCTGGGCTTTTTTGCAGTAATGTTTCAACATGCAGTGCTGCTTCGGGCATATTGGTTTGCAAAAAAAAAGTCAAAGCATACATATGAACAATATCTGCGTCATGCTCAAGTTGTTTGTTTGTCCATTTTTTTAAAACTGCAAGGGCTTCTTGCAGGTTTTCTTTTGTTGGTTGTATGTGCAATTGATTAAGTTTTTGTATTGTTTTTTGTTTATTCATAGGATATTTATCTTTTTAATTTTTTTTGATTGATGATCAAATGAATTGATCAATGGCTTTGCTTAAATCTTTAAGTACTGGTTGCCAGTCATCAGGTTGCTTTTGTCTGATAATACGCATGTTTTTAAACCATGCAGATTGTTCACCATGTGCTAAACTCAAGCTCCATGTATTGATAGTTGGTGTTAAGACAATGGTTCTTGTTCCAACGCTACCTGCAAACTGTACATTGCTATTTGATGAGGTGATAACTAAATCAAGAATACTGATCAGTGCAATTACTCCGTCTATATCTTCCCATAAATTTAAATCTTTGACTGCAAAAATATTAAACTGGTCTAGATATTTAAATTTTTCTGATATATTTAAGTCCAATCCAAATTGTAGATTGATAAGTTGAATTTCGGGGCGCTCAACAGCAGGAACCATGTCTGCAAGATTAATTGATTTATATGCAGTATTTGGATTTTTTGTTGTCCAAGCAATACCAACCAGTTTTTTGTTTTTGAATTTTTTTTGCAAATATTGTTTGTATTGCAAAGCTCTTTCTGGATTAGGCTTTAAGATAGGGTTTCTAAAGTTTGGATCATCAAGGCGGGGAAGTTTTAAAATTTGCGGTAATGCACCTGTATGTTGATTAAGAAAACGTGGGTGGCGAAAACTGCGAAAAGCATTAATATCATTTTCGATTGTCGTCATATCAATCATGTTGAGATTTGGAAAACTACGCTTAAGTAAAGAATGTAACCGCTTATCGCAGATCAATGTAATGTTTTGTTTGCACTCAATATATTGCAAACTTAAAAGTTGGACTAAAAGGTCTCCTATTCCTTGTTCTGCATATAAAACAAGATAATGCTCGTTGCAGCTTTCACCTTTCCATATTTTTCCTGGGAGCTGGTGTTGGGTATGATCATATGCTGCATATCGGAATTGATAATATGGCCATGCTTCTTGATATTTTCCTTGTGCAATTAAATTCAATGCATAGTTGAATTTGGATTTTGGATTGTCAAATAATTTGATTGCTGCTTTTAAATATTTTTCTTCTTCATCAAGTTGTTGTCGTTGATTTAAAATAAATGACAACTCTAAGTAAGCTTGAATATTTGGGCAGCTGCTCTTGATGTTTTGCTTGAAAGCTACGATAGCTTCATCAATACTGTGATTATTTAAAAGCGCTTGTCCTAAATGATACCAAGCTAAAGGAAAATCTTTTGAGGATAGTGCAATAGCATTTTGCAATGCCTCGATGGCTTCACGATATAATTTTTTACAGTAACATGCATATCCATAAGCATGCCAAGCACGAGAAGATTTTTTATTATAAGAAAGTGCATTTGCAATCATATTATCAGTTAGTTCACCGTGTGGCATATTATGTCTGCTATAAGCTTTGAGAAGCCATGCATCGCAGACTTGCTCTGGAAAAGGATGGTCATGGTGTGTAATCCACGGCTCCACAGCAGCGTCAATGGCTTTGCTATCGCCTTGTACTGCAATAGGATACAGTTTATCAAAGTCCAATATTTGGTGTGTGTCGCTGTGGTTGCTTTTAACTGCAATATGGGATTTTAATTGCAGGACAACTTCAGTGATAACATCATCCCATTGCATATTATTGCGTTGCATAAATACTCGTATGTCGCGATACCAGTACATTTGATTGTTCTTGATGCGATAATAAGAAGGCCAGAATTTAGGCAGTAATGCCCAACATTCCAAACCTAATGCGCCAGCTATATGTAGAGTTGAATTTCCAGTTGTTATCACAAGATCAAGCGCTGACATGATCAATGCTGGTATATGTAAATCTTTATCAATATCTAGTTCTTCAAGCTGTATAAAGCGACCTTGACTGATAGCTTGTATCGCTTTTGTTTGTGTGCGATCAAGACCGTGCTGCAAGCTAATGAAAACACAATCTTCTAATGCAAAAAGTGGCTGTAGCGCCTCAATTTCAATAGAGCGCAGCGAGCGCAGGCTTGGTGTTTTTGTTGTAGAAAACCAACTTAATCCAATCATAAATTTTTGATTTAATTTTGTATGGAGTTTTTTTCTAATTTTTGCTATTTTTTCTTTTTCTCGATGCAACGATACTACAAAAGGATCAAATTGCTGTGGCAGCGTTGGATAAATAGCATATAATGATATTGTAGCAATTACTTTATCGATTTTGATGCCAGGATCATGAAAAATCAACTCTTCTTGGAGCCAAGAGTTTTTGATAATTGCAATATTTTGAATATCTTTGTTTATTAAAGCATGCAATCGTGGATCAATACTCAAATATATGTTGTCTACTTGTTTGGAAGCTTGCGCAACTAGCCTTAATGCAGCCAGTTGATCACCAATAGCCAATTCGCCGTAAATTAATAGATTTTGTGTTCGTTCTCCCTTCCATTGTGGAACTGGAAAGTTACGATGCCTTACTGCCATAGCATCAGCGTTTGCAAAGGATTCTATGGGTGCACATGCTTTGGTATAATTACCTTCAATTTCAAAAACTTTGGCATGATAAACTTCTGATGCAGCGCGCAATGATTGTGTAATGTTATATGTTAAAAGTTGATTAAACATTTCATGTGCTAGATCACATTGATGGGCAATCATTGCAGTTTGCGCAACCATAAAGATATATATAGGATTGTTGCGATCGTGTTGGTATAGGGTTTTATAATAATTGAGTGCTTGCTCTACAAAGCCTAAACTGTCTAGACAATTTGCATAGTTTGATATTGCCTTTTGATCATCTGGATATTGATCTAGAATCTGTCTAGCCAGTGATAATGCTTCTTTATTTTTTTTACTTTGACGTAAGCAAATGCATAAAGATAGCTGGCAATGTTTTTTTTGGGTAGGGTGTAATTGTTGCAAATGTGTGATTAAAGGCATTGCCTTTGTGGGTTCAGCATGTGCATCAACGCTAGTATAAATATGGATGGCAAGCTTAAGTATGCTAAGATTGTTTTGGAAATGCTCTAGTAGACTTTCTATATGTTGCTTAGCATTGGTAATGCGCCCTTGTAGTACATTATTGAATGCAAGCGCATAGACAATATCCCGATCAGGAGTGGTGTAGTGTAAATTATATTGTTGCTGCCAGTCTTCTAAAAGTTGATGGGCTTTTTGTAATGTATCGGGCTTACTTTGGCTATGAAGAGCGCTTACTTGTGCTATCAAAGAAGATTTTTGTTTTAAGAGATGTTCAGCTAGTTGGTTATTTTGAGACAACAATAGAACCCATTAGCTTATTTATAACGAAGCAAGCTTGCGTAAAATGATATCAGTCATTTTTTGTGTAGAGACAGGATTTTGTTTTGCTGTTGCTATATCGGGTGTGCAAACACCATCGGAAAGTGTTCTGCGCACGGCGGTTTCAAGCATATCGGCCTCTTCTGTCATCTTAAAAGAGTAACGCAACATCATGGCAGTCGATAAAATCATGGCAATAGGGTTGGCTAAATTTTTACCAGCGATATCAGGAGCTGTTCCATGAACGGGTTCATACATTGAATGCACAGAACCATCTTCATGTCTAGCTCCTAATGACGCAGAGGGTAGCATCCCTAAAGAGCCAGTACACATAGCAGCGGCATCTGATAGCAAGTCGCCAAATAAATTATCAGTTACAATAACATCAAATTGCTTTGGATTGCGGACAAGCTGCATGGCGCAATTATCAGCAAACATGTGATGTAAGTCGATATCAGTATAATTTTCGCGTGCATGCAATGTGGATACAGTTTTACGCCAAAAGGCGCCTGTTTCCATTACGTTTGCTTTTTCAACGGAATGAACTTTGCTGTTTCTTAATCGAGATAAATCAAAAGCGACACGGGTAACTCTTTCAATTTCTTGTGTAGTATATGATTGCGTGTCGATACATCTTTCACTGCCATCTTTAAGTTTTTCTATACCTCGTGGCATGCCAAAATAAACCCCAGATGTTAACTCACGAACAATTAATAGATCAAGTCCTTGTATGATTTCTGGCTTTAAAGATGATGCACCTAATAACTCATCAAATGTGATGGCAGGACGTAAATTAGCAAATAAATCGAGCTCTTTACGCAATCGTAACAAGCCTGCTTCCGGGCGTGCATCACGAGGAACATTATCATATTGAGGTGCGCCAACAGCGCCAAATAAAACAGCATCGGCAGCTTTTGCAAGTGCTATTGTTTGATTGGTAATTGCAACTTGATGGACATCGTAGCATGCTCCTCCAACTAAATCGGACTCAATTTCAAATTTAGTATTGCCATTTTTGCTAAACCAATCGAGCACACGCACTGCTTGTGTACACACTTCAGGGCCTATTCCGTCTCCTGGAAGTAATAAAATGTTTTTAGAATTAAACTTCATAAGATCATCCTTACTAACATAGATGCTCAAGCTTAGTAGAACTTGTTAACCGAGTGTATTAAAAAGCCAGTGCTGGTTTTTTTTTATATTATTTTCATATTTGGTAATATGTTTGTCATGCTTTAGCGTTAAAGCGATATCGTCATGGCCTTCAAGCAGACATTGTTTGCGGAAAGGGTCAATATCGAAGTGAATAATACATCCATCAGGATCAGTAATAGTTTGCGTTTGTAAATCAATAGAAAAAATAGCGTTTGCACCGCGTTCTGCTTTGTCACGTAATTGATCTACAGTTTTTTTGTCTAATATAATGGGCAATATACTATTTTTAAAACAGTTGTTATAAAAAATATCAGCATAACTACTTGCAATAATGCAGCGAATACCAAAATCTAATAAAGCCCAAGGTGCGTGCTCACGCGATGAACCGCATCCAAAATTATCGTTTGCAATCAAGAAAGACGCATTGCGATATGCTTGCTGATTTAAAATAAAATCAGGGTTTTCATTGCCATCATCATCGTAGCGCATTTCTAAAAACAAACTTTTACCAAGTCCACTGCGCTTGATTGTTTTTAGACATTGCTTTGGTATGATCATATCGGTATCGACATTAATATAATCAAAAGGAGCAGCAATGCCTGCTAATTGATTAAATGGTTGCATGAATGAGTCCTTATTGTTGTTTATTTAAAGCCTATGCGAGGCGTGTGCGATATTAAATTTCAGATGCATATTTTCTACCTCGCTATTGTCAATCAAGCCATATGCCAACGGAATAAATCACTATTGCTTGGCAACGCCAAAAATCATCGCAGATGCTATTTTGTGATGATTAGATGCTATTTTTATATCATTGAAAGTCTCGTACATCACTTAGGCGTCCAGAAATTGCTGCAGCAACAGCCATAGCAGGACTGACTAAATGCGTACGACCTTGACGACCTTGGCGACCTTCAAAGTTGCGATTGGATGTTGATGCACAACGTTCTTGTGGTTTTAAGCGATCTGCGTTCATGGCAAGGCACATAGAACATCCAGGCTCGCGCCATTCAAAACCAGCTTCAATAAAGATGCGATCAAGATTTTCTTGCTCTGCTTGTTGCTTGACTAAGCCTGATCCTGGAACAATTATAGCTTCAACTGTGCTGGCAACTTTTGCGCCTTTTGCAATTGCTGCTGCTTGTCTTAGGTCTTCAATTCTACCATTTGTACATGAACCAATGAAGACTTTGTCAATCTTAATATCACGCATTGCTTGTCCAGCGTGCAATCCCATATAATCTAGTGCACGATGCATAGATTGCGCTTTGTTGCTATCGAGACTGTCATGATCAGGGTTTGGCACATAGTCTGTAATAGAAACAACATCTTCGGGGCTGGTTCCCCATGTGACCATTGGGGCAATATCGCCTGCAGCTATTTCAATATCTTTGTCGTAAGAGGCATCAGGGTCACTAGGGAGTGTTTTCCAATAAGAAAGAGCAGCATCCCAATCAGCGTTCTGCGGTGCTAATGGTTTATTTTTAAGGTATGCAAAAGTTGTTTCATCTGGAGCAATCAATCCTGCACGTGCTCCAGCTTCAATGGTCATATTACAAATAGTCATACGCCCTTCCATTGAAAGATCACGAATAGCTTCACCTGTATATTCAATAACGTATCCAGTACCGCCTGCAGTACCAATGCGGGCTATAATTGTAAGGATCAAGTCTTTTGCAGTCACCCCAATGGGTAATTGTCCACTAGTGTTGATGCGCATGGATTTTGCTGGTCGCTGGATTAATGTTTGGGTAGCAAGAACATGCTCAACCTCTGATGTGCCAATGCCAAAAGCTAACGATCCAAAAGCGCCATGTGTTGCTGTATGAGAATCTCCGCAAACTATTGTTTGACCAGGAAGAGTAAAACCTTGCTCAGGGCCAACAATATGAACAATACCTTGGCGAATATCGGCTAAGTCAAAGAAGCGAATGCCAAAATCTTTACAATTTTTGCGTAAAGTATCGACTTGTATTTTACTTTCTGGATCAGTAATTCCAAATTTGCGGTCGGTAGTAGGCACATTATGATCAGCCATTGCCAACGTTAAATTAGGTTGACGCACTGGTCTGTTTGCTTGGCGCAATCCTTCAAATGCTTGCGGGCTAGTAACCTCGTGTATTAAATGGCGGTCAATGTAAATAAGGCATGCAGAATCCTCTTGTTGTTTTACAAGATGGCTATTCCAAATTTTTTCAAAAAGAGTGTAATGCATAGAATAAACTTAACTAAAGATTACTTTTCTTTTGCCTTGATAAAAGAGCGCTCAGCGATTCGCGCAGACTTGCCAGAACGTCCTCGTAAATAATAAAGCTTAGCACGACGAACTTTGCCTTGGCGCACGACTTCAATTTTATCTAATCGAGGGCTATAGAGAGGAAACACACGCTCTACTCCTTCACCGTATGATATCCGTCTTACTGTAAAAGAACTGTTAATACTAGCGTTACGTTTGGCAATGCAAACGCCTTCAAATATCTGAATCCGCTCGCGTTCTCCTTCAATAACTCGTACATGAACGCGCAACGTATCGCCAGCACGAAAGTCTGGAATATCTTTATTAACGCGTGTAATTTCGTTTTGTTCAATTTGTTCAATTATGTTCATAATCATTTATCCTTTAACAGTTAGGTTTAAAAAACCGTTTCTGAGCCATTTGTCAAGAATTTAGTTCATTAACATTGCGATGAGAGGCTTTTTCATGTGGTTTTATTTTTTTTTCAATTGATTGAGTTTTATTTTGTTGTTTTGATAACCATTTTTGCCACAGATCCGGTCGAGTGCATTGTGTTGCGTTTTGTCGTTGCTCATGCTGCCATTGCAAAATGTGCTTATGATTACCTCCACGTAACACGGCAGGCACGTCATGACCATTAAATATAGATGGTTTTGTATAGTGAGGATGCTCTAATAGTCCATCGTCATGGCTTTCATGGGTATGAGATTCTGGATTGCCAATAACTTGTTGTAGCAAGCGTATACATGATTCTGCCATAATAATTGCAGCGGTTTCACCACCAGCTAAAATATAATCACCCATGCTTATCAACTCAGGCTTCCATAATTTAATGATGCGTTCATCAATGCCTTGATATCGTGAGCAAATGATAGCAAGCCCTTTGCCTTTTGCTTTTTCTTTGCACCAATCTTGATTGATAGGCTTTCCACGAGGGCTCGGTAATATTAAATCTAGATCGTTATCAAGTGCTGCATGCAATGCCTTATCGACAACATCAACACGCATAACCATACCAGCACCACCACCATATGGAGGAGCATCGATACTTTGATGTTTATCGTTAGTATGATGGCGTAAATTAATAATGTCATCATGCCAAAATCCTAGCTCATGCGCGCGACCAATGAGAGAATGCGCTAAAGGCCCAGGAAAAAATTCTGGAAAAGCGGTAAATATTTGTAATTTCCAGCTCATCATATACACATATGTTTAAATTAACAATCGCTCAATAGTAAGCAAGGCCTCCGCAAGAGACTGTTATTTGCTTTAACTGTAAGTCTATATTTATAATAAAATCATCAGCCCAAGGTATCATGGTTTTACGCTGATCAAGTGTTTCAATTTCAATAACGTCACCTGCTCCAAAATTATCAATTGCAATAATATTGCCCCATGGCTGATGCTTAAGATCTATGACGGTGCAACCGATTAAATCCACATAAAAAATACCATCTCCATCTTGATGTTCTGTTGTAGCAAGCATAGACCTTTGAATATAGAGGTTTTGGCCTCGCATAGCATCGCTTTGAGTACGCGTTTTTGGTGCGTGATGACCTTCAAATTTAGCAATAATATGGGATGCTTTATGATAAGGTTTTGTTTTGCTTTTAGTGGCCTTGATTTTTGATATTATTAGTGCCCCAATGATATTACAATGATGGTCTAGTAGGGGACCGTAATTGGCAATATCTTTAGGGTTTTGGGTATAGCTTGAAATTTTTACTTCACCGTTTGTTCCGTGTCCACCTAATATTTTACCAAGTAATATTAATGATGTTAGGCTACTATCTAACTGTGGTAGCGTGTTATTGTCATTGCGCATTTGAGTTGTGGGACTATTTTTTGCGCGTTTACTTTCAAATATTGACGACACTAGTTTATGCTATGAAGGTTGAAAATTACTGCTGATAGACTATTCTTTGTTATCATCATTATTTGTTGCAGTTGTTTCTTCTGTATCTTCAATGGGCGCATCTGCAACGACTGTATCTTCAACAATTTCTTCGCTGGAAGCGGTTGCATCGGGTTGCTTTGTTGCTGCAGTCTTAGCTTCTTCAGCTTCGCGTGCGCGCTCTTGGGCTTTGGCTTTAGGTAAATGTTGCTTAGTTTGCTTAGTAAGGGTTTTAGGCGCGACAATACCTAAAGAGCTCATAAAGCGCTGGACTCGATCTGAAGGCTGTGCACCTTGTGATAACCAATAGCGTACACGTTCTTCATTGATTGCCATACGATCTTGATGTTCACGCGGTAGAAGAGGGTTGTAATGTCCAACCCGTTCAATAAATTTTCCATCGCGTGGGCTACGTGCATCTGCAATAACAATTCTATAATAAGGGCGTTTTTTGGATCCGCTTCGTGATAATCTAATTCGTACGCTCATTGTTTTTCCTTTAATATTAGTGGTTAAGTTAATACGTTAATGAATATATGCTATTTAGAGGTTGATGTATGTTATTTAGGTAATAATGAAGATAATTCTAATTTACTGGCTAAAGAGCGCATCATGCCTTTTTCGCCTAATTTGCCAGCCTTTTTCATCATCTTTGCCATTGTCATATATTGTTTTAAAAGCTTGTTGATGTCTTGTATGCTTGTACCTGATCCTTGTGCAATGCGTCGCTTGCGTGATGCGTGGATGATTTTTGGGTTTGTGCGCTCTTGTTTTGACATAGAACTTAAGATTGCTTCTTGGCGCTTAAAAACACTTTCATCCATCCCTGCCATTTTCATTTGACTGCGCATTTTATTAGCACCTGGCATCATTGCCATCAAACCTTCCATTCCTCCCATACTTTTAAGTTGCTTGAGCTGCATGGCCATATCGTTGAGGTCAAAATTGCCTTTTTTCATTTTTGCAGCAATTTTTTCTGCTTCGTCTTGTTCCATGGTCTCTTGCGCGCGCTCAACAAGTGATACCATGTCACCCATTTGTAAAATACGACGTGCTATACGATCTGCAGAAAAAGTTTCAATGGCATCTAGCTTTTCACCGGTAGTCAAAAACTTAATAGGCTTGCCGATAACACTGCGCATTGATAGAGCTGCACCTCCTCGTGAATCACCATCTACACGTGTGAGCACAATACCGGTTAATGCGATTTCAGACTTAAAGCCTTCTGCAATATGTATAGCATCTTGACCAGTCATAGAGTCGATAGCTAGAAGTGTTTCAGATGGTTGAACTATATCTGCTATATCCTTGAGCTCTTGCATTAAAGCATGATCGGCTTGCAATCGTCCTGCAGTATCAAAGATGATGACATCTGCTCCTCTAAGCTTTCCTGCATCAAGGGCGCGTTTTGCTATTTGAATAGGAGATTGCTTAGCAATAATTGGCAAAGATAGAACATCTGCTTGTTTACCTAAAATTTCTAACTGTTCTTGTGCAGCTGGCCTGCTTGTATCAAGCGATACTATTAAGACACGTTGATTGCGTTTATTGGTTATTAAACGGGCAAGTTTGGCAGTTGTGGTTGTTTTACCAGATCCTTGTAAGCCTACCATTAAGATTGTTTGTGGTGGTGGACCTGCAAGTGCAAGCGTTGCAAGAATGTCCGTATTAGCTTGTTCGTTGGAGGTTTCTGGAAAATCTTCATCTTGAAGGGTTTCAACAAGTGTGTCATGTACAATTTTGACAATCTGTTGGGCAGGGTTTACTGAGCGAATAAGCTCAGCGCTTTCAGAGCGCGTTCGAACTTTTGTTATGAATGTCTGGACTACTGATAACGCTACATCTGCTTCAAGCAACGCAGTGCGGATATCACGCAAGGCTTGATCTATGTCGGTGGTGCTTAAGCGTCCTTTTCGTGATAATTTATCAAAAAGTGAAGAAAAGCGATCTCCTAATCCATTAAACATTATCTACAATAAACCTCAATATTTTAATTGTTTTGATGCAACACAAAAACACCAATGTGCGAAGCCTCGCAGGTTGGTGTTTTTACAATATTGCTATCACGCAATATGGACATTAATTAAAAATTAAACTCACGTTACTTAGAAAGCAGATGACAGTTGTTTGTCAAGCTAAAAATAGCCAATGGAATGGTTTTAAATATCTAAATTGGTAACATTTAATGCATTGCTGTTAATAAAATCCCGCCTTGGTTCTACTACATCTCCCATTAAGGTAGAAAATAGATCAGATGCTTCTTCTGCTTGTCCAACCTTAACTTGTAACAATGTGCGTGCTTGGGGATCTAGAGTGGTTTCCCACAATTGCTCAGGGTTCATCTCGCCAAGGCCTTTGTAGCGTTGGATGTTTAGACCTTTGCGTCCTTCTTTCAATACAAGATCATAAAAATCACAAGGGGTTTCAACGATATGTTCTTTACCTTTGATGATAACGGTTAATGAACCTTTTGAGAAAAGTTTTTGTAAAAATCCAGAACAATCAGTTAGTAAACGTGCTTCACGAGAACGTAGGATGCTATCATTGATATAAAAATTTTGTATAACACCGCGCAAATTGTGGATAAAATGATACTCACTTGCGTTTTCTGAAGAGATTATTTTTCCTTCCCAACCTTTTTCAAACTCACTTTCAAAATGATTTAACCGGTTTGCTACATATGCAACAGAATCGTTGGCGGATGTTGTTGATGAGAGGATATCAGTTGATAAAATGCCTGCTATTGCAGCATGCGAAACAACTTTTTTACTACCAATTTTATGGCTCAAAGTATTAATAAGAGCAGCAGATTTACGGATCTCTTTTATAATCTCTTGAAGTTCACCACCAGCATGGCTAACTTTGTCTGCGCGTGTAATAACACAATCTTGCAATGCAGTTTGACACAGATGCTCTTCTAAGGTGTGGTCGTCTAAAAGGTAGACACTGCGCTCTCCCTTGCGGGCTTGATATAAAGGAGGTTGAGCAATATAAAGATATCCTCGTTCAATGAGTTCGGGCATTTGACGGTAAAAAAACGTCAATAATAATGTCCGGATATGACTACCATCTACATCAGCATCGGTCATAATAACTATTTTATGATAGCGTGTTTTTTCAATGTTAAAATCTTCTCTACCAATGCCTGTTCCAAGGGCAGTAATCATCGTGCCAATTTCTTGATTAGACAATGTTCTATCAAAACGTGCACGTTCAACATTTAAAATTTTACCACGTAAAGGTAAAATGGCTTGAAAACGGCGATTGCGACCTTGCTTAGCTGAACCTCCTGCTGAATCTCCTTCGACAATAAATAGCTCTGCTCGTTCAGGATTACGTTCTTGGCAATCAGCGAGTTTACCTGGAAGATTTGAAATCATGTCTAATACGCTTTTGCGCCTAGTAAGCTCGCGTGCTTTGCGTGCTGCCTCACGCGCGGAAGAGGCCTCAGCAATTTTTTGAATAACCCGCTTTGCATGGGCAGGATTTTCTTCAAGCCATTGTGATAGTTTTTCATTAACGATTGCTTCTACGATAGGGCGAACTTCACTAGAAACGAGTTTGTCCTTAGTTTGGCTTGAAAATTTAGGATCAGGCACTTTAATTGATAGAACACAAGTTAAACCTTCACGGGCGTCTTCTCCTGTGATAGAAACTTTTTCTTTTTTGGCAAATCCTGATGCTGTTGCATAATTATTAATCTGTCTTGTAAGAGCACCACGAAAACCTGCTAAATGAGCACCACCATCGCGTTGAGGGATGTTGTTTGTAAAACACTGCATGGTTTCATGATAGCTGTCGTTCCACTGTAGAGCGCATTCTACGCTAATGTCGTTACGTTCAGCATTGATAAAAATAGGAGAACCATGTTGAGAGTTTTTAGAACGATCTAACCATTCTACAAATGCTTTAATCCCACCATCAAAACAAAAATCAGTGCGCTTTGTTTCAGATTCTCGCTCATCAATAAGGGTAATTGAAATGCCTGAGTTTAAAAATGCTAATTCGCGCAGCCGATGCTCTAGCGTTTTAAAGCTAAATTCAGTTTGTGTAAAAGTGTTGCGCGAAGGTAAAAAGGTAATTTCTGTGCCAGTTTTATCTGCGCAATCACCTATGATTGTAAGAGGAGACTGTGTTTCTCCGTGATGAAATTCAATATGATATGTTTTACCACCACGCCATATTTTTAGATCAAGCTTTTCAGATAGAGCATTGACGACTGAAATGCCAACTCCGTGCAAGCCTCCTGAAATTTTATAAGAATTTTGATCAAATTTGCCACCAGCATGTAACTGTGTCATGATAACTTCCGCAGCTGAGATGCCTTCTTCGACATGTAAATCAGTAGGGATACCACGCCCATTGTCGGATACGGTGGCAGATCCATCTCCGTTTAAAGTAACAGTAACGCTGTCGCAATGACCAGCTAATGCTTCATCAACAGCATTGTCGACGGCTTCATAAACCATATGATGGAGCCCTGTGCCGTCGTCAGTGTCGCCAATATACATACCAGGGCGTTTGCGAACGGCCTCAAGGCCACGCAATACTTTAATAGAATCTGCGTCGTATGCTTGTTCCATAGGATTTACAGCTTGTGTGTCTACAGTTTGGCTTATTGTTTCAAGTTTTTCTGTAGCGGGTGTTTGTTCATCTTGCATTTTAAAACCTTTAAAATAGCAAAAACAGCAACCGCAAATATGCTATTTATGATGCTAATATAGTAATGTTAAGTATGATCTTTTTAATGTTAAATATGATAAGATTATTTAGGCCATGATTCGACCGTTTGCGATATGAAAAAATTGTGATTTTTTATTCCAAAATGTAAAATCTTCTTGTGCGATACCGCTCATCCATATTTGTCCGTGATGTTCGGCTAATATTTCAAAAAGATGATTTTTTGTTTTATAATCAAGATGTGCATTAATTTCATCTAAAAGTAAAATAGGCATCATTGAGTTTTCGTGCTTGCACAGCAGTGCATAGGCTAAAATGATTGCAATTAAGCAGCTTTTCTGTTGACCTGTAGAGCATTGGGCCGCGGATTGATTTGCGCCGATGTGAAACGCTTCAAAATCACTGCGATTGGCTCCAAAAGATGTGCGCCCACTTTGGTGATCATGTTGTCTAGTTTTTTTATAACGAATGCCAAGTTCTTGTTCTACTGCAAGAGCAGGCTCTTGCTCAAGTGCAGATTCTACATGGCCTACATTACGCAGTATTAATTGAGGAAAAGGACCTATTGTTTGTGTTGATGAGTGTTCATTCAGTTTTTTGACAAAGCTTAATCGTGCCGCTGCAATAGCAACACTTGTTGCAGCCATTTGTGATTCAATTGTAGTTAACCAAATGTCGTCGTATTTGTGTTCAAGAATTTTGATGCGCTCTCGAGCCAAGCGTTCATAGCGTGTGCAACGTGTCAGATGAGCAGGATCAAAAGTAATAATAAAGCGATCTAAAAAACGCCTTCTCTGAGCAGGTGTTTCACTAAAAACACGGTCCATAGCAGGCGTAAGCCAAATGATATCTAAGTGATGAGCAAGATCATGTTGCTTGGCAGAGATACGATTAATACGAACACGCCTACGATTGTGAAAAGCAAGCTCAGGTGCCCCTGTTCCTATTTGAGCCTCTCCTAACTTACCAAAAGCTTTTGCACCAATTTGCCAATGGCTTGAAGTTTCATTGTTTTGATGTTTCTTGTGATCTTTGTTTGGTACAACATTAGAATAAGCTAATTGCTCAAGACTGGCTTGTCGAAGGCCTCTTCCAGGTGCAAGTAAGGATACAGCCTCTAGTAAATTTGTTTTGCCAGCACCATTTTCACCAAACAAGACAAGCGAAGGAGCGTTGCAATCTATTGATAAATGGGTATAGTTTCGAAATATTTCGAGTGTAAGGTTAAGCAAGATTTGTTGCATAGAATTTCAAGGACAATGTTAAAAATATAGCAATGCCCTAAAAGTTCAAACTCTCATAGGCATTAGTACAAATAAGACCGAATCATCATCTTGGTTATAAATCAAAGCAGGTGCAGAAGCATCTCCAAGATTAAACACGATGACATTTTTGCCAATTTGTGAGGTTACCTCAATGAGATATTTTGCATTAAAACCTATTTCAATAGGTTCTCCATCGTAGCTACATTCAATTTCATCTTCGGCTTCGCCATTATTGGTTGAAGATGCTGTCAGTTTGACAAGGTTTTTGTCAAGCACCATCTTTACTGCGCGTACTTTGTCGGTTGCAATTGTTGAAACCCTATCAACTGCGGAACTAAACTGAGGAGCATCTAATTGCAATATTTGCGTGTTGGTTGTAGGGATAACGCGGCTATAGTCAGGAAATTTTCCATCAATTAACTTGCTGGTTAAAATGACATTATCAAACACAAGTCTAATTTTAGTTTTTGATAATGAAACTTCAACATCGGTGTTGTTTTCTTCAAGTAAACGACGCAACTCACCAACAGCTTTACGCGGGATAATCACGTCTGGTATTTTGTCGCTACCCTTTGGTGCATCTACTGAGGTTTTAGCAAGCCGATGTCCGTCTGTTGCAACAGTAATAAGTTTGTTGCTGTCGTCGGATAAATGAAAATAAATGCCGTTGAGATAATAACGTGTCTCTTCGGTAGAAATTGCAAAGTGGGTTGTATCAACTAAATGCTTTAAGGTGTCATTGCTCATCACAAATTGATGCGGAAATGTTCCTTCGCTTAGTACAGGAAAATCATCAGAGTCAAGGGTTTGTAGTTGAAAACGGGATTTTCCTGAGTGGATACGTAATTGTCCAGTTGCGCTATCTTTTTCAAGGCTTACTTGTGAGCCTTCTGATAATTTGCGCACAACATCATGCAAGGTGCGCGCATGTGTTGTTAATGTGCCGTCAACACCAATATTAGCGTCAATACTATCAACAATTGACATGTCCATATCGGTTGCGCTTAACGTTAACTTGCCAGATTCTGCACGTAGCAACACATTTGAAAGAATAGGGATTGTAGTACGGTTTTCTACAGCATTTTGTACACGGTTTAATGCGCGAGCAAGTTCATTTTTTTCAACAGAAAGTTTCATCTATTTAAAAAGCCTTATAATTTTAGAGAATAATGAAATTAAAGATTTTATCTAACATATAAAATATCTTGGTCGAATCGTATATTGCTATCAAGTTATTTTTTAGTAATATAGTGCAATATTATCTTTTAAGTGGAATTATATTTACAGGTCAAGAACTATAATGGCAAAACAGGATCAAGATATTTTGGCGCAAGCTTTGCGTGAGAATTTGCTAAAACGCAAGGTACAAAAGCGTGAGCGGGTTAATATGACACAAAAAGACATCATAGAAAATGATCCAACAAAGGATGTTCCTTTGTTAAAACAATTCAAGCTTGGCTTGCATAAGAAATAACTTAAAGGTTTAGGTTTTAAGGTATTTAATTCAAGTAAGTTTAATATATCATATGGGAAGTATATGGCAAATGAGTATAATGTCTGACAAATGGATACGTGCGCAAGCACAAAAGAATCGGATGATTGTTCCTTTTATAGAAGGACAAAAACGCGAAGAATGCATTTCATATGGTTTGTCGTCTTATGGATATGATGCACGTGTTGCGGATGAATTTATGATCTTTACTAATGTAGATAATGCTGTGGTTGATCCTAAAAACTTTTCTGACAAGACATTTGTGCGCAAGCAAACAGATGTTTGCATTATCCCGCCCAACAGCTTTGTTTTGGCACGTACAGTCGAGTATTTTAAAATTCCGCGTGATGTGCTTGTTATATGCTTAGGAAAATCAACATATGCTCGTTGTGGCATTATTGTCAATGTTACACCGCTAGAGCCTGAATGGGAAGGTCATGTCACATTAGAGTTTTCAAATACCACGCCTTTACCTGCAAAAGTGTATGCAAACGAAGGAGCATGTCAGTTTCTATTTTTCAAAGGCAATGAGGCACCTGAAATTTCTTATGCGGAGCGCAAAGGTAAATATATGAAACAGCAAGGTGTTACCTTGCCTAAGCTTTAATATTGGGCCTAAGTTTTAATTTTGGTTTGTTAAGAGATTAGAAAATAAAATGGATATTCTTGAAATAGAAGGTGGAAACTCATTAAACGGTACCATGAAAGCTTCAGGGGCAAAAAACGCGGCTTTGCCTGTCATGTGCGCTACATTGCTTAGCGATGAAGCTATTGAATTATCAAACCTTCCTGATGTTGCTGATATTGTATCAATGGGTGCTTTATTGATTAGTATGGGGTGTGAAATAGTACCATTAAATGATCATTGTCTTACAATACAAGCGCGCAACATCGATAATATAACTGCGCCTTACAACCTTGTTCGTAAGATGCGAGCAAGTGTTTTGTCGCTTGGGGCAGTTTTAGCTCGCCAAGGAATGGCTAAAATATCGGTTCCAGGAGGATGTGCTATTGGCGCCCGTCCTATTGATTTGCATATCCGCGCAATGGAAGATTTAGGTGCTACGATTACAATGGAAAATGGTTATGTTGTTGCCCAAGCACCAAGTAAAGGGTTAACAGGTGGAAGAGTAACATTTCCTATAGTGTCGGTAGGTGCAAGCGAAAATGCTATTATGGCTGCGTGCTTATCTAGGGGAGAAAGCATTATTGAAAATGCTGCGTGCGAGCCCGAAATTGTTGATCTTGTTGATTGTTTGCGTGCAATGGGAGCCGATATTGAAGGTGAAGGAACTTCAACTATCCGTATTCAAGGTAAGCAGATTTTGCACAAAGCAAGGCATGTTGTTATAGCCGATCGCATAGAGGTAGGAAGTTATCTGATGGCAGCAGCAGCTACGCAAGGTAAAATTACAATTGAAGATTGCAAGCCATCTCATTTGCTAGTGGTTTTAGAAATTCTTGAGCGCACGGGTTGCGTTATTAATATTGATGATGATAGCATTACCCTTGAAGCTCCTGACATATTGCGCGCTCAATCTATTGTAACAGAAGTTTATCCAGGTTATCCAACTGATTTGCAGGCACAGTTTATGGCTTTAATGATGCGAGCACAAGGCATCAGTTTGATCCATGAATCAATATTTGAAAATCGTTTTATGCATGTGCCAGAGCTTGCAAGACTTGGCGGTAATATTAAAATTGAGGGTATGACTGCAGTTGTAAAGGGCTTAGCGCCATTGCAAGGAGCTCCGATGATGGCAACGGATCTTCGTGCATCAATGTCGCTTATTATAGCTGCCCTTGCTAGTGTAGGGGTAACACAAATACGGCGTGTCTATCACCTTGACAGAGGTTATAGTCGTTTGGTTGAAAAATTAACATCGCTGGGGGCAAATATTGTGCGCAAACCCGATCAACAATAAAAAATAGCAAGAATGAAAGAAGATGTAATGGCATCACCGCCAACACAATCAAACGCAGAAATATTATCTTTGATAGGCAAAGATAAAGATGATGTAGCCCTTATATCCGTGATTTGTCAGGATGGTTTAGTAGCTATCAAAGACATAGTTTTTGATCAAAGCGAAAATTGTTTTATGTTGGTGTTCAATCGATATCGCAGAGAAAGCGCCTTACAAATTGACAAAACCGATGATACAAAAGTTGAACGGGTGCTTGCGGGTTTACGCATTGATCATATTATTAAAGTTAAAAAGCGGGGTTTTTCAAAACAACAACAAGAGAGATTTTTATATATCCTAGCGCTTGAGGCATCAAGGCAAAAAGATCATAATCAAACAAAACATGAAAAAGAAAACCATATAATATCATTATATTTTGCAGAAAATTGTGCAATTAATCTTTATGTTGAGGAAATAAGCATAACATTAAGAGATTTAAGTAAACCTTGGCCAGGTACGATGGAGCCTAAGCATAGTATGATCTAGATCATTGTTATCAATATAAATATACATATAAATATTAAACGATGCAAAAATTACAAAAACACTTGTTGAATGAGCTGTATCAGTTACGCCAACAAGGGATGAAAATATCAGATATTAATCCGATTTCTGCTCTAGCAGATACAATAGCAGATCAACTATATGCCAAGGATATTAGCAAAGATTCTTTACAAAAACTGTTGAATGATTTGGCTGGTACTCTTTTTGATCAGCAAGCACAAAATTTATTTGAGCAGTCAGGACTAGCAGATGATAGCGCTTCATTAGAGGCGTTGTTAAAACAGAAAATAGAAACTCTTGATTTTAATAAACCTTTATATCGCGCAGTTTTTACTGCGCACCCAGTTTTTGCTATGCGCAGTGAAGCATCACAAAAACTATATACTAAAGCAGAAAATATTAAGCACACTGGACATGTTAATAACGCGATTGGCGATATTGATTTACAAGATATTTACGCATCTAGAACTAAACTTACTTTGCGTGAGGAACATGGCGAAGCAATGCGGGTTCTATGCCATGCACGAGAAGCCATTATTTTCGTAAATGCAGCGTTATTAAACCTTCGTAAAGAAGTATCTGGTACAAGTTGGCGAGATGTATTGCCTGTGATGTTTGGCGTATCAAGCTGGGTTGGTTATGATTTGGATGGGCGTTCGGATATTAGCTGGTCAGATTCTCTTTATTTTCGTTTAAAAGAAAAAGTACTAGCGTTGCAAACATATATTCAAGCGCTTCGAAAGTTAAATTCATCTGCTGTTCACTCCATCATTATTTGCTTACAAGAAGAAGAGCAAGCCTGCATAGAAGATTTGGATAGAATGGACCAAATATGCAAAGGCGATGGTGAATTTGTTAATACAGTCAATAGTTTGAGCCATCGTAAAAATAAGCTTGTATCAAGTATGGCCATTGTTGAGCAATTGCATGCTATTGCCAAGCAGTGCAGGCTTGATCAAGATGCAATAAAGGTTATGGTTATTGCTGCAGATATTAAAACGCATGGATTTGGGATTGGCGAAATCCACTTTAGGATTAATGCAATACAATTACGCAATGCGATGCGTTCTGTTGATGGACGTAGTCTTTCTATCTCGGGAGATGCGGTATCAAATAGATTGTTAATGGAGAGATTGGCTAAACGTATCAACCAAGAAAAACCATGGAAAATCAATTTTTCATCACTCGATAATGAGACAGCAACCGCACGACGCCAATTAATGTTAGCAGCACAATTTTTGAAGCATATTGACAGCGATCAAACAATCAGACTGTTGATTGCAGAATGTGAAAAACCCATTACGTATTTATCTGCGCTTTATCTAGCGCATAAGTTTAATATTAAAGATCATTTAGATATTTCACCTTTGTTTGAAACCGCATTTGGGCTAGCCCATGGTGCAGGAATGATGGAGCATCTTTTTAGATATCGAGCTGTCACAGATTATATACAACAACGAGGTAGAGTGGCAGTGCAGACGGGGTTTTCTGATGCGGGGCGCTTTATGGGGCAGATCGCTGCCAATTTAGCTATTGAAAGATTGCAGATTAAGTTGATTGAACTTTGTCATAAGAAATTTTCTTCTGATGTGGATTTACTTATTTTTAACACGCACGGTGAATCGTTTGGAAGAGGAGGTGCAAGGCCTAAAATGGCTAATAG
The DNA here is from genome assembly GCA_965178085.1 of Alphaproteobacteria bacterium. Taxonomy (GTDB): domain Bacteria; phylum Pseudomonadota; class Alphaproteobacteria; order CBCXTS01; family CBCXTS01; genus CBCXTS01. Next base: position 520,226 of record CBCXTS010000021.1, on the reverse strand, counting down.
ACAGCATTTCATTATGACTCCATTTGTACGAAATAGAGCCCTTGAACATCGTCGCCATATTTGTCATGAATCCAGTTTTCAAGGTGGAGATGGCTATCGTTTATTTGGCACAACTAAACTTGCAAAAGCAAGTATGATTGCTCTTATAAAAGCTGAACTTCAAGCATCTGATATCAAGTGGTTAAAAGATCCTTTTTATCAAGATCATGATTTTGCTTTAGATTTTTTCTTATCATTAAAGCATTGGCATGAAACATTATTTAATGATCCAAACTATGGTGTTATGCTTGATGTTTTTGGTATAAACTTGCTGCCTAAAACAGGCTCTCGGCCGTCTAAACGTGCTGTACAAGCAGGTATGGAAAGAGCCGATCCTTCAAAAATGCGCGCTATCCCTCATAATGCCATCTTGCAGCAGCTCGGTTTTTTAGCGACGGTTATATCTGGTTTTGCTAGTGCGGTACAAATAGACACAGAGCATTTTATTGAAATGTATGGGCAGTCGCCAAGGCTGCAACAATGTGTAAGACATATATTACAAGCAAAGCAGCTTGGATCTTTGAATACTGTTCTTGCTTATGGACGATTGCTTGATAAAGGCTTTTGGATTGACCGTGCTTATCATGGCAGGCAGCCAAGTAGTCAGCGCGCCTCTCGAAGTCTTGGAGCTTATTTGGGTAGTAAACACTCTACAGCTGCAGTGGAACAAATTGTATGGAAATTGCGCGATGATTTAGTTGACTTATACAAGCTTAGCAAGCATTTGCAATTAGGCGATGTACGTATAACAGGAAAAGAACGATCTGAGTTGGACCTATTGCATGCAATACGTATAGCGTTGATTATGGATTCATTAGTCAAGGTTAGTCAATTACCTCGATTTTCAGAAGGCAATCAATACACTAGATCTGATTTAATGCAAGCAGCTATTCGACTTGATTTTGCCACGGTCAGAACAATTGTAGAAACGGAATTTCCAGTAGAAAAAACTACTCGAGCATATCATACAATTCAAGAAACAGAAGATTACCCTCAAACAAGCTATGATACAACTCAAACCCAAATATTATTGCCACTAGAGCGCAACAACGAAATGATCATGCAAATTAGCCAAATGATATCGGCACATCACGGTGCCCATGGTTAATCATAAAATTGGCATAGCTCGTATCTTAGCATGGATCATATTGTACTAAGTTTTAAATGATTGTTGAATTGCTTGCTGTTGTAATATTAATGTTGGATATATTTTTTGATAAAATCTTCTGCTGCTGAAGAAAAATAATACTGCTTATTGTTGGTTTCTATAGTGTCAGCTAGTTTTTTTCCAAGTTCAATCCCCCATTGATCAAAACTATTGATACCCCAAATAAAACCGCAAGCAATGGTTATAGACTCATAAAGCGCCAATAATGTGCCCAAATGATATGGACTAGTACGATCCCAGCTTAGCAAGTTGGATGGACGGTTTCCAGGAAAACTTTGATAAGGTTCTAAATTGTCTGGAGCACCAAAAGCAAGAGCCTCAGCTTGCGCAATTGCGTTGATTAACAGTAATTTATGGTTTTGTCTCCAATTGCTCTGTAAATCAATGTTAGCAGGATTGCGTGGCAGTAAGATATCAATAGGGTTGCGCTCCATACCTTGGTGAAGATATTGAAAAAAACTGTGTTGTGCGTTTGTTCCTGATGCGCCCCATATCAAAGGACTTGCTGCCATTGTCAAAGGGGTACCGTGGTGTTCAACGTTTTTACCATTGCTTTCCATTTCAAGCTGCTGTGCCCATGCAGGAAAGAGGTTAAGACCTTGTTCGTAAGGTATTAAGGCATGAGCTGGATAGCCAAGGAAATTACGATTCCAAACACGCAGTAAAGCCATGATGATGGGGATGTTTTGAGCAATTGGTGCATTGCTAAAATGTTTATCCATTGCCGCAGCACCGTTTAAAAATAGTTTAAAATTTTTACAACCAATACTAAGCATTACAGAAAGACCTATTGCAGACCATATAGAATATCGACCTCCAACATTGTCAGGAAAAACAAATATTTGACTAGGATCAATACCCCATTTCATGGCTTTTTCTGGCGCAGCTGTAACGGCAACCATATTGGAAGCAGGAGAAATATTTGCCTCAACAAGCCACTCTCTTGCAAGGGCTGCGTTGCAAATCGTTTCTTTTGTAGTAAATGTTTTTGAGGCAATGATAAATAATGTTGATTTAGCCTTGCAAGTTAACAATGTGTGATGCAATTGTGTGGGATCAATATTGGATATAAAATGGACCTTAGGGCCATTGGCGTGATGTTTTAATGCTGTATATGTTGCTGCAGGACCTAGATCTGAGCCTCCAATGCCAATATTAACAACATTTTTAATTTGTTTTTGCTTGCGTATAGATTCACTAAAAGATGACAGCTCAAGCCATTGGGGAGTATTAAAACGCGTGTGAGCACGCATATTAAAATGGCCTATGGTGCGCTGTTCAGTGTTATTAATGGAAGCACCAGAAAACATGGAATCTCTTCGTTTTTCAACGTTAGCTGCTTGTGCTAATTGCAGCAAAGTATCAAGAATAGGTATGTCAACGAGTTGGCGAGTGGCATCAAGTTGAAAATCTTCAAAGGTTAAATGCAAACGCGCGCAGCGTGCTTTATGTTTGACAATTTCAACAAGCTGTAATGCGTTAGCGGCTTCAGCCATACGTTGTAGTGTTGGAGTAAAAGGATTTTCGCTAAGTTGCATGGTTTAATTGCCTAGCTAATTGATTAGCAATAAGGGCTTGTTCTGTTATAGCTGTAAAATAATTGCTGTCAATATCTTCTGCTGGTGCAACATTACTAACGCGAGCATAAGTTACATTTGGTAGGTTCAACCATTGATCAATATGATGGTGATGCATGCTACCTGCTGGAGAGAACATAAGATGTAGAAGTAGAGTATATACTAAAGATAAAGCACTAAATTCAGTGCTAAGATATGCACGAAAATTTTTTAAGTATTGAAATGATTTATCACATAATTGGATCAATGCTCTTTTAAGCATGTTCAGGTTGCCTTCAGATTTTCCATTGCAGGTATTATAGCCTATATTTGCCATCATTATTGCCTATCGATGATTAATTTATCTTCACCATATTGCAATAGTAAACTCACTGGAAGTTTGTTTGATGTGTTTGCTTGCATTAGAACATCATTTTTGTCCCTTCCATGTACAAGCAGAGCTATAGTTTGACTGGTAAGCAGCATGGATAAGTTCATGGTGACGCGCTGACATATTGGTTGTCCTAATGGCTGAGTATATAATATTGTAGGCGATGCTGCTGGATTAAACGCAGATTCTATGCCAATCATTTCAGGAAAGAGAGAAGCAAAATGCCCATCAATACCAAGACCTAATATCACAACATCAAGCACATGATATGGAGGTAGCTGGTATAAATTTTCTTTTTTTAAATCAAGCAGCTGGGCGTTTTCAGCATAGTTTTGTAAAAAATGTGTGCTCAGTAAAAGTCGATTGCTATGGTTATGATTTAACGGAACTAAACGCTCATCGGTAGGTATAATCAAGACTTTAGACCAATTAATGTGCTTACATTCAGATAACTCTTTAAATAAAGATAAAGGGCTACGGCCTGCGCAAACAGCAAGTCTGGCTATATTGTGTTCTTCGATAGATTTTGTAAGTTGATAAATAATGCTATTTGTAATTGTCATTGTTTCATTACATTTGAGGTGTGTACCATTTGTGGTTGCTAGATTTTAAGATAGTATCATCTGGCCCCATAGTATCTGCGCGATATAATGTTGGTGGCTCTAATGCGCTATGTTCAACGATAGGATCAATAAAGCGCCATGCTGCCAAAACTTCATCTAAGCGCATAAAAAGGGTTTGATTGCCCCGTGCTACATCCATCAATAAGCGTTCATAAGCCTCAGGAAGGCGTTGGGTAAATGCATTGTTGAATGATAAATTTAATTCAGAAGGAGATAATCGCATGCCGCCTGGACCGGGTTCTTTTGAAGTAAATTGTAATCGTAATCCCTCTTGAGGTTGTACGCGAATGACAAGTCTGTTTGGTTGATTTGAATGGGATGATTGGATCTCTTTGTTGGAAAAAATATCATGGGGGTCGGTTTTAAATGTGATGATAATTTCGCTTGCGCGTATTTTCATTTTTTTTCCTGTTCGGACATAAAACGGTACGCCAGCCCAACGTCTGTTATCAATAAAAATACGCATTGCAACATAAGTTTCAGTATTAGATTGATAACCTACTTCGCTTTCATATTCTTGGTACTGGCCACGTGTAACGTCGTTAGGTTGGACTGAACGCAAGGCGCGCAAAACACGCAATTTTTCATCGCGAACCTGATCAGCGTCAAAATATGCAGGAGGATCCATTGCAATAAGACATATAAGCTGCAAAAGATGATTTTGTAGCATGTCGCGTATTGCACCACATGTTTCATAATAAGCAGAACGATTTTCAACGCCAACAGTTTCAGCTACGCTTATTTGTACGTGATCAATGTGGCGATTATCCCATTGTGATTCAAATATAGAATTTGCAAAACGTAATGCCATGAGGTTCTGTACAGTTTCTTTGCCTAGATAATGATCAATTCTATAAATTTGCTTTTCATTAAATACTTTTAAAAGTTGGTTGTTGATATCTTTTGCAGATGCGTAATCATCGCCAAGTGGTTTTTCAACTACAATGCGTACTTGTGGCAACGCAAGCCCTATTTTTTTGAGATTGCTGCATGTCGTACCAAAAAGATCAGAAGCAACAGCGAGATAAAAAATCAATGGGCGAGTTGGGCAGAGACGTCGATTAATTAATTTTTGCAATTGGGTAATATTTTCACCAGTTTGCATATCTACTCTAACAATGCGTACTAACTCAATAAAGCATTGCCATTGTTTTTCAGTTGTTTTTGTTTCTTTTAGAATTGCTTTGCAATGAAACTTTAATCGAGTTGCAAATGTTTGAAGACTAACGTCTGCACGTGAGACAGCAATTAGGCGAAATTCATGCGTTACTTGTCCTTCTAGGAAACGCCATAAAAGGGCAGGAAAAATCTTGCCCATAGCAAGATCGCCAGTACCTCCAATAATGATATAATCGCAATCTGGAACAGCAGCTGTTTGTGGGATATGATTTTTCATGTCAAAGGCTACAATAGCCTTGTTTCATTTGATTTGTATAATATTTTAGGCAATATAAATGATTATGACGTAGTGTTTAAGTAATAGCAGACTAAAGTGTTTAAGTAATAGCAGACTAAATGAGGGTGTTTTGAATTGCTTTTAATGAAGATATTTAATCTTAAATAGATGCATTCTACGTGCTTATATTATATAAGAATGACGCTTATTTGTCAAATTTTCAGCTAAGTTTTTAGTTTTGTTAATTAGTTATGAGATTTATAAAGAAGCTTGATTAATAGCATCAATATTGTAACTTAGCCAATATTGTAGTTTAATGGTTTTAATATAAAATATCATTTATTGTAACGTAATTTATTGTAACGTAATTGTTTGGGCTAGTTATAGATCATGATAAACAATCATTCTCCATCATTACCTTTTGGTTTACATTTGCAATCGGCAATCCATCAAGAGTGGGAAGTTTTTTTTAAGGAAAACCCTACGATTGAAACGATTGATTTGCTGTTTTGTGATATGGCAGGCATCATTCGTGGGAAGAGTGTACCTGTATGTGATTGGAATAAATGCATAAAAGGAGAGGTGCTTGTACCAGGTTCTGGACAACTGCTAGACCATGAAGGAGCTGCTACGTCTGGTATTATGGAAGGGATGGAAGATGGAGATCCTGATCATATTTGTTGGCCGATAGCCAATACCTTAATAACCCTATCAAAAACCAGCGCTTGTGCATTGATCGCAATTGGGGATAATCAAGGACAACCCATTTTTTCTGATGGGTATGGCATTGTCAATAGGGTAGTCCATCAATTAAAAGATATCAATATTGAAGTGCAAATTGCTATTGAGTTAGAATTTTATTTGCTTGATCTTAAGGAAGCATATCAAGGATATGTGAGAGTAGCATCTAGTCCAGTCACACAAGCGCCATTGCAAGGTTGTCAGGTTTATCATATGGAAACACTTGGCGATTTTGCACCTTTCTTTCAAGAATTGCATACCATGATGGGACAAAATAATATTGCCCTTTCTACTGTGACAAAAGAGTATGCACCAGGTCAGTTTGAAATTAATTTGAATCATTCAAGCGATGTGTTACGTGCAATTAGCGAGGCAATTTTATTCAAGCATTGCTTGCGCATATGTGCAAGAAAGCATGGATGGCTTGCTAGTTTTTTGGCAAAACCTCTCGAGGAGCATGCTGGATCGGGTTTGCATGTCCATTGCAGTTTGTGGGACAAAAAAGGTAATAATATAGGAATACCAATGGCTGGAGAAAAGAGCCATTTTGTAGATCCAAATCATGAGGTAAGTATTTCAAGCCAACTATATTATGCTATTGGCGGTTTACGCAAAACAATGAACTCAGCCATGTTGGTTTTTGCTAGTGACATGAATGCATATAGAAGATTACAGCCAGGTTCATATGCACCTGAAAACATTAATTGGGGCTATAACAATCGCACAGTGCCATTGCGTATTCCAGCTGGAGGATCTAGCGCAAGGCGAATAGAGCATCGTACAAGTAGTGCAAATGCAAATATTGCCCTTACGGTGGCAGCGATTTTGGCAGGTATACATTATGGGGTACAACATAAAATTGATCCTGGTTCTTTTTGCCAAAATAATACAAGCCATGAAGACATACCAATTGTTGTACATTGGTGGGAGGCTATCGCGCAATGGCAGAATTTTGAGCATTGGAAGGATTATTTTGGAGATAGATTTCATGATAGGTTTTGGCGCGTACAACAACATAATCTTGACTTATTTATCCGAAAAACAAGAGCAAGCGATTATACAATTTATTTGCCATATATGTAAAAAGCCATATAGTAATTTATATAATTGATTAAAAGATTTTATTGAAAGTTAGGTTGCAACACATGCAAGACTATCCATCTTGGTATAACGCTAGTAGTAACAAGCGTACAAAACATCCAGTATTACAGGATAAAAAAGAAGTAGATGTATGCATCGTGGGTGGCGGGTATACAGGACTTTCTGCAGCGCTTGAACTTTGTCAAAACAATGTCTCTAGCGTGTTGTTGGAAGCTGAGCAAATAGGCTATGGCGCATCTGGTCGCAATGGAGGGCAAATATGCTCAGACTTCAGGCTCAGCGTACATGAGTTGGCACGTTATTTTGGCATGGATCAAGCCAAACTTGCATGGCAAGCAGTAGAAGATGCCAAAAGACTTATGCAAAAACGTATTGAAGACCATTCTATTCAATGTGATTTGAAGTGGGGGTATCTTAACGTTGCCTTGCACCAGCGAGATATTGTAGACTTTCAAGAGATGTTAGATGAGTGGAATATGCTTGGGTATGAGCATGGGCAAATGGTTGGACAAAAAGATATACAAAATCATATTGATAGTAAGCGCTATATTGGAGGATTAATTGACAATGGAGCAGGGCATTTACATCCACTTAATTACGCGCTAGGGCTTTGCAGCGCAGCGTGTAAAAGCGGTTTAGAGGTTTTTGAGCATTCTCCTGCTGTTGAAATTAATCATGAAAATGGCTGGGTGCGAACGCCGCAAGGGATAGTGCATGCACAACATATTATTGTAGCGTGTAATGGTTATATTGATCGATATTTATCGGATAAAAATGCAGGAGATGGTCTTAAAAAAATTAAAAATAGAATTATCCCTTTAGGTAGTTATATTTTAGCAACGGAGCCTTTAAGCAAAGAATTTGCAATGACATTAATTGCACAACAACGTGCTGTTTGCGATAATAATAATATACCGTGCTACTATAGAATGAGTAATGATAATCGGCTATTGTTTGGTGGGCGTGAAAGCAATCATCTGTTACAATTTGATCACAGCGGTAATGGCGATGAATATAAAAAAGATGAACTTGCAGCATTGATGCGCCCGCGCATGGAGTGGGTTTTTCCACAACTAAAAGATGTTCGTATTGATTATTGCTGGGGTGGAACGCTTGGTATTACGGCAAATCGAATGGTTGATATGGGCAGGTTTGGCAAAAGAGGGTTTTATGCACAAGGTTACTCTGGTCAAGGTGTGTTGGTATCAAATTTGGCTGGAAAATTAATAGCAGATGCTATTGTGAATGCATCAAACTCTAAGGTTTTTGATATTTTATCTAGCATGCCACATTACCCTATTCCGGCTAATAAGTTATTTCGTCAAACGCTGCTGTCGCTATCGATCTTGTGGTTCAAAATGCGCGATGCAATTGGTTAAAAATATAAAGGCAGCTACTCTAGGGTGCATCTATTAAGTGAGTTTTCTATGAAAATAGGCGTTCTTGATGTAAATAATGACACTAGCTCTTTTATGGATTGCAAAGCCAGAGATGGCATATTGTTGCAATCCGTTTTACAAAATAAACAACCATGCTGGGATATAGATGTCTATTATTTATGGCAGCAACAATATATCACCAATATTGATGCCTATGATGGATATGTTATTTCAGGTTCACCGGCGTCGGTTAATGATAGCGAGCAGTGGATTATTTGGCTGCTTGGTTTTATTAGGCAACTACATAGCAAACAAAAAAAGACGATAGGCATTTGCTTTGGCCATCAAGCTATCGCCAAGGCGCTTGGCTCGACAGTAAGTTTGTCAAAAAACGGTTGGTCTATAGGTCTTAAGACCTTACATTTTAATAAGCATTATCCATGGATGACACCAAACCATCAAAATCTAAAAATATACGCGTTTCATCAAGAGCAAATTACTAACAAGAGCGATTATATAGATTGCGTTGCTTCTAATGATTCTTGTTCTATTGGTAGTTTTGTTGTGGGCAAGCATTTTTTTTCTATAGCGTATCATCCAGAATATTCTCAAAAATTTATGGAAGAATGCTGTGATGTATATAGCCATTTTTTTGCCAATCAAGCAGCACTTGACAAAGCTCGTCTTAGCTTACAAGAGCAAACCAATGCAGATCATTTTATCGATTGGATGATGGCTTTTCTAAGCTATCGTGAATAGAGCTTAATCCAATAGGAATCAACGAGTTTGTGATACAATGATAGTTTGATATGAACTGTAATCCTTTTGTTATAATCCAATTGATATTGCTTTGGTAAGAAGATAAGATTATTGCTCGAGTAGCTTTTGCTTATGATCGTTGTCAGTAACAGGCGATGGAATTACGTTTTCTGGGGATAATTCGTCTTGATCAATAATGGCCATATTGGATGCAATGCCAGAAAGCTTAGATGGCAAGAGTTTATTAGGTTTTTGTACACCCATTTTTAGCATTCTATTAGCGCGCGGCAATAAATATGTATTGACAGAGCGGCTAAACATATCAAAGCCTTTTAAAGCTTGATTAAGACCTCTACTAACTTTACTAGCATGATCAACTGAAAGAGCAATAGCGCCAATTAAATTGGTGCATTCTTCAACAATTTTCATGCTATTTTCATCTTTATGTTGTTGAAAAATAGCGCTAGCAGCCACTCCTAATACTGCCCAAAGTCCAGTTGGACCGGTGATAAAAATGTTTTGGTTGGCAGCACGCGCATGAAATGTAGGATGTGCTTGGCGTAACTTGTCTAGACCTGTGTCATATGCTAACCACATAATAGAAACCATGCGTGCTGGTTTTGATTGGGTGGTAGCGATAGGTAATGATTGATAAAGTTCGTATACAGCGTTTTTATAGTTTTTCTCCGATAAGTTTTTAAGATGACGATCCATACTTTCTGCAAATTTGCGATGACTTTCTTGTTGATGTTGTTTGATAATATCAGGGTTACTTTGATCAGGGTGTGTGTTTTCAAGATCAATCAAAAACTTTGATGCTTTACAATCAATGATTAAAACAGCATTGCCAGGCATTGCAATTAAACAATCAGGGCGCAAGTTTGATGCGCCATCGCTTAAATGTGGCTGTAAGACAAAATCGCGCTGGTCGACCATACCAAGGCTTTCTAGAGACTGCTTTAATAATGCTTCTGACATCTGACCTGCTGATGCTGGCTGTGATAGAGCGCGTTCTATCGTATTGATCGTTTCACGGTCACGAACAAACTCTCCTTTCATAGCTTGAACAAGCTCGGTAACTTCTTTGTATTGCTCGTGTATTTGTTTGGTGTTTTCGATAAAATTCTTCTCGTATTTATCATTTGCTTGTTTTGACTCATGCTTGTGATCTTGCAGCAGTTTATCTGATAGCTTGCCGATGGTGTTTGCTACTGCTTGATCACCTGCTTGGATAATATTTTTACTAATTATTTTTAACTCGTTTTTGCGTGTTTCTTCTGTGCTAAGTTTTGTCTGTGCAATGGCAAGAGCTTCACGCAAATGCGTGATCTTATCGTGGAGTTTTGAAGTGTCGAGTTTATTTTGGGCAAGTTCATCCTCACGCATTTGAAGCAATGATTGAGCGTGTTTTAGGCGCTCAACAAGCTTGCTGTGAGTTATAAATAATATGATGGCGCCAACAACAGCGATTGCTGATATTGTATAAAATATAATTGTCCAATTGATATCCACCACACCCAAGCTAACTTAACAATGTTGATTGTTATGTGAAGGATCTAATTGTTGCTTTTGTTTTTCTATATTATTAGCGCGTTCAAAATACGGATCGCTTGCAATGGCTTCTGCATTTGTGTGGATAGTTTGCAAACGATGTTGTAAATCTGCCAATTCTTGCGACATGGCAGTCAATTGATTGCGAATGGGATCTGGTAAATCTTCAATAGGGGTTCCATAAGGCTTGAAAGTATTATCGTTTGGATGTTTCATTTCTACAGCTTGAGCTGGAATGCCGACAACAGTCGTTGATGGTGCAACATCGCGAACAACAACCGCATTGGCACCTACACGTGCGCATTTTCCAATAGTGATAGGTCCCAAAATCTGTGCTCCTGAACCGATAATTACGTTGTCACATAATGTTGGATGGCGTTTTGTGTTGCGTTGTTTATCGCTCTCAACAGATGGGCTTACTCCACCCAAAGTTACCCCTTGATATAATGTCACATTATTGCCAATATTGGCGGTTTCTCCAATAACAACTCCAAGTCCATGGTCAATGAAAAAATTTTTCCCGATTGTGGCTGCAGGATGAATTTCAATATCGCTAATCCATCGCGCAATATATGCTAGGAAGCGAGCTAATAATTTGAAATTTTTATTCCACAACCAGTGCGTTAAAAAATGCACAGAAACAGCATGAAAAGAAGGGTAGCATAAAATCACTTCAATAGCTGAACGAGCAGCTGGATCACGCGCAATAATCATTTTAATTTCTTCGTGCATTTTTTTAATCATAGTCTGTCTATTTGGTAGTTAATTTGCAACGATTGGCTAGCATTAAATAATGTAATATTTTGATCAATGATAGTGTTTTGAGATTTATTCAAGAATAAGCTTATAATGCAACTATTCTAAAACTTATATTTTAAAATGTACATTAGAAAATGATTTGCCTATATTGCTGATATTGATTTTATGTTTAATACAATATACATGCAGCAGATTGAGCAAGTATTTTGTGTTTTGAAATGTAAAGATTTATCAAGCTTACTGTTTAATTGTAATATTTCTCAACATATTAAGGAATTCGAATGCCAGAAGTAACTATTCCAGGACCAGCAGGAAGATTAGAAGGGCGTTATAGTCCTTCAGAAGATCCTAATGCTCCTATAGCTTTAATTTTACACCCTCACCCATGTTATGGCGGGACTATGAACAATAAAGCTGTCTATACCTTATTTCATTGTTTTGTAGGATTAGGGTTTGTATGTTTGCGGTTTAATTTTCGTGGGATAGGGCGCTCTGAAGGGGAGTATTCTAAAGGAGAAGGCGAACTTGCAGACGCTGCTGCTGCGTTAGATTGGTTACAAAATCAAAATCCAAATACAAATCAGTGCTGGATCGGAGGAGCATCGTTTGGTGCTTGGATTGCGATGCAAATTCTTATGCGCCGTCCGGAGTTGAAGGCTTTTATTTCTATTGCACCGCCGGTTAATCTGTATGATTTTAGCTTTTTAGCGCCCTGTCCAACATCAGGTTTAATTATACAAGGTAGTGAAGATAGCATCGTACCAACAGAGTCGCAGCAGGCATTAGTGGCTAAATTGCATCAACAAATGGGAATAAAAATCGACTATCATGAGATTGAAGGCGCAGATCATTTCTTTAATAATAAATTATTAGAAATCCACCGCGTCGCAACTGAGTACATTAGTGATAACGTCAAAAAAATACAAAAATCGCCAGTATCTTTTAAAGAAAGTAACGATGACACCGAGGATGAAATTAGTGACGAAGACGACGATGATAAAGATTTTCTACTTTAAGATCATTGGCTTAAAATAGAACATCAATGATTAATTAACTGTCTTGCTCATCTTCGTTGTTAATGATAATTCCTGATGGGATTGGGTTGTCTGGATCTAAATCAGAAGTGTTTTCTAATATTGTATCGTCATCATCATTAGAAGGAACCATTTCAAGATCAGTTTCTTTATCATCAATATCGATGTTTTCAACAATGCTGACAGGATCTACTTTATCAATGTGTGTGCGCTTTAAACGCATAGCGTTTTCTACGTCATGTGGTTGTTCACATGCAGGGCAGTTGATAGTTGTTTTGTTTAAATCATAAAATAATACATTACAATCTATACATTTATGTTTGGTTCCAAGCTCAGTTTTTGATAGCACTTTATGTGGCCTTTCTGTAATTGAACTTTAACTTTGCCAATAGGCAAGTTAAAGTAATGTAGGTGTTGGTTAGATAGTTTTTATAATAATAGGAATATATTTATCAAAGATGTTATATATTGGAAAAAATTATTATTAAAGTAACTATTTAAGGACTTGCCAAATTTGGCACAGCTTGTCAAAATTTTTTTAATGTTATTTTGGTATATTAATATATTCAATACATGCAAACAAGAAAATACTAATGCATACAAAGTAATTCTATTTTATCATTACTATGTTTGAATGTTGAAGTTATAAAGACCTATCAATACAAACAATTAATTTATAAATAAAGTATAATGAGTAAAAGTTTAGTCAATTTTTTAAAAATGCACGGCGCTGGTAATGATTTTATTGTTATTGATTTGCGAGAATATCAAGAAAGATATAGCAATTTAGAGCCGTTTTTTTCTCAACAATTCATTACAAAAATATGTGATCGACATTATGGTATTGGCTGTGATCAACTCATTTTTTTAGAACAGTCCTTAAAAGACGCAAATGTGCGTATGAATATTTTCAATTCAAACGGTAGCTCTGCACAACATTGTGGCAATGGAACACGCTGTATTGCACGTTATTTATTTGATAGTGATAAAATACCAACTCAAGACAGTGTGCTTATTGAAGCTTCAGATCGTGTTTTGTTGTGCTTTCAAAAGGATAAAAATACAATATCAGTTAATATGGGCCCTGCGCTTTTTGAACCCTCAGATATAGGAGTGGCATCAAGCCAACATTTAGATGAGGCATTGCAAATTGGTGAGTTAAGAAATGATCTAATAGGAACTGCTACTGTCTCAATGGGTAATCCGCACTATATTTTAGTTTTTAAAAATGCAGAGATAGTTGAAACATTAGACGTAGCAAGATGGGGTGAACAAATAGGAAGCAATGGGGTATTTACGCAAGGGGTTAATGTAAGTTTTGTAGGGGCTGTCCAATCGCTAGAAAATACTTTTAGATTGCGAGTGTTTGAAAGAGGCGCAGGTATAACGCTTGCATGCGGGTCTGGTTCGTGTGCTGCATATGCAGCATTGAGGAGACATCAATTGATTGGCAATGATCATCACGAAAGCACTATGCATCTGGATGGAGGGGTGTTGGAGTTTTCACAAAATAATAAAGACGATATTTACCATAATGACATTTATATGTCAGGTCCTGCGGAATATGTTTTTTCTGGAAGTTTTCATATGGATGGGCTCTTTTGATGGATGTAATGACATTTGGATGCAGGTTAAATCATGCAGAATCTTATGAAATAGAAAATATATGTACAACATTAGGTTTGCATGATGTGATTGTAGTTAATAGTTGCGCAGTAACAAGCGAAGCAGAACGCCAACTTAATCAAACATTGCGCAGGTTACGTCGTCAACAACCTAAAAAACGGATTGTGCTTACAGGCTGTGCCTCAACGATTAATCCCAAGCGTTATCAAAACGGTTTGGTAGATTATATTATCCATAATGATAAAAAAACTAACTATAATAGTTTTGCAATGCTAGAATCTAGCAATGTTAACAACAAGGATACTGTTGCTGCAGACATGCTGAGCCCGCCTATCTTTAATAAGACAGAACCAAACAACCAACCTGCAGGGGGAGCGCCAAAAGGCCATGTTAGAGCGTATCTACAAGTTCAACAAGGGTGTGATCATGCTTGTACATTTTGTATTATACCCCAAGGAAGAGGTAAATCTGTAAGCTTTGATGTCGATACAATTATTAAGAAAGCACATGGGTTAGTAGAAAAAGGTTTTCATGAAATTATTTTAACAGGTGTTGATTTAACATCTTGGAAAAATCCATATTTAGGCCAAAAAAATAAAGATTTAGGATTTTTGGTTGAGAAGATATTAAAAGAAGTACCTCAGTTGAAGCGCCTTAGGTTATCTTCTATTGATTGTATTGAAATTGATCCATTGTTGCTTGACATTATGATGCATGAGGAGCGTTTGATGCCGCATTTGCACTTTTCGCTTCAATCAGGTGATGATTTGATATTGAAGCGCATGAAACGGCGTCATTCATGCCAAGATTTTATTAAGCTTTGCCAGCAGCTCAAACAAGCACGACCAGAGTTTACTTTTGGAGCAGATTTTATTACGGGGTTTCCAACCGAAACCGATGAAATGTTTAGAAATACTTTAACATTGGCACAAGAGTGTGATTTGTTGTGGTTGCACGTTTTTCCTTATTCCCCAAGACAAGGGACACCTAGCGCACGTATTCCTGATCAGATAGCTGTATCGTTAAGAAAACAAAGAGCAAAACTGCTGCGCGAGCAAGCTCAAAATCGTTTGAGCGATCACTTAATGAGGCAAATTGGAAAAGAAATGACTATTCTAATGGAATCTGAACAGATGGGTCGAGCACCTGATAATAGTTTAGTCATGCTTCGAGATAGTACGAAGTTCTACCAAGCAGGCACATTCGTTGATGTGCGAATTACCAAGCTCTATCAAGAAAAAAAAGATCAAGACAATCAGTCAAGTTTTTTGATAGAGGGTTCGTTAATATAATTAAATTTAAGCATGTTGTTAATCATTTGATGGATTGTTGGTGAATATGGCTTTATGGCAAAAAATAACATATAAATTAGGCAAGACAGCTGAAAAAATAGGAGGGCAACTGCGTTCTATTTTTAATGAAGGCAAAATTGATGAGCAAAGTTTGGTAGCGCTTGAAGATTTGCTCATTATGGCAGATGTAGGGCCACAGATTGCCGATGAATTAATCCAAGAGATTAAGCAAAATGCTATTGCATTGATGAATAGTGAAGATCACACGGAATCCATACGAAATTTTCTTGTTGAGCTTATTTATAAGCGGATAGTGATTTGTGAAAAAACTTTTGAAATCGGGATGAATGGAACACCCGAAGTGGTTGTAGTTTTAGGAGTTAACGGGGCAGGTAAAACGACTACAATAGGAAAACTTGCTGCAGGTATGAAACAAGATAAACGCAAAGTTTTGATAGGAGCAGGCGATACTTTTCGTGCTGCTGGAGCTAATCAAATGCGTGTTTGGGCAGAACGAGTTGGGGTTGATTTTATTGAAGGAGAACATGGCAGCGATGCAGCTGCACTTGCTTATAATGCTTGTCAAAAAGCCCGAGATGGAAGTTATGATGTCCTTTTTATTGATACTGCAGGTAGATTACATAACAAACAAAATCTAATGGATGAGCTAAAAAAAATCAGCCGAGTTGTAGCAAAACAAATTGAACATGCCCCGCATCAATGCTTATTAGTATTAGATGCAACAACCGGTCAGAACGCATTGCGCCAAGTGGAGGAGTTTCTAAAATTTCAAGTAATTAGCGGATTAATTATAACAAAACTCGACAGTACAGCACGAGCTGGAATATTGATTGCGCTTGCTCATCGTTTTGCATTGCCTGTTTATTTTGTAGGTTTTGGAGAGAAAGTAGAAGATTTACAGCCATTTAATGCAAGGCAGTTTGCGTATTCCTTATTAAAATAACTGCTGTTTTTAGTTAAAAAATAAAAAAAAACAAAAAAATAAAAAAACATAGTTGGCAAAAGATTCAAATAATGGCATCTAAATGAGATTCGGCTTGATTCGATAGTGATTCGCAAATTGAATACTTCAATTTTAATGCTGAAGCCTTTAAAGAATGAATAAATTTATACGTATGATTAACTAAATATTTTATTTTTAAGTGCTTAAAATCTCATGGCTAACGAAGAAGACGCCTTAGCAGAAAAACCAAAATCTCGTCGCAAGACCTTTGTGTTGATAGGTTTTGCTGCATTGATTATTATAGCAGCAATTGCAGCGGGTGTTTGGTTTTATTTAGAGCAAACAACAGCAACAAAAGAAGCAGAAGAACAAATCATATCTGGGGACTTAAGTGATGTTGTTTCTTTTGTCACCCTGCCAGAAATGCTCATTTCAATAAGGTCAGATTCACCACGCCAGCAATACTTGAAATTACAAGTTTCACTTCATTTGCAACAATCGAAAGATGAAGCAGTGATTGAAAGATTGATCCCGAAAATTCTTGATGATTATCAAGCTTTCATACGTAATTTAACAGCAGAAGACCTAGTAGGTGCTGAAGGTTGGTACCGCTTAAAGGAAGAGTTGTTAATTAGAGTTAACCGCGCAATCAATCCTCTTGCTGTTAGAGAAGTTGTGATTGCCGACTTGCTTTTGCAATAATGGATGGGTTTGATGCAAGATGACTGATATATTCAATCCACGAGCAACTGAGCAGAGCAATGATGCTGGCAGAGACGCCACAGACCAAACTGTGCAAGATGATTATAGCTTTGGTTTAGATCCAGAAGATCAAGTTGGCTTTGACCAGATATTGGATAAAGATAAGCGTAGCGGTTCAAAAGAACAAGAAGATATGCAAGATATACTTACTTCTAGTATTGTCAATGAACGATTGCCAATGTTGGAGGTTGTATATGATCGCTTTGTTCGTATGCTCTCGTCTTCTATGCGTAATCTTACATCAGAAAATGTTGAAGTAACCTTACGCCATACAGAATCAAGACGATTTGGTGAGTATCTTGATACTATTCCTGAAAGTTCTTTGATTGCTGTCTTCAAGGTAGAAGAATGGGATAATTATGCATTGATTGTCTTTGATGGTGTACTTGTTTCAACTTTGATTGAAGTTTTGATGGGCGGACGTCAAAACAGATCCTACGGTGGTGATTTCAATCAAGATATGGATAAAAATAATAAATATACAACCATTGAACGTACTTTAATGCGCAAAGTTGTGGAAACTATTTTAAACGATTTGGCGATAGCATTTGACCCGCTTAGTGTTGTAACTATGCGCTTTAATCGTCTAGAGATTAATGCACGATTTGCCAATATTGCACGTCCAACAAACGCCACCGTTTGCACAGAATTATCCTTTGATCTTGACGGTCGAGGAGGGGCGTGCGAGATCTTATTTCCCTATGCTACTCTTGAGCCAATCCGTGAGCTTTTATTGCAAATGTTTATGGGTGAAAAATTTGGAAGAGACTCTATATGGGAACGCCATCTTGCAGGAGAGTTATGGTATACACATGTTGATATTAGAGCGGTGTTAGCTGAGGTTGAATGCGATTTAGGAGACGTTCTGCAATGGGAAGTAGGTACGTTGCTTCCTTTGGGGATAAGTAGTAATGATGTTATTGAGGTACGTTGTGGTGCAATGCCAGTTTTTGCAGCAGAAATGGGTAAAAAAGGATCTCAAATAGCTCTGAAAATTAACGAAGTATTGGTTGAAAGTCAATTTGCATGATCAGCTATTCATTTAATTATATTGGATAAATGTAATATGTTTGGAATTATATCTGATTTATTAACATTGACTGTAGGAGTGCTTGTGATTTTTGCTGCAATTTATGCATTGAGACTCTCACGCAGACTGACTTGGCTAAGACAAGATCGTGCAGAGCTTGAAATGCTTTTCCGTCAGTTTAATGAATCTGTTCGTCGTGCTGACGTAGTGCTTGCGCAATTGAAAGAAGCAACAGGCGGAGGAGCATCACATCTTAAAGAGTCTATAGCCCACTATCAAAGTTTAGTCAGTCAAATGGATCAACATGCTAAGCATGCAGAAGAGATGATGGGTAAACTTGAAAATGATCTAGGTACAAAAGTGCGCGGGCAAACAAAGCGCAGAATTAAACACTCTTCTCAAGCAAATTATGCAGGACAGCAATCTTTTAAAAAAACTGAAGATGCAATAGCATTTAAAGGTACATCTGATTTTGAGCGCAGAACTAATGATGTTTTGCCGACAGCTTTTCCAAAACGTACCGTCAATAATCGTGATGCGTTTAAGAGCGCATTGAATAATATCCGTTGAATGTTTGCCATGTTTGTATATGCAAATTCTATTGCTGTAGACATTTGAACTCTACAATAAGTGAAAAGGTAGATTATATTGTTGCCACGACGTAGACCCAGCTTAATACTATCGATTACAGTGATCGTTGGTCTAATCTTTATGATAAAATTATTTGAAATTTCAAATAATGCAATCTTTAGCAATGCGCTAGATGGTTTGGCATTTGCACAGCAAGATAATGCAGATGTACCTTCTGAGGGTTCAGCAGACAGTTCTGAGAAAGACATAGATTTTGGAGAATTTACAAATACAATTATTGGTTCTCCAGGTGAAATAAAACTATTGTTTGAATTGAGTGAACGTAGGCGGGTTATTGATCAAAGAGAGCATACATTGCTTGAGCGTGAAAAAAGTCTTCAAGCTTTTGAGGTTGCTCTAAAAGAAAAAAACACACAATTAATAGCCCTAAAAGGTGAAATTGAAAGATTACTTGAACGCTTTAATCAACGTACGAAGCAAGAAGCCATTACATTGAGAAATATTTATTCTGGAATGAAACCCAAGGCTGCAGCGGCTATTTTTAATCAACTGGATATAGATACACTTGTTGCAGTAATTAGCGGGATGAAACCAAGAGATACTGCTCCTATTATAGCTGCAATGAACATTGAAAAAGCACGCTCACTGACAACAGAACTTCTAAAATCAATTCAAGGACGTGCAGGAGAAGGTGATATAGATTTAACCAATCTCAGTAACTAAGTGATGATTTGCAGACGATATATATATGTTTGAAGGTTAAGGTATGTTTTTATCTATGTTATCTTGTCAACGTAGCGGCATCGTTTCAATATATTTATTATTGACTTGGATTACGCTAGTGCTTAGTGGTGCGTATGCACAAGCAAAAAGCAATGTTTTAGAATATAACACAAGGCAATTTGATTTATTATCATTTAAGCAAGTTCAACCTCAAGCAGAAGAAGCTAGTTCTGTTATCGCGCATGTCCATTTGAAAGCGCCTTCTTATACTTTACAAAAAACATATGTAGAACGCGCGCTTATCAAACGAGAAAAGTTAGTTAAAGAAGATTTTGCTGATATCAAGGCAGAGCAAAAAAAAGATAAATCCGAAACAGATTATCTATTACGTATAGGTTTTGAGTTTTCTGATGCAAATGTTGGTTCTGCACTTTTTAATTATGCAGGATGGTCTTGGATTGCGTTTGATAAGCCAGTGGACTTTGACGCTGCATATTTGGCAAATGATGTGTTACCACAGATTACGGAATTAAAGCAGATATTCATTGAAAATGGTACTTTGATCAAATTCAAAAGTGATTATAACAATTCGATGCGCCTAACTCAAAATAATAATGTTTGGAATTTGGATGTACTTGAATATCAAGTGCCACTAAGCAATAGAGTGGAAACTCAACGTATACATGAAAATTTTAAGAATAATGAGATACAGTTTTTTGTTGAAAAGCCAAGTAGCAGTCTTCGCTATGTTGATCCTCTAAGCGGGTTAACACTTTTGATAGGAACGTTTCAAAACTCAAAAACTGGTTATCCTGGTAAAGGCACATATGTTAATTTTGATATTCTAGAAACTAGCCAAGGATTAGCCATTGTAAGCTATACAGGAGAGCATAATCTGGATAAAGATGCAGCTGGTTACATGCTTTCGTATCCAGGTGGGCTACTCATTACTCCAAGTTCTGCAAAGTCTTTAGATTATAGCGCAAGCTTAAAGTATCGGCAATTATTCAAGTGGAATAATTGGTATGGAGATCTTAATGTTTCATTTAGTACAAAACATAGAAGACATATGGCTCAGATTGCATCGTTGCCAGCAAGACAGAGAAATGAAGGTAGATTAAATCTAGCCCGGTTTCTTGCTGCATATGGCCATGGAGTAGAAGCAATCACTGTTTTGAATGTGATGCTTGCAGAACAACCAGTGCTAAAACAATTAGCAGAAATACAAGCGCTAATAGGTGCTGCATATTATTTGTCTGGAAAATACACGCAGTCGATAGAGCGATTTAAGTCAGAAGGACTTGAAGATTTGTTAGAAGCAAAACTGTGGCAAGGTGCTAGCTTATACCATTTAGGTCAATATGAATTGGCTGAAGATTTATTTCAAGAATCTGGAAATATTCTGCTCAAATATCCAAGAGACTTAAGAGATAAATTTACATTTCCAATCATTCATACTGCATTGCATAATAATAATGTTAGTAATGCGCAAGGCTGGCTTCAAGAGATGGCTGCAATAGATAATACAGAGCTTACAGCAACACAAAAAGCAAATACAGAATATCTCACTGCTTTGGTACAGTATCAACTAGGCACCCATGAAGAGGCATTAAACACATGGGAAAAATTTATTACCACGCGTAATTATCGATTAGCAGCTCTTTCCCGTTATCAAATTTTGGTACATCAATACAATACCGAGCAAATTGCTCTTAAAGAGGCAATTAAGGAATTATCTGACTTATTGTATGTATGGCGTGGCAGTTCTCTTGAGGTAGATATTATTATTCTATTGTCAGATTTATATTTTAAAGATCAACAATATAGATATGGATTGCGTGTGTTGCGCAACGGTGCAGAAGCAACAAAATCAAATCTAGCTAAAAAACAAATGCAAGCAAAGATGCTTGAATATTTCAAGGAATTATTTTTAGAAAACAAAGGACGTAACCTTAACACTCTTGACGTTTTAGTGATGTTCGATGAGTTTAGAGATTTAATTCCAATCAATGAAGAAGGTAACGCTATGCTAAGGCGTATTGTGGTTAGTTTAATTAGTGTTGATTTAATGGATCAAGCATTAGTATTATTACGCTATCAGCTTGCATATCGTGCAGATGGTGTAGAACGAGCGTGGATAGGAATGCAAATTGCTCTTATACAGCTAATTGAAAACAAGCCGTTAGCAGCAATTGATATTATTAACCAAACCAATCATCCTGCAATTAGTTCAAACCTTTCAAATGATAGGCGTCGTTTAAAAATACAAGCATTAATTTTACTAGCAAGATACGAAGAAGCATCAGAACTATTGACAGGTGATATTTCACGAGATGCTGATTTTTTGCGCAGAGATCTTTACTGGCGTCAAGCCAATTGGTTTGCAGTATCTGAGGTTTTGTATCGTTTAGCTGGATCTCCACCACAAAACCTAGAAGATCAGTTAGATGACGTGGAGTTGAGAAGTGTGTTTAATTTAGCAGTAGCACTTAAACTTGATAGTGATACTGAAAACTTACAAATTTTACGAGAGCGTTATTTACACTTTATGAATAAAACTTACTTGGCCAATGCATTTGATACATTAACATCTGGAGTTAATAATGATATCAATGCAATTATTAGTACAGGCAATGATGTGTTGATTGGAGGAGCAGGTTTCAATGATTTTGTGCAATCATATAGAAGTCAATTATCAGTAAGAAGAAGTGAAAACGATTTTTATCCAAATAAAAAGTTAGATAGCACTCAACTTGACAGTCTGCAGGCACAAGATACTAATGTATTGAGCTATTAGTCGCTTTGGCTATAAAGAATGATTAATGTTGTTTTGTTGATTAAAATAAATTTGTGCAATAGCGCATGAAGCAAGCCGTGTGGTATCTGCCCCCGCAGAACGGCTAGTTAAAATAATAGGAACTTGTGCACCTAATACAATACCAGCTGATGCAATGTTGGATAAACAGCTCATTTGTTTGTAAACGATATTGCCAGATTCAATGTCTGGAACATGGATGATATCTGCTGACCCTGCAAGTGAAGATTTAATATTTTTTATTTTAGCAGCACTATCAGAAATAGCATTATCAAATCCTAAAGGGCCTTCTAATATACCACCAGTGATTTGACCACGGTCTGCCATTTTGCAAAGAGCTGCTGCTTCAATCGTTGTAGGTATATTGGGATTAATCATTTCTGTTGCGCTTACAATAGCAACTTTTGGAACATTTTCAGTTTTGGTTGGCTGTAGCGTCAGAAAGAGGTCAATTGCATTTTGTATAATGTCACGCTTTTCAAGTAGGGTTGGGCGTATATTAATTGCTGCGTCGGTTAAGTACAGTGGAACAGGGTAATTAGGAACATCCATAACAAAAATATGGGAAATGCGTCGTGCAGTACGCAATCCTGTTTTAGCAACAATGGGTTTAATAAGATGATCGGTATGCAAAGATCCTTTCATAATAGCGTTGGCTTTGCCTTCATGCACCATTTGTACACCATGCTCTGCAATCGTCAATTCATCGCCTGTGACATGTAAAATTTGTATATTGTCAATATTGAATGAATGTTGAAGCGCTTGCTTTTCAATGACATGCTTATTGCCTATTAAGAGAGGTTCTATGATGCCAGCTTCGCTAGCTTGTATCGCTCCTCCCAATGTTAATGCATCGATAGGATTGACAACAGCAGTTTTGATAGGACGCATGTTTTTGCGCAATGCGTTTAAACGTTGATAAAGTGGAATGTTTTGTTTTTGCGACATAAATTTAAGTGGCACTATAATTGATACTGTTTTTTAGTTTATGCAAAGGCTTCTTCCCAGCTACCTTTGGTAGCAGCACGGGTATATTCTGTTGCACGGTTTTCAAAGAAATTGGTATGCTCTAAGCCCCCTAGAATACGATCAAGCCAAGGTAATGGATGTTCTTTAATATGGTATTGTTCTGGCAGGTCTAATTGTGTCAAACGTCGATCGGCTATAAAACGGATGTAGTTTTTAATATCGTTAGCTTGCATCCCTTCAATATCGCCAAGCTCAAATGCTAGATCAATGAAGGCGTCTTCATGTTTAACGATAGTTTCACATGCTTCGATGAGATCGTCGTGCAATTGTTTTGTATTAAGCTGTGGTTGCTCTTTAAGGAGAGTTTTATAAAGGCGTATAATAGATTGTGTGTGTAAAGTTTCATCACGCACTGACCAAGTTACGATTTGGCCCATACCTTTCATTTTGTTATAACGGGGAAAATTCATCAACATTGCAAATGATGCAAAAAGTTGTAACCCTTCAGTAAAAGCTCCAAAAACTGCTAATGTACGCACGAGATCGTCTGGAGTATCGCTATTCCATTGTTGCATATATTCATATTTGTCTTTCATTTCTTTGTAGCTCATAAATGCCTGATACTCTGTTTCAGGCATCCCAACTGTATCAAGAAGATGTGAATATGCTACCATATGGATGGTTTCCATATTTGAAAAAGCTGCAAGCATCATTTGTATTTCTGCTGGATGAAAAACGCGTGAATAATTCTGCATATAGCAATTATTGACCTCAACATCAGCTTGCGTAAAAAAACGAAAAATCTGTGATAGCAAATTACGTTCTTGTTCAGTAAGTTTTTGGTGCCAGTCGCGCACATCTTCAGCAAGAGGTACTTCATCGGGTATCCAATGGATACGTTGTTGTATTTGCCAAGCTTCATAAGCCCAAGGATATTTGAAAGGTTTAAAAGTATGGCTAGGATCAAGTAAACCCATTGAGCATTTCCTTATAAATTGTATTTTGTTTCAATCATTCAATAACTTTAACTTATACAAGCTATCTTAATCTTCAAGTTAGCTATTGACAAGCTAAGCATTCATCCGTGTCTTCATCTAAAGGGTTTGTGCTAGATGAAGCGTCATAATGTTGCATAGGATGATTGGTTGTTGTGTTGCTTTTTTCCATACGTTGAATAGACATAGATCTACAGTAATATAGACTTTTAACACCT
The DNA here is from genome assembly GCA_965178085.1 of Alphaproteobacteria bacterium. GTDB lineage: Bacteria > Pseudomonadota > Alphaproteobacteria > CBCXTS01 > CBCXTS01 > CBCXTS01. Next base: position 495,744 of record CBCXTS010000021.1, on the reverse strand, counting down.
TTTTTCCATGCGCGCATATGTAGTTGATGTAAAGTACGTTTGTGTACGTCACCTGGTAAGAAAATATTAAGAGATTGTGCTTGGCAAATTGATGGGGCACGATCGGCAGCGTGTTCAATTAGCCATTGTTGATCAAGCTCAAACGCTGTTTTGAATACATGCTTTTCATGTTCACTTAAAAAGTCTAAATGCTGAACAGAACCATGTTGATCATCAATTGATAGCCATGTTTGCTCATTATTTTGTCCTTTTTGCTCAAGAAGGCTCACAAGATAAGGATTGCGCACTGCAAAAGATCCAGAAAGTGTCTTATGGGTGTAAGCGTTTGCTGCTATAGGTTCAATGCCAGGACTTGTACCACCGCAAATGATAGATATAGAAGCAGTTGGCGCAATCGCAAGTTTGTTTGAAAAGCGCTCTTTGATATTATAGTCGTGAGCATCGGGGCATGCTCCACGTTCTTCGGCAAGTTTTTTAGATGCAAGGTCAGCGTGTTTGCGTAAATGCTTGAATATTTTTTTATTCCAGACACTTGCCATTACCCCTTCGACGGGGATCATTTTTGATTGCAAGAAAGAATGAAATCCCATCACACCTAAGCCAACAGAGCGTTCACGCGTAGCAGAGTAAATAGCGTCGGCAAAATCGCTTGGAGCGCGTTCAATAAAATCTTGTAGGACATTATCAAGAAAGCGCATAATATCTTCAATGAAATGTGGTTCGGTTTCCCATATTGAAAAGTTTTCTAGATTAACCGATGACAAACAACACACAGCCGTACGGTTTTTTTGAAACCTGTCTAATCCAGTAGGTAAAGTGATTTCAGAGCACAGATTAGAAGTTTTAATACGCAAACCAGCTAATTTTTGGTGCTCAGGTGCTTGAGCATTAACGTGATCAATAAATACAATGTAAGGTTCGCCTGTTTCAACTCTTGCCGTTAGTATGCGTATCCATAACATACGAGCTGAAATACGTGAAACAACATGCTGATCACGTGGAGACAATAATGGCCATTCTTCATCGTTTTCAACGGCACGCATAAAGGCATCAGAAATTAAAATACCATGATGTAAGTTTGGTGTACGTCGGTTATGGTCACCACCTGTGGGTCGGCGCATTTCGATGAACTCTTCAATTTCAGGGTGTTCAATGGGTAAATAAACAGCTGCAGATCCGCGTCGCAATGATCCTTGAGAAATAGCAAGAGTCATGCTGTCCATGACACGGATAAATGGTACTACACCAGATGTTTTACCATTTTCTCCTATCTTTTCACCAATAGAGCGTAAATTTCCCCAATAACTACCAATGCCACCCCCTTTTGAAGCAAGCCACACATTTTCATTCCACAAGCGCATAATGCCTTCTAAACTGTCTTTAGCTTCATTCAAAAAACATGATATTGGTAAACCGCGCTTAGTGCCACCGTTAGATAGCACTGGGGTTGCTGGCATAAACCATAATTGCGACATATAATCATAAAGGCGCTGTGCGTGGTTGCTATCGTCGGCGTATGCACACGCAACACGTGCAAACATATGTTGATAATTTTCACCAGGTAATAGATATCGATCTTCCAAAGTTGTACGACCAAAGTCTGTTAACATTGTGTCGCGTCTGTGATCAAGTTCAACACAAATGCCACGCTCGTTTTGAAATCTTTCTTTATATTGAGACTTTTCAAAAGACAGTACATTGCTAGAAAGTATTGCATCCCGGTTATCTTTTAGCTCACTAGTGCCACTTTTCACATCACTGGTAGAAAAAGGTGTCCCAAGAGGAGCAGTATTAGAGGTTTTTTGCGCAATATATGCATCTGCATGTGCTGTTGTTGGGTTTTGTTGTTGGATGGCAGGTTCATTCATGGATAGATGCTCTGATGTCAATTGTTTGTGTTATTGATTGTTTGGATCGGTTTTAATTTCTAACTACAGTTTTTAATTTCTAACTACAGTTTTGTTTGACTATAATTTGCTAACGATACTCGATTCTCACGAAAAAAATATTTTGTTTGTTTTTTATTTTTCCAAAGGTTATCCCCTGACAATTCACTGTTTATAACATATGAGATTCGATACATGCGAACCTCCATAATAAGATATTAGGTTTGGCTTTTACTTGCTACAGAAAGCCTATATTTTGGTTTTATATAACTTTAATCAAGACCATATTATAGTAATGATAAGCTTATTGTGTAGCTTGCTATGCTAATGTAATTTAATTAAAATGATTTAATTACATTAAGCTGTAAAGCTTTGCCAAAAGTCAATATATCGTAGTTGCAAGACTTTATTAAACACAAGATATAGTGTTTTCGTTTTGAAACGCAAGAAAAAAATTAACAAAAAATAAACTTCTTTTATTGCTATTTGAAGACTCTGGTTTAAAACTGTATATCCAGTAGATAGAGTGATTATAAAAGTATAAATTTAGTTTAGCAGGTAGTGTATTTGATATGAAAAAACAAGCGCGTGTTATAGTGATAGGTGGTGGGGTTGTAGGGTGCTCTATTTTGTATCATCTTGTAAAAGCAGGTTGGAAAGACGTTGTGTTACTTGAGCGTAGTGAACTTACCTCAGGCTCAACATGGCATGCTGCTGGCGGGATGCACACAATCAACGGCGATCCTAATGTTGCCAAACTACAACGCTATACGATAGATCTTTATAAAGAAATAGAAGAGCTGTCTGGTCAGTCGTGCGGTTTACATATGACTGGAGGCATCATGCTTGCTGGCACAAAGGATCGATTCGACTGGTTAAAGATGGTCCATGCCAGAGGACGTTATCTTGATATGCAAAGTGAGTTGATCACACCAGATGAAGCAGAAAAACTTTTGCCGCTAATTGATAAAAAGCAATTTGTTGGGGCACTATATGATCCTATTGAAGGACATGCTGATCCTTCAGGAGTTACACACGCTTATGCCAAGGCAGCAAAAAAACTTGGTGGAGAAATTTATCTGCATACAAAAGTAGAAAGTCTCTTACAAGCAAGTGATGGACAGTGGAATATACATACATCCCAAGGAAACATCATAGCTGAGCATGTGGTAAATGCAGGAGGACTTTGGGCTCGTGAAATAGGACGGATGGTAGGGCTTGAGTTGCCAGTACTTGCTATGGAACATATGTATATTTTGACAGAAGATATGCCAGAAGTTAAAGCAATTAACCAACAGACTGGCAAAGAAGTGCTACATGCTGTTGATTTTGAAGGTGAAATTTATATACGCCAAGAAGGTTTAGGTATGTTAATGGGGACTTATGAAAAAGCCTGTAAGCCTTGGTCTCCAAAAGAAACATCTTGGGATTTTGGACATGAATTACTTGAGCCAGATATTGAACGAATTGCCCCTTCACTTGAAGTTGGATTTCAACATTTTCCTGCTTTTGCAAATGTAGGTATCAAGCAAATTATCAACGGACCTTTTACCTTTGCCCCTGATGGGAATCCGTTAGTTGGTCCAGTAAGTGGGTTAACAAACTTTTGGTGTGCGTGTGCAGTAATGGCAGGATTTTCACAAGGTGGAGGAGTAGGATTAGCGCTTGCTAATTGGATGACACAAGGAGATCCAGGTTTTGATATTTGGGGTATGGATATAGCACGCTTTGGCAATTATACCAATTTAGCCTATACAAATGCTAAAGTGCGTGAAAATTATTCGAGACGTTTTTCAATACGCTTTCCTAATGAAGAATTAACCGCTGCAAGGCCTTTATTAACAACTCCGCTATATCACCGGATGAAAGATAGAGGGGCTGTTTTCGGTGAAAGTTGGGCGATAGAATATCCTTTATGGTTTGCACCATCACCAGCACAAGCATATGAGCAAGTTACTTTTAAACGCTCAAACGCACATGATTTAGTTGGCAACGAAGTAAAACGTGTCAGAGAAGATGTTGGCTTAGCAGAAATATCAACTTTTGCTAAATATTACATAGAAGGCCCAAATGCTGGTCAATGGCTAACGCGGATGTTGGCCAATCGGTTGCCAGATATAGGTAAACTTGTTTTAAGTCCAATGCTTAATCAACATGGAAAGCTGATTGGAGATTTTACATTAGGTCGCTTAGATACGGATAAATTTTGGATATTTGGCTCTGGTATAGCCCAAAATTACCATATGCGTTGGTTTGAAAAACATTTAAACGATAAGAATATCACTATTAAAGCACAAGGTCTTCAATTGACAGGGTTACATGTGGCGGGGCCAAATTCTCGAAATTTAATTCAAATGCTTACAGATCATGACATGTCTAATCAATCATTTCCGTTTATGAGTTTTAGACAAATTCATTTGAATATGATTCCAGCTTTAGTCGCTCGAATAAGCTTTACCGGTGATTTGGGATATGAGATATGGGTTGAACCTTGCTATTTAAATGCTTTGTATGATTTGGTATGTAATAGTGCTGGTGCCAATGGTATTGGCCATTTTGGTCTGCGGGCATTGAATAGTATGCGTTTAGAAAAATCATTTGGAACATGGGCACGAGAATATCGACCTTTATATGGGCCAATAAGTGCTAATCTAGGACGGTTTATTGCATGGCAGAAGAATGAGTTTATTGGACGAAATGGTGCTTTGCATGAGAAAAGTCAAGGGGCAAAGCATTCACTTGCAGTGTTTGAAGTAGATACAAAAGATTTAGATGTGATAGGTGATGAGCCAATTTGGTGTTGTAATGAAGTTGTAGGCTGGGTTACATCTGGAGGATATGCTCATTATTCAAAAGCCTCAATTGCGCTTGGATATATTTTGACACAATGCTTGCAACGCCAAGATAGGGACTTCAAAATTGAAATCATTGGTGCTAAATATAATGCAAGGCTATTATTAGAGCCACTGTTTGATCCAACTGGCACGCGCATGCGATTGTAATGTTAAAAGAGTATGGATATGGACAAATTATTTATTAAAATTTGTGGCATCAATGATTTTGCAAGTATTGATAGTGCATGTGCTTTGCACAATGGTGTTCAAGCAACGCATTTAGGTTTTGTTTTTTATCAACATAGTCCACGGTTTGTTGAGCTTGAGCATGCGGTTGCATTAACACAATATACTGGTGCAAGAGTACAAAAAGTAGGTTTGTTTGTTAATCCAGATGATGCGCTGCTTGAGATAACACTCAATAATGTTGATATAGATATCATCCAGTTGCACGGTCACGAAACTGCTCAGCGAGTTGGCGATATTGGGATGAAGTATAACAAAAAAATAATGAAGGCATTACCTATTGAAAACGTTAATTCTATCAATATAGCCAAACAGATGGCGATGTATTGTGATTTTTTGCTTTTAGATGCACCTCCTTCTGCAAACACAGTATGCCCGGGAGGAAACGGGGTCAGTTTTGACAGGAAATTGCTTGAAGGTGCCTCATTTGCCTGTCCGTGGTTTTTGGCAGGTGGCATTAATAGTGGTAATGTTTGTGCTTGCATACAAGACGTTCATCCACATGGTATTGACGTTTCTTCAGGAGTAGAGATATCTCCAGGAGCAAAATCTCCTAAGCTCATAGAAGCATTTCTTACAAGAATAGCAGATTGTCTCTATGATGAAGATAAATGATATCGATTTTTTAAATCGACTTTGATATTTTGTACGACTTCATCCCAATTATGGAGTGTGTGTTGTCTATAAAGGCGCATGCTGGTGTACCATGGTGTTGTTGTACCGGTATCTGTCCATCTCCAATCTGCATTAGCTGCAAGCATAACCCAGCAATATTTTCCAAGTGCTCCTGCTAAATGAGCAATAGATGTGCATGTAGTAATGACTAGATCAACATGTTCCAATAATGCTGCAGTGGCTGCAAAATCAACCATATAAGGGCTTATATCAAGCATCTTTTTATCTAGTGGATGTCCTTCAAGATTTGCGCTTTTGCGATTATGGGTTAAATTAATAAATTGTAACCCGTTCAGCTCAAACAAAGGCGCTAGCATATCAAGTTGCATATCACGCCAATATTTGATGGGTTGATCAGGGTTGCCACTCCATGCAAGACCAATAGATGGAACGGATGCATCTCGTGATACTGCTATATTAAAAGGAGCCTTTAGATAGCCTTCACGCAAAGGGATTTTCATAGGGCTATCAATATCTAGAAAATATGGTAAATCCAGAATAGGACATTGTAGATCTGCTTTAGGTTTTTGTTGATCAGTAACAGAAAAAACTTGATCAATTAGCGGTAAGCTTGCAAGCAATCGCTCAAGGCCAGGTTGTGTTTCAATATAAATTTTGCTGGCTCCTTTTGCACGTAAAGATGAGGCAAATCGACAAAATTGAATGCTGTCGCCATACCCTTGCTCTTGATAAAGATAAATAGAGCGTTGATTAAGGGGTGTTCCATCCCATTCAGGAAAACCGCGCTGACATCGTTGCCTAGCGTGCTCAGGACGCTGCCATCGCCAAAGGTAATCAGCCCATCCTTGTTTAAAGTTTTGTACTCTAAGATGTGTGCTTGCACGAGCCCAATGTATATCAGCTTTATGTTGTGTATTGGAATTGGTATGTGTTTCTTGTAGCATAGTATCTAATTCATGCAGGGCAGAGTTGTACTCTTTCATCGTTTCGTATAAAAGAGCACGGTTTAATCGCAAATCGATATTGGCGTGCGATTGTTGCATTTTCTCGTAGCACTTGATAGCGTCATCATATCGGCCTAACCAACGTAGTGAAATTGCCAACTCTTGTAGCAATTGATAATGATTGGGGTTTTGTTGCAAACCTTTGCGTATTAATTGTTCACTATAATCATACTTGCTTTGCTTGCGCATTACGCTTGATGCTGTTGTACAAAAGTTACAAAAATTCTCTACTATGGCTGGATCTTTTTTATCACTTTGAAAATTAGGGGCAGACAAACTAAACGTGACAGCAGTGTCAAAATCTTCACGTGCAAGTAAAATCTGGAGTATATAGAGGCTTGCTAGCCAGCAATCTGGTTTGGTTTCTAAAATAGATCTAAATTCTTTTTCGGCTTCATCTGAATGACCTGCAAAATGGAGTGTAATTGCATGATTGATGATCAGATCATAGCGCTTCCCGTGATGCTTTATTGCGTTTTTAATTGCCAATAATGTTTGCTCATGCTTTGATGATTGCAACATAAGATGGACATGTATTAAGTAAAGTGCGCCAAGTTGATCTTGGCTAAGATCATTTGGATGCTGGAGCCATGATTGGCATAATCCTAGCGCATCTTTACGTTCTTGCGGATCTGTTGAGAGCGCAGCGATGCGGAGTTTTTTTAATTGCTGCTTGATAGCTTTAGCATTGAGTATCTTGTTCATAAGCTTGCATAAGTTTATGACTAAGATCACCGGGTTGAAAATGATAATTGCCAATTTGTTTAACCGGTGTGATCTCTACAGCTGTGCCAGTTAAAAACGCTTCGCTTGCGTGTGTGAGTTCTTCAAGCTTAATATGGCGCTCGATAACTGTAATGTCATTTTGTTTTGCGATGGCAATAACGCTTTGGCGTGTAATGCCATTTAAAAAGCAATCAGGTTGAGGTGTGTGTAGCGCGCCATCTATAACAAAAAAGATATTTGCACCAGTGCTTTCAGCGATCAAGTCTCGATAATCAAGAAAAAGGGCATCATCAAAACCTTGATCTTCTGCGAGGTGTTTGGCCATTGTAGTAATAGGATAAAGACCGCTCATTTTAGAGTGAACAGGCGCTGTTTTAGGAGATGGGCGCTTCCATTGTGCTATATTTAACCGTAAACCTTGCATACGTTGCTCAAATGTAAAATAAGATGGCCATTCCCAACAAGCGATTGCAAGATGGACTTTGTTTTTGCGTGCAGCTAACCCCATCTCTTGTGAGCCACGCCAAGCAATAGGGCGGATGTATGCATTTTTCAGTTTAGATTTTTTTAAAATATCTATTGTAGCGTCATTAATTTGTTCAACATTCCATGGAATGTTGTAGCCAACTAATTTAGCAGAATCGCATAAGCGCTGAGAATGCTCTTCTAGTTTATATATCTTGCCATTATAAGCCCGCTCTCCTTCAAATACAGCTGAACCATAATGTAATGAATGTGTTAGCACATGCAATTTTGCTGCTTGCCAGTCGATGATTTGACCATCCATCCATATATGGCCTTCAAGTTGATCAAAATCTAGCATGTTAAATCCTCCAGGTTATAGTCTGATAGTAAAGCATTGATATGATACTATAAATATATATCTTATATTAAGTCAATCATATTGACTTAATATAAGATATATATTTATATGGTCTTTGGAATTTCTCTATAAAAATAAACTTGTTTGGTGTAATGAACTTATATCTAAGGTGTATGCTTTAGAAATCAAATTTAAAAATGAATAAAGTCTCTATAAGCTATTTGATGTATTAATGTTTCATTTGAACTGTTGCATATTTAAGAATGACCAAAAAAAACTTAAGTAATTTTACCAAAAGTAACCTTTCTAATTTGAAAAATAATCCTATGTATCTGCGCGAAGAAAATTTGCGCGAGATCATTGAATGTATGTTTTTTGCCTACAGAGATTTAACAAGCAAAGCCGATGAAATTCTTAAAAAAGATGGCTATGGTAGAGCCCATCATCGGGTAATATATTTTGTTAATAAGCATCCTGGCATCTCTGTAGGGAATTTATTATCTATTTTATCCATTACCAAACAAAGCCTTGCACGAGTTTTACGCCAACTAATTGCAGACGGGCTTGTCGAGCGAATAAATGGACAAGATCAAAGAATAAGACTTTTATATTTGAGTGATAAGGGTAAATTACTTGAAGAAAAATTGACAAATATTCAATGTAAATTCATTGCCCAATCCTATAAATCATCCGGGATAAATGCTGTTTTTGGATTTAGAGAGGTGCTAAAGGCGATGGCACATGAACAGTCACAGCAAGCAACAACAATTGAAAGCGCATATATTGCTCAAGGAAGTAATATCAATTATAAATCTAAAATTTAAAAATGTTTGAATCTCATATTTTAATAGTAGACGATGATGCAGAATTATTGAACCTTCTGCAAAGATTTTTAAAGAAACATGATTTTAGAGTTTCGAGCGCAATAGACGGTGAGCAGGCAATGAAATTGCTTGATGTTTTTGACTTTGACTTGATTGTGATGGATATCATGATGCCCAAGTTAACTGGTATAGAAGTTACTAAAAAAATTAGAGAAATCAATTCAGTACCTATTCTTATGCTAACGGCTATGGGAGATACGCAAGATCGTATTGAAGGGCTTGAAGCTGGAGCAGATGACTATATGCCTAAGCCTTTTGAACCGCGTGAGTTATTGCTGCGTATCCAATCGGTTTTGCGCAGAGTTGCAACCGATCATTCAAAACGCGATCAACCTTTACAAATGGGAATTAATCAATTTGATCTTGTTGGTGGAAGGTTGCTTTGTAATGAAGAACATGTCCATTTGACGAGTACCGAAGTTGCGTTTTTGCGTTGCTTGGGGGGAGCGCCCGGGCGTGTTTTTTCTCGCGATTATTTAATAAAAATATGTGCTATTGAAGGCGATGATCGTGCAATTGACGTTCTAGTAACAAGATTAAGACGTAAGTTAGAAACGGACCCTAGGGCACCGCATTATTTGCAAACAGTTAGAGGCCAAGGATATAGACTGCAACCAGATTAGTGCTATAATAGTGGTTAAGAGTAAGAGAGTAAAAGTTCTTTTTGGTTTGGTCTTGTTGGATAAAAATTGTGTCTGAGTTAAGTATTAAAAACATTGTACCAAAAAGCCTTTTTATGAGGGCTTTATTAATTATTGCTACGCCGTTGATCCTATTGCAGTTAGTGCTGGCGTGGATATTTTATGACAGACATTGGGATACCGTCATATGGCGCTTAAGTTCAGATATTGCTGGAGATGTTTCGTATTTAATTAACCAGTTACGTTCAAGACCGGAAGACTTAACAAACATGATCACGGATTCACGTGCTTATGTTGATATTAATATTATTTATCATCCTGGGGCAATCTTATCCAACCAAACTAGCCCACTAGCATCACTAGAAGATCGTTTATTGTTTAAAGCGTTAACAGAGCGGATGACGTTACCATTTCAAATTGATAGCTCAGCCCTTGATAGAGGCGTAGTCATTGATGTACAATTACGCGAAGCTGTATTGAGCTTCATTATACCTTCTAAACGCTTGTTTCAATCGACGCAGTATGTTTTTTTTATATGGATGGTTGGTGTTTCTTTAATATTGATTGGTATATCTATTGTTTTCATGCGTAATCAGATTCGCCCTATTTTACGCTTAGCACGTGGGGTTGATCGATTTGGAAAAGGTCATGATCTTGATGAACTTATCCATGAAGAAGGTGCAAAAGAGGTACGTCAAGCAGCAGCAGCTTTTAATCGTATGCGTGAGCGTATCTATAGACAAGTGCGTCAGCGTACAGATATGCTTTCTGGAGTAAGTCATGATTTACGTACTCCTTTAACACGGATAAAATTACGCTTAGAAATGCTTGATGATAATGATGATACGCTAGCATTAAAGCAAAATGTTTTGTCAATGGAGCGTATGATTGAAGATTATCTTAACTTTGCCCGCGGTGAGGGTAGTGAGCGCAATACAGAAATTGACGTAGGAGCTTTAGTACAAAAGGTGGCAATGGGATGGCGTGAAAACGGTGCAAAACTAGATGTACATGTAGAAGGTAGATTGAATGCTTTTGTAAAGCCTGATGCCTTGAGAAGGGCGATTGATAATCTGATTGGCAATGCTGTGCAATATGGAGATCATATTTGGCTAACAGCTGGTTTTAGGCCACCATGGCTTGAAATTATTGTTGATGATGATGGGCCAGGAATTACACCAGACAAGAGAGAAGATGCGTTTAGACCATTTGAGCGTCTTGATCAAGCACGAAGTAGTACAATAGCTGAAGTCAATGTGCCAGTAGGTAGTGGATTAGGATTGGCAATTACACGAGATATTGCGCGCGCACATGGAGGCGATGTTATATTGGAAGATGCACCTCAAGGCGGTTTGCGCGCTAGAATAAGATTACCGCTTTAAAATAGTTGCATTAGCATTACGCCATTATATATTTGAGCTTAAGCAAGCAAAATCATAGGTTTTTTATAGTTTGGTTTTAGTTTTTGAAGGCTTGAATTCGTGTAAACTCTTCCTATAACATCCTCCATTTTAATGTGCATGAGCCGATAAATCCAAGCGACCTTACATTGTCTATTTTCTGATCGTGCTAATTTGAGTATAGAAAGCATCTTTTGATAAGATTAAGAAAAGACAATGGCAGCAAAGCAAAGGATGTTGAAACAAAGCTGTATATGATAAAAATTAAGAATAATTGCGTCTTTGCAGAATTATTGAGCGTAGATGACATTTTTGAACATTATAGGGTAACTCGCCTTGTCTAGACGAAGAATTAGATAATGACGACACGCAAAGATACACAAAAAGATCCTAAAAGTTTGAAAGATTGATCAAGGCGTATAAAGAAGATACCCAAAAGGTTATAAAGATAAGTCTGAAAAGGCTTTAAAATCTATGAATGAGAATAAAGGCACAAGATCGCTAAATTAGTATTATTGTTAAATAGTACGATCGTCAGTGTTAGTATTTGCATCAACGTTAGTACTAGATGGTGTTTCTGGATCAAAATGGGCTGCCATAGGCGTTGCTTTTCCAGAAATATGTACAAGATCAGTACGCATGTGCTCAGGAGCTGGTTCACGTTGATAGATACGCCATGCAACCCATATAATCATGATAATAAAAGGTACAAACCCTGCTATAAATAAGCCTTTGGTACCAAAATGATCCATAGAGATAGAGCCAAATGCAGGGCCTATGATTGAGCCAATACTTGCTAATAAAATTAAACTTGCGCTTGCAGTAACACGTTGCGATGGGCGCAAGAAATCATTGGCGTGTGCAACACCCATAGAATATAATGGATGGGCAAAACCTCCGAGCAAAAATACACATGCCCATATTGCCCAATGATGATTTGATGTGCTAGCGATTATGGCAGCGATAGCACTGACAATGCATGCAATAATGATGATTTTGCGACGGTCAAAATGGTCTGAAATTGCTCCGATAGGCCATTGGATCACAAGTCCTCCTAATACAAAAAACGCCATAAAATGCGACACTTCTAGCGGTGTCATATCTAAGTCATGAGCGTAAACTGGACCTAAGCTATTAAACATGCCTATAAAAATTTGACTTGCCAATACAACAATAACGGCTGATGCAGATATTTTGGTTAAGGTTATAATAGAAACATGTTCTTGTGTTTCAAATGAAGGAGAGTGTGTTGCCGACAATAACATAGGTACAACTGAAAGTGAGATCAAGACGGATACGCCAGAAAATAATATGAAAGAGTGTGGGTCTATAGCTGAAAAAAGATAATACCCTGCCAGCTTTCCAATTAAGACAACAACCATATATGATGACATAATTTGACCACGATGTATGTTGTCAGATGCATCATTGATCCAACTTTCAGCCACAACGTACATGATTGCAAAACAAGCGCCGATGATAAATTGGCACAGAGTCCAAGTCCATGGTTCAATAATAATAGCTTGTAGTAATGCACTGCCTGATGAGATTGCTGCCATAGCAGCAAATACTCTTACATGACCTACGCGTAAAACCATATGCTGGGCCAGAAGAGATCCTAGCAAAAACCCTGCATAGTTCATTGTAAATATTAAGCCTATTTGGTGGTATGAGAAACCTTCCAAACTAGCTCTGAATCCAACCAATGTAGAATGTAAGCTGGATCCAAAGATAATTAACCAAACACCCAGCATTAACGCCCATAAAGATTTAAAAGCATACAGCATTAATATTATTTTAATTATATATTATGAAAATGAATTTAAAGGCAATTGAATTTAAAAATATATTGTAGTATTTTCTACAAAATTTAAGCAATTATATTGCCTAATTTTGACAATTATATGATGTTGAAATACTCTGCTATCAAAGGTGCGACATCGGTTTGTAGAAAAATGTCGGGAAATGAAAATTTTTAAATGTTAAACATTTAAAACGAGCAATTATTTAAAACTTAGATTGGATCTTGATTTTTTGATAGGTGAAAAAACTGTCTGCATGTTACCTAAAATTTGATTAGGTATTTCTACAAAATCAAACCGTGTAGCTGCAAGAATACCAACATGCTTGACAACAGGGCTTGTTTTTCTAGTCAAAATTAAATCGCAGTGATCAGAGTTTGTCATGATTATTGGTACAAAATCAGTTGCTTTAATAAATCTTACAATAGCTTCTAGAACGCCTATGTTTTGCCTCATCGTAGAAAATGAGTACCCAACATCGTTTAATTGAATGGCCCCATAATGACTAAGATAAGGGTGATATAACATCAAATCGTCAAAGACGTTTTCAAAGTAATGATTTCCATCGATATAAATAAAATTAAAAGCTCCAACGTTCTTTACAAAATCTTCTGCTTGCTTATGCGCCTTGATAGAATTTTCTTTAACAATATGGATGTTTTCTTTATTTTGAAACAATGAACATGTTTTGTGATACAGTACATCAAAGGTACTTTGTTGGCGTGGGTCGCCGCCAAAATATTTTGACATAGTTTGAATTTTATTCATATATGGTCTATGTTCTGCCCATTCATTATGTTGACTAGAAAAAGCAGTCCATGCATCTATCAGCATCATGTGTGAAGGATTAAACAATTGATGCATATAATCAGCATTATGCCCATTTAATACACCTATTTCAAGGATTTTTGGTTGGATATGCTTAGCACGAAAACAGTCATGCATGATGTGATACAATTGTGTTTTATCGCGCGAAAACAAAACTTTCATTATAAAAATTCCTTAATATTAAGGTAATATCAATTTGTATCACGGCTCAAGCGATGGTGATTAATTTTGCAAGATGATTTGATAGTACTTTAGTAGATTCATACGAATATACAATAGATCTTTAGAAGATATCAGTGCAATTTATCTAGTCAGGGAAAACATGCAAAAAGAGCAAGTGAAAGGTTGGCGGTTTTGGATTGATCGAGGTGGCACGTTTACGGATATTGTAGCTTGTAGGCCAGATAAAAAATTGTTAGTGCATAAGTTATTATCACAAAATGACATGCATTATAGTGATCCAGCTTTGCAAGGGATGCGTGATATATTGGGCATACCAAAAGATATGCCGCTTTATGATCAGCCAATTGATCAAGTGCGTATGGGTACCACAGTTGCAACCAATGCCTTGTTAGAGCGTAAAGGTGAACGAGTGTTACTTGCTATCACACGCGGATTTAAAGATGCATTAAAAATAGCATATCAAAACAGGTCAGAGTTATTTGCTCGCGAGATTAAGCGAGCTGAAATGCTTTATCAAGATGTTTTTGAGCTAGAAGAGCGTCTTGATTACAAAGGTAATGTGATCGTTCCACTTGATGAAAAGTTGATATATGATGGGTTATATAAGCATTACAGCAACGGCATACGTACAATTGCGATTGTATGTATGCATAGTTACTTATGGCCTGAGCATGAGCAGCGCATTAGTGCTATTGCACGTCAAATAGGATTCACACAAATATCAGCTAGCCATGAAACAATTGCATTGATTAAATTGATTGGCAGGGGAGATACAGCAGTAGTTGATGCTTATATTTCACCAGTTTTATTGCGTTATGTTGAGCGCATAACAAAAGAATTGCAAGGTATTGATTTGCAGTTCATGCAGTCATCTGGAGGATTGGTAGATGCAAAGTTTTTTGCAGGTAAAGATTCAATTTTATCGGGTCCAGCTGGTGGACTTATAGGTGCTGTAGAAACCGCACGCGCAGCTGGACAAAAGCAACTGATTACATTTGATATGGGTGGTACCTCAACCGATGTAGCTCTTTATGATAATGCATTAGAAAGAGATTTTGATACAATGATTGATCAGGTGCGGGTGCGCGCGCCTATGCTCAAAATACATACAGTAGCTGCAGGAGGAGGATCGATATGCAAATTTGCTCAAGGGCGCTATCAAGTAGGACCTGAAAGCGCAGGTGCTGATCCCGGACCAGCTTGCTATCGAAGAGGTGGCCCTTTGAGTGTTACTGATTGCAATGTGATGTTAGGAAAGCTAAAGCCAGAAAGGTTTCCAAAAATTTTTGGTAAAGATCAAAATGAATTGTTGGATAAAAAAATTGTACATCAAAAGTTTGAAGCCTTAACTCAAGAAATCAACGATCAAACAGGAACCCAAAAAACGCCACAGCAAGTAGCAGAAGGGTTTTTGGAGGTGGCCATTGAAAACATGGCACGCGCTATCAAGCGGGTGTCTGTTGCTAGAGGGTGTGATGCAACAGATTTTTGTCTTGTATGCTTTGGCGGTGCTGCAGGTCAACATGCGTGTCTAGTGGCGGATGCTTTAGGGATGTCAAAAATTTTATTGCATCCTTATGCAGGTGTATTATCAGCTTATGGAATTGGATTGGCTGGTGTTAGAACACTTCAGCAGCAAAGCTTTGAGAGTGTATTAAATTCTAGCAATCTAAAGTTATTGAATAATATTTTGCGCAAACTTGCTAAGGTAGCATTTGGTGAACTTGAAAATCAAAAAATATATCAATGTGATAAAAGTTTTATTTTTAAACAAATTAACAAAGTGTATATCCGTTATCAAGGCTCTGATAACGCTCTTGAAGTTGAAGCAGGCACGCTTAGTGCAATGCAAGAGCGTTTTGAACAGCTTCATCAATTAAGGTTTGGCTATATCATGAAAGAGCGCCAATTAATAGCTGCCACATTATCTGTAGAAATTAGTGCTTCAGATCAAATCAATAATCAAGTTTCAAATGGAACTGATGAGCATTTAAGTAGCAAGTTGAGCTCTGATGAAATGTTAGAGGAAGCAGAAATATGTAGAGTGTGGATGGATGGCACATTGCATGATTGTGCGTTTTATGCGCGCGATCATTTATTAGTTGATGATGTCATTAAAGGACCAGCTATCATTGGAGATTTGACCAGTACAACAATTCTTGAACCAGGTTGGCAAGCCAGTGTATTAGACCATGGTGAACTGTTTTTAGAACGCTATGAAGCAAAGAATTTTAAGCAGATTGTTGATACCGGATGCGATCCGGTATTGTTAGAAATATTTAATAATTTGTTTATGTCTATTGCAGAACAAATGGGCTTTACTTTGCAAAACACTGCTCATTCAGTCAATATCAAAGAGCGTCTTGATTTTTCATGTGCAGTGTTTGATGAGCATGGCAATTTGGTAGCTAATGCCCCGCATATGCCTGTACATCTAGGTTCAATGAGCGATAGTGTAAGAACTGTTTTGCAAGCAAACAACACATTGCAGCCAGGTGATGTCTATGCGTTAAACACCCCATGGAGAGGGGGAACACATTTGCCAGATATTACAGTTGTGACACCTATTTTTGATCATGAAGGCAAAAAGATATTATTTTTTGTAGCTAGCAGAGGACATCACAGTGATATAGGCGGCATCACTCCTGGATCGATGCCATCTTTTTCAACCCATATTGATCATGAAGGGGTATTAATAGACAATTTTTTATTGGTAAGAAACGGTAAGTTTTTAGAAAAAGAGCTTCGCAATCTTTTGACAAGCGGGCAGTTTTGTGTGCGCAATTACGATCAAAATGTAGCCGATTTACAAGCCCAAATTGCTGCAAATAAAAAAGGGTCTCAAGAATTATTGCGTATGGTATCGCGTTATAGACTTGATGTGGTTCGTGCTTATATGAAACACGTGCAAGATAATGCTGAAGCAGCTGTAAGAGTTGCAATTAGTCAATTAGAAGGCGGTCGTTATACATATGCCCTTGATAACGGCGCTCAAGTAAGCGTGTGCATAGAGATTAATAAACAAGATGGCAGTGCAAAGGTTGATTTTTCGGGCACATCAAAACAGCAAAATAATAACTTTAACGCTCCCTCGAGTGTTTGCAGGGCGGCGGTGTTGTATGTGTTTCGTTGTCTTGTTGATGAGCCTATTCCGATGAATGAGGGCTGTTTACGCCCTATTGAACTAATTATTCCTGAGCAATCAATGCTATCTCCTAGGTACCCAGCAGCGGTAGTGGCAGGGAATGTAGAAACAAGCCAAGTGATAACCGATTGTTTGTTTGCTGCTCTTAAAGTAATGGCTGCATCACAAGGAACGATGAATAATGTAACCTTTGGAAATGAACATGTACAATATTATGAAACAATTTGTGGAGGATCCGGTGCAGGGCCGGGTTTTGCTGGTTGTGATGGTGTGCATACGCATATGACAAATTCTCGTTTGACGGATCCTGAAATTTTAGAACAAAGATTACCAGTGATTTTAGAGCGGTTTGAAATTTTAAAAGACACAGGAGGCAAAGGGCGTTGGCAAGGAGGATCTGGTGTGTGGAGAAAACTGCAATTTACACAAAAGGTAGAGCTTTCTTTGTTGGCAAATCGCTTTAAAGTTGCCCCGTATGGGATGAACGGAGGAGACAATGGCCAATGTGGAAAAGCACACGTGATTAGAAAAAACGGTAAGGTGATCATTATGCAAAGTAGTGATAATGCAACCTTATATCCAGGAGATTGTTTTGAGTTAAGGACTGCCTCTGGTGGTGGCTATGGTCGTTTTGATAGTAATATTGAACCATAAGTGTTTTGTAATATGGCTATTGTTTAAGCAAGTTTATGATGCTAGCATGATGGATGATAATGCTATTCACATAGATGTGAATTTACAGATCATAGCAAGGTGTCATATGTTTGTTTGCACAGGATCTATGAATAGATTGATAGATCATATGAAAGATGATTTTACTATTAAAAAGATAGCCTTAGCATTTAAGTAAAGAGGTTGTTTTGATAATGTATTTATCTTAAATTTTTAAACCTAAGGAGAAGTCTTATGACTAAATCCGTATTATCAAACATTACAATGGCAGCAGCTTTTGCTGGCGCAGTTGCAGTTGCTGGTGTTGGCGCGCCAAACATTGCAGAAGCAGGTAAAGTAAAATGCTATGGCATTGCAAAAGCAGGCCAAAATGATTGCGCTAATGCTGCAGGAACTCATTCGTGCTCAGGACATTCAACAGTTGATTATTCTGGTCAAGATTGGAAAACTGCCGATAGTGAAGAATGCACAGCACAAAATGGTAAATTAGAAGCATTTTCTGGTGTTAATCCTGCAAAAAGTTAAGGGAAAAGTTAAAAATGCTAAATAATTTAGGCATAATGGCGGTTTAGGTACCTATATTTAGGTACATATAATAGTGCAATAAGTTATGTGCATTTTGTCTTTTTACTGATAAGGCTAAGCTAGAAACCTTTAGCTCTGATTTAGGAGCTAAAGGTTTCTGTGATTAAGATTTAAGAATGTTTTAAGATTAAGATATAATTGCATTGAAAATCCTAATGTTGATTTTCTAAGTCGATGTTTTTACAATCTTTTAATGTGAGATAATTGATGCACAATATGAAGACTTGATACATCTGATTTATCTATATTGGTCCATCATAAACAAATTTATTAAAGATCATTTCAATGCAAATGCAAGGTCAAGTTGATTCTACTAATCAAAATTTTGTAGGTGTAGGCTTGCGTGCTCCGCATTTTGAAGATTTTGCCTCTGGAACAGTCCCCGTTGATTGGGTTGAGGTGCATAGCGAAACTTTTTTTTGCCAAGGTGGTCCACGGATGCGTATTCTTGAGCGTGTTTGTGAGCATTATCCTGTAAGCTTACATGGAGTTGGGCTTTCATTAGGCTCAGCAGAACGACCAGACAATGGGCATCTTGAACAATTAAAAAAATTAATAGAACGCGTGCAACCTATTTTGGTTTCAGAACATGTAGCTTGGGCAAGAGTTGGCGCTACCTATATGAATGACCTTTTGCCAATGCCATTGACGCAAACGGCGCTTGATCATATTACAACGAATATTGATATCGTTCAGCAAGTTATTGGGCGCCAAATTCTAATGGAAAACCCCTCAACATATCTTGCTTTCGAAGAAGACGAAATGCCTGAATACGCATTTTTAGCTAGTATTGTTGAAAAGACAAGTTGCAAGCTACTACTGGATGTTAATAACATATATGTTAGCGCATTAAACCATCAATGTAAGGCAATTGATTGGCTTGATAATATCGATGGTGCATGGATTGGCGAATATCATCTAGCTGGTCATCGCCTTGAAAGTAATGGCGATATTGAAGTAAGAATTGATGATCATGCTAGCCCAGTTAGCAGCGCTGTATGGAGCTTGTTTGATGCAGCATTAGAAAAGTTTGGAGCACGATATATGATGATAGAATGGGATTCTAATATACCGGCTTTATCGGTTTTAATGGATGAGGTAGAAAAACTGCGGATCCGTTGTGCCAACAGCTTAATCAAAGCGAGCTGAATAAGATTGAAAGCTAAGCATACTCAATATACATTATTAGACTTGCAAAAACGATTTGCATCTGTTGTTTTATCGCCAGATAGACACGATGCTATTGTGCATTCACAAAGTTTGCCAATTGCAAATGAGCAGCTTTGGAGATTTTCAATTTATCGTTCGCATTATGCCAATGTTAGTGCGCAATGCCTAGCAACAACCTATCCTTTGGTACAAAAAGCTTTAGGTAGCGAAAAATTTTATAATCTATGCGTGCTATTTGCGCGAACTTGTCCTTCGCAACAAGCTGCTTTGTATCAATATGGCAAAGAGTTTTCATTATTTTTAAGTCAGCATTATAAAAGGCTCCATTTTCCTGCATGGGCAAGCGAACTTGCAAAAATGGAGTGGGGCGTTCAAGAAAGCTATTTTAGTGAAGATGCTCCTATTTTTGATAGCAAAGAACTATCTATGATAGCTCAAGATCCTGATCAAGCGTTGAGTTATATTTTTTGTTTACATCCAGCAAGTAGATTATTCAAACTTGAGTATAATGGATTGCATTATTTTGGTGAGAATAAAACAACCAGCGAAGCATCGAACAGAACAACATATGCCTATGACTTGCTACAGCCAGGAAGCGAAAACATCCTGGTAACGCGCAATAGCGATGGCGTTTCACGTTATTTATTAGATGATGGAGAAAGCGCATTTTTGCAAGCGTGTAATCATCAAAACTCTCTAGAAGTATCGTTAGAAAAAGCATTGAAAGTAGATCCAAAATTTGATCTAGGGCTTTGCCTAGGGCAAAATGCGCTAAGAGGCACTTTTCAATTGCCATACAAGTAATAAAACATTATGTAATAGAGTGTATCTGTTGTTATTGGATTATGTTATAATATAGCTATCAAATAAGCATAGTTTGTTTCTTTAATCATATGTTAGAAAAGGCTCACAATGTTTACAAACTCTCTTTTAATCCAATATAGTAAAAAGATAATCGCCTTATTTATTTGCGGGGCAAATCATTATCTTGATCCGGTGGTGACTTTGTTGGTTCGGGTTTGGGTGTTCCAAATTTTCTTTTTTGCAGGTCTTACCAAACTAGATAGTTGGGAAAATACATTATTTTTGTTTGAGTTTGAGTATGCTGTGCCAATTTTGCCGGTAGCATTGGCTGCTTTTTTAGCAATATTATTTGAAGTTGGAGGATCGATTTTAGTTTTGCTAGGATTGGCAACAAGATTTATTTCAATACCATTGCTTGGAATGTCTATGGTTATTCAGTTTGTGCTAGGAGCTGCAAGCCCTGCTTATGACAATATACAGCATTATTATTGGATGATTTTGCTATTGATGTTGATTGCACGCGGGGGAGGAAAAATGTCTATTGATCACTTGTTGAGTAAATCTTTCAAGGATTAAAATGGTGCATGGTGACACTTGGTCTTAATTAGGAGTTTTAAATATGTCTTTTACATCTTCGTCGCGCTCTAGAAAAGGAAATAGCTTAGAATCAAGAGATGTTGCACATCTACTGCATCCTTATACAAATCTTGTAGAACATAATGAAAAAGGGCCTGTAATTATTGAAAAAGCTAAAGGTGTTTTTGTATATGATAATGCAGGCAAAGAGTATATTGAAGGGCTTTCAGGTCTTTGGTGTGTGGCCCTTGGCTATGGAAACCAACGCCTTATTGATGTTGCTAGTAAGCAAATGCAAGATTTGGCTTACGGGCATTTATTTGCATCCAAATCAACCGGACCTGCTATTGAACTTGCTGAAAAATTGATTGAAGTTGCACCAGTTAAGATGGATAAAGTTTTTTTTGCTAATTCAGGTTCTGAAGCCAATGATACCATGATCAAGATTGTGCGGTATTTCAATAATGCACGCGGTCTACCAAAACGCAAAAAAATTATTTCAAGACTTGGTGGTTATCATGGAGTAACGCTTGCTTCTGCTAGTTTAACAGGGCTTGCTTATGCGCAAAATGATTTTGATTTACCCATTGATGGTATTTTGCATACTCAGTGCCCGCATTATTATCGCTATGGCCTTGAAGGTGAAAGCGAACAGGCTTATTGCGAGCGAATTGTTAATGATCTTGAAACACTCATTGAAAAAGAAGGTCCTGAAACTATTGCGGCATTTATTGCAGAACCTGTGATGGGTGCAGGAGGCGTTATTACTCCTCCTGAAGGGTATTTTCAAAAAGTACAAAAAATACTCAAACAGCACAATATATTATTTGTAGCTGATGAAGTAATATGTGGTTTTGGAAGACTTGGAAAGATGTGGGGCAGTGAGGTGTATCATTTACAGCCAGATATTATTACATCGGCAAAAGCTCTATCATCGGCTTATTTGCCAATTTCAGCTGTCATGATTTCAAAAGAAATCGCTGATGAAATTACGGTAAATTCAGCTCGCCATGGAGTGTTTGGACATGGGTATACTTATTCGGGGCACCCTGTTGCTTGCGCAGTTGCGCTTGAAACGATAAAAATTTATCAAGAAGAAAACATTGTTGATCATGTATGTGCGGTTGCACCTGTGATGCAAGAAGGCTTGAGTGCTTTGTCAGAGCATTCTTTGGTTGGCGAAAAACGTGGAATAGGTTTAATAGGAGCGCTTCAGCTTGTAAAAGACAAAGATAGCAAGCAATTGTTTGATCCAGGACTTAAGGTTGCACAACAAGTGGCCGCAAGCGCACAAGCCCATGGATTGATGGTACGCGCACTACCAAATGATACTGTTGGGCTTTGTCCACCTCTTGTTATTGATGAAGAAACTCTTCAAAAAGCAATCAGACTTCTTGGAAAAGCACTCGACGACGTAGCTATCAAGGTTAGATAGGTATCGTTCGTATGGTTTATTCACTGTCAAAACCTGTTAAGGATAAGCTGCAGAAAAAACTTGATCAGCTTAAAAAAGAAAATAATTATCGCCAATTTACGCAATTATCCAAGCGTGGAACAATGCATCCCCATGCTTTGGCTCATACTGGTAAAAATGGAAATGATACCCGTCCAATAGTCAATTGGTGTTCAAATGATTATTTAGGGTTTGGTAGTAATGAAACCATTCATCAAGCAATGCATCAAGCAATTGATCAACATGGAAGCGGCGCAGGCGGAACGCGCAATATATCCGGCACTCACCAGCTGCATGTGCAACTTGAAGAAGAATTAGCAACATGGCACTCAACGAGTTCTGCGTTATTGTTTTCTTCTGGTTATGTTGCCAATGTGACATCTATCTCAACATTGGCAAAATTATTAAGTCCTTGTATTATTTATTCAGATGCTTTGAACCATCAATCTATGATTGAAGGGATACGCCGCTCTTCGTGTGAAAAAAGAATTTTTAAACATAATGATGTAGAAGATTTACGAACATTATTGGAATCTGATCCAGTTGATGTTTGCAAGCTTATTGTATTTGAGTCCTTATATTCAATGGACGGTGATGTTGCTCCTGTAAAAGAAATTGTATCATTGGCAAAAGAAAAAAATGCTCTGACATATTTAGATGAGGTACATGCAATTGGTTTATATGGCGACCAAGGTGCAGGGATTGCTGCACAAGATGCATGCGATATTGATGTTATTCAAGGAACATTAGGAAAAGCTTTTGGACAATTTGGAGGTTATATTGCAGCTGACAAGGTGTTGATTGATGCTGTGCGTTCTTTTGGAGATGGTTTTATCTTTACGACAGCTTTACCACCTTCAATACTTGCAGGAGCTATTACTGGCCTTGATATTATAAAAAAATCAACTCATTTGCGCAATAGCGTGGCAGAAAAAGCCGAACAATTAAGAAAAAAATTGAAAGAACATCATTTGCCAATAATGGATGGTAAGAGTCATATTATACCGGTGTTAGTTGGTGATGCGCATGTTTGCAAATTAATCAGTCAGCAATTATTTGAACAATGGAATATTTATATACAACATATTGGTTATCCAACGGTTCCACTAGGTAGTGAGCGATTGCGCATTACGCCGGGTGCAAAACATGATGATAAGATGTTAGATAAATTAGTCACAGCACTTGATCAAATTTGGAATAAATTCGATTTACCGCGGATATAAGATTGTAATATTATTGATTTTTAACCATCACTTTAGGTAAGCGCATGAAGAATGAGCATTTGACACAAGAGCAGATTAACGAAAGACATAATTATAAGATGGCTAAGAAAAAAGCTGTGCGAGATAAGATGCTTTCTAACAAAATACACGAAAAAGGGCTTTTAATGGTACATACTGGTAAAGGCAAAGGTAAAAGTACTGCTGCAATGGGTCTTGGAGTTAGGGCCATAGGCAATGGCATCAAAATAGGGATAGTGCAATTTGTTAAAGGTAAATGGCAAACTGGAGAAAGAGAAATTCTACAAAAATTTCCAGACTTATGTACTATACGCGCAATGGGAGAAGGTTTTACCTGGGATACTCAAGATAGGCAACGCGATATAGAAGCAGCAGAAAATGCATGGAGGATGTCGTGTGAGTTTATTGATGATCCTGATGTGAAGATGGTTATATTAGACGAGCTCAATATTGCATTGCGCTATGAATATCTTGATTTGGCAATGGTGATTGAAAAGTTACAAGCGCGTGATCGTGATGTACATGTAGTAATAACAGGACGCAACGCTCCTCAAGGATTAATAGAAATAGCAGACACAGTTACTGAAATGACTCAAATAAAGCATCATTTCAGAGCCGATATTAAAGCACAAATAGGTATTGAGTTTTGATTTTTAAATTTTTGTATTTTGATAATAATGATGAGAGTACATGTGATGTCAAATTGGTTAAATAATCCTACATTATTAAGTGATAAAGCTTACATTGATGGTGAATGGGTAAATGCTTGCGATGGCAAGCAAAGCATTATTTATAACCCTGCTAATGGAAAAAAAATTGCTTCGGTTGCACGCTGTGGAATTAAGGACACGCACCTTGCAATTGAAGGCGCTGAGAAAGCTTTTATACCTTGGTCGTCAATGCTTGCTAGTGAACGCGCAACAATTTTAAAGCGGTGGTATCAGTTGGTGCTTGAAAACAGTGAAGATTTGGCAAAAATTATGACTGTTGAACAAGGTAAACCGCTTGCAGAATCAAAAGGTGAGGTCATATATGCGGCATCATTTCTAGAATGGTTTGCAGAGCAAGCGCGCAGGATAGATGGGGATATTATAAGCAGTTTCAATAAAAATTCACGTGTGCTTGTTTTAAAACAACCCATTGGTGTTACCGCAGGCATTACACCGTGGAATTTTCCTGCTGCAATGATTACTCGAAAAGCTGCACCAGCGTTGGCAGCAGGTTGCACGATGGTTGTTAAGCCTGCTGAAGCAACTCCGTTTTCAGCTCTTGCACTTGCAAAGTTAGCAGAACAAGCAGGTTTACCTGCTGGCGTGCTATCTGTTGTTACAGGAGCGCGCGATGATGCAGCCGATATTGGAAAAGTTTTAACAACACATCCTAGTGTTCGTAAAATAGGCTTTACAGGCTCTACCGCAGTAGGCAAACTTTTAATGCAGCAGGCTGCTGGAACTGTTAAAAAAGTCTCATTAGAACTGGGTGGTAATGCACCTTTTATTGTTTTTGATGACGCAGATATCGATGCTGCTGTTGATGGAGCGATGATATGTAAGTTTAGAAATGCCGGTCAAACATGCGTCTGTGCAAATCGTATATTAGTTCAAGATAGTGTTTTTGATGTATTTGTAGATAAATTGAGCGCTAGAATTAACGCTTTAAAGCTTGGTAATGGCTTAGATTTAGGAGTAACGATCGGTCCATTGATTGATACAAAAGCTGTTGAAAAAGTTGAAAGGTTAGTACAACAAGCAAATTCGGCAGGTGCGCAAAGTATTATTGGCGGATCGCCTAGTGATATGGGTGATCAGTTTTACAAACCGTCGTTATTAACGTCTATTTCATCTGATATGGATATTACAAATGAAGAAATATTTGGACCAGTTGCAGCTTTGATACGTTTTAGTAGCGAAAAGGACGCTATAAAGATTGCCAATGAAACACCATATGGACTTGCATCATATTTTTATACGCGTGATTTAGCGCGTAGCTGGCGTGTTGGAGAGGCTCTTGAAACAGGGATTGTAGGCTTAAATACAGGCATCATTTCTTCTGAAGTTGTACCTTTTGGAGGAGTAAAAGAATCAGGATTAGGTCGCGAAGGCTCAAAATATGGCATAGAAGAATGGGTTGAATTAAAATATATGCTGATGGGCGGGATATCGTAATCCATTGTTTAGAATATTTATTTGGAATGAATAAAAGTATGATTAATATAACATTGCCAGACGGTGGCGTACGACAATTTAAAGATCCTGTATCTGGATTTCAACTTGCAGAGGATATATCAAAAAGCTTAGCAAAGATCGCTGTTGGCGTTAAGGTGAATGGAGAGTTAAAAGATTTAACACACCATATCAATGATGATTGCACTATTGAAATCATTACACGCAACCAAGATGAAGCGCTTGAGTTGATACGCCATGATTGTGCACATGTTTTAGCCCAAGCTGTACAAGAACTTTACCCAGATACCTCTATTACTTTTGGTCCTGCAATTGAAAACGGATTTTACTATGATTTTTATAGAGAACAACCGTTTAGCAGTGAAGATTTTGTAATCATAGAAAAGCGGATGGGTGAAATAGTTGACCGAGCTTTACCGTTTGAACGTTTGGTGTGGGAAAGAGACGAAGCGATAGAGTATTTTAATAAAATAGGAGAGAAATTTAAAGCTGAGCACATTAAGACACTACCTGAAAATGAAGAAATATCCATTTATAGACAAGGTAATTGGCTTGATTTATGCCGAGGACCTCATTTGCCTTCAACCAAGGATGTAGGCAAGGCTTTTAAATTGATGTCTATAGCGGGGGCTTATTGGAAGGGTGATTCCAACGCAGAGCAATTGCAAAGGATTTATGGAACCTGCTGGCGTAATCAAAAAGAACTTGATGCATGGCTGCATCAGTTGGAGCAAGCACGTTTGCGCGATCATCGAAAACTAGGCCAAGAACTTGACCTGTTTCATTTTCAAGAAGAAGCCAAAGGATCGGTTTTTTGGCATCCAAAAGGATGGATGATCTATCGGCTTGTAGCTCAATATATGCGCTCACAATTAGATCGAGATTTATATCAAGAAGTCAATACTCCGCAAATGGTTGATAGGGATTTATGGTTATCTTCGGGACATTGGGAAAAATTCCGAGAAAATATGTTTACTGCTGAAGTTTATGAAGAATCTCAAGATAATAAGCGAACCATGGCTCTAAAGCCTATGAATTGTCCGTGTCATGTACAAATTTTTAATCATAGCATAAGGAGTTATCGCGATTTACCGTTACGCATGGCAGAGTTTGGATCATGCCATCGATATGAGCCTTCAGGTGCATTGCATGGTTTGATGAGAGTGCGAGCATTTACACAAGATGATGCACATATATTTTGTACCGAAGATCAAATTATTTCTGAAAGCAAGTTCTTTTGTGAAGGCCTTAAGAAAATTTATAAAGATTTTGGTTTTGAAGATATTTTTGTTAAGTTTTCAACTCGCCCTGAACAAAGGGCTGGAAGTGATGAGGTTTGGGAAAAAGCTGAAAAAGCATTATTAGAAGCAACTGAAGCTGCTGGCTTGCAATATAGTTTAAATCCAGGTGAAGGTGCTTTTTATGGACCAAAGCTTGAGTTTGTACTGCGCGATGCAATCGGGCGTGATTGGCAATGTGGGACGTTACAGGTTGATTTTATCTTGCCTGAGCGATTAGATGCAAACTATATTGATGCAAACGGAACAAAGCAAAGACCAGTGATGCTGCATCGTGCTATTTTAGGCTCGTTTGAACGCTTTATAGGTATTTTGATAGAGCATTATGTAGGCAGGTTGCCATTGTGGTTAGCACCAGTGCAAGTTGTAGTAGCAAATATTAGTGAGTCTTCGGCAGATTGGGCACAAACGGTTTTTGCGACATTGCAAGACAAAGGTATACGCTGTCAAATTGATGTACGCTCAGAGAAAATTAATTATAAGATTAGAGAACACACCGTTGGAAAAGTACCAATCATTGCTATAGTAGGTGATAAAGAAAAACACGATAAGAGCGTAACTTTACGCGAAGTTGCTAAGGAACAATATACAACTCCTCTTGATAAGGCTATTAAGCAGCTTATGAATGAAAGTAAAATGCCTGAGTAAAGAAAATTATAAAAGAGAACATTTAAATATGTGACAAAAGGTTTGATCTTTGCTATGCATTTGCTATGTAGAGATGCGAGATAGCAAGAACGGTGAAGTTTTACATTATAAAATTTAGCCTTCTAAAGGCGTATTATATATTTTGATGTTTATTAAGCGAAGTTTAACATTTTTTTTAAGGAATTATGGCTATAAGAAGACCAGCTAAACTTGAAGGTAACTCTGATGATGGACCTCGTATCAATGAGGGCATTACAGTTACAAAGGTTCGTTTGATTGACAGTGAAGGTACTAATCACGGAATAGTAGACATTGAGACAGCTATTAGTATGGCCAATGATGCTATGCTTGATTTGGTTGAAATATCTCCTAATGTTGACCCGCCAGTTTGCAAAGTACTTGATATAGGAAAATACAAGTATGAACAGCAAA
Source organism: Alphaproteobacteria bacterium (assembly GCA_965178085.1). Classification (GTDB taxonomy): domain Bacteria; phylum Pseudomonadota; class Alphaproteobacteria; order CBCXTS01; family CBCXTS01; genus CBCXTS01. Next base: position 467,644 of record CBCXTS010000021.1, on the reverse strand, counting down.
AACGGCGAAGCACTGCGCGTAAAAAGCAAAAAGTCATTGAAGTAAAAGAAATCAAGCTTAGGCCAACTATTGACGCGCATGATTATGGGATTAAGATGCGTTCTGCCAAGAAGTTTTTAACAGAAGGTGATAAAGTCAAAATTACACTGAGATATCGCGGTCGTGAAATGGCGCATACAGAAATTGGTAGCAATTTGCTTGACAATGTAAGAGCTGATTTACATGAGATTGGTCGTGTAGAGCAAGAACCATCAAGCGAAGGTCGCCAAGTGGTGATGGTGCTAGCGCCTTATTCTACGATTGTTTGAGATAAAAGACTTAAAAACTTTTCAGCTCCTAAGCCCATATTACTTTCCCAATCATTGCTTGCATCATCATCTGCGTGATCTGAGATGTATTTCCAACAGCAAAAATCAACATTATTTTGAATGCAAGCTTTTGCTATTGCATAGGCTTCCATATCAACAATATCGCTCTCAAGCTCTGGCCTAGCATCAACAAATTGATCGCCTGTGCTGCAACTTACAACTTTTAAGCCAGCAATTCGTGCGATTTCTAGATCAAGTTCAAGAATATTTGTGTTTTCTTCAAATGGAGTTTCTCCAAGATCATAGCCTAGGGCGCGCAAATCAATATCGCGTTGCAATAGGCTTCCAACTCGAACTAAACCATTTATGTTGTTATTTACGCTTCCAGCAGTTCCGTAATTTAAAATAGTTTTAGGTTTTATTTGATTGATAATACGCATAGTGGTTATAGTAGCATTGACTTTACCAATACCGCAAAAATAAACTGGAATAGGCAATTCTATAGGCAATTCTTTAAAAAGAGCTGTGATGATGATGGTGTCTGCTGGTTCTAAAATTTTACGCATTGGCATTGGATTCCTTTATGCATGTTTGATTAATACCCTCGAAGAGGCTTATAAAGTCCTATAGAGTAATGCTTACCATTGGATATTGCTGATATAATATTGATCACATGTTCTGCTCCCGTTTGTGCATTGGTGGTGCTTGCAATATGTGGTGTTATAATAATATTTGGGTGATTCCAGAAAGGATGATCAAGTGGTAATGGCTCTGTATTGAAAACATCAAGAGTTGCACCACGAAGATGGTTTGTGTTTAATCCATGAAGGAGAGCTTGATCATCAATTAAATCTCCTCGTCCTGCGTTGATGATAATGGAGTTTTTGGGCATTATGGCAAGAGACTGCTCATTGATGATATGGCGTGTTTTAGAATTGGAGGGTAATAAAAGAATGACAATTTCATTGCGAGATAAAAAATCATCTCGCATAGAGTCGCCATAAAAGCACGTGATATGGTTTATTTGCTTTTTGGTTTTACTCCATCCAGAAACTTGAAAGCCAAGATTTGCAAGTGTTATAGCAAGTTGAGAACCTAATGTACCAAGACCCATAACGCCAATTTTACGCTTACTCATAAGAGGCGGCATTAGTGTTGACCATTGTTTTTCAGTTTGTTTTTTTTGATGCAAATCCGTTAGCAAGTGGTAGTACAATGTATGGCCTAAGCAGTATTGTATCATCCCTTGGTTTAAACTAGGCTCAATCATCTTATATAAAGGGATATGTAAAGGAAATGTTGGATCGCTTACAAGATGATCAACACCGGCCCATATAGATATAATAGCTTTTAAATTTGGCATACGTGCAAGCAAACCGTGTTCTGGTTTATCTACAATTGCAAACTGTACCTTATCTAGTGCTTCATCGGGCGAATAAACACATAGATCATGATGGAGAAGGTTATTTTTTTTGAGCAATGGATTGATTGCATGATACCAGTTTTTAGCAACTTCAAGGTGTTTCATTGCTAAGAGTAACTGCGCCATTAGATTGCCTTTTACTATACATTTAGAGAATGATTTTGTTCAGTCACAATTTTTTTGACTTTACGTGTAATGATATTGCGTCTTACAGGAGTTAGATAATCAAGAAAAACTTTGCCATTTAAGTGATCAATTTCGTGCTGTATGCAAGTTGCCATTAAATTGTCTGCCTCCATTGTTTGTGTGTTATTGTCAAGATCTTGCCATTGTACAATAACGCTTTCAGGTCTAGAGACATCTGCATATTGATCAGGTACAGATAAACATCCTTCATTATATGTGCTAAACGATGTAGCTGCGCTTTGTATCATTGGATTGACCATTATTAATGGGCCTCCTGGTTGCAAATCACTGCCTAAATCAACAACAATCAAACGCACGCCGACTCCTATTTGATTTGCCGATAAGCCTATACCAGCTGCATGATGCATGGTTTCTATCATATCTTGTGCAAGGGTTTTGATGTCGTCATCAATGGTATCAATATGCTTGCATTTTTTGCGTAAAAATGGATCAGGAATTGTAAGGATAGGTTTTATTGTCATAGCTTTTATAAGGCAAAATTAAGTTTTAGGTTTATAGGCAATCAATTGGTGATTATACAATATGATATTTGAAACAGAATCAATATTTATCGGTTAAAATACTTGAGTAAAGATAAGATTCAATCCATCATATATGATAATATATTGTCGATATTGTTACGTAAAGATAAATAAATTGATACAAAGATAATAAATTAGATTATTATTGTCTAATAAGATCTAATTTAGGCCTAATTAGCATTGAGATATTTACAAATCAGTAACATATAATCTGTCTTATCCAAATTACAGAAGAAGATCATGTTAAATTACAAAAGAAGATTATAATTGTATCGTTTGTTTTCTCGATTAGCAATTTTTGTTTCAGGGGTTTCTCTAGTTGCTGTTGGCGTACATTTTTTGCTGTCAAATCGCCATTTGCCATCGAATGTGCTAACATTGGCAGAAAAAATTGGTATTGAGTTACCAGTTGAACAGATTACATTGGATCCAGAAGAGCATGTTGTACAACGCTCTATTTTTAGTGATGAAGAAATAAAAACCTGGACTCAGCAGCAGTTTGATGCTCCTACCATTTTATTTCGTCCTAGTGATAGGCTTGCTCGGTATGATAGGTCGGATAATGAGCTATCTAATGCTAAAATGCTACAAAAGCAATCCCAAGCAAACTTTAAAAAATCTACCATTGTCAAGTTACAACCTAAACCTCTTCCAGCACCGACAGAGCTATTCTATAAGCAAACACAATTTTTTGCTTCACAACAATTAACGCAATCCATAGAAACTCAACAACCGCTGGTTAATCAAGAAATACTGGAAAATCAGCGAGAAGATACTGTAAGAGAAGATGTAGACAAACCTCAAACAGAGCTATCGTTGTTACAAATACAAGAGCGCTTAAAAGAGCCAATTGATGTGTTGACTAGTGAATTAAGCAAGCAGATTGACATTGCTAGCACAGAAAAATCTGATCCACTATCATCAATTGAGCTCTCAAAACCTGAGGTTGAGAGTGTCTATCGTGATCCAAATGCAACAACGTCTATTCAAGCAACAAGTAGTAAAGTTGCTTTAACAAATTTGGCAAAAAAATATAAACTGCAACAGCAAACTTCTAACGGCTTTATCCCTAATCAATATTCAGATATTGAGGCATGGCGACTTGAACCTGGTCTTTCAGGTGTTATAACCGAAGGTGTTATATTAAATAGGCCAGAAGATCCAATTGTAACTTCAACGTTAAATAACAATGATACATTATTTGTAGGAGGATGGGGTGGGCATATGCGCTTAGGAATGCGTATGGATACTATATTATTTGTAACATGTGATAAAATTGTAGGGGCAGTTCAGCCTAATTTAGAAAGCCTTGATATAGCAAAAAATGTCAATGCAAATTTAAGCAAAGCTGGTTTTGGTGCCGTTTTACCGGTTGCGTTTTTACCAAGATGCCAATCGCAACACTTGCGAGCTTATGGAGTTAGTCGTAACGGAGTAACTATTTGGCCACTGGCAGGAAGTTTGACATTGAACTTACAAGAAATAACCAATATCAACGCAGCGCAATATGCACCAGCAGACAATCATTTGAAGCTTGAATCTAGAAAGCCTTTTATTAAGCGTATATTAAAAATTGCAGATCAAGATATTCCACTGCGCACTTGTCCGTTTGCATCGTGCTCTTTGGCTGCAACGTTAGGTTCTGGGCAAGTTGAAGTAATTATTTTTGAAGAAATTGCAGGCTGGACGCTCATACAAGCTGATGATATAGCAGGTTGGGTTGCACAAAATTTGGTAGAATTTTTACCTGTAGATTCTTAAAGAATAATCTTAAATCCTAAAGAGAGATCTCTGATAGATTAATCTTTAGGGACATAAAAAATAATTCCATCGAGTGAATCGTCCATTGGTATTTGACAACTCAAGCGTGAGGTATCAGTCAAGCCAAAAGCTAAATCAAGCATACTTTCTTCATCTTCGCTAGCAGGGATAAGCTTATGGTACCATTTTTTATCTACAATTAAATGACACGTAGCACATGCAAGTGAACCTTCGCATGTAGCTTCAATGCTAACGTCGTTGGCTACAGCAATTTCCATAACGGATAATCCCTCGCTGCCATCAGCTTCAATTGTAGAGCCGTCTTTTTCTATAAAAGTAATTTTTGCCATGAATGATCTTTTTGATAGATTTTTCTTATAATGTTTATATAAGGTTGTTAGTTTTCATATTATTGAAAGAGGGCAGATGTCAATATTTAAATGCTTGTTGGATAACATTCGAGCAGTTTAGAGTAATAAACACTGTTATATCATATATTTTGTTTTATTAAATTATACAGTCTTGCAATGAAATTATGCGCATGAAGAATAATCCAAGAGCTCCTTACAAACCTAAAAAACCTACATTAAGTAGACTAGAGAATATTGCGCTCTATTATTTACAGCGATACGAAACAAGCGCTAGTAATTTGCACAGGGTGCTGATGAGAAGAGTTGAAAAAGCAGTACGCTTTGAATTAATTGATCAAAACGAAGGAAAAGAATTGGTTGATGAAACGCTCAATAAAGCAGTATCGCAAGGTTGGATAGATGATCAACGCTATGGTGAAATGTTGCTTAAAAAGCTGCGGGCAAAAGGTACATCAAAAAATGGTGTTAAGCAAAGGCTATTGCAAAAGGGTATAGGGTCAGATCTCATAGATAAGCTTTTGTTAGAAAATATTAATGAATATGATGAAGAAACAGAATTACAACAAGCAATATTATTTGCAAAACGAAAACGCATAGGCCCCTATTGTATCAAAAACAATATAGAAAATCGCAGTAAACATCTAGCAATGTTGGCTCGGCAAGGGTTTTCTGCAGATATTGCATATAAAGTTATGCAATTAAAATGACACCAGATTTAAAATTGGTAATGCAACGACATATTAAGCCAGCTTAATATTGCTGAGAAGACGTAACGTCACAATATGTACCATTAGCTCTCAATTGCTCACAACGTAATTCAGCATCGGTTTGATTGGCAGAACCATAGGCATAAAGTCGCACTATACGTTTGTTATCAAATGTGGCGTCATAGGTAATTGGTGCCATGTTGCGTAAAATATTTGGATTGTTTTGCTGGAGCACAACCCATCCTGCGTTAGCTTCTTCAAGCGATCCATAACTTGCCAAGTGAATAAGTGGAGTTTGTAAGCGAGCTAGGTTATTCCACACGGGCAATCGTTCACCATCAGATGCAATTGAGTTAGGGGTAATGCCGGTAGCCAAGGGTTGGTTTTGCTGCCAAGGTAAATTAGCTCGTGGATCGGGGATTATACCAGCATTTTGGCTCGCTTGTCTTTGATTCTGTGATGAAGATACATCGTTCCATGGAAAAATCCCGTTATATGTTGCAGGGTCAATAGTTTCTCTAATGTCGCTGTTGATAATGGCGCTGCCATTGAGCGATAGATTTCCAGCCACTGGTGTTCCGTTTTCAGTGATACGGTCTGTGATAGAGCGACTTTGGCGTGCATTGTCAATGTTTTGATTAAAATTGCTTGAATAAGGAGCAGGTCGCAAATCATATGCTGCTAGTGCATCATACTCTGGTAAAATAGGTGGAGGTAAGGTTAAAGTAGGGATGACAGCTTGAGCAGTGTTGTTGGCAAACACGTCATATTGCTGTTGTGCATTTTGTGGTTGATTTTGGTTAGGATTGCTTTCGTTTTCTTGTGCCATCATAATGTCTGAATCTGTGTTAATTGCTGTTGCCCCATCATCAATGGATTGGATTTTTGTATGGTTTGATTGCAGATCAATAGTAATGTCAGATTGCTTGCTTTGCTGGGCGCGAGGGTTAAATTTATTATGTACAAAATCACGCTTATTATTTGGTACTAAATTATAATTCAATTCAACTTGTGCAATTGCCTTGTTGCCATAATCACGCAAATGTCTTCTTTGAACAGCTTTTGATCCTGATCCAATAATTTCTACTGCAACATAATACCCAACTCTTGGAGCATAATAATATGTAAGCTCTTTTCTTCCGTCGCGCCCACATACAATTTTCCAGGTTTCTAAAACACCAACGCTGGTCTTGAGATCATTAAACTTATCATGAACACTGCATTTCCAGTATAATTGCCATTTATGCGGAAAGGTATCGGTATCAACAGATGACAAGAAAGAAAACTTACTGTCTAAATTAAGAGGGAACATCTGTCCTTCTCGGTGAGAAATAAATCTGCGACCATTGCCTTTTGAAAGACTTTTCCATTCAAGAGCAGGTAATATTGGGTTTGAGTAGGTGCGCTGGATTGCTCCTGTATCAGATGTCCATGTAATTAAACCGTTTGCAATATCACTAACTGTCCAAGTAGTGTCAGGATTATCAAGGACATAATAGTCCCCAATCGAGTAACTCGGAGGTTGTTTGCTTAAAAAATATTCTAACTCTTGAAAGCGCTCTGTATCAATTTTATTTAGTTCTTCCGCGTTAGCAGAATCAAATACATGCTCAATGGATTTTGTACTGTTATCGTTGTATTCGTTACTGTCTTGATCAGGTCTAGTATAAGCAATCGCTGAATTGCCGTCGTTGGATTCATCTTGAAAATCAAATACATCTCCAAGTTGATTTATGCCACTAAAAGATGGAGAACAACCGCTTGTCCATAATAACAAACTGCTTAATGTTATGATGTGCAATAATAGGGATTTATGTTTTATTAACATTGCCATATGTGAGATAAAAGCGTGAAATAAAAAGGCATATTTTAGTTTATTGCTTGAAGAGTAATTTCTGTTGAGTGAGCATCATAAACTTTAGGTGCATTATCCATGTTGAAATATAAGTTGTCCATGTTTGAATATAATATGCAAAGGTCATGCAAAACTCTCAAATAGAAATAGCTTTATACAATCAATTTATATAGTTTATTAGGCTATGATTCTAGTCAATCGAACAAGTAAGAATGTAAAGATAATGGTTTTGGTTATAAAATTTGAGCGATAAAGTAACGATTAATGGTTTTAAATAGAATGAAGTAATTTAACCTTTTCTATTAAATTTATGAAATATATTGACTAGGATGCGCGCTAATCTAGCCCAACCAATGAAGCGCAACGCTAAGGGCAAAATTTTATGCAACCAAGGTAAAACAGCTGAAAGTGGAAGCCATGCGAGATGAATTTTGCCGCTAACAATTAATCCAATAGAGGCTAAGCAAACAATAGAAAGGACAATTTTAATAGGATGTTTTTTGCACCATTCAAGCGCTTTAGAATTTTGAGATACTCGAAAAATAACCCAAATGACAAAAACAGCAATTGATACATAAAGCAACATTTTTATGATGCATTATTGGATGAAAGCTATCAGTTTTAAGAAGGTGGATTTTTTAGCTTTTGAACCTTCATAGAGGGGCATTTTTGTAATGCTATGTTGTACTTTGATCATTTGTCAGACTAGATGCTTTTAACGATTGGGGAATAGCAGCAGGGTTTATACGGTCTCCATCACTGACTGTTGCATTGGTTGTATCATTTTTGGATGTATTATTTGATTTGGTAGTGCTTCGGCGTTTTCTTGTGTGAGGAGTAGTCGCTTTATCCAGTTTTGTAGAATCATTGCTATTTGATTGATCAGTTGCTTGTTTATTTGAACCTATGATTTCGTCAGCATCGTCAGATATTTTAGTAGTATTTGTGTCATTATTTTTGTTTTGATTAATGCTAGGGGTCGGTTCATCTACTGTAAATTCACTAGCTAAGCGTGCGTAATGTTCTGCATGTTGATAAAATGCTTCTGTTAGGACATAGTCGCTATCTCCTGAAGCGTCATAAGCAAGAGCGCTATATTTTTCAATGAGTTGAGCTGCATTGCCGCGTAATTTTATTCCAGGACCATTGGATTCAAAAACATAACGCGCATTATGAACATTGCTGCCATTATTTGTTTTTCTGCCATCATGGTTTTGATTGCTTGAGCGCTGCCTTGAGCGACGCGATGTTCCTCCTCGATGTCGATTGTTTTTATTTGAATATTTATTTCCAGTGGCTTGTTGCATTATATTTTATTTCATTTCATTTGGTTAGGTGTTGTTCAATGTGAATTTTAAAAGTGATAAATGTTGTTATAAACTTTGATGCATTATCCAATTGGTGTGCAAAAAATATCAACAAAATGTAAAAAATTAAATTATTAATACGTGCTGCATCATAAATATTATAATAAAGTTGGCGCAAACTTATTCATTTTAAATAACTTAAGTGCAATATTAATCATAAAAATTAATTATAAAACTGAATGTTATTTCCAATGATATCGCCTAATGATGCTCAAAAAATCAAGTCAGATCAGCGCTGTTAGGTCTATGTTGGTTGTTGATTTGCTATAACTAATTTATATTTAAAGTTGTATGTTTCTATTTATAATGCTTGTTTGTGTTTTTAATGCACTCGACAAGATCATTATCTATGATGATATATAAAACAGATAATGATGAAAAGAAACTTCGTCTATATATGTACGATATCATGTAGTTTTTAAATACTACACTTTGATTCTTTAAATTTATATGTAAATTTATCAAGCTTCGTAGGCTTTGCAAGCTTTTTTTGTTTGTTCTTTATTTTTTTATTGTTTTGTAGCATAGAAGATACTCATCTATATTGCCACATTGCCACGCAGTTACAATTTATAAGTGTGATGAATAGTTGATATGATATCCATCTTAATTATAGATGTATTAATAGCTATATCATCATGGAAGCAAAGTTAATGGTAAATGAAATTGTTTAATATATTACAATGATTGCGCAACTGTTACGGTTTTTTGATCCTGAAGATGCACACCACATAGCAAATAAACTTATCAGTTATTTGCCTGATGCAAAATCTGTTGCTTATCGTGATGCATCGTTATGCACACAATGTTTTGGCTTACAATTTTCTAACCCATTAGGTATTGCTGCAGGGTTTGATAAGAACGCGCTTTGCTTTAGACAGCTTCCACATTTTGGGTTTGGGCATATTGAAATTGGTACTGTTACACCTAAGCCGCAGCTAGGGAATGAGCGCCCGCGCGTTTTTAGGTTAAATTCGTCGCATGCTATCGTCAATCGCTTAGGCTTTCCTAATGATGGTATGTTTGCAATAGAGGCGCGCTTACAATCAATGGCTAATCAGCAGTTTAAACAAAATTGTGCATCAGTTGTTGGCATTAATATTGGTTGCAATGCTGAGGCAACTGATAGAGTTAATGATTATTTAATATTAACAAGGCAACTTGGACAATATGGCGACTATATAGCCATTAATGTATCATCTCCAAACACTAAGAATTTACGCCAATTGCAAACAAAAGACCATTTGCAAGCGATAGTGAATAATGTACGCGAAGAACTTGATAAAATAGGTCATGCACAAAAGCCTGTATTGGTTAAAGTGTCGCCAGATATTGATTCGATTGATGAGCTTGGAAATATTTTATTAGCTACAAAGCCAGATGGGGTCATAGTTAGCAACACAACAATCATGCGCCCGCAAGCTAGTACGATGCAAAAAAACGCCAATGAAAAAGGCGGTTTGTCCGGTCCACCTTTATTTAAGGATTCGACTATTTTATTAGCAAAGCTTTATATAATGTGCGCTGATGAAATGTTTTTTATAGGAGTTGGTGGCGTTAAAACAGGGCTTGATGCCTATCTCAAGATTTGTGCTGGTGCCAGTTTGGTGCAACTTTATACTGCATTAATTTGGGAAGGACCTTTTCAAGGGCGGCGGATACTGCAGGAGCTTGCTTTCATTTTACAACAAAAAGAACAAACTCTGACTAGTGCGCGTGGTAGCATGGCAAAAGAGATAGCAAGCGGGTATTGGTAGAATTGTCTAAAACTTTAGCGTTGTTATTGAATGTAACCGCGTTAAAATTAGATTGTAGATTGTAGTTTTGTTTGCTGTGAATTTTGTTTTTTTAAAGTTTGTTACGATTTTAAATGCACCATGATGATAGTTGCTGATCATTCTTACTAGAAACAGCTAAAATAATACAGTAGATCTAATAGCAAGCAAAAGAAAATACAACTCATAACTATTTTAGATAATGCATTAACTGTATAATCAATGTCATAATTTTGACATAATAATTGATTTGATGTCATTAATTTGTTTGATTTTTTTACAAATCAACATAACTGTGAAACCTACAATAGATTGCTTTTAGAAATCACTCCATAATGATGGCCACCGACACACAAAGATGACCACTGATACACAAAGTGCTGATATGTATGATGATCATATGACGCGTCAAACTCGTAGCCAGTTTGGTTATCATTTTTTTGCAAAGCAAGATACAAATGCACCAAAGCTTTGGCATGATTTCAGTGCTGATATTGGTGCTATTCCAGATAGCATGATTTATGGGATGGTAAGTAAAATACGCGGTGTTTTGGTTGAAATACAAGGCTTATCTGGCTTGCTAAGTATAGGTGATCATTGTCGTATTATACCCAAATCTAACGATATCACTGCGGTATTATGTGAAGTTATATCGATGGAAGATGATAAAGCGCTCGCATTATCTTTTGGAAGTCTTGAAGGGGTAGGAACTGGATGCAAAATAGAAGCTGTGCGCGGGCGTCCTTTACTTTATCCGTCAATGAATTGGTTGGGACGTGTTGTAGATGGTTTTGGAGATCCAATTGACCATATAGGGCCAATAGACAATGGATTAGTACCATATTTGATCAAAGCAAACCCCTTACCTGCGAGCCATCGTAGAACAGTGGGCGATCGTCTTGATGTGGGTGTGCGTGCTTTAAACACGTTTGTACCAATTTGTCGTGGACAACGGTTAGGTATTTTCTCGGGTTCTGGAGTTGGTAAAACGGTTTTAATGTCGATGATTAGCCGCCATTGTGAAGCCGATGTTATCGTTGTGGGATTGATTGGTGAACGTGGACGTGAGGTTAATGATTTTTTGCGCAAGCAGTTGCCAATTCATTTGCGTCATAAAGCTGTAGTGGTTGTTGCTACGTCAGATGAACCTGCTGTGATGCGCCGTACTGCAGCGCAAACAACGCTAACTATTGCAGAGTATTTTAGAGATCATGGGTTAGAAGTTTTATGCTTAATGGATTCTGTTACAAGAGTCGCAATGGCACAGCGTGAAATAGGTTTAGCAATTGGTGAACCACCAACAACAAAATCCTATACCCCTTCAGTGTTTTCTGAAATGCCTAGATTACTTGAACGCGCTGGTCCAGGTCTTGATGAGTATATTGACCTAAACAATCAAGTTGCCACAACACCTCAAGGTAATATTACAGCGTTCTTTACGATATTAGTTGAAGGAGATGATTATAATGAGCCAATTTCAGATATGGTGCGTGGTATTTTAGATGGGCATATTATATTGGATCGTGCTATTGCAAATCGCAATCGTTATCCTGCAATTAACGTATTGGAGTCTCTTTCAAGGATGCTTCCGGACTGTCATAATGAAGAAGAGAATATTTTGATTGCGCAATCTTATAAAATATTGTCTAGCTATAATGATATGGAAGAATTAATACGCATTGGAGCGTATCAATCAGGTAGTAATATAGATGTTGATAATGCAATTTTTTATTATCCGTTTTTGGAAGAGTTTTTAGAACAAAACAAAGATAAACAATCAGACTTTGCTAGCGGGTTTGCGCAATTAAAAGAGATATTTCAAAAAATGCCACCGCATATGGAAAAATTTGATGCCAATGGGGATAATTCTGTAGCGCCAAACAGTTGATTAAGAATTAGTGATATATCATGTTAACTGACCAATGAAATCTATAGCAACTCTTATACAAATGCGTGATAAGAAGGTTATTGAACGCCAGCGTGCGTTGAATTTGCTAATTGAGCAAGATCAATTATATAGCGGGCATTTAGAAAAACTTGAAAAGAGGCTATCGGAAGAGTCACAACTGGCAGCATATAGTCCTGTTTTCACGGGCGCGTTTTCAGCGTTTAATCAACGTGCACAAAGGATAAAAAAAGAAGTTGAAAAAGAACGAAGACGCTTGTCAGGGTTGATCAAATATGCCAGAGATCAATTAGCAAGAGCCTACAGTAATAAAAAGACGCTTGAAATATACGCAGATAACGTTGCAGCTAAGGAAATGCAAAAATTACAAAAAAACGAAACTCAAGCAACTGATGCAATGGCTATTGCCAGTTTTACTAACTTGCGAAAGGATAAAAGATGACACGCTTATCAGTTGCAGAGTTGTGTTCGAACGCGACCCTTGAAATTGAAACGCTTGAAATTCATGACTCTATATCAAGGCATAAAGAGCAAAATGTAAGATTTATTGATTTGCGAGATATTCGAGAATTATGGCGCGAAGGGACTATTAAAAATGCTATCCATGTGCCAAGAGGAATTCTTGAGTTTTGGATTGACTCATCAAGCCCTTATTCGCGTTCAGTTTTTTCATCAGAATATGAGTTTATTTTCTTTTGTGCAAGCGGGATGCGTTCGGCGCTTGCAGCTAAAGTAGCACAAGATATGGGTTTAAATTCGGTCTCGCATATTGAAGGCGGGTTTTCTGCTTGGAAACTCCATAAAGGTCCAACAGAAAAAGTAATGCAAAAACGAGTTTCATTGAAAAAATAGCATTGTAAATTATATGGTATCATTTTATATGCTTTATCTTAACTATCGATGAAGTCATACACAGATATAGGTTATAGCAAGTATGTTTAAGCCAACTGCAGATGCTACTCCGGATAATATTTTGATGGTATTGTTGCCTAAGTTTTCAATGATGCCTTTTGCAGGTATGATTGAAGCTTTACGTATAGCAAACATGGTATCAGGTAAAACGCTTTATAGTTGGAAATTAGTTAGTAAAGACGAACAATTTGTTACAGCATCTAATGGTGTGTGTGTGCAGGCTGATTGCACAATAGATGAATTAGATCAACCCAATAATATTGTGCTTTGCTCAGGGATAAATGTACATTCTTATCAAGATCCAGTAATGCTTGCATGGCTGCGCCGTGTTGCAAGTTCTGGGGCGCATATCGGTGCGTTGTGTACAGGCGCTGTTGTTCTTGCAAGAGCAGGTCTTTTAAAAGGATATAGATGTACGGTTCATTGGAATAATTTAGACAGCTTTAGTGAAGAGTTTCCTGATCATGATTTGCAAGCAGAATTATTTGAAATAGATCGTACTCGTTTTACTTGCGGGGGCGGAACCGCATCGGTTGATATGGCTTTGCATGAGATTATATCGCGCCATGGTAGAGAATTAGGAATGCAAGTGTCAGATCAATTTATGCATGAGCGCGTTCGCCAAGGACATGACACCCAAAGGATGCCTCTGCGATCAAGATTGGGCGTTTCACATCCAAAGCTAATTCAAGCTATTGCAGAAATGGAAAACAATACAGAGTTTGTTTTGTCGCGTAATGAAATTGCTATCAATGCAGGTCTATCGCGTAGGCAGTTAGAGCGTCTTTTTCGGCGTTATTTAAAGACTAGCCCTGCACGTTATTATCTCAAGTTGCGTTTAAACCGCGCGCAAATTTTATTGATGCAGACGGCTATTCCTATTACTGAGATAGCGTTTGCTTGTGGTTTTACATCGGCGTCGCATTTTTCTAAATGCTATCGTGATATGTATGCTTATACACCGCGCTCACAGCGCAATATGCTTGATGAGCTACATGTTAACTCAACGTATGATTATCCCGCAGATTCTATACCGTCGGGTATGAACTTGCATGATCAAGCTTTGCATAAGCAAACACTATCCAAATGCAAACATTAATATTAATTTTTTGAATCAACATTAGCTTCATCAAAACTTGCCATGCCATTGTGGCATGCCAATGCTGCTTTCAAAACACCTAAAGCCAAAGCTGCTCCAGAGGCTTCACCTAAGCGCATTTGCATATCCAGGATAGGTTCTTTTTTGATTTGATTTAATATTTTTCGATGGGCAGGTTCTTGGGATAAATGTCCAATTTGGCAATGCTCTAAGGCATCTGGTCTTATTATTGTCAGAATTGCGCACGCTATGGTTGCAGTATATCCATCTAATAAAACTGGAACGCGCGCCATGCGAGCTGCTATACACGCGCCAACCATGGCTGCAATCTCTCGTCCACCAACATGGGTTAACCAATCAAAGCAATCCATGTTGGATTTGCGGTGAAGAGTTACTGCTTGCTTAATCATCTGTGCCTTATGTTTAACGGCGGATTGGTCTAGGCCTGTGCCTGGCCCTGCCCATTGTTCTGGTTTGCCACCATATAAAGCATAAGCAAGAGCTGCCGCACTTGTTGTATTTCCAATTCCCATTTCACCAATGCAAATCATATCGACATTGTTGTCAACAGCAGTCATACCGTATGCAATTGCGTTTGCGCATTCGGTTTTTGTCATCGCAGGTTCAACAGTAAAATCTTTTGTGGGTGTTTCAAGCGCCATTTCATACACCATCAAATCACTGTCAAAACATTTACAAATTTGATTGACAGCAGCTCCGCCATTTTGAAAATTCAACACCATTTGCGCTGTTACCGAAGCTGGAAAAGCTGATACTCCCTGGGCAACGACGCCATGATTGCCAGCAAAAACAGCAACACGTGCATGGTCAATGCAAGGAGGATAACTTTTTGCCCAGCCAGCATACCAAGCGCTTAGTTCTTCTAATCGACCTAAAGCTTTTTGTGGTTTTGTAAGGGTTTTTTCTCGATTGGATGCCTTTTCAAAATGGGTGGTGTTAATATCAGGAAATTTTTTTAAGAGATCTCTAAATTGATCAAGAACGCAATTGCTCACCTATATGCTCCTTTGCAAGGGTAAGATTGATCCTAGATTACATCCAGCAAGTATATGCACATGCAAATGAGGTACCTCTTGGTTAGAGTCTGCTCCATGGTTACTGATAATTCTATAGCCAGAATTTTCAATATTAAGTTGTTTTGCAACTTTAGCTATAGCACGCGAAAAACCTACAATTTCATCGGCGCTAGCGTTATCATTGAAATCGGCCCATGAAATATATTTTCCTTTGGGTATTACAAGTACATGTACTGGTGTTGCTGGGTTAGCATCATAAAACGCTAATGACCATTGATCTTCATAAACTTTATTAGATGGAATTTCGTTGCGCAAAATTTGCGCAAATATATTTTGGCTGTTATATGTCATGGTATATTTCTTTCAAAGTAACTCGTGATCAATATTTATATCGCATGGTTTAATTCTAGGGTTTTGATATTCATCAATATCAGTGAATAAAATTTTTAAATATATCTTGTTATTACAAAACATGAATCAGTGTTGAATGACAACGAACTTAATTAAAAAGACTTTGAACTTATCAAAAAGACTTTAATTGTTAAAGTCTTTAAATGAACCTATAGAGACTTTGATACTTTTGGGAACTAGTTTTTAAATCTTATGTTATTTAGAAATCGAAGGAGCTTTAATCACAATGAGCATTGATATAACAGAGAAAAAATATGGGCAAGAAACTGTATTTGTAAGAAAAGAGACGGTTTCTTGTGATGGCGGAGGTGAGTTAGGACATCCTCTTGTTTATCTTAAGGTGGATTATGACGGTAAAGTTGTATGTCCTTATTGTGACAAATCTTTTCAATATACACCAGATGATTAAGTTTTAACTCAAAGCTATAACGCTACAATATAACCCAACATTATTTTGTTAAAAGCAAGGATCCATAAAATGCAAAATGTTGAGAGTAATCAAGCACCAGAAATATGCTTGATAGATGGCTCTGGATATATTTTCCGTGCATATTATGGATTGCCTCCAATGACACGCAAAGACGGCACTCCGGTAAATGCTGTTTATGGGTTTTGTTCAATGTTGGGCGAATGGTTGAATGATAAAAAGTTGCAATATATTGGTGTTATTTTTGATACATCAAGGATCTCTTTTAGAAATGAAATTTATCCCGATTATAAAGCCAATCGAAGCGATACCCCCGAAGATCTAATACCGCAATTTGCGTTGATACGTGAAGCTGTTGAAGCGTTTGGTTTTGTGTATGTTGAAAAACAAGGATTTGAGGCTGATGATTTAATAGCAACCTATGCTGCTATTGCGCTGCAAGAAGGGATTAAGGTCAAAATTATATCATCTGATAAGGACTTGATGCAGCTTGTCGACCATAATACTGATATGTTTGATCCAATGAAAAAAAAGCATATTGGGGTTGATCAAGTAGTTGAAAAATTTGGAGTTAATCCCGATAGAGTTTGCGATGTACAAGCACTAGCTGGAGATAGCTCAGACAATGTACCAGGAGTGCCAGGTATTGGTATTAAAACAGCGGCCTCCTTGATTAATGAATATGGTGACTTGGAATCCTTATTAGCCAATGTGGTGAATATTAAGCAACCTAAACGGCGCCAATCGCTTGAAGATAATGCAGAGCTTGCACGTATTTCTTATCAACTGGTTACGCTTGCGCGTGATGTTGATGTACCTTTTGCTATTGAAAAATTCAAACGACAAAAGCCTGATTTTGTTAAATTAGCTAGTTTTTTTGAACAGCAAAACTTTACAAGCATGATAAAAAGGTTTGCCCATCATGAACACAAAGACACTATGCACACAGATAGTATGCGCGTCGCACAGCCTGCGCAGCAAAATATCAAATCAGATTATACGCTCGTACAAACTACTGATGTGTTAGATCACTGGATAAAAGCATCTTATCAACAAGGGATTGTTAGTATCAAAACACAAACTCTAGCTCTTGCAGGTGAGAGAAAATTAATAGGAATATCGTTAGCTTTAAAGGCAGGTAAAGCTTGTTATGTACCAATCGGGCATAGTTTCAATGAACATGGAGATTTAATTGATGATAATATGCAAACACATCATGAACAATTACAAATTAATGATGTTATAGCCTGTCTTAAGCCAATTTTAGAAGATGCAAGTGTTATAAAGGTTGGGCAAAACATCAAATATGACATTAATATTTTTGCAGCCCATCATATTCAAATGACATCGATTGAAGATATTATGCTGATGTCGTTTGTATTATATGGCGGGCTTCATAAACACGACATAGATACATTAAGTCAGCTGTACTTGGATCATGCAATGATTGATTTTTCTGATGTAGTTGGTAGTGGTCGTAAGAAAGTAACTTTTGATAAAGTGTCACTCGAATTAGCCTATCAATACGCTAGTGAAGAGGTTGATATTGCCTTGCGATTATATTATGTTTTACGCCAAGAATTATACACGCAAAGCTTAAACAGTATTTACCAACGCCTTGAGCGACCACTTATTTGCGTATTGGCCAGTATGGAGCAAGGAGGGGTTTGCATCGACCCGATGAAGCTCCAACAATTAGGCAATGATTTTAACCAAAGAGCAAGCATTCTTGAACAAGAGGTTCATGATATTGCAGGTGAAGTTTTTAATTTAGCTTCACCCAAGCAACTTGGTGAGATTTTATTTTGTAAGCTTGGCATTGACGGAGGAAAACGAAGTAAGACAGGCGCGTTTGGTACTGCATCAGATGTACTTGAGCCTTTAAGTAAGCAATATCCGATCATTGAAAAATTACTTGAATGGCGCAGTATCACAAAATTGCGCACGACCTACTGTCAGGCTTTATTGCGTGAAATGAAAGGCGCACAAAATCGTATTCACACTAGTTACACCATGACTGGAGCACAAACTGGAAGACTGTCTTCTATTGATCCAAATTTACAAAACATACCAATACGCACGGATACAGGAAAATTAATTCGAGAGGCATTTATTGCACCACAAGACAAAATGCTTGTTTCTCTTGACTATTCTCAAATAGAGCTTCGTTTGCTTGGAGAAATTGCAGCTATTGATAAACTCCAACAGGCTTTTATTGATGGACTAGATATTCATGCAATGACGGCGTCGCAGATTTTTAACATATCGATTGATCAAGTGAGTTCTGATTTGCGCAGGCAAGCGAAAGCTGTAAATTTTGGTGTTATTTACGGGATATCTCCTTTCGGTTTAGCAAAGCAGCTTGGTTGTAGTCAGCGTGAGGCTAAGCAGTTTATTGATCAATATTTGGAAAGGTTTGAAGGTGTACAGCATTTTATGACAAATTCGATCCAAGAAGCCCATGAACAAGGTTATGTTGTTACGTTATTTGGAAGGCGCATCCATTTGCCAGGAATCAAAGATAAAAATCCTATAAAACGTCATTATGCAGAGCGTCAAGCAATTAATGCTCCAATTCAAGGTTCTGCTGCTGATTTGATAAAACGCGCAATGATTGCAATGCCAAGTGCTCTGATACAAGAAGGTTTTGATGGAGACGAAATGCGCTTGCAAGTACATGACGAGTTGGTTTTTGAAGTGGATACTGATAAAGCAGAGCTATTGATGGAAATTGCAAAAAAGGTTATGGTGACAGCAGCTGAGCCTGCTAAAACTCTCAAAGTTCCAATAGAAGTTGATTCTACTGTAGCAAAAAATTGGTTGGATGCGCATTAATGCTAAGGATTGTTAATTATTGTTTTTATAAAATAAACTTTTATAGGATGATCCTGCTCTATACATGCATAGCGCTATTAATTAGTGGATGTTATATCCCTAAACGATTTGATAGCACTCTTGAAATAGATCAAAGAGGTGCATGGCGATATGTTTTTAAAGGTAGCGTAATGTCAGCAAACTTGCTACGCAAATTTGCTGAAGGAGAATTGGATCCTGAAGATATATTAAATACAGATGAAGGCAAAAAATACATTGCAATTTATTTGCGAGATTTGCAGCGCATACCAGGTGTCGTGCGTGCTGATTATGTTGAAGATGCGGATTTTGAGCTTGATTATTTGAGAGTGTATAATGTGCATGCTTTGCCAAGATTTTATTTTATTAACAAAGCAAATCCAATTTTTTCTATGATCTATGATCAAACAGATAATGTACTTGAAATTACTGCTGGAGATGTACGTGATGCTTATGCACGTGATTTAACTGAGCGTGGTTTTACACTACAAGGAAAATTTTCAGTGATTACTGATAATGAAATTCTTACACATAATGCAGACGATGTTAAAGAATTTGAAGACTATACAGCATTATATTGGTCTATGCGCTTACTAACTGATCCAAAACCCAAATTGTTTTTACGCCTTGACCCATCTAAAAAACCTTTTATAGAGAATAAGATACAATGACATCATCAAAACAACAAAAAGCATCAACAAAAAAATGGCAATTATGGGCAGTTGCTGCATTCTTGATCATGCCAGTAACATTATTTTTTATTTTTGGAGGACATCAATATTTAAGTATTGATAGATTAGGTGCCTATCAGCAAATACTTGAAAATGTATTAAGTGAATGGCCTTTTGCTTCTGCTTTTATTTATTTGTGTTTTTATGCCGCTGCCACGGCTTTTTCGTTGCCAGTAGGGGTTTTTATAACATTAATTGGTGGGTTTTTATTTGGTGCAATATGGGGCACTTTTTTGACTGTAGTAGGTGCAAGTTTAGGGGCTGTCATTATTTTTGTAATAGCGCGTATTGCTGGAGACGTAATTGCTCAGAAATGCCCCCCAGGAATGCTTGAAAAGATACGTGATGGTATTCAAGGGAATGCATTTTATTTTATTTTAACAATTCGTTTGATACCGGTGTTTCCTTTTTGGGTTGTTAATATTGCACCTGCGCTGTTAGGGGTAGGGTTGTTGCCTTATACTATAGCAACTTTTATAGGCATTATACCCGGTACGTTTGTTTTTGCACTTGCAGGCACAGGCATTGGAGATTTGTTAGCCCTTAGTGATGGAGGCATTAAGATAGAGCATATTTTAACAGGAAAAGTCACATTTGCGTTAATTGGATTAGGTTTACTGAGTCTTCTGCCGCCTTGTTTAAAATGGTTGAAAGCACGAAGGAATGAAAAACCATCTTCATAAGTTTATCAAAGTAATATAACAAAAGCAGGAAGATTTTATATTACTTAGACTATATGTCTTGAGTTGTAGTTTGATATCAAGTGATGCAAAAAATACAACTAAAGACAACAATAAAACAGTATGAGACCATACTTAAAGGCAGTTAAGGTTAAGCAAATGTGCGGTATTGGCGGGTTTCTATTAAACTCTAGTAAACATCATTTATCCAATGCAAATACCATTGCAAAAAACATGTGTGACCAAATGCGTTTGAGAGGGCCAGATAATGAAGGTTATTGGAGCGATTCAGAAAGTGGTGACATCCATCTTTTTCATAGACGATTATCAATCATAGATCTTTCTAGTGCAGGCCATCAACCCATGGTTTCACATAATGGACGTTATGTGATGACTTATAATGGTGAAATATACAATTATCGCGAATTAGCGACAGAATTAAAAAATATAGGATGCTCTTTTAAAAGCACCAGTGATTCTGAAGTGATATTAGAAGGCTTTAGTATTTGGGGAATTGAAGCAACTCTAAAGCGATTGATTGGTATGTTTACCATAGCATTATGGGATAACAAGCAGAAAAAAATTCATCTGATGCGAGATCGCTTAGGCATTAAGCCTTTATATTGGTCACATATAGATGGTTCATATTTATTTGCATCCACTATCAATGCAATGCAACCATTTCCTTATTGGAAAGGTGATATAGATAAAAAGGCAGTTGCTTTGTATCTATATTATGGGTATGTGCCTGCTCCTTATGCAATTTATCAAAATGTGCATAAGGTTCAACCTGGTTCTATTGTTACGCTGCAAACAGGCCAAGAGGCACAAATCACACAATACTGGACATTAGCAGACCAAGTGAACACAAGAACACACTCTGATTTTTTTGTTTCTTTTAGTCAAAGTAAAGAGCACATCGCTAGTTTAATAGAGGATTCTGTATCAAGGCGTATGATATCTGATGTTCCATTTGGTGCTTTTTTATCAGGTGGTATTGATTCATCTCTGGTTGTAGCGATGATGCAAAAAGCATCATCTAAACCAGTTCAAACTTTTTCTATTGGTTTTGAAGAACAGGCCTTTAATGAAGCAGGTGAGGCAAAAAAAATAGCCAATAGTCTAAAAACAAATCATCATGAGCTCTATATTAATGAGCAAACATTGTTAGATACAGTGTTTGACATTCATTCATACTATGATGAACCCTTCTATGACTCTTCTGCTATTCCAACATTCATTTTGAGTAAATTAACGCGTCAGCATGTTACAGTTGCACTATCGGGTGATGGTGGAGATGAGTTGTTTGCAGGCTATAACAGATATATTTGGGGGCAGCGTATTGATCAATGTCGCGCATTTGTTCCAAAATTTTTATTGCAATTGCTTGGTGGTACATTAAAAGCTGTCTCGCCTTTGATGTATGATAAGCTAACAAATCCTATACAAAAAAAGATGGGATTACAAGCAGCAGGGCATAAAATACATAAGTTAGCAAATTGTCTGTTAGCCAACAATAATGACGATATGTACCAGCGTCTTGTTTCTCATTGGGTTGATTTGTATCCAAATTGTTTTACGCAATCTCAGTTGCATGAAATATATCAAATATGTCTTGTTCCAGAAAACTTACATGCTTGTGAAGAAAGAATGCAGTATGTAGATATGATAAGTTATATGAATGATGACATATTGACGAAAGTCGATAGAGCTTCAATGGCTAATTCATTAGAAGTTCGTGTGCCGTTAATTGATCATCGTTTAGTGGAGGCGTCATGGCGTGTGCCTCGTGAGCACAAAATTTATCGCGGTAAAACAAAATACATATTGCGTGAAATTTTAAAAGATTATGTACCTGAACATTTATTTGAGCGTCCTAAAATGGGCTTTGGTGTTCCATTAGACAAATGGTTGCGTGGCCCATTGCATGATTGGGCACATAGTATGTTGCATGACACTGCTTGGCAAGATTTGTTTGGTTTAGACGATAAGGTTATTCATCAATCATGGCATCAGTTTTTAAAATATGGCGGACCTTCAGCTACGCATATTTGGGTGCTACTTTCGTTAAGTGCATGGCACAGAAAGTGATAAAAGAATGCATTTAAAAAATGTGCTTTGACATAGATGGCTGCATGGTAGTTAGCATTTTGAGGCTGCGTAGTAGTAAGTATTTTGGGTGTTGTGTAGTGCTTTAGCAAGGTTTTTAATAAATACTGGCTAAAGCACAATGGACTAAAGAATGCTATTTGTGTATTTGGTTGATCTTTGTCATGATATAGATCAGTTGGCCCAATGGTGGCTTTAAAAATTTGCATTATATTTTAAAAACGCAAGATGTAGTTTACTTAAGGTATTGAGTAGAGATGCTCTTATAGTGCGATCAACCAAGCCAAAGCAAATTAACTGCCTAAACTGCATTCAAACATAAAAGTACCTTATTATTGCATGTGTTGAGATGTTTTGCTTTCGTATTTATTAATGATGCAAGTGTAGTTTTTTAGTTTCATTGGTTTGAAATTCATATTATGAAATAATGTTTGACAAGCCTGTATCAAATTGATTAATAATAAGACAGAGTCAATGTATGGATGTTGCTATGCCACAAAAAATAGACCTAGATAAGAGGATAGATTTTTTTAGATTATTGGAATCTGGTGAAGTTATTACTCAATCAGCAATATCAGACAAGCTATCAGTTTCTATTGGTTTGGTTAATGCCTTATTAAAAAGAGCCGTCCATAAAGGTTACGTTAAAGTAAAGGCAGCTCCGTATAAGCGCTTTGCATATTATTTAACGGCGAAAGGGTTTCAAGAAAAATCACGCCTTATATCCGAATATTTACAAAGTTCATTAAGTTTTTTTAAATTAGCTAAAGCAGAATATACAACATTATTTATCCACTATAAGAGTGTTGGCATAGTTAATTTTATTTTTGTAGGCGCCGGTGAACTGGCAGAAATAGCTTTATTATCTTCGATTGAGGCCAAAGTTAATATCATTGGTATTATCGATGATCAAGATCATGATAAAGTGCACGGATTAGACGTACTAACGGATGTGTCCAAGGTTGAAGAAGAGTACCGCTTGGTATTAACTATTTTTGACGATACACAAAATTTTTACGACGAGTTTGTAAAAAAACATTCCAAAGAACGTGTCATTTTTCCAAGTTTTTTAAATATAA
Organism: Alphaproteobacteria bacterium; assembly: GCA_965178085.1. Lineage (GTDB taxonomy): Bacteria > Pseudomonadota > Alphaproteobacteria > CBCXTS01 > CBCXTS01 > CBCXTS01. The sequence goes on along the minus strand of CBCXTS010000021.1, from coordinate 444,105 downwards.
GCACTGATATTAACTTTAAAGCTCCAGATGTAAAGCGATTGAGTGCATATAAAAAGGTAAAAAAATGAAACAATGGTATGTCATTAATACAAAGCCTCATCAAGAAGAAAAGGCTTTAATAAACCTTGCAAGACAAGGCTATGATGCTTGGTTGCCGCGTTTTACAAAGTCGGTATGCCATGCTAGGAAAGTCGTTAAAAAAAAGGAAGCTCTATTTCCAGGATATTTATTTGTATTTTTTGATATAGAAAACACTTATTGGACAAGAATACGACATACTTATGGCGTTAAATCGATCATTGGGAATACAAAACCAGCATCCATTGACAGTGAATTTATTAAAAAATTACAAGAAAATCTAAAAGAAGGCTCATTTATCGCATCATCAGAATATCAAGAAGGCGATGAAATTAAAATTGTTTTAGGGCCATTTGCAAATACGATAGCAACTATTAAAAAGCTTTTACCAAAGCAACGGGTAGAAATTTTGCTTGATTTGCTTGGCGGTAATGTAACAACGCAGATGCAGCGTTCATCTATAGTATTGATGCGTTAACTACGTTATCGAGTTTTATTAAAGATGCTCATGGATGAAATTTTGTTTCACCCAAATGGCGGTAGCTTGGCAAAATAGAAAATGATAACAATCATGATGATACAGTGCTTGCAATGGAACAAGTAAGATTTGCTCTAACAGGGGCGGCAGGTTATATAGCTCCAAGACATTATCAAGCCATTAAAGAAACTGGCAATACACTGCTAGCTGCAATGGATATAAGCGATAGTGTTGGAATTTTGGATCAATATTTCCCTGAATGTAGTTTTTTTACAGAGTTTGAGCGTTTTGATAGATATATAGATAAATTGCGCCGAAGAGGTGATAATGTTGATTATTTATCTATTTGTTCTCCTAATTATCTCCATGATTCTCATGTGCGTTTTGCGCTTCATTCAGGAAGTAATGCTATCTGCGAAAAGCCTTTGACATTGAACCCGCATAATATTGATGCATTAGTAGAAATTGAAAATCAAAGTAAGCAAAGCATTCATACAATATTACAATTAAGGCTACATCCTTCTATTATTGCGATCAAAGACAAAATAATGCGCAAGCCTGATAAGATTTATGATGTGGATTTAACCTACATTACATCAAGAGGGAACTGGTATTTGTCATCATGGAAAGGCAATATAGAAAAATCTGGTGGCATTGCTACAAATATTGGAGTGCATTTTTTTGATATGCTCTATTTTCTTTTTGGCAATAATACAAGAAATACGATCCACCATCATGCAGCGACAAAAGCTGCAGGGTATTTAGAATTTGAACGTGCGCGCGTTCGATGGTTTTTATCAATTGATAGGAATGATCTTCCTAAAGAAATACCCGCTAAACAATCTACATTCCGCTCTATTGTTATTGATGAAGAAGAAATAGAATTTTCTAGTGGTTTTACGGATCTACACACATTAAGTTATCAAGAAATATTGAAAGGTAACGGCTTTAATTTGAAGGATGTATATCCATCTATTCAGATAGTATCTGCTATACGTACTCAAAAAATAGAGCTTCACAAAGAAGAACAACATCCATTGTTGCAGAAATGAAATGATACCATTTATTGATCTAGAAAAGCAGCAAGATCGCATTATAAATAATATTAATAATGCGATCGCAGATGTCCTGGCACATAAACAATTTATCCTAGGCAAAGAAGTACAAGAGTTAGAAAGACAACTTCAAGAATTTTGTCGCGTAGAGCATTGTATCTCATGTGCTAATGGAACTGATGCATTAACGCTGGCACTGATGGCAGCGGGTTTTAAAGCTGGAGATGGGGTTTTAATCCCTAGTTTTGGTTTTGTTGCAACTGCAGAAGCTCCAGCGCAGTTAGGCATTGTTCCAGTGTTTGTAGATGTTGATGAAAGAAGTTATAATATAGAACCATCATCTTTAAAGAATGCGATGGTTTACGCTAAGAAAAATAGCCTTAATATTAAAGGAATTATTGCGGTTGATTTGTTTGGTAATGTTGCAAGATATGATGCAATACAAGATATAGCAAATGAAGAAAATCTTATTGTTATTGCTGATGGCGCGCAAAGTTTTGGAGCAAGCTATAATCATAAAAAAGTAGGTACTTTAGCAGATTATACTACGACTAGTTTTTTCCCTGCAAAGCCCTTTGGATGCTATGGCGATGGTGGGGCAGTTTTTACTAACGATCGAGAAAAAGCAGCATTATTAACGTCGTTGCGATTTCATGGTAAGGGGGTTGGTAAATATGATAATGTACGCATTGGGCTCAATAGTAGACTTGATACATTACAAGCAGCTATTTTGATAGAAAAACTTACCATATTTGAAGATGAAATAGATAAAAGACAAAAAGTGGCAGAATTTTATCATAGTGCTTTCCAAAACAATCGAAAAATAAAATTACCGCAAATACAAGAAAATTGTTTAAATGTTTGGGCACAATATACAATACAAATAGAAAACAGAAATGAAGTAATGTCGAAACTTTACGAAAAAGGAATTCCATCAATGGTCTATTATGACAAACCCTTGCATATGCAAGAAGGTTATAAGCATTACCCAAGAGGTGATGATCTGTCCATTTGTGAAAAACTAACAAAAAAGGTTTTATCCATTCCAATGCATCCTTACCTTGATCAGAAAACACAAGAATATATCGCAGAGCAAGTATTGGTGTGCACAAGATGACAGAAGATGTTTTTATTCACGAAAGTGCCTATATTGACAATGATGTTGTAATTGGTACTGGCACAAAAATATGGCATTTCAGTCATATTTTAAAAGATGTAAAGATTGGAAAGAATTGTTCTTTCGGGCAAAATGTTATGGTTGGACCTGAGGTAACAATAGGTGATAACTGCAAAGTACAAAATAATGTTAGTATTTATAAAGGTATAACACTTGAAGATGACGTATTTTGTGGACCTTCATGCGTATTTACAAATGTTAATAACCCAAGATCTGAAGTTGATCGTAAAGATGAATTTAAGAGCACTCTTATCAAGAAAGGTACAACAATTGGAGCCAATGCAACGATTATTTGTGGACATGAAATTGGAGCATATGCATTTATTGCAGCAGGAGCGGTTGTTGTAAGTGATGTTCTTGATTTTGCACTGATGGCTGGAGTGCCAGCTAAGAGAATAGGTTGGATGAGTCGCGCAGGTATGCGATTAAATGAAGATTTGATATGTCCTTTGGACAAGAGTTGCTATGTTATTGTTAACAACATGTTAAGGCAAGTTTGATGATTAGTATGATTAGAGAATTACGACATGGAAAGTTTAAAAAACTTTCACCATTGTGGTTGTTTATGGAAAATATAGTACGAAAGCTAATTCTTATATTTCAATTAGATTTATACACTAAGCATATGATTGGTAAATATAGACTATTTCGCTTGCATATCTATTTTATGTTTAGCAATTTTAAAGATTGGGGAGTACGGACATAATAAAGGTTTTGATAAAATGATCACAGCTTGTGAAGGCAAGGAATGTGTGTTTGATGTCGAAGAACATATAGGTTTAGTTGCGTTGTCAGCAAGTCGTGCTTTAGCAAACGATAGTAAATTATTTGTTTTTGGAGCAATGGCGTTAAAAACGCAACATGTGTTTATTGTTTAGTTGCAGATACTGATCAAGAGAAAGTTGGATTTTATCAGCAAAAGATACCAGCTGATCCCAATTCGTTTGCTATTAAAAAGCAACATGATAGATATCACTATAATTGAGCATCAGCAAATATCTTTAGATTCATTTTGTACAAAGAGTAATGTGTATCCTTATTTAATCAAAATGGATATCAAAGGAGCTAAATATAAAGCTTTAGAAGATGCAAAAAGTATCATGACCGAGCATAGACCCACGGTATTTTTGAACAAACATCCAAAGGAGTTGACATTGCAAGATAGTTCAGTTGAAGAATTATTACAGTTAATAGAATCTTATCAATATTCATGCTTTAACATGAAAATGGAGCACCCCAGCTATTTTAAGCTAGAGGAGTATATTTTGCTACCAACTGAACAGTTAAAAGATGATGTCTAATCTACATCCAATCACTGTAGCGGTTATTCCTGCGCGCGGCGGCTCAGAACGTATGGCGCATAAAAACCTAATTAAAATTAATGGCAAGCCTTTGCTTGCCTATACTCTTGAGCATTGTTTGCAGTCAAAAGAATTGCATGGTGTATATGTTTCAAGCGATGATGATGAAATTCTATCATTAGCAGAACAATATAAAGTGAACCTCATTAAAAGACCTAATGATATCGCAGGAAAATACGCTAGCAGTGAGTCAGCGATTTTACATGCTATTGATGTCATTGAAAAAGATATTGCCGTTGACGCTGTTATGATGGTGCAATGTACGTCTCCTATAAGAAAGTCAAATGATATTGATCGTGCTATTAGAAAATTTTATTCACAAGGCGCAGATTCATTATTGTCTGTAGTCAAGAGTCATCGATTTATCTGGAAAGAAAGAGAGAATAATTTTAGCCCCATCAACTATGATTATAAAAACCGACCGCGTTCACAAGATATGGCACCACAATATATTGAAAATGGCTCATTTTATATTAGTAAAACCTCATTGCTAAAAGAAAAGCAAAACCGCTTAGGCGGTAAAATCAGTATTTATGAAATGACCAGTGATAGTAGTGCTGAAATAGATACATATGATGATTTATTGGTTGTAAAAAAGTTATTAGAGCAGAATCATCAAGAAGCAATGTTAGAAAAGATTAATAAAATTCCTACATTAATCATATATGACTTTGATGGTGTTATGACCAATAACAAAGCTATCCTAGATCAAACAGGAAAAGAGAGTGTGCAAATTAATCGCTCGGATGGACTAGGGGTCAACCTTATTAGAGAACTTGGCATTGAACAAATGATTCTCTCAACAGAAGAAAATACTGTAGTTGCAAGGCGTGCAGAAAAATTAAAAATCCCTGTTGAACAAGGATGTAATGATAAAGGTGCATTGATATCAAAGTTGTTGGATAGAAAAAAAATTAAACACTCAGATGTAGCTTATGTCGGTAACGATGTGAATGATCTAGAAGCAATGGAAAAGGTTGGTTTATCTATTTGTCCAAGTGATTCAGCACAAGATATTATAAATATCGCAGACATAATATTATCTGTCAAAGGTGGTGATGGGTGCATACGAGAGTTAAGTGATATATTAAAAATGAGAATAGTAAAAAACAAGCAATCTGAATGCTAATTCATGTTTTAACTCAAGGTTTCAAAAGTCCTAATGGGGCAGGGTTTCTATATCCTATTCTATTTCATAAAAGAAAATTAGCAGATTTAAATTTAGAAATTAAATTATTCTATCAAGCATCTAGAACACTCAGATGCTGCGATATTATTATTATAGATTCTAAATATTACAGTAAAAGATGGACTGAAGACAAAGCCAATGAAACCATCGAAGAAATTGAACTAATGAAAGAAGATGGTGCAAAAATTATTTACGCAGATATTTCTGATAGCGCTGGTGTTGTGCATTTGAAAATGCTAAGCGCTGTCCATCTTTATATAAAAAATCAAATATATAAAGATAAAGCTTTGTACATGAAGCCGCTATATGGCTATCGTTTGTTTAGTGATTATGTTCATCATCATCATGATATTAGAGATGCCCATGAAGCTTATAGTGAAGCTCCCAAAGATAAAAAGCAATTAGATAAGATACATGTTGGCTGGAATAGTGGCTTGAGTAATCATGGCATGCTTGGCTATTATTTGCAGTTTTTTATAGAAAAACTAAACCCGTATTTTCCTTTGGTGTACCCAAACAAAAAAAAATATAATTATGATACAAGAAAAAATGATCTTCAAGCACGATTCAACACAAACTATAATAGAAACAGCGTTGCTTATCTTAGAAAAATCATTGAAAAGCATATTAGCTCTAAGTATCATGTTGGTGAGACTAAAAAATTGAAAAGATTTTCATATTTTAGAGAATTATGCACAACAAAAATAATATTAAGTCCGTTTGGACTTGGAGAAATAACGTTAAAAGATTTTGAAGTGTTTATAACTGGTGGTGTTCTTGTTAAACCTGATATGAGCCATATGCAAACTTGGCCAAATTTTTATATTGAAAATGAAACAGTAATTTTTCATCAATGGGACTTGCTTGATTTTGACGATAAATTGGATGATTTATTATGCAATCCATTAAAAGCAAAAAGTATAGCTCAAAATGGACAAGAAAATTATTTTCAGTTTATCAATGATACCTTTGCAGGAGAAAAATTTAGCAATCATTTTAAATCTATACTTGATAGAGCGTTAGTATAATTGCAAAAAATATTGAATAAAACTAATAAATCTATCAATACGGCAGTTATAGGCTTAGGTGTTGGAATGCATCATGCAAGGTTTTATGAAGAATCAGAAAAAACAAAACTACAATATATTGTAGAAATTGATGCTCAAAAAAGACAGTTGGCAAAAAATAAATTTCCAAATGTTCGTGTTGTATCTGATTATAAGTCTGTCATTGAAGATAATGACATTGATGCTATATCTATTGCAAGTTATGATGATGCGCATTACTCTCAAATTATTGATGCTCTACAGGCCAATAAGCATATTTTTGTTGAAAAGCCATTATGTCAAAATGATTTAGAATTAGAAGATATTTTTGCACAGTATAATAAAACAGAACATTTAATTATGGGATCAAATTTTCCATTACGCACGACGCCAAGATTTGTACGTTTAAAAGAGCAAATTCAAGCAAACGAATTTGGCGAAGTTCTATCATTGAATTTATCTTATATTTGGGGAAGACCAGAAAAAATTTTGAATGGATGGCGCTTGGCAATGTCTCATTATTCGCTTGTTCAAGGTGCTCTCATTCACATGCTTGATTTAGCTCATTTTATATTAAATAAATGGCCAAAAGAAATCATAGGTATGGGCGGCAAAAAAGGTATCAGAGCTTTAAAAAAAAATAAACTAAGAAAAGACATTGATGATAATGTAGGGATTTTATTGAAATATGAAGATGGAACAATCGCTTATCTTAATGCACAGTCACTTTCATGTCATCCGCATTTTCATGGTGTCAATATATTTGGCAGTAAACAAAGCTATGTAAGTACTATAAAAGAGGGATTTTACATAGATAACCTAAGAGAAGATAATACAACATATCAACAATGTGATAGTGATTACCCTGCTAGAGGATTTAGAACGTTGTCGCTTGAGCAATTTATTAGTGCTATTATCTATCAAGATAGGACGTTACTTTTGCATCAAGATTTATATCAATTGATGCGTTTGGTTTTTAAATGCGAAGAAGCAATCAAAGGCGAACAAAAGGTATTTTTCAGTTAGATGTCTGATAATAAATTTATAAAACCGTGGGGGCACTATACGAATCTCTATCAAGATGAGCGTACATTGATAAAGATTATTCATGTCAATCCAAAACAAAAATTAAGTTTACAAAGTCATGAATTTAGAAACGAGCTTTGGTTTTGCAAAAAAGGAGTTGGTAAAGTCACCTACGACGGCAGAGAATTTACTTTAAAAGAAGAAGAAACAATCACTATTCAAAAACAGAAAAAACATCGCTTAGAAAATTGTACAAATTCTGCCCTTGAAATCATAGAAATCCAATATGGAGAGCATATAAGCGAAGAAGATATTATACGATATAAAGATCATTATGGAAGATTAGTTAATACAATGAAAAAAGATAAAATATTAAATTTAGAATATCCGATTGTTATTGCGGAGATAGGTTGTAACCATCGAGGTGATATGAAAACAGCAGCGGAAATGATTCAAATGGCGGCACAATTTTGTAAAGTCGACGTTGTTAAGTTTCAAAAAAGGTGTAACAAAGAACTCTTAAGTGAGAAAGAATATTATGGGCTGCACCCAAATCCTAGTAATTCCTATGGTGCAACTTATGGTGAACATCGTGAGTTTTTAGAATTTGATTTAGAGCAAAATAAGCAGCTGCAGGCAGTATGCAAAGAGTGGGGTATTATATATAGCACATCGGTTTGGGATCCAACGAGTGCAAAAGAAATTATTAGTATTGAGCCAGAATTAATTAAAGTGCCATCAGCTATTAATACAGATGAAAGAGTTTTAGAAATCTTATTTAAAGACTTTTCAGGACAAGTTCATATATCGCTGGGGATGACTAGTAGGATTGAAGAGGAAAGAATTGTTGAGCTTGCAGATCAGCATAAGCGCTTGAAAGACGTTGTTTTGTACCACTGTATTAGTGGTTATCCTGTTGATAATAAAGAACTTTATCTGAATGAAATTCAACGGTTGAAATCAGCATATGAAGATAAAGTGCATGCAATAGGATTTTCTGGCCATCATAAAGGTATTGCTGTTGATGTTGCAGCCTTGGCACTAGGGGCAAAATGGTTTGAGCGTCATTTTACTCTTGATCGAACATGGAAAGGCACTGATCATAGTGCTAGTTTAGAACCTGAAGGTATGCGCCGTGTAAAACGTGATCTATGCGCTGCAAAAGTAGCGTTGCAAACAAAACCTGTTGAAATATTACCTATTGAAGAAGTGCAACGTAATAAGTTAAAAAAATTTATTTCAGTCGAATAAATGAAAACAAAAAAAATTGTTGCATCAATTGAAGCTAGAATGGGGTCTTCAAGGTTACCAGGTAAAGTGTTAATGGATATCCATGGGGTACCAGCCTTAGAAAGGCTGGTTATTCGATTAAAAAAATCCACAATGATAGACGATATCATTATTGCTACAACGAGCAACTCTGAAGATGACAGCATTTTCGAATGGACAAAATCATGCAATATTGAATGTTATCGTGGTGATGAAATGAATGTGCTGCAAAGAGTTACGCAAGCTCATGAAAAGATGGAAAGTGATATTATTGTTGAAATTACAGGCGATTGCCCTTTGCTTGATGCAAGCATTATTGATGAAGGGATTGGTATTTTTTTAGAAAATGATTATGATGTTGTTAGCAATACATTTTATGGATCTTATGCACAAGGTATAGATGTCCAAGTGTTTTCTTTGTCTAGCTTGCAATGGGTAAACAACAATATTAAAGACAAAGCGGCACAGGAGCATGTTTCATTATATTTTTATGAAAATACTGATAGCTATAAAATTTTCCATATGAAGGCACCAGATAAGCTATATGCGCCTGAATTACGTTTACAGCTAGATTATCAAGAAGATTTAGATTTGATCAGAAAAATTTATCAATATCTAGAACCTGAAAAAGGAGATTGTTTTTCTTATAGCGATGTTATTGAGTTGCTAGAAAAACATCCAGAATTATTGAAGATTAATAGCCACTGTCAAGAAAAGCCGACTCGTGGAAGCGTTTAACGTTGCCCTTATTGGTTGCGGACGGATAGGTCTTTCATATGAAGGAGATGCAAAAACGCGCAAATTCATTAAATTTATCACTCATGCACAAATAATTAAAGAGCATCCAGCTTATCGTTTGTTTGTAGCTATAGATCCTAAAACAACGCATCAAACACAAGCCAAGAGATATGGCTTTGAGCACGTCTATGCGACAATAGACGATTGCGATAAAAAAAATGAAATAGATGTTTTAGTTATAGCAACGCCTTCTGATTTACGTTTTACAATTATGCAAAATTTCCCCCACGTAAAAGCAATAATATGTGAAAAGCCTCTAGCATTAAGCTTTGAAGAGATTACAAAAATTGAGCAATTTTGTAAAGCACATCATATTGTCTTGCATGTTAATTTTTGGAGGCGTTATGACGCAGCAATGCAGCAATTAAGGGATGGAGAGTTGGTTGCTAGAATTGGTCAATTGCAGCAAGGTTTTGCTTTATATGGAGGTGGCTTAATGAATAATGGTGTTCATGTGATTGACATCATTGATATGCTATTTGGGCCTATTTGCTCAATGATAAAAGTTGTTGATGGAATGAAAGATAACCCACATCTCAACATTGATTTGCCTAATGATAAATCTATTTATTTAGCTCCAATCAATTTTGAGCATTATCGTGAAATTTATATAGATTTATGGGGAACAAACGGCAGATTAGTGATTGGACATGAAGGTCTTGATGTTTTCTGCTATCCAAAAGTTGAGCATAGAGCTCTTGAAAATCACTATGAAATTGGTTTGGATTTAGTACAACGATACACAACAGGTGCTAGCGCTGCATTATATAATTTATATGAAGCAGTACACGCTGATATCAGAAATAAGAACTATGGTTTTTCCAGTATACATGCTAAAATTGTTAGCTTTTCACGTGATAAAAATGATCCTTTCATTAGCTAAAATTTAAGTATTATGATTGTTTTAAAGTATTAGAGCGCCAATCATTCATTTGATGCAATATTTTGTCTTTATGGTGTAGAGATGTTTGGTAGTCCAATTATCATAGGTGGCTCATCACGTAGTGGAAAAACATGGCTTGCAAATTATTTAGATGTGGAAGCGGTAGGTGGTTATAATATAGAATTTGAGTTGCTGTTTAATATTTACAGTTTTTATTATTGGCCTGCTAACAATCAAAAACGCAAAACTATATTATTAGAATATATGAATCGCCCAAGAGCCATCAGCCCAGATAAAACAAAATCGGTTGTTCCATCCCAATACATATCAAAAGATAAGATTGCAAATTTCATTGATAATGCTGCTCAGATGCCATCTGTTTTACAAGCAATTCACTGTTTGCTAAATGGTATTTGTAGTGCTCATGGAAAATCATTTTGGGTTGGCGGTGACTATCATGCAGAGCATCTTTATAAAAAATATGTAGCAGATATATCAAATTTAAAATTAATTACGACTGTGCGCAATCCTAGAGAAGTCGTTTGCGCGAGTTTATATTGGCGAACTTATCCGCAAAAAATCGATGCTCCTGATAAAGAAATAGATAAGAGGCTCAATTTATGGAAAACATCTTTTTTACTATCCCAAAAGCAACATGGAAATGTGATGCTTTTAAATATGAATAAAATATGGGCGACTGAAGAGCATGAATTATTTAGATTAAAAACCTTTATTAGTAATGATAATATTGCAATTGATATTAAGGATGCAGGGCGCTATAGGCATTGGTTTTGTTGCAAGGAAGATCTGTTTTTGACACCTAATAATACATATGAGGCGCTATTAACGATGGCAGATATAGCCAGCATTGATAAAAAAACGCGTGCTATTTGGGTAAAGTTTTCAAATGAAGAAGCGTATCAATTTAAGATATTAGATAAGTTGATTTGTTTTAAAATTTTATGCTCTTATCTATGGCGTCATTTAAAAATTAAGTGGAGTAATTTAGAGATCATTTTTCATTTAAAACAATATATAAAAAGAATATGAACTTCCACTCCAATATCCTCGAACTTGATAAAATTCTGCATAGAAATGTAGTTAATTTAGCCCATGAAATCGCTAGTGATGAAGGGTATTCTTTTATCAATCAAGATGCAACCTTCAGGCAAGATTTAATGTATTTAGCATTTTCAAATATTTGGAACCATAGTCTGGCTTTGTTAAATAAATTTGTTGTGCTGGATCAAAATTATCATGCGTCAAAGCATGAGTTAGGTCACATTAAAGAGCCTTTTATATCATCCTTGTTTCAAGGATATTACACTCAAAATGATTTGTTTAAGAAAAGATTAAAATCATATAGGAGTTCAATCTTGTTCAAGAGCTCTTTTTTGAAAAGAGCACGTCCAAAACTTGCTTATACTCTGCCATCTCATTTAGGAGATACATTTATTCAACAAAATAATTGCGCATCAAATGGTGTATTAAATGTAGGTGATTTATTATTTGATTTTAACGCAAAAGCTCCATCAAATGCAGAAATAATCAATTATCAACCAATCAGTGAATATCTTATTAAAGATATCCATTTCAAATCGGATCAAATTAAACAACAACTAATTGTTTGCTATAATTATTTGTTGGCGTTTTCATTTGTTTTTTTCGAACAGTTGATGCGCTACACGCTTAAAAAAATCCCTAAGACATATTTATCTCCAATGATCTTTTCTGGATCACCTAAAATATATGGTCGAGTTATTGGTTGGCTTGCTCATCAATATAATATTAGTAATTATCGATTTGCACATGGTGGAGATCGTTTTGCATTGATTGATAGAGGGTGGGATTTTTCTGAATTACTATATTGTACAAATTATATTGTGCATGGAAAAAAAGAGATGGAAAGTCTTAAAAGAAGGATTAAACAAAATATTATATCAATTCCTAAGCAACAAATACTCAAGATTGAAACTATTGGGAGTATAAAGCATCAAAAGCTCTATCAACGATCAAAGTTAGTTGCGACATCAATGCGCAAGCCTCATAAATTACTGTATTTTTCAGGCAATCATCCTGCTAAAAAATTGGTGTATTCTCCTGCATTCAAATGCGATGATGATTTATATAGCGATTGGCAAATGTGGATAATAAAGTTATTGCACGATCAAGGGTATGAAGTAACCTTCAAACGCCATCCAAGAGAGCCAAAAAGCAATTTTTTACTTGATTTAGAACATATTAATTACTCTGACGCTATTGCAGATATTGCTACTGTACATCAAAGTGGTTTTGATTGTTTACTGTTTGATTTTCCTGGTTCGGCATGGTTTGATGCATTAGCGACAAAAGCACCTGTTCTTTTTTTCAATATTGGTCCACGCCAACTAGATAAAAATTGTAGATTGTTTGTAGAACAGCGCTGTAGTGTAATGAATGGCTATCAATTGGATAATTATCAAATACGCGTGGATGCCAAGGCTGTTTCATCAGCCATTGCTCATGCATGCGAGCTAGCGCACAGTGATCAAAGTAGTTTTATTGAAGAATTAATTTATGCTTAATCAAGACTCAAAACTAACAGTTGGTCTTATCACATCTAGTTCTCTACCGATGTTGGGAGGCGCAGAAATTGGATTGCACAATATTGCTCTACATTTATTAAGCAAAGGCCACAAACCTATATTATTTACATCCTGGTCGCATGCAAAAAGGCTCAAACAGCAACAATGGCATCTTTCTTATGATGTTGTGGCGTTTCCACCTAAGATATTAAGTCTTATTCAATTATACCCTAAGATAGCATTGTTCTTGGGGCATTTATTGCTGCAATATTGGAGGAAAAAATACGCTATTGACATTTGGCATGGAACATTTGGATATCCTATTGGGGTTTTGTTAGGGGCTAGTTTTTTAAAAAAAAGCTTTCCTTATATCATCCGTTGTGTTGGAGATGATATCCAGAGAATGCCAGACATTCATTATGGGATGCGTTTAGATAGCAAAGTTAATCATTTATTTGAACAATATTTTATTCATGCTCCTTTGTTTATTGCAACGACAAAAACTATAAAAAAAGAGTATCTAAATTTATCTTTAGATAAAAATAATATATATATGCTATCGAATGGAGTTGATGTTGAACGTCTTAATAAGAAAAATCTAGAATATGACATACGGAAATCATGTGGGTTTTCTGATGATGATTATGTTCTATTAGCTTTGGGAAGAAACCATCCTAAAAAAAATTTTCAAATGGCAATTAACATGTTCCATTCAATTTCTGCTACTTATAAGCAACAATATAAATTGAAGTTACTTGTTGCAGGGTATGATGTGGGTTCTTTGCGCCAATATACTCAAAATGATTCTAGCATTGGGATAATTGATACCAAAGAGTATTCAAAAAATACTAATTTAAATTTTCCAGATGACTTAATTGTTTGTTGTTATCAACAATCGAATATTTTTTTGATGACTTCTTTAATTGAAACATTTGGAGTTGTTTTGATAGAAGCAATGGCAGCAGGTCTTCCGATTATATCAACAAAAATACCAGGATGTATTGATGTGGTTCGCAATGGAAAAGATGCTATTGTCATTGAAAGCGGTGCAGAAGAAGAATTGCAGCAAGCTGTTAAGATGTTGGTAGAAAATAAAAAACTATATGAAGAATATAAAGATAAATCTTTAAAGCGTGCAAAAGCATTTTGCTGGGATATAATTGTTGATGGTTATGTTGATGCTTATAATAAAACGATAAGGAAACAATAAATGGTTGAACGCAGTATTGCTTTTGGAAAACCAATGGTGGGTAAAGAAGAAGAAAACTTATTGCTAGAAGTGTTATCAGGCACACAATATGTACATGGAGATAAGGCGAAGTTTTTTGAACAGGAATTTGCTAAAAAAACTGACGTTGAATATGCAATATCAACATCATCTTGTACTGCAGGCTTGCATTTAGGATTACATATACATGGCATAAAAAATGGAGATAAGGTGATTGTGCCTGCTATGACCCATGTAGCAACAGCCCATAGTGTTGAGTTTCAAAATGCATATCCTGTATTTATTGATATTGATCCTAAAACTGGCAATATTGACCTTGATTTATTGAGTGCAACGATTGAAAAGGATCAAATAAAAGCTATTATTATAGTGCATTATTTAGGTCTGCCTGTTGATGTCCATGCTATTAAAGCAATTGCAAAAGACAAAGATATCCTAATCATAGAAGATTGCGCTTTAGCAGTAGAAGCAAGCGTTGATAATGTTAAAGCAGGTGCGTTAGGAGATATGGGTTGTTTTTCATTTTATCCAGTCAAGCACATTACAACTGGCGAAGGTGGCATGATAACAACCAATGATAGCCAGATTGCAGAAAAAGCAAAAAAAATGAAGGCTTTTGGCTATAATAGCGCTTTAGGAGAAAGAAAAATACCAGGTATTTATGATGTTGTCGATTTAGGCTATAATTATCGGATGAGTGAATTCCATGCTGCCATCGGGCTAGCGCAAATTAAGAAACTTGATTATTTTATAAAAAAGAGACAAGAGAATTTTACTTATCTTTATGACAAGTTACAAGAAATAGAAGAACTTTATATTCCTTACGATCATAACGTGAGATTTCAATCGGCATATTATTGTTTGAATATTTTATTGCCTAAAAAGCAAACGCATCATCGCAATACAATGATTGAAACCCTAGGCGATAAAAACATCGGAGTATCCGTGCATTATCCATGTGCTGTACCATGCTTTACATATTATAAAGAAAAATATGCATATGAAGCAAAAGATTTTCCTATTGCTACATGGTATGGAAACGGTTCAATCTCATTGCCAGTTGGTCCGCATTTAGATATAGATGATATGCAAGTTATTGCTGATAATATCAAAGCAATTGTGCATTCGCTGGATATCAAAAACAAATAGAGTTGAGATTAAGGGCATAATATGAATAAAGATTTTTCATGGGATCAATTAAGATCTAATATCAAAGGCATGTCTTTTTTATTGATCGGTGGTGTTGGATTTATTGGGCATAATTTAGCTCTGAAGTTGGTGCGTCATGGTGCTAAGGTTTCAATTTTAGATAATTTAATGGTCAATAGCTTGGTTGATCATAGCTATGACACTAGCGGGGATGTTTTAAAAACAAATTTAAACCAACATTTTTTATATAGTCGCTTACAATTACTCAAGGAGCATGATGTTAAGTTAATCAACGGCGATGCACGTATCAGCGATGATTTGCGACGTGCTCTAGAGGAATCTAAGCCAGATAAAATTGTCCATCTAGCAGCGATTGCAAGTGCTGTTGAGGCCAAAAAAAATCCAGCCTTAATGTTTGATTTACAGCTTTTGTCGCTTCGTAATCTATTAGAGTTAATCCGTTCACCCAACTTTAAATCTGTCAAACAGGTTATGCTATTATCTTCAAGCACGGTGTATGGTGATTTTGAAGGCGACATTGTTGATGAAAATGTACGCCCGCGGCCTTTAGGCATTTATGCGAACACAAAATTTATGGCAGAGCGTTTAGTAAGAACATATGCCCACCAATATGGGATAGGTTGTGTGATTATTAGACCATCGGCATTATATGGTGAAAGATGTGTTTCAAGACGTGTTAGCCAAGCTTTCATTGAAAATGCATTGTTTGGTAAACCGCTACTTCTTGAAGGAGGAGGAGATGGAAAATTAGATTTTACTTATATTGAGGATTTAACAGATGGAATGACCCGAGCATTGGCTTTTGCAAATGGTGAAGACGATACCCATACATTTAATATTACGTACGGAAACGCCAAAACTATCGCTGAGCTGGCAACAATTATCAAAGAATTGCTACCAGATGCAATATTGGAAGAACGCCCAAGAGCGTTTGATAAGCCAATCAGAGGCACCTTGTCAATTGAGCGCGCACGAAAGGGCATAGGTTTTGAACCGTCATGGCCACTTGCGCTAGGATACAAGCAATATTGTCAGTGGTATATTGCCCAATATGAGCAAGTTAAAGATCATTTGAAAGCTGCTATTGGAACATAATGGCAAACTATACCTCCACGATTGTTATACAAGCTCGAATGAGTTCTACAAGATTTCCAGGTAAAGTACTTGCACCCTTTAAGGGCAAGCCTTTGATTAGGCATGTTTTAGAGGCATGCACCAAAGTAAAACCAGCCATGAATGATGTTATTGTTGCAACTAGCGATCAAGCAAGTGATGAGCCGTTGAAGATTTATTGTCAACATCAAGGCTACACAGTATATCAAGGTGATTTAAATAATGTAGCTTTGAGGATGTTAGGCGCTGCCAATTGCTATCATACGGATTTCATCATACGCATTTGCGCAGATAGTCCCTTGATGGATGCAAAGACCATACAATATATGTTGGATATGCATGACCCGTTGTCAGATATTACAACAAATATCTTTCCAAGAAGCTATCCAAAGGGGTGTAGCGTAGAAATTATTAATAAAAAATCGCTAGAACAAGCCATTGCTCAAGGCGACTTTAACGATGCACACAAAGAGCATGTAACAAAATATTTTTACGATCATGCAGAAAACTTTTACATCAATAATGTTATCAATCCTGATGGCGATCAATCTGCTACAAGCTGTGTGGTTGATACCATTGAGGATTATCATCGCTTGCAATACATTTAATGAATATTAAAAAAGATCAATGGCTGGAAAATATTTTAGGTAAGCCGGTATGGATGCTGGAAGGAGATTTTAGCACGTTCGCTTCTTTGCAAGAACTATCAAAAGAAGGATTTGCTACTTATAAATGCGATGCAAGCACTGCACAAAAACCAAAAGATATGGCTCGTTTTGGTTTTGAGTTAATTGATACTCAAATGTTTTTTCAGTTGCATCGCAAAAACTTACAAAATTTTAAACAGCAAACATCTTCTTATAAGATAAGCTTTTTAGATTCAAGCTGTGATAATCAACATCAAATAAACGAAGTGTGTACAATTGCAAGCAATTATCTAACTGGCACTAGATTTCATAAAGATGAACGCATCGATAATCGCATAGCTTGCCAAATAAAGTCTGATTGGGTTAAAAGTTATTTTTTAAAGAATCGTGGGCATGAAATGGTTGTCGCCCAAAATGACACAGGTCAGATGGTTGGCTTTATTATATTTATTAAAAATAACAACACAATATTCACGATAGATTTGATAGCTGTTGATGGCTTACACCAAGGTAACAATCTTGGAAGCTTGATGATGTTATATTTTTTGTTTTCAAAAAAATATAACAATGTTGATATGCTTGCAGTGGGTACTCAAATAACTAATATAAGAGCAATTAGATTATATGAAAAATTTGGTTTTTTATTATGCAACGCACAACATGTATATCATGCGCACTGGTGATTTGTACCATTAATCAACCAATACAAATAGTGATTGCAATTTTAAAATACTGCTTTAAAAAAAACGGCGTAATGATTTGCTGAAATAACGCTTTAAGCTTATCGAACGCGCTTCTAAACTCATCATAGAAATAAAGAAATAAAAATGTGTGGCATTGCTGGTTATTCTGCTTTGGAACCTATTTCAAACGCAGCAAAAAAACAAACGCTTGATTTGATGAAAAGGCGAGGACCAGATCATCAAGGTTATTTGGATTTTGTCTATAGCGATAAGTTTCATACATGTTTGATGCATGCGCGTTTAAGTATTATTGACTTGCATGAAAGAGCCCAACAACCTTTTAAACAAGGCAGTAAGTATATTACATTTAACGGTGAAATCTATAATTATATTGAGGTACGAGAAGTATTAAAGCAAAAGGGCATAGTTTTCCATACAGATTCTGATGTTGAAGTCTTAGCAAAAGCTGTTGATTATTGGGGTTATGATGGCCTAGATAAACTCGAAGGCATGTGGGCTTTTGCTATTTATGATGAAAGCGATGGCAGCATCACATTATCGCGCGATCGCTTTGGCGAAAAGCCATTATATTATTATGAGGATGTAGATGGTAATATCTATTTTGCATCAGAAATAAAATTGATTGCAAACATGATTGGCAAAAAACTACCCGTTGATATTGAGCATATCAAAAAATTTCTGATTGGCGGTTATAAATTTTTATATAAAGGTGAAGGTCAATTTTTCAAACATATCCAAGAAGTTAAAGCCGGTGCCATCAAAATAATTAAACCATGTGGCTCTTCGCAAGAATATGCTTATTGGCAGCCAGATTATGCTGCACAAGAAATGTCTGTTGATGATGCTATCGCACAAACAAAAGAAAAATTAATAGAAGCTGTAAAGATTCGCTTACGCTCAGATGTTCCATTAGGTTTTTGTATGAGTGGAGGGGTGGATTCAAATAGTATTATTGCCATTGCAAAGCGGTTATTTAATTATGATGTAGAAGGCTTTACAATTGTTAATACGGACCAACGATATGAAGAAAAAAGCATTATAGATCAAGTCGTTAAAGAGTTGGATTTAAACCATCATGAGGTATATCTTGAAAAGAAAAATTTTTTACAAAACTTAAAAGAGCTAATTAAATACCATGATGCACCTGTTTATACTATCACTTATTATGTACATTGGTTGCTATTGCGCAGTTTTAAAGAAAAAAATTATAAAATAGCTTTGTCAGGAACCGCGGCAGATGAGTTGTTTAGCGGTTACTATGATCATCATAATTTTTATTTAGCCTCAGTAGCGCACAATCAAGCAAGGCACCAGCAAGCTGTAGAAGAATGGCGCCAAAATATAGGTAAAATTGTACGCAATCCTTATTTGCAAGATCCAGATATTTTTATTAAAAATCCAAATGAACGTCGACACGCAATGGTAGGTTATGAGGATTTTGAGCGTTATTTTTATCAAGCGAACCATGTTTATGCACATGATTATTTTTATACATCAAGAGTTTTAAGAAACAGAATGTTGAATGAAATCTTTCATGAAACAGTGCCAGTTTTGTTGCATGAAGATGATGCAAATGCCATGTATCATTCGATTGAAAATAGAAGCCCTTTTTTAGATAGACATCTATTTGAGTTTGCTACATCAATCCCTGATGAGTATTTAATTCAACAAGGGACAGCAAAGTATATTTTGCGTGAATCGATGCGTGGTATCGTGCCCGATGTTGTGTTAGATGAAAAGAAAAAAACTGGCTTTAATGCACCGATAGAAGATTTAATTGATACCCATGATCTAGCAACACGCAAAGAACTGTTAACCGATGGCCCTATTTGGGATATTCTAGATAGAACCAAAATAGAAAAGCATTTGGCACAAAAGCAGTTATCAAACAGCATGAGCAAGTTCTTATTTAGTTTTATATCCGTAAAAATATTTTTGGAAGAATATGCTTAAATGAAAAATATACTCCAATATTGCCATAGCTGCGTACTACCTTCATCAAGGCCTAACTTAGCATTTGGCGATGATGGTGTTTGTTCTGCGTGCACTCAACGCAAAGAAGAACATCAAGTCAATTGGAACGCAAGAGAGAAACTGTTTCAAAAGCTGGTGGATGGTTTAAAAAAACATCCAAATAGCAACCATCAATGGGACTGTGTAATTCCTGTTAGTGGTGGCAAAGACAGCACTTGGCAAGTGATTAAATGTTTAGAATACGGCTTGCAACCTTTATGCGTAACCTGGAAAACATCTGGGCGCAATGATATAGGAGCCCATAATTTGCAAAGCTTGATTAACCTTGGTGTGGATCATTTTGATGTGAGTATTAATCCAAAAGTTGAAAAAGCATTTACCTTGAAAGCTTTTAAAAGATTGGGTGCTGCTGCCATCCCGATGCATATGGCTGTTTTTTCTATTCCGGTACAAGTAGCACTTAATTTTTCTATTCCGCTTATTTTATGGGGCGAGAATTCTGCGGTGCAGTACGGCACCAGAGAAGCAAAAACCTCAGGTTTGCATATGACACGAGAGTGGTTATTAAAGTATGGGGTCACAAATGGAACAATATCAAACGACTGGTTTGATGATGAACTAAATGCAAAGAATATGGCTATTTATTATTGGCCAAAAGATAGCGAGTTAAAAGCAAAAAACATTCAAGCAGATTTCCTTGGAGAGTATTTTAACTGGGATCCTGTGATGGCATATGAGGCAGCAAAAGAAACTGGCTTTAAAGCCGGATCTAAGCCTAAAACAGGCTATTATGAGTTTGCAGATGTTGATGATGATTTTATCATTACATTGCACCATTGGATGAAGTGGTATAAATTTGGTTTTACGCGTCTTTGGGATAATTTATCATTGGAAGTGCGCTACAATCGCATGACACGAAATGATGCCATTGCATTAATCAAAGAGTTTGGTGAGGAACAGCCAATAGAAGAAATTGATAAGTTTTGTCAATATGTAAATATTTCAACCAAGAATTTCCATGAGATAGCAGATAGTTTTCGCAATAGAGATATTTGGTGTCTTAAAAATGGTACATGGGAACTCAATCATTTTTTAATACAAGGTTGGGTATGGCAATGAAGCATGAGTTGAATGAAAAAAAACCAAGAGAATTTATAGTCGGTGATAAGATTACTTTAAAAGACTTTGGAAAAATTCATTTAGAAAGCGATGAGCAAGTCACCTTTGTTACAGATACACAAAAAGAATATGATGTTTGTAAAAAAAACTGGGGGTTTTACGCAACGCCATCTATTAATAATCGCTTGAAGAAATTTGGCTTTAAAACAGCATTAACAAAAAACCTTAATAGTCATAACAGATATATAATGCTTGTTGAAGAAGGTAAAGAGCATGATTTTTATAGCTATCTTGAGCAAGAAGATATGATTGTTGAAAGTTGGCTTGCATAAAATGTTGTGCGAAAAATGATATAGGCGTTTTGTCAGCAATCAAGAATTCTTTGTTGGCTTATACATCAAAGATATATTGAAAGTAAATTGTGATGCGTTATAGAGTTTTGATACGAGCTTTTACATTAAGGCGCGATGTAGCAGTTTTTCAGTTAGTTAAAGAATATTTACAATTGTGCGGTTGTGAAGTTAGAGTTGCTTCGCTAAGAGAGTTTGATTTTTTTTTAAAGTTGTGGAAACCTCACGCAACGATCGTCAACACCGTTGGTGCTATTAAAAAGGTGCATGGCGTTAATCCGCAAACTTTAATTATTCATTGGCCAGGAGAAGGTGCAGAAAGTGATGAAGTTTGTGATGCAACGCTGTTGGAACAAGAAAAAGGATCTTTTGAAAAACTATCTTTATTGCTTGCATGGGGTAAGATGGCAATGGATCAGTTTGAAGCAATTTTATCGCAAAAAGATTGTTCTAAAATCCATATAACTGGCAACCCTAGGCTTGATCTAGTTAAGTATGTTCATAAAAAAGCAGTACAGCATTCTATCGGGTTTATTGGCAGGTTTAATTCTTTAAATCATGTTTCAGGACAATCTACATTATATAGTTTGCGTGGAGTAGACTTATCAAATTATGATTCGATTATATCACAAATGAACGGTTTTATGTTGATGATTGAAACAGCACAGCATGTTCTTAAACATACAAAATCAAATGTTTCGTTTCGCCCACATCCCTTAGAATCAACGAAGCGTTTTCAAGATGATGTATTAAGAGAGTTTGATGTAAGTCGTACATCCGTTGATGGCAATATTAATCTGGTTGAATGGATTATAGACCAGCAATGTACTGTTACGCCGCTATCGTCTTCTTATTTAGAGCATTATCTTTTAGAAACGCCAATGATTTGCACAGATGGTATAGCAGGAAACATCGATTATATTAAAAAAATTCAACCAACAACGGCGTTAGGCGCTAAAGTTTCTTATGTGCCAACGTGTAAAGAAGAATTAATGGAGCTAGTAAACGACAGTAACCTTAAAGCTTTTTCTAAAAACGATGAAGTAGAAAATTTATTAAATGATGGGCATCATTATTATGCAGCAGGCTCTGCAATTGCAAAGGGATGTGCAGAAATCATGAATTTATTAGAAAAGAAAGCACCGAGTTTAACCTTCAATCTACCGACATTTCTTTGCAATCTTGCAGATTATTATAAATTGTCGCAGGCAAAGAGGATTCAACCTTATCATTTAGAGATGAATTATTCTTTATGGGATCACCCAACCAACCCATTATCTAGAGAGATCGCACAGGATATTTTTAAAACTAACATGCATCAAAAGTCGTAATTATATTATTACTTGAATGTCTATTATACTTTAACAAAAGTTTATCGGCATTACTTTGCCTTTAATTGGCAAGAGAGTAAATAGGTTGTTTTTAACGAGTTTGTTTTTAAAACATTAAATTATACCATGGCGTCATCACTTTTAAACTTTAGTTTACAATTACAGCAAGCTTTAACCTATATTGCTGATGTTAGTGTGTTTTCGTCTAAAGCTATTATTTTACGAGATCATAATACTTTACCAAAATCGGCAGGTTTTGATATTGACATATTAATAGGAAAGGAAGAGTTTGCTTCTTTTTTACAAACTATTAAGACATATTTTGCAGATAAGAACCAATTTATTTGTCAGGTTAAAAACAAACGATATGGGGCAAAAATTGCCATCATTAATTGTCATGAAATACTCCCTAACGAAAGAAATTGGGTATTGCTAGACATCCAATTTTTTATATCAATTGGGCGTTTTAAAATTGCACGCGATATGCTTACGACATCTAAAGATTATAATGCTAAACGCTATGTCCTTGATAAAGAATGGATTAATTTTTTAATTTTCATTCAAGATATTCGAAAAAGTAGAAAGACAATGTTTTCTAGCAATGATCTAGAGGTGTTTTTTAGATCATATCCAGAAATATCGGCTGCTGTTGGTTATGTTGGAGAGGATATTGATTTATTTGTTAAAAAAGTTGGCTTGCATCCTTATCTAAAACAAAAAAGAAAAACTACAAGCTTAACGTGGAAATATAAATTACAAAGTTATCTGTTTTTTATACACAAATATAAACCCTTCTTCGTATGCGTATCAGGACCAGATGGCGTAGGAAAAACTACTCTTATCAATAACATTGTTGGATTATTGAAGTGTTTTCCTTTTTTGTTAAATTCTTATCATCATACAACTTATGTAAAGTCTATCAATCAACAAAAAGACAATGCGTTGGTACATAGGCCTTTATATTGGCGCTTTATTAAAACGATTTTGCCTGAAAAATTGTTGCAATATTTGCGAGTTATATTAGCAGAAATAAGATATGCAATAGCTTTAAACCAAGCTATTATTAAGAGTTATGCGCAGGATAAATTATTGTTGTTAGATAGATATGTACTAGATAGATATTTAAAAATGCAAACGCATAAAAAAAGTAAGTTTCAAACCTTTATGACATATCTTTTAACGTATTTAATGCGCAAACCTTCCGTATTGATCATCCCTAAAGATACACCACGTAATATTAGAAAAAGAAAGCAAGAGCTTTCTGAAAAAGAGATAGAGCGCTACTACCATGATGCGTCAAGATATTGGCGCAAACGGCGTATCAATGCATATGAGATTGATGTGCAAAAATTTTCACAGCAAGAGTTGGCAGTCGAAGCGCTAAAATTAATTTTTAGATCAATGGAAGAAAATTTAGTTGATTTTTTACAAGCTGGTAAAGAAGAGTATATTAACAAAAAGTAAGGCTAAATGATCGTATGATGATGTTTTTCATTGAAGATTTTGGTGCGGAAACGATGCTGTTGCCACTGCTTGATGCTTTGCCAAGAGAGCAAGAAAAAGTGATTGTCGTTACAGAAAATATACAAAAAGCAAAGAATAAATTTGACTGTATTACCTTAACAGCTTTTGAAAACACGCCAGAAAAAGCAAAGGAAATGCTACAGAGCTACAATTTAAGCCATGTTATTGTTGGAACTTCTGAAAACAGAAATAGTTTTGCCTTTAAGCTAACTGATGAAGCAAGATCTTTGAATATCAATACAATTGGAGCTGTTGATTCTCCAGCGAATGCTGATTACAGGTTCAAAGGAGATAACAAAAACCCGCTTGCTTACGCGCCAGAAAAGCTTTGGGTTGTTGATCAACTTGCCCATGATCAGTTTGCAACATTAGGTTTTCCTATCCAAAATATTGAAAAGGTAGGGCATCCATTTTATTGGAAAATCGCTCAAGATGTCGCTACTATTCCACTTTGCGAATTAACACAATTTAAAGAAAAAATATATTCTTGTAATAATAATGATAAGGTTATTTTATTTTTGGGAGAAATTTCTACTGGTTTAGATGAAAAACAATTTCAACATGAAAATTATAGATTCAAAGGTACTCATCATAGTACAAAGCGCACGAACATCATCTTTGAAGAACTCATTCTTGCGATTGCTCGATTAGACAATATAAAATTATTTGTAAGGCCACATCCAAAAGAAGAATTGTCTGATTATAGTTTTTATCAACAATATATTTCAGGCTTTATTACTGAAAAAGAAGATCCTATTTCTGCCTGTATAGGTGCAGATTTAGTTATAGGGATGTCTACAAGTTTGCTAGTAGAATCTTATTTTGCCAATTGCTCAGTGTTATCTATATTACCAGATTTTAAACAAAGGGAATGGTTAAATTATTACCATGAAATCAATTTTCCAATTGTAGCAACTAGAAAACAATTAACGCAATGGATTAATCAATGGTATCATCAATCCAATGAAATCAAACAAGAAAAAAAATACAACATTGACCAAAACCCTGTAGTTTTAATGCAAGAAAGTTTAAAAAATGCATAGTTATTTTTCATTAAAAGAACCTCCGATGAAATGTCTCATTACAGACGAAGTAAACTATGATGTAGTCCATCAATATTACTCAAGACCTGTTGGTGAAACGGATTTTCAAATTGATACAACTTATTATAGAGAACTATGGAGGTACCGCCAAAGTGGACATTTTATCTCTTTACATGATCTTCCGTTAATGGATTTGTATACAGAAAAATACGCCCAATGCACTTATGGTGACATACATTCTTTAGAAAAGACATTTCAAAAGATAATGAACTTACCGATCGAGCGCTCAGACAATTACCTAAGGGTTCAAACGATCGCTGAATTTATGCAGAAGAACTGCTCGCAGTCTCAACATAAAGTGCTAGACGTTGGGTCAGGAACTTGTGTTTTTTTAGCACGCCTTCAAGATTATCATTGGAAGGGTACAGCACTTGATCCGGATCCAAGTCAAGCCCAGCATGCTAGAAATTTAGGATTCAATGTAATTGAGAATGATTGGATGGAAGTTAACAATATAGAAGATCAATTTGATTTGATTACTTTTAATAAAATCTTAGAACATGTCATCGATCCAATAGAAGCGCTGAGGCGAGCCCATTTGTTTATTAAGAAAACAGGAGTTGTTTATATAGAATTACCTGACTGTGATCAGGCATGGAAAGACACAGAGCAAGCAGGTAGAGAAGAATTTTTTATTGAACATCATCACGGCTTTAGTAAAGCCTCTGTTGAGATACTTGTAGAGCGCGCTGGGTTTAATCTTTTGCAAATCACATCAGTTGTTGAGCCCAGTGGTAAATATAGCTTCCGTGTCTTTTTACAAAAGGCATACTAATCGATATGTTTATGGTTGGTACTATCGCAAAAGACTTGGTCTATATTTCTAGGTTTTTTAAAAAATATTCTGGTTTTTGGAATATTGCTCTTATGCTTGCCTGTACGCTTGCAGCTACTTTTTTAGAGCTCCTGGGTTTTGCTGTCATTGTGCCAATTCTTGAAATTAGCTTAGATGGACAAACAGAAAGTAAAGCAAAAGAAATTGTTATACAAATAATGAATTTTTTGTCTATCGAGGTCAGTTTATTAAACTTGCTGATGCTTATGGTTGCATTGTTTGTTGGTAAAGCTTTTTTAATCTTAATGGTAAATTTATTTAAAGCAAAAAGTATCTTAACTTTAAGATTAAAAATACAATATAAAATTGCCCGCGATGTTATAGCAATTGATTATGAGGATATGAAACGATTGACAGCAGGTTTTTGGATCAACATCCTAAACCGCGAGACTGAACGGGTTACTGGAGTTTATAGCTCTTATATAACATTAATCACTGATTTAGTAAGTAGTATTACTTTATTTGCTATTTTGATGTCTTTAGAGCCTTTGGTTATTTTGATTGCTGTATCATCTTGTTTGCCAGTGGTTGTTTTATTGTTATTTTTTACTAAAATTTCTAAAAAACTCTCCTTCCAATACTCTCAGTACTATGAAAATTCATGCAAATTTATGATAGAATATATTCATCAAAATCAATATTTACGCATTGTTAACAATGGCGATTCTGTTGTCCAAAAAGTGTGCGAGAATGTTCAAAAATTTGCACATGTTGAATGGTATTTAAAAATAATAACAAGTTTGTCACAAAGTATTAGAGAACCTTTAGCGATTGTTGTGTTGGCGTTTATTGTGTTTTTTTTGTCAAGCAATGGCGCTGATCTATCACAATTAGCTGTATTATCAATTATCCTTTATCGTCTTGTGAATTATGCATTAGGTCTTCTGCAGGTTCTGCAAAAGCTTATTTCTGAATTTGCAGGTGTTTATAATGTGAATGAATTATTCAATTCTTATACAATTAAAAAAGAAAAAACACCCTACAACATTAAGACATTGTTACTGAATGAAGAAAGTATTTTTATTAAGGATTTGAATTTTTCTTTTAATAAAAAAACCATTCTTAAAAACATTAATATGCATATAAAGCCTTGCGCTTTAACGGGCATTATTGGACGCTCTGGTGCTGGAAAATCGACGTTATTTTTTTTGTTAACAGGATTGTTGAAACCCTCTAGCGGTAAAATTTTTGTAGGAGATAATGACATTCACACTTTATCAAAAGAGAACTTTAACAATCAGATAGGTTATGTTGGTCAAGAAGTTGCAATTTTTGATGATACGATTGAAAACAACATTACGCTATGGGATAAAGATATTGATAAAGATCAAAAAGCATATGATGCTTTACTCAAAGCAGATTTGTTAGAGTTCTGTGATCGATTGCAGGACGTAGTAGGTGAAAAAGGTGTTAATATATCTGGGGGACAAAGACAAAGACTAGCTATTGCACGAGAGTTGTATCGCAATCCTAAATTGTTGATTTTAGATGAAGCGACAGCAGCATTAGATCATGAAACTGAAAACAATATTATGCAAACAATCAAAAACTTGCAAGATAGCATTACTATTATTATGATAACACATAATATGAACCTCATTGATTATTGTGATAAGATTTATCAATTTAAAGCAGGAAGAGTTGTCAATGACACTACATGATTATCAGATGCAACAATGTAGTTTATGTAATTGGCAAGAATATGCTCAATTGCCATTTACAGAGCAATCATTTGGCAGTGATCAAAAATCGGCAATGTTTATTTGTAAAAATTGCTCAATGACGCGTTATTTTTCTAATTATAAATTAGATTATAAGCATTTGTTAGAGCATGAATATTATTTAGATCATGATCAAGGCGAATATAGTGCAAAGAGATCACTAGAAGGTGAAAAAGCATATCGAAAAAATATTATTGACAATTTGCAATGGGTAATGGATGAGTTAAAGCTTAAGAAAAATGATAAATTGCTTGATATAGGGTGTGGCGAGGCCGTTTTTATAGAAGAAGCTATTAAGCTTGGATTTGTTGCAGAAGGAATAGAACCATCAAAAGAGCAATGCATCAAACATCACCAACGAGGGCTGGTTGTGCATCAAGGGCTTTTAAAAGATTATCGTGGCAAATTTAATGATCAATTTGATATCATTACATTGTTGTGGGTATTAGATAGTTTAGAAAACCCTGTAGAGGATCTGCATATTATACATGATATGCTTAAGAAAGATGGTCACTTGATTATTATGATATCTACGATGCTAGATAATAGTATGTATCGCTATAAATATGGTATCCCAATCCCTCATCAGAAAAATTTCAAAGGTATTTTACCACAAAAAACTACAATAGTGGCGCACGCTTATTATTACACAAGACAAGTGTTGCAAACCTTAATGAGTGTAAGTGGCTTTGGATTTGTTAAAGAAAAATCCAACGATGGACTCAAACCTGTATTTATTTTTAAAAAAGCTGAGCCAATGAAAAAATCTTTTGATATACATCATCACTGGAAAACCTTATATGTAAAATTTATATTTTGGTATTGGAGTGATAAGTTATATAGGCCTATTTTTGAAAAAATATCCAAACTTAAAGGTATCTAATATAGATATATTACTGGGATATATTAGATGCCTTTAAGTTTATATTATTATCAAACGATTAAATAGGTTGAAATGCCATTAAATAAGATAAAAATATATATAATTAGCGGAGTAACATTAGTCTGTGTAGTTTTGATTGCTCTGTTTTATATCAAAACAAGAGGTCATCAACAAACTAACAGTGTAAGAACATATGTTTAATATAAAAATACCTTTGATATTGTCAATGATTGGGGCTCTTATTTTGAAACAATACACAAGATGGAAGGAGGTCATAACGGAAAGGGTTATATTTCAATTGATGGGGCTTATACTATAGACAATAATCATCTTGGCTTAGTGTATCCAATTACATGGCTTCGTATAGAGAAATACCCTGATTTAGACAATTCATCTGTTTTGAATGGTGAAATGACATTTTACATTAAGCTTGATGGTCTAGAAAAAAATACTCTCCCTTAACAAGTGACTCTTATTTATAATTATGATAAATTCATATTCTGTTATAGCAGGTAGATATGTAGTGTATGTCTATAATGGAGAGGATCTATTAGATTTTAATCTTCAAATGCAAACAAGCAATTGGAAAAAATATCGTTGAATTTTTTAGATAATCCAGAAGATTGGGTTTGCGCAGGAACAATAGAGCATAGAAGCAACTATTATGGATGCGATGATATTGATATAGCTTTATCAGATGTTTCTGACAACATTTGACTGATATGGGTATTTAAATCCGCGCCTCCAACCATTGATAAGATTAATATTGATGATGTGTCATTTAAATTTTATCGGCCTTGGGATCAAAGGCATATAGACCCATTAGAAATTGACTTTACTTCGCCTAGTAGACAAAACTTTATCAAGAACTTTCATAAACAGTAAATAAATAGATATTTTTTAGCCAATTAAAACGATCTAGCCAATTAAAGTAGCGTGGTTGATCAAAGCAATTTAGAGTGAATTGTGCCTAAGTTTTATTGACATACTGTATTGAGTATTTAAACCATCAAATAATCCATGTGCGGTTTCGTTGTAGAAATTATAAAAAATCCTCAAAGTGTTGTAAAAGAGGTCAATATGGATGACATCCATAAAATGACCTATGAGATTGAGCATAGAGGCCCTGATTCTATCAAGTTTTGGAGTGATGGTTGGATAGGTGGTGGCTTTTGTCGTTTAGCCATTCAAGATATTAGTGAGCGCAATGACCAACCATTATTATCCAATGATGGGCGCTATATTATTTTTTATAACGGGGAAATATATAATAGAGATGCATTAAAAGCAGAATTGCAAGCATATCAGCTCCAATGGAAAACCAGCGGAGATACCGAGGTAGTGTTGAATGGTTATATTGCATTTGGTAGTGATCTTTTATCAAAGATTAGTGGTATGTTTACTTTTATTATTATTGATACAAAACAAAAAACTGCCTTTATTGCACGTGATCAATTAGGAGTTAAGCCGCTTTATTATACTGAAAACAAACATTCAATTTTTTTTGCAAGTGAAATCAAAGCTTTTAGACATATTATGCATTTTGCGGTCAATGATAAGACTATTTATGAACAAATAAAGTTTCGTTATGTAGCAGGAAAAAATACAATATATAAAAAAATATATAGACTTAATGCAGGCGAACAATGTTGGGTAGGTCAAAATAAGATCGAGTTTAAAAAATATTATAATTTAAGCGATACTTTTCAAACAAAAGAGCAAATTGATGAAGATAAAATCAAATATATTTTGAAACGCTCAATTGATGAGCATACACTAAGCGATGTAGGATATACGGTGCAGCTTAGTGGAGGCATTGATTCAAGCTATATCTCAGCTGTTTTGGCAGAAGATTTTAAGCATAAGATACAAACTATTTCTGGTGGTGTTAAGGATACTGATTTAGATGAGCGCCAGTATCAAGAGATCGTATCAAATCAGTTTTCAGCCAATCATACAAGAGTAGAATTTACAGATAGAGATTTAGCCGATAATTTATCAAAATTTACTTATTATATGGATATGCCCATTATACATGTAAGCTGTGTTTTTCTATATTTGCTTGCACAAGAGGCTGCAAAGCATAGTAAAGTTATTATAACAGGCGAAGGTGCAGATGAGGTTTTTGGAGGATATAATTGGCTAGACCTTTCAAAACAATATAAAATTAGCAAGGCCATACAGCAATACGGTATGACATCAAGCTTTATTCCACCGTTGCACCATAAGCTTAAAACATTAAAGACCTATATGAATACATCCTTATATGAGATAGGACAAGCATGCTTGAGCAATGAAACTTTAGATCATTTAATGCCAGACGTACCAAAAGACTTAGACTATAGATATGGTTTGTCAAAAGAGTTGTCGTCGTTGGATGATAATAATTTTTATCTTGGACAGGAATGTTATTTGCAATCAATGTTAGAACGTCAAGATAGGGCGTCGATGGCCGCTAGTGTAGAAGCCAGAGTTCCTTTTTGTAATATAGAATTATATAATTATATGAATAGCATTCCTGTAGAGGAAAAAATTAAAAAACACCGCACGAAACATGTACTTAAAAATCTTTCATCGCAATATTTTTCATCTCAATTTATTGATAGAAAGAAAAATGGATTTGCTTTACCGTTAGATGATTGGCTAAAAAACAAAAAAAGCCCCTTGGGAGAATATTTAGATTTAATAACCGATAGAACATTTTATGAGCGTGGTATATTTGACCCAAAATATGTTAACAACCTCATTAAAGATCATATGGATGGCAAAAAAAAACACGGAAAACTATTGATGAATCTAATATTATTTGAGGTATGGCATAGACTAACTATCAATTAATAACAATAAAGTAGTGGCAAATGAAGATCAGTGAAAAAAAACCTCCTAGAATATTTCATCCCTTAGATGATATAGAAATTAAAGATTGTGCTGATATTGTTTTTTCTCAAGATGAACAAGTCACCATTGTTGATGAAGATGGTAGACGCAATGATATTGTTTGCAAAGAATGGGGTTTTTATTTAGGTAATTCTGTTAATTTTCAAATGAAAAAACAAGGTTTTAAGCTTGCATTAGTGGCAAGTTATGCAAGCACACCAACGCGTACATATTTAAACTTAGTAGATGGTAATAAAATCAAATTATTCAATCAATATTGTAAAAAATACAATGCAAAAGTTATTTGTTGGTTGGACGATTTTATAGAACACCCCTTTATATAACATTGATACGATAGTAGTATATCTTGGCTAATTTATTCGGTTTTTTTGTTAAAGATTGTCAAGTAAACCAAGCATTACATTGGCAGAGTAATGCGCGCGATTTACTTTCAAAGATTACTCTTGCGCCAACGAATAGCTGGCGTAGTGATCCTTGTTTTTTTGGCGTGCATGCAGCAAAAAATAATATGGAAAAATATGAAGATGATACGATCTTAGTTTTCATGATTGGTTCAATATATGGTTGTAGCAATAACGTTGATTTTTTTGCTTCTTGCTATAGAAAATACGGCTTTAATAAAGCTATTGGCCAATTGCATGGTGATTTTTCTATTGTGTTATATGAAAAGCATCAACAAAAGATATTTTTGATTCGTGATAAAGTTGGCATATCGCCATTATATTATAGCCATAATAAAGATAATAAATTTATAGGATTTTCTACCAATCCTATTTTACTTGGAGTGGTTCCATTTATTGGGTTTCAACCCAATGAAACATATGTTGATTTATTTGCAACTTGTCATTATCGCACCATTGATAACGATAGGCACAAATCACCACTTGAACATGTAGCACAAGTACCTGCTGCACATTATGTTGAGTATCATATAAAAAGCAATACCACATCACTTCATTGCTATTGGCAAGTACAAGAAAAGGACTTTAGCCATCACAGTGAAGAAGAATTAATTGAAGAATACCGGCATTTATTTCAACAAGCGGTCACACAAAGATTAAAAAAATCTCATAACCAAGCATTTACTTTATCAGGGGGGATGGATTCATCGAGTGTTTTGGCAATGTCTAGTTTTATTGAAGGAAAACCTCAATATGCATTTTCAAGTGTATATGATGATAAAACTTATGATGAAAGCGAAGACATACAATCGATGCTATTTGGTCCGGTTGAAAAATGGAATCCTGTTAAGATTGAAAGCATTAATCTTTTTAAGGATATCTCTAATTTAGTCAAGATGCACGGAGAACCTGTTGCAACATCAACATGGTTAGCCCACCATGATATTGCACGAGCTGTTCATGAACAAGGTTTTGATTGTCTTTTTGGAGGGCTAGGTGGAGATGAAGTCAATGCAGGTGAGTATGAATATTTCTTTTTTTGGTTTGCAGACTTACATGCCGCA
Source organism: Alphaproteobacteria bacterium (assembly GCA_965178085.1). GTDB lineage: Bacteria > Pseudomonadota > Alphaproteobacteria > CBCXTS01 > CBCXTS01 > CBCXTS01. The sequence goes on along the minus strand of CBCXTS010000021.1, from coordinate 411,116 downwards.
GGCAAAGAAAGCACTTTAGCCCATGAAATTGGCAAATGGCAAGAGTATCATGATCATCCTATTTTTATAAAAAACAAAAAAATAGCACTGGAAAAAATGCATGCAATGTGTGACTTTTCAACTTTGGGGAGGTGTTTGCCAGACAAAGAAAGAATTAGAAAATATGCATCAACATTGCAGAATAATCGATTAGATATTTATCAATATACACCGCAAATGCCGTGCTTTTCTAGTAGCTATTTGAACAATAGAACCTGGCAGGATATTTTCTATGAAACAGCCCCTTGTTGTATTCGTGCTGAAAAAAGGCAGACAAGCTATTTTGGTTTGGAAACATTTTTACCTTTTTATGATGATAGAATATTAGATTTTATGTTGAATGTAGAAAGTGGTTATAAGATTAAAAACGGAGTAACAAAATACTTGCTACGTGAGATGATGCGTGGGATTTTACCAGAAGAAACTCGCTTGCGTGTTAAAAAATCAGGCTGGAATACGCCATCACATCTTTGGTTTTGTAATGAGTCGTTGGACGATCTACAAGATATGATAGAGTCTGTTGGCTTTAGTAATCGTGATATATACAAAAAAACTGAAGTGAAGCGCTTACTAAAAGAACATATCGATATTGTAACAAATAACAAAATTCAAGAAAATCATATGATGTTTTTCTGGCAGTTAGTCAATGTTAATCTTTGGTTAGATTGGTTGGATGAATTAAAAAATAAATATAAGAATTGATATTGATAATGAGTATATTAGCATTTTTGGGTGGAAATAAAGTGATTGAAAAGGGTTTTCAACCTTATCAATCAATAGGAGATGAAGAAAAAAAGTTAGTTGCTCAAGTGATGGATTCAGGCTCTATTTCTGCATTCTATGGGAGCTGGGATGAACATTTTTTAGGTGGGAAGTTTGTTAGAAGATTTGAAGAAAAAATAACACAACTCTGGAAATGCGCTTATGCAATCAGTGTTAACTCAAACACTAGTGGGTTGGATATTGCAATGGGTGCCATTGGCATATCACCTGGTGATGAGGTTATCACGACACCTTGGACGATGTCTGCAACAGCAATGGCGCCTTTGAGATGGGGTGGCATTCCACGATTTGTAGACATTGAAGATGATACTTATTGCCTTGATCTTGAAAAAGTTAAAGAAAGTATCAATGCCAATACGAAAGCAATTTTAGTAACAAATATCTTTGGACATGCAGCACAATTACGCGCATTGCGTAAAATAGCAGATCAGCATCATATTTATTTGATTGAAGATAATGCACAAGCGCCGCTTGCGCATGAGCATGGCCAGTATTGTGGCACGATTGGGCATATAGGTGTTTTAAGCTTTAATTATCATAAGCATGTCCATACTGGTGAGGGAGGCGTGTGTCTTACGAACGAACTACATTTAGCTGAAAAACTGCGAATGTTACGCAATCATGGAGAGGCAGTTGTAGAGCAAGCCAACGTTAAAGATATAACAAACATGATTGGCTCAAATTTTCGGATGACAGAATTGCAAGCTGCTATAGGGATCGGACAACTTAATCATATTAATCAGCATATTGATAAGAGAGCTCAAATTGGAGAATTTTTAACTGAAATAGCAAGTGAGTTACAAGGAATTACTCCGCCAATGGTAAGAGATCATTGTAAGCATGTGTATTATTGTTGGGGAGCTAAAATCAATAGCAAAAAACTAGGGGTTTCAAGAGATTTATTTCAAAGGCATTATTGGCTGAAGGGTTTCCTCATGAGGTAGGATATTTAAAGCCGTTATATATGCTCCCGTTATTTCAACAAAAGATTGCTATGGGTAGTGAAGGATTTCCTTTTTCTTTACGCCCTGAAATACAATATGGAAAGGGTTTGTGTCCAACGGTTGAAAGGATTCATGAGGAAGAGTTTTTATTTTTTGAGCCATGTATGTACACAATATCAGAAAATGATAAGCATTTGCTTAAAGAGGCTCTTTACAAGGTATATGATAATATACACCATTTAGCAAAAAAGCAGAGATAGCATACAAGTTATTGTTTTAACAACAAGGACAGTGCATCATGTCCAATTTATTATAGAAATGGCTCAATATTGCGATCTTTCATTAGTAGTAGTTGAAACGCAAATGATTAAGCCACTTTTTAATACATTTCATTCATTTGAAAAGAATTAGCGTAACTTAAATATAAAAATACTTGGAAATAGGAAATGTTTTTTAATCATCGTGAATTATTTATTATTGCTGAAATTGGCGTTAATCACGAAGGTGATATCAATAAAGCTAAAGAGCTAATCAAACTAGCAAAAAAAGCAGGAAGCGATGCAGTTAAATTTCAAGTGTATACACCATGGAGATATTCTGGATTAACAGATATTGATAGGTTTAATAGAGTTTCAAAATTTTCTTTGAGTGAAGCACAATTTTTAGACTTAAAAGAGGTTGCTCACAACGAAGGTATAACAATATTTGCATCTGCTATTAGTGAAGATTGGGTGCCATTTTTAGCAAAAAACACCGATATTATTAAAATTGCAAGCGGCGACTTAACATTTAAACCTGTTATAGAAGCAGCTGCTAAAATGGCAAAAAAAGTCATTCTATCAACTGGGTGTGCTAATATGGATGAAATTGCCCAGGCAATTGCATGGTTTAAGTGTGCCAGTTCTGTTGACAACATCAAAGATCAATTATGCTTGATGCATTGCGTGTCTGCCTATCCAACCCCGATGGAGGTGGCAAATATTAGCGCTATTGCATATTTAAAAGAAAAATTTGGCTTAGAAGTAGGCTATTCAAACCATGTTGAAGGTATTGATGCTTCACTTGGTGCTATTGCATTGGGCGCAAGGGTAATTGAAGTGCACTTTACCGATCAAAAGCATGGTCGTGACTTTAGAGATCATGCCTTGTCATTAGAGTGGCAAGATCTAAAAGAATTGAGACAAAGAGCAGATAACATTATCCAATCGCTAGGTAAGTTTGATAAATTTGTGATGAATTGTGAAAAAGATAATCGCAAGATCATAAGAAAAGGGTTAATTGCAGCAGAAAACTTATCAAAAGGACATATTTTAACTCAAGAGGATATAGCATTTGCACGTCCTGGTGCATATTTTTCTTCTAATGACATTAGCAAGGTAATAGGTAAAGAATTGCAAGAAAATGTTCAAAAAGGTTTTATGCTACTACCTAATTGCTTGAAATGAATTAGGTATAGTTCATTGCTTTCAGTTGTAACACTATCACACCGCTGGAAAACATACGCGAGCGGAAATAATAAAACAGCGTATCATTTACAATTTGCAGGTTGGGTGTGTGATACCAGTATGCAATCACTGCTTGACATTATTAATAATCACCTAGATGAAAAAAGCCAAATTGAGCTTGAGCAGCATCTTGTTGAGTGGTTAAAAAAACAAAATCAACATTTTTCATTTATTCTACAATATAAGCATCAAGTGTTTATGGCTGTTGATAAAGTAAGTTTTTATCCTCTATTTATAAAGCAATCAGGTGATTCAATAACAATTTCAGATGATACAAGCATTTGGATTGATCAAGGGATGAATGATGATATTAACCAGGAGATGTGTAAAATATATCAAATGACAGGATATACCATAGGCAGAAACACGCTTAGGAGATCTGTTTGTAAAGTTTTGCCTGGAGAAATGGTTTATATTACTAAATGCAATGAAAACGTAAAGAAATACAACGTAGATAGGGTAAGGTATTTTATATTTTATCCAAATTTCTCTGGGCATGAAGATAAAGATTTATTGATAAACAAGCTTGATGGATGTTTAAATGAATCTTGTAAAAATACAATAGCAAAGGCAAATGGGCGCACAATACAATTAGCGTTAAGCGCTGGTTTTGATAGTCGAGTTTTATTGGGAAAATTTTTAGAGCTAGGATACGATAATATTGAAACATTTAGCTATGGAACGCAAGGTAACTTTGAGGCAAAATTTGCTAAAGATTTAGCAGAGTATGTTGGCGTAAAATGGCAATTTGTTGACTCAAATTGTGATGAACTTATATATAAAAGTTTTTATAATGGCAAGTTGGCAGATTATTTTTATAAATATTCAGGCATAACAACTACTGCAGCGTTAACAGAAATTGTTGCATTAGATAAATTGGTGCAAGATTACCCAGAAAGTAGAAACCATTTATTTGTAAATGGGCAAACAGGTGACTTTGTAACAGGGGGCCATATTCCAGTAACTGAAGAGTATGAACAAGTTTTATCTAAAATTTTTAATAAGCATTTTGGTTTAGTACCTAGTGAATCTCAGCAATATTCGCTAGACATGATTAGTGATGTTTTAAAGATTTGGGCAGAGGATAACTTACCAAAAGAAATAGTCAAAGATATGAACTGGTACGGATTTGCTCAAGTATTTGAATGGCAAGAAAGACAAGCAAACTTTATCGTACAGCAGCAGCGAGCTTATGATTTTTTGCATATTGATTGGTCTGTTCCTTTATGGGATGGTTGTTTATTAGATTTTTATCTAAATGTCCCTATCCAATGGCAATGGCAGCAAAAGCTGTATGTGCAATATTTAAAAGAATGGAATTATAAGGGTTTGTTTTTAAAGATGCGACCCCTTCCTGAAATGTGGTTGCGCTACAGTTATTTAATTGTGTTGACAGGAAAATTACTGAAAATCCTCAAAGGACAGCAGGCACAAAATTTATATTATAAAAAACTGCAATATTCTTATAGTACTGCACGCCATCTTTATGCTTTTTTTGATAAGGAAGAATATATCAAAAATTGTATGCATGTACGCAATCCTATGACCTTATTTAATCAGCATCATTATAAGAAATTAAAAACAATGTGCCCCCAAATACCTAATTCTTTTTTATGATAGAATAGTTTTGTGATGACAGGTAAGCCAAAAATTTTAATGATGCTAAGGTTATATCATGGATTTAGAGATCCTTTGTATAACAAACAATGGACCTCTTCTGGAGTGCCAGCCATATATAATATATTGGATGCTCTAATAAAAAAATCACAATGTGATATTATTTTGTATTTTTATGTTCCAGAAAAAGACAAAAGATTTGTTACGAAAAAAAAGCTTTATTTGTCGGAATTAGGACAAGTGATTAATATTAAACCAGCGCCTTTTTATTTTTATTATTTACCAGAAAAAGTCACAACGCTATTAACATATATTTATTTTAGCATGTATAGCGTTGTCTTGGCATATAGGCATCAATCTAATCTTTTTTATACAGATAGAGGTAATGTTTTAGGAGCAGCATTTGTCCATCGTTTGTTGAAGCAACGAGCTGTTATTCGAATGTTAGGAATGCCTGGGCAATTTTATGCTTATGTCAAAAAGTTTCGTTTGTTACCGATATTGTTTCGTTTTGCCTATCGAACAAAATTTGATGCAATTATTGGAACACAAGATGGGTCATCTATTAATGACTTTATTGATAAGATGTGCCACCGCGATACTCAAAAACATATCAAATTAAATGGCGCATTTCATTATAAATTTAGCAATGAGATAATTGGTACAACAGTAAAGATTATTTTCATAGGGCGATTAGAAAACAATAAAGGAATTAATATTTTATTACACGCGATCAGTAAACTTGATAAGCATATCCATGCAATACAAGTTGATATTATAGGAGATGGTACACAGAAAAAAGCAATGCAGGAGCTTGCACAACAATTGCACATTGGGCATGCTGTTATTTTTCATGGTGCAATGGTGCATGATGATGTGGTCAAAAAATTATATCAGTATGATATTTATATTTCACTTAACCAATCAGGGCAAATATCAAACTCAAATTTGGAGGCAATTGCATCGGGTTTGTGTATGATAGTTTCTAAAACAGCTCCAGAGAGCGATCAAATTGCAAAAGAATTGGGTATAAATGACGATACTGTTTGTTGGATAGATAACACAGAAAATGGTGATAGCTTGGCCCAAAAGTTACAACACTTGCTTGATGAACCAGCATTAATATCGGCTTATAAAAAAGCTACACAACAATTGGCACATAATATACCATCCATCAATGAGCGCATTGAATGGGAAGTAAAGTTTTTAGAAAATTTAGCCACCAATACAATAGATCAATGAATTAAGTATTTTTGCTATATTATTGCATTCATATATTTTTAACTTGCCATGATTTAACAAGTCAAAAGTTATAGGCAATAAGCCATAATGGTGGAAGAAATTTAAAATACGCTTTTTTTTATCTGGTGGATCTACTCTTTTTAATTTTTATGAATTTGATCATAATTAATTTTATCTATAGGTAAGATTTTAATCCATTTTTATTAATAGCTCTATTAGCATTAGTTTGTGTGGATTAGGATAATTTAGTATTTCTAACCACCCTGACACGCCTAACCATTGAATGCACAGGCTAGCGACTAAGAATATATATGGCCATGAGCGTAATAAGCATTGATTGGTAATGATATTCAGTCTTTCTTCATGTAAGCTATTTTTTCTTTCTACTGAAGCATAATTAAGATCACCTAGCTTAAATGTGCGGGAGTATATGATATAGATGTACATATACCTATTAAGACTAACCAGTAAGGCTGTATGCTTAAGAAAAACGATAAAGCATGCTGATTATCAGGTTGTGTAAGCAAACCGAAATATAAACAAGCATATGAACCAATTAAAGTAATGATCAAACGATTAATAGTTTTAAATGCAGCTAATACCGTGCCTGAATATGAATTATTGTGTATTAAGGCATAAGAACGCATAGATCGGTGTAATTGGTGTTTATTAGTGTATTTTTTTTGATTAGGCCTTATCTTGTTTTGTTCATCAAATTGACCTTCAGATAAAGTCCAGTACTTTCGATCTTGGTTATCTTGAGATATTAGTGTGCCATCTCTGGATCTTTGATCATATTGGTATGTAGCTATCTTAGGGTCGATAGGATATGTTATTTGATGCTCTTTATGAAAGTATTTAAATGCTTTTAAGCAAGGAGGAAATAAGTTCATAGCTTGACATATCCAATGTAGGAAGAAATTTGAAAAAAAATCAACGCCATCAACCACTAGGAGGTTTTATGCCTCTGGAAGATTTAAAAGCTAATTGTTTAGGATCAACACTTGCAAATGGTGGGTGGTGAGGGGATCGAACCCCCGACCTCCTCGGTGTAAACGAGGCGCTCTCCCAGCTGAGCTAACCACCCTGTAGATGTATCTCTTAGTGAAACTAATCATCAAGTCTTCGAACTTGCCATTAAACAAGCTAGGAGCTAGTTCATAGCAAAAATTCAACCAGTTTTAAACGATAAAATTAAATAATTTATCAAATAAATGAAATAGCACGAATGATAAAAATTTAATGATTAAGAATCTGACTTAAAAATAGCTTAGTGCGTTCATTTTTTGGATTATTGAAGAATTCTTCAGGTTTGTTTTCTTCAATAATTTCACCGCCATCCATAAAGATTACTCGATCGGCAACCTTGCGAGCAAAGCCCATCTCATGCGTAACGCAAAGCATGGTCATGCCTTCTTGAGCAAGATCAATCATAACATCAAGTACTTCAGAGATCATTTCAGGGTCAAGCGCTGATGTTGGCTCATCAAACAGCATAATGCGTGGGTTCATACATAATGAACGTGCAATTGCAACGCGTTGTTGTTGTCCACCAGACAGTTGGCCAGGAAACTTCAATGCTTGCTCAGGAATTTTAACCCGTGTGAGATATTTTAGAGCGAGTTCTTCTGCTTCGCGCTTTGGCATTTGACGAACCCAAATAGGGGCTAATGTGCAGTTTTCTAGTACGGTTAAATGTGGAAATAGATTAAAGTGTTGAAACACCATGCCGACTTCACGGCGGATTGTTTCAATATTTTTTAAATCATTGCTTAATATAGTACCATCGACAATAATATCACCTTTTTGATGTTCTTCTAGGCGGTTAATGCAGCGTATTAAAGTTGATTTTCCTGATCCAGATGGTCCACAAATAACAATGCGCTCTCCTGTGAGGACATCCAAATTGATATTTTTTAATACATGAAACTCACCATACCACTTATTCATATTGGTGATTTCAATAGCAGATGGTTTGTTTTTTGTTTTTTGTGCTGTAGCTTTTTTTGCATTCATAGTATTATGTCCTTCTTATTCTTTTGCGTATAATCCTAAAAGTTATTACTCAAGCTAGCTATCTAATTTAGCGTTTATCATGGCCAGTATGTAATTTGCGCTCTAAGTAAAGCGAATAACGCGACATCGCAAAGCAGCAAATAAAAAAGAAAATCCCAACAAACACATAAACTTCACGCGATAAGCCTTGCCATGTTGAATCGGCAAGCGCTGCTCTACCAACGCCTAATATGTCGAGCAAACCAATAATGGTTACCAATGTTGTGTCTTTGAATAATCCAATAAACGTATTAACAATACCAGGGATTGAAATTTTTAAAGCTTGCGGTAAAATAATAAAACCTGTTTTTTTCCAATAGCTTAAGCCAAGTGCATCTGCTGCCTCATATTGTCCTTGAGGAATAGCTTGCAAGCCACCACGTATAACCTCTGCCATATATCCAGAAGAAAATAAAACAACCATAATTAAAACTCGAGCTAGAAGGTCAAAATCCGTCCCAGGTGGTAAGAAGTAATTGAGCATTGTTGATGCAACAAATAACAGCGTAATTAATGGAACACCGCGTATATATTCAATAAATGCGATGCAAATCCAGCGAATAAAGGGCATGTTTGAACGTCGTCCAAGTGCTAATGCAATGCCAATAGGCAATGAAATTAAAATACCAGTAACACCTATGACAGTAGTTAGTAAAATGCCACCAAATTGGTCCGAAGTTACTTTGTTTAAACCTAAAAAACCACCCCATAATAACCATACTAATATAAAAGGATAACATGCTGAAAATATAAACCAATATTTTCGGTTTTTAAGTCCATCATGTAAAAGAGGCAATAAAAACATTGCAAGCCCTACAAGGCTGATAAGCAAGCGCCAACGCTCTCCTTGTGGATAAAAACCCCAAGTGAACTGCTCAAGCCTGACACGGATGAATGCCCAGCATGCTCCAGAATCAATGGCACGACATGCCTCTCTAGAATCGGCAAATAATACAGAATCAATAAAGAGCCATTCAACTAATGCAGGAACAAACCGTATTAGTAGAAATAGGGTGATCAGGGTTAATATGGTGTTTGCAACTGATGAAAACAAATTAACATGTGCCCAATGCATCCACGGTGTAGATCGGACTTTGTCTTTAAAATTATTTACTAATTGTTCGTTCATCATTTGTTCCAAATATCAATTATAATGAGTGCCATCTAATTTATAACGCAAGAGTACGTTGTTTTATTGTCTCAAAGGCTAACGCGTTACTAACGCAATTCGCTTGTTATACCAGTTCATGCATGCAGAGATACAAAGTGAAAAGCAAAGATAAATTCCCATAACCATAAGCATACATTCCATTTCTTTGCCAGTTTGGTTCAACGTAATTCCACCAAGAGTTGCCACAAGATCATAGTACCCTATTGCAACTGCAAGAGATGAGTTTTTAGTTAAATTTAGATATTGATTAGCAAGAGGAGGAATGATGATGCGCATTGCTTGTGGTATTATAACCAACTGCAATGTGCGGCTAGGTTTAATGCCTAATGCGTAGGCGGCTTCAGTCTGTCCATGGTCAATGGCAACGATACCTCCGCGTACAATTTCAGAAATAAAAGCAGCAGTATAAAGAGAAAGCGCAAACCATAAAGCTACAAATTGTGATGAAAGTTGCATGCCACCGTCAAGATTAAACCTACCCATTGATGCAATGTCAAAACTGATAGGAGACCCAGTTAAGATAAACACTATAATAGGAAAAGCAACGATTAAACCAAGTGATACAGAAAATGTTGGAGATATTTTGCCTGTTTCTTGTTGTAGTTTTTTAGCACGCTTGCGATAAATAATTGTCCCTACAATACCAGCTAAAAATGCAATAATTGTTGCCCAAAACAATGGGTCAGGAATTGGCTTTGGTACGTTAAGACCCCGGTTCATGATAAAAATGCTATCACCAAAGCTAATTGCATTTTTAGGAGAAGGGAAGACGTTGTTAAAAATACCTTGCCAAAATAGAATTTGTAATAAAACGGGGATATTACGCGTAAATTCAACAAAACAATATACTGTGCGTGAAATCAACCAGTTTTTGCTTAGCCGCAATACACCAAAGATTACACCTAAAATTGTAGCAGCTAAAACACCCCAAAATGCAACATTGAGAGTGTTCATAATACCAATCAATGCCGCTTTCCAATGTGGAGAAGTTGAATTATATTCAATAAAAGCTTGGTTTTTGGCAATGTCATACCCAGAAGGTAGATGTAAAAAATCAAAGCCAAATGTTTTATCAAGCACGGCATAGTTTGTAATAGCGTTTTGGATCATTGTACCCACAAGGGCAAATAGGGCCGCTAATGCTATGATCTGAAAAGCAATGGAGCGTGCTTTGCTATCGCGCCAAATGGTGACAAAAACATTTTGTTTAACTGTTGTATCGTATGTTGTTGCCATAATATGTAACCGTTAATAAGCCAGTGGAGAAATTAAATTAATAGAATTTAGATATTCTGCAATCGTAATGATATAGCAAACATTGAAATGGGGATATGTCAACATATCCCCATTTCAATTATTTTACTTATCTATAAGGAGGTGCATATAAAAGACCACCTTCTGTCCACTGAGCGTTAACGCCGCGTTCAGATAAACCAATAGGATCAAGATATTTGCGATAGACTTCACCGTAATTGCCTACTTGTGCAATTACTTTTGCAGCCCAATCGGAAGGAAGGCCGGCCATTTTGCCATATTCGCCTTCGGTTCCAAGGATACGATTGATCTCAGGATTGTTGCTTGGTGTTGCAAGCATATCTGCTACATTTTCAGATGAGAGGCCAATTTCTTCAGCAATAATCATTACATTCAAGACCCAACGTGCAATGTCAGCCCATTGGTCATCGCCTTGTCGGACTAATGGTCCAAGAGGCTCTTTTGAGATGACTTCTGGTAATACAATGTGATCATCTGGATTATCAAAAACTGCGCGTGTAGCAGCTAAACCGGAGCGATCTGTTGTGTATACATCACAACGTCCAGCGAGATAGTTTTCGCGAGCTTCGTCGTTTGTATCAATTGCAACTGGCTCATAAGTCATGCCATTTACACGGAAATAGTCAGCAAGGTTTAACTCTGTGGTTGTACCTGTTTGAATACAAATAGATGCACCATCAAGCTCTGTTGCAGATTTAACGCCAAGACTTGCTGGAACCATAAAACCTTGTCCATCATAGTAATTTACGCCAATAAAAGTTAGTTGTAGATCGGCATCGCGTGAGTATGTCCATGTCGTGTTACGTGAAAGAATATCAATTTCACCAGAGCGTAAAACGGTAAAGCGTTCTTTTGGTGTAGTAGGTTTAACTTTTATTAAATTAGCATCACCCAAGACTGCAGCTGCAACTGCACGACAGACAGCTACGTCAAATCCGCGCCAATTACCCGAATCATCGGTAAATGAAAAGCCAGGAAGTCCTGTGGATGTACCGCAATTTAAAACTCCACGATCTTTAACGTCGTCTAATGTTGCAGCATGTGCGCCAGCAGCTAGACCAAGCATTGATCCTGCAACAGCCAGCAATTTTACTGATTTATTCATATTTTAAATTCCTTCATGAATTATTATTTAAGAAATTATTTATAACCTAAGCGTATATTAAACAGTATAATATATGCTTAATTATCTATAGTTTAAGGATGCATCAAGACTATCGTTGCAAGTTAACCATATCATTAATAAAAGTAATAACATAATTATTCTAAATAGTTTTAAAGCCCCCCAGACAGAAAACCCATGTAGTGTTTTAAGTATATATCTGTATTTTAAGAACCAAATATATTGGTATTTATACATTATACACTTTAATTGTAAACACCACTAACCAAGTAACTATGATACCCTAAGGCATCAATATGCTAAAGACTATAGAGGCTTATGTCAGCATTTAGTTGTACATCTTTCTTTATAAAGGTCAATACTTAATTTATATAATTTAAGTATTTTTGCTTTAGTAGTTTAAATTTTTATTTTTATTTTTATTTTAGTTTCGCTTATCAGCTTCACGAGAAAGTGCTGAATTGGCTGCATGTATTAATGCAGCTGCTTTATTATAGCATTCTTGATATTCTTTTTCAGGATCGCTATCTGCAACAATTCCTGCACCGGCTTGGACATGGATAGCACCGTTACACATCACTGCGGTGCGTAATGCAATGCATGTGTCAAGAGAACCGTCTCCGCCAAGATAACCGATGCATCCAGCATAAATCTCTCGTTTTTCTGGTTCTAGCTCGGAGATGATTTGCATAGCTCGAATTTTGGGAGCTCCTGAGACTGTACCAGCTGGAAACCCAGCAAAGAGAGCTTCAAGAGGAGTGCAGTCTTTACGTAGTCGTGCTATAACATTCGATACAATATGCATAACATGGCTGTAGCGTTCGATAGTAAAACTTTCATCGACGTGTACAGACCCAATTTCAGCGCATCGACCAGCATCATTGCGGCCAAGGTCCAGTAGCATTAAATGTTCGCTTCTTTCTTTTGGGTCGTTTAGCAAGTCTTGCTCGTATTGATGATCTTCATCGTCATTTTTCCCGCGTGGGCGTGTGCCAGCAATTGGACGAATTGTAATTTCATCTTGTCTGACGCGAACTAAAATTTCAGGGCTAGAACCACAAAGTTGAAATGTTGCAAAATCAAGAAAAAATAAAAAAGGAGAAGGATTAAGGTTTCGTAAATTTCTATAATAATGGAAAGGGTCTCCAGGATAAGATGCGCTAAATTTTTGGCTTAGAACAACTTGAAAGATATCCCCAGCATGGATGTATTCTTTTGCCTTATGGACCATATCATGGAATTGATCACGCGTTACATTAGAGGTAAAATGCGCTTGTGTATTTTGATGGCTAATGGGATCAGATGATGGAAGAGACTCTTTTAAGCGTATTTGAGCTGTATCTAAGGCGTTTAAAGCAACATTCCAAGCTTGGCGTGCCAGTGCAGTTTGCACATCGTGTTTGCTTTCGATCTTTTGTGGTTGCTTTGTTGAATGTTTTTCAAAAAGGTAATATCGCGTATATGGATGGATGATAGCATTGATGTGGATGATATTTTTAAAATTATCAAAGACTGCAGTAAATGTTGGGCGTACAAACATGCCATCAGGCAATCCTAATTTGGTAGGGTTGTGTTGGCCAATATCTTCAATCATGCGGATACTGTCATATCCAAAGTACCCAACTAACCCTGCGGCCATAGCTGGCATATCATCTGGTAGTTGAACCGATGCTAATTCAACAAGTTTTGTTAAGCTTTCTAATGGTTTTAATTTTAGCTTTTCAAAATTTAACACTTCTCCAAGCTTAACAGGTTCAATTGTATGGCACAAAAATGCGCTATCATTTTGTGATTGCCATATTAAATCTGGAGAATGTCCAATAATTGAGTATCGTCCAAATTTTTCACTACCAGCGGCGCTTTCAAGTAAAAAAGGGTAAGACTTGTTTCGTGTTAATTTTAAAAATATCGATATAGGTGTAAAAGTATCAGCAAATAATGAAACAGATAGGATCTGACTTGTGCCTTTTAGATAAGCTTTTAAAAAATCTTCAAATTGAATATCAAGCATTTGTACCTGAAGGGTGTTAATTTTTGATGTCTAAAAGCCAGCTTGTTATTAGATAATAGAGACTAATGATAACCGTTATTAGAGTTATTAGAGATTGTCATCTTGGTATAAAGCATCAATGGCATTTTGATTAATAGATACATCTTGCTTGCGTCGTAAATCAGCAAGAAGATCTTGCATAAGTGCTTCTTCAAGAGCATGTTGATATTGTGCCTGAATTGTTGCAGGTAAGTCGTTGTTATCTTTTGTTTGTGGGATAAATCTTTCACGTACAACTAATAAAGTCGAATCTGTTGTGTCCGCACGCATTGCCTTTTGCTCATCAATTTGAAACAAGATACGTTGTGCAGCTTGCATAGTAACGTTGTCGCTAGCATTGCCATCAGAGTTACCTTCTTGAGATTGTATGCGCGATGTTGGTTTGATTTCAATGATCTTGCCATGTTTGGCCAATGCTGTTCGTTTTTCAAAAGACTCTGGTGTTGCTAAAATGGCATCTGCTTTTGCTTGTGCGGCTTGCATGCGCAAGTTTTCATGCCATGCTGCACGGACATCCGATTCAATGATAGCAAAGTCAGGCAAATGACTAGGGGTAATTCTTAAAACGGATCCAATAATGTAATTATCGGATGCTTCGTTAATGAGTTCTGTTGTAGAGTTTTCTTCTAATTGAAATAGCTGCTCAAGTAAATTTGAGGCAGATTGCAATGTAGCAAGTGGTTGCTTTCCATCAGGAGTAAAACCATCGTGGCCAATGTTTTCAATCACTTCAAGCCTAAGGTCTAACTGTAATGATGCCTCTCTAAGAGAGCTCCCGCTTGCCAAAATATCTTCGAATTCATTTGCAACTTCAAATGCTATATCTGCTGCCTTGACTAGTTTTAACTCATTTTCAATACCGGTTCTTACACTATCAAATGGAATGATTTTTTCAGGTGTAATATCAAGCAGTAAGAGCATTGCCCAACCAAAGCTGGTTTCTGTTGGCTGTGTTATGGTACCTTTATCTTGCAATTTTGCTGCTGCGCTACGTAGGTTGTCTTCATAGATATCATCAAGTTTAATTGCACCTAACTCAACCCGTGTAGTAGTGTTTTTTGGAATTTGCTTTTCTATATCAGACCATGTTTTATTTTGCAAAAGCAAAGCATGAACTTGTGTGGCGATTTCTTTATTATCGGATAGATATTGTACAAACACACGCTTTTCTGGTGTAATAAACTCGCTCTCGCGTGCGTCGTACTCTGTCTCTAATTCTTCGATATCAACGCTTACGCGATCAATAAAATTTGAAGGTTCAATAATGGCAATTTCTATCTTACGATATTCATCGCTAATAAAACTGTTCTGATTTTTTTTAAAAAAGGCTTGTAATTGCGCTTCATCAAGATTTTTTGGTAATTCTTGTTTGTTCCAATCTAAGCGCAGCATGTAGCCTTTGCGTTTTTCTGAACGCCATGCGGTTAAATGATTGCTGATCGAATCGTCAATTTGAACATTTGACACAAGCGAATCTTGCAACCAGTTTTGTGCAATGTTTTGGCGCATGATCTGGATGTAACGATCTTCATTTAACCCGGCATTTGATAATGCAAAACGGAACCGGTTTGGATCAAAGTTGCCAGTTTCATTTTGAAATGCTGGTTCTAACTCACTTGCTTTGCGGACAGTTTTATCGCTTACATTGAGCCAAAGATTGTTAACTTCGTTATGGAGGAGATTGTTATTAATAAGGCGCTCAACAGTCACTTGTAAAAGACCAATAGCAGCTGCTTGTTGTGGGGTGATTTCTTGCAAATTAAAACTTGCTAAGTCGTTTTGAAAAGCGCGCTCCAATTCTAGAAGATTGATGCTTTGATCGCCAACTTCAATAACAGATTCATTGCCTTCATTTGGTGTAAATACATCTGCAATACCCCAAATCCCAAATGCAAAGATAAGGACTCCAAAAAGTAAAATTTTTGCAAGCCATGTATTAGCTGATTTGCGTAATTGCAATAACATAAGAATGTAGGCTTTCTAAAAGATATTTAAATTGCGTGGTTATTATTGCACTATCAATGTTATACATCTAATATATGATGCAATATTATATTGTATCATATTGTGCATTTAGTTGCTTAATATATTTCATACACAATTTTATATCAATGTTTAATAAATAGGAAATGAAAAACAAGTAGCATGGTAAGAAAAAATTGGATCATTGGAAATTGGAAAATGCATGGAACCAAACATCAAGTAGATGCATTTAAAAAGCAATTGCAGGTTTTTGCGGATCAAGCTTTATTAATTGAGATTGGGCTTTGTGTACCCTCTACATTAATCTATGCGCTAGCAGATAAAAATCAAAAGCCTTTTTTTTATCCTGGTGGACAAGATTGTAGCGCTTTAGATACAGGAGCGCGAACAGGTGAAATTGCAGCCTATATGCTTGCAGATGTTGGTGCTAAACTTGTGATCATTGGTCATAGTGAGAGAAGAACACATCACCATGAAAGCGAACAAATCATTTGTGATAAGATATCACAGGCTTTAAATCATAAGTTGAAGGTTATTATATGTATAGGTGAAAATATTGAGCAGTATAATGAGGCAAATGCATATGCAGTGATCAAGCAACAGCTAATCAGCGCTTTAGACTTAGGTGATGCATGCTTAGAAAAAATGATCAAAAATAATGAATTAATTATTGCCTATGAACCTGTTTGGGCAATTGGCACTGGAAAAGTAGCAACAACTGAGTACGCTCAAACAATGCATGGTTTTATTCGCCAGTATTTAAGTGAGCATCTATGTAAAGATTACGCACAAATTTGCCCCATTATATATGGAGGATCGATGAATGCCAGTAATGCGCAAGCACTCCTGCAACAACCTGATATTGACGGTGGGCTAATAGGCGGAGCAAGCCTTGATGGAGAAGAGTTTTTTAGGATTGTTAATATTGCTAAAGATATGCACTAGATAGTTGGCAAATATCTCTAATGCATCTAATCGATTGAATTAGCTAACGGATTCAGCAATGTTTAGTGCTTTGATTATATTCAATATAATCGAGATCAGGCGTTGGCGTTCAACACTGTTTGGTTCGCTTTGCCATGTGTGTGTTTCGGTGACTGCATGAGCAAGGTTTTGACGTGCTATACCAATTTGATTAACAAAACGGTGTTTGGTTTCCAAATCAGTATCGCGAGAAACCCATTTGGGTGCAAATGCTATGCTGCCATATTCAGAACCTTTAATAATAGCAAATGAATTGAGTGCGCGCTGCAAACGGATTAACTGTCTTTCAATTTGTTGTCGTGGAGCGTTTTTACTTGCATCGTGAGCGCGTAAACTTAGTTGGTGTAATGCCTCAAATGCGCGTTCATTTTGTGCAAATGCGTGGTTGATGCCAACAGTTTTTGGCATGTGATATTGTAATATGCATATTGCAAGGGACATATAAAAAATATAAAAGCAGTATCGCATGATGATTATTTTATTGTTTATTGGTTGACCATAAAATAGTAGCAGATGCAATAAGAATGGTGATGCATGCACTGATTAGTAATATTACATAGTTGGCTACAAAACTAATAATTAAATTTAAACTAAGACTTGTAGCCAAAGAATCCTCAAATAGATTAGGGATCGTATAAATAGCATTTCCAAAAAAGAGTGAAGTTAGCCAAAGCAAACATGCGATAAAACTAATGATACAGAACCCTCTAATGTCCCTTAAACATAGCAATAGAGAATGAATAGGTTGGATTTTTTGTTTTATTGATGCATCAATTGCTGAAATTGATGCATAAATTGCCATACAAACAGTTGCTACTATTAAAATAATTAATTTCAATATGTTATTTGAAAATAAGCCATCGCCATGATTGCTCGGATTAGACGGGTTGGTTTCAAAAGAGCCTGAGCTACTGATGATTGATAATATGCTAGTTTCCAACCCTAGCATTGATATTATTAATAATTCAATTGGAAAGCAAAGCAACAAAGTCAGTGTTAAGGCACCAAGATAGCGAAAATGTGTTGTGCTCCAGCGAAAAACAGAACGAGGATCAGGTGTTTTTTCAAGGTTAACACAAAACCGAATAAGCTCTACAGTGAAGGCGGTTTGTAGCATAATATTTAATAGTAATGTAATGAGTGCCAATGTACCTGAGTGAGCAGATATGTTGTGTATAGGTGGCGTTGAGGTTGTTGTATTGGTGCCTTGTATTTGAGGATCAAGGTTTTGTACAATGTGATCAGGTTCAATCATCCCTTTATGTATTATGTTATAATCTATATTTAAGATAGCAAAACATATCGCAAATACAAAAATAAAAGAAAACAAAGGCTTTCGGGTATAATAGACACGATTAATAGTGTTGATTAAAAAAGGTTTGATTGATAATGTATTAGACATGATAATGATTTTTGTGAAATAACAATAACTGCAACGATTGAGACAAAATCATGCCATGCGTTATAACTTTAATGCAACCTTTATATTATGTAATTTAGTGTTGTGTTTTGAGATATTCACTATAGATATCAAATTTGGGTATAGATATTGAATATAGATATTGAATATCTTGATATTAAGAAATTGTTGCAAACATATTAAAGTTAATTCTGTATGAAACCTTAAAAGACAGACACTTTAGTCTATAGGAATAGTTTACGATGACTTATAAAAGCTTTCTTGTGAAACTTGAAAAACATCATAGTCTAAAGCGTGACATAGCATATGTTGCAGATCTTGTGCGATGTTTTGATGCGCATTTAACGGGTGTTTTTATAAAACCGGATAGCGTTTATTCTCCATATAAAGCAAAAGAGCTTTCCGTTGAGCAATACAATGCATTGCAAAATCAACACAATGAGCAAGCAACAGAGATAAAAGAAATGTTTGACTCTTTGACGTATGATTTTTCTGCCAAATGTGAGTGGCGGATAGCAGAAGTTGTGGGCAATGACATTGCTACGGCTTTTATCCGACATACTCGCTACACAGATTTAGTTTTTTTAAGCGCATGGGAACAACAAAATGAAGAACATTGCAATTTGATTGATAAAACGCTGATGCAATCAGGGCGACCTATAATGGTGTTGCCAAATGCAAATTGCGAACTAGAGCCTATTAAAGATAATATTGTGGCAGTTACATGGGATAGTTCGCGCGAATCAGTGCGCGCATTGCATGATGCAATGCCCTTGTTACCCTTAGCTAAAGAGGTGGTGTTGTTGTGTGTAGATACTGATAAGCAAGATGATTTTGGAGAACCTCTTCCAGCTGCAGATATAGCACCTTTGTTAAATCGGCATAATATTAATGTCTCGATTAAAGAATTAGATACTAAGGGGCAATCGATTAGCCAATGCTTGGTTCAAGAAACCAGCAATTTAGATGCAAAATTATTGGTGGTTGGAGCATGTGAGAACTCTAAGATAGTAGAGGCTTTTGTAGGTAACGTGGCTATAGAATTGCTTGAACAAGTTACTATACCTTTACTTTTATCACATTAAAAATTGATAGTTTTGTTGCTCAATGATGGAATTATTTATTCATAATACTGTTTCAGGGCGTTTAGAAAAATTTGAACCGCATGCCAAGGAGCAAGTAAAGATCTATGCCTGTGGACCAACAGTTTACGATGATATTCATATAGGTAATGCACGTCCTTTAGTAGTATTTGATGTGCTATATCGGCTATTACAAATCCTGTATCCCAAGGTTACATATATAAGAAATATTACCGATGTTGACGATAAAATAAATGCACGTGCAATATCTGAATCATGTTCCATTCAAGAGCTTTGTCAAAGAACAATAGCAAGATTTTTAGATGATGGGGTTGCATTGCAGTGTTTAGAGCCTACTCATCAACCACTTGCTACAGATCATATCCCACAAATGATTGCAATGATTAAACGTCTTGTTGAACAAGGTGTTGCTTATGCTAATCAAGGTCATGTGTTGTTTTCAACTTCTGCTTGGTCGCAATATGGTGAGTTTGCTAAGCGAGATACAAGCAGTATGCTTGCTGGTGCAAGAGTAGAAGAAGCACCCTACAAGAAAAACCAGATGGATTTTGTGCTTTGGAAACCCAATGATAATGCACAACTTCCAGGATGGGATAGCCCATGGGGTTATGGCAGACCTGGCTGGCATATTGAGTGTTCTGCTATGGCGCATGAGTATTTAGGCAAAAATTTTGATATACATTGCGGTGGGCAAGATTTAATTTTCCCGCATCATCAAAATGAGATTGCCCAATCTTGTGCAGCTTATCCTAATAGCACATTTGCTAAATATTGGATGCATAATGGGTATGTGCTTTCTCATGGTAAAAAAATGTCCAAATCTTTAGGAAATTTTCATACTGTACGAGATCTATTAGAAACAGTAAGTGGGCAGGCTTTAAGAATGAGCTTGTTGCAAGCACATTATCGCCAGCCACTTGATTTTTCTTATGATCGCATTCATGAATGCAGTCGTATTTTGAAGCGTTTTTATCATAAATATACACAACAAATTACAGATATATCGCCTACAGATTTGATGTTTGGATTACAAGAGGATGATTTTGTCGTAAGCGCTTTATTAGACGATGTCAACACACCTCGTGCTCTTGCAGGTTTGCATAAGGTGTTTGATCAATGGATTGCTAAGCCTTCTGACGATAACGCAATAAAACTTAAGAGAAGTTTATGGCTTTTAGGGTTTTTACAAGAAGATTATCAAAACATATCAAAAGAAAGATCACAAAACCAGTTTGCTAATAACCTCAAAGATGAAGATATTATAGAGATGGTAATGCAAAGAGAACGCGCGCGAGAGGCAAAAGACTTTGCAAAAGCAGATGTAATTCGAAATGAATTACATCAAATAGGAATTGTTGTTGAGGATACAACTAATGGTACAAAATGGTACAGGGTTTAGCAATGATTGCAGATACCTCATTGATAGTTTGTTGATATAGTAATATTTAATAATTTAGCATTTCGATATAGATTAATGAAACCTCAATACGACGATACAGCAATCCCAGGCAAGGACGATCACAAGAAAATTGTAGATAAATTATTTAAAAAAAATCTAACAGCGCTAAAGCCGTATTTAGCCAAGAGTTATTATAATCTTCTTACTAATATCCATTTAAAATCTTATATTACTGGTTCTTTAACAACCAAGGATCTTAACGTAGTAACTGATGGTATTAATCTCTATCAGCCAGATGCACAGACTTGTTCTGAATCTGCAATAGAGCAATATATTGAAAATCCAGAACGCATATTGCTGCGCTTTACTTTATTGGATCAAAATCAAGACTGGATCGGAGGTAGCGTCACTACTTCTTTGTATAAAAAACTCTCTACAATGTTACCTTTAGTCAAGGACAATGATCGGGTTTTTAATTGCAAAACATCAATGATGCTGGTTTTTGGTGTTGGGTTAGGCTTGCACCTTGAGAAACTTATTGATGCTCGGTTAGATTTTCAGAGCATGGTTCTTTACGAACCCAATATAGAGCTTTTTGTATTGAGCATGCATGTTATTGATTATCAACATCTTATTCGTAAACTCAAAAAGAGAGGTGGTAACTTACATATTATATTACACTCTAATACACAGCTTGCTGCATCGATGATTGTTGCTTGTATGAATTTGGATGATTACGGTTTAGTCAATGGAACATATTATCATATACATTATCGGTTTTCTGGACTTGATGATTGTTTACTAAAATTGAGAGAGCTTAGTCTTATTGCATATGATGGATGGCTTGAAGATGAAACCATTAATGCCTTTAATACTATTAGAAACACGCGTATGTTTGATGGACGAGCTATTGATAATAAATGTAAGTTAGCACACGATTTACCGGCTTTTGTAATAGGCAATGGTCCATCTTTAACAAAAGATCTAGATCACATATATGCCATGCAAAATAATGCAATTATCATATCAGCAGGCACTGCATTAAAATCATTGCTTGATGCAGGTATTAAGCCTGATTTCCATACAGAATTAGAAAATACCGAAGCCACAGGCCTTATCTTAAGGCGTGTGTCGCTAGATTATGACCTTTCGGATATTATTGTTTTTTTATCAACATGCTGCTCACCTTATGTGGCAGGTTGTTTTCAAAAATTACTTTTTTATAAACGAGGTACAAACAATATTATTCTCAATGGTATGGATATGGCTATTGAGAGTATCTATGGAGTTTCTCCTTCATGCACGAACGCTGCTATGATTTTGGCAACTAAGCTTAAATGTAAAGAAATTTATCTTTTTGGTGTAGATTTAGGAAGCCAAACTCTAACACAAACGCATGCAAAAAACTCAGTATATGATAATAATTATGTAACGATTAAAGCTTCTAACCCTTATGATTCAAGTAATGTTGTGTCATTAAAGCATCAATTAGAAGGAAATTTTGGAGGGCATGTTTATAGTAGTCCAATTTATATCAAATTTAGAGAAAGCTATGAACAAGCACTTGCGCGTTTCGATATACATAATTGCTACAACTGTAGTGATGGAGCAAAAATTTTTGGTGCTATCCCTTTATATGCCAGCGATATAAAACTTAAAAAACATCATGTTGTTAAAACGCAGATTGTAGATAAGCTTTTTTGTTCGTTTAAGTATTACGAGCGCAATACAATATTACCGCCTAAGGTTGTTGATAAATTTGTACAAGATGAGGAAGTTTTGATCACGCGATTGCGAGATAGTCTTCATGTACAAGATAATAATCTATTACAATTATACAATAATTTAATTAGCCATGTTTCAGCATTGAGATCAAGCAATCAACAAGCAAGAAGTAGAGATACAAAAATAAACTCAAAATTGTATCTACGCGCAACGCATTATACGACTTTCATATATCTTTTTCATGTTGCATTTGAATATTGGGCATATGCAAATGAAGATGAACGCAAGGTTGTTTTTGAACATACAAAATATGCATGTGAGAAGATCATTGAGCGTATTCCTTTAACATTTATTGCTTTTGGCTATGAAGCTAGAGAAAAAGATAATGCGCTTTTTTATCGTCTACTTGGAGATGGCAATATTTGCAAAGCTATTTACCAATATGGTTTGACCCTGACAGAACAAGCAACGTTGGCGATTTATGAGCAGTTAATAACCTCTGATACACCAATTGCTAACAGTAACGCAGTAGATGCTAAGGATCAAGTTACAGCATATGATATTGTTGAGCATGGGCTTGATTTGAATAATATAGAATTTATCTGGAAGCAATTAAGTGATCGTTTATTTGAAATAGCACCAAATGAATCTAGCAATTTATATTGCTATATGAACTATGCTGTTTCATGGGGTCATTTAGAAGAAGCCTTTATTAAACTGCATAAAATATTGATAAGTCAATTTAAAGATATGCCAGAATATATTGACTCTAACGTTATATTAAAATACGCAGGATGCGCTCTTTTATTTGGAAAGCATTATTATCAAGCTATACAATGGCTTAATGCTGCTATTTTAACTTCTGATATATCGTTTCATGATAAAGCGCTGTGCGATCAATTATATGCATTAAAGCTGTTTATTGAATATAAAATTGGAGATCATAACGCTGCTAAAAAAACAGCATCACTGTTGAGTGAATATCTGCAAATCAAAGACGAAGCAGCACCAGTTAAGCATTGGTATGGAATTCTTGCGCTTAGTGCATGGGCACGCATTAATGATGATATTAAAGAAGCAAAAAAGTTGCTCCAAAAATCACAGTCTGTTCTGGGTAAAGTGCAAGATCTAGATGCCTTGCGTATGATGCAAGCTTTGATCAGGATTAAACGTGAGCAAATCCTCTTAGATGGCAATAAAGCCCGCCATCAACTTTACTGGGATATTACATTGCCGATTGAGTGGTTATTAGATGATGTACAGATGATTGGGCCTAAATCAAGTTTTCATATCAATCAAAAGGCATTATAATGGCAATAGGAGTTTGGGCGCACTGGGTAACCATTGCAATTGGAGGTGCTTTAGGGGCATTGTGTAGATATTTCATTGCTGGAAGATTAACAATATTAACAAGCTCGTCACTACCATGGGGTATTTTGTTTGTTAATGTTTTAGGTTGCTTTTTGATGGGCCTTGTTGTTTGTGTATTAGAAAACCGTACAAATAGCGCGTTAGTACGAGACTTTGTTGTTGTTGGTTTTTTAGGTGCAATGACAACGTTTTCAACATTGATTTTTGATGTATATACCTTGGGGTCACGCAGTTATATAGCCGCTGTTATGTGGGTAGCATTGTCGTTAGGGGCCGGGGTTTGTGCTTTATTGGTTGGCTTTTATGTTGGACAGTATATTGCTAATAAATAATGTGCTATTCGATCCAAAATTGATTAATCATATCTAGAATATATTTTAAGTTATATAGCTCATGTTTGAAGAAGTAAATGAAACCGATGATAACATGCGCCTAGATCGTTGGCTTAAAAGGCGTTCTCCAACTCTTAGTTATCAGCAGATACAGCGTATGATTCGCAAAGGTGAAATACGTATTGATAGTGCTAGAGCTAAAGCTGGACAACGGTTGCGTCCTGGCATGAAGATAAGGATACCACGGTTTTTGATGATTATTGACGATCCTCATACCCAGCAATCGGATAGCCTTGTAACAGCGTATGAGCAAAAGCGCTCTATCATGTTTTTTAAAAAATCTATTGTTGCAGAAGAAGCCGATTATTTTGTTATTGATAAACCTGCTGGACTTGCAGTGCAAGGGGGCACGGCTTTAGCATATCATTTGGATAAGATATTAGATCATTGGTCGTTATTCTATCAAGAAAAATTGCAGTTAGTGCATCGTTTAGATAAAGCCACAAGCGGTTTGTTGTTGATTGCACGATCGCGCAAGGCGGCTGCTGTTTTTGCTAGTGCCTTTAAAGAGAAAAAAATTGAAAAAACTTATTTAGCTATTGCAACCAATATACCAGCCATGTCTTTTGGTGTTTTTGATCAAGATCTTACATGCAATACTCGCGATGGTGGCATGCGTGTTGTTGATGCTACCACACACTTTAAAGTGCGAGATGTCAATAATGAACTTGGAACATGCTTGCTTGAGTTAAAACCAATTAATGGTAGAAAACATCAACTACGTAAGCATTTAAGCAATGCTGGTTATCCTATTTTAGGAGATAATCGCTATGGCGTAGACAGTAGTTTCTTTGGAAAGCCACCCAGGCTAGCATTGCATGCTTGGAGACTTGTTTTACCAAAAGATGTGTTGCATGCGCTTGATGTTGATGATGCTCAAAAATATCTGTATAAAGCGCCATTGGATGACGTTTTTCAGCATATGTTACAAAAATGTGGGTTATCAAAAAAACTCGATAGTTGAGTTGCTAAGCAGCCAATCTATTGATCAAATAATGTCAAGGTGGTCTTACAAATTTAACGATAGATTATATATGATTAAGAATTAGGATCATCAAGATAATCCTTTTAAAGAATTGGAAAAACATTGGATATTTTATATGCACAGAATCAAGCGCGCGTTACATTATTAAGCGTTACACATAATTCAGGTATGGTGATTACAAATTTACTTGATAGCTTACCTAGTGATCTTCCGATTGTTATTGTTGATAACGGGTCAGATGATGATACACGCGATATTATTAATACAAAAATGCCAAGTGCCAAATTAATATGCAATAAAGTTGGTGTTGGTTATGGCAATGCTATGAATATAGGATTAAAAAGCATTACAACCCAATATGCTCTATTAATCAATCCTGATAGTTTGATTACACGAGAAACTTTGCAAAAATTGGTTGAATCTGCAGATCGTTTTTCAAATGCAGCATTGTTGGGACCTAGTTTGCAGAATGATAAGAATTTGTTTGAATATTCTCATGATGTGGGCTTATTTAAAAGGCATCGATTGCCACGAGAAGATAAGCAAAAGATATTTCCTGTAGGCCCACTTTGCGCTGAGTTTATTTCAGGTGCTATAGTTTTGGTAAGAGTAGAGTATCTACGTTCAATCAGTTTTTTTGATAAGAATATTTTTTTATATTATGAAGATGATGATCTTTGCATGCGCTTGCGTGAGAAAGGCTTTTCATTAATGCTAATACCCAATGCCATTGCCAAACATACTGGGGGAGGGTCTGTGCGCCCTAGCAAGATGTATTATTGGGAAAAGTTTTGGCACATAGCTTGGTCACGACTATATATTGAGTGTAAATATAAAGGAAAAAAATCAGCTCAGATACTAGCTTCAAGAAACATATGTAAATTTTTTGCAAAGTCTGTAGGATATTTAATAGTGCTAAATTTCATAAAATCTTGGCGAGATTGTGCCCGTTTATTTGGAAGTATTGCCTTTTTAATAGGTAGAAAAGCTCTGGAACCAAATCATTCTAGCAATCATTGATCATTCAATCATTACTTTGATGGAGATCATAGTTTAATATATTTTAAAACTTTTAAACAAAAATTTTTAAACATTGTTATATAATGATTGATATAAGTTCAATGAATGAATTTACTATTATTTATAAAAAACACCATGATCACTTGTAAGAACATACGTAAATTTTGCTGCCATGAAAATGAACCCACAATGTAGAAATTGCGGTACTCGTCCGCTTACAACAGTTGTCGATTTAGGCCAAATGCCTTTGGCCAACGCATTTGTTGAGACTGCATACGCTGATAGAAAAAATACGTACTATCCTTTGCACGCACGCTTTTGTAAGCAATGCTTGCTTGTACAGGTTGATGATGTAGTGCCAGTATCATCGATATTTAGCCATTACGCGTATTTTTCATCATATTCATCGACATGGCTTAAGCATGCAGAAGACTATACCCATTATGTTGTAGAAAGGTTCAAGCTTAATCGTTCAAATTTTATTGTTGAAATTGCCTCAAATGACGGTTATCTATTGCGCCATTTTATTGGATACGACATACCTATTTTAGGTGTTGAACCTGCAAAAAATGTTGCAGAAATAGCTCGCAATCAATCTATTCCAACAGAAGGTGTTTTTTTTAACGAAAGCACTGCCAAGGAATTGCTAAAGAAATACCCTAAAGCAGACTTAATGATTGCTAATAATGTGTTGGCGCATGTTCCCGATTTGCATAGTTTTATGGCGGGTTTCAAGGTAATGCTTGCTACACAAGGCGTCATTAGCTTTGAGTTTCCTAGTTTACTCAATTTGATAAATTATACACAATTTGATACAATTTATCATGAGCATTTTTCATATTTATCGTTGCTGTTTTTGCAAGGTTTTTTTAAAAAATATGATTTACGAATTTTTGATGTCGAAGAATTAGCAACCCATGGAGGGTCTTATCGTGTGTGGGTTTGCCATGAAAATAGCGCACATATACAGCTACCAGCAGTACATAACTTCATTGAAAGAGAAATGGATGCAAAATTGGATTGTGAAGAAGCTTATTTAAGTTTTGCCTCTAGAGTTGCTACAACAAGTGATGCTTTTATTGAGTTTGTTGAACAGGCACGCGCAAATAATAAAAAAATTATTGCCTATGGTGCTGCTGCAAAAGGCAATACATTATTGAATTACTGTAAAATGAGCTGTGATGATATTTCATATATTGTAGATTTAAATATACATAAGCAAAATAAATTAGCCCCAGGAAGCCATATACCAATTGCATCTCCAACTGTAATAGACACCATCCAACCAGATTATATTGTTATTTTACCTTGGAATATTAAAGATGAAATTATAGCAACGCTTCAGCATGTTCGCGAGTGGGGTTGCCAGTTTGTTATTGTATCTCCAAAGCTAGATATTGTTTAAAACTAAGCTGAATTTTAAAAAAAACAATGTATCGTTTTAGTTGTACTTAATGCAATTATACTTGCTATCTAAAGGGTATCGTCATGGTAATTAATTTGCTTCATTTATTGATAATGTTAATCTTTGCTATTGCCATCTATTTGTTTAGTCAAGTAGTGCTAATGCAAGACAGTGCATATGCCAGTAACTGCGAGGTTAATATATTAAGTAATATCGATGATGATGCTTTGACAACGCAAGAACGGATACAACTATTAGAAGATGCTCTATTTGCATCCATTGATGCAAGAGATGATTGTCAACAAGATAATACGCAAGCAGCTGCTAATTTGTCTGGGGATGTAAATGGAGATAGTGCCTTACAAAGCGATGCTTTTGAATCACAAACAGGTCAAAATGTTTCAACAGTTGCAGTAGATGATGTTTCAGGAACGCAGCAATCGGATTTTTCACAGAATGATTTGTCTGTACAAGATGCACCAACTTTATCTGGTGATGAAGCAATACAAGCGGGTTTGGATGATGAACAAATAAGCCAGCAGAATCAAGGCTCTACAGATAGGCAAGGGAAAGCATCGGCATCAAAGATAGTGCCTCAAGATATCGTTGCTCCAAATAATGATGAAGTTATTAAGAAAATCATTTATAATAAAGCCCTTAATGAACCAGATCCTGATTTGCAAAAAAAATTATGGGAAGAATATAGAAAATATTAAATAATATTTTAGCGGTTTACATATGATACATCTATGCAATAAAAATAAATTTAGCGTTGCAACTACTGTTGTAGCAATATTACTATTGATGCTTTTATCAGGGTGTCAAACATCATCATTATCGAGCAACTCTAAGGATAGTTCGTCGGGTAGTCTAGGAAGCAACTTAGGACTTTTGTTTGATAAAAAAAAGCCTGAGATACAAGAAGATCCTTCATCAGTTTTTCTTGATGTCATGTTGATAACGTTTGATCCTGGTTTGCCTGAAGATAGTCAAAGCTATAAAGAAGAAAATATTTGGCCTGAGTTGCGACGCGCTGAAGCAAATAGATTTCCGCTTAAGTTAAAAGAATCTCTAGAAAACACCAGCGCATTCGGCGCAGTACGTGTAGTGCCAAATGATCAAGTAGCAGGAGAGTTGTATGTTTTTGGAAAAATACTGCAATCAAACGCTAAAGAGATCAAGTTTGAGCTTGATATCAGAGATAGTCTTGGAAATGTTTGGGATAAAAAAATATTTGAACATGAAATAGAAGAAAGCTTTCATCAAGATCCAAGGAATGACCATAAAGATTCATATCAACCTGCTTTTGATGAAGCCGCTCAACATATTGTTAGGCTTTTAAAGAAGCATTCCAAACAAGAGCTTACAAATATCAAGCATGTTACAAATATTAAATTTGCCAGTGCGTTTTCGCAAGAAACTTTTGGGCAATATCTTGGCAAAGATAAAAATGAAAAAATTGAATTGCTAGGTCTGCCAGCAGACAATGATCCGATGTATGCACGCATTGAGAGACTAAGAGAGCATGATAATGCCTTTATTGATAAGCTGCAAAGCAATTATAAAGACTTCACTTTAGCAATGAATGAGTCCTATCATTTATGGCAAAAAGAAGCCCTTTTAGAACATATAGCAAGACAAGAGGCAGAGCGCGACGCCATGATACAAAAAGGATTAAGCATTTTGTCTGTTGCGGGCGCTGTTGCTAGTATTATAGCTGGTGCGAATACCAATGTTGACACATCAATGTTTGCAATAGGGTTGGGTGGAGCAGCTGTTTATACATGGAATGAAGGACAAAATTTGAGTGCACAAAGCGAATATCATCGTGATAATCTTCATGAATTAGGAGATTCTCTACAACTTAGCCTTGGCAAGCAAGTTGTTACGTTAGAAGATACAGTTGTTGAGTTGCAAGGCAGTGCCAAAGAACAATATATGCAATGGAGAACGCACCTTAAACGAATATTTGATGCTGAAACAACGCCTGATGTTGTCTTATAATAGCTATATTTATCTGTTTAATGTAGAATGTTTGATTATTGTTTTTCAAGGAATGATTGATGGACAATAAATTTACTGATTTCAAACAAGCGCGTAACGCCAGAAGAAAACATATGCTGATTGTAGGCGTTATTTTTACAGTTTTTGCCTTCGTGTTACTTTTTTTTATTCGATTTGCTGATGATTTTAGTTTTGAAAATCAAGCTGATACAACAGATAATAGAGCACCATCCCAATTAGAAAAGTCTGATAATGAAGGCTCTACTGGTGATGGTATAAAATCTAGGTCATCGGCTGAGGCAAACCAAGTAGGCTTATCATCTGTTAAGTCACATACATACCCTGACGACATTCAAACAAATATTGATGCAAATGACAATAAAGTCAGTCAATCTGTGTTGCAATCTAAGTTAGATAGTGCAGAATTTAAAAAGGAATTGGCAAAATTTGAAGAACATTGGAATAGTTTGTCACAACATGCAAGTTTGCTCCAATGGGCAGTTCAATATCAAAACGTCCAATATAACGAAGTTTTGCAAATGTATGATCAAGCACTAGCAATGTTCACGCAAGGTGATTACACCTCTGGCAAAGAATTGCTTACTCAAGCTTTACAGAAAATCAAAAATATACGCTTTTTATGGAATAAAACATATGATGATGCTTTTTTATCAGCGCAGCAAAATTTCCAGTCAAGAAATTATAAGCAAGCCGTAGAAGCAATTGATTATGCACTTACTACCAACCCTCAATCGCAAGAAGCTTTAGTATTGCAGCAGCGGATTAAAAATTTACCAAAAATTCAAGATCTACAGCATCAAATAGTAAAAGCCCGCGACAATGATGACATAAAATTAGAACATAGTTTATTGAAAGCATTATCAAATCTTGATCCTGAGATAGATGGTATCCAAATAAAAATACAAAAACTACATCAGCAAATAATAGAAGAAAAATATCAACGTTTCATTAAACAAGGCACAAATGCGTTGCAAAAACAAGATGTTGCTGAAGCAGTAAAATTATACGAAAAGGCACGAATGATTGGGGCTAATCGGATTGAAACAGAAAATCTGCACCAGAAAATTAATACGTTTTTAAAAGATAGAGACATTGATGAAAAGCTAAAAAAGATTGAACAATTCATAGAAAATGATCATTGGATTAATGCTAAAGAAGTATCACAAGATGCTCTCACACGTTATGGTAGCGATGAGCGTTTTATAAAATTTGATGAAATAATTACAACACTGCTATCAGCTTTTTCTCAAATAGGACGATATGATATTGATCACGAGCGCTTGACAGACTTTAAGATCAGAAGCAAAGCGCAAAAAACGCACGATCAACTTTTGCATTTGAATGTGCTAAGTCTTTCATTATCGAAGCGGCTAGAAAGACTCCAATCTCTTATTAAATCTTATGATGCAAATGTTAATATTACAGTTATTTCTGATAATGAGACTTATGTCAAAGTTGTAGGTGTAGGCCATGTTGGTGTCATAGATGAAAAGCAAATCACGTTAAAACCCGGGACATATATTTTAGAAGGAAGCAAAAAAAAATATAAGACGGTACGCAAAACAATAAAAATTGACATTGAGATGGATCATTTGTCAGTTACGGTAATTTGTGATGAGCCAGTTTGATCACTCTCATCCATCTGATCCTATAACTAAGCAGTTCAAACAAGCTAAAGTGAGGTTTGGCCTATCAACATTGTTGTATGGTTTAGTATTGCTTTTTGCTGTATTGGTTTTTAGTGTTTGGTTGTTTTTATTGCGTTCAGTCAATTTAGATATCCAGCCTAATGATGCAAGCATTGATATCGAAATAGATACAATTGAAGGCTTTGCAATATCTTATGAAAAGGGTTTTTATTTTATTGGTGCTATTCCTACAACAATACAAATTGCAGCAGATGGCTTTGTAGTAAAAACAATAAGGTTAGATGAACATTTAGATGAGACTCTTCGCATTAATATGGAGCCCATTGCTCCTATAGTAACTGCCAGCACTAATATAGATGATTCAAGTTTGCAATGGTTTGTTAATGGAGAGCAACTGCATCAAGGAGTAAGCTTTTCAAAAGCAATAGATGTTGGAGAGCAAACCATATCAGTTAGCCATCCGCACTATCAACCAATCAGTGAAAAGATAGTCACCAAACGAGGTGGAGTGCATCGTTTGTTTTTTCAGCTAAAAGCCGTTGAAGGGTCATTAAAAGTGACTTCAAAACCAACAGGGCAGACTTTATATATTGAAGGAAATGTAGTTGGAACAACGCCACAGAATTTGAAAATGAAACCAGGAAAGCATCAACTCTCAATAGAATCTAAAGGATATGATACGAGATATGACTTAATTGATATCACTGTGGACCAATCAGTGATTGAACGCCATTATATTTTAAATCCTAAAAAGGCATATATAGATTTTATATTATACCCTGAAGGAGGGCAGTTGCTGGTTAATAACAAGCTTGTAGATGGTTCTGAAGCTCAGTCTTTTGTATCGAATAAAGCCCTTGAAATTAACTATGAAAAAGATGGTTATATAAAGGCAACAAACAATATTAAACTTTTACCTGGTGAATTAAAAGTTATTGAATTTGACCTTAAACAAGCAATAGGTTCTTTGGCGATTACAAGTAAACCAAGAGCAAATATTTATATCGATGGTCAACTATTTGCTAAAACTCCAATATCAATAGACATCCCAGCGGCAACATATACAATACAAGCAAAAGCTCCAGGTTATCAGGTATTTAAGCAAGAAATAGAGTTAAGTTACAACAAAGCGCTTGCGCTCAATATAGAACTAAAAAGCTTGTCTGAAATATTACAAGATCAAGCGGATCAACATTTTGCCAGTAAACTTGGCATTGTAATGCTTAATGTTATGCCTGATGCAATAACAATTGGAAGCCCTGCTAATGAAAAAGGACGCATTAGGAATGAACATTTGCGCCAGATACAGTTTACAAAGCAATTAGCAATTAGCAAATATGAAATTACTAATAAACAATATCAAGCTTTTAATATAGAACACGCATCACTAGATCAATTGCCAGTTACTAATATTACTTGGAATCAAGCAGCAGAATTTTGCAATTGGCTTAGTCAAAAAGAAGGTTTGCAACAATTCTATCGATTTAATGCTGATGGGAAATATGAAGGCTATAATGCTAAGGCCAATGGATACAGATTGCCAACGGAAGCAGAATGGGAATGGTTAGCGCGTAAAGCAGGAAAAGACACTACAACAAAATTCATTTGGGGCGATGATAGTACCGTTCCAAAGCAGGCAGGCAATTTAGCAGATGCTTCAGCTCAAGGTACAACAAAGCGTATGATCCCAAACTATCAAGACGGGTATATCAAAACTGCCCCAGTAGGAAGTTTCAAGCAAAATATTCTTGGAATTTATGACTTGATTGGTAATGTTAGTGAGTGGACACATGATTTGTATAGTTTTGCTAAACCTAATCAAAAAGTATATACTGATCCGATGGGCCCTCAACCAAATCATAGCAATTCTCTTAAACATGTTGTGAAAGGTTCAAGTTGGGCAAGCGCTACACTGAGAGAACTTCGAGCCAGTTATCGTAAAGCTGGTCGCAATCCAAGTGATAAGATTGGCTTTCGTATTGCAAGATCAGTGATGAATGTTCAATGAAAACAGATATAGATATTCTTTTATAGTAATGATTGTTTGGTAGTGACATAGAGATGATGCAATTATTGAAAAATAATAAAAAACAGAAGTTTTATTTGTTTTTGTTTGTTTTAATTTTATTGATAACCGCTGTTCTTGCATATGGACAAGAAGTGATTAGTATTGACGCGCCAGTTTCATTTCCCATTGATATTTAAAGGAGACAGTTAACATGTTAGCAATGGTGAAAAGCCTTATTGCTTTAGCACTTTCAATCGTTTTAGTACATGTGGTTTATTTAGGGTTTATCCATCCTAATGCAGACAGTGCGATACAAGCCGCATATGCTGAAGGCCTTTCGGCGCCACGAAATATATTTGTTATTTTAAAAGATCTAGAACAAGAGATATGTTTGATTGGGCTTTTATGGGGAAGTTATCTTATTTTATCAAAAATTTTACAAATATCGAGCAATAAACATCAATATTATGTCAATGTTATAGAAGATACTCAAAACATTGATCAATTGTTGAATAGGCTTGAATCGCTTGAGCATCGTGAGCGTGAAACTCCACTGATGCGGGTTGTTATATCAAGTCTTAGGCATTTTAAAAGCACAAAAAATGTCCATAACACCAGCGAGTGCGTGCGCTCTACAATTGAAGATGTATCGCTTGAGCAAGATTCAGATAATGCAATGATACGTTATATTATTTGGGCAGTTCCATCTATTGGGTTTATAGGTACAGTACGCGGCATAGGCCAAGCACTTGCTCAGGCAGATCAAGCATTATCTGGAAATATATCCGGGATGACACAAAGCTTAGGATTGGCATTTAATTCAACGCTCGTTGCGTTGTTTATCAGCTTAATTTTAATGTTTTTATTGTATCAATTACAAAAAGAACAAGAAAAAACTCTAGTAGCCATTCAAGAATATTGCGAACGGAATCTTTTGACAAAAATTAGGGTTTAATAAAATCTAATGCGCTCAAGAAAAATTATTGAGAGTTTTAATTTAGCTTTTTTAGATATTATGTCATGCGGATTGGGCGCGGTTATATTAATTTTAATGTTGGTAAAGTTTGATCCAGAGATAGACCTTAATGCCCCAGAAGAAGTAGTGTCAACTCAAACGCAACAATTGCGTTTGGACATCAAATCATTATCTGAACATGCTACAAATTTACAACAGACATTGATAGATTTAGATGCTCAGTATGAAAAGCAGTTGAAGCAGCATATTGTAACAGAGCAAAAGGTTCAAAAACTGCGTTTAGATGTTCAAGCAAAACAAGCAACGCTTTCTCAAAAACAGCAAAATATTGATCAATCGCGTACAAAACTTGAAGAACTTACAAAACAGCGTGTAGAATTTATTGAAAAAAAAATAAAACAGCAATCTGAAAGCCAAAAATTAGCAAAAAATAATATTCAAACAAAAGGCAAAGAAACAGAGCAGTATTTACTTGGTCTTTCTGTAGAAGGAAAACGCATTGGTTTGCTAATAGATGCTAGTGCTTCAATGACAGATGAAAAGTTAATTGATATTATTGCACGTAAAATTAAAAAATCTAGTGATAAAAAAGCAGGTCCCAAATGGATCAGAACGAAGCGCATTATAAATTGGCTTTTGTCAAACATACCAGAAAGTTCAGAGTTTTCAGTAGTATTTTATAATCAAGAAGCGCATATGATGGGACCAAAGCAGTTAATGCGCACAACACAAGCACAAGATATTGCTGCACTGCAAAAAAATATTGATGATTTTATTCCTGAAAACGCTACAAACTTAGCAGCAGGATTAAGAAAAATGAAAGAGATTAACCCTGCTATTACAAACCTTTACATTGTAACAGATGGTTTGCCAACGCAAGGTTCAAGCACTGTGTTTTCACGGTGTGTATTAAACCGTAAAACAATATCAGGGGAATGCCGACAGCAATTATTACAAAGCGCTGTTAAGGAAAGTTTTGGTGCTAATGTCCCAGTGAGCATTGTCTTGCTTCCAATGGAGGGCGACCCTCAAGCTGCTAATATGTATTGGCAATGGGCATTTAAAACGCAAGGTATATTAATGACACCTGCGCCAAGTTGGCCATGAGTGATAAAATTTTATGAAAAAAAAACGCACTGTTCTTGAAATTTTTAGTCTATCTTTTCTAGATATTATATCGTGTGGATTTGGTGCCGTGGTGTTATTGGTTTTAATCTCGAAGGGCAATTCACAACCAATTCAATCTGATTCAACTGAGGTCGTTGCAAGTACTGATGTAGCGGTGATAACAGAATTGCTATCAGAAGTTATTGCATTGGAAAAACATGTTAACCAATTAAGCCATAAAATTTCTAAAGCTAAGAGTAAATTAAATAGCCAACAGCAAACTCACGCTAATACTCAGCAATCTTTACCAAATTTAGAACAAACATTAGAAGAACTCAACCAACAACTAGATACACTTGATCGAGCAAATGAAGATATTATACGCCAACAACAAAAGCTTTCATCGGTTAGTATGGCCGATTCTAATGCTGTTCAAAAAGCTGGTATTTTAAAAGCCAACAAACCAACTGATAAGCCAATTAAAGAAATTGGAGGGATACCTGTTGATAGCGAGTACATTATTTTTATTGTAGACACCTCAGGCAGTATGGATAAATTTAAACCTACACTTTTGCGGCTTCTTGATAATATTTTAACTGCGCATCCAATTGTAAAAGGTTTTCAAATCATGAATGATAATGGTCGCTATTTGGTAAGTAACACTAAGGGTAAGTGGATAAAAGATTCGAAAGCGCGGCGTAAAAATGCACTTAATTTTTTGTCAAGATGGACGCCTGATTCTAACAGTTCACCTGTCGAGGGACTTGTAACTGCACTGAAAACTTATGCAAAGCCTGGTGTAAGTTTATCAATTTATATATTTGGAGATGATTTTAATGATAGGGTGTCTTATGACCAAGTTGTTCAAACGCTTAACATGTTAAATCGTGATGTCATTACAGGCAAACCAAAAGCTAAAGTACATGGTATAGGATTTGGTGGTTCTGAACGTTATTCTATTTTAATGCGCGAGATTACAAATAAAAATAGTGGAACATTTATTGGCCTTTCGCCATAAAATAATTACTATTGATATAGGCAGATTATAAATTGTGGATAATATAAATAGTGACATATATGGTAGTTGATTTTTGCAGTTTTAGTCATTTGTGTTAGTATTGTGTATGCGTATTATATTGATCATTCCACACCTTTCTTTCATTGGTGGTGCAGAAACGGTTTTAGCAAAACTCGCTAACTACTATGCTAGCAAAAAGCATGAGATCACTATTATAACATTTGCAGGTCCTAGCGACTTACCTATTTATGACCTTACAGCTGATATTAAATTAGTACAATTGAACTGTCTTGTTCAATCTACACGATTTTATATGCAGATTTTGAGTATTTTAAAGCGTCTTATCCTTTTAAGAAAGGAATTAAAGTTTCAAAACCCTGATGTCATCATATCCTTTATGGATACAGTCAATATAGCAATGTTAATTGCTGCGTTTGGGTTACGCAAGACAACGATTGTTACAGAGCGTACTGATCCTTATATGCACAAATTACCTACATTGTATCAATGGCTACGACTAAAACTTTATCCTTTAGCAGATTATATTGTTTTGCAATCTGAGCATTATCAGGATTATTTTACTGATGCATGCCAAAGGCGTATTAAAATCATTCCCAATGGTGTTTATCCGTCTTCATTTGCAGTAAAAAAAATATCAAAGTTTCCAAAGCATATTGTTAGTGTTGGAAGATTGATGTGGTATAAAGATCATCAAACGTTGATTAAGTCATTTACAAGAATTGCCCAATCATATCCTGACATAACATTAACGATTTATGGAGAAGGACCAGAGCGGACAAAACTCAAAAAATTGATCGCTAGTTCTCAATTAGAGGCGCGCGTTTTTTTGCCAGGGCAAAGCAATTGTGTTGCGCAGCATTTGGCGCAAGCAGATTTATTTGTTTTTCCATCGTTCTATGAAGGATTTTCGAATGCTTTATGTGAGGCATTGGCAGCAGGTATTCCAACAATAGCAAGTAATTGTCGTGGCAATATAAGCATTATAAATGACGGGGTAAATGGTAGGGTTTTTAATATAGGCGATGTAGGGATGCTAAGCAATTTGATAAAAAAATTATTAGATGATGAACAACAAAGAGTAAGTTTATCAAAAGCAGCTCAGCAGATTGTTATTGATTATAGTCCAGAAAAGTTTTTTGCTAGATGGGATGCTTTAATTCAAAAACAATAGTATAAAGCACATCATAGTGTTGTATTATTGACTTGGATATATAAAGCTTGGACTGTCTTTTTACTATATCCTAGATGTTGAGCGATATTGCTGATTAGCTTAATATCTATATCAAAAATCAGATTGTCATAAAAATGTCTCAATCGAGTTCAAAAATATATGATCTTTTTATCGTTGGTGGCGGTATTAACGGTGTTAGCATAGCGCGCGATGCAGCAGGGCGAGGTTTACAAGTTTATCTTGCTGAAAAAAACGATCTTGCTTCGGCAACATCTTCTAACTCAACAAAGCTATTTCATGGTGGGTTGCGTTATCTTGAGTATTTTGAGTTTAGGCTTGTACGTAATTCTTTAAAAGAGCAAGAAATTCTCTTAAAAAACATGCCACATATTTCGTGGCCTATGCGCTTTATTTTGCCTTATTATAAGGATATGCAATTTGAAGCGCAAACACCAGTATCAAAGCTTATTTCAATGTTGTTACCCTGGCAAGGTAGATCTCGCCCAGCTTGGCTTATTTGGCTTGGGTTATTTTTATATGATCATATAGGCAATAGAAATATACTACCAAAAACAAAAACAATAGCATTAAAAAATACCGTGGAAGGTGCACCGTTACAAGATCAATTTTTAAAGGCATATGAATATTCAGATTGTTGGGTAGATGACTCACGTCTTGTTGTACTCAATGCGTGTGACGCAGCGCGTTTAGGTGGGAATATTACAACGCGCAATAATGTTATAAAAGCAATATGTACAAATGGCATATGGGAAATTACAACCGATCAAGAAGTGCTGTATGCGCGCGCGCTTATTAATGCAGCTGGCCCATGGGTAGAAGATGTTATTTGTAATGTAATAGACGTAGATATGCAAAAGAAAATACGTTTGATTAAAGGTAGCCATATTATAGTAAAAAAAATATATGAGCATAGTAAATGTTATTTTTTTCAAGGAAAAGATAGCCGCATTATTTTTGCTATTCCATATGAAAATGACTTTACGTTAATAGGAACGACAGATGTAGAGCATAATAATGTCCATGCTACTCCAACATGTTCACAAGAAGAGGTTAGCTATTTATGTGCTTGTGTGAACCAATATTTTAAGCGTACTATTCAACCATCTGATGTGATTTCAAGTTATTCTGGTGTGCGCCCGCTTTATGATGATGGATTGAAATCTCCAACAGCAGCTTCACGTGATTATATTATTGAGCTGAATACACAAAAAGGCGCTCCGCTTTTAAACATATTTGGGGGCAAAATCACAACACATCGCAAGCTTGCTGAAGATGCTCTTGAGATGTTGTTACCTTTTTTTACAATGGGCAATAAATGGACTGCAGATAAGCCATTGCCAGGTGGCAATTTTATTGTTGGTACAGAAGAAAAATGGGTTAAACAATTACTTTGCGATTATACATTTCTAGATGATATGTGGGCTAAAAGATTATTTAAAAGTTATGGAACTGATGCATGGAGTTTGCTTGGTGATTTAACAAGGAAAGAAGATATGGGTCAATTTTTTTTTCCAAACTTAACAACTCATGAGATTAATTATTTAATAAAATTTGAATTTGCCCAAACGGTTGAAGATATTATTTGGAGGCGCACAAAATTAGGTTTGTATCTTGATGAGGATGCAATCGAGCAAATAAGCTCTTATATCAAGGAGATAAGGCAGTGACTTACGTGCTTGCAATTGATCAAGGTACAACTTCTAGCCGAGCGATTATTTTTGATAAAAATATTACCCCAATTGTTTCTTCACATAAAGAGTTCAAGCAATATTTTCCTGCTTCAGGATGGGTTGAACACGATCCAGCTGACATTTGGTCAACAGTAGTTGCAACTTGTCGCGAAGCAATAGCAAAGGCTAAAATTGATGCATCACAAATAACTGCAATTGGCATTGCCAACCAACGCGAAACAACATTGGTTTGGGATAAAAATACAGGATTACCCATTAGCAATGCGATTGTGTGGCAAGATAGGCGCACCGCAGATTACTGTGAATCGCTTAAAGCACAAGGACATGAAAAACTTATAACAGATGTAACAGGCTTGCTGATTGATCCTTATTTTTGCGCGACAAAACTTCACTGGTTATTAACCCATATTGATGGCGCAATGCAAAAAGCTCAACAAGGAGACCTGCTGTTTGGCACGGTTGATAGTTATCTAATTTGGAAATTTACAAAAGGCAAAGTACATTGTACGGATGCAACAAATGCTGCCCGCACGATGCTTTATGATATTCATCAAGGGGAATGGTCATCACAACTTTGCGCATTATTAGCTATTCCAGAGCAAATGTTGCCAAAGGTAAATAATTGTGCTGATGATTTTGGAGTGACATCTTCAGATATACTTGGCTCACAGATTCCTATCTTTGCAGTGCTAGGAGATCAACATGCTGCAACGATTGGTCATGCTTGCTTTCAACCTGGAATGATGAAATCTACTTATGGCACTGGTTGCTTTGTATTGCTTAATACAGGCAGTCAAGCAGTAAAGTCGCGACATCGCCTTCTTACAACTATTGCATATCAATTTGATGGAAAAACAACGTATGCATTAGAAGGATCAATTTTTGTTGCAGGTGCATCTGTACAATGGTTACGCGATGGACTAAAAATTATTAACATCGCATCACAGGCACAAGATTTGGCTTTGTCTAGCGATGATAAGCAAGAGCTTGTTTTTGTACCAGCGTTTACCGGATTGGGATCTCCTTATTGGAAACCAGAATGCCGTGGAGCAATATTTGGTATAACACGTGGATCAAGAAGAGAGGAGTTTGCCCGAGCAGCTCTTGAATCCATAGGCTTTCAAACCCGAGACCTTCTTGAAGCAATGCAAATGGATTGGAGCTCAAGTGCTGATGGCAGATTGCGTGTTGATGGTGGCATGTGCTTGTCTGGTTATACAATGCAGTTTTTATCAGACATTACAAACTTGATTGTAGATCGCCCTGCGATGCTTGATGCAACTGCGCTAGGGGTTGCGTGGGTTGCAGGGATGCATGCAGGAGTGTACCCTAGCCAAGAAGAGTTTATGAACAATCGATCCATTGAAGCAAGCTTTATTCCTAATATGCCAGAAGCAATTAGACTGCAAAAGTACTCAGCATGGAAACGTGCTATTAAAGCAACGATCGTGGCAACAAATGATTGTGATGATATTATGTCTGGTAGCACTAGATAAGTACAGCAATATCATTGGGCTGCTTTGTTGAATTAAATTTAGCTTAACCATTTTTATTCAAGCAGTTAGCAAATAATGCTGCTATTTGGTAAATAATAAAAGAATGTTTAGCAGATTATAAAAAGCTGATAATTGTTGTGGTATAATATGGTTATGTTTTGTGCAATTTAATGCTTTGTGCATAAAAAAACAAAAATATGCAATATTCTACTATAAAAATGCAGCTCGTTATTGCGATGTGATGTTGGCTATGCTAAACGACACACATACGATCTAATGATCATAGCTGGCAGGGTTTCAAAGGTACGATATTATGTTGGTGATGCTTTGTATTGATTAAGCGTTGATTAAGGTAGTATAACACATAAAGTTTGCTTTTGTTTTTAAAAATTGTTTTTAAAAATGAAATAGAATATTGTTCTATTTTGTTCATACTTTTGGTAGGGTTTTAATTTGGCAAGTTCAAAAGAAAGTATCATTGCAAGGCGATACGCAAATGCGTTATTTGAGCTTTGTAAAGACAACGCTCAGCAAGACATCATTTCAAGAGACTTTGCTGCTTTGTTGCAGGTATTAGACGATTCACAAGATTTGCGCAGATTACTTAGCAATCCAATCGTCAATCGTAAGCTAGTAGAAGATGTTATGGGATTATTGCTAGAAAAGCTTAATTGTGATGAATTAACAGTTCATTTTATAAAATATCTTTGTGTTAATAGAAGATTAACAAATGTGCGTGCTATTATTGAGCGATTTGAGGATAAGATTGCAGATTCTCGTGGCATCATACGTGCAGAAATCACTAGCGCTTTTCTGTTTGATGACAAAACAAAAAAGCAAACAGCAGATTCACTGACGAGTGTTTTAGGTGATAAGTTGGATATTGCCTATAAGGTAAATCCAGAAATATTGGGTGGTATCATTATACGTTTTGCAAGCAAAATGATTGATGCATCCGTTGGAACACAGCTAAAGAAAATTGAATTATCAATGAAAGGAAACTGAGGTATGGAACTGCGCGCCGCAGAAATTTCTTCTTTACTAAAAGAACGCATTGCCAATTTTGGCAATGAAACTGACATGGCAGAAGTCGGACAGGTTATATCTGTTGGAGACGGTGTTGCTCGTGTTTATGGTCTAGATAATGTGCAAGCAGGAGA
This sequence comes from Alphaproteobacteria bacterium, assembly GCA_965178085.1. Taxonomy (GTDB): domain Bacteria; phylum Pseudomonadota; class Alphaproteobacteria; order CBCXTS01; family CBCXTS01; genus CBCXTS01. Next base: position 369,182 of record CBCXTS010000021.1, on the reverse strand, counting down.
GATGCTTGAGTTTCCTGATAATGTTAAAGGGATGGCACTCAATTTAGAAGATGACAATGTAGGTGTTGTTATTTTTGGCTCTGATCGAGATATCAAAGAAGGCGATACAGTTAAACGCACAGGGTCACTTGTTGATGTGCCCACTGGAAAATCGTTATTGGGTCGCGTTGTTGATGGACTTGGAAATCCTATTGATGGTAAAGGAGCGTTAAAAAATACAGAACGCAGATTAGCTGAAGTTAAAGCTCCTGGCATTATCCCAAGACAGTCTGTGCATGAACCTGTGCAAACAGGTTTAAAGGCACTTGATGCTCTAGTGCCGATTGGTCGCGGGCAGCGTGAATTGATTATTGGTGATCGTCAAACTGGCAAAACAGCCGTTGCAATTGATGCAATTTTGAACCAAAAGCCAATTAATGCTGGAACAGATGAAAGCAAAAAGCTTTATTGCATTTATGTCGCAATTGGCCAAAAGCGCTCGACCGTTGCACAAGTTGTAAAAACATTAGAAGAACGCGGAGCAATGGAATATACTATTGTTGTTGCTGCAACAGCTTCTGATCCTGCACCATTACAATTTTTAGCGCCTTATATAGGGTGCGCAATGGGTGAATATTTTAGAGATAATGGCATGCATGCATTGATCATTTATGACGATCTTTCTAAACAAGCAGTGTCATATAGGCAAATGTCTTTGTTATTGCGCCGTCCTCCAGGGCGCGAAGCGTATCCAGGAGATGTGTTTTATATTCATTCACGTTTACTTGAACGCGCTGCAAAGCTTAATAAAGACAATGGATCTGGATCTTTAACGGCGCTGCCTATTATCGAAACTCAAGCTAATGATGTGTCGGCGTATATTCCAACGAACGTTATTTCAATTACCGATGGACAGATTTTTCTAGAAACAGATTTGTTTTATAAAGGCGTTCGACCTGCTATTAATGTAGGGTTATCGGTTAGCCGTGTAGGTTCTGCAGCACAAACAAAAGCTATGAAAAAGGTAGCAGGTTCGGTTAAACTCGAACTCGCGCAATATCGCGAAATGGAAGCTTTTTCACAATTTGCATCTGATCTTGACGCAGCTACGCAGAGGTTATTGGCACGAGGTGCTAGGCTGACAGAATTATTAAAGCAACCACAATATAGCCCACTTAAAGTTTCTGAGCAGGTGATTGTTATTTATGCTGGAACGAAAGGATATCTTGATACAGTTGCGATTGGAGATGTGCGTAAGTTTGAAAGTGATTTGCTAAATGCACTACGATCAGAACATTCACAGTTGTTAGATACGATTGACAGTACATCAGAATTGTCAGATGATTCGATACAACAAATAGAGAAAATCTTAGAAGGTTTTATTAAGAATTTCTCTTAAGAAAGTGACTGCTTTAGGTATAACAATGATTATTGGCTCTATAATGCAATGAAGAATGTAAATGGCGGAAGATATCAATGGCTAGTTTGAAAGAACTGCGTGTTAGAATTTCAAGTGTACAGTCTACCAAACGGATTACATCCGCAATGAAAATGGTAGCAGCTGCAAAATTGCGCCGTGCACAAGAGAATGCAGAGAGCGCAAGACCTTATGCTGTGGCAATGGAATCTATGATATCGGCCCTTTCTCAAGGAGTAGGTGAGTCAGGCAACGGGCCAGGTTTGTTGGTAGGAAATGGCAAAGATCGCATTCATTTATTGATTGTTATCTCATCCGATAGAGGATTATGTGGTGGCTTTAATGGGTCAATCGTGCGCGATGTTAAAGCAAGAATCGAAATGCTTGAATCACAAGACAAGCAAGTTAAGCTTTTTATTATAGGGCGTAAAGCTTCGGTACAATTGAGGCGTCAATATAGCGATCGATTTGTTGAGGTTTATGAAGATTTATGCAAACCTACTCCTGCATTTGAGCATGCTGAAAAGATAGCTGAAAGAATACATCATCTTTACGATAATGGGGAGTTTGATGTTTGTAGCTTGGTTTATAATCGTTTTATTTCAGTGCTAACACAAACGGTTACTCTACTTGGGTTAATTCCTTTTACAGGTGTGACGTTACAAGACAATGACGAACAAGATGATAAGCAAAACAATTACGAAAAAATAGATGCATCACAGAATGCGGTATATGAGTTTGAGCCTGATGAGAATGAAATTCTTAAACAGATTTTGCCTAAAAATATTTCGGTACAATTGTTTAGAGCTTTGCTTGAAAGCTTTGCATCAGAGCAAGGTGCGCGCATGACTGCGATGGACAATGCAACTCGTAATGCTGGCGATATGATTCACAAATTACAGATTACCTATAATAGAACTCGACAAGCGCAAATTACAAAAGAACTAATTGAAATTATTTCAGGTGCTGAGGCGCTCTGATTTATTCAAAAAATTGACTAAAATAGACAGGAGATTGTAATGAGTAAGACTTCAACAGGACGCGTGACACAAGTATTAGGTGCTGTGGTAGACGTGCAGTTTAATGAAAATTTACCCAAAATTTTAAATGCGATTACTACAAAGATAAAAGATAGAACGCTTGTTCTTGAGGTTGCACAGCATTTGGGAGAAAACACTGTGCGGTGTATTGCCATGGATACAACAGATGGTTTGGTACGCGGTCAAGAAGTTAAAGATGAAGGTAATGCTATTCAAGTTCCTGTTGGTCCTGAAACATTAGGACGGATTATGAATGTGATTGGAGAGCCAGTTGATGAGCGTGGAGCTTTGACCACAAAGCAAAAATGGTCAATTCATCGTGCGGCTCCTGACTATGTTGACCAAGCTACTGAAACTGAACAATTGGTAACTGGTATTAAAGTTATTGACATGCTCACTCCTTACCCAAAAGGTGGGAAGATTGGTTTGTTTGGAGGTGCTGGAGTTGGTAAGACAGTTTTGATTATGGAATTAATCAATAATATTGCCAAAGGTCATGGAGGTTATTCTGTATTTGCTGGAGTAGGAGAGCGAACCCGCGAAGGAAACGATCTTTATTATGAAATGATAGAATCGGGAGTTATTAAACCAGATGGTGATAGTAAAGCTGCGCTTGTTTATGGACAAATGAATGAACCACCAGGAGCTAGGGCACGTGTTGTGCTTACTGGATTAACGCAAGCTGAGTATTTTCGTGATGAAGAAGGTCAAGATGTACTTTTCTTTGTAGACAATATTTTTCGCTTTACACAAGCAGGTTCAGAAGTTTCTGCTTTGTTGGGGCGTATTCCTTCTGCTGTTGGCTATCAGCCAACGCTTGCAACCGATATGGGAACTATGCAAGAACGCATTACCTCTACGCGTAAAGGTTCTATTACGTCGGTACAAGCTGTTTACGTTCCAGCAGATGATTTGACAGATCCTGCTCCTGCAACTACGTTTTCGCATTTAGATGCAACAACAGTTTTGTCGCGTCAAATTGCTGAGTTAGGTATTTATCCAGCAGTTGATCCGCTTGATTCAACCTCTCGTATTCTTGAACCAGGCTCTGTTGGGGATAGCCATTATCAAATAGCGCGTCAAATTCAACAATTATTGCAAGCTTATAAAAGTTTGCAAGAAATCATAGCGATTCTTGGAATGGATGAACTTAGTGAAGACGATAAATTGACAGTCACACGTGCACGTAAGATTCAACGATTTTTATCTCAACCATTTCATGTTGCAGAAGTTTTTACAGGTACGCCAGGTGTATTTGTACAACTTGAAGATAGCATTAAAGGGTTTAAAGGTATTGTTGAAGGTGAATATGATCATCTTCCAGAATCTGCTTTTTATATGGTAGGCACTATTGACGAAGCGATAGAAAAAGCTCGCAAAATGGCAAGCGAAGCTGCCTAGTTTAAATATTTCTGGAACTGTATGAGCTTAATATGATGGCTAAAAATTCTACAACACTTGAAATTATTGAACCAAGCAAGAGTTTGTTTGCTGGTGAAGTTGACATGGTGGTTATTCCAGGAAGCGAGGGCGACTTTGGTGTTTTGCCAGGATGTGCTCCTTTTATGTCTGCTTTGCGTTTAGGATCAATTGTTGTGTTTGATCATGGTAAAGCGATCGATAGATTTTTTGTATCAGGAGGTTTTGTTGAAATTTCTGGTTCAATTTGCCGTGTTCTTGCCGATAGTGCATGTCAGTTTGATAGTGTTCAATTAGAAGAAATAGAAAAAAGATGTGCAAACGCTAGAGATAGTTTATCATCAGCGCGTGATGATCAAGAGCGCCAAAAAGCTGAACATGCTCTAAATGTTGCCGAAGAATTGCTTAATGCATATCAAAACCCAGTATATATTTCATAGAAGGATAGTTTGATGAGTAGCAATAATGAGCTTGAATTTAAAAATGCACCATTAGAAAAACTACAAACATGGTCGCTAGTTATTAAATTGATTACTTTTACTATTATAGCAATGGCTGTTCTATTATTGTTAATGGCAGGGTTTTTAACTTAGATTGTTTTTATGCATCTGGCTGACATAGTCAACATAGGAAGGAGTATTCCATGGGTGACGAATATTATGTACCAAATGGCGGATTACCACAACAAAGCGATCTGGTGACAGATCGCGCTGTCTTTACGCAAGCCTATGCAGTTATACCCAAAGGTGTTTTACGCGATATTGTCGTAAGCTTTCTGCCTAAATGGGATAAGATGCGCTTTTGGGTGTTGTCTAGGCCATTGAGCGGTTTTGCAGAAACATTTTCACAATATATTGTCGAGTTAAGTCCAGGTGGTGGCAGCAATGATCCTGAAAACGATGCTCTGGCAGAAGCAGTACTGTTTGTGGTTCAAGGTTCTATCGAAGTTACGATAGAAGGTCATTTATATGAAATGCAAAAAGGTGGTTATGCATTTATACCCCCAGGATGCGATTGGAGTATTAAAAATAATACAACGAGCAAAGCGGTGTTTCATTGGATTAGAAAACTGTATCAGCAAGAAGAAGGTATTGATATACCACAAGCTTTTATTACTAATGAGGAGGATTTAGAGCCTATTGAAATGCCTAATTGTAAAAAGGGGCAATGGACTACAACACGATTTGTAGATATTGATGACATGCGCCATGATATGCATGTTAATATTGTGACATTTGCCCCTGGAGCTGTGATTCCATTTGCTGAAACGCATGTGATGGAACATGGGTTGTATGTTTTACAAGGAAAAGGGGTTTATAGGTTGAATCAAGATTGGGTTGAAGTAGAAGCAGGCGACTATATGTGGTTGCGTGCTTTTTGCCCGCAAGCTTGTTATGCTGGCGGTCCTGAACTGTTCAAATATCTTTTGTATAAAGATGTCAATCGTCACGCAAGATTAAGTTTGAAGTGATTGTAGTATCTAAAATTGATGTTTCATATGATTTTTGTTGATGATTTAGCTATTTTTAGTATTTGTAGTAGCATAGTAGTGATTGTTTCAAATAAAATATGTTGGCAAAACAAATTGAAGCTTGTATTTTAACTAATTTATGTATAAAAAGACACTCTAATATTTTGATTTTAAATGGAGTAGCTATCAATGGCAAAACGTTGTGATATTACTGGAAAAGGTGTCATGAGCGGTAATAATGTTTCACATGCTGTGAATAGGACGCGACGTCGTTTTTTACCCAATCTTCAAAAAATGAGCCTTATCTCGGATATTCTTAAGCAATCTATATCTTTGAAGATAGCAATTAGTACAATGCGTACAATTGATGCTCGAGGTGGGTTGGATACATATTTGATGAATACACCTGACCGTGCGTTGTCGTTACAAGCGCGCAAACTTAAAAAGCGCATTGCAGCTAGAAGTGCAGCTATAGGCAAGCTTGATACAAGCAATAGTGCTATTGCAAGCTAATTTAAGCTTGTTCTATAGCTAGTTTTATTTTTAAATAAAGATCAATATACTTTCTAACAACTATGAAAGCTAATTGCTGACTTAGTCCTCGGTCGTAGTTGCTATGGAGTATGATTTATGTTTGAGCGTTGGCTAAGTTTATGCAACGATGATCTTTTGTACATTTGATTGCCTCTTGCAAACATCTTTTAAAAAGAGTTACTGTGCTTTTAGAAAGAATTGTCGTGAGGGGAGGATTTATCTATCACTTTTAGATAATATATTCCAAAGAATAAGTTCAAAATAACTCATTTGCCTTGAGCTTTAAAAATGATAATCTCTCAATAGATCAATTTATCATGTTAGTTTTTAAAGAGGATATGTCCAGCTTAACGTCAATAATTCAACGCCCGGGTTTTTATTGGATAAACCAGCATTTGATATATGTGCTACTTCAAGTCCAAGTCTATTATTATTGTCAAATTTCCAAGAAACTTCCATGCCACTTCTAAACTCAATCCAATAACCCAAATCTTTGCCATCACCATGTGAAAATAGCCCCGGGGCAAATGAAGGGGTAAGATAGATGTTTTCATTCATAGGGTAGTCAAGCTTAAATCCTGCATATCCGTATGCAGCATTTTTTGATGTAATCATTGCACCTACAAAAGGTTGAACAAACCACCAATCATAAGGTAAATCGATGCTATAAGGCAAGGTAAGATCAACTGTAACAGCACCATTGCGCTTACTTTTAAACTCATTAAAAGATCCCGCCGCAACCCTTAGAAGAGTTTTAGGGTCTTGGTTTTGTTGTACAGTTTGACCATATGCCGGTGCAATAAAAACGCTAATAGCAGCAAGTAAAAAGACATAATAAAATCGAAAAAGCTTCATGGCATAGCACTTACTAAAGTAATTTAAGGAATCTAGTTTAACTGAAGTAATTTAAGGAATCTAGTTTAACTGATAGTCATCATTTTAAAACAAACATTGCATTGCTTTTGTTATCATGTCAATTTAAAATTTAATGCCTTTATAACACTCAAATAGACATTCTTGTCAAGATTGGTTTGATTGCTTGCTTGGGTTGTTTTAATAGCTTTTATGATTTATTAATTGTCAATATTAGCATTTTAAATTTCAACAATAATGTATAAAACAACATAGCTGGCTTGAATTTATTTTGATGGGTTCATCTATCATATACAGTATGGTAACTGTCTCTAATATCATTAATTAGCTACTTATAGGTGAATTTGTATAATGACGATAACGATATTTTTAAAGCTGATTGGTTTTGTTTTCTTGATGGCTTGTGGGCAGATTCTATTCAAGTATACAGCTATATCAATGGGTCAGCAAAATATTATTGAAAATATTGTTAAGCTTTTTTTGACGCCCTTTTTTTTATTAGCAATTGTACTTTATGCTATTGCTACATTGCTGTGGGTTCATATTTTACAAACTGTACCCCTAGGAATAGGATATAGCTTTATGGCATTAGGATTTGTTCTAGTACCTTTGGCTGATTGGTTTTTGTTTGCGCAGCGTTATCCTACATTGTATTTGATAGGTGTTTTGCTGATTGTAGGGGGTATTATTGTGATAGGTTTTTCTTCAAAAATATAAACTGCTTTTAATAGTAAATTTGATAAATTTTATGAACCGTATTGTTCTAAAATTTATTGCGATTTGATTGGCACATCATTTGCTTATTTCTTTATATATAGAAACGTAGTTTGCCTGCAAAATAGATCATATTTTCTGGTTATTTAAATACTGGATATTACGATCATTCAGTTGGGCTGAAATTGTATCTTTTTGAATATAAAGTTTTCGTATACAATTTCGAATGCATTCATGTTGGTTAATCCATGGTAAAAAAAGCGCTGAAACGTTACGGACAAGGGTTTCGTCATTTTACAGCAAATATCTCATATCTGGTGCAAGGACGCAAGGCTGGTCAGTGGGTTAATTTAATTCGCTTTGATGATAGCGCTAATGCACAGCGCTATATTGCATTTAATACACAAGATAATACGCATGATGTGTTACGATTGATTGAAGAAAGTAGATCGCGTATTACTGGTGTCAAGACCCAACAGGTTTTATTGCAAAGTGATAATAACAACATCAGCACATTTGGCAATCAGAATTCATCTGCAATTTTAAAAGATAGTTCTCTTCAAGACGGGCAACAAAATCTACTAAGCAGCAATGAAGTACGATCTGATCCACAATTATCATTACTAAATAACGATCAAAACTTAAACCAACCGTCGTTATGGAGTGATAAAGAGTTATTTACAGATCAACTAGATTATCGCGGTTATGTCAAGCGTAGAAGTTTAACTGGAAAAGGCTATAGACCAGAAGCTTTAGAGCATGAAGTTTATCTAGAACAAGCTACAGAGCACGATGAGTACAGAAACACGCTAAATCATCATACTCAAGCTGTACATATAGATTTGGTAGATAAAACACGTGTTGACCTCCCCCCCCTTGTTCCATCATATCAATCTACTGTTGAGCCGCTATTGCTTTCTAACCTTGTTGAGAATGCACAAAAGACAGAAAACAAACTGTCTCAAGAAGATTCTGACACTTTAAATAGTGACTTCGATACCAATGCGACTATTAAAAAATACACGCAGTTAGATAATCATTCACTTAAAGAAAACGTCCTAACAGAACAAGAGCAAGATGATTTAGAGCAAAAGTCAAAGGATATTATTAAGAATAACATCAATCATGAGCCTCAAGTTAATCAACCCCAAGAGCAAGATAGCAATAATTTGCAGCAAAATATGCGCGATAAAATGCAACTCATTGATAGCGGAGCGATGTATGAAGGGCAATCATCTAAAAATGATGAAACAATAGGTTACCCTCTTGGTAGCAGCCCAGAAAACTCAGACATAAAGTCACGAAGTAGGGAATCTTTTATACGCAATGGTACGCGTGCACCGTTGCCAGCAAATTCAAGAGTGCAGCGTTCCAGACAGCGCCGTGCTGCTAAGGTTAGAGGTAATCGAACAGCGCTTGCAAGCGGATTGATTGTTGGTGTGATTGCAGCAGGAATGGCCATTACTGTAGCAAATCCAGATGTGGCTACAAGGGTTGTGTTTTCCCTTGAGCGGGATGCGCGTAAAATGTTACCGGAATCAGATTTAATTAAAGCGGTACGAGCTAGAAACTCTCTTGAAGTAAAAGGTTTACTTGAGACAGGAACTGATCCCAATGTAAGAGATAAATATGGAAAACCAGCGTTACTGATTGCAGCAAATTTAGGAGACTTAACCACGTTAAGTTTTTTAATCAAAGGCGGCGCTGATGTGTCTATTGATAGTGGAGATGGTCGCTCTATTATGCATCGTCTTGCTATTGAAGGGCAGATGAAGGCATTAGAGCGTCTTTTAAAATTAGGCGCTCCTAGTGAAGTACCTGGTGGAGCACAAGGTTGCTGGACACCAATTGCTGCAGCAATTGCCTATGAACAAAGAGAAGTAGTTGAAGTTTTAGCAAATTATGGAGCATCGCTAGACCCATCGCCTGGTTGTGCAACGGGACCTCTGGATGTAGCTGATGGGTTGCCAAAAATTCAAGCACAGTTAGATAGAATTTTAATAACGCGAACAGAATCAAGCCTTGAACTTGGCCCTGAATCTGAAATAAACAATCAATATGCAAATAACTATTCTCCAAAGCGAATACAAAAATTAGAAGCAGGACAAAAGCTTGCCGGCATAATCCCATCGGGAGCTGGGAGTGCATTACTAGCTGATTTTGCTGGTGCAGTTGAGCGTGCAGTAAGAAATGGCAACGTAACAAAATTGCGTGAATTGATTGAAGAAAGACCAGAAGGAGTAATTCTTGATCATATACAATTAGATAGACCGGATAGTTTTGGAAATAATAGACTTAATTTAGTAGATTTTGTTGCTCTTGAAAATCAATGGGACATGACAAATGCTTTAGTTGCTGCAGGGCTACAACCATCAATAAGGGCACTTCATTTTAGTATTGATCATGCAAATGATCAGCGATATAGAGGACTTTTAGAGCATTTACTACAAAATGGCAGTAATCCAGACTCGGTATATGATGATTATACACCTCTAATGCGCGCAGCAGCTCTTAATAGAACGAGTGAAATACGTACGCTTTTAGCAGCAGGTGCTGATCCTAGAACTAAAAATAAGCAAGGACAGAACGCAGCATATTTTGCATCGCTTTCTGGCAATCTTGAAATGCAGGAAATATTAGTTTTATCTGCATATGAAAGTGATTATCATCATTTAATGCTTGGACTAAGTTGGCGTGATACATATGATAGCTTAAAATCAAAGCTTGGAAAGTGTCAAGAATTGGCAAATGAATTTGTTGCGTGCAAATTAAATGCTAATAAATGGCTTGAAATGTCTCCTGTTAATGTCATTTTACAGTTTGATAAAACGATAGATAGCAAGTTAGTTGCTTTACAAATAGACAGTTATTTACTTGATAATCCAGAGCAAGCGCGGTTTGCTTTTGATAGAACATTAAGTAAAATCAGTGCAGCACTTCCAGATCAACAGAAAAGTTTTGTTAATCGCCAAGAAACAGAAGGAATTCCGTTGTTTCAAGCTTTATTGCCGGAAGTACAAATGGCAACATATTCAAGCTTTTGGTCTGATGATAAGAAACGCCATCCTGTGTACTTACAACTAAAACTTCGTAGTGTTAGTAATAAAAAAGGTTATTTACGTGTTATCATAGGAAATCCTTTTAGAGCGTCTTAACGCTCTAGTGATGTTGATTTTAAAAGTGCCTAAGATCAAAAAACAATTGACGTGAAATAAAGCTTGTGTACGAATAGTTTTATACTATTAGGGTAGTTTTATATTATTGCCGGTTAGGGGGAGACAATGTTAACTCGTTTTAATGCTACAGGTAAAACTAATCATGCGTGCTCAGATGATCGTGCTGCATTAGCAAATTTAGTACGTTTGTTAAACGATCGTGAAAAACCATCGCCAGGTCTTTTTGATACTTGCTATATTGATGATGAATGGTACAAGCTTGAACAAGATGCCCTTTTTGAAAAAAAATGGACCATTGCAGCTTTTTCGCATGAAATTTCTGACAAAGGAACAGTTAAGCCAGTTGTACTATTTGACAGGCCTATTGTGCTTGTGCGTGACTTAGAAGGTAAACTGCAAGTTTTTGAAAATATATGCAAACATCGTGGAGCTATACTTGTAGAAGAACCAAGACGCTTAAAAAGCAATTTATTAACATGTCCTTATCATGCATGGTGCTATGATTTACAAGGAAAGTTACGTAAAACACCCCATATAGGAGGTGCAAATTGCAATCATGATTTACGCTTTGATTTAGAAAATGTACAACTTACATCCATCAGACATTATGAATGGATGGGTATGATTTTTGTTAATCTATCAGGTACTGCTACTGATTTTGCCGATCACTATTCAGATTTAATCAAACGATGGGAAGTATTTGGAGATAAAAAATTATACCATTGCGGTGAAGATTCAACAATTTTGTTTGAACTTAATTGTAATTGGAAACTGGCAGTAGAAAATTATTGTGAAAGCTACCATCTGCCAATGGTACATCCAAGCTTAAATGAGTATTCTAAGCTTGAAGACCATTATGATATTTTATCAAAAAATCTTTATTCTGGACAAGGTACAACAGTTTATAATCCTAACTTGTTATCGAATGGACTTGCTTTTGCTGATGCTGCAAGTTTGCCAGCAAGGTGGAAAAAACGCGGTGAGTATATAGCGCTCTATCCCAATGTGCTTTTAGGGATACACCGCGATCATTTTTATGTTATATGGCTTGAGCCTTTAGGTGTTGATAAGGTTCGAGAGCGTGTAGAGATTTTTTATTTTGACCCATCAATATGTGAAGATCATATGGGAGAGCTTAGGCGGGCTAATAAAGAATTATGGAGGAGCGTATTCTCTGAAGATATAGGCCCTGTTGAAAGCATGCAAAAAGGCCGCCGCGGCATGTATTTAAATGGTGGAACATTAACCCCAGCAATGGAAATGTCAACACGCTGTTTTTTAAGTTGGGTAGCGAATGAAACTGCTAACTCACTCAAAATAAAGAGATAATAAAACTTTAAGACAGCTTATTAAGGCTTGTTATTTAGTTTGCATTTGTGATTGAATTTTTATTGTTTGACCACTGGAAACAGTGACTTAAAAATACTTGCTAACCCATTAACAAGTATGCGCAGGTACAATAACAATTAATCGTCGAGAGCAATTAATCAACCAGTGCCATTTAAAACTCGCTAAGCTTCATTAAGCAACTCAAGCTCAAGCGAGCTATGTTCAACAATATGTGCTAAGTAGCATGCGCTCAAGCGAGATATCAGCCAATGCCAATAAATCATCTCCCCTACATATATTATATTATTTTGTTGATGGAGTTAAAATCAAAATATATCCTCTTGATAGACAAAAGAAAGTACTGTTTCTGCTTGAGTTTTCCAGTGCTCAATCCAAAGCTGTGTATAGCCAATTTTTAGAATAATTTGAACACGAATGTTAAAGCCATAACGTATTCAGCTTTTGTTGGATCGTTTACTGGACGTAACAACCTTGATCGCTTGTATAAATTTTGTAAGTGCTGGATATCTGATAACATTAGATATTATTGCTAGCTTGCTAAAAGAGATGATCAATGATGGTCTAGAAAAGCCTTGATAAGTTTTGCAGAATCCTCGGTAGAGCTGTTATTGGATTTTGCAAGCTCTTCAACTGTATCGTGTAAATCTTTTGTCTCATGAATAGATTCTTTAAACATTTGAGTTAGCATCCAGCTTGCACGCTCTACTAATGTGATGCGATTTTGTTTGTGGTGTCTATGATGCCAATCTTGTGTTTTTAGTTGGTGGGCTTTAAAGGTATCAATTAAAATGCAGGCGTCTTCAATGCCTGTGTTTTGTAAAGCAGATAGAGTGATAACAGGCACTTTCCAATCTTTAGCACGTGCTTGCATTAATTGTAGTGAATGTTTTAGCTCTGCCATTTGAATGTTGGCAGCTTTTTGCAATATTCCGTCACTTTTATTAACCCATATCATATCAACTAACTCAGTGATGCCGCGTTTAATACCTTGCAGGCTATCGCCTCCAGTGGGAGAGGCAACAAGTACCATGATGTCGCAGAGGTTAGAAATACTTGTTTCACTTTGTCCAACTCCAACAGTTTCAATGAAAATAGTATCGTATTTAGCACATGCACATAATGTGGCGATGTCATTGGTGTTATGATTAACGCCGCCATTAGCATGTGCGCTTGCACTGGGACGGATAAATGCATCTGTGTGTTTAGCTAAGTCTTCCATGCGTGTTTTATCACCTAAAATTGCGCCACCGTCGCGCGTGGAAGATGGATCAAAAGCTAATACTGCAATACGCTTTCCTTTTTTTATTAAGTGCAAACCGATGGTTTCGATGAGGGTTGATTTACCAGCCCCAGGAGGGCCAGTTAAAGCAATACGTGTGATGTCATCTTGTTTGACATGTGCATTTGCAAGCTTCATTAACTCTATCGCATCACATTGATGCTCAGCTTTAGTTGATTCGACAAGTGTGATGGCGCGCGCGAGTGCATTCCTTGAACCGCTACAGATTTGCTTTACAAGCGTCGATATATTGTGATTGTTTGTTTTCTTCATTATTATTGTATGTTTTTTTAAATGGAAATAAGACTATATCTTAAATTATAAAATATGGCAAAATACATAAATATGATAACGTATATAAAGTCTATTTTATGCTGTTGGAAAATTAAACATAACGACGGAGTAAGGTTTGAAGAAAATAGAAAATCCAATGTTGCTTGAAGAAGAAATAGCAAAGTTTGATTCAATGGCTTTGGAATGGTGGGACATTAATGGTAAATTTAAGCCACTGCATCAATTCAACCCAATTAGGATTAAATTTATGCGTGAAGCTATGATTAAGCATTTTGGCTTGCAAGCAAGCAACGTAAAACCTTTAAAAGGTCTTACGTTACTTGATGTAGGTTGCGGGGGAGGCTTAATATCAGAGCCAATGGCGCGCTTAGGCGCAGAAGTGCTAGGTATTGATGCCAGTGAAACAACGATACGTGTTGCACAATCGCACATGCGTGAATCAGAGCTTAGTTTAAACTATAGAAAATGTTTGATAGAAGACCTTATTCATGAAAATAAGCAGTTTGATGTTGTATTGAACCTTGAGATTGTTGAACATGTACCCAACGTCAATCAATTTTTATGTACAAGTGCAAAACTAGTCAAACCTTGCGGGTTATTAATAGCAGCGACATTAAATCGAACATTGAAGTCTTTTGCATTAGCAATTGTAGGTGCAGAGTATGTCCTAAGATGGTTACCACGTGGGACACATGATTGGCAAAAATTTGTAAAACCGCATGAAATGGTAAGTGCATTACGATCGCAAGGAATGCATTTAAGCAAAATGGAAGGTTTGATATATAACCCTTTCACGGATCAATGGCGCACTAGTGAGCACGATCTAGCGGTTAACTATATTGCGGCATTCTATAAAAATAACAGTGATACCCTTGGGTGATGCTTTACAAGTGACCCCTTGGTTGATGCTTTACAAGTGACCCCTTGGGTGATGCTTTACAAGTGACCCCCTTGGTTGATGCTTTACAAGTGACCCCTTGGTTGATGCTTTACAAGTGACCCCTTGGTTGATGCTTTACAAGTGACATTGTCATTGCTCCACTTATAAAACCAAGTAAATGCACATCAACTGCTATTGCAGAATGCATCGAACTGTTATGGTTGAGCATGGGTAGCACGTACATTATAAGTGAAGATATCAAAAATATAACAGAAAATGCGATAGCATTACGTTTATTGTTGAAGGGATGTGGTAAATACATCGCAAGTTTAAAATCAAAGGCAATGTTGGTCATAGCACCTGCAAGAGCCATTATTGCCCCAGATGCACCAATAATAAAACGGCCTTGGGATGGTATTAAAAAACAAACAGCAAGGGCAGGGATAATAATACCTGTCACATAAATAAACAATGTAACCCGTGTCCCACAAACGCGGGTGATAGCATTACCAAAAACTGCAAGAAATATCATGTTGGCAATAAGATGTAGCCATCCGCCATGTAAGAAAGCATAACTTATTAGCGAGATAAGAGCGACAAACCAATTATCGAACATCCATGTTGGCGTTTCATATCGATCAGGAAAAAGAGAAAAATTTATGATAATATTGTGATAAATATAACTAGGAACTAGCGATAATAGAATATAGCATGCGATATTAACCAGTACTAAGAAAGTAACGATATATGGTAGATTAATAGCAGGTGTATTAGACACTGTTGAAAATATATTTGCTAAAGTGAGTTTTGAATGGTTTCAACCACTTCTTGAACGTGGTCTTTAACTTTGACTTTACGCCATAGCGCCAAAATTGTAAGTTTTTTAATATCGATCAAAAAAGTTGAACGTTCAACACCAAAATATTTACGCCCATACATACTTTTTTCTACCCAGCATTGGTATGCGTAGCATGCAGTATGATCCGGGTCGCTTAGTAAAGAAAAAGGCAGGTCATATTTTTGCTGAAACTTGATATGACTTTTGATATTATCTGGTGATATGCCCCATATAGTTGTATCTAAGTTTTGCAAGTTTTTTATCTGCGAACGGAAATCACATGCTTGTTGCGTGCATCCACTAGTATTATCTTTGGGATAGAAATACACTACAAGCAATCGTGTTTGGACTTGGCTTAAGATTGCTTGCATATCGTTGCCTAGTGCATCGATTGCACCTAAAGAAAAATCAGGCGCTAGGCTATTAATTTGCAACATTGTACTTCCTCGTTAGTGATGAGCTGATTTGTTATAGATTATGTCATAGGCATTATGGACATAACTGCGTGCAAGATCAAGCGATGAAAAAAAAGATTCATTTTCATCTAAACCAGCTAGCTGGTTTAGTCTTTTAGCAAGTTTACCTTGCTCTTCAACGAGTTCATCCAATTGACGGCCGCTTATGCGGGTTATTGCAATTGCTGCTTCAAATAATTGATATGCTTTTTGCAATTGTTGAGGAGCAAATTGCTTGAATATGGGATCGGTTGTCAATATTTGCCATTTTTTACTTTTTTCTGCTGGAAATGAATACGGAGTTTCAAGCTGGTTTGAATATACAATTAATAAATACTGCGTGAGTAGTTCAAGGTCTAGCAAGCATCCGCTTTGATGCTTAAGGCTAAAAGTTTTGTTAGCATGTGTTTGAAGGTGCGATTTAATATGATGATTGCGAATATGGATAAGAGAGTCACACAATGCTTTTGAATTGGTGCTGGCTGCTGTGAGTGTCTGCTTTCGCATTAAATTTATTTTTTGCTTCATAGTTGAATTGCCAAATATTGGCCTAGAAGACGCCAGAGCTAATATTTCCCATCCCCATGCTTCTTGTTTTTCGTAGTAATTCAACAAGCGTGATAATGATGTTGCGAGTGCTGATTTAGTACCATCAGGGCGTAACCTTGTGTCAAATGTATATAAAATTCCTTCAGAATGACCAAACTCAAATGCAGTTATAATGCGTTGTGCAAATCGATTATAAGCAACAAATTTTTTTGTATCTCCTTTATCTTTCCAGATAAAAACACCATCAATATCAGAATTGCATGTTAAGGATTTTGTGGCAGTTCTTCCAAAGCTCAAGATAGCAAAATTTTGCAACATCTTTGTAGCATTCTCTCCAAAATATTCTTTGCCAATGATTGGGATTAGCTGTCTAATGCAGCATTCGCATAGATTGGTGTGGCCAAGTTGCCACTGCTCAAGTGACAGATGCCCTTCTAAAAGTAGGTTATCAATTAAAAAGATACTTTCATTTAGCCATTTCCGTGCAGCAGAAAGTGATATTTCATAAGGTAGTCTAGGGTGTATTTCAGCTTTAAAACTATTGGTAATATGTCGAAAAGATAATTGCTGGATATGTGGGGTAAAAAACATATCTAAGCGCTCAGGGCGTCTTGCAAGAATATGCGCCATTCTTGGGACATTGGCGATGATTGTTGTTAGTTGGCGCAAAAGACTGGCATTTGCTGAGAGCGCTGAAAGTAGTTGCACGCCAGTTGGTAATTTTTGTAAAAAGAGATCAAAGTTACGTAACGCAATATCTTTATCGTATGACTGACTGATTGTTTCTAGTAATGTCGGGACAAGCTTGTGGAAAACACGTGCTGCCTCATTATTTTGTAATGCGTTGTATGTACATTTTTTCCATTGTTGGATAATGGCATATGCCTGTTCTGCGTTTTTAAATCCGCTGTCTATAAACCATTGCTGAACAATTTTTGTATCAGTGCTGTTGTTTTCAAAGGCATGTTTATTTTGCATATTCGTTGCTGGGTTGAGTATTTGTATTTGCATTTTGCCTTTGGAAGATTTTAAAATAGACGTAGTTTTTAAAATTTCAGTATTTGCTATTTGCAATCGTGCAAATAATTCAGTTTTGTCATTTAATCCACAAAACTTGGTAAAGCTCTCAAGTTTATCTACTCCGATAGGTATTTTATGGGTTTGCTGATCGTTAATCATTTGTACGCGATGTTCTAATAAGCGCAGAAAATAATAGCCCTGGGTTAAATTGCGGGCTTGCGTTTTATGAATAATTTTATTTTTAGATAAAGCATTTAATGAAAGAAGTGTTGAATCTGTACGTAAAGAATGTACTCTACCACCCCAAACTAATTGTAAGGCTTGCACAAAAAATTCTATTGTTCTGATTGTACCGTAACTACGTTTAAGGTCAAAGCCTTCAAGGTTTTCAATATGGTTTAAATGTTTTGGATGGACGCTAGATCGGACCATTGCCCCGATTTCTTCTAGCGCATAAAAATCAAGATACTTTTTCCATATAAAAGATTGGATATGCTTGATAAAATGATTACCCATGGTGATGTCACCTGCAACTGGGCGTGCTTTTATCATGGCAGCGCGCTCCCAGGTCCTCGCTGCACTTTCATAGTAGATTTCAGCAGAGGCAAGCTTAACAGCAATAGGTGTTGAAGCTGGATCAGGGCGCAAACGAAAATCTACCCTAAATATGTATCCTTTTGCTGTTTCATTGTGCATAATATAAGCGAATGTTTTTACTGCTCTGATGATATCTTCGCTTGTAAAAGGATATGTGGTATTATTGAGATCGTACAAGATGATAAGATCGACATCGCTTGAATAGTTAAGTAGTTGTTCGCCAAGTTTTCCCATAGCAAGTACAGTAATGCCTTGGCATAAAGTTTGTGAATTTGGCATATCTGGCAGAGCGTATTTCTTACGCTTGCATAGAGCATAGATGGCAGATACAATACTGCATTGGATAGTTTTTTGTGCAAAGTCAGACCATATTTTGATTGTATCTTTGATTGATACAGCTCCAGAAACTTCGTTCCATGCAAGCACTAAAGAGAGTCGCTGCTTAGCAACGCATAATTGTTGTTGGAGTGTGTCTATGTCAGAAAATGGATTGATATTAGTACAAAATTCATTTTCTTGTTGCTTCAAGATGTTATTCAAAACACTTTTGGGGTCATTTTCAATAAAATGTTCTTCTAAATCATAATAGCGTTGCGTTAATCTTGCAAGCCAAGGACTATGCAATTGACAATGCGCAAGGAAATGGCGCCGTTGCTTAGGATTAGTGAGTATAAATTTTGGTAAATGGAGCTTTGTTTGTAGATGCATATTAAATATTTTTGTCTCAAAATGTGTGTTGCAAATGTTAAACAATCACGAGATAATATTTATAGGCTATGTAGCGATTATTAATATATAAAATACCTATGCTAATATTATTAATATCACATTGTAGGTTTTGGCAACTCAATTAAAATTTAATTACAATTCAACGATTCATTATATAATCGGCGTTTCTTAAACAATTGATCTATATCCTAGAATATTGGCCTTAATAATATTGCAACCCTATGCAACAATCATGTTTGATATATTGAAGATATCCACACGAGCTCTAGCAAGTATTGGACTAAAGCTATTACTTCTTATAAGCACCTTCAATTGGATTGCTGTAGATACCTCTTATGCACAGTTTTCGCAGTTATTTTTAAATACAGTACCATCTGGAGTGTCCGTTCAGCTTTTGGGCACTGATAATATTGATTATTATACGGGCTCTGGGTTTGTTGCTGATATAAGATTTAATGATGCTGAAATGCAGTCTCTGTCGCATGTCTTAAAATCAATAGGGTATGATTTAAGCTTAAAAAACTCAGCTAGAGTATCAGGATTTTTGCAGGTTGGCTTTTATTTTTCAGGCAATGTTTTCTTTATTGAAGGGGATTTGAAGTTTGCTCAATCACATGTTTCTTTGAGATCGTATGATATTGAAAATAATCATATTCTTAAAGGCAAATTAAATATCAAACATTTGATGCCTTCTGTTCTATTAGAAAACACGCTGAACAGTGTTGATGGTTTGTTTTCTGGTAGCTTTGATTTTACGATTAATCAAAAAACATATGATTTTGAGCTTGATGGTCCCGTTCAAGGTAAGGATATTAATATTGCATTGGCTGATAATAAAGAAGTTTTAATTGATCAAGCTAGTGGCGATTTGTCCTTGCGTAACGGGAAGAGTTTGGAAATTAAAAACCTTAAATTTCATCGAGGTAATTTAGAGAGCAAAGGCTACATTAGAATTGATGAAATTGCTAATCAAGATGTAGATGGCTCTAAAAAAAAGGAACATCAAAAAAGTTGGAAAGTGGTTTTCCACTCAGATTTTATAAAGGAAGTGAGTTTTGCAGATGTGTACGCGCAATGGCCACAACAAATTAAAAGTAATGTCTATGTATGGTTATCTACTCATATGGGAATTGGTAATCTAACGGAAGCTACATTTGATTTTGAAGGTAAGGTCGGTGGTGATGGAGTTTTTACGCAAATAGATTTTAGCTCTGTGCTTGAAGTCAAAGATGCCTCTGTAATAATGCATCAATCAGCAAAAGAAATATCTGATATTGAAGGCAAGATAACTCTTAGTAATAATAAGATAACCTTTAATGCAGTAAGCAACAGTCAAGGCTTTAAAGCTACCCATTTGCAAGGTAATATTATTGAAGTTGATGGAAAAAATCAAATACAAATTTTGTTAGATATTGATAGTGATGTAAAACGTATTGTTGATATTTTTAGTGCTTTTATTGTCTCCAATCCAAACTTTAAATCTTTTGATGTTAGTGCCATGCGTGGTGAAGTTAAAAGCAAATTAACAATTTTGTTGCCACTGGAGACTTCTTTAGATTCTCATGAGCAGGCTGAACTTACTATTGAAGGTAGTATCAATCATTATCAATTAAAGCACCGACAAATTCCATTTATATTACATGGTAAAAAACTTACAATCAGCAAACATACAATCGGTGATATCTTGAATGATGGCTATAGTATTGCTGGAGATATGCAAATAGGCGACATTAAGGGTATTGTCTCAATAGAGCATGCGCTACCTCATCAAGATAATATACCAACGATCATACATTTTGCTGGGCCAATTGATTTGTCTCTCATCAAGCATTCTATCATATCGGGTTATGTTGAAGGTATGGGTGATTTAGATATTACAATTACAAAAGCGATAGCAGATAATGTCAAAAATAATTATGATTTAAGTATTGACTTAACTGAGGCTAAATTTGATTTACCGTTTTTTGGTTGGTCAAAAAAATTAGAAGAATCTTTTATCATTCACTCCAGCGGATATATAAAGCCCTATAGCATAAAAGCAAACACATTGAGCGTAGAGGCGTTGGATAGTTTTCTTGATTCTAGCATGACAATTGATAAAAGCAGTAGGTTTGATTGGCAGATTGAAAACTTACAATTTGGAGAAAATCAAATATCGGGTTTTATAAAAAAAACACAATCTGAAGGTTTAGAAATTGGTATTGCTAGTAAAAATTTGAAGATGATTAGTAATAAAAACCAAGCAGGTTTATCCTCAAATGCAAAGGATATGTTTTCTAATCAATTGTTAGAAGAAATACTACCAGATGGTAAAATACTAGCTGCCTTGGATCAGATTAGCATTAATCAAAATATGATGCATGATATTCGCCTGATTTATGATAAGCACAATGCACAATTTGATACATTATACCTTATGGCACAAGGGGTAGAGGATGGATTAGATCATCTCAATGTAAGCGATATACCAAATCTAGAATTTATTTGGAATTCAAGTGGTGATGGCAAGCAAAATCTTAATATTAATATTCAAAACCTTGGTTTTTTCTTGCGCGCTTTTGACTTTAGTCAATCATTATATAGGGGAGTTTTTAAAGGTAAAAATGTATCTCAAAACAGTTCTGATGGCCTGCGGTTAGATTTTATCCTTGAAGATTATTCGCTTCGTGATGCTCCATTTTTATTGTCGTTATTAAGTCATTTGTCGTTGTCTGCACCTATTGATTTGTTAGTAAATGATGGTATTAGCTTTTCAAAAGCAACAGGCAGTGCACATTATCAAGGCGATGTTGTTAAGATAGAAAATTGGCGCACTAGTAGTTTGACACTGGGTGTTAATTTTAGTGGTGAGTATAACAGACGTACAGATTGGATTGCTATTGATGGTAATGTAGCGCCGTTTTATTTGTTAAATAATTTATTAGGATCAGTGCCATTCATTGGTGATATAACGACGCAGAAAGGTTTACAACCACTGCTTGCAGCTGATTTTAGCGCTGTAGGATTGGTTGATAATCCAGACATTGAAGTCTATACCAGCACATTGCTTTTGCCAGGTATATTAAAAAATATTATACCCGATAGTCCTTCCACAGAGCAATAAGGAGATAGTTGACATGGTTTATTGTGTAAAATAGGAGGTGATAACCTCAATCTAAAAGCCAATCATGAACTCATTTTTAGTAGAATATTTGAGTTTATTATTTTGCTTTTTAAATGCATCATTTCAAAGAATTTATTATATTACTATAAATATTTAAAAATATGATCTGTAGCTAAAATATGCCTTGCCCAATTACGAAATTCACGCATTCTGCCGCTTGGATTAAACAGATGCTTATCGAGACCTAAAGCCCATAAATCTGGTTTACTGTCTGGGTTTTGATCTAAGTTAGTAAAGTGCTGTGCCCAATTCATACAATCTTGCTCAGTATGAAAAAAGCCATCACGAACAAGATTATCTTTGCGACGTAATGTCAAGTTGTACATGTACCCAAAATCAAATTCTGGGTGGTATTGAACTCCCCAGAAGCTGCTGTTGAGATGTGTGATTTGTGCTGATTGCACACGCGTGTGTGAATTGGTGGCAAGTATTAATGATGAAGGAGGTAAGCCATCAACTTCATCGCGATGAATCGTAAAGTTTTCAAAAATATCGGGTATTCCTGCATACATAGGGTGTGCACGTCCTGCACGTGTTAATGATATCCGCCTTGCAATACCAAATTCAGGTCCAGCTGTTACACGTTTAACGCTACCTCCTGAAGCTATTGCAGCTATTTGCAATGCCCAACAACTACCAAAAATAGGAACAGCATTTTTAAACAGCTCTCCCATTAGAGATATTTGGCGATGGACTTCAGAAGTGTCATCGTCAACCATTAGGCTAGAACCTGTCCAAACGCTGCCTGTATAATCCTTTAATTGGCGAAATTGGTCTAAGCGAGTGTCTGGATCAGCAGCAAAAACGATATCGATATTGCAATTAGGCATGCTTTCACGGATGGCATTTGCATAGGTTTCTCCACCTAAGGGAGCACCGTTTTTTTTCATATCATTGCGTGCTTTAAGTGAGTATCCGTCAACAACTAAAAATGTAACTGGCATAATAAAATACTTTAACTTTTTATTTTAATATTTTCAGGATCGTATAATCCTTTGAGGCTTGCTCGTGCTAAAAACCGCTTTCCAGCAATTTCAATTTCATACTCACTGTTCATAAGATTAGCAGTTTTTTCAGATCCTTGCAACGGAATATAACCCATTGCAACAGCACTACCAAGATGATGACCGTATGCACCAGAAGTAACATAACTTACCATCTTTCCATCGCGTATGATAGGTTCGTTATGGTATAATAAGGCATCTGGATCTTGCAATGCAAATTGCATCATTGTACGATTAATTCCTTTATCGCGTTTTTCTTGCACGGCAGATTTTCCTAAATAATCACTATTTTTGGTTTTAGAGGCCAAGAACCCCATTCCTGCTTCTAGTAGGTGGTCCTCATCAGAAATATCATGTCCAAAATGGCGAAATCCTTTTTCTAACCGACAGCTATCAAGCACATGCATACCACATGGCAACATACCAAACGGTTTGCCTTCTTCAAGTAAGCACTCAAATGCTGAAACGGCCATTTCACTAGGGATATACAACTCCCAGCCTAATTCACCAACGTAAGATATACGATGTGCTCTTGCGTATGCATAACCAAAATCGATCTGTTTAAATGAACCAAATGGGAAATGGTTGTTATCTAGATTTTCGCTGGTAAGTTTTTGTAATAAATTACGAGAATTAGGTCCCATAACGGCAATAACAGATTCACCAGATGTTATATCAATGATATTGCATTGCCATGTTGGTTCTATATGACGGTGCATCCACGCAAGATCGCGTGTTGCATGAGCTCCAGCGCTGATCACTAAAAAACTTGTTTCGCTGAGTCTTGAAATGGTTAAATCTGCTTCAAAGCAACCACGTTTATTTAACCATGCGGTATAGACAATTTGGCCAGGTGCAACGTCAACATTTGCACAAGATAATTTTTGTAATAACGCTAAAGCATGGCTTCCATCAACTCTAAATTTTGCAAAAGAAGTAAGGTCAAAAAAACCTACATTATTGCGAATGGCATAATGCTCTTGCTTGGCAAAGTCAAACCAGTTTTGCTTGCCCCAACTATATTGATATTCCGCTTTTTGTCCAGCATGTTTGGCTTGGTTGGGTAGAAACCAATTTGCTCGCTCCCAACCCGCAGTTTCTCCAAAGCATGCTCCAAGATCCTGCAGTTCTCGATGTAATGGAGAACGCCTTATGCCGCGTGCAGTTTCAAATTGTCGATATGGCCAATGATCGGCATATAATAAGCCGAGACTTTCTTTGGTGCGCTCGAACAAGTAGCGTTTATTATTTTGAAAAGGCATCATGCGGCGTATATCCACATCCCACAAATCAATGGGAGGCTCTCCTGCATCCATCCATTGTGCTAACACTTTGCCAACACCTCCTGAAGATTGTATACCTATTGAGTTAAACCCTGTGGCAACAAAAAGGTTTTTGACCTCAGGCGTTTCACCCAAAAGATAACGATCGTCAGGTGTAAAGCTTTCGGGTCCATTAAAAAAAGTGGCTATGCCAGTTTCGGCTAAAATAGGAAGCCTGTTAATTGCTTTTTCTAATACTGGCCCAAAATGTTCTAAATCTTCGGGCAATTGGTCAAAGCAAAAATCTTCTGAAATTCCTTCCATGCCCCATGGCTTTGCATTTGGCTCAAAGGCACCAAGTAATATTTTACCTGCATCTTCTTTATAATATGCCCACTCATCAGGAATGCGTAAAACTGGTAAATCACGCGCTAAATCTTTGATGGGCTCTGTTACAATATAGAAATGCTCTGCAGCATGTAAGGGGATATTAATTCCAATTTTCTGACCAATTGTATGCGACCACATGCCAGTGCACAAAGCAGCATACTTACATTGGATACGCCCAAAATCACCCTCAACAGCATCAACGGATCCATTTTTATATACAATATTGTCAACTTTTTGTTGTTCAAAAATTTGTACGCCTAGATCACGCGCTCCTTTTGCTAATGCCAAGGCTATGTTTGTAGGATCTGCTTGTCCGTCTTTTGGTAGAAAAACAGCACCTTTTACATCTTCAATGTTCAACATAGGATAGAGCTTTAAGCATTCTGCCGGTGTAAGAATTTCTGCTTCTAGGCCGAAAGTTCGAGCCATGGATACCCCACGATTAAACTCTTCTAGACGTGCAGTTGTAAGAGCTAGGCCCAAGGATCCATTTTGTCTAAACCCGGTTGCAATTTCGGTTTCTTGTTCAAGATTTGAAAATAACTCAGAAGAATATTTGGCAAGGCGTGTCATGTTCATCGTAGCACGCAATTGCCCTACTAATCCTGCAGCATGCCACGTAGTACCGCTTGTTAGTTGTTTTCGTTCAAGAAGTACGACATCTTTCCAGCCGATTTTTGCCAGATGATATGCCAACGAACAACCGATAACACCACCACCAATGATAATCGCAGAAGCGCTGGAAGGAATAGAGTTAGAATTCATATTTTATTTCTTTATCTTTTTGTTTTAACTTGATAGAAAATGAGACTGTCTAAGTAAAGATAGCAACTAATTTATTTAGTATCAAAGACAATTTTTTGTGTATTATTACCTCGATCATAAAGCGTTGTTTAGATAATAACATTATATATTGATGTAAATGTTCCAATGGACTCTGTGATAACCCAACCTGATAAAGACTACAATTTGTTTTTGAGTGGTGTCAAGGAAATCGAATCCTTAATTCAAAAAGGAGACGGTACAAATGCTATGGATGCTTTATGCAGTCTGTTGAATACGCATGACCTCGATGAGGACAAAATACTTGCAGTTTTAAACATGTTACATAATCTTCATCAATCAGAAATAGGTCTGTCTCTTTGTCAGCAATGGGGCAAACGGTATCCACAATCAGATAAGGTACTAAGACTCGAGGGTAATTTTTATATGCAAGCATATATGGTCAAAGATGCTCATGTTTGTTTTAAAAAAGCTTATGAATTAAACAACACGCTAAGTAATGCTTATAATTATGGTCTCACAGAGCGTTGGATGGGGAGTGAAGATAAAGCCGTTCAATTACTGAAGTCTTATTTAGGTGAGCATTCTTTAAAAGATAGTTTAGAGCATGTGTTGGCTACGGTGTTATTGCAGCAAGGAAAATTAGAAGAAGGTTTTCGATATTATGAATCAAGAATATCAGCGCCTTTTTACCAGGCATATAAGGATGCTTTCAAAGCTCCTTTCTGGTCAGGGCAGGATATTGAAGGGAAATCAGTACTACTGTTTTCAGATCAAGGAATAGGTGATACAATTCAGTTTGCACGGTATATTGGACAATTTTATGATTTGATGAAACAAAAAAAAGCAAGTAAAGTTTTGATATTTGTTCATTATGAGATTAGAGACATCTTGCAACACAACTATCAAGATGTGCCTGTAGAATGGTTAAATGCAGCCGATATTTTTGACCTTCCAAATCAAAT
Source organism: Alphaproteobacteria bacterium (assembly GCA_965178085.1). Classification (GTDB taxonomy): domain Bacteria; phylum Pseudomonadota; class Alphaproteobacteria; order CBCXTS01; family CBCXTS01; genus CBCXTS01. The sequence goes on along the minus strand of CBCXTS010000021.1, from coordinate 343,001 downwards.
AGATATTGCAAAAATAGATTATTTGGTAGGTTTTTTATCGCTTGGTTGGCATATGCGCATTAGCAGTGAAAACGTTATAAAAAGCCATAACACAGCCTATATAAAACCAACAGATCACGCTAAGCACAAATGGCAAGCGCGTGTTGCACAAGAAGCACTACCAAATAAAATACGCGTAGGCATATTTTGGGCTGGCGCTGCAAGACAACATGCTATGCTGCAGGCTATTGATGGAGCACGTTCTATCAATCCCAATCAGTTATCACCATTACTGATGACAGAAAATGTTAACTTTTTTGCAATGCAGTTTGATAGACGCTTAGATTATATCCCTACAGTGGCTATCAATAGTCAATGGATAGATTTAATGGATGAGGTAGAAAGCTTTGATGACACTGCAGGTATTTTAAGTGCATTGGATATATTAATTACTGTCGATGCTTCGATCGCACACATGGCTGGTGCTATGGGCATGCCAGTCTGGATGTTAAATCGTTCAACAACGTGTTGGCGATGGGGTAAAAGCGCCACGCATTCGCCATGGTATGATGATTTTAAAATCATACGCCAACAATATTATAATGACTGGAAAGATCCTATTGCTATTGCAGCAGAAAATTTAACCCGTGTTATTTTAAAGCATCAGCTTTAATTGTTAGTATATTTTTAACAGACGTGTTTTATAACAACGTTAGAAGTTATAATGTTTTTTAAAAGGATAAATGGATGAGTGATTTTTCTTTTCCTAAGTATTTCAATTTATTTAATACGGTTGGATTTATAACACTTTATCGCAAAGAAGTAATGCGTTTTATGAATGTTTATATACAAACTGTATTAACTCCAGCGATTACATCATTGATGTTTCTACTTATTTTTTCCTTAGCTTTAGGGCGTGCTGTTTATGATATTAACGGTGTGCCGTTCAGTTCCTTTTTAGCGCCAGGTCTTATTATGATGGCAATGGCACAAAGCGCGTTTGCCAATACAAGTTCATCCATTGTTGTATCAAAAATTCAAGGCAATATTGTAGATGTTTTAATGCCGCCAATTACGGCATTTGAGTTTTTGCTTGCTTATATCTTTGCGGCGGTGACGCGTGCATTAATTGTTGGATTTATTACAACAGTGATTATGTTTTTTGCTGTGGATATATCCATTGTGGATCTTTGGGTTATTTTAGTCTTTAGCGTTTTAGGTAGTGTGTTTTTAGGGATATTAGGTATTATTGGAGGTATATGGGCTGAGAAGTTTGATCATATTGCTGCAGTTACCAATTTTTTAGTTGCCCCTATGACTTTTTTGTCAGGAACTTTTTACTCTATTACTCGTTTGCCTGATCCCTTTTATACGATGAGCCAATATAATCCGTTTTTTTATATGATAGATGGTTTTCGATCTGGTTTTATAGGTACTGCGGATGCATCAATTTCATTTGGCATTATTTTATTGGGACTAGTTGATATTGTTTTGCTTGTGATAGCATTCTTTATGTTAAAGAGTGGTTATAAATTAAGGAGTTAATTCTTGAATAAAGTTTTTGGGCACATGTTCTTATATCAACCTAAATGCTTTAGAGGCATTTATCTGTGCCATATATATTATGTTGTTTGTCGTGAGTTTGTACTTGCGCGCCAATATATAGGATTTTTATTATTTGGACCAGCGGTTGAAGCATTATTGATTGTGTTGGCATTAAGTTTGGCTATGCCTGCACATGCAAGAGATGAGATACTTGAATTTGTTCTGCCTGGAATATTGCTATCTGCAAGTATCCGGCGTTGTTTTGAAACGAACGCGCATTCTATTATGGAAGGAAAGCTCAACCGTGAAATAGAAAACCTTCTTGGTGCACCGTTGAGTAGTTTTGAGATTATAACTGGTTGGATTTTATTTGCAAAACTTAATGCAATTGTAGCTATGGCTATGATATGGGCTTTGCTATCACCATTTGAAGTGCTAGTCCCAAGTCAATTTTTTATATGTTTGATATGGTTATTGCTTGGATGTATCATTTGTTCTGGGATTGGAATATTAGCGGCTTTTTATTTACAAACTTGGGATTCATTATCAACAAAAGAAACCTTTGTCTTTATGCCAGCTTTATTGCTTTCAGGTGTATTTTTTCCAATTAATGTACTACCTGATTTTTGGATTAAAATTATGCAATGGAATCCTTTATATCAATGTATCAAGGGTTTCAGGAGCGCAATACGTGATGTTGATTTTGATTGGCATGGATTAGCAGTTGCCGTAATTTTTGCTAGCTTGATAATGACATTGTGTTTTTTTAAGATAAAATCAAAATTGTATCATTAAATTTTGATTAATTTAAGATTGTAAAATTTGCGATTCAAATTTTTAGAATCGAGCTTAAATGTCAATAAGCAATATGTATATGATATAATGTGAGAGTGCAAAGTAATGTTGAGAACAATCTTTACGTTTTCTCTTTCCAAGAGTCTTCAACATCTAGTTTAATGAACACATCTTTAAGCTGTTGTTCACTTAATTGTGAGGGAGCATTCATCATTAAATCTTGGCCCATTTGGTTCATTGGAAATGCGATAACCTCTCGAATGTTTGGCTCGTCTGCTAAAAGCATAACGATACGATCAATTCCTGGTGCTGAGCCTCCATGTGGAGGCGCGCCGTATTTCATGGCAGATAGCATGCCCCCAAAACGCTCTTCAACAACAGATTGATCATATCCAGCTATCTCAAACGCTTTAATCATAATTTCAGGAATATGATTTCGGATAGCGCCTGAAGAAAGTTCAATACCATTACATACAATATCATATTGCCATGCAAGAATATCAAGAGGATCTTTTGTTAGCAATGCTTCCATACCACCTTGAGGCATAGAGAATGGATTGTGTGAAAAGTCAATCCGTTTTTCTTTTTCATTAAATTCATACATTGGGTAATCAACAATCCAGCAAAACTCGAAGCAATCTTTGCGTATAAGATCAAGATCTTGTGCTATTTTGGTGCGTGCAGCACCTGCAAATGTAGCTGCATCTTTTTCATGGTTGCATACAAAAAATACTCCATCACCTTGTTTGATACCAGCTTCTTCAAAGATAGCTGTGCATGTTTCGGTGGCTAAATTTTGTGCGATGGGACCTTTGGGACCATCCTCACGTCGTATAATATAGCCTAATCCTTTTTGACCTTCTGATTGCGCCCATGCGTTGAGTTTATCAAAAAAAGCGCGAGGTTTAGATGCCGCTCCAGGAGCAGGAATAGCACGTACAACTTGACCTTTTTGTACATTATTAGCAAATATTTTAAAGCTTGAGTTTTTAAATTGCTCGCTAACATCTGCTATTTTAATGGGGTTGCGTAAATCAGGTTTATCACTGCCATAGTAAAACATTGAATCTTTATATGTGATACGCTGAAAAGGAGCTGTGGTAACATTGCGTCCGTTTGAAAATTTTACAAATATATTGGATAAAACATCTTCAATGACTTTCAAAACATCTTCTTGTGTTGCAAAAGACATTTCCACGTCAAGTTGATAAAATTCACCAGGGCTACGATCAGAGCGTGCGTCTTCATCACGAAAACATGGAGCAATTTGAAAGTATTTATCAAATCCAGCGATCATCAATAATTGTTTAAATTGTTGAGGTGCTTGAGGTAATGCATAAAATTTTCCTGGATTTAATCTGCTTGGAACTAAAAAGTCGCGCGCTCCTTCAGGACTACTAGCAGTTAAGATTGGTGTTTGAAACTCTCTAAAACCACGTGCAATCATTTGTTCGCGCAAAGTAGAAATTATATCTGAGCGCAAAGCAATATTGCGTTGTAGCTTTTCTCTGCGTAAATCTAGGAAACGATATGTAAGGCGTATATCTTCAGGATAACCTGCGTCTTGATTAACTGGCATTGGTAGGTTTTGTGCTGTTGAAAGAACTTCAAATGCATCTACAGTTACTTCAATTTCTCCAGTTGCCAGTTGAGAATTAACGGTTTCTTGGGTCCGCTTTACAACACTGCCAGTTATACTAACAACACTCTCAATGGTGATTTCATTGAATTTTTCAAAGCAAGGATTGTCGATGTCGCAAACACATTGTGTAATGCCGTAATGATCGCGCAAATCAAGAAATAGTAAATTACCGTGATCACGTAAACGATGCACCCAACCAGAAAGGCGTATTGTTTGGTTTTCATGTTCACTGTTAAGGGAGTTACAATGATGTGTACGATAAGGGTGGGTAATATTATTAGACATTTTTAATTAAATTTCTTTAAAGTGTAAAATCAATTATCATTGAAGCATAGCTTGCATCATGGAATTGAATGTTGAACGTATCAGCATCCTGGCTTTTTAATAGTTTATGGAGCCTGTTGATAGCTTATAGAGCTTACATTGTTTGCATAAAGTCTTTTTGAGACATTACCTTTGATGGTTTTTTAAAGTTACCCTTGATGGGGTGGCTGATCGGTCTTGAACCGACGACCTCCTGAACCACAATCAGGCGCTCTAACCAACTGAGCTACAGCCACCATATGGAGTGTAAACCACATAGTAAAAAAATATTTCTAAACCGAAGCCAAGCGAAGGTCAACCATACGATGAATATAAAGTGATTTTTTTTGTTAATTAATCAAAATCAAAAGATCAATTGAATGTAAATATGCAGCCTTACTGATTTGTTTGTAAGGCTGCATATGCTTTTGACTATTATCAATAATGATCGTCGTCATTATCATGGTGTTTGCCGTGATGACGCTTGGAACGTTTGATCCATTTGCCAATTTGCTTGCGCTGTTCAGGTTCAAGCGCTTTAATGTGCTGAGCCATTTCTTCAATGCTATTAAAGACATCGTCGCCAAGCTTGCGCATTGTAGTGATAGCACTATCATATTTTGTCTCGTTAAATGGTTCGGCTTGTAAAGCTTCGCTAAGATCCAAGCGAACAGAACGGAATTGCTTACGGTATAATTTAAATTGTGTTAAATGCTTATCGCGCATACCTTCGAGTTGAGGGTTGCCTTCAACCATTTCTTCTAGTTGATGGAATGAGTTAGCATGCCATAAAAATCCGCCAAGCATAGTGAAAGCAGATCCAATTACAATCATATTAAGTAAAAGAGATATAAAGAATAAGACCTTCACTCTCTTTGATGTCATAGTCCATTTAGATAACATTGTAGCACCTTTTAGGGTTTAGATTTGAGATAAGAGCGTTAATAGCTCGAGAGAATCTTTGCTACTCAATATTTGCATGAAAATATTTTGAGTAGAAAGAGTAGAAAGATAAGATAAATTTTGATTGGTTAATACTATTGCATAGTTTGCAAACACATCCTGATTATTAAGATAAGCTAGAACGAAGGCAGGATTGTTTTGGCTAATGAGTATACCAAAGCCAAAAGAGCAAGCTAGAGCAGAGACATAAAGGAAACGCGCTTTGATTGTTTTTGTATACTCAAACATAGTTTTAAATATGACACATCGGGCAGTTATTTGTGGGTTTTGTTTTGATAATTGATGGAGTGCATTCATCATGCCTTCATCCATGGAATGCTCAGTTTTGGGATCGGTAAAGTTTTTAAAGATCGTTTGTTTAGTATAAAAATTACTAGGATAGTTATATTTATTATTTGACATAATAATCTCTCAACTTTGTGATAGTTTTTTTAATGTTTTACGAGCACGTGCAAGCAGCGATTCTACAGCATGCTCGCTAGTATTGATAATTTGTGCGCTTTCTTTGATGCTTAAGCCTTGTAGGTAGACAAGTAAGATAACTCGCTCTTGTCTTTTAGGTATCATCGATAAGGTCTCAATGATTGAAATTCGATTTTCAATCTGGGTGGATAGATTAGAAGAGCACATAATGTCTTGTTGGCTAGAATATGCAAGCTGGTTATGTTGTGATTTGCGTTTTGTTGCGCGATACAAGTCTAAAGAGCGGTTTCGAACAACACATAATAACCAATTGATTACAGAGCCATTTAACGCAAATTGTGGTGGTTTTTGCCACAGTTGCAGAAAGCTATCTTGCAATATATCTTGTGCTTGATCATGCGACAAACCAATTTTACATGCATATGCAAAACAAGCTTTGCTATAGCGATTGACAATTTGACGATAAGCTTGCTGATTGCCTTGATGTAATAAGTTTAGCAATATTGTATCGTTTGTAGCACTTGTGACATCAGAAAGATCAGTATTGATTTGCATGGTAAGCTTATTTGTATACATATTAAATAATTGAAATATTTTGTATATGGTAGTGTGCTTTGTTGTTAATAGAAAACTGTATTAACTATAATAACGCTTGAGAAGGTAAATTTCCGTCGCGTCCATGCAAAATAAAATACACCATCCATATAAGATACAATGAATACGAGACAATAATATGAGGGAGTTTTATTGTTGTTGAGGTAGTTTTATAAACAATAGGCTAACAAAGATATGAATAACTTTGTTTAAAGATAAAATGGAATATTATACCAAAACGGAATAAAAATAGAAAAAGTTATCCACAATATAATAATCAAAGGCGTGCCAGCTTTAATAAAATCTACAAATCGGTAATGGCCTGAAGCCATTACAAGCAAGTTTGTTTGATAGCCTGTAGGGCTTGCAAAAGCACAATTGGCAGCAATGATCACAGCTAAAGCAAAACTATCAGGTGGAATATTGAGACTATCAGAAATGGAAATGGCAACAGGTACAAAAAGTACGGCAGTAGCTTTTGTAGATAAAATATTAGCGCAAATGCACACTAGCAAAAAAAACAAACTTAAAATGACAGCAGGGCTGCTATCTTGAGTTGCATCTAGTAATGTATTGGCTAAAAATGTGGCACCATTGGTGGCCTCCATTGCCATTCCTAGTGAAAGTGCAGCTGCAATGAGAAATATTAGGCTCGCATCAAGGGCATGGATTGCTTCTTCTATTGTGATCACTCGAGTTATTATCATGCTAGCAGCACCTACAAGACTTGCTACTACAATAGGTAGAATGCCAGTTGCAGATGCAAGCACTGTTAGGGCAAAGATTATGATTGCGCGTTTGGCATGGAACGGTTTTGTTAGTTTGCGAGAAGACCATTCTAAGAGCAACAAATGATCATCATGACGTAAAGAGCTAATAGCTTTTTCGCTTCCTCTTATTAGTAAAATATCTCCTGGTTCTGTGCGCGTTGATTCTATTGAAGTGCGTTTTAATCCTTGACGGCGTTCAAGACCCAACACTTGAATCTCTCCGTTATAATTGCGCGTAATACGTGCAATATGGCGCCCGATTAAAGACGATTCAGGGCGTAAAATAGCCTGTGCAAATGTACGGTGCGTACGGTTAGTATCGTTTGAATGAGCCCCTTTTTGTTGGCTGTAGAGTTCTAAGAGGTTTTCTTCTGTTGTTGAAAGCAACACTTTATCACCAACTTGTAGGGTGAAATCGTTAAAAGGAGCATCAAAATGCTTACCTTTGCGTGTAACTGACAAGATAATAGATGGTTTCAGGTCTGGAAAAAAACCATTCTGAGAGTTTTGTCCTTCAAGAAACTCGCCAGGTGCAACTGTCATAAAAAACTGGAAAAGACTTTCTTGTTCATCGCTATAATCGTGATTATTGCTTTTTAGTTGAGCGCGTTCAATGGCTGTTTGATAATGAGCAGGTAAGAGATAAGGCATCATCCATTTAATGTAACAAAACCCTATGATCACCATAATAGAACCAGGAATAGTAAAGTCGAAAAAAGAAAATCCCTTTAAGCCTTGTGCAACCATAGTCTCTGATACCAAAACATTGGTAGATGAACCAATGAGTGTTAGCATGCCACCAAGGATAGCCGCGTAGCTGATCATCATCATCCATTTGCTTGGTGAAGTTTTGTTTTTGCGTATGATAGCTTGGACAACAGGTATAAATAATACAACAACAGGAATGTTGTTCATGAATGCACTGGTAATAATAATAACTATTAAAATAATAGGCATGGCATGGCTTATAGAGCCTACGCTAATTTGATCAACAAACTCGCTGACACGATTGAGCGCTCCAGTGCGTACTAAAGCATGGCCCATAATTAAAAGTGCCAGCACAGTAATGAGAGCTTGGTTAGCAAATCCTAATAAAAACTTTTCGGCAGGGATCGGCCAATCAAGGCCAAAATACTGTGCAAAAGAACTAACCAACATTAAAGCGATAATTGCTAAAATTGAGGTGAAAATAAATCCTGGACGTTGGTATAAATAACTTACAAGTGTTACACAAATAATTGCAAATACTATAAGGATCTCAAGAGTAATCATGGGTTATTATATAATAGCTGTTTTGTTTTGAATGAATGCTTGTGTTTTTTGGCGCATAAAAGCAATAAAAACTGATATGCGTTTTGACTTGCGTAGTTCTTCTGGATATACCATCCAGACATCTGTTAGCGGGGCTTTAATATTTTGTAAAACTTCTATTAAACCCGTTTCCTCTCTCACAAGGTACTTGGGCAAGCTTGCTATGCCTACATCATGCAAAACTGCTTGTATGATTGCAGTCACACTATTGATAACAACAGCAGGTTGGCGAGGATTATCTTTTGAGCGTTCATATTGCAAGAGCCAATCTATTTCAGGGTAGGGATGTGTATCGTCTGTATGCTTGCCGAAAGCTAAAATGCGATGTTGTTCAAGATCGTCTAAATTTTCTGGTATTCCATATTTTTTTAGATAATTTGATGAAGCATAAACACCGTGTCGATAAGTCATCAATCGTGTTTGGATTAGATCTGACTGTTTTGGCGGAAATAATCGGATAGACAAATCTGCTTCACGCATTGCTATGTCCATATTAGCTTGAGGAGACAGAATAAGAGAAAGATCGATTTTAGGAAATTGATCAATGAACTCATCTAATATTGTAGAAAGCCAAATACTACCAAGACCTAGAGTTGCATTGATGATAAGAGGGCCTGAAGGCTCGTGATTGGTTTCTTGGACACGGGTTATGGATGCTTCTAGGTCATGAAAAACTTGCTGGGTGGTATTGTATAGTATTTCGCCTTGTTCGGTCAAAATAAGACCGCGCGCATGACGATGAAACAAAGATATTCCTAAAGCGTATTCCAGTGAGCTAATCTGCCTGCTTAATGCAGACTGGCTAATGTGAAGTTTTTTGCTTGCATGGGTTAAATTTCCTTCATGTGCAACAGCTTGAAAAACTCTTAATTTATCCCAATCTAAAGGTCTCAACAAAATATTCCTTTATAAACATTATAATACTTCTTTCAATATCCTTATTCGGATATGTTTAGCAAATATATTTATATCAAATTATATATCTAACTATATTTATAAAATGCATTAACTTAAGTAGTTTTTAAAAGTTGTTGCCTTAATACTAAAGCTAGGTGTTTGACTTTAAATATGATGATGTGCTATTGTTAGAGTTGCATACAGATATAATACAATGATGGTATTTGTAGTTTTGGCATAAGCTTTGCCCTATAGATTTAATGAAGACGATCAATCAAGCTACATCAAGTTTATAATTTAGGTGTTACAGCAGCATTTGACATCAGTTGCCAGCAGAATAGTTAGATTACAATGACGGATTTAATATCAACAAGCGTACAATCACAGCCTTTTGCTATAAGGCAAGCTCTTGCCAACTCGAATAATGTGCAGCAACAACGGCGAAACGGCGCATCGAACGTGCAATCTCAACAAATAGAACAGCAGGTTAGCGCGCAAACTCAAAATGCTATTTTGGGTACTCAGCAAGCATTAAATAGTCAAAATAGAGCAATCGCACAAAGAGTTGACTCACAATTATTGACAACGTCTTTAACCCAACGTGAGAATGTCAATGCAAGCCTTCCTATTTTGAGGCAAGGTTTAAACACCAACGTACAAAATGATAGCGATACAAATAATAGTACACGCTTTAGAGATACAATTAATTCTCAAGTGGACAATGGAACCAATTTAGGCTCACTTGAAAGGATTAATTCTACGAGTGAATTAAATGTTGATGAGTTAAGTGCTTATGCTGGGCGTGTTAAAAACGTGCAGTTGCAAAGCGAACAACAAACACAAAAAATTTCGTCAACTCCAACAGCTTCTCAAGCAACACCAGATGCAAATTCAATAACATTTGAGCGCAGTCAAGCTTTCGAGAATGCTAGCGTACAGCTTAGCGATGTTTTGAACAATAATTTGATTGTTGCTGCTGGTAGTAGGAACTCTATTCAGCCTACTTTAATTGCACAAGAGTTATCTCCTGCTTCGCAATTTAGGCCAGTTGGTCCCAACGGCCCTGAGTTTTTTAGATCTGCTCGACTTGCTATAGCAAGTCGACAAGCAATTCAGAATAATTTGTCCATAGAGCAGTCTCCGCAACTAGAAATTACTCCGTCAACCAATGTTGCAGGTAATGAGCAATTGCCGAATCAAGCCACAAGTTCAAATGTTACGATTGCACAACAAGGCGTATCCACAGATCAATTAAATGTACTAGATGTGGCGGCTATTAATAGGGATCCTGTGTTAGCAGATAGTGGCAGCAGATCGTTTTCAAACGACGTTGGCACAACTGGTACACGCCAAATCACAGGGCAGGATATTTTGCTTGCACGCTTAGTAGATCGCTTTGCTTGATCAGTTACTTTTTCAAACATTTACAACCTTTAAAAAGCAACTCGCGTAAAATATTGATAAAACTTTAATATTTTTAAGTTTTTGTCGGGACGCTTAATAAAGAATCTAATTCGTTCCAAGACTTAAAATAATAAATAAGCATTTTTTGTTTGCGCCCTCGAACAGCAATTTTTTCTGGTTTTAATGTTTTTGTTTGCAAATCTGCACATTTGGCTAGATCATAGGAAATGATGATTGTGCTGTTGTAGTCTTTATTCATGCTTTCAAGCCTGCTTGCAGTATTCACGCAGTCGCCGATGGCTGTCAATTGAGCGTCTTGGGCATAACCAACCTTACCAACAATAGCTGTGCCATGATGAAGGCCAATGCCGATTTTAAGGCTAGGGTATCCTTCTGCTTCAATTTCTTTATTGAGTAGATCCATTGATCGAGCAATTTGTGTAGCAGCTTGTAAAGCTTGGAGGGATGATTTTTGGATGTTGCCTTGCAATCCAAATAGAGACATTGATCCATCGCCAATAAACTTGTCGACGTAACCACCATTGCTTGATACTGCGTCGCCAACGATAGTGCAATAACGGTTTAATATATCAACAACATCAAAGGGCAAGCGACTTTCTGAAAATTGAGTAAAACCTCTAAGGTCTGTGAACATTGCAATAGTTGATATTTCGCGCGATTCTAAAGTCCGTTTACTTAAAGCTTGATGAGAATCTTTAGGTTGTACAATAGGTTCAACAGTGATATCGGACGTTGGCTTTAACTGGCATGCAAGGCGAATATTATGAGCATAAGAGAATTTGTTCAAAAGTTTTTGTTCATCGCTTTTAGCTTGTGGAACATGCTCAAGACCTTCTAAAATTTTAACCCTGCAAGTTGAACAACGCACACGGCCACCACAAATAGAAAGATGGGCAATTTTAGCTTTATAATGGGCATCAAGTAGTAATGATCCATGTGGTATATGTGTTTTAGCGCCATTGCTATAATGAACGGTGATTGTTGGTTTAAAAGAATTAGCAGCATGTTTGACTGCTTTAAAGATAAAAGGTGATACGATGATGCAACTCCAAGCGATCACTGCCCATTCTGCTAGTTGGGCTAATTGCTTCATTTCGTTTGCCAATGCGATATTTGAAAACCGTTGCTGCAAGAGTACAACATATTCATCAGGAACATTAACAGCCGATGAAATAATGCCCGATAAAGCAAAAACTGGTAATAATGTTGCCAAGATACTCAACAAGATAATATTATTGCGATAACAACTTAAATGGCGCTTCCACAAATGTATACCAAGCATGCCATGGAACCATGCCAACAACATAATAATCACTTGATTAATGCCTGCTTGAAGATCAACAATAAACAATGCTGGAATAATTGCAGAATAACTATCTTCAATTCCAATAATTTCAAAGGCACCACGTGTAAGAGTGGCGTGTGCAATGACGACATAAGGAATAAGAACTCCAATGAATGCTCGGGCAATCTCAAAAGCTGTTGCAGTTCTAAGCGGACGAATGGCTATAAAATAGCAGCCAGCAATTAAATGAGTTATCATTGCTGTATATAGTAATATGGTAGCGGGTAAATTGCGCCAAATTAGATTGAAGATATCTCGCCCTGAATCTGCTACTTCAATAGAAATTAATAACAAGCAATGATTGAGCATATGGCTTGCTAGAAATACGCATAGTATAATGCCACTATACGAGCGGACCATTGCGATCCTTACTTTGTTATTGTTCAAAGATTGCTGCGATGAATGGGTAATTGGTTCAGGCAATATCGTTAGTCAATTCTTGTAGTTGATTTTGGTAATCACGAAACCTTGCTTGGTAGCTTAATGCATTGTCAAGGATAGCTTGCTTTTGTGTGCTGGTGACTTCTTTGATGCGTCGTGCAGGTTGGCCTATGATCAAAGAGTTTGGTTCAAAAACTTGGTTTTCAGTAATCAATGCACTAGCGCCAACAATAGAATTAGCACCAATGACAGCGCCATTTAAGATGACTGCTCCGATGCCAATGAGGCAATGATCTTGGATAGTGCATCCGTGTATCATTGCTAAATGCCCAATAGTCACATTGCACCCTATCGTCAAAGGGTAACCAGGGTCAGTATGTAAAACAGCATTATCTTGGACATTGGATCCTTCATCAATACTAATGAGGTCTTCGTCGCCACGTAAAACAGCATTCCACCAAATGCTTGTATTTGCTTTCAATGTTACATTGCCAATGATAACAGCACTGGGTGCAATCCACGCGTCAGGACTACATTGTGGTTTTTTATTGGCAAGAGAATATATCATTGAAGTTTTAATTTTTACGTTATTACTCTTTATTAAATCGCCCAAAATTACCCAGAAGCTGTTCTAGGATACCTATTGAATGCCCAGCGGTTGGTGTTTTATTAGATGAAAAGTCTATTTCGTTCAAACTATCTTTATCATAGAGACGTATATCAGATAGAACACCTTCAGCGTTAAAAGAAAATGCATATATTTTTATTTCTAATATTTCTTCTTCAAAGAAAGCCCACCTTTGTGTACGTGCTCCAAAATAATACCATATATCTGAATTAAAACTTGCAAGTGTAGACGGTGATCCTAAAACTGCTAAAAAGTCTTCGCGCACGGCCTCTCCAATAATTAGTTTTTCTAATTGATAATTTTTGGGTAGCTGCCCATGTAGTGATTGGTGAGGTGTACAACCAGTTAACATTATAATACAAACGAAGTAGACGTTTGCCAATTTGTTGTGAAAAAGGGAATATATTTTTTGTGGCATATTATTCAATAAATTTACGTTGTTTTAGACTTGAAACCAGCAGCAGCACGGCGCAAACGATCGTTGATAGCTGCCCCTATGCCAGTGTTTGGTATAGTTACAATCGCGATAGAAGTAGCACCGCTATTTTCTATTTGATGCAAAATTGCAAATAGGTTACGTGCAGCTTCATTAAGATTTTTCGTTAACGACAGATCAAACTCTGCATCTTTTGTACCACCAAAGCCAATTAAGGTTTCATTTTTTAAAGCAGCAGTTGCATTTAACCGCAATGGAATAGATGGAGCATAATGGCTCGTCGTCATTCCAGGGGCTATCGCATGATGCGTTGCATCATGGTTATATATATCTTGGATAGGGCCAATAGTATCTTCAATTTCGTAGCGCGCGATTGCGCCAAGTCTGGCAAGTACAGGGATTTCAGTATGCAATCCAATGATTGTTGATTCTATACCATGGTCACATTCACCAGCGTCTAGTATCAATATTTCTTTATCTGGAAAATCTTTTTGAACATGCTCTGCACAAGTTGGACTTAAATGTCCAGAGCGGTTGGCGCTTGGTGCAGCGATAGGACAATCACAAAGTTGTAATAATTTCTGGGCAACCGGATGAGAGGGAGAGCGAACTGCAATTGTTGTCAAATTGGCACATACATTTGATGCAATACGATGCTGTGGCAGCAATGGTAAAATGATAGAAAGCGGCCCTGGCCAAAACCGCTCTGCCAATTTGTAAGCGGTGTTGTTAATTTCAGCAAAAGATGCCACACAATCTAGATTGTGTACGTGAACAATCATGGGGTTTGTAGTTGGACGGTTTTTTATTTGAAAAATTTTACTACATGCACTTAAATTAGTTGCATCAGCGCCAATGCCATAGACAGTTTCAGTTGGAAAAACAACTAATTCTCCTGCCTTTATTTGCCCAACAGCATGCGTAATTGCATTAAAATCGTTTGCTTGGATAATGTATTGCATGGTATTTAATAGCTGGTATATTTATAATCTGCAATAATGTATAATTATATATTACGTATTGGATATATATATGCTAAATATTTGGCATATATTGATGCTTATAGATTTAAATTGATATTCTTTGATGTAGATTATTTAAGAAAGACATCAATTTTGCATGATAGCTATTTTAAACAATATATAGAATATAGAGAAATATAGAACAGCTACATTTTTATATGCAACTTATAACCTAGTTTTTTAGCTATAGGAACCATATTTTATGGTCTTATTTATTTAACTGTACAACTGAGGATTTAGTTATGATATCGCAATTATTGGGTATGATCTCAAATGATATGGCCATTGATCTTGGAACAGCAAATACTGTTGTATATGCTAAGGGAAAAGTGATACTAGATGAGCCGTCAGTGGTTGCTACAGTTGAGTATCGCGGGCGATCACGTGTTCTTTCTGTGGGGGCCGATGCTAAATTAATGCTTGGTAGAACTCCAGGCAATGTACGCGCTGTACGTCCTTTGCGTGATGGTGTGATAGCTGATTTTGATATTGCAGAAGAAATGATTAAGCATTTCATACGCAAAGTGCATAATCGGCGCAGTTTTTTTTCTCCTCAAATTATTGTTTGCGTGCCATCGGGCGCGACCGCTGTAGAAAGACGAGCTATTCGTGAGTCTGTTCAAAGTGCTGGTGCAAGGCGTGTGTTTTTAATTGAAGAACCAATGGCAGCAGCAATTGGTGCTGGCTTGCCAGTTACAGAGCCTACAGGATCCATGGTGGTAGATATAGGTGGTGGTACAACAGAAGTTGCAGTGCTTTCGCTTGGAGGCATTGTATACTCGCGTTCAGTACGTGTTGGCGGAGACAAAATGGATGAAGCTATTATATCATATATTCGCAGGAATAATAATTTGCTAATTGGTGAGAGCACTGCAGAGAATGTTAAAAAGCAAATTGGATCGGCAGTGTTTAACAAACGTAAAGAAGATAAAGCAATACGCATTAAAGGACGTGATTTAATGCATGGAGTGCCAAAAGATATTGAAATTACTGAATCTCAAGTAGCAGAAAGCTTAGCTGAACCAATTGGACAAATCATTGAAGCAGTAAAAGTTGCACTTGAGCATACTGCGCCAGAATTAGCCGCTGACATTGCAGATAAGGGTATTGTCTTAACAGGCGGTGGCGGGCTTTTGAAAAATTTGGATGAAAAACTTCGTCGTTCTACAGGTTTACCAGTTTCTGTTGCAGAAAATGCGCTACATTGTGTTGCATTAGGAACAGGCAAATGTTTAATGCAAATGGAAACGTTAAGCGCTGTTTTGGATGATAGAGATTAAGTGCTAAACTACGAGTATTAAGATATGGCTTTGCGGATTCAAGTGCTTTCGCGCGCTCGCGCGCATGTATTTGCCACAATGTTGATGGTTGCTGCATCAATCGCACTTGGCGGTATAAGTGTTGGGTTAGGTTATTTAAATCCAACAGAATTAATGCGCGCGCGCGCTACCATTGATGATTTACTAAGTCCAGTTTACCGTTTTGTGTCATCTCCGTTGCAAACTTTTCAAGATTTAAACAGAGAAATTAATGTTTTTTTTGAAATGCGCCATGAATTGCAAACCATGCAAGTTGCTATTACAAAGCTTGACCATCTGCAAGCTAGAGCCATTGCCTTAGAGCATGAAAACCATCGATTGCGAGAATTGCTAGAAAACAATCATGAATCGTTAGTTGATCATGATAACAAAGAATCATCATTATCGGTAACCCATATTGCGCGATCTGTAGCAGATTTAAGTAGTCCATTTGCTCATTCATTATTATTGGACTCAGGTACAAAGTATGGAATTACTCGCTATGATGTTGCATTGCTAAACGGTGGTTTAGCTGGTTGGGTGATCAATGCAGGCACAAATAGCTCGCGCTTGTTATTAATTACGGATATATCCAGTCGAATACCAGTTGAAGTAGGAGAAAATCGTGTTCCAGGGATAGTAATTGGCACTGGCACACCATTTCTTAAGCTAGATTATATATATTCTCATGCGATGTTAGAGCCAAATGATCTGGTTGTTACATCAGGTGGAGGTGGAGTATTTCCTTCTGGGCTTCCTGTAGGTGTTTTGTCTGATTTTGCAGATGTTGCAAAAGGAAAAAATGATTTAAATGGGGATGAGTTTTATGTTCATCCTTTTGCTAACCCAGACGTTGCAAGTTATTTTAAAATAATAGCAAACACGCCTATCATGGAACCAGTTGCTAAGATTAAGTGACCTGGAATTGTAAATTATATTGAAAAAATTCATATAATTTTGTTTGAAAGGTTTTATATTGAAGACATTTATTGTCGAAAATTTATTTGATTTGATATCACGAATAATTGCGCCTTTAAGCCTTGTTTTTTTGTTTATTATATCGCTTTCACTGCCGATAGCTATTTATGGAGTAAAACCTTTAATTTGGTTTTGCGCTTTAGGCTTTTGGGCTATTTATCGACCTGATCTTTTAAGTATGGCAGGTGTGTTTGTATTTGGTTGTATCCATGATTTGGTGATTGCAAATCATTTTGGTTATGGTATTGCTTTAATGCTAATTGTTGTGGTTTTATTGCGTAGTATTTCGTCAAAATTTTATAGCTTTGGTTTTGCGTTTTTTGCACTGGCAATTGTTGTATCTACATTGTTATTTTGTATTGCACAATGGCTTATAGACGTCATTATTGCGGATCAATTTTTATCGCTGTTTCCTTATCTTTTTACGGCTACTTTGACTATTTTTATTTGGCCTCTTGTTTGGTTAAGCTTAGCACCTTTTGCACGCAGAATTCCTATGCTTGATAAAACACGCCGTACTGTAAATGTATCCTCTGGCAATATATAATACTATTTGGTATATATTATGATGCATAGGTTTAAATAAAAATGGACAATAAATCTAAGCACTCTGATATCAGTCAGTATAGATTACGCCTTGCATTAATAGGTTCTTTAGGGACACTCACAATGACGGGCTTATTGTTCAACCTTGCTCAAATTCAAATAAAGCATGCGCATAAATATCGCAACATAGCGAAATCTAACCATATCCGCCTTGAACGCGAAGCAGCTCCGCGCGCTATCATTACTGATCGCTATGGTGTTATTTTAGCTGATAATGCACCGCGCTATCAAGCGTTTGTTGACATGCAAAGTTTGAAGGGATTAAGTCAGTTAAAACAATTGTTACAGCGTGTACAATTACTGGATGGGCTTGAAGCACTGGATGTTCAGGGTTTAATTTTGACTGCAAGATCTCAGCCCCGCTATAGCAAGCTTATTATTATCCCTGACCTTACGCGCGCGCAATTGAATACAATACAAGTTAATTGGCATGATCTACAACATGTTGACGTAGAAAAAAGCTGGAAACGTGTTTGGCCTTTTAAAGATATGACATCGCATATTATTGGATATGTCACAACCAAAAGCGATGATAAAAATATATTACCGCTGACCGGACAGCTTTTTGGGCGATCAGGGTTTGAGAAAAGCTTAGATAGTAGATTACAAGGTGTTGCCAAGCAGCAAGAAGTAGAAAGAATGGCAGATGGCCGTAGAGCTCGTGTTATTTCAACGATTGAAGCTAAGATTAATACAGATATTGCTAGTACCATTGATATTGAAATGCAAAAAATTGCTTGGAATGCCATTAAAGATAAGCGTCGTGCTAGCGTTGTGTTAATGGATTTATCTAAAGGCGATGTACTTGCTCTTGCAAATATACCATCATATGATGCAAACGATCTTTCAGGTGCGTCGTTTCAGAAAAGTTGGAATTCTTTATTAAGAGATCCTGCAATGCCTTTATTTAACAGAGCCACTAGCGGTCTTTATTCTCCAGGGTCAACCTTTAAATTGGTTAGTGCTTTAGCAGCCATGCAAGCTGGAGTAGCAGAAAATTTTAAAGTTCATTGTAAAGGTTATATAGAAGTAGGAAGCCATAGGTTTCATTGTTGGCATAAAAAAGGCCACGGAGAAGTTGGCATTGTTCAAGCAATAGCCCAATCATGTGATGTTTGGTTTTATGAAGTTGCGCGTATGATTGGTATTAATGCAATAGCAAAAGTAGCAAAAATTTGCGGTTTAGGAGAACCACGCAAGCATCTAGGCTTGCCAAGTAAGCAAAGCATTATTCCAGATGAAAATTGGAAACAAAGAAAAATAAATCAACCATGGTATACTGGTGATACGCTTAACTCAATTATAGGCCAAGGATATGTCTTGACTACACCGCTTGATTTATGCGTGATGGTTGCACGCATAGGCAGTGGAAATTTTTCATTAGAACCTCGTTTAATCAAAACGGATGCATCACAGCATGCAGATGTAACTTTAAAGCAATTGTCTAGCGAGCAAGCCAACAACAGTGCATTTTCAAATGTTTCCTTGTCAGATAATTATAAACTGGGGCTAATACGCAAGGCTATGGAAATGACTATAACAGGTGAACTGGGTACAGCAAGAGGAGCTGCAATTAGAAACCCATCGTTTGAAATGGCTGGAAAGACAGGGAGCGCTCAAGTTCGTCGAATTACATTATCAGAACGCGAGTTAGGCGTTATTAAACAAAAACACTTACCTTGGTCACAGCGTGATCATGCGTTATTTGTTGGTTATGCTCCGATAATCGATCCAAAATATTGTGTATCAGTTATTATAGAACATGGTATTAGTGGTGCAAGCGTTGCTGCACCTATTGCAAGAGACTTGTTGCTTGCAGTACAAAAGCGGCGACAAAATGATTAAGTAAGTGTAAATCGCAAAGTAGGTTGATTTTACAATTGTAGATTAAAATTGATGTGCAATAAAGGTTACGACTTTATGTTGCAATCATAGTTGAAGGTATTATTTAAAAGCGCAATGGTTAAAAATATATATTTAACGCATTTTAAAAACAGGTCGGAAGTCCATCTATTTGATTTTAAATGGATTAATCTATTTCTGCCAATATTATGTCTATTAGCAACTGCTATTGGCATTTTGTCTTTGTATTCAGCTTCACCTAACATATCGTCAGGTACTCAAGACGTTATAGTTGGCAATTGGGAACCTTGGGCACAAAAACAAATGATACGCGTTGCTGTTGCTTTTATTGTTATGTTTGTTTTTTCACAAGTGAGCATGGAAGCGTGGCTAAAAGCATCATGGGTTTTATATATATTGTGCCTATTTTTATTAATAGGTGTTGAGTTGTTTGGGCATGTGGGCAAAGGGGCTAAACGATGGTTAGATATAGCTGGAATAAGATTACAGCCTTCAGAGCCAATGAGAGTGTGCTTGATATTGATGTTAGCGTATTTTTATCATAAAACTACACACAGTATAAAAAATCATATTCTTTATTTATTGATAGCAATGGTTATTATAGCTATTCCAACATTGCTTGTTTTACGCCAACCTGACCTAGGGACTGCTATTTTAATGCTTAGTGTTGGGATCGTTTGTATGTTTATGGCAGGCATTGATTGGAAATTGTTTGCAGGTGTAGGTTTTGCAGCAATTTTGTCTATTTGGCCTGCATGGAATTGGTTGCTACATGACTATCAGCGTGCACGCATTACTGCTTTTATCAACCCAGAAAGTGATCCTCTTGATAGTGGCTACCAGATTATACAATCAAAAATAGCTCTTGGCTCAGGTGGCTGGTCAGGGTTAGGTTTTGGCGAGGGGCGTCATGGAGATTTAAACTTTGTACCAGAAAAGCAAACAGACTTTATCTTTGCTCTCATAGGCGAAGAATGGGGCTTTGTAGGTGCAAGTATTGTTATTGTATTATATATGTTAATGTGTGCACAAATGATCATTATGGCTATTTCATCAAATAGTGTTTTTGCACGTATTGTTATAGTAGGCGTAATGGTTAATTTTATTTTATACGCATTTGTTAATATTGCGATGGTAAGTGGTCTAATTCCTGTAGTTGGAGTACCGTTGCCGCTTATATCTTACGGTGGTACAGTGTTGATCACTTTATTTGCTAGCTTTGGGATAGTGCTCTCGCTGCATAGATCTCAATAAAATAAGAAAATGCATTGATTGACAGAAATGTTATTATCTTTTGTAAGCAATATTGTTTATATTTAATGTCATGATTAAATTTGGCAAACAATGTTTTAGAAATTTTAGAATGCATAGATTTATTATAATATTTACTATTTCTGCTTTGATAATGCTTCATAGTAAATTAACATTGCCGGCGTATGCCCAATCTGTTGCTCCAGTTGTTGTAGAATTATTTACATCGCAAGGGTGTAGTTCTTGTCCTCCTGCCGATGAGTTGTTAAGTAAACTTGCACAGGAAAAAGGTATTATTGCACTAGGAATGCATGTAGATTATTGGGATTATATAGGATGGCGTGATCCTTTTGCCCAACCTATTATGACTTTGCGCCAGAAAGAATATGCGCGCACATTAAATCAACCTTTTATATACACTCCACAAATGGTTATCAATGGTAGATATCAAGCTGTAGGTAGTAAAAAATTGATGGTTGAAAATCTTATAGAAACAGCACGAACGCATTATCCATTGGTAGAAATTTCTCCTCAATGGGATGGAGATGATGTTTATGTTTCATTGCCTGCAATGGCAGCAGTTGCGAAAGGATATAATTTATTTTTTGCCCAAATAACTCCATTTAGTAGCACCAAAGTAACTGCAGGTGAAAATAACGGAAGAGAGTTAAAAGACTCTAATATTGTATTAAAGCTTGATAATATTGGTTATTGGGATGGAACTGCAACAGAGTTTAGAAAAAAAATTGAAATAAAATCCACAATGTCAGCTTTGATTATACAAACCGCAGAATTTGGGCCAATAGTTGGCGCAGGTTTTGTTGAGTAGAATATAGAGTTTTATTATGTATGCATCTAGCTATATATATGATGTTATGACATCCCCACCAGCGCAATATCGTTTTGTTAAAAAATGGGCTATATGAACCTATCAATAACACCCCAGCACGAACGTGCTATTATTACAGTATCTGGGCAAGATAAAGAAGCTTTCTTACAAGGGCTTATTACAAACGATATTAAAGAGCTTTCGCTGCGGCAGCCAATTTGGACAGCCTTTCTCTCTGCACAAGGTAAATATATTGCTGATTTTACAGTGATCGCTATGAGTCAAGATTGTTGGTGGCTAGAGTTGCCAAAAAATCGATTGATGGAGGTAGGTACAAAATTGCGCCAGTACGTTATTGCTCAAGATGTACAACTTAATTTTTTTTATCCACGCAGTATGTATACGCTATTTTCTGTCCATGAAAAAGTAAGTGAAAATATTGCGCCATTATTAATAGAAAAGTTTAAACAGTACAAACCTTTCATTTGGCACGATGTACGCCATCCAGCTCTTGGTATTAAACTACTTTTTAAAGATACTGATGTTACGATTAAAGAGTTAACCGATATTGTTAAGCTTGATGTAGCAGCTTATGAAAGCTGGGATAGGTTGCGTATTTTAAATTGCGTGCCTGATAATGAAGCTGACCTTCAAATAGGTAAAAGCATTGCATTAGAGGGAAACTTTGATGAACTAGGCGCGCTCTCATGGGATAAAGGATGCTATGTAGGACAAGAAGTAACCGCAAGAACAAAATATAGAGGGTTAATAAAAAAGCGACTTTGTAGTGTGTACTTCATAGATGGTAAGCAAGCGGCGTTACCTCAAACACCTATTTATATGGCCGACAAGGCTGTAGGTTTTTTATGTTCTAGTGCAAAAGATATTGCATTGGCAATGTTGCGAAAAGAAGGATGGTCTGTTAAAAAAGAAGAACATCATCAAACATTGACATGCAACGATCGTGAACTTGCTCTAAAGTAAATTATGGGTTGAAAACATTGTCAATGTTTTAGATGTGTATCAATGGCTTTGTTGATTTGCTGTAGTGCTTTTGTCCATGATCCATCGGTGTGTTGTCTATGGATATGGACATATGGATACCAATTCATAAATTGATCATTTAAAGCTCTATGCCATAAGTGATCTGGCGTAGGAATTAAAGCCCAGCAATGTTGGCCTAATGCGCCAGCAAAATGGCAGGTGCTGTTACCAATGCTGATGACAGCGTCCATTGCTTGTATAAGACTTGCAAAACCGTCGAGGTCATTTAGATTATCAATTTCAAAATCTTGCTCAATTTGAATAGCATATTCGTTGTAAAACTCTTGTATCCAATCTATGGTTGGTCCATATTGTAAATCAATAAATATACAATCCTTGCGTGATAAAATAGATAATAACTGCTCTAGTTTTAAACTGCGCTGCTCGCTATTC
This sequence comes from Alphaproteobacteria bacterium, assembly GCA_965178085.1. GTDB lineage: Bacteria > Pseudomonadota > Alphaproteobacteria > CBCXTS01 > CBCXTS01 > CBCXTS01. The sequence goes on along the minus strand of CBCXTS010000021.1, from coordinate 320,280 downwards.
CATTGTGCTGAACGGGCTGCCCATGATAGGCCTATAATATGGCGTTTATTTGCTTTTTTTTGCCATTTACGTCTAAGTTTTTGGGTTAAATATTGCTCTGTTACTAATGAAGATTTCATCAATAATGGGTTGCCATGTTGAATTGGCTGGTCGATACCTAGCTTTAATGGCAAAGAAGCGAGTGCGCATTGATGCGTTAGTTTTTCTAGCGCAATGCATTTTTCTTCTTGTTCGCGTGTGATGATGGTAACATCAGGAAAACTTCTTTGCATTAAGTCTTGCAGGCGTTCATCAAAACTCATTACTAGTTTATCAAATTTAGGCAATAAGCTAAACAAACGTGAAAATAGAACTTGGTCGCCGATCCCTTGTTCATGATAGATCAACAAACGCGTGTTAGCGCAATGAATGCTTTCATAAGATGTTGTAATACCTTGTTCTTGGGTTTGATGAGATTGCTTGCTAGCGTCTGCTACGCCTTTCCATTCTGGTAATTTAAATGCACGAAGCGATTGTTTAAATAGTTCTAGATTCCATCTGATTTCATAATCTATCCATCCATCTTTCCAATTACCGCGTTGTAAATTGGTAATAGATTTGTTCCAACGTGCAGGGTGATCGTTTGGTGATATTTGTAGAATTTTTTCGTATGTTTTTGAAGCTTTCTTAAGATTTTGTTGTTGCGTAAGAAGATTTGCTTTGGTGTAAAGAATATTAGTATTTTGTGGGTCAATTGAAATGGTATGTGCAATTGCCATTGTGGCAAAATTGTAGTCTTTCATTTGAATGAGTAATTGGCTAAAATATTCCCACAAATCAATATTTGCTGGTGCCACACGAATACCTTTCAAACAATATATATAGGCCTGGTGTAAGTTATTTTGCTGTCTGGCAATTTTGCTTTTTAAAATCCAAACGTCAATATTTTCGCCATGATGTTGTTTTAAAACCTCGCTCCAACTTTCAGCTTCTTCAAGATTGTTGGCTTCTTTTGCTATATAGGCAAAAGATTGTGCATGATCAGTGAATTGGTCTTTTGACTTTGCATATGACGTTAGAAGATTCATAGCCGTTTGCCAGTCTTTTCGTTGTGCATAGGTTATAATATAGTTGGCAATAATAACCGTTTGCTCAGGAGCATTTGCAATTGCTTGTGTAAAGTGCACTTGTGCGGTTTTAATATCATTTCTTGCATTTGCTAAAATTGCTTGCAAGTGTGGCCAATCTGGATTCTTTTGGTCAGCTTGTGCCAGTTGAGCAAGCTGCTCATCTAAGCCAGTCCATTGATTGTTTTCAATGCGTTTTTTTATATCATCAAACATTTGGATTCAAATTGTTAGAAATCAACTGAGCTATTAAAAATAGACGTCCCGTGTTCTCGTGCGGCGAAAATGTTTGGAGTCATTTTAATAATAGTAGATTTTAGTTGAGAATGTTTATCAACACTACAACAAATTGTTTGCTTTTTTAGCCATTCGACAACGTGTTTTTTGATTTGATTGGATTGTAAGATGACAGGCTTGCCCATTAAAACACAAAGACAAGCAATGCTACTTTGCTGCACAATAACTAAATCACACATAGTAAGCGTTTTGAGTATTGCAGGTAAGCGCTCAATTGAAAAAATTGAGTTTGGTATATCTAGCTGTTTTTGTACCATCGAAGATGGAAGATATGCACTATCAATGTGGTTGCCGTCAATTGCTACAGTTAAATTTTTTTGTAGTGTTTTTTTTGGCGTACAAAAGCGATACAAAGGAAAACTAGGTAAAGTGTTGCTATCAAACATATCAGCTAACTGTTTTAGCGAGTAGATTGATTTTGTCTGTGATTGTACATTTTTGATAGCATTTGGCAGTGCTGTTATAATATCATATTGCTTTAATGCTTTTGTAAAAGATTTGGTTATATTTTGGGGTGCATACAAAGTGATGGATAAAGGTGCAGATGCTTTTGGTAAATGTGCAAGGTGTGCTAATATAGAAAAATTCATAAAATTTTCATTCCAGTTGTCGTCAATAGTAATGTGCAAATCCTGATTAATTAAGGCTTTTGTTGCGCTTGGTTTGTTGTTTTTGGAATGATTTTTTGCTGGATATTGGTTTTGATATTTACTCGGTGTTTGTGTTGTTATGGTAGGTTGTTTTTGTGATGTGATCGTCTTTTCAACAAGGGAGTGTTCTTGCTTGGCAATCATTTTCTCTAACTCACTCAACTCGTTTTGCAATTTGATATTGGCAGGCTCTTGATTGGTTAGATCAATATAAATAATCTTGGCTTGTTGAAAATTTTTTTACTTTAACATAGCAATCGGCTAATGCGCGTGCGATGTTGTTATCATCTGGCTGTAGCGCATAAGCGCGTTCTAAATTGATAATGGCATCGTTGTATCTTTTAACCTGTCTTAATGCACTGCCCAAATTAAAAAATAAAATTGGGTTTTTTGATTGAAAAGGAGCTGCTTTTTCAAATTGTGTGATTGCAGATTCTATCAAATTCATGCCAATAAGAGCAACTCCTGATAAGAAAATGGCAGAAGAATCTTCTGGCTCTTGACTAAGTCGATTATTGATAAGTTTGTATGCGCGCTCGTAATCGCCATCGCGAAGCGCTTGTAAGGTTATGTTTAACTGTTCTTGTACATTACTTAACATGGAGATGCTTTAGTCTTGTATGATTTGAGGTTGTTATAAACATTGCTATATATATTGGTTTTCATTTGGTAAAGCGATGTCTTCAATAATAAACTGTACATTATTGCGTTCCATCCAGTTATCAGCTTGTAAATGCCCGTAAAGATGTACACCAGTTTGTGGAGGCGATAACAAAACATTGCCCCAAGAGGCCTCATTGAATGTACCATTAATTGCTTTAAATGCTATAGCCTTGACAGTAAAGGATGAGTCTTCAATTGTATTTATAAAGCATGAAATGTGGTTTTCTCCTACAATTTTTGGTTTGATAATGCGTGCATATTTTATCATAAAAGAGGGTTGGCGATTACCTGCTCCAAAAGGCGCTAATGTCATTAATGATTCTAACAAATTACGATTTAACGCCGATACAGGCAACGATGCATCAACTTGTGTTATAAAATCTAAAGGCTTATGATCGCATTGCTTTGAAAAAAAAGCTGCCACAAAGGTAAAAAATGAATCGATATTATTGGTGCTAAGTTTAAAACCAGCCGCCATTTTATGACCTCCACCGCTAATCAAAATACCTTGCTGGCGCGCTGCTGTAACAGCTGTACCTAAATCAAGATTAGGAATAGATCTACCTGATCCAGTTGCAATATCACCTTCAATGGTAAGGACAATTGCAGCACGATTGAATTGATCTTTCAAGCGGCTTGCTATTATTCCTATAATGCCAGGATGCCAACCTTCGCATGCAGATAGCACGACGAATGGATCATCAGATTTGACCTTTTCTAAAGCCTGTACAAGGCACTCTTTTTCTATATCTTTGCGCTGTTGGTTAAGAGATTCAAGCTGTACGGCTATTGCGTTTTCTTCGTTTTTATATAATCCTGAAAGTAATTTGGCACCTAAATTTGACTCTCCAATACGCCCACCTGCATTAATACGTGGTCCAATAGCAAAGCCTAAATCAGAGCTTGTAGGCATGCGTTGTAGCTTTGCTAAATCACAAAGCAAGTTTAGACCGTTATTCAGTCTATCTTTCATTACTTTAAGGCCTTGCGCAACAAAGGTGCGGTTGATTCCTTTAAGAGGCATCACATCACAAATTGTCCCCAATGCAACTAAGTCAAGATACTCCATCAAATTTGGCTCAGGCTTGTTTGCAAAGTAACCACGAATACGCAATTCTCGTACAAAGGCCACAGCAAACATAAAACTTACCCCAGCACCGCATAACATATTAAGATTGGATGTGTCATCTGGTCGGTTAGGGTTGACAATTGCGTTTGCAGGAGGGGGTAGGGCTTCGCCAATATGATGATCAAGTACGATTGTTTGGAGGCCAATTTTTTTTGCATATTCGATAGCTTCATATGCAGTTGCCCCGCAATCAACCATAATCACTAGACCATTGCCAGAGCGTTTCAGATACTCTAATCCATTAACATTTGGTCCATATCCTTCTGTTAACCTATCGGGAATATAAAGTTCAGCAGTTATATTGAGCGCTTTGAATAATTTTAACAGTAATGCAGATGAAGCACTGCCATCAACGTCATAATCTCCCCAAACAGCAATGGCAGTATTAGAAGATATGGCTTTATAAGCAGCATTAGTGGCTTTATCCATATCAAGCAACAATGATGGATCGGGCAAATCATGGCGCAAAGCTGGTTGTAGAAACGCTTGAGCATCATCAAGTGTTTTGATTCGCATAGAAAGAATGTTTGCTACCAAAGGGTGCAAGTTGTGACGCTGTGTCAGAGCCAATGCCGTACGTGGATTATGCTCAAGCAGTTGCCATTTTCGCTTGCGCACAGAATAATCCTCAGAGGGTATCGTTTGTTTTGCATTTTCTATCATATTTTCAAAGAAGCTATATTACTGTTTGCTTGTATTAATATTGCAAGATAAATTGTATCAATGCTCGCTTTGAATACGATATATTTTATTATTCATATTTTCCATGATAAGCGTTTGGGTAATAATACTGTCGTTATGATGTCGAACGCCATGGACTAGCATACCATCGGTTACGCCTGTTGCAGCAAAAATGATATCGCCACTTGCAAGATCGCTTTTTGTGTATTTTTGATGAATATCTGTAATGCCCATTTGCTTTGCTCGTTTTATTTGCTCTTGGGTTTCAAAACACAAACGAGCTTGCATAAAACCTTTGCCAGCACATACTAACGCTGCTGCTGCTAAAACGCCTTCAGGCGCACCGCCAGTACCGATATACATATCAATTGGAGAATCATGCATGGTTGTAGCAATGATTGCCGCTACGTCACCATCTGCTATAAGCTGCACGCGTGCACCAGTTGCTAAGACGTCTTTGATGATATTTTGATGGCGTTCGCGCTCAAGAATGCAAACGCATATATTTTCAATTTTTTTATTTAATATATCCGCAAGAGCAGTAATGTTTTTTGATATAGAATAATCAAGATCAATGGCCCCAGGTGGAGCATTAACTCCAACAGCAAGTTTTTGCATATACAAATCAGGAGCATTTAAAAAACCTCCTTTTGATGCAATCGCCAAAACTGTTAATGCATTGGGTTTAGAGTGGGCTGTTAATGTAGTGCCTTCGAGAGGGTCGAGAGCAATATCAATTTCTGTCCCGCCAAGGCCTACTTTTTCGCCTATATAGAGCATAGGTGCTTTGTCTCTTTCGCCTTCACCTATCACGATGGTTCCATTGATAGAAAGTTGGTTTAATGCAGTACGCATGGCATCAACGGCTAACTGATCGGCTTGTTTTTCATTGTTACGACCAATTAATGCGGTTGCTGCAATAGCAGCTTTTTCACTAACATTACAAATGTCTAGAATGAGCTTTGGGCTAATCAAATGTACTAGTTCATTGGACATGGATCAATTGCCTTTAATAATTTAGGTTTTAAAATCGGTTTCAATGCGAATGAAACGGCATGGTTTACACACAAATACCAATTCATTAATTAATTTGATGCTCTGCATAATATCGGATTCGTTTGTTTCGTGTGTAACGATTATAAGGTGAACAGGTTGATTAATCGAATGTCCTTTTTGGATAACGGTTTCAATAGAGATATTATTGCTGGCTAGAATTGCAGAGATTTCGGCCAAAACACCGCGCTGATCAATCACATTAATTCTAAGATAAAAACTTGAGCAGCGTGTGTGCATTCTTAAAGCTTTGCCATGTGTAAGCATAGTGGCAGGAACGCTATAAATACGAGGTGGGGAACAATTGAGTGCAAAAGATGCAATGTCACTGAATACGGCATTAGCTGTTGGATTTCCACCAGCGCCATTGCCTTCAAGCACGCTAATGCCGACGTGTTCACTAGTAATTTCGACTGCGTTTAAAACACCATGAATTTGTGACAAAGGATGTGACTGCTTAATTAAAGCAGGATGGACACGATGTAAAACGCCTTGCTCTTTGCGTTCTGCAATTGCTAATAATTTGACAGCAAAGCCAAGATCATCAGCAAACATTAAATCAATCGGTGAAATGTGATTGATACCTTCAATATGTATATCCTCAATGCTAACTTTACTAGCAAAGGCTAACGTACTTAAAATTGCTAATTTGTGTGCAGCATCAGTGCCATCAATGTCAAAACTAGGATCAACTTCTGCATACCCTTTATTTTGCGCCTCTTTTAAGATCGTTTCGAAGCTCTCTTGTGTTTCAAACATGCGAGTTAAAATAAAATTGCTTGTGCCGTTTAAAATAGCACAAATTTGATTGATATTATCTCCAATAGAGCTCTCTTTGATTGTTTTGATAATTGGAACAGAAGCCGCAACGGCGGCTTCGTATCCAATCGAAAGGTCACGTGCTTCAAAAGCTTCAAGAAGATCATTGGAAGCTGAGGCTAATAATGCTTTATTAGCAGTTACTAATGGTCTGTTGGTTTCAACACAAGCTTGCCAACATCCAAGAGAGGGGTCTTGAGTGCCTCCAATGAGCTCAACAAATAAATCGTGTTCTGGTGATCGAGCCATTGCAATTGGGTCATCAAACCATTGATATTTTTTTAGATCAAACCCACGATCGCGATTACGGTTTTGTGCACTGATCGCGCTAATTTCAATCTTGCGCCCTAAGCGATTTTGTAGTGTTGATGCGTTTGTTTCTAATAATTTGATTAAGGAGCTGCCGACAGTTCCTAATCCTGCGATCGCAATTTTATAAGGGTTCATCATATCATCCATTGTTTGTTATAAAGTTGTTGAGTATGGCTTAAATATTACGATAAAGTTAAGGTACAAGCATGCCATTTTCTTTTAAAGGATACACTGCAAGAGCAAGACCTTTTAGCAGGTTCTTTCCTTGTCCGACAAGTGCGATATTGATAGCTGATACTGTCCAGCCATGTTCGGTTTCAACTACTAGAGGGCCACCACTGTCGCCAGGCTCAATTAGGCAATTATGATGGAGTAATGTAGCATGATCTAATTGTTCTATCTGATGGATGTTACACGCTTTATCAATATGCAATTCATTATGCTTAAAGCCATATCCTGCTTGCATGACTTTTTCTTTGTTTTTAAATGGTTTGCTTGGAAGATGCAATGTTAAGCCTAAATTTTGGATTGGTTTTTTTAGCTTTATTAATGCCCAATCAAGTGTCGGTTTTTGATGAGGAGCAACTTTTAGCCAAAAAGGATTAAATCGAATGGAAGCTGCTTGGACACGAGGATGATCAAAAGACGGCATGAAAAAAACTTGATCAGCAGAAAATGCTTGACCGGTTGTACCATCAACAATGCAATGGGCTGCTGTTAAAACTTGATCGTCTGCTATTAATGATCCTGTACAAATAGCGCCTGGCATTTGAAGTTTGCCTACTGCTCGCCATGGTAGCGATGTAGTGTCTGCTATGTTGCGTGTAAAGCCTGCTTCTTTGCGTGTTATAAGATTTTGCCATTTTATATCAAGCGCGCTAGGCAGCAATATGATAATGATTACAATTGTACAAAACCATAATAGAATGGTATGGCGTAATTTCATGATATTTAGATTATAAGAAAATTAAAATAATACCAAATTAATAAAGTTTTATAGAAATGGATCGCATTGGCTTTTGCTAATAGTAGATGTCAATCCTATTGATTGATTATTTAATTGCCATGCAAAGTAGACTAGATTATAGAATGGTAGTTTATATCATAGCTTTTATCCATGTTCTAGCAGAATAAGAAATAAACTCAAAAATCTTAAGGTAGTATATATTGAAAATAAAAGATATAGAGGTTTTTATTGTAGCAAATCCACCTCCTCATCATGGCGGAAAGTATTTTATTTTTGTTAAATTGTTAACAGATCACGGCGTAAGTGGCATAGGTGAGGTGTATTCAATACCTTTTCATCCTGACACTGTAAAAATAATGATTGAAGATGTGGCGGCTCGTTTTTTAATTGGACATGATCCATTTAGAATAGAAAGTTTATGGCGACGTGCTTATTCTAGTGGATATACACAGCGTCCTGATATTTCGATGATGGGCATTGTGAGCGCGTTGGAAATAGCATGCTGGGATATTATAGGCAAAGAATGCAACAAACCTGTTAGTGAACTGCTAGGAGGGCGTATCCATGAGCGCTTGCGCAGCTATTCTTATATCTATGAGCATCCAAGTGATACAAAAGATGTATTTCTTGATCCAGATCTTGCTGGAGAACGTGCAGCAGAATTTGTATCTGAGGGTTTTTCTGCCATTAAGATTGATCCTGTAGGTCCTTATACAGCTTTCGATCCACGTCAATTATCATTAGAGACATTAGAGCGTTGTGAACATTATGTGAAACGCATTCGCGAGGCGGTAGGCACTAAAGCTGATATTTTATTTGGTACGCACGGTCAGTTAACACCAGCCGCCGCCATCCGTCTTGCTAAAAAGTTAGAACCATACGATCCGTTATGGTTTGAAGAGCCAACTCCACCAGATAACCCAGAGAATATGGCTATTGTAGCGCGTGCCACTAATATTCCTGTTGCTACAGGAGAGCGCTTAACCACAAAATACGAGTTTGGTCGAGTGCTACAATCTGGGGCAGCATCTATCTTACAAATGGCACTTGGGCGTGTTGGAGGATTATTGGAAGCAAAAAAAATAGCAGGTATGGCTGAGTTTTATTATGCGCAAATTGCTCCGCACTTATATTGCGGGCCAGTTGAGGGAGCTGCGAATGTACATTTAAGCGCAACATGTTCTAATTTTTTAATACTTGAAAGTATTGGAAAATGGGATAAATTTCATGCAGAAATACTAAAAACTCCTATGCAATGGGAAGATGGCTATGTTCTCGTGCCAAATGGCCCAGGATTAGGCATTGAATTGAATGAAGAAGTTGCAAGAGCACATCCATATAAAGATAAAGACTTACATCTAGAAATGAAGCCATACCCTTTATATGGGTAATGTTTGTTATGCATTTGCGCTTTGTATAGACAAATCACGTTTAGTGTCATCAATAGGAAGATGCACTAAGAACGCCAGCACCCCAAGCACAATACTTATCCACCAGATCAGGGTATAATTGCCGGTGATTTCAAGAGACCATCCTGCAATTAATAGACCTGCAAATGACCCAAGCTGATGGCTAAAGAATACTATTCCATATAGAGTGCCAATAAATTGTGTGCCGTAAATGCGAGCGATAATGCCTATAGTCAGTGGGATGGTGCTTAACCATAAAAGACCAAAGACAATAGAAAACACACCAACAGATAATACGCTGGCGGGTAAAGTGATAAATATTACTAAGGCAATAGAGCGCAGTAGATAGATACTTGCAAGTGGAATTCGAGGACGCCAAATCCCTCCAATGTAACCAGAAACGATTGTGCCTACAATATTGCTAAAACCGATCAACGAAAGTGACATTGATCCTACTGAGCTTGCCAATCCTAGTGATACAATATAAGGCGGCAAATGAATTGTCATAAATGCAAGTTGAAATCCACATACAAAAAAGCCCAATGTTAAAAGTATGTACCCGCGATAGCAGATAGCATCATGGACAACTTTACGCAGTGGTATGAGAGGCACAGCTTGTTTATTGTTTGTTTTATCAGCCAGCGTTTGGTGTGGTTTGTCTTTATAAAACCAAATCCCAAAAGGCTAGTGATTAAACAAATGCCAGCAAGTATATAAAGTGCGCTGTCATAACCAAGCTGTGCAATAATTGTTTGCGTGCCAGGGGCAAAAATTGCCTGCCCAAATGAACCGCCAGAAGTGCTTATTCCAAAAAACAAGCTACGTTTTTCTGCTGGTACAATGCGCCCAATTGCTCCGCTTATAACAGGAAATCCTATTGCGGCAATTGCAAAGCCAACCATGACACCACCACCAAGTGTGAAGAGCCAGATATTATTACTTGTGGCCATTAATATAATACCTAGAGCATATACAACTCCACCCGTGATAATCACGGGCTTGGCACCGCGTGTATCAGCCCACGCACCAGCCAATGGTTGCGCAATACCCCAAAGCAAGTTCTGTATGGCAAAGACAATTGAGAGTAGGAAAATAGAAAATCCTACATTATCGTGCAGAGAAACAACAAATAATCCAAAAGAAGAGCGCACGCCAAATGCTATGGCAATAGCAAAAAAACCAAATATTAGCATCAAAGTAGCACTGCGCATGTAAGTATTATTTGTCATTTGCTGCCTTTTCAATCATCTAACGATAGCACTAGATTTGGTATTATGTTTGTTATATTTGAATAAGATATATTTAAAGCTTCTAAAAGAAGAATCAAAGGTTTATTTAATGCGAAGCTTTAGAAGAAGAGATAGTTGGTTCTAGGAAATTGTCATATTAGAGGCTGTTGGTATAACAAATCTATTAGTTTGTATTTTTTGCAATGCAATATTGATAAGAAACGTGAAATGCTATTTTGGGTGCTCATTTTGCTGATTGTTTTTGCAACCAATGATATGAGCGCCACCATTTTCTATGTGCAATGGCTGGCATACCTATGTAAGTTGCTGAGGTTTCTTTAATAGAGCGTATAACTAAGCTTTTAGCTGCAATTTTTGTATCGGCTGCAATTGTTAAATGTCCAGTAATTCCGGCCTGTCCTCCTATCAAAACACGTTCGCTGATTTTTGTACTGCCAGCAATCCCTACCATACTAGCAATGGCGCATAGATCACCAATGGTCACGTTGTGGGCAATTTGAACCAAATTATCAATGCGTACATGATTGCCTAGCACGGTGTCAGGTCCCATGCCTCGATCAATTGTAGAGTTGGATCCGATTTCACAAAAGTTGCCTATAATAACGCGCCCAGTTTGCACGACATCAATTGTTGTATTAGTTTCTATTCCAAAACCAAAACCACGAGTGCCGATGCGGGCTCCAGAATGAATTTGGCAGTTTTTTCCTATATATGCATATTCAATAGAGCAATTATAGCCAATGATAGTTCCTTCTTTTATATGAACTCCATCTGCAATAACACTATTGGCACCAATAACAACACCAGCTCCTATAATAACACGTTTTCCAATAACAACGTTATGGCTAATATGTGCAGTTTGATCAATTTGACAATCTTTATCGATAATAGCGCTATCGGATATGTTGCCTATTTTTGTTTCTTGAGGATAATAAAGATGAGAAATATGAGCTAAGGCATTATAAGGTGCATCATGGACAAGTAAAACATTGCAATGTTTATTGGCACTACATTCGTTCAGTTGTGTAGTGTTTATTAAGATAGCACCTGCCTTTGATTTTTTATATTCGTCGATATATTTATTATTTGTAAACCAGCTAAATTCATTTTGTTTGGCTGTAGAAAGAGCTGCCATATCATACAATAAGATATCATCGTTACTTTGTGTTGTATTGTTGATAATTTTTGCGTTGATATGTTTTGCAATATCGCTAACGCTAAATGGTCCAGCATTTTTAAAAAAATTTGGATCAGGCATATTAAACTATCTTAAAATATTTGAGAGTTTATTTTTATATGATGGCAATGCTTGTTCAAGCTTTGCAAAATCAATAGACGGAGTGGTCTCATTTAAACGCTTTAAGGCTACTGCATCTAATGAGAAAGATGGATTAAACATTATCACTTGGTTACTCTTGTTTTTTGAGACATTAATAACAGCATCAATGTTGTAACGCTCAGTCAGTTCATCGATAACTAAAATCAAAGCACGGCGTAATTGCTGCTGGACTTGAGTAAATACTGTATCAAGGTTTTGCTTTAAAGTGTGTGCCATATTTTTTAACTCTTCCACTTGTTTGCGAAACTCTTCTTGCTTGGCTTTAAATTGCTCTTCGTCTATTAGGGATCTGTTCAGTTTTAAATCATTGCTATCTTTTTCTAATCGTTCTTCAATAGCACTAATTTCTGATTTATATTTTGTACGCAATAGCTCTAATTGAGCACGCGCATTCTGCCATGCAAGCGATTGGCGTTGGACCTCAGCAATGTCAATAAACCCAATGCTAATGGGTTGTTCAAAAGATAGATTTATCGAACTATTCGTATCAGATGAAGCATTAGTACTAGTATTAGATGAAAACTCTGCAGTTGATTGCGCAAAAGCGCTGTTAATCGAACAAACTAATGCAAATGAAAGAATCGCTATTAAAAAAAACTTTATCTGAATAGTATAGAAAACAGGATTAAAATTCAGCATTATTTATCTACCATATGTTGATGCGTGATTAAAAACGCGTTGCAAATGAAAAACGGAAAAATTGTGCTCGATCATACGATTCTTTTTGCAGCGGCTTTGCAAAGTCAAATCGTAGTGGTCCAATAGGGGTCTTCCATCCAATGCCTATGCCACTTGCCACACGTAGAGATGCTTTGGTTTTTATGAATTGCGTTGATGTGTTTTCAGGATGAAACAATGTACCTGCATCGGTAAAAAATGCACCGGTTATACCAAACTCTTCTGGAAGGCCTGTTGGAAACCTAATCTCAGCAGATGTGGTAAAGATGCTACCAGCTCCTAAAGCGTCTCTTGTTAGCGTATCACGTGGTCCAATTCCATTATCTTTAAAGCCGCGCAAATTAGCACCGCCTAAAAAGAATCTTTCATTGACAGGGATGACTTTGTTATTCCAACGAAGAACATGGCCTAACTCAGAACCTGCGACCACATTGTAATCATCCAAAAAAGTATAGTAATAGGCGCCTTTAACGATACCACGGATCACTCTTGTATCGCCACCCAAGCCTACAAGATCGCTTGTTAAGGATGAATAATATCCATCGGTTGGATCTGATATGCTATTGCGTCGGTCATAAAGTAATGTTTGTGCAACGGATGAAGAATCGTTAGAACCAGCTGCAGCTTGAATAGCAGAGGACGCTGTTGTTTTAACATTTGTAATGTGAGTATTTTGGTATGTGTAGCGTATTTGCTGGCTTAAATATTGTGCAACTTTATAGTCAGCGCGCAGGGTAACACCAGTATCTTTTTGATCAAAGGATGAACTTGATTGTAAATCCCTTGTTATATGGAAAAGATCAAACCCTCCATCTATAGGACGGTCTGCAATCCATGGTTGTGTATAACTAAGATCATATTCTTGTCGATTTTTAGAAATGCTTGCTGCTACTCCTAAATGTTTTGCTTCTCCAAATAAGTTGCTTTCACTTAATGAAACGCGCCCAAGCGGGCCATCCGATGATGAAACACCTACACCTAACGATAAAGCACCAGTAGATTGCTCTTCTACGTCAACTTCTAGGCTAGTACGATCATCTGTAGACCCTTGTGTCGAGTTCATTTCAACTTTTGAGAAAAATCCAAGATTTTGTATGTTTTCACGAGATTTGCGCAAAATATCAGCATTAAAAGCATCACCTTCAGCTAATTGAATTTCGCGGCGAATAACGTCATCAACAGTGCGAACATTACCTACAACGTCGATACGCTCAATATAAGATTGTTGTCCTTCTTTGATAATAAAGTCAACATCGGCTATTTTTTGTTCATCATTGCGTTCTATTTGTGGATCAACATCAATAAAGGCATATCCAAGGTTTCCAGTTTCTTGGATGATGTTAAGAGAGCTGTCATCAATGCTATCAATGTCATACCATTCTCCTTCTTCAGTAACCACAACATCTAACATTGCTTGTGAGTCAATTTCAGGGATATGTGATTTGACATTGATTTGTCCAAATGTGTAGCGCTCGCCTTCAGCAAGTGTAAAAGTAAGAGAAAAACCAGAAAGGTCTTCTTTCAGTTCTGCAACAGCTGATACAACACGAAAATCGATAAAGCCGTTTTGTAGATAATGCTTACGCAATAATTGCTTGTCAAAACTTAACCGGTCAGGGTCATAGCGATCAGTGTCGGTTAAAAATCGATACCAGCGATCTTCTTTTGAGCTAATGGTATCTTTAAGATCATCATCGGAGAAAAATCCATTATTGATAAAGTTGATGCTATCAATTGTTGTCACTGGACCGTCGCTAATCTCAAAAACTAAATCAATACGGTTTTGCTCTTTTTTAATGGTTTTTGGTATTACTTTGGCGCTATAACGTCCTTTGCGTCTGTAAAGCTCAAGAATTCGTTTGATTGCTGCTTGTACATCTGGGCGTGTGAAAACGCGCCGTGGTCTTAAATTAATTTCTGATTCTAAAATATCATCATCAATTGCTTCATTGCCTTCAAATGCAATACGGTTAATAACAGGATTTTCTACAATCTCAACGTTAAGCTTGTTCTGATCATCAAAATTTGTTTGGATATCAGAAAATAAACCAGTAGAAAATAAATCTTGTACGGCTTTATTTACTTTTGAACGAGAATAAAGTTCGCCTGCTTCAAGACCAAAATAATTAAGCACAGTGGCTGGGTCTATCCGCTCAGCACCTTCAATAGTGATAGATTCAATAATTGGAGCATTCAAATCAATAACTTCATCAACCTTTGGAGTGTCTGGTTGGATTATATCTGGAAGGGTAGTTTGATTATTTTGTGTGGGTGCCACAAGTGGCACTGTTTGTGCGTGGGCATAATGACTATCATTGAATGACAATATCATCAAGACTAACGCTGCTAAAAATAAATAGCCTGTAACTTTGATAGAAAATATAGCTTTAGTCATAACATGGCATTCAATACACTAAGCTTTAATTATTTAATTAGAAGCCTAAAAATTATACATTCTTTAGTTTAACGTTCTTTGCTTTGCTAAAATTTTGTTCAATAAAAAATTGTTTATCAACAAACAATTTTTAAGCAAACAAAATTTTAAACGCACAAATGTAAACTTTATCCATCATACCTAATATTATACAATCGTTCAAGATATTCATTGATAACTTGCAAACTAACTTTCATGTCTAGTGAATGTAAGTTATAAGCTTGTTGTAAATAGTATAAAACTATGATTAGTATTTTTAGATATCAATTTACGTTAACTTTGACACTTTATTTTATATCATAACTAAATATAAAATAAAAACAAAAATAACGCATGATGCAATAAATTATTCTTTTTTTGCAAACAGTAAAGCATTTTTTTTAAAAAATTACTTTATCTACCTAAGCGTCGATATATCCAACTTTAAAAATTAGTATTTGGAAGGTGTTTTAAATTAATTACATCTGCTGGCAAAATAATAGAAATAATGCTGTGATTGTTTATAAATCCATCAATATTTTGATATCGGAGTTGCTTGATATATTGAAGTTGCTTGCGTGTTTAAATTTTGATGTTTCAAAAATCTCGTAGTCTTAAATCTTTAGTATTCAATTGATAAAAGCCCATTATTTTATATAGCTTGATAATTAAGACTGGAGATTTTTTCTTGATAAGGTTATAAGTGCGTAGTTTTGTTGGATATATCTATTGGTTAACAGTTGAATATTGTATTCATTTGGTATCATAGTCATCACTATCTGACAACACTCCTTGCTGAATGCAAAATGTATAATGATCCTTTATGGGTCGTTTTAGTGTGTGCATGTCGGCTTATTTAAGCATTGAGATATGATTGCTAAATTATTATATTTTGTAACATGTGTGTTCAATATAATTTGGCAAAGTAAGCAGATGCAATTTGTTAAAACCATAAGGAGTATTACATGGCAAATTATGAAACTACTATTATTTTTAGACAAGATCTATCAGCCAATCAAGTATCGGAAGCAGTTGATCAAACGGTTGAGTATTTAACCAGCATGGATTGTAAAATTGCAAGGCGTGAATATTGGGGCTTGAAAAGCCTTGCATATCGTATCAAAAAAAATGCAAAAGGCCATTATGTATTGCTAAATTTTACAGGCAATGGTGCAATAGTAGATGAAATTGAACGACGATTCAGATTATCAGACAGCGTATTAAGATTTATGACAGTAGCAACATCAGACCTTCCTAGTGAACCATCTGTGATGATGCGCAGGCAAGAAATTAAGCCTAAACGTTATCAGGATAAAGATTATCAAGACGATACAGAAGGTGTTTCTACTTCAAAGCTTGAAGCGCAAGCTGACCAAGATAGTGATAATCCAAATAATGCATCTGATAAAGCAGAGGATTGAAGTTAAAGCGCATACCTTAAAAACTGCCTTTCAATCGTATTTTAAACCCTATTAGATATTTTTAATACTCGGAGATCAAATTATGTCAAGAACATCATCAACATCGCCCCAGCGCGCACAAACACAACGCAGAAGATATTGTCCATTTTCGGGCTCTCAAGCACCTGTCATTGATTATAAGGATGTCAATTTATTACAGCGCTTTATTTCAGAACGCGGTAAGATTATGCCTCGGCGTATTACGTCAGTTGTGGCATCGAAACAACGCCGTCTGACGGTAGCAATTAAGCGTGCGCGGTTTTTGGCACTTCTGCCTTATTCTATTCGATAGGAGCTTAATGACATGGATATTATTTTATTAGAGCGTGTTGAAAAGCTTGGCCAAATAGGAGATATAGTGAAGGTAAAGGCAGGCTTTGCCCGAAATTATTTGTTGCCAACAAAAAAGGCCGCTAGAGCAACATCAGCGAATGTTGCTGATTTTAAACAGCGCAAACATGAAATAGAAGCACAAAATATTGAGTTACGCCAAGAGGCTGAAGCTATTGCCAAAAAGATGGAAGGCATAAAAGTTATTTTGTTACGTGCTGCTTCTGAAACTGGTCAGCTTTATGGCTCTGTTACAACTCGTGATATTGTTGCATCAGTACTTGAAGATGGTTTTAATATTGTTAAACAACAAGTTATTATGGATAAGGCTATTAAAACCTTGGGCATATATTCACTTGGGATTCGATTGCATCCTGAAGTTGTCACGTTGGTTTCTGTCAATATTGCACGCTCTAAAGAAGAAGCTATGCAACAGCAAGAACGTGTTAATAAAGGGCTCCCAGCCTTATTGAGCGATGCGCAGAAAGTGCAAGAGCAACAAAGTGAAAATAGGCGCGAGCAAATTAAAAAAGTTGTAGAAACTCATCAAGAAGCAGAAAAAGCTGAGATGATGGGTCAGAACGAAAACACAACTGATCAACAAGAAAATGTTGCAAACAAAGCAAGCGAACAGGAAAACGCTACCAGTTGAACGCATACTATATATGATTGAAGGGACATGATTGCTTGATATAGCTATATAATGTTATTAGCTATATCAATTTGGTTGAATAATAATAATTTAAGCAGTCATGATACAATGATACAATTAAGTTGTTGGGTTTGCGTGCATTAAGTATCATCTAGAAGATAAAAGCTGAACCAATATGCGCCAAGATTTTTAATGAATATTAATCTACATCATGATGATTTACCCAAGGAACTTGAATTAGGTTCTGTTATTGCTGTGGATACGGAAGCAATGGGGTTGCAAATTAATCGAGATCGATTGTGTCTTGTACAAATTAGTAATGGTCATGGAGATGCGCATTTGGTTAAAATACGCAAAGATGGACCAAAGCCAGTACGGTTAATTAAGCAGCTCGGCTCTAAGGATCGTTTAAAAATAATGCACTATGCTAGGTTTGATTTAGCAATTTTAGCGCATTATTTAGACGTTTGGGCAACGCCTGTATATTGTACAAAGATTGCATCAAAGCTTGCTCGGACCTATGGTGGACGTCATGGCCTTAGTGATCTGGCAAAAGAGTTGCTTGGTATAGATTTGTTAAAACAACAACAAACATCGGATTGGGGAGCTGGCGAGCTAACACAAGAGCAGTTGGAGTATGCCGCTAGTGATGTTTTGTATTTGCATGAAATACGCAAAGAGCTTGATGCAAAGCTTAAGCGTGAAAACCGATTTGATATGCTACAACCATGTCTGGATTTTCTAGTAACTAGAGTACAGATGGATTTGAATGGTTGGAAAGATATGGATATTTTTTCACATGGATGATGCTTTGCTATTCAATGCATCTAAGATTATTGCAAGTGGCCAAGAGTCGCTTAAGCGTGCAGGGCGTGCACTGCTTAATATTGCAGATAATTTAGACGATTCTTTTGCTCAAGCAGTGCAATTGCTGTTTCAATGTGAAGGGCGTATTATTGTAACTGGAATAGGAAAAAGCGGGCATATAGGTAATAAAATAGCTGCAACATTTGCTTCAACGGGAGCGCCTGCATCATTTGTCCATCTTTCAGAAGCAAGTCATGGTGACTTAGGGATGATTACCTCTAAGGATATAGTATTAGGGATATCAAACTCTGGCAACTCTCCAGAATTTGTTGATGTTGTAGGGTACCTGAAACGTTTTGGAATTAAATTGATAGCTTTGACTGCAAATCAGCATTCTATCATAGGAAAAAATGCTGACATTGTTTTGTTGCTCCCTAAATTGCTTGAGGCAGGACCTATTAGCCAAGTACCCACCAGTTCTACAACTGCGTCTTTATCTTTAGGCGATGCTTTGGCAGTAGCATTGTTAGAGATGAAGGGATTTACGGTTGAAGATTTTGGCTTACTGCATCCTGGCGGTAGCATTGGTGCTCAATTATTGCGTGTTGCAGATTTAATGCATGCAGGCGATGAAATGCCGCTTGTGTCTGGAAATCTACCAATGAGAGATATTATACTTGCCATGATGTCTAAGCGTTTTGGTTGTATAGGCTTGATTGATGATGCTGGTAAATTTGTAGGAATGATTACGGATGGTGATTTGCGTAGATCAATGAATAATAAATTTATGACAAAGAAAAGCTTTGATGTAATGACGGCTAATCCTTATGTTGTATCAAAAGATATGCTTGGAGTTAAGGCATTACGCGATATGAATGAAAGAAGAGTAAATGCGGCCTTTGTTGTTGACAAGAATGTGCCCATTGGTATTATTCATGTGCATGATTTGTTGCGCGCAGGATTGATGTAATAAGAATGATATCAATATTGAGGTATCAATTATTATTAAAGATGTTTTATCAATATTCGTTTCTTAAAATTTAACATGTTAAAAGATTGTAGCAGTGCAACAATATACTGAACATGACAAAACATTAGAGAATGCTCTTGATGGTAAGAACACACCCTTTCAATTTGTTCGTTTTCAAACTAGAAAGGCACGTGTGTTCAAGTTGCTGGCAGTTGCTGGGATATTGTGTATAATTGCGTGGGCTGGCATAGATATTCTGTATAAAAACTTTCGACCGGTAGCAAATAATGACTTTTCTGGAGAAGTTAAGATAGAGCAAGGAAGACTTATTATTAAAGATGCTTTGTATAGAAGCCAAGAAGAAGGACGCCTTTTTGCTATAAATGCTGAAAAAGCATCACATAGTTTTGATAATGAAAATTATGCAATACTAACAAAACCAAGTGCTGAGTTTGAAAATCAAGACGGAAGTTGGAGTTATGTACGCGCACAACATGGTATTATAGACCGCAATAGCAAACATTTTAAAGTTGAGCGGTGAAGTTGTATTATTTCAAGATAGTGGATATGTAACTTCATAGCGATGAGATGCATATTGACTTGTCGTCTAAAACATTGACAACGCCTAGTGCAATTGATGGTTTTGGACCATTAGGGCAATTACAAGGGCAAACATTAGAAATAAAACAGGAGCAAAATTAAGCTTCAAGGGAAATCATCGCTTATTATTTATTTACCAGAAAACTAATGAATAAGGTATAAATCGTTTGACTTTTTGCTATTATAAGCGCGCAATATGCTGTGTAGCCTCGTTGACTTTGGCTGTGCTAGGCTTGTGTGTTCAACTTGTGACATCACAATCTCTTTTTGCCCAAGAGCAGCAAGAAACCTCAATAGAAATTGAAGCAGATCATGGGATTGACTGGGTTCGTAAAGAAAATCTTTATGTAGCACGTGGCAATGTAGTGTTGCGTCGTGATGCAATGGAAATTTACGCTGAGAGGGTTGAAGTACGCTATAAAGATAAGACAGACCTCACATCAAGTGCAGTTGTTAAAGATACAGCATCTGGTCAAGAAATTACTCGCATTGATGCATTTGAGCGCGTTAAGGTGGTCAATCAACAAATGACAGCATACGGCTCTCAAGGGCTATACTATGCTGATCAAGATGTTGCTCAATTAACAGGCCAAGGGATTCGGATGTTGTTGCCAAATGCAAATATTACAGCAGAAAAATCATTAGAATATTGGCGCACTAACAATCAAGCGGTTGCACGCGGTAGTGCTTTGATTATCTATGAGCAAAATCGCTTAAGTAGCGATATATTGGTTGCTATTTTTGATCCACAAGAAAGCAGTGAGCATACAATTAAAAGGATAGATGCTATTGGCAATGTGCATATATCAACGATTGAGGAGATCATTCAAGGAGATAAAGGAGTTTATCATCCTATAACAGATTCTGCGCGTGTGTGTGGAAATGTAAGCATTATTAAAGGCACCAATATTGCCACTGGAGAGTGTGCCGATGTCAACATGAAAACAGGCAGAGCAACTCTTCAAGGAAAACTCGGGCAAGGTAGAGTTAAAGCTTTGATTAAACCTTAAACGATATTTGATGATATTGGCATATTGTGATGTTTGCTGACATAGGTTTATTTATCAAAAAAAAAATAATGATTTTTAATCAAGGCGTAACTGCTTGCATTTTAATGTTCATTCGATGCTATCAATATAGTTTTTTCAGCATTTGTTGGTTATCATTGCCGCTTCCAACCTACATGCTCTGAATATGCAAAGCAGGCTTTAATGCACTATGGTTTGTTGAAAGGAAGTAAGCTTGCAATATGGGAGGATAGTCCGCTGTAATCCATGGGGAGGGTCAGGTTATGATCCTGTTTTATCTAGTACATGCGCTTGCAAAGAAATCACACAAAAAGAAAATACACACAAAGAAGCAACAATTAATAAAACATAAACGCTCATATGATAATAAATAATGCATATCGCTTAAATGTTTGATGATTTCAAATGGAGTGTATGTTGTTTTAGCAAATACATGAAAATTAAGACTAGATAAAGATAAGACTTACATATCATATAGTCTATCATCATTTTACAAAATCATATTGACGTGAAACGACTGTATCCAAACAATAAGCTAGATTGTGTGATGAATTGTTTGGCTAATTTAATTGGGCTTAATTGAATTAGGTTTTATTTAACCAGTGTTTTCGTCCAACTCAACATTTTCAAATTGGCTGGCATATTTTGCAAATAATGCGTCGGCTGGATCTTCGTTATCACGCTTTAAACTGCGTCCGCTTTTAAGCACATTCTGCACAGGGTTTACTACGGGTTCTTCAACAATAGCAGTTTCTGCTGTTTCTTCTGTGCCGCGTGCGCGTTTTTGTAACATCGTAAGCAATTCATCCTCATCGGGCTCTTCACGACGATGGACACGTTGCATGCGTTGGACAATTGCTTCTCTTAAAGAATCTTGATCGAGGAGATCTTCAGCAATCTCGCGCAATGCAATGACAGAATTTTTGTCTTTTTTTACGTTTGCATCGTCAAGGCGAATCTCTGCACCATTTGTAATATCACGGCTACGCTGAGCTGCAAGTAATACAAGATCAAATCTATTAGGAATGTTTTGGATACAGTCTTCAACTGTGATGCGTGCCATTGTTTATTCTCCAGAGTCTTTAATTTGAATATCTTGCATTTAGTATCTTACAGCTTTAAATGAACATATAACTTAAGATATTTGAATATATAGGCAAGCTTGGATAAGATTGCAAGTATTGGTTTATACTTCGTATATTTTATGCTCAATATTAAACAAAGCAGTTATTGGTTTGACATGATATTTAAAAATATTATTACTAAAATTCATCTACGATCAGAAATTAAGTCGTATACTTTGAAACTCTATCAAAGCACATTGCACAGCGCAACAAACCCAGACTTTTATGAGTATTTTCAACTTGATGATAATTTTGACACACGCCTTGATGTTTTAGCTTTTCATTTGTTTTTTTTGCTAGAAGCGATTGAACAATCGAAGCATGTTTTTGGATATGATTTATCGGCTAAATCGTTGCAACGCTTAGTGCTAGAGCGCGCTGTCGATGATCTTGAAGATGCGCTTAGGAGGCAAGGTGCCTCAGATGTTACGATTGGTAAGAAGGTACAAAAATTGTCGCAGTCTTTTTTTGGCAGACTTACAGCTTGTAGGCTTGCTATGCAAGAGGAAGATCAATTGCAAGCACTAAGTGACGTAATGAGTAGGGTGCTTTATCATGGTAAGCAAAATTCTTTAACTTTGTCCATGGCGCAAAACCTAATGGTCATCAGAAAATTATTTGCTGCTTTTGATGCACAACAATGGCATGGGGATCATTTTATATATCCAACAGTAGAAATACCACAAAGTCGTTGAGGGATAGCGTTTGGCAGAAGTAAGGGTATATGGTATTTTAATCACAGACCTACTGTGTGCCATGATTATTGTATCTGTTGTCATTTAATTTGCTAATTTGCTAACTTGCGTTCGGGTTTAATTTAATAAAATCTTCGTATTGTTTTAACGCGCAAGCAAGAGGATCGTCATCATTTTGTTGTTTGGTCATCGATTTTTTAGAATATTGTGGGGCATCGCTCACTCTTGCGTTTTTGCCAAATTTAGGTTTTGCAAAATAATGATGATTTGCTGGGACACTTAGTGGTGTTTCTTGGAAATGCTTGCCCATAAAACGGATGGTATGAAATGCTTTAAATCCCATATATGTATTGATATTGATTAATATGGTATCGCGTTGGTATTCCATATAGGTTTTAAACTCACGCGCGACATGGACAATAAGAATACCGCTGTTTTTGTGCGTACTGTTTCGAGCAATTGGTGTTGCTTTGTATGGATAACTGCAATCGACATATTCAGGGCCTACAATATCTTGCCAATATAGGTTTAATTTATTGATTAGTTTAATTTTTTTTACGAAAGTCACGCTCAAGACCAGTAAATATAACTGAGCCAAGCTGCAGCATTTTTTTAGCGCGTTTGTCTTTTCCATCGCTATTAGTTGTGATGTTTGCCATGGTTAGATGTCATCAAGGTATGAGTTTTTTGCATATCTGCTATTAAATTAAAGCAATTATATTATAAGTTATTTTATACTATAGAAATATCAGCAGGTATAAGAAAGTCGATTATTGACACCTTATACGCGTATTTTGCACCCAGCGGAACGTATGTTTCAGACTTCTCCTCCCTAGTCTATGTCATGTTCCGTTGGGTCATTTTTTAAGTTGATCCTTTCAAAATTCCATTTTATTTAAGATATTCATCAGGTTTTATAATATTTGAGTAAACTATCGTATGATATCTTCCATTGAGTATATTCCTTTTTTTTGCTGTACTAGCCAACGTGCTGCTAACAAGGCACCTTTGGCAAAAATGCTTCGATTGGTAGCGCGGTGTGTCAGTTCAATGCGCTCACCTGCGTTTGCAAAAATGACGCTATGCTCTCCAACAATATCGCCTGCTCGAACTGCAGCATAACCAATGCCGCCGCTACGCCTTGGGCCTGTGTCACCGTGGTGAGGAGGTAAGTATGTGCTTTGTTGGGTTTGTTTGCGACCTTCACTAGCAGCTTGGCCCAATTTTAGCGCTGTACCAGATGGTGCATCGCGTTTTTGATTATGGTGCATTTCAACAATTTCAATGTCCCATCCAAGGTCGAGTTGACTTGATGTTTGAGCTACCAAATTGCTCAATAGCAATATACCAAAGCTTGTATTAGCGCTGTAAAGTACGCTAACATGACGTGCAGCGCCTTCAAAAGTTTTAAAAATTTCATCGTTAAGTCCTGTTACTGCGCACAAATAGGAAGCGCCAGCTTGGGCTGCTAGCATGGCGTGTTGTGTTACTAATTCTGCAACAGAAAAGTCAATGACTACATCGCATGCTGCAATGCCTTGATGTGGGTCAGATGTTAAGATAACATTTAGCTCTTTAATACCAGTCATTTCTTTAACATGCTGGTTTTCAAAAATAGAGCCTGCGCGCACTGTTGCGCCTACCAATTCGCAATCAGTATTGTTGGCAATTTCTGCAATCAGCAATCGACCCATTCTGCCGCTTGCTCCTGGAATAAATATTTTCACTATTTTACCTTATCTTTTTAAAGCTTGATCACTTAGAGAAATTTGCTCTATTGTATGAGGTTGGGCCATATTATTCAACATTAGACTACAATCAGCAAAGTATTTTAAGCAAAAAGCGGGTGCATATTGCGTAAAATATTTTCTGCTTGGGTAGAATATTTTTGTGATTTGGCTTGTTGGTCATCATGATGTAGTCCATTGTGTAATACTAAACCATGCATAAGTTGTAATGGTGTTTTGCGCCCTTTGATTGCGCGCACTATAATAAGTTGTGCGCTACGCCCGACACGCGGCCACAAAGGCATTATTTCAATCGCGCCTGCTTTATGATTTAAACATTGTAATGCAGTTTCAAGCATAGCTGGTCTCATGATAAATACTAGCATTGTATGTGTTGATGCAAGTTTTAAGCATGCATTAAGCCACTTTTGTAGCATGTCAGGGGGTAAATGGCGTGCATTTGCTTTTAGTTTATTTGTGCTGGGATTGCTTTGGGCACTATCAAAAAAAGGTGGGTTGGAAATGATGCAGTCAAAGCGCTGGTCTTTTAAGCAGTTAATAGGTTGTAATATATCGCCATCAATAAAGGTTGTACGGTCTGTCCATTGGTTGCTTTTAGCGTTTGTTTTTGCAATGTTATTTAACTCAGGTACAATTTCAATGTTGGTTGTTTGGCAGTTAGGTATTCGAGAAAGCGCACAAAAACTAGCACTGCCAATGCCTGAACCTACATCAAGAAGTTTGCGGCATGTGTGAGGTACGCTGGCAGCCAAAAAAACAGGATCAATCCCGACGCGATAGCCTATGCTAGGTTGTAAAAGCTTTACACGTCCATTGAGCAAAGTAAGCCGAGTGCAGGATGGATCCTTATCTGCTATAATATTATATTTTGGCGGTTCTGCGTTCATGTTGTTGGTTGCAATTGGTGATGTAATATTTCAAAAGGCTATCATCGCAACGCTGTTGAAACAATAAAACAATATATCTATTGCAATGCTTTGCCCTTATGAATGGTAAGAGGACATCAAATTGCTGAAGCGTTGGAATAAGTATTTACTTTCTTGCGGGCCGGGGGATGCTTCTGGATGATATTGTACGCAAAATATGGGTTTATCTTTAACTGCAAACCCTGCAACTGTTTGATCAAATAAAGAGCGGTGGGTTATTTCAATATGATCAGGCAATGTGCTTTCATCGATAATGAATCCATGGTTTTGGCTTGTGATCTCTACCTTTTGGGTTGTGTAATCAAATACAGGATGGTTGGCGCCATGATGGCCAAGATGCATTTTTTTTGTTTTAGCACCCAAGGCAAGTGCCATCAATTGTTGGCCTAAGCAAATACCAAACATTGGGATATTGCTCTTGAATAGTTTTTGTATGATTGGTATTGCAAATGCACCAGTTGCTGCAGGGTCGCCTGGGCCGTTTGATAAGAAAATTCCATCAGGCTTGCGTGCTAAAATAGCCTCAGCTGGCTCATCAGCTGGAACAACGGTGATATCGCAACCTTCATCATTGAGTAAGCGCAGTATATTGCGCTTAATGCCGTAGTCAATTGCTACGACTTTAAATTTAGGCTGTGTGCGTATTGGAAAGCCAACATTCCATTGCCATGTTTGTTCATTAAAATCATAAGGTTGTTTGCATGAAACGATGCTTGCTAAATCGGCATTGATAATGCCCGGCCAGTTTTTCAGGTTATATTTAATTTTGTCGAGGTCAAATTTTTTGTCCATAGACACACATAGAGCTCCATTTGGTGCACCATTGTTGCGAATTGTTTGTGTTAGTAAGCGTGTGTCAACACCAGCAATTGCAGGGATGGAGTGGCGTTTGAGCCAGCGATCAAGACTTGCTGTTGAGCGATAGTTTGAAGGCTCGCTAGCTTGGTTGGCAATGATCATGCCTTTTGCATAAGGTATGTTGGCCTCTTCATCCTCGTCGTTGGTGCCGGTGTTGCCAATATGTGGAAAAGTAAAGTTAATGATCTGTTGTGCATAAGAGGGATCACTCATAATTTCTTGATAGCCAGTGATTGCAGTATTAAAGCAAAGCTCACCAATAGCGCAGCTGTTGCTACCTAGGCCATACCCCCAGATAATTTGTCCATCATCGAGCATCAGCAAAGCTGTAGCGTTTTCAGGTTGTGTGTTAAGCGAAGCAGACAAAATAGCCATAAACGATCCTAAAGAATGTTGTTGGTTTTTTTAATGTTGTATGATTTATCCCTTTAGGGCTTTTAAAAATAATTTTACTTAGTATATTTTATCTCTATATTAAAGATTATAGAATATATAGCATGATAATTTATATTATTTTACAACAGATATAGTGTAAATGTAAAATGTATGTTGTAGGGTACTATAACATATAAATGATAGCCACATAAATTGTTGCTACAAGTTATTGGCTTGTTTGTACAATATTAATGGTTGAATGTATTTAATAGACTTGGAAGGTTTTTGTGCTTAAAAATACTATTGCAGATGCTATGAAAGACGCAATGCGCGCCCATGAGAAAGAAAAAACTGCCACGCTAAGGTTGATTATGTCTGAAATGAAAGCGCTTGAAATTAATTCAAGAAACAGTGCTGATCCAGACTTTGCCAGTAGTGACCAAGCGGTGGAGGTTTTGCTTACAAAAATGGTAAAGCAGCGCCGTGATTCTATAGCGGCATACCAAAAAGGCGATCGGCCTGATTTGATAGAAAAAGAAGTGTTTGAAGTTGCTGTGATTGAAGCCTTTTTACCCCAAAAAATGACAGATGATCAATTGCAAAACGCAATCAATCAAGCGATAGAGCATATAGGCGCTAGTGGTGTAAAAGATATGGGTGCAGTGATGGAGTATCTTAAAAGCAAGCATGCGTCTGCAATGGATATGTCGACAGTTGGCAAGTTAGTTAAGCAACGATTGTTATAGTTTTGACTAGATTTTAAGTTTATGCTCACTAGGGTTAGGTTTTAGTGGGTTAGTCAATAAAGCTCAACTAGTTTTGCAATAGAGGATTTTTGCGCATTTTATTTAAATATCGCAAGGCTATATTATCGTTGTTGTTTAGAGTATGGTATATAAACGATACCAATTAAAACATGATGAACACCCTTATGATACGATGTTGTTGACATGAGATTTTCAAAAAACTTTCTTGATGGATTGACTAGTCGCTTGTCGATCGTAGAGATTGTTGGCGAGCGTGTAAAATTGACGCCTAAAAAGCGCGATGATTATTGGGGATGTTGTCCATTTCATCATGAAAAGTCAGCATCTTTTCATGTGGTTGAGTCTGAGGGATTTTATCATTGTTTTGGCTGCTCAGCGCATGGCGATGTTATTAAATTTGTTTGTGAAACACAAAATCTTAGCTTTGTAGAATCCGTTACAATGCTTGCAGAGCGTGCTGGTGTTGAGCTGCCAGTGGCTTCAAAATACGATAAAGCTAGCAATGAGCCTCCTAGAGCAAGTCAATTGCAATTGATGGCACTAGCTTCACAATATTATGGCATGTATTTGCATGGCGATGGCGGCAAAGCTGGAATAGATTTTTTGCATGCAAGAGGTATTAGTGACCAAATCATCCATAAGTTTGAGCTAGGTTTTGCACCTGCCAATCAAGCGCCATTGCAAACAAAGCTTATTGAACAAGAAGCAGATGAAAAAGCTCTTATATCAACCGGTTTATTTAAGCAATCGGATCGAGGGACAGGACTATACCCCTTTTTTAGAAACCGCGTGATGATACCAATCCATTCTCATGCAGGCAAAGTTGTAGCGTTTGGTGGGCGCGTTTTGCCTAGTTTTGAAGGTGCAAGTACACCAGGAAAATACATTAACTCTAGTGAAAGCACGCTTTTTAGCAAAGGTGAGATGCTTTTTAATTTTCATCGCGCTAGAAAACACGCCCGTGATTGCGGTGAGCTCATTATAGCAGAAGGCTATATGGATGTTATTGCCCTTGATAGTCACGGTTTTAATGCAGTGGTTGCGCCACTGGGGACTGCGGTTAGTGAAACGCAAATTAAGCAAGCCTGGAAGCTTCATGATGAGCCTATCTTTTGTTTTGATGGAGATTCTGCGGGCCGCCAAGCTGCAAGTAGGGCTGCAAAGCTTGCACTTTCTATTTTAACAGCAGGTAAATCAGTAAGGTTTGTGCTGTTGCCACAAGGTGAAGATCCAGACAGCATGTTGGTTAAAAAGCAAGGATCACTATTGCGAGAAATGTTTGATGCGCCAATAGCATTGCATGTTTTTTTGTTTAAAAATGAGTATGAAAAAACTGACTATCAAACACCTGAGCGTAAATCAGCATTGTGGTCTAGATTATTGCAATTTGTTCAAATAGTACCAGATGCACTACTAGCAAAGCATTATCGGAATGCTTTTCGTTTGTTGTATGACCAAGCATTTGTAGATGGATATCAACAATCAAGCAACAGTTATATAAATGGCAGAGGCAATGTAAATGGTGGCTATGCAAGTGGCTTTAAAAACCAACAAAGAGGGCAAAATAACCGATCATGGTTGGGTAGAAATGTATCAAGCTATGGCGCTCAACCTGTGCTAGGGCGTAGTTTAAAAAGCAATTTATCAAAACTTGGACGCTTGCGCCAAGTGTGTATTCTGGCTGTTTTAGGCCATCATCCCAAATTGATGGAAAAATATAATGAAGATATTATGTTGATACCCTTTGATACTGATCTTGACTTTTGGCGTCTAAAGTTGCAAAACCTTTTAATTGAAATGCCTAATAATGAAGATTCGCTTATTGAGCATCTTGCGTGCTATTATGGTGGAGTTGAGCCTGTTAAGGGACATTATAGTACAAAAATAAACTTTGATAGTGCAAAAACAGACCTTGATAACGATATAAACACAACAACAGATAATAAACAAAAGGCAAATAATGGATCTCTCAATGAGCCTACGGGGCATGGAAGTGAGCCTATTGAGCATGAAGGTGAGCCTACGGGGCATGGAAGTGAGCCTATTGAGCATGAAGGTGAGCCTATTGAGCATGCTAGTGAGCCTATGGAGGAGCAGCTTTATCAAAATCAGCAAATGCATGATGGTGATGCTCTTGATTTTAAAAACTTTGCTAGCGAGTTAAGCCAAGCAGCTAGCATGATTAAAGAGGCAAGCATCACTGCTGGCAACGCACAAGCTGAAAGGTGGCTTGTGTTTGCTCTTGAATATACTTCCGAATCGCGTAGACAGGAAGAGCTTCACGGTGATTATAAACATTTTGAATTGGAACAAAAACTGCAACTTGAGTTTGAGCTTATGGCAAAGCGCAATCAATTGCATGAAAATGAGGCACTTGTTTCTGGTAATATTGAATCTGATAATGTTGAAAAAAGTACAGATTTTGCAAGCTTAAACGCACATGAAAATGAATAAGGTTAAAGCAATATAACAAATATTACACAAATGTTGTTTGTATCAAATAAACCCCAAAAGGTCAGACTCTAGCAAGTTAAACTCCAATAGAGCAGATATTGCTAGCAAATAGCACAATATATTGAAATATAATGAGTTTTTAATTTTTAAATCAGGATTAAAAAAATGGCAGCAAATAATAATAACGAAACAAAAAAGACTGCAAAGACCCTTGCATCAGAAACAGATGCTCCAAGCAAACTTGCTAAAAGTAAAGCAGGTATCAAAGCGACTAAGGCTGTAAAAGCATCTAAAAGTGGTGTAACTGCAAAAACCAAAGGCGCTAAAATAACAAAAGTTAAAGCTACTAAAGGAGATTCTAAAGTTAAAGCCAAACGCGCAGCTCCAGGAAAACCTGCTAAAAACATCACGAAGCAAGATACAGATAAAGCAGAAGCAAAATTTAATAAATTTATCCAACAAGTAAAAAAAGCAGGCTCTGTTACGCTTGATGATTTAAATGCGGCGCTCCCAGCAGACAAGTCAGACCAAGTAGATGAGGTTGTTAGCTTGTTTGAAGAGATGGGCGTAAAAATTATTGATGGAGAAGATGCAGAAACATCTGAAGACACCGCAGAGGGAGATAATGGCAATTTATCTGATAGCGACGTAGGCAGACTAGACGATCCTGTGCGTTTATATCTGCGTGAAATGGGTATGGTTGAGCTATTATCACGCGAGGGTGAAATTGCCATTGCCAAACGCATTGAAGCTGGCTTGAATGATATGATTGAGGCTTTATGTGGCAACCCCCTTACCATTAGAGCTATCAATAATTGGCATGATCAATTAACCACAGGTGATTTATTATTGCGTGATCTTGTTGATCTTGACACTTTAATGGCACGCAATAAGGCCCAAAAACTTGAAGAAGGCAACGAAGAAGGCGCTGAAATAGACCCAAGCGCTATGATCAATGATGGTGTTGGCTACGATGCTCTTGATCATAGTCATGATGACAGTGGTGATCTAAAGTTTGATGATTTTGATGCAAACACACCACCAGAAAGCACACCACCAGAAAGCGCAACATCAAACGATACAGAAAATGCTAAAACGCCAGATGCATCAACAACTGCCAACGCCACCAAAGAGCAAACAGAAGAAGACGGCCTTGACGGGGATGAAAAGGCTTTTCAATCTTTTGATGATGATGATGAAAAATCTTTTGATGAGGATAAATTTATCCTTGCCGAAGAGGGATCTCCTGATTTTGCCCATATGTCGCTTACAAGCATTGAGCAAAAATTAAAGCCACAAGTGATAGGATGCTTTGAGCGCGTTAGTGGTATTTCGGTTAAATTTTTTAGTGCACAAAACAAGCGCTTAAGTGCAATCCGCGCGGGTGAAAAAATATCCGGACAAACAGATCGTGCTTATGCAAGCAACAAAACAGCCATTGTTAGCGAGCTTGCCAATATCCGCCTTGCAAGCCCTAGGATAGAAGAGTTGGTTGAGCAACTCTATAATTTACATCGTAGTCTTGTAGGGTTTGAGGGGTCATTATTGCGCTATGCGGTTGAATGTAAAATATCGCGAGATGATTTTTTACATCAATATTATGAAAATGAGCTTGACCCTGACTGGTGCGATAAAGTGTGCAAAATATCACCATCATGGCAAAAATATATAAGTAAGCATAAAGATAATATTGAGCATTTGCGTGAAGAAATTGCAGCAATTTCTGACAAGGCAGGCATGTCTATTATAGAGCTTAGAAAAATCACACAAAAAGTGCAACATGGTGAGCGTGCAGCAAGTCGTGCAAAAAAAGAAATGGTTGAGGCAAATTTACGCCTTGTTATATCAATTGCTAAAAAATACACAAACCGCGGATTGCAATTTTTGGATTTAATCCAAGAAGGTAATATAGGCTTGATGAAAGCAGTCGACAAGTTTGAGTATAGGCGCGGATATAAATTTTCAACCTACGCGACATGGTGGATTAGGCAAGCAATTACACGCTCTATTGCTGATCAAGCGCGTACCATACGCATACCTGTGCATATGATTGAAACCATCAATAAAATTGTCAGGACCAGCAGGCAAATCACCAATGAGATAGGTCGTGAGCCAATCCCTGAAGAGCTAGCACAGCGTTTGGGCATGCCGCTTGAAAAAGTGCGCAAAGTGTTAAAAATTGCCAAAGAGCCAATATCGTTAGAAACCCCAGTAGGTGATGAAGACGACAGCTATCTTGGTGATTTTATTGAAGATAAAAACGCCATTATGCCATCAGAATCAGCTATTTTATCTAGCTTGCGTGAGACCACGACAAAAATTTTATCAACGCTAACAGCGCGTGAAGAGCGCGTGCTGCGCATGCGCTTTGGTATTGGGATGAACCAAGATCACACGCTTGAAGAGGTTGGACAGCAATTTTCAGTAACGCGTGAGCGCATTAGACAGATTGAAGCCAAAGCACTGCGCAAACTTAAACATCCGTCGCGCTCGCGTAAATTGCGCAGTTTTATTGTTGATTAGCAAAAAAACAATTTACCTTTTGGATATATCAATATAGATATATTTTATTGCAAGGGCCTGTAGCTCAGTTGGTTAGAGCAAACCGCTCATAACGGTTTGGTCGCGGGTTCAAATCCTGCCGGGCCCACCAAACCCTCCCAATAAGCATCCTAACTGTTTATTTTCATTATAGTTGTTGGATATTAATCACTTACACCTCTATCAGGTGATACAAAAAGGTGATACAAATGTCCGCTATGACACATATACATAAGCACCCTAAAACAGGCGTATATCGCATTCGCCGCGCTATACCAGAAGCGGCTCGCTTTGCTTTCGACAATAAGCGTGAATATATTGAAACGCTTGGAACTAAAGTATTCAAAGAGGCCCAAAGCGTAGCTTACCCAAAACTAACATGGTTACAATCGCGTATAGACAACGCGATATGTGGGACATTGTATGACACAGAAGCACATGCTCATTCCGCTGCTGTGAATTTTATTGAATGGGACGAGAAAAATGGTGGAAATGGCCAATACCCATTCGACACCCCATACATATTTGATGATGAAGAAGACTTTCTAAACAAACTAACACTTTATTGCGATGAATGCGGCATTCCAACAGATGGCAACGCCTTTGATGAAATTCGCTTGGCTGTTGAAAACGAAATATCAAATGTTTACGAACCGACTCCTAAGCCAACGCCATTGAATAGCACGAGAAGCCAACCGCATGTGGATGATGACGATATAACCGAACATATTACTTTATCCCAGTTGTGCGAAAAGTTAGTTGAATACAAACTATCATATGAAGGAAAAACTGAAAGAGACGCACGAACGACTTATGATTACCTTATCGAAATTCACGGGGATATGTATCTTACAAATATTAGATTGAAACATATTAGGGAATTTAGAGATATTCTATTGAAGCAACCCGTTACTGGTCGCACAAATGAAATCAAAGCCATGCCGCTTAAAGAGATGGCAGAAATGGCTTGGGATCATACAGTATCCAAAGCCACGGTAGAAAGACGACTTGGCCATATTGGTCAGGGTTTTGATTTGGCAATATCAGAAGGGTGGGCCAAGGATAATCCCCGAACAGGATTAATGGTGAAAGTCACCCCAACATCTAAAACTGTGAAACGGCGAGATTTTACATCAGAAGAAATAAAGCGCTTATTTGCTTCACCCCTTTTTGGCACATGCCAAGGAGATCGTAAGGAAGCACAAGCAGGAAATATCGCTATCAGAGATTATCGATATTGGCTCCCATATGTAGGATTTTTTACAGGATGTAGATTATCAGAGCTATGTCAGCTTGAAAAAAAGAACTTAAAGATAAAAATGCTGAACTGCGTGCTACAGAACAACCCATTGACACAAGCACTGCCGCTGGAAAAGCATTGTTAGATATGCTTGGAGTCTTCGCAGAATTCGAAACCAACCTACGCAAGGAACGTCAAGCCGAAGGTATTCAAAAAGCAAAAGAGCGTGGCGTATATAAAGGACGCAAACCATCTATCGACCATAACCAAGTAATAGAACTAAAATCCCAAGGATATGGTGCGTCAAAAATAGCCAAGCAACTTGATATTGGTCGGGCCAGCGTCTATCGTGTGCTTGCCGAACAAAAAGTATAATGTTTATTACACCGTATTTAATAGGCGGATTGTTGATAAATGCTGGCATTGCGAATGTCGGTGGCATAATTATTCTTTTTGGAATATTTCGCCATTGGCGATTCTGGGTGCTTGGAATTCTGGCGTTCTGGGTTGGATTTAAGTTGGGGTAAGAATGAGTAAATTAACATTACCAAATGGCGCTGATGCTCTGTTAAGTGAACTATCATTATCAACAATAATGGTATTGATTGAAAGAACCGCGCGTTGGGTTGATCCAGCAACGCATAATTTTTTGCCAATCTGGTATCCGGAACACGCTCGACGGGGATTGTTTTATAAAAGCAATTGGTCAGAACCACAATTGAACAAAAATCGCCAGACAGGAATATCGATACATAAGCACGAAGCAAACATCCACGCCAACAAAGCCTTAACTTATGCGCTTGGCTTAAGATCAAATGACCGAGAAGGTTGGTCTTGTTGCCATATTTGGGGAGTAGACGACCCAACATACCAAACATCTAATCTTGTCGTTCAAGATAATCGCTATTTCTCGGCTGTAGCCAATATGGTTCTTTTACCCACACCATTAAAGACATTCACCGATACTATGCCAGAGGTAAAAGCAATGATACGCATATGCGCTACCCACTTGTATAAATGGCAATGTAATCATCCCATGATGAAAGAAATTAATGCGGAACTTGATGAATTGCAGGATTGGGAAAACTACCCAAAAAGTTGGCCAAACTCGTCACGGGGAAAACTACCAATAGGAATAATGAAAATAAATCCAGATATACAACAAAGCGCACATCGCCGATGGTCTAAAATACAGAATGATTTAAAAAATGCTGGCGAATATTATCCTAAAAATAAGGTAATGGACGCTTTGGAATATTGGGGCCTTGATCCCAATAAAACATTAGATTTACAGTGATACAAATGGGGTGATACAATCACAATCCGGCAATAACAATAAGTGATTGATATTCAAGCAATATTCGGAGTGTTATGGCATCCTGCCGGGCCCACCATTTCAACCCTATATTTTAAGCTTGGGCTTTAAGCCTTAACATGGCCTAAGGCCAAATGGCTACACTGCCCCTTTGCGATATCCGTTTGGGTATCAAGCGTGATATAAGCATTATGCGCGTTTGGTTTATTGCTGGCCCCAGATTGACAAGCTTAGAGCGCTTGTGCTTTATTGTTGCTTAATGATGTTTTAATGGTCTTAACAATCAATGCAATCACCAAATCAACCAATCAAAAAAACAATGAAGCAAGCCAGATTAAGCTTGCGCAAGGCCAGATTAAGCTTGCGCAAGGCCAGATTAAGCTTGCGCAAGGCCAGATTAAGCTTGCGCAAGGCCAGATTAAGCTTGCGCAAGGGTTGTAAAAGCTTGCAAAGCTGGTGGCTTTGGCTAAGATATTGGAGTTTGCACAAGGTTTGGCTTTGGCAAAGAGATTGGAGTTTGCAAAAGGTTTGGCTTTGGTTGTCAAAGGGCGCGCCAGTGATATTTGTTGCTTGGTGTGTTGGGGTTGTCATTTTTTTGGTGTTGTTGTGGCATTTTGAGTGGGCAATAGGATATTCTACAGTTGAGCATTTGCGCAATATGGCTTTGCTTTTGCTTGGTGTGCCGGCTTTTTTGATGGCAGCTTGGCGGGGTTGGCAAACCAATATGCAGCTTGAAAGGGCTGATAGGCAACATTTCCAATCAAATTTGCACAAGGCACTAGATATGCTAACCGATGATAATCCAGCGCGTGTGATAACAGGTGCGCGTATTTTGGCAGATTTATGGCCCCAAACTGAGCAATATAGAGATGTCCAAACTCCTATTTTAGCAGCATTGCGCAGCGTACTTGAAAGTAGCGACGCCGTAAAATCTGACTACCAAGCAGACGACGACGATAGAAAGCAAGAGCTAGACTACACTATCAACTTATCTGTGCGTAGTGCTCTGGCTGATTTAATCATAACAATTGGAAGTGAGCAAGAAACAATACCGGTAGAACTCCTATTACCAAGTGCTCATTTAGAAAATGTAGATTTAGAGCGTGCGTGCTTAGATGGAGCGAATTTAGCGCATGCGCGTTTAGATGGGGCGAATTTGAGGCATGCGCGCTTAAATGGGGCGAATTTGACGAGTGCGCGTTTAGATGGAGCGAATTTAACAGATGCGCACTTAAATGAGGCGAATTTGACGTGTGCGCGTTTAGATGGAGCGGATTTAGCGATTGCGCGCTTAAATGGGACGGATTTGAGGCATGCGCGTTTAGATGGAGCTAAGTTAATACATGCGGGTTTAGAACAGGCGAATTTGATGAGAGCGCACTTAGAACAACAGGCGAATTTGATGGGTGCGCGCTTAAACGAAGCGAATTTAGAGCATGCGCGCTTAAATGGGGCGAATTTAGCTGATGCGCGTTTAGATGGAGCTAATTTAGTGCATGCGTGCTTAGATGGGGCGAATTTGAGCGCTGCCAATTTTAAAAATGCAAAAGGCTTAACCAAAGAGCAGCTTTTGAGCGCGGGATGGTTGCGTGTTGAAGATAATCCGGGTGGTTTTGGCCCTAGAGATAGGTTTAATGGACCACCTATTAATTTGCCTGATGGTTTGGATGTTGATGATATGTTGCGCATAGTGCGTTTGATAGATGGTGATGATGATGATGATATAATGGCTGTAGATCAACAGCAATATCAAGAGCTAAAGGCAGGTGGCAAGATTGCAATTAAAGAGTAAAAATTTGAAAATGCCCATCGACAAACGACAATATTGAGATCAAGTCAAGTATCAAACAATGGTGGCTTGGTTCATTAAGATATTGGCTGTGTCATAGAGCGTTGTGCAATAGGGCATTTCCATGATCAATAGAGGTCATTATAAATAGGGCATATGGCTATATGCTGTAGTCGCCAGTGTAATCGCGCGCGAAACACCAAGCAGTTTTTTAAAAGCATGTTTTTGAGCAATGTGCTTTTGGCTAAGCTTGCTTGTTGGTGTGTCAAAAAAGCTTTTTAAGCGAGTAATGATATGGTTGCATAATGCATCAGGTGTTTGTCTTGGGGCAACAAAGGGCAAGCCCGGATGGGGTGTTGTTTGGTCCAATATACGCAATTGCCTAACAAGGCTTGGTTGAGTGGCTTTTGCTAGATGAAAGCTAAGCCTGTCAATGCAAGCAATATCTGCTTTGGCATTGGCCACCATTTTAATGGAGTTGAGATGTGATCTGCTCAAACACTCATTGCTAAACACACGATTGCCCTTGCCCAATAAATGCTCACGCAATGTTATAGAGCCTGAAAATGATCCATACTCATTAATGGCAACCATATGATGATTTTGATCAAAATCATTGATATTGGCAAGGCCTTTATGTTTGTGGGTGATGATGATTGAATTGTAAAAACCAACAGGTATGGTAGGATCATCAAAGCATAATGTTGCTAAATATTGATAGCGATGGGCTGGCATATTGGCATAGGTAATGCCACAAATTTGCCCAAAAAGCATATGGTTGTGCTGGGCTGGATGGTGCCAGTTTTTAGGTGGCGTCAAATTGTCGATTGTGTGGATATTGGTACCAGTCAAAACCCAAGTTTTGAGACCGTCAAATAGCGCCCGCGTCTGTGGGCGTAAATACATATCAAGCTTTACAAACAATTGCTTTGTAGCTTAAAATGGGCAATCCAAAATGGGCAAGATTGGGTATGGTTATGATCGGGCAAGCTCATCATTTGGCAATGGTTTTAAAAGAGTATGGATTGGGCTACTCGGGCTGATCTGCATAATTTTGCTGTGCGGTTTGTGCATAAGTATATACTGCGCTTAGGGTTTGTTGGAGGCGTGCAACCTTTTCATCGCCGTAGTCATCTTGCAATTTTTTTTGAAAATCAGCGTCTTTTTGCTTGGCAAAAAACTCATTAAATAAAGCCCAGCACATTAATGCGTAATCA
The DNA here is from genome assembly GCA_965178085.1 of Alphaproteobacteria bacterium. Classification (GTDB taxonomy): domain Bacteria; phylum Pseudomonadota; class Alphaproteobacteria; order CBCXTS01; family CBCXTS01; genus CBCXTS01. Next base: position 282,618 of record CBCXTS010000021.1, on the reverse strand, counting down.
ATCTCATCAAAATACCAATTTTTAACATTTTGCTCAGTATTTGATTGCTTTGATTGCATGATATTATTGCACCATGAGTAGCGTTTGGCAGGATTGGCAAACCAATGAGCAATTTCAACCAGAATGTCGCGCGTGACTGTGTTAGCACTCTCATCGCTGCGAGCAAGACGCCATGCTAGTTGATAGTCTGGTTGTGCTGCTAATGTTGCAATCGATTTTTCTGCTTGATCTTGGTATTGCTGGTGCATGCTCTGGCCAAGCATGACGGCAATTGCCTCATAATAACCGCTTAAAATATTGCGTGAAAGGGTACGCCCTGGAATGTGGCTTAAGCCTTTTGGGACAAAATAGGCCTCAATACGGTAATATAGAAACTGGTTTAAGACATCTTCGCTATCCAAGTTGTAGTGGTGCTCTGTTGTTTCTTTTGCAAGTTGGCGCCATTGATCAAGAAAAAATTCTGTCAATGCGCCATCAGGATTGTTGATTATATCAACAGCAATGTTGGTTAATGTTTCAGGAGTGAGCGATTCAAAATTATGGGGAGGTGAGGCAATGAGCTGTGATAATTTTTGCCAGCTTGCAAGTGTTGCTTTTCGGATCAAGTAAGCGCCATGTAACTCTGCATCATTTTGTAGCATTTGTTGTAATGTTGCTTTGTCTATACTCATGTGGATTGGCTCCATTTTTTAAGAATTTCTTGTACATCGTTACGCAGGCGTGGTTGCCAGTAATTGCGTGCTAAGGCCTCAAGTAATTTTTTTGCAATATCGCTTAAGGCTGGCCTATTATGCTTGCATAAAAAGTCACGCACTTGGTCGTCCATAATAAAGCGTTCTAGTATTTTGTCAAAATGATGATCTTTTACTAAACCTGTTGTTGCTTTAAAAGCAAAAAGATAATCGACGGCGGCAGCCATTTCAAACCCACCTTTATAGCCGTGATCCATAATAGCTGCAATCCATTTTGGATTGGTAACACGCGCATGCAATGTGCGTGCAATCTCATGATCTAGTGTCTGGATGCGTGGGCGCTCAGGGTTGGAATGGTCGTTATGATACATGGTTGCACGCTTGCCAGCAATCGCATATACGGCAGTGCTTAAACCGCCTTCAAATTGATAATAATCATCACTGTCGAGGATGTCGTGCTCACGGTTATCTTGGTTGTGGATAATGGCTTGTATTTGTCCAAGGCGGGTTTTAAAATGTGTGTGGGCTGCCTCACCATCGCTATGTGCGCTGTAGCGGTAGCCACTCCAGCTTATGTAAGCTTGGGCTAATTCACGTTCATGTTGCCATTGGCCTTCATCCATGGGTGCTTGCAAGCCTGCGCCATAGCTGCCTGGGCGTGATCCAAAAATACGGCTTGCTGCAATATCTTGGGCTTTTTCAAGAGCAATACCAGTTTTTGCTAACATAGCAGATTCTGTTTGGTAGCTTGCTGCAATGGGGTTCATCTCAACTGGCTCATCCAATGTGGCAACTGCGCGCACGGCTGTATCAAATAAATCAATCAATGCAGGAAAAGCATCACGAAAAAAACCTGATATGCGCAAAGTAACATCAACACGAGGGCGATCTAGCAACTCTGTTGGAAGAATTTCATACCCCGTAACTCTACCACCAGCAGCATCCCATGTGGGGCGCACACCCATCAATGCAAAGGCTTGTGCAATATCATCACCGCCGGTGCGCATATTGGCAGTCCCCCATGCAGAAATGGCAACATGGCGTGGCCAATTGCCGTGGGTTTGGGCATATTCTTGGATCAGCATCTCAGCAGATTTAAAACCCAATCTCCAAGCGGCAGGTGTTGGCAATGCGCGCGTATCTAATGAAAAGAAATTACGCCCGGTAGGAAACACATCATGGCGTGCCCTGCTAGGAGCGCCGCTTGGTCCTGGGTTGATGTGGTGGCCATCTAAGGCATGCAGTAATGATTGTGTTTCAGCTTGAGCGCTGGCCAAAAAACGCGGAAGTAGATCGTTGTCAATATATCCCACCACGCTAGTAGATGCAGGCCCGATCGGGTTTTCTTTTTGTAGCATAATGTTTAAAGCCAGTTTTTCAAGCCGTTCGATTGTGTCGGCCAATGTGCGCCAAGGTTGAGTGTCGATATCGCGTAAGATTGCAGGTTTTGCGCCTCTCCAAGGTTGGGCTACATCAAGGGGAGTATTTTGGATATCATGGGTGTCACCAAGATTGGAGTCTGTAAGATTAAGGTAGGCGCTATCATTAGCCTGATTTTGGTTGTCACCATTTGTGTTTTTGGATGTTGCGTCTATATCAATGCCTAAATCTTCTGCTAATGCAGTGATAATGCCTTTATTTGGGCCTTTAGCATCACTGCGAGGTAGTCTTGTTAAAGCAACCAATGTTTCTGCCAGTTTGGTACCAGTTGCTGTTTGGCCAAAAATATGCAAACCACCGCGTATTTGTGTTTCTTTGATATCACATAAAAAGCGATCAAGCTTTGCCAAACGCTCGAGTGGATCATCCTTGGGTTGAAAGTTGCAATCTTGGTCTAGTCCGCGCTTAGCCGCTAGGTCTAAAATTGCATTGGCGATGGTTTGTTGACGACGTGGGTCGAGGTTGCTGGCGTCAAAATATTCATCCACTAAATGCTCAAGTTTAACCATGACTGAATCGAGTTCAGCACGCATTAATGGTGGCATCAAATGGTCAATAATGACTGCATTATTGCGGCGTTTGGCTTGGGTGCCTTCACCGGGGTCATTGACAATAAAAGGATAAATAAGTGGCATGGGTCCTAAAATAGCCTCAGGCCAGCAATGGGTTGATAGGCACAAGGCTTTACCAGGTAGCCATTCAAGATTGCCATGTTTGCCAAATTGTATAACGCCATGGGCTTTAAATTGTTGGCGGACCCAAGCGTAGAAGGCTAAATAATTATGTGGTGGTACTAAGTCAGGATCATGGTAGCTGCTAATAGGGTCTATTTGATAACCGCGCGCAGGCTGTAATGCAATGCATATATTGCCAAATGATATGCCAGGCAACGCAAACCCGCCAACGTTCATGCAAGTAGCAAAATTTGTATCCCAACGCTTTGGGCCTCTAAACATCGGATCATCTGATGGGGCTTTCCATCTGGTAGTAACAGCTTGTTGTAATTGCTTTGGTAAGGTAGCAAAAAAAGCAAGATAGCTATCAAGATCAATTGCATTATGTACATTGGTGGCTTTTGGTTTGCCAGCATTTGGGGCTTTGGACAATGCCTTGATTAGTTGATCACCTTTGGTAAAGTGAAAGTCTGGGATGTGATATCCATGGTCTTGCATGGCTTTGATAAAGGCAGTGATGGATGCTGGTGTATCGAGGCCTACGCCATTTCCAATGCGGCTTTGTTTGGTTGGATAATGTGCAAGTACAAGCGCAATGCGGCGTTTTTGTACTGGAGTGTCTTGCAATTTAATCCAATTTTTAATTAATTGCACGCTCCATTTTACACGCTCGAGAGATGGTTTGGCAGTAGTAATTTGTGTTTGTGTTAGCAAATCACGCTTGGCAGATTGCTTGAATGAAACTGCTCGCGCTAAAACCCTGCCATCAATTTCAGGAAGTGCCACATGCATGGCTAAATCTTTTGGCAGTAAGGCGCGGTTATTATTTTGCCAATATTGCTTATCGCTGCCTGCCATTACAAATTGAAAGGTTGGACCTTTGATATTGGACCATGGCTCAGGCATTGTCGGCTGGCTGGCATTTGATAGTGCAAAACCTGTTGTTGCAATGGCGGCTCTTGGCTTAAACTTTTCAATAACTGCATTGGCAATTGCCAGATTGGCAGGATCTTTTAAGGAGTGGCAGAAAAATGGAATAGGATCCATTTTATTTTGACGCAGCAACGCTATGATACGCTCGATGGTTGCCATATCGCCACTTTGGAGTAAAGCACGATAAAAGGAAATAAAAACAGGTTTGCTGTAGGGGCAGTCAATATCGTCTAAATGGTCAATAATTTGTCCATCAAGATATAAGCCTACTTGCTTAAATGCACGCGGTGGCTTGCTTTGGATGTTAAAGCCAATATGCTGGCTGGCAAATTTTAATGTTTCGATAGAGTTTTCAAGGCCACCTGCGGCAAAATAATCAAAAAATTGTTGCCAAACATCAGATGCGACATTAGAGCGCGCTTGAAGCTCTTTATCAAAAACATTATCACCGGGTAATAAAATAATTTTATGCGTGTTAGCCTTACTAGGTAAGCGCGTTAGCTCGTCAACTAGATATTGCCAATATTGCACACCACCTAGTAGGCGCAGTAAAATAATTTGTGCTTTTGCACAAGTTTGCTCGAGATAAAGATCAACCGACAATGGATGGGCAAGTTGTGCAATGTTGGCTAGTCGCAAATCAGGAAAATTAGAGTCTGCTGATTTAAGCTGACGTTGTGCATGAGAAAGGATTGCAATATCGGTATCAGCTGCAGAAAGCGCTACGATTGGAGCAGGTGTTTGGGCTAAGTCAACGGCGCTTTGGTTGTTGTTTGTACCATCAGCTTTGGGTATCAGCAAATGCATTGCTAACCTCTTTTATATGTCCAATGTTGAGTTCTGCGTAACGCATATATTGTTTTGCACATTGGTGCAAGCTAGACCATGACACAAGCCAGAGTAGGGTACAAGCTTAAGTAGATCTAAGCTAGATATGAAGGTAAGGTTTATTAAAATTGGCGTTTTAGCAATATTGTCCTAAATAATAAATTTGTACCTGCTTAATTTAAATAAAAAGTTTTATTGAAGTTATTTTAGCTTGCAGGTTGTACCAATTTATAAGTATCGGGTAATTTTAAGCCACCAAATTGTTTTTCAGGTAATATCAAAGGCGTAATTTGGCGATTCTGTCCGCCAATTGCCGATAGAGGTTGTCCTAATACACGCTCAACTGGCTCAACATCTGGAAAAAATCCTACCGATGGTACTTCTTGTATAGATTCAAAACCTGCTGTTTGTTGAGTTGTTGGGTTGTTACCTTGTTTATTGAGCATAACATCAGGTAATTGTGCTGCTTGCTTGATTGTTGGGTAGTTGCTTGATACTTGTTGGTTATATTGTTGTGTGTTTTGGCCAGTATTATTTTGTGAGGCTTGATTAGTAGGCTTAGCCTGATTGGTTGAGCCAACTTGATATGTCAAATTTTGACTTTGTTGTGTACTAGGTGCAGATTGCCTTTGTTGATATTGTGTTGGCTGGGCAAAAGCAATTTGTGCATTTCTTTTTTGGCTGGCATATCCTGCATTGCTAATTGCAAAACCTTGGGCTGATCCACTTGCATTGCTAAGTTGTGCTGGGTTGCCTTGTGATAATTTATATGCTGGTACAATTAAGCTTGCATGTGTTTGTACAGGTGCAACTTGATGGCTTGGTATATCGGGTTGGGCAATATTTAAGCCGTCAAGTAATATGCCAGCAGAATTGAGCACCCTGTATGAGGTGAACATTTCATTATATACGGCAGTAATAAAGTTAACTTGGCTTTGATTAAGTTGTGACTCTGCTTGTAAAATATCAACAACTGTGCTTGTGCCGCGCTCAAATTGTGTTTGCAAAATATCACGTACTTTGGCATAAGCGGTTGCTTCACGCTGGGCAGAGATGACGGCTTCACGCGCTGATATAAGCGATGCCCATGATCGGCGGACCTCTTGCTCGGCATCACGAACAGCTGCATTGTAGCGTTGGCGTTCGGCAGCTAAAGCTGATATTAAAGAGCGCTGTTGGTTTTGGGTTTGACCTCCATCAAAGATATTATAAGACATGCTTAGAATGCCGCTTACATCAGTTTCGGTTGAAACAGGTGAGCTTGATTGGTTACGATCTGCGCCGCCTTCAAGTTGTAAATTAACTTGAGGATAATTGCCTGCCTTGCTAACAGCTACTGCTTTGCGAGAGCTTTCTACGCGTGCTTTTGCAGCTTCAATGGCTGGACTATTTGTAATTGATTTGCTAATTGCTGCTTGCAATGTACGAGGCAATAAATGGCGTGGCACAATAGGGCGAACCATAGAGCCAGGCATAATGCCGGTTGCTCTTTTAAATACAGCGCGTGCATCACGCAATCTGCTTTGAGCTTGTGCAAGGCCATTTTGTGAAGAAGCTAACCTAAAAATTGCAGTTTGCAAATCACCCAATGAGGCCGAGCCTGCTTCAACTTGTCGCTCAACCAAGTTAACAACTTTTTGATGTTGGAGGACGTTCTCTTCAGCCAGTGCGGTTAATTCTCTTTCTTGCAAAACTTGCATATAAGATTGAATTGCTTGCAAGCCCACAGAAATTGTTTGTAGTTTTACTTGTTGCGTAGCGCTTTGCAGTTCTGCATTTTCTACTGCAACTTGTGAGCGTGTTGCAAATCCGTCAAAAATAGGTTGGGTAAGAGTTACATCTGCTCCAAAACTACTGCCTTTTGTAATGCGCTTGTTAGTCCCAGAGCTTGGTCTGCGACTATCATGGCGCTGATAGCCCGTTCTTGTGCTAAAACCAACTGATGGTAAAAATCTACCTTTAGCGGATTCAACGTCATATTCTGCAGAGCGGCGGTTTTCAATTGCTTCACCTACTGTAGGGTTGGTTTGGATTGCAGCATTTAAAGCGTCTTCAAGTGTTAACGCATGTGCAAAACTAGAAGCTGAAAAGGCTACAATACTTGCAACCATGAGCGACTTTGCCAATTCAAGTGCGTGGACAAAAAATTGTTTGGTTCTATTGTTTTGTTGGTTTGTTACTCTGATATAAATACCAGGAAATATCGATACCGTATTTGATAGAAAAGCAATAGAATGTTGAAAGGACATGAGAGTTGCTCCAGTTGTGTACGCTTTAGCGCGTATTATTTTTGGCTCTTTAGGTAAAAGTGCCATTGTTATCAAATTATTATCCTCAAAACAGTTTTAAAACGGTTAATATAGTTTGAGAATGGTAAGTATAGATTCAATTTTCATGCCATTAAATCATAAAGCAATTGATGGGGTTTAAAAGCTATATACTTTATAGCTTAACAGTTGTATGGTTTTTAGATATGCTCCAATTGGCAATAGTAAATATTTGATTGCTGATAGTAGGGTTTGCTGGTTTGACAAAATCTGCAAAAAAAAGTTTGCAAAACACCATGTTGGTTTAGATATTTGTTACATAGTAAGCGGTAGCAGTTGTTTCAATATAGCTTTGATAGAAAGATTATCCTATGGGATTATACAATTTAGGATTGCTGATTATATTAGGTACCTTGTGGGGGTTACAGTTTTCGCTGCTTAAAATGGCAACGCTTATCCATATAGGAGAAATTGCATTTTTAAGCGCAACGCTTATTTTAATTACGCTTGTTTATGTAGTTGTTTTATTTTTTAAAAAGCAACTATTTAAGCCTAAAATTAGTGAGTTATGGTATTTTTGTATTGGTGGGACATTAGGGTATATAGTGCCCATTGGCAGTGCAATTTATTTGTCGCATAAATTGCAAGCTGGTACGATATCACTAGCTGCTGCTGCAGCGCCTGTGATTACGGCTGCTATTTCTATTGGTATTAAGCATGAAAAGATAAGCGCGTTAAAGCTTGTAGGCGTTGTATTTGGCATTATAGCTGCTGGCATCGTTTTATGGCCTAGTATTGTATCAATTAGCAACTCTGATGGAGGAGTGGCAAGTGCTAATATAGAGGTTTTAGATATTATAATGGCAGTGTCCATCCCGCTTGCTTATGGGTTTGATGTTGTATATATCAGTGTTTTTTGGCCATCTAGACTAACCGCATCTCAAGTTGCAACGGGTGAAACATTAGTCAGTGCTCTTATTTTATTGCCTTTTGCTTTTATCTTTGACAGTTTTATACCCCTATTTATCAATGAAGGTCATATGCACATTGTCGGGTTATTTGTATTGATTAGTATTGTGGAGGTTTTTTTATTTTTCTATCTTAATAAAAAATGCGGACCAGTTTTTGTTGCAACAGGTGGGTATATTTCTATTTTAGCAGGTGTTTTATGGGGTGTTTTATTGTTTGATGAGCACCACGGCACGCTTGTATGGTTTGCTGTTGTATTGTTGTGTATATCAGTTTGGCTTGTGCGCGAGAGAGAAAAAAACCACCAAGTTACCCATTTTTAACCCAGTGCTGGATAAGGTTGTAGGCAATAGAGTCTTTGCGAGGTAGCTGCAAAGCATTGCTGCTAGTTTTTTGCTCAACTGTTCCCCAAGGCTTAAGTGTTTTGACTTCTTCAAGGGTAAACCAGCGTGCGTCTTCAATTTCATCTAAATCAATTGAGATGTCTTCTTCAAGAGCATCGCATATAAAACCTAGCATCAAAGAAGAAGAAAAAGGCCATGGCTGTGAACCAAGATAACAAATGTTATGTACGCGAATGCCAACTTCTTCGGCCACTTCTCTTGCAACGGCCATTTCAAGGTTTTCTCCAGGCTCAACAAAACCAGCTAATGTTGAAAAACTATTTGCAGGAAAATGCGCAGAACGCCCAAGTAAGCATTTGCGATTAGGGCCAACCTTATCTATATGGTGGCGTATCAGCATAATAACAGCAGGATGTACATTAGGAAAATGCTGTTTTGCACAATTTTTGTTGCTACATTGTAATATATGCCCAGCGTTGGTTGGTTGGTTGGTTGCAGAGCATAAGCTGCAATAAGGGTTTTGCGCGTGCCAATATGTCATGGCGCGTGCATAACAAAGATAGTTAGCTTGTGATATTTTAAGAGTGGTAAAAATACTGCGCAAATCAACAAATTGGCTTTCGGGCATTTGGTGTTGGTGGAGTTGGTGAAGAAAATCATCGCATGCGCTTGTATCAGGCAATGCAAGCGCAAACATTGCACGAGCGCAATTATTTAAACCCAAAAAAATTGGTGACATAATTGCCCGTTGCAAGGTCCATTGTCCAAGGGTGCTTGTTGCATTGATTGTGATTGAAGTGCAAGCATCATTTTGTTGCTTGGAGACCAAGTTAAGGTTTTGATATGTGACAACCAACAAAGAAGATTGCAATGTCAATAAATGGTCAACGGCATGCAATTGCGTGCGCAAATCAGCCCGGCGATTAAGTGGGTTTGCAATATAGCGTGGTTGCAACAACATGAAGTTTTTTTACGTTATTGGATAGCTTTTAGCAAAGCAACGGTGTTTCGGCCTTCAGCGACTGTAATGTTATAGGTATGGACAGCAGATGCAGTTGCCATCAAATCAAAGGGAATGTTTTGTTTGCGCAATAATGCTAAACAAGCTTTGTCTAGAGGGTAAAAGTCCTTTCCCATGCCAAGCAACAATAATTCACACATAGGGGGTATTAGAGTTAGAGCAGATGTTAAAACATTTTCTGAAAGTGGATTGTTGCCATCAAGCCATGAAGTAACATGGTCACGATTGATGATAATAGAGCCTTGAATAAGCTCTTTGCCAACCATAAAGCGATTATGCCCATAGCTTGTGATTACGTTTGTGTTGTTAGGGATGGTAATGTTAATGTCAGTCAAAATATTTTATCTGGCTTTTATCATTAAATGATCAAGTTTCATGACGCTACAATGTCATCTTTGTCTAGATCGTCATCATCAATAAATTTGGGACGCAAAAGTAATAAAGTAGGGATGCCCAATGTGATAGAAGACCATGTACCGATGATGACACCAAAGATCATGATCAACGCAAAATCTCTGATAATAGATCCGCCTAATATTGCCAATGCACTAAGGGCAAGCAAGGTTGTTAAACTGGTAATTAAAGTGCGCGATAATGTTTGATTAATAGATAAATTGCACAAACGATCTAATGTTAATTTTCTATATTTGCGCAAATTTTCACGCACGCGATCATAGATAACAACGGTGTCATTGATGGAGTAACCTGCAATTGTCAAAATAGCTGCAACCGATGCAAGATTAAACTCAATACCAGTTAAGGCAAACAATCCAGCAGTAATCCAGACATCGTGAATTAAAGCTACAATAGCGCCAAGACCAAATTGCCACTCAAAACGCAACCAGATATAAATTAAAATAGCGCTTATGGCTGCTAAAATAGCCCACATTGCCGCATCACGAAGTTCTGCGCCAACGGTAGGCCCAACCGTTTCAACTCTTCGATAGTTGAGCACAATCGGTGATAATGCCTGCTTGAGTGTTTCAACTGCTGCTGATTGTAGTTTGTCTCCACCTTCTTGTTTTTCAAGGCGGATTAGTAAAATAGATTTTTTTCCAAATTCTTGTACAGAGCTATCGCCAAGATTTAAATTGTTTAATTGGTTGCGCACATCCTCAACAGATGAATCTTGCTTGATTTCAACCTCAATTAAAATACCTCCAAGAAATCGATGCCGAAATTAATCCCTTTTATGGCAATGCAACAGTTGCAATAAGCAACATTATAGCTGAAATGGCTAAAGTAATGTTACGCTTGCCAACAAATTCAAACGATGGATTGTTGGGCAGCAAACGCAATGCAGCTCGTAATTTATTTAACATGATGGGTTTCCTTTAAAAACCAAGCGAATTTGCACTATTAGGTCTAGCGTTGCGCCGATACCAAACCCCAACAAGCATGTGTGTAACCATCATTGCAGTAAACATCGAGCTGATAATGCCAATGCCTAATGTAACTGAAAAACCTTTGATAGGGCCTGATCCAAATGCAAATAAAAGCAATGCAGCAATTAATGTGGTCAAGTTAGAATCAATAATCGTTGTCAGTGCGCGCCGATAGCCTGTCTCAATAGCTTTTGCTAGTTTAGAGTGTTTTCTTCTTCGCGAATTCTTTCAAAAATTAAAACATTTGCATCAACTGCCATACCGACAGTCAACACGATGCCTGCAATACCTGGCAATGTTAGGGTAAGTTGTAATAGAGATATAATGGCAATGATCAAAAGAATGTTCAACCCTAAAGCAATATTGGCAATAACACCAAATTGTCCATAATAAATAAGCATATAGGCAGATACTAAAATGATGGCAACTAATGAGGCTATCTGGCCTGCTTCAACCGAATCTTGTCCAAGACCTGGCCCTACAGTGCGTTCTTCTAAAATTTCAAATAGGAGCCGGCAGAGCGCCTGCGCGCAGCACTAAGGCAAGCTCTTGTACTTCGGTTTGTGAAAATTGGCCTGATATTTGTCCATTTCCGCCAAGGATAGGCTCACGAATAACAGGAGCAGATACAACTTTTCCATCTAAAACAATAGCAAGATGGCGGTTTACATTATTTTGTGTTGTTTCACCAAAACGGCGTGCTCCTGCATTGTTAAATCTGAAATTAACAATAGAACGCCCGCCTTGATCAATCGTTGGTTGGGCATCAACCAATTGATCTCCAGAAACGCGGATACGTTTTTCAACAACATAGCGACGTGGTTCATTGGCTGATTCTGGATTGTTGGAGGATAATATTTTTGCACTAAGGGGAGCGTTTGTTGGTATTGGAGTATATGGTGGGAAATCTTTATGGAGCAAATGGAATGTCATTTTTGCTGTTTTGCCAAGTGTGCGTTTCAACTGCTCGGGGTCATCAATCCCAGGAACTTGTACAATAATACGGCTGGTGCCTTGTGCTTGAATAACCGGCTCACGAGTACCTAAAGCGTCAATTCGTTTGCGGACAATTTCAACCGATTGGGCAAGCATCATTCTAGAGCGTTCAAGCTTTTGCTCATCGGTCATCGCGATTGTTACTTTGCCATCATCTAGAATTGTAACGTCCATTTGAGGAAATTTAAGTTGTAAGTTTTTGCGTACTTTCTTGATGTCATCGATATCGCGCAATGTAAGTGATACGTTAGCTATTGTAGATTGCAGGTAACGATATCCAATTTTATTGCTGCGTAATACTTGGCGGGTTTGCTCTTCAATGTCTTTCATTAAATCTTGCAAAGCCACATCTAAATCAATCGATAATAGCAGATGCGCTCCACCTTGTAGATCAAGGCCAAGGTTAATTGCATTTAACTGCAAAGAATTGGGTAAAAAGTGATTGATTTTATCTCTAGCAGTTGTGCCAATAATATTAGGCAAGCAGAAGAGAATAGCAAAAACAGTTACGATCCCTACGCAAAGAATTTTCCAGTGAGAGGTTTGAGGCATTTGGTTTTATATGGTTTAATATTAAAATTGAAGCGGATTACAATATTAATAATATGATGAACATCAAGTTTTTGATAAAATGTTACAATTATATGATCAATAAAGATGACCCACATTGGGTTTATAGTTTGGCGTATATTTAATCGTTTTGGGTATTGCCCATATACCCAGTTATGATACGTTCATATCGTGCAACGCGTGATATAGGCCGTGCAACAGCAAAATTGCTATCACTGCTGGCGGTGATTTCAATATTGTCAGCATAAACATCAGGTGTTTGGGCAGGAGTATCTTCGTTTAGTGTATAAGTAGCAGTAGGCATCATTGAAATTAAAGATAAAAGTGCAGCAGGGGATGCGCCAACTTGCTTTCTGGTCCGCATCCATCGTCTGCGTAGATGGATGCGATGTCTTATACGATTTCTAGTATGGTTTTCTGTCATACGTTTCAACTAATCAATTTTGACTTTAATTTAATGTACTCTAAAATGAGTTTTATTAATTTATGCTTTAAGTGCTGCTTTTGGCTTTTTTGGAGTAGCTTTTTTTGCAGTTTTTTTAGCACTTGCTTTAATTTTAGGTACGCCAGCGCTTTTGCTGGTAGTAGCGCTTTTGCTGGTGGTAGCGTTTTTTTGATTGTTGGAAGGTTTTTTAGCTTGATCTTTTGGAATAACGTCAACAACGAGTGGGCGCGCTACGCGTATTTCTACGCCATCTGCAATACGAACGTTCAATTCATTATCATCAATAACTTTGACGACTTTTCCAAAAATACCACCTCCGGTTATAATTTGGTCACCGGTAGAAATTTCTTTAAGTTTTTGTAGATGGGCTTTTTGTTTTTTTTGTTGTGGTCTAATCAGTAAAAAATAAAAAACAGCAAAAATTAGAACAAGTGGAAAAAATGTTGCCACTAAATCTCCAGCACCTGATCCAGCGCTTTGTGCCCATGCTTGTGATATTAGCATTATAAAAACTCCAATAATTATATTTGTTTTAATATTGATGCATATAGAACCTGTATGGTAAATGCAAATTGTTATATAACATGTTACCTTAATATTTAAGATAGCAACATGTTTATATTATAAAAACGATATTATGCAACTGCAAAGCGGTTTTAGTGATACAGTTTGTAGTTGATTTAATGTATGAGGCAAAGATCATGCCACTAAAAACTAAGCTTTGGTGTGCTTTATATGTTTGTATTGCACGCCATTGTATTTATGCTATTTTAAGCAATTGAGTAATAAGGAATGCATGATTGGATAATTAAAATGTATTTCACAGGCAAAAAGATGCATGTGCTTAATCAAGTATTTGTATCATTATTATAGCGTTATGTATTGCGCTTAACGATAAGGTAGTAACTATGGATTTTAAAAACGAAGTTACCACTACTGCAAGCCAATTGAAAGTAAGCAGGAATCAAGTTCCAACGATAGTAAGGCGCAAAGGTGGTAGACCCCTTGTTTGTCTAAGTGTATCATCTGCTCCAATGGCACGCATTGCCGAAGCGTATTGCGATCTTATTTTAGTAGGTGATTCTTTGGGGATGGTTGTTTATGGCATGCGTGATACATTATCTGTTAATATGGCAATGATGATAGCCCATGGGCGTGCTGTTGTGGATGCAACGGAAGCGCCTTTGATTGTTGTTGATATGCCGTTTGGTAGTTTTGAAGCATCGCACGAAGAGGCATTTAAAAATAGTGCAGAATTGCTTCGCTCCACTGGAGCTCAAGCAATTAAACTTGAAGGCGGTTTAGAAATGGCTGAAACAATAAAGTTTTTGGTGCAACGCGGTATTCCGATAATGGGTCATGTGGGGCTTATGCCACAACGAAAAAACAGCTTTGGTGGTTTTAAAACACAAGGCACGAGCAAAGCAGCAGAGCAAGTTATTTTGCAAGATGCGCAAGCGGTTGCTGATGCAGGTTGTTTTGCTATCGTTGTCGAAGCAGTAATGGAAGAGGTTGCAAATGAAATTACAAAACAAATTCCAGTACCGATCATTGGTATTGGTGCATCCAATGTATGTGATGGTCAAATTTTGGTTGCAGAGGACATGATAGGGATAAGCACTTCTAGAGCTCCTAAGTTTGTAAAGCGCTATTGCCAAGTACATGAAATGATTGATAAAGCTTTTTCTACATATGCCGATGAGGTACACGAGCGCGCATTCCCATCATCACAGCATGTGCATTCAAAAATAAAGAAAATACATGGTTGATTATTCTAGTCATATTCAATCACATTCATTGCATAATCATTATCACAATACCAAGATTTTAATATAATGGAAGTTACTAGCAATCGCCTTGAATTGAAAAATATACTTGCTAGTTTAAATGCAAATAACTACGCTCAAGAAGTAGCATTAGTACCAACAATGGGTGCGCTACATCAAGGACATTTATCATTAATAGATAAGGCTTTAGAGAAAACTGAACAAGTGATTGCAACCATTTTTGTCAATCCTTTTCAGTTTGGAGCAAATGAAGATTTTGCACATTATCCTAAAGACATTACCAAAGACTTAGAAATGCTAAGCAAAGCAGGTGTTAAAGTAGTTTTCACGCCCAATGTTGGAGAGATGTATCCAGAAGGTTTTTCAACAAATATCTCAATAGGACCGCTGGCTCGTGCGTTTTGCGGAGCAGCAAGGCCTGAGCATTTTGATGGAGTTTGTCTAGTAGTGAGCAAACTTTTTAACTTGATACAACCTCAATATGGAGTGTTTGGCGAAAAAGATTTCCAGCAGTTGTTTATTATTAAAAAAATGGTCAGTGAGCTTGATATGCCAATAAAGATTATAGGCGCTCCAACGATACGAAATGATGATGGGCTAGCGCTTTCTTCTAGAAATAGCTATCTTAACACCCAACAAAGGAAAATAGCCTCGCAATTATATGCAAGGATGTGTACTTTGGCTGAATGGTTGCAAGCAGGGATGCGTTTTAAAGATGCTAGAGCACAAACTTGTCAATTGTTGCTTGAGGATGGCTTTAGTAAAATTGATTATCTAGACATGGTTGATCAAAACAGTTTGGATTGTATAGAGATCGTTAATTCATCAGCGCGCTTGTTAATAGCGCTATATTTAGATAATATAAGGTTAATTGATAATATTAAGGTTATAACATAGTTTTTGGGCGTGTTTTTATTATATAAACAAGAAGTTAAAGAGATATGGCAACAAAATGGACAGGCTTTTTAAAAGCCTCAAACAATGAACAGACAAAAGCTAGCAAGGTAACAACCGCAGGCGGCGGAATTGCACCACAAGGTAATGACGCCATAAAACCTGCACAAGGAGATTCTATAACAATAGCTGAAATGAAGGCAGATAAGATAGGTCAAGAGTTTAAGGCCATGCATACACTAGCTTTAGATAAGATTGAAATAGGCGGACCCAAAGGGTTAGAGCCTACGCGCTATGGAGATTGGGAACGCGCTGGACGGTGCGTTGATTTTTAATATTTCTTAATGCAAAGAGATTTAAAATAACAAATGATCATATAATTTAGATACGGTAATCATCATGAGAAAAAATAATAATATGCACAACAAAGATAAACATCATAAGATCCAATCAAATAACAAGTTGCTTTTTGTCATGTTAGTGGGCATGTGTGCGCTACTATCTGGATGCGGAGGAAATGCAGGTAAAATATTGGGCATTACAAAAGAGGCGCCTGATGAATTTACGGTGCTTAAGAGCAATCCATTGACGTTGCCGCCTGCTTTTGAATTGCAACCTCCATCTGCTAGCGCTCAACGTGAGGCTACAATACAATCAAGAGAAGTGGCTCGCAAAGCAGTTTTTGGCAGAAATGACGATGCAATCAATATGGTTGAAAAACAAAACAGCGCGCTTGAGCGCGGTTTTAGCATGGGAGAAACACAAATTTTGATGCATGCATCGGCCCTTGAGAGCAACCCAGAAATACGCTCTCTTATCGATAGGGAAACTTCTTTTCTTGCAAAAGAAGATGAAAAAATTACAGATGCTATTCTTTTTTGGAAAGATAAAAGCCCTGGCGTTGTTATTGATGCCCCTCGAGAGCAAAAACGGATACAAAAAAATAGAGGGCTAGGCTTGGATATAACTGAAGGCGCTACCCCCATTATTGAACAATAGGGATCGTAGTCAATATGTGTGAAAGCGTTTACACGTCATTTTAGTATATTACTTTATTTTAGTATATTACTTTAACACTGCTTGAGTATACAAGGTTTGTGCATCATGGATAGTGTAAGGCTAGTATGTTTCTTTTAATCAACTATGGTTTTAGAGCTTTTGAATGATGTTGTACTATCCTTTTCAGATATGGCGATTATGTTATTGTCTATTTATATTATGGAATGCAGGCATTATTCGATTGCTACGTGCTTCGCGTGCGCAAAGCTTGCATGGCCAATCCGTTGGACAAATAATCAACGCTAAAACGGTCGCTAATATTTCCAAGGCGATCATCCGCTTAGGACCTGTTTTTATAAAACTTGGTCAAACTTTATCAGTGCGTCCTGATTTGATTGGTAGAGAGTTGGCCAATGCTCTTAAAGTTTTACAAGATGATCTACCATCCTTTCCTGGAAAGTTAGCACGTAAGCAAGTAGAAGAGCAGTTAGGCAAGCCCATTGATGGGCTTTATCGAAAGTTTTCTTTTGAGCCAATTGCAGCTGCTTCCATAGCGCAAGTACATTTAGCACAAACAATTGATGGCAAAGATGTTGCTGTAAAAATATTGCGCCCAGATATAGAAAAAGAATTTGCTCGTGATATTGCGTTGATGCGCACAGTTGCAAAAGTTTTTGCTAAGTACAACGCCTCAGTAAAACGCCTTAAAGTTGTTGAAGCGGTAGAGCAATTTGCAAGTTGGGTTAAAATTGAGCTTAATTTGCGCCTTGAAGCAGCCGCTGCAAGTGAATTAAAAGATAATTTTGAAAGCAATCATGAAAATTTTCATGTGCCAGCCATTATCTGGCCTTTGTGCTCAAAGCGGGTGTTAACGATGGAGCGCGTTGAAGGCATGCGCATTGATGATTTAGCTGCCATGAAAGCAGCAGGATTAGACCCCGGTGATATTTTAGGAAGAGCTTCAAGAGTCTTTTTCACTCAAGTTTTTCGTGATGGGTTTTTTCATGCAGATATGCATCCAGGGAATATTTTTATTACATCAGATGGTACCATTAAACCTGTTGATTTTGGCATTATGGGTAGATTAAGTCAAAAAAATCGTTTGTTTTTGGCAAGTTTACTTAAAGGTTTTTTAGAGCGCGATTATGAAAAAATTACCGATATTCATTTTGCTTATGGATTGGTGGGGCCAGATCAATCACGCTCGGAGTTTACTTTAGCTGTTCGTGCCATAGGCGAGCCTATTATGGGCTTGCCAATGCAAGAGATTTCTCTCGCGCGGTTGCTATCGCAATTGTTTGAAATGACGGCACAATTTCAAGTTAGTCCCAATATAGAGTTTTTGCTTTTGCAAAAAACTATGCTGAGCGCAGAAGGAATAGGGCGCATTCTTGAGCCAGATCGCAATATGTGGGTCGTTGTCCAACCATTGGTGGAAGAATGGATATCTGCTAATTGTAGCATACAAGCGCGGATCATGCACGCAGGGCAGTTTTTGCTAGAAAATTCACATTTACTCTCTGAGTTATTGGAGTCTTTGGAAAAAAATATTGAAAATATGCGCAAATAACCTAAACTCTAAAATAGTAAATATTGTTGAATGTTAACAAAGATCGTCTGAAAGTATAAATCTATGCGAATATTAATTCAGCGTGTTGCAAAAGCAGCAGTTGTATATCAAGGTACAACGCGTGCCAGTATAGAAAAAGGCGTGATGGCGCTTGTATGCGCAATGAAAGGCGATAGTAAATCAGATTGCGAAATGCTTGCAAAAAAACTTGTAAAGCTAAGAATATTTGAAGATCCAGAAGGAAAGATGAATTTGGCATTGCCAGATGTGAATGGTCAGGCTTTGCTGATAAGTCAATTTACGCTTGCAGCAGACACCTCAAGAGGCAACAGACCTGGGTTTTCGTTTGCGAGTCCTCCAGAAGAAGGCTTGATGCTATTTGAGTATTTTGTAGAAGAAGTAAAAAAGCAAGGCATTGAAACCCAAACAGGTTTGTTTGGTAAGACAACTCAAATAGAACTCATCAATGATGGTCCAACTACTATTTGGATAGACAGTAAAGAAAACGCAAATAAAAAGTCTTAACCATCAATAGCTAGACAGCAGTACCACCGACGGTAATTCCATCAATACGAAGTGTTGGTTGTCCAACACCAACGGGTACTTGTTGACCCTCTTTACCACAAGTGCCAATGCCGGGGTCAAGTTCAAGGTCGTTGCCAATCATAGTAATCTTTTTCATACAGTCAGGACCATCGCCAATAAGAGTTACACCTTTGACAGGAGAAGTGACCTTTCCATTTTCGATTTTGTAAGCTTCGGTGCAATTGAACACGAATTTTCCGTTGGTAGTGTCAACTTGTCCTCCGCCGAATTGAACGGCGTAAATTCCATTATTGACCGATTGGATAATCTCCTCCGGTGATTTGTTACCAGCGCGCATGAATGTATTTGTCATGCGTGGCATTGGCGTATGTGCGTGTGATTCTCTGCGGCCATTACCTGTACTTGTAACGCCCATTAAGCTAGCGTTCATGCGGTCTTGTAAATAACCTACTAAGATGCCATCTTCAATCAGCACTGTTTCACTTGTTGGAGTACCTTCGTCATCAATGGTAAGAGAGCCACGCCTTTTGGCAATAGTACCATCATCAACCACAGTAACACCTTTTGCAGCGACTTGTTGGCCCATCAAATTAGAAAAAGCCGATGTGCCTTTGCGGTTAAAGTCGCCTTCAAGGCCATGACCAACTGCTTCATGGAGCAAAACACCTGGCCAACCGGAGCCCAGAACTACAATGGATTCTCCTCCAGGGGCTTCTTGTGCTCCAAGATTAACCAATGCTTGTCTTAGTGCTTCATCTGCTTGGGACTTCCAATGACTTGGTTGCAAATATTGATAAAAATCTGCACGACCTCCGCCTCCAGAATTACCAGATTCCATCCTGCCATTGCTTTCAACATTGACAGAAATGCTCAATCTAAATAGAGGCCTTATATCAGAAAAATGTTGCCCGTCTGGCCTGATGATACGTACCACTTGCCAATTGGAAGCAATTGTTGCTGAAACTTGATTAACGCGTGGATCTAGTGAGCGGGCATAGGCATCAATCTCTTTTAACAAGTTTGCTTTTTCATCAAATTGTGCAACCTCAATAGGAGAAGTGCTTTCATAAAGTGGAGTAAGTAGTTGGGTCGCGTTTGAATTGTCAAATGTGCCTCGATAACTTTGTTCAACAGCTCTAATAGATTTTGCTGCTTTTTTGATATCATCATGGGTAAGACTGGTTGAATGTGCGTACGCAGTGACATCATCTTTGACACCTCTTAACCCAAAGCCTTGCGAAATATCAAAACTTGCATTGCAGATGCGTTGATCATCAAGAGAAATCGCTTCTGTAATTTTGTGCTCTAAATAAAGTTCACCATGATCACAACCGTGTAAAGCGTCTTCGCAGATAGAGCCACATTTGGCAAAATCAAGCTCACAATTGTCAGAAAAAGTTTGCGATGTTTGTTTTTCTAGATCAACATGATTGGATGGCATAGTGATGTGTCTCCTAATTGTTCTGTAGATATATAACTGTTATATATCTATGCTCACTTTAAATGCTTATGTATAGGCATGCTTGGAGCAATTGTAAAGTTAAAGACTATTGCTTTTCAACAAAAGTTGTACAACAAAATCTAATCAACGGATATTTACAATATTTTATCTTCTGTTGTTGAAGATGTATGGATTTGATTAAAAAAAATTGAAAACTTTGATCAAAAGGTTGCAAGATAATTGATCAAAAATGTAGTTTATGGCATATTATTTTCAAATAAACTTTGTGTATATTTGCTTTTATTTAAGCTTGAATTAAGCTTAAATATTTTGCTTAAATGTTAGATTGTTAGCTTGCATTTTTTAGAAGATCAGACTATTGAACCATTATGAGTTTTGGCATGATGTTCTTTAATTAAATGAATGGAATGAATATTAAAGGGCGTTGTAGAGCATATGAGGCTCGTTAAAAGGCTTGCCAATGGCATTTTTATTAAAGGCTTATAGTAACCTTATTAAGGATATATTAGATGGTTAGCAACTTTTTGCTCCAAATTTATAAAGTTAGTAAATACGGATGTGGGATAGCATTTTCTCTATTAGGCATTCAAGCTGCTCATGCGAGTAAGCCAGAGCCATGGCAACTTGGTTTGCCTGAACCTGTGACACCAATTGCGCGTGATTTACTATGGTTTCATAACGATATATTATTGCCTTTAGCTGTAGGGATTTCTGTTTTTGTTTTAGCGCTTTTGATATATGTTTGCATCAGATATAGCGAAAAAAACAACCCAATACCTAGTAATACAACGCACAATACAAAATTAGAGATTTTGTGGACAGGGATACCTATTGTTATATTGGTTTTGTTGGCGATACCTTCTTTGCGGTTGCTATATGCAACAGATGATGTAGGCAAAGCTGATATGGTAGTTAAAGTTACGGGATATCAATGGTACTGGAACTATGAATATGTAGATGAAGGCATTGAGTTTGATGCGTATATGGTAGATGATCAAGATATTGAAGAAAGCCAGAAAAACTTTCGCCTAATGCTCACAGATAATCAACTTGTGCTGCCTTTAAATAAGCGTATTAAATTTATTATTACATCAGGTGATGTTTTGCATTCATGGTCGCTATCAGACTTTGGGGTACGTTTAGATGCTGTGCCTGGTAGATTAAATGAAACTTGGGCATTGATTGAAAAACCTGGAGAATATTTTGGCTTTTGTTCAGAGCTATGTGGGCAAGGGCATTCTTTTATGCCAATTCACGTTAAAGTGCTTGAAGAACAAGAATATCGCCAATGGCTTGAAGGCATGAAAGATGAAGCTCAAGCCAAGATCTTGCATGAGAATAATATAAAATCAACCAAATTGGCTTCAAATTAAGCTGCTATAAATACCTTAAGGAGGTTATCATATGGCGCAAGCAACTGCATCAATACACGACAATCATGAAGAGCATTCGGGATATGGAATGTCGCGTTGGTTTTACTCAACCAATCATAAGGATATTGGGACGCTTTATCTTATTTTTGCGATTGTCGCTGGATTAATTGGAAGTGCTTTTTCAGTTTATATGCGCATGGAGTTACAAGAGCCAGGTGTGCAATATATGCTCGATGGAGAAGGCAATCCTAATGGACATTTATGGAATGTCTTCATTACAGCCCATGGTTTGATCATGGTGTTTTTTGTTGTGATGCCTGCATTAATTGGTGGGTTTGGGAATTGGTTTGTGCCTTTAATGATAGGGGCGCCTGATATGGCTTTTCCACGCATGAATAATATTAGTTTTTGGTTGATTGTACCTGCTTTTATCTTATTGCTTATGTCGGCAGTGATTGGTGGAGGAGCTGGAACGGGTTGGACAATTTATCCACCACTTTCATCTGTTTTAGGCCATCCAGATGCATCAGTTGATTTGGCAATTTTTGCCTTGCATTTGGCTGGAGCGTCATCGATTTTAGGAGCTATTAATTTTATTACAACAATTTTAAACATGCGCGCTCCTGGTATGACATTGCACAAAATGCCACTTTTTGTTTGGTCAATGTTGGTAACAGCATTTTTATTGCTACTTGCGATTCCGGTTTTAGGTGGTGCTATTACGATGTTGTTGACAGATAGAAATTTTGGAACAAACTTTTTTAAGCCAGAAGGAGGAGGGGATCCAATTTTATTCCAGCATCTATTTTGGTTTTTTGGACATCCTGAAGTTTATATTATGATTTTGCCAGGATTTGGCATTGTTAGTCATGTTATTTCAACGTTTTCACGCAAACCAATTTTTGGATATTTAGCAATGGCTTATGCTATGGTGGCGATCGGATTTGTTGGGTTTATTGTGTGGGCGCACCATATGTTTACGGTTGGTATGGACGTTGATACACGTGCATATTTTACAATTGCAACCATGGTGATTGCAGTACCTACGGGTATTAAGATATTTAGTTGGATTGCAACTATGTGGGGTGGATCCATACGGTTTTCATTGCCATTAATGTGGGCTCTTGGTTTTATTTTCTTGTTTACTGTTGGTGGTGTTACAGGGGTTGTATTGGCAAATGCTGGTATGGATTTACAGTTGCATGATACTTATTATGTGGTAGCGCATTTTCATTACGTGTTATCCTTGGGTGCGGTTTTTAGTATTTTTTGTGGGATGTATTATTGGCTTGGTAAAATGTCGGGCCGTGAATTTCCTGAATGGGCTGGTTGGGTGCACTTTATTGGTACATTTGTAGGTGTAAACCTTGCTTTTTTCCCACAGCATTTTTTGGGTTTGGCTGGAATGCCAAGACGTTACATTGACTATGCAGAAGGTTTTGCGCCATGGAATTATGTCTCTAGCATAGGCGCTTATATATCTTTTGGTGCGACGGTTTTTTATGTAATAATGCTTGTGTATACAATTTTTGCTGGAAAACGCGTTAGCGCAAATTATTGGGGAGATAGTGCAACCACATTAGAATGGACAGTATCATCACCACCGCCATTCCATACTTTCAATGAATTACCCCATATTAAATAGGCTGACAAGATAGCCCTTATTTAAAAGCATCGTTTCAAAAGGAATTTATGCATATGCAATTAACTGATGCCAGTGATGTGGTTAGTATGCATAGCGATCTATCGCAAGATCCTGCTGTGATACACTCTAGTGTAGCAGATTTTTTTGCTTTGCTTAAACCAAGGGTTATGTCATTGGTTGTGTTTTCTGGCATTACTGGCTTGTTGGTAGCTCCAGGCACCATTCATTGGGCTCAAGCCATTATTACGATTGTTTGTATTGCATTTGGTTCAGGTGCAGCAGGTGCATTTAATATGTGGTATGACCGCGATATTGATAGTGTGATGTTACGGACGCGATCTAGGCCTATTCCTACAAAAAAAATAACTCCAGATAATGCGTTAGCGTTTTCTGTTTTAGTTGCTGTGTTTTCAGTGCTTATATTATCGTTTGGGGTGAGTTATGTTGCAGGCGCGTTGCTGTTATCTGCTATTTTGTTTTATTGCGTTATTTACACAATGTGGCTTAAGCGCAGCACAAAACAAAATATTGTAATAGGAGGAGCCGCTGGTGCTTTCCCTCCTCTTATTGGATGGGTTGCAGTAACAGGTGATGTTAGTTGGGGTGCGCTGTCGCTTTTTGCTTTAATATTTTTTTGGACTCCGCCCCATTTTTGGTCACTATCTCTTTATTGCAAAGATGATTATGCAAAAGCTAATATACCAATGTTGCCAGTAGTATCAGGTGATCGTATCACTCGCTGGTATATTTTGGCGTATTCATGTTTGCTATTGCCAGTGTCTTTATTGCCATTTTATACTAATGTTGCAGGCTGGTTTTATTGTATAACCGCTGTTATATTGACATTGGTTTTATTGATGTTGGCTATAATGGTCTTGCTTGAAAAACCTAAAGTAAAACGTGCACGTGTTATGTTTTTTAGCTCTATTTTATATCTTTTTACTTTGTTTAGTGTGTTGATTTTAGACCGTGCTAATGGCGTTGTATTTAGCACTAGCTTATGAGATATGTTGGGCTGTTTTATGATGGATGAAGAGGCAAAAAAGAGGTTACGCGTTAAAAATATTACGCTTGGGTTGTGCATAGTGTGTGTGTGTGTTGTTTTTTATTTTATTACCATTATGCGCGTTAGTGGATTTGCGTAATGTTTTGGGTATTTAAACGACAGCAACAGGATAAGTCAAAGGCAAACGATACTACTAAAGCTGATAATAAGCGTTTGCTAACAGCTGTTTTGCTGGGTTGTGTTTTTGTATCGATGCTGGGTTTAGCATATGCTTCGGTCCCTTTGTATGAATTATTTTGTCGTGTAACTGGTTATGGAGGTACTCCACAGCAAGTTACAGAGGAAACAGTAAGTGCAGAATATATGGACGAATCGCTTAGTGGCCGTAAATTTATAATTGATTTTGATGCCAATACAGATCAAGAACTTTCATGGATATTTGAACCTGTTGAGCCTTTTGTTAATTTTACTCTTGGTGAGGATCCAAAAACAATATATTATCGTGCAACAAATACATCAGATGAAACAATAACTGGAAGCGCAACATTTAATGTTACTCCACTTAAGATTGGAGGATATTTTATAAAAGTGCAGTGCTTTTGCTTTCAAGAACAAACCTTGCAACCTAAAGAAACAGTAGATATGCCAGTTGTATTTTATATTGACCCAGAAATTGAAACAGAACCGTCGTTAAAAGATGTCGAAGAAATTACATTGTCATATACTTTTTATAGAATAGAGCAAAACAAGTGATATCATTAAAGCGATATAATAAGTATTAAAGCTTATTGTTACGAAAGGAAAATAAATGTCTTCTGCCGCGCACGACCAACCCAATCATGATTTTCATTTAGTCAATCCAAGTCCTTGGCCTTTGATAGGGGCTATTGCAGCGTTCCTATTAACATTTGGATTGGTGCTTTATATGCATCCTGAATTTTTAGGAGCTAACATAGAAAGTCAAATGGCTAATATGGGGCTTTGGGTGATTGCACCAGGGGTTGGACTTTTATTATTGACGGCGCTGTTTTGGTGGCGTGATGTTGTAGCAGAGGCCAATGGAGGAGACCACAAACCTATTGTGCAACTTGGTTTGCGCTATGGGATGACGTTGTTTATTCTTTCTGAAGTGATGTTTTTTGCTGCTTTTTTCTGGGCATTCTTTGAAGCGAGTCTTTTTGTTGATGAAGCTGTTCAAGTAAGTCGTATTGAAGCAACTGGAGGTGTTTGGCCTCCAAAAAACATTGTAGCGTTTGATGCGTTTGACTTACCGTTTGTTAATACACTGATTTTATTGTTATCGGGTTGTACGCTCACATGGGCCCATCATGCATTGCTTGTAGGCGATAGAGCACATCTAAAGCTTGGGCTGTGGGTTACAGTACTGTTAGGGATGTTGTTTACAATATGTCAGGCTTATGAATATAGTCACGCAGCATTTGGCTTTACCGATGGAATTTATGCATCAACATTTTATCTTGCAACCGGTTTTCATGGGTTCCATGTGATTGTTGGAACGATTTTTCTAGCGGTTTGTCTTTATCGTTCATATCTAGGTGATTTTACTCCTGGGCAACATTTTGGTTTTGAAGCAGCTGCTTGGTACTGGCACTTTGTTGACGTTGTCTGGCTGTTTTTATTTGTATGCGTGTATTGGTGGGGTGGTTGATTTATTGCCCCAAAGCATCAAAAAATCTAAACTACAATTTAGGTTCTGGCCAGCCGTTATTGTAATTTTGTGTTTTTGCGTATTATGTGCACTAGGATCCTGGCAACTCCAAAGACTTTTTTGGAAGCAAGATCTGATTACAACATTAAATCAACGTTTGAAACTACCTGAAATATCTTTACCTGCATTTATTGATGAAAAAGAGGATGTAGAGTTTCGTTATTTTAAACTCTATGGCCGTTTTATAGATGAGAGTTATTATTTAATCTCGCGAGCAGGTAGCGGTGAAAATGGTTTGAGGCTTATTTCACCGTTCATTCATCAGCCAAATGATGGTGATCCAGTGTTGATTATGGTAGATCGTGGTTGGATACCGTTTGAGATGCGTCAATCGAGTGCTCCACCTCCTGTAGGAGAGATAGTGATTAGTGGTTTGTTACGCATGATGCGCAAAGCAAACGCTTTTTTACCTGATAATAACATACAAAAAAATGTTTGGTATTTTTTAGATAAACATGATTTTGAACAGGTGCTGCAAAAACCTGTAAGTAAGTTTTATATAATGCAAGAAGGCATTGCTCATGATGCAAATCAGCAACCTGTCCAGTCAAAATTAAATTTGGCAGAGCCACGAACAGGAGATTGGCAATTAAATTTACGCAATCATCATCTTGGCTACGCTATTACGTGGTTTTCATTGGCAGTAGCAGTGTTAATTATGTTTGTTGTTTGGAGTAAACAGAATCCATACCGTTACGTTTCGCTCGATAAAAATGACTGATATTAACAAAAAGACAATGACGTTGAGTGGGCCAGAATGGGGTAGTGATGAACCTAGCAAGCTTGTTATTTTTTTGCATGGCTGGGGTGCAAGTGGCGATGATTTGATTGCGCTGGCGCCTGTTTTTGCTGATAAGGGGCTTTCAAATGTAAGGTTTTTAGCTCCGAATGCACCATTTCCGTGCAGTGCTAATCCGCTAGGGCGTGAATGGTTTGATCTTAGCGCATTAACGCAAGAAAAAATTAGTGTTGGTTCACGTGCGGCATGGCCGTGTGTTGAACATTATATTGAACAGCAGAGCAAGCGGTTTGGGTTAGAATATACCAATATAGGGCTGGTTGGTTTTTCTCAAGGGACTATCGTTGCTTTGTCAGTTGCATTTCATTTGGACCAGTCATTGAATTGTGTTGTGGGTTTTTCTGGTTTGCTTGCACAAGATCTCAAGCAAACAGCAGGAATTGCCTCAACAGAAACGCCTATTTTACTTGTGCATGGGGCGGCAGATGAAGTAGTGCCCGCGCAAGGTAGTATTGATGCTGCCAAAAGATTGCACCAATTTGGTTATTCAATAAAGCACATTATTTTACCAAACATAGGACATACAATTGACCCACAAGGAATTGACGCAGCAGGTGAATTTTTAAAATTGCACTTTTAAGTAATAAAAGGCTTCACACAATAGCTGTGATATGTTATGGCTCTCTTTCTAAGAGAGCAACTTATTTTGACTGCTATATTGCGTTATAAATATGATGCAATATAATTAAGATTTTTGATAGGATATTGACTTTGCAAATTAACGTTCGTGACAATAATGTTGACCAAGCTTTGCGCGCACTAAAAAAGAGAATGCAGCGTGAGGGTCTTTTCCGTGAAATGAAACTTCGACGTCATTTTGAAAAGCCTTCTGAACGCAAAGCTCGCGAGCAGGCCGAATCTGTAAGGCGTTATCGCAAGCTTCTTCGCAAGCGCTTCCTGCGCGAAGGTTATTAGACTTTAGCTCTAAGATCAGTTTTTCATGATGTTTGTTTGCCGTAGCTGTGTTCACTAATGCAGCTATTAGTGCAATGTTGTGTGCTATCTATAGTTTATTGATGCTTTGGTCAATTTAACTTGTTGCTAAATCTTTTGAGCGGGCCTATTTTTTTATTTGTTTTATAGAAGGACTCGCTGGCTTTTCAGATATTGCGCTGTTGATCATATCAGGGCTTACTATTCCTGCAGAAATAATAAGTTTGATAGCATCTTCGACTTTCATATCTAAAATACTAATATCTTTGAGGGGAACAAAAAGAAGAAACCCAGATGTGGGATTAGGTGTTGTTGGAAGAAAGACATTAACCATTTTTTGATTGTTGTTTTTGCCTCTAAGGATGTTCAATATTTCTCCTTTTGTATCGCTAGTGATAAAACCGATTGCCCATAAATCTTTGCGGGGATATTCGATTAATACGGCTTGATTGAAGGCTTCAGACTGGTTTTGTAAAACGGTTTCAAGGATTTGTTTGCTACCGCCATATACTGTACGAATAATGGGCATATGATTAAGGATGCGTTCGCCTATTCTAACGAGCGCACGCCCAGCGAATCCAGCTGTAATGGCACCTAAAATTGTAAGGGCAATAATTAAAATAATTACTCCAAACCCTGGAATACTAAAAGGTAGTGATAGTTTTTGCTGCAGCCAAATATCTGGATTATAAGCGATAGGGATTAGAGGCAAAATTGTTTCATCAATAAAGTCAACAATCCACACCGCAATAGAAGCAGTGACATAAATTGGTGCGCTTATTAAAACTCCAGCAAGAAAATAGGCGCGAAAGCGTGCTAGCAAGTTTTTTTTCGTTTTCTGGATCAATTTTGATGTCCTATTTTGATTTGATTTTATATGATGATGACAATATGCTAAGAATATAGCACACTATCTTTTATCTTTGCAGTTTGGTCAAGTTGAATAATAGATAACTAACGAACAATAAAAACTAAGACTCTGTAGTTAAGGTTTTTATAGTAAGGCTTTATTGGCGTTGCAAAAATATATATATGAGTTGCTATCTTGGTTTTTTCCATCATTATGTGGTGGATGCTCAAAGATTATTAACACAAAAGGCATATGTTCAGATTGTTGGTCTGGCTTAGAACTCATTGATTATCCGCGATGTGAAAAATGCGGATATCCTCGCCAATTAGAAGCACAAGAATGCAAAGTTTGTTTGCGAATGGCAGCCAACCTAGAGCAATTTGCATTTGATAAAGCTATATCTTGTTTTGTATATAGCGATCTAGGGCGAAGATTAATTTTAAAATACAAATCATATGATAAAACAGAACTTGGCAGTATGTTAGCATCTTTGATGGCAAAAACACTTTGGCAAGATCTAGATAGCAATACTTTGCTTATTCCAATCCCATTGCATCCAGTAAAACTTTGGCAAAGACGCTACAATCAAGCGGGCTTGCTGGCTGGAAAATTATCTGAAATAAAAAACCTTAGTGTGCGCTATGACATTATTAAACGACATAAATTGACGAGTGTACAAGGTAGACTAAGTAGATCAGAGCGAATTAAAAATCTTGAAAATGCTTTTATAATAGATGATGTAGATAATATTTTATCGGATCGAACCGTTTTGCTGGTTGATGATGTTTTTACTACGGGTGCAACACTTTCAATTTGTGCTGCCCAATTGCGAAAACATAAGGTAAAAGAGATAAGAGCTATAACTTTAGCGCGTACAGTACACTCTTTAGATAAAGTAAGCTAAAAGTGATCAGGCGTTAGTGTATTTTTTTGTTAATTGGCATTGATAATGTATTATAGTGATGATAAACAATTTTAACAGAGGAATGATATGGCTGATATTGAGCGATTTTTTATACACAACCGCATTGTTACAAAAAAAATAAAATATTTGTTCATTTTCTTACTAGCAACGCCTTGGTTATTTTTAGGACAAGTATTTGCACAAAGCGCTACCGTTGCACAGCCTCAACTTAATGAAGCAATACGGGCATATATTTTGGATAATCCAGAAGTTATTATTGAGTCATTACGCTCATTAGAATCTAAGGCGCAAGCCAAACAATTGCAAGCTTCAAAAGAGTATATTCAATCGCTTACATTAGCTGATTTAACCCAAGACACCGTTTTATTAGGCGATGGTGATGTTACGGTTGTAGAGTTTTTAGATTATCAATGTGGTTATTGTAAAAGGGCATTTCAAGGGCTAGAATCAGTACTTAATGATGGTAGTATACAATTGGTTATTAGAGAGTTTCCAATTTTAGGTCCTACTTCTGAATATGCTGCGCGAGTAGCACTTGCAGCTGTCCAGCAGGGGCAATATAAGCAAGTACATGATGCTTTGATGATGTCGCGTGGACAATTAGATCCAAAAAAAATTGATGAAATTGCGCTTAGACAAAATATCAATATGGCACAACTGAAAGTTGATATGAATAGCCCCGAAGCGGATGAACATATTAGAAAAAGCACTGAGTTGGCATCTGCGCTAAATATCACTGGAACACCTGCCTTTTTAATCAATGGACAATTGCATGTTGGTTTTATGAATGAACAAGCATTGCGTGAGTTAATTAAAACTGCAAAAGATTCTAAAAGTAATTTTTTACAATAGAGTACTCGTAATATGCCATCTCATGATCGTACAATAAAAATACATCAGCAAGTAGATTTTGAAAAAATGCGCGATGCAGGTAAACTTGCAGCAAGATTGCTTGATGAAATAGGAGAGCATGTACAACCTGGCGCTAGCACTCAATATTTAAATGACATTTGTCATCAGTCAATTATTGAAGCAGGCGCTATTCCTGCTCCACTTGGCTATAGAGGATTTCCTAAATCTATCTGCACTAGTGTTAATCATGTAGTGTGTCATGGGATACCAGATGAAAAGAAAATTTTGCAAGAAGGAGACATCATTAATATTGATGTTACTGTGATTGTTGATGGTTGGCATGGGGACACAAGTCGGATGTATTTTGTTGGAGATAAAATACCAATTAAGGCAAAAAAATTGGTCCAAGCAACCTATGATGCTACAATGTTGGGTATTGACCAAATACGTCCAGGAAAACATTTTGGAGATATTGGATCGGCCATCCAGCAATATGCAGAGCAACTAAAATACGGTGTTGTACGCGATTTTTGTGGACATGGATTGGGTCGCGTATTTCATGATGCGCCAAATGTGCTGCATTATGGAACCCCTGGTACGGGGCCAATGATAGAAGAAGGTATGTTTTTTACTGTAGAACCGATGATTAATCTAGGTACACATGAGGTTAAAATTCTGTCGGATGGATGGACGTCTGTTACAAAAGATAGGCAGCTTTCTGCGCAATTTGAACATTCAGTTGGAGTCACGTCGACAGGGTTTGAAATATTTACTCTTTCATTAAAAGGTCACACTGCACCACCATATCTATAATATTATTGGCAATGCTATCGCTTATTTTATTATTTGCAATATCAATTGAAGCATTTGGATAACTTGGATGATACTAGGTGATAAATAACAACTTACACGCTGGTCATAGAAAGCGCTTACGAGAGCGTTTTCTAAAAGATTTTGGATCTTCAATGGCCGATTATGAAATTTTGGAACTTGTGTTGTGTCTGGCTATTCCGCGTAAAGATGTTAAACCTATTGCCAAGAAACTGATTACAAAATTTATAGATTTAAATGGTGTAATTTCTGCAGATATCAAGCAGTTACAAAGCAAAGAACTGGCTCTTAGTGAAAATGCTATTAGCGCAATTAAATTGATTTATAGCTGCGGCGTTCGTGGTTTACAATCTCAAATCAAGCAAGCGACTATTATTAGCAGTTGGCAGCATTTGCTAGATTATTGCAAGATAGTAATGGGTAATGAAAAAGCTGAGCAGTTGAGAGTGTTTTTTCTTGATAGTAAGAATTTTTTGATATCAGATGAGGTGTTATCCATTGGAACGGTCAATAAAACATCGATTTTCCCGCGTGAAATAGCACGCAGAGCTATAGAGTTAAACGCAGTTTCAATTATTTTGGTTCATAATCATCCAAGCAATGACACTACACCATCACAAAATGATATTGATATGACTATGACGGTGCGTGAGCTACTAAAACAGCTTGATATTACTTTGCATGATCATGTGATTATATCAAAAAAAGGGCATTATAGTTTTAGATCACAAGGTCTTATTGTATAAGATCGCATGCGGTTTCATATACCGTATGAACGCTAATGTCATCCATGAAACTACGGTTACTACGATGGTCATAATCAGGACTAGAAATGATTTGCTTGAAGGTTTGTTGCGTGCGAATGACACGCGCCTTACTATTCCAAGGTCCATAAACGTGCTCGCTTGAAGGCCCAAATAGCGCGATAACGGGTATGTCGCATGCACAAGCCATATGCATTAAGCCGGAATCATTGCCAATAAAAAGATGGCAGCGTTTTAAAAGCGTTGCAAGTATGTTTAGTGAGAAATGTCCAAATGACACAATAAGGTCAAACTGTTCAACAGCAGTGATAAGTTCTTTAGACTGTTGATATTCGTTCGATGCTCCTACAATTAAAACTTTTTCTCCAGCAAATGGTCCATTATGCGAACATAGTTTTTTGATGAGTTGAATATATTTTTCAAGCGGCCAGCATTTTCCTTGCCAGTTAGCAATTGGCGCAATAACAAGGATCTTATGAAGATTTTTAGGGAGTATTTTATCTGCCTCCAATTCAAGCTTATTATCTGTCCAAATAGTAGGTGTGAGTGCCTCGCGATGCACATTTAGCATTTGTGCGTAATCAACAATTTTATGTTGCTGGCTTGTGTTTTTTTTATTTGCAGGTGGTTGTAGGCAAGGCACACCTGTGATTCTATTAAAATATGAACGGCGGAAATCAATGATAAGATCGAATTTTTTTTAGATAGATTTTTCCATAAATCCCATCAATGTAGATGGAATGAGCGTTTTTTTATCACAATGAGAGATTCTAATTGTGGCATGCATCGATAGATAGGCTCTGCAATAGATCCGCATGCAATTGTAAAATATGCCTCAGGTAGCTGTTTGCGCAAATGTTCAATAACTGCCGGTTGTTAAAATGCAATCGCCTAAACGATTATTATTTATAACCAAGATATACTTGATATTGTTATGTATCATTAGAAAAGGCTGCCTTGGCTTGCATGGTGACTGTTATATTGCTTGGTAAAAAAACTAAGTGCTGGCTGCAGATGCCTATATCAGCTAATAATTGCTATCGGTTTCAGCTCGGGTGTGGTCCTAAAACTAAAAAACACAACGTGATATCACATTATTTAACAATAGAAACTATACTAGTCCATCCATTAAGGTGCAAATGTTAATATTTTATTATTAGGTACTTATTTGCTAGTGAGCAGCAAAACCAACTAACTTGTTTAAGTTGTTTAATTAAGGTTATTAAAATTGGATGATATCATATGCTATACCTCCATTATGAAAACGAATGGATCTGGCGTAGTGCTTCACTTGTAACAATTGCAGCCGTCATTGCTTGATTAAGGGAACGGGCTTTTGGTTGCATAGGTATTTTTACGCGCGCGTTTGACATTGTGTGCATCCAATCTGGTACACCTTGTGACTCTTGACCTAACATCAAGGCATCGTCAGACATAAATCTAAAGTCACAATAATTGATATTTGCTTTTGTAGTAAGTAAGACAAGACGATTTTTGTTGATGTGCTTCCAATGATCAAAATCTTGATAACGCTGTACATGGGCATGGGCTATATAGTCTAAACCAGCGCGACGCAATTTTGCATCAGACCAAACAAAACCACAAGGCTCAATGATATCCATTGGGATATCAAAACAGGCGCATAATCGTAAAACTGCTCCGGTATTTTGTGGGATATCGGGTTGAAAAAGGACAAGACGCATTAATTTTTTCTCTATAGTTCCCAGCCACTTGGAGCTATATTTGCTGCTGCTTTGTTGTTTGTAGTGTCTTTTTTATCATGGTTTTGGCGTAAGAACATTTGTCGCTTTAACTTAATGACAGCTTGCTTTTGTAACATAGCAATTGGCATCTTCGTGCCACCAACAACTGATACTTCAATTCCGCTTACAGGATCAATTGCACTTGCTTTAACCCAATTGCCGTGGCGAACAACCTCAATGAGAGCGCCTTCAGGTAAGTTGTTGCCTGTGATAGGTATTTTATTTGGGCGGTATGTATTCATCTGTCTTGATCGTTTGAAGTCATGTTACTTGTTTAAATATCATGAGTGCTTATGATATGCAAATGATGGCTATCACTTTATTAAATTTATATGGGATGTGAATAAAATATTTGATTATTGGATAAAGTGAATTGTTAGAGAAAAGCATGCAAATACAAAGACATCAAATTCTTATAGGATTAAAGCCCATATTGATTCTAAAATTCGTTGTCTCATTCTTGATTCGATGCCTAGTTCACGCTCTCTAGAATTACAGTAATATTATGGGCATCCACGGAATCAATTTTGGCCATTGATGGAGTTGTTGCTACACATTAACGCAAAGCAACCTTACGCCATAAGAATAGATAAGCTTTTGCAAAAGGAGATAGGACTTTTGGGTACTGTTTATAGTTGTAAACACCAAGGAAGCTTAGATTTAAATATTATAAAAGAAAGTTTAACGTTCAATTATTTCACCAAACTTTGTCAGCAAGCATCGAAGTTGCGCTATATAAGATGTAACAGGACAAGCTCTTATACATTTTTTAAGCTGCTACGTTAGCCAAGATGTGTTTGGTAATTTAATTGAGGTAGCACGTTTACCTTCAACATCATCTGCACATGCGAGTATCTCTTTTGAAGAAAAGCAACAGCAATGGTATTAGTTTGTAAAGCTAAATGATGGTGATGTAGTGTAATGAAAGATTGAATATAAAAACTAAAGAGCGGTTTAATTAAAATATATCGCTACATCTGGAAGGATCTGTTATCATACCAACATTGTTAAAACCGCTATCAACATATAGCAACTCACCTGTAACCCCTTGCGATAAATTGCTCAGTAGATACAAAGCACTACCGCTGATATCGTCAAGTGTAACATTACGCCTTAATGGAGCTTGTGTACCATGCCAATTATAGACAAAGCGTGAACCTTGAATAACTGCTCCTGATAGAGTACGCATTGGACCTGCTGAAATGGCATTAACTCTAATATTCTTTGGGCCAAGGTCTGATGCTAGGTAGCGAACGCTTGATTCTAAAGCAGCTTTAGCAATCCCCATGACGTTATAAGAAGGCATAACCCTTTGTGACCCTTCGAAAGTTAGCGTTAGCATGGAACCATTTTCGTTCATTATTTGGCTTGCAAAGCGTGCTATTTGAGTAAAAGAAAAACAAGAGATGATTAATGCGTCAGTAAAGTTTTTTCTGCTTGTATTGATGTACTGGCCTTTAAGTTCATTTTTATCAGCATAAGCAAGTGCGTGAACGATAAAGTCTATTTTGCCCCATTTTTGTTGCACACTTTCAAATAGCTGAGCGATGTTTTCTTCTTCTCCAACATCACATGGAAAAATCATATCGGTATTGATTTCTGCTGCTAAAGGTGCAATGCGCTTTAAGAATCCTTCATTTTGATATGTTAATGCAACATCGGCACCTTGTTGGCTAAGCTTTTTAGCAATACCCCATGCAATCGAGTGGTCGTTAGCAACACCAAATACAATGCCGCGTTTATTTTTCATTAATTGTGTTGTGGTGTCTGTAGACATGAATGATACGAGGTATATTGTTAATAAAATTGAGCTTAATGATCAGATGATTTAAATACAAGGCTACAATTAGTACCGCCAAAACCAAAACTGTTTGACATAGCATGTCGTATGTTTACATTTTCTTGTAGCGTTTGGACAATTGGTATTACTCCACATTCTTCATCTAATGTCTCAATGTTAATTGAAGGTGCAATAAAATTGTGTTCCATCATAAGCAAAGTATAAATTGCCTCATGTACTCCAGCTGCGCCAAGAGAATGACCACTCATAGATTTTGTTGAAGTTACAAATGGCATTTGTTTGCCATCAAAAGTTTGCTTAATGGCATTTGCCTCGCGTGAATCACCAACGGGTGTAGATGTTCCATGTGCGTTGATATAATTGATTTTATCTTCTGGAGATAAATTTTGCATTGCAATATTCATACACCGAACAGCCCCTTCACCTGAAGGTTGCACCATGTCAAAACCATCAGAATTTGCGCCGTAGCCAACCAATTCGGCATAAATTTTTGCACCTCGTTTAATAGCATGTTCCCATTCTTCCATTACTAAAACGCCACCACCGCCTGCAATAACAAAGCCATCTCGTTTGCTGTCATATGGTCTGCTTGCTTTTTCAGGTGTTGCGTTATAGTTGCTTGATAATGCCTGCATACCATCAAACAAAACAGACATACTCCAATCAAGTTCTTCTCCGCCACCTGCAAAAACAATATCTTGTTTGCCCCATTGAATCTGCTCTGCTGCGCTGCCAATACAATGTGCGCTTGTTGAACATGCTGAGCTGATAGAATAATTGATGCCTTTGATCTTAAAAGGAATTGCAAGCGTTGCAGAATTGGTAGAAGACATTGTGCGCGGTACCATAAATGGGCCAACGCGTTTTGCGCCTTTTTGGCGCGCATTATCGCAAGCTTCTAAAAGATTACGCGTTGAAGGTCCTCCTGAGCCCATGATAAGGCCGGTACGTTCGTTGCTAACCATGGCTTCGGTTAAGCTTGCATCTTTTATAGCTTGATCCATGGCAATGGCGTTATACGCTGCACCAGTACCCATAAAGCGCAGATTTTTTTTATCAAGATGATCGCTCACATCTAATTTAACAGAGCCATGAATTTGAGAGCGCATGCCAATTTCTGCGTATTCAGGAGCTACTGTAATACCAGATGACCCTAACTTAAGGCTTTGCAATACTTCTTGCTTATTATTTCCAATTGAGCAAACAATACCTATACCTGTTATAGCTACACGGCGCATATGATAATCCCTATTTTATTTAACATAAACTTAATTTGTATAATTTAGCCTTTTAAAAGGCCCACGCGCATATCTTTTGCATGGAAGATGGCTTCATCGTCAACCAATAACTCACCATCAGCAATTGCTAGTATAAGTTTGCGCATGATTAGTCGCTTAATATTGATGATATATGTGACTTTGGTTGCTGTTGGCAATACTTGGCCAGAAAATTTCAGCTCACCTAATCCTAGTGCACGTCCACGGCCAACTCCACCAAGCCAACCAAGAAAGAAACCAACCAATTGCCACATAGCATCAAGACCTAAGCAACCGGGCATTACGGGATCGTTTTCAAAATGGCATTTGAAAAACCATAAATCTGGATTGATATCTAATTCGGCAATAATTTGACCTTTATTAAAAGTACCACCATCTTTGGAAATAGAAACAATACGATCTAACATAAGCATGTTAGGAAGCGGTAATTGGGGATTACCAGGTCCAAACATATTGCCTTTTGCGCAATCTATTAAGTCTTGATAATCATAAGAACTACGCGGTTCAGTATGGATATTTATTAATTGATGTTCATTTTGCTCAGACAATATAGATACCTTTCGTAAAAAGAAGACGCCAAAATCTAGCACTCTTATTGGTTTAAGACAACTGCAAAATGCTTTTTATTAGGAAGGTTAATACAAGGTAGTCGTAATTTGTTGGTATTTTTGTTTGTTAATAAAATTTAGTGAAATATTATTGTAGATTTTGTGACAATGATTTAAGATTGCTGCGTGGCAATATTAAACATGATTTTAAGATATCACTTTGAGCAATCACAATTAATGGATCTTGCATGACAGCTCTTTTTCCCTCCCAATTAATTTTTGACTGGGATAATACATTAGTAGACACGAGCAATACATTGGATATTTGTATGAAGGAAGCAATAGAGCGCGCTGGCTTGGATTACATGGTGTATTTTGAACGTTTTAAAAAGATTGGTTTTGTTTCTACTAGACAACTTTTCCCGATGTTATTTAATGAGCGTAGCGAAGAGGTACGAACCTATTATTATGAAGCCTATGCTAGAGAACATTGCAAAACGCTAAGACCGTTTGAGGGAGTTATAGCAATGCTAGAACTGCTTAAGGCACAAGATTTTATTATTTCGATTATTAGCAATAAAATGCATTATTATTTAGAAAATGAAATAAAAGCACTTCATTGGCAACAATATTTTGATGGATTTGTAGGTGCAGGAGAATCTAAAAAAGATAAGCCAGATTTTTCTCATCTAGAACTCTATTGTGAGCGTTTTGGTTTTGATGTTCGTATGCGCAATCAATTTTGCTACATAGGAGACAGTGAAGTAGATTT
Source organism: Alphaproteobacteria bacterium (assembly GCA_965178085.1). GTDB lineage: Bacteria > Pseudomonadota > Alphaproteobacteria > CBCXTS01 > CBCXTS01 > CBCXTS01. The sequence goes on along the minus strand of CBCXTS010000021.1, from coordinate 244,928 downwards.
AGAATTTGCTTTTAATACATCAATGATTTCGGTTTTGATTGCCCATCAAGATAGCCAAGTTGAACATTTACCGATGCGCTTTACGCCAGATCATTATGTAATGCATCCATTACAAATACCGAAACTATTTCAATAAATTTTAATTAGTCAAAGATATGGAATAACAATATGCAAGTAGATATCTTTATCAGACCTTTCTGTGGTTTTTGTAGCGCAGCAAAGCAATTGCTTGAAAATCATAATGTTGTATATAATCAGTACGATATATGGGAAGATCCTGCGCATAAGCAGCAAATGCTATTGCTCAATCCAAGTGCCAAAACTGTACCACAAATATTTATAGATAAACAATTGATTGGTGGTTACGATGACTTGAAAGTTATTGCAGACAAAGGTCAGCTTGATTCAATGCTAGGGAGAAGCTAATTATCTGCGCAAAAAAACTTTATATTGCCTGTGTACAATTAACATCAACTGCAGATGTTAACTCAAACGAAAAGCTTATATCTACAAAGATTGAAGAGGCTGTAAGCGCTGGGGCACAACTCATTAGTTTGCCTGAAGTTTGCAATTTGATGCAACAAAATTTTTCAATAGCAAAACAGCAACTATTTTATGAAAAACATGATCCTGTTTTAAAAATGTTATGTGCTAAAGCGGCAAGGCACAATTGTTGGATCCATGTTGGATCATTAGCTTTACTCCATCAAAATGATGAGCGCGCAGTAAACCGCTCTTTTGTTATTAATGACAAGGGTGATATTGTTGCACGCTATGATAAACTGCATATGTTTGATATCACATTACCAAACGGTACGAGCTTTTGTGAATCTAATCATTATCGTGCTGGACAAGATTTGTGTATGTCAACAAGCCCGTGGGGCAATATTGGATTAAGTATTTGTTATGATCTGCGCTTTGCTAATCTTTATCGTAAGCTTGCGATAAAAGGATCAGATATGCTTGCTATCCCTGCGGCATTTACTCAAATAACAGGAGAAGCGCATTGGCATGTTTTATTGCGTGCACGTGCGATTGAAACGGGTTGTTATGTTTTTGCAGCTGCTCAATGCGGGGTACATGATGATGGGCGTACTACATACGGGCATAGTATGATTATTGATCCTTGGGGTAAAATTTTAATAGAAGCAAAAGAAAACCCAGAAATCATTTATGCAGAGCTTGATTTAATGAAGATAAACCAAACGCGCAAATTAATCCCTACACTTGCTCAAGATAAAACGGAGAGCTTTTTTGAATGAAGAATAAGATTAAAATTAAATTGCGATAGTATTTAATTGGATGCATTGCTGGAAAGTGCTTTAGTGATTGTTTAAACAACTAAAGACCTTTGCAAAAATTGCTATATATGAATAGTTGAGACTTGATTTGCACGGTATTTTTCCCAGCCCAGCATAGCTATCTTGCAAGGTAAACCCCATCGATATCCACCTAGCCATCCAGTTTTACGTATAACTCGATGGCAAGGAATGAGCCATGAAATAGGATTTGCTCCAACCGCAGTACCAAGGGCTCTGGCTGCCGTTTTATCCATATTAATAGTTTGGCACAAATCGCCATATGTTGTTAAACATGAAGGCGGGATACGCATTAATGCTTCCCAAACTTTAATTTGAAAATTTGTACCCATTAAATGGATGGCTAATCGTTGGCGCTTTGCATGCGATGATGCTTTTGAAAAAATATTATTCAATTGGTTTTGATATTTACTTATGCCTTCAATGTAACAAGCCTTAGGCCAACGAGATTGCATATCGCTTAAGCAAGCACTGCGCCCCATTGTAAGGGTAAATGCTATGCCGCATAAGCCAAGATCTGTTTCTAATATTAAAGCTTCTCCAAAAGGTGTGTCGATAAATTGGTAGATGATATTTAACCCGGCTCCTTTGTTTTTATATTGCCCTGGCGACATTCGCTCAATGTCAACAAATAAATCATGCAATCTTCCAGGACTAGATAATCCGCTGTCTATTGCTGCATCAAGGACTGGCTGGGAGTTTCGCAATCTATTTTTAGCGTCTTCGAGTGTTAAAAAGCGTGTTATTTTTTTGGGTGACAAACCTGTCCATAAGCTAAAAATACGTTGTAAGTGAAACAAGTCACAATCGATGGCGTTAGCTATTTCAAGCAAACTCGGCTGTTCACGCCAATGTTCATTAATATAACAAAGCGCTACAGTTGCAATTTCGAAATGACGTTCTGTTGTTATTTGTTTGGCTATCATATTACAATCCTTCGCTACTGAAATTTAGTTTCAAAAGTTTTATTTACGGCTCATGCGTTAATTATATACATTTTTTATATATTTGAATGCCACCCGATTATTGCGCAAATGTACAATTTGGTATTTATTTTAAAATTAAATTGCATTATGTTGAAATAATTATATATATTTTATGTTTTGTGAGATGCAGGGTGCTTTATCTTCATCAAGCTAAATTTTATACCAAAACGATAGCGTATGTGCACACCTGTGATTGATATTCCATCGCCTTGTGTAGGCATTTGTACCCTCAACAGTGCAACAGATCTTTGTGCGGGATGCATGCGCACACGAGAAGAGATTGCAAAATGGTCAAGCTTTACAAATGAAGACCGATTTGTCGTTGTGCAAAAGCTACGCGAAAGAAGACGTGCTGCTGGTATTACTTCGTTTGCAGATCAAAAGACAAGAAGAAGAAAACGCTAAAGCAAATATTTAAAACAATAAATAATATATAAATGAGATAATAATGTTGAACACCGATATCAATTTTGAAACGCTTGTCGTTACACGCTTTGGCATTGGAATAAGCAATTTAGAATGGCTAACCCATAGGTTAAAACTATGGCAAATGACAAGCTTAGCGTCGTTATCCAAACAGCATGCGAAGAATTTTCATTGGTTAATTTTAGTAGATGTTTGCCATCCGGATTCTATTCGTACACAAATGGAATCGCTGATTGCTCCTTATAAAAATTTTTATATACATGTTGTTGATACTAGTCAGAACAAACAGATTTTTTGGGGAGGTTTTCCATGGCAAAGTATTGAAGCACACAAGTTTTTGATTAAAAAAGGATTTGTTAAAAGTGCTGACGACATGGTTTTGATAGCCAATATTGACGATGATGATGCATGGCATAACCAAATGATAGAGCGAGCGCATTTGAGCGCAACGCAATGGCTAAAAAAAATGAGTGATATAACAAGCAACCACGGTGGTGCGATTTTTTCATGGCCTAAAGGGTGGAATTGGTATCCGTTTGATGATTTTGTGTATGAAGAGTATTGGGAGTCACATTCTATGAGCAATTTTATGCTTGCTCCTGTGTATCAATGTTTATCACTGACCTCATTAAATCATGCATTTTGGCCTAAAATGGCAAAATCGCTTAACCTTGATTTTATTGAAAACCATGACTTTAGAGGATGGCTTTATACACGCCATACAGATAATTTAACGCGCATTATTCGCGATGATATTGCTAGCAATATAGATAATTTAAAAGCACAACATAGTGCTGAACAAAAAGTTCAGCTATTGGGCGATCAGTTTGGTATTGATGATAGCTTGTTATCATTATATCGAGAAAAATGGCAGAAAAACTGGCATGAGCAAACACGCTATGCCAAAGATTCTTATGTTAATAAGATGCATGAAATTGCTTCTAGAAGACACTTTATTGCTATTTACAATAATATACATCATGCATTAACGTGTGAGCGTGAGGCAACCGTAGAAAATATAAATTTTAATTACAAAAAATACCATGAACTGATTGGAAAAAATGCTAGAGCGCTTTGTAGTGAAATCAAGATAATCCATAAACTTGGTGAGTCTATCGCTCAAACAGAACAAATAGATAAGCAAAAATATGTAGTGCGCTCTCAAGTAGCTATTAATGCTATTGTTAAACCGCTACCTCATCTGATTTGGATTCCTGTTGGGTTTGTAGATGAATTGAGTAATGATTTGAAAGATTTGCAGTTGCTGTTGTCAGATTTGCAGCAGCAGACACGTAAAGATTTTATACTTATTTTTATTATTGCCAATAGCTTGCCAGAGCAAGATATCGAAAAACTTAAACAACAAAGCTCTGCTATTTCTGAGCGTTGCGTCATGATTGATGAAAATGGAGACCAGAAAATAGGTGCTATTACTAGTATGCACAGTATTGGTTGGAAGGCAATGGAGCGCTTATTTGCGCTTGGCATATTAATTAATCCAAGTGCTTTTATTTTGCAAACAATGCTATTGCCGAGTGAACGTATCAGCGTTGATTTTCATGCAAAAATATGCCAGCTATTTGAAGGTCAGTTATTTGAAAATTCAAATTTTAAAGAGCATGCAAATCTTTATTGTCAATTGCCCATTACATCGCATGCTGTATCCAATGGCATATGTATACGTTATGCAAAAACGGAACATGCTGCATGCTCACTTTTATCAAGATTGGCGGCAGGGGTCCATGCGTTGACGTGGTCACGTAGTGGATGGGTTGCGTATGCAAATTGTCTTGGTATAGCCGTGGAGCAGAGTCCATATGATGATATGGTTGTGTCTCAATCTGGCGGCTCTGATATTGTTTTTAGCCTTGAGCAATCTAAATTATATCAGCGTGCTAGTTGGATAAAATTTGCAAAATGCTGTTTGGCAGATGAATTAAAAATAACCCAAAATTATGAAAAAGCTAATCAGTTACTTGAAAATGCACGCTCTATTCAAAACTCTTAGATACTAAATATTGTATTTTATTTTAAACCTTAACAACCAATCATAGTATGTTTAGAAGTGGCATCAAAATTGTTCCTTAAGCATTTTACAGTAACTAGATTTGGTATAGGTATTGCTGATCCTATATGGTATGAGAGTCATTTTGAAATTTTTGAAAATATTACCTATGCTTCTATGTGTGGGATATCTCATCCAGGTTTTCATTGGATTATTATATTGGATACTCATACGCCTGATTCTATTAAAGAGTATTTCAAAAAATTAACAGAACATATTGATCATTTCCATTTATTGGAGTTGAATTTTTTTACTCCCAATCACATGGTTGTTGGTTATTGGGATTGGGTAAGCATAGAGTTGCTAAAATATTTAGTTGCAAAAAATTTTGTTACGGATCTTTGCGAAGAAGTAGTTTTTTCTAATCTAGATTACGATGATGCTTGGAACCACAATATCTTATCAACAGTTGATCAGCATCTTTATAAGATAAGAGATAAAAACCAACAAAGTCATAAGACTAACAATGATGGAAGTGACGATCAAGCTGCTAACAGCATTAATGGAAATAGTGGATGTAACGGTATAATTGCTTCATTCCAACAAGGTTTGTTATGGTATGTGGATCATAATGCTATTATAGCTAAGCAGACTAAATGTCAGTCAATGGGGGCGTTCTATTATGGGCCTTTTTACAAAGGATTAACGCCTTTGTCATTGGCGCATACGCATGCGCCGGATATAGCAAATACTTTAGGCTATCAATTTGATGAAATCACTACAACCAAGCCTATGTGGCTATATACTAGACATGCACACAACGTAAAGCCATTTGCTTCTAGAGAATATGAGAAAAGAATTAACGATGAAAAAGATGAGTATAATATAGATCCAAGATATAAAACAGATCTGTTTTTTAAAAAGCATTTCAATATAAACATCAATGCATTGCAAAAAAGACAAAATCAAAGATTAGCAGATTGGAAATCAATTAAGGCCTATCAAAAAATAAATTTTGTTATCAAATTAATAGATTTGTATGCGCGTAAATATCATTTGAATGCGTTTGGGAGCATTGTAGCATCAAGCGCACAAAAAGCAGCATCTGCTATGTCACAAATCAAAAGAATCAATGCTGCTATATGTTATGAAATTGAAAAAACCCACATGCTAGTGACCAGCAAAGAAGTTGATCAAACTAGGCTCTGCGTTAAGAACAAAACACGACGGTCTACGTTATCATATCCTGGTAGTTATACAGTATTAAAGCGGTTTATTTATACGGATTTTTCTTTTAAAAAATCAGCACGGACTTTAGAATTATCCGAAATAGAAAAAACAAAAAAATCACTTATAGAGCAAACAGAAAGAAATTTTACGTGGGTATTATTAATACCTGACAATTGCTCGAAAGATGAACGAGATCAATTTGATATGTTGTTAGCAACTGATTTTCCAGAAGATATCACGACTTGCATTGTTGTAATACCGATGTTGGATATCATGTATGCATATAAAGGATCTATAGTATGGAAAGAGATATTTGTGCGCAAAGTCTTATCAGCACAGATATCGTTTATGCCGGATCAATATTCGTTATATGGTTATATAAAGCCGGGCGAATGCTTTGCACCGGAAGTGATGTCAGGGGTACTTCAATTGTTAGGCTCTCAAAAACCAACCCCAAAAAAACATAATTTTTATATTCAAAAACCACTTTTTACTGCGGGAGTGTCTTTTATTACGGTGTTGCAACTTGGAGATCCGCTATTAGATAGTCCAGTTTTTGTATCTGCTCGCAATGCATCTAATATTAGTGCTATATCTTTTGCACGCAAAGATTGGCTGTACGGTGCGGACATAACTTCTGGAAAGTATTTTCGTTCTGATAAAAAAAATATTAAAAAAAAGCTTCGAGAATGGCAACCAGCAGAACATGAAATAGAGCAAACGGATTTGTCTCTTTTGGCTATGTATAATTTAGCGATCAACACGAAGTTAGAAAAATATACCTCTGAAGTTTTAAGTGATGATGAGTATGTGTTATTAAGAGCTTGGATGGAGCAAAGAGCAGAAATACTGTCACAATATAGTAGCGACATCTCTTCATGAAATCATCTATAACTTTCAAACATATTGTAGTGACCAGATTTAGCGTTGGAATGCTTGATCCACTATGGTACGAAGGCCATATAAAAATTTTTGAATCCCTTACTTATGCCTCAATGTGTAAGCAAACGCATCCAGATTTTCATTGGATTATTTTGTTGGATAGCCACACACCAAGAGTATTTCGCAAAAGACTTGAGGAATTGACAGAGCATATTGAAAATTTCTATTTATGTGATGTCGATTTTTTTGACCATTCGAGAATGAGTCTAACATATTATAACTGGCTTGTTATAAAGTTACGTGAATACTTAATTGAATATGACTTGATTGAGAGTTTAGATCAAAAAATAGTATTTTCTAATCTGGATTATGATGATGTTTGGTCGCTAGGGATATTGCGTAAGGTTGATAAATTTTTAAATCGTATCGTAATGGAGAGTATCGAAAAAAGCACACGGTTGGATGCAATTGTTATAGCATTACAAGATGGACTTAATTGGATATTATACGATGGATTAATACACACAACGCATAATAAATGCCATTCAATGGGCGGCTTTATATACGGTTCTTTCGCGAATGGTCTTGCAAATCTTAGCCTTGATCATAATTTTTGGCCTGATTTAGGAAGTAGCTTTGGGTATCAATTTATTCCTATAAGAACGCAAGAACCTCAGTGGATTTACATTCGACATGCACGAAACTTAACACGTAGTACAGCGCAAGAGTTTAAGAATTTTTATGATCAAATTGGCTTTGCCACGCAGGGGCGTTTAGACCCTGAAAATCAAAAGCTACTCTATGAAAACTTTGGTGTCAATTTTCCATTATTGGAGGAAGTACACGATAAACAACGTATACTTTGGCAACAAACTGATAGAGATGATAAAGATTATTATATTAATCAATTTACAGAGCTAAGTGCACGCAAATGCTATTTGAATGTATTTGGTCAATATATTGATAGTATTTCGGTTATTGGTAGAACAGATTTGCACACTACGATTGCATTAGCACATGAGCGATATGAGCATGAGATCAATGAGATGCTACAAATCAGCAGTAAATTAGATCAATCAAGAGTGATAGAAAAATCAAGAAAGGTTAATTATTTACACTATGCACCAAAAGAAGATTATTTGACGCATGTGGTTTACACAAGTCTTTCTTTTAATAGCATTTCACGGACAAGAGAATTGGCATTATTAGAACACACAAAAGCATCATTAGAAGAGCAGACGGACAAGAAATTCATATGGGTTTTACTTGTACCAGACAATTTTAGTGAGCAAGAGCAACAACAAATAAAGGAAATACGCGATTCTTTTTTATTGTCAGGTGCACAACTCTATCTTGCAAACGTATCAGCCTTAGAGATTATGGAGGCTTATCCCAATAGTCTTACATGGCAAGAGCCTTTTATGCGCAAAGCACTTTGGTTGTCTGGTATAATGACTAATCCTGCATGCTATACGCTTTTTTCATCTCTTTGTGTTGGGGAGACATTGCGTGCAAATCTTTTTGAAACTTTGCATCAAGCTTTAATCGACCAAGTTTTTAAGAATCAAGCCTTTCTAGAAAAAAAATATAATTATACATTTGCTTCTGATGCAAGCCTTGGTTTAACGATGCAAGCTGGAGAATCTGGATCTGATGCGCCAGTATTTGTGCTTTGTCGTAATGTTGCAAATCTTAGCGCTATTACTTTTCCGCGATCTTATTGGCATCATGCATCGCGGATGTTTAGTTTTCATTATCAAACATTGCCGATTGATCATTTAGAGAGCTGTTGGCAACCAGCAACTGATGTATTTGAGTTGCCCGATATGTCTTTGTTAGCAACATATAATTTGGCTATATATATATTATGCAATAAATTAAAAAAACAACAACTTAGTCATGCAGAACATACAAAGCTTGTTGTATGGCTAAAAAAGCGAGCTGAAATATTAACAACGCTATAACAGTGCTTAAGATATATTGATATATATGAGCTAATACATATTATATTGATGAATATTACGCGCAAAAGAATTGTAATAATACCTTTTAAAGATTAGGTAAGTGATATTGACAGACTCTGTAGAATTTTATGATCTTGATGACTATACTAGCAAGACGTTGATGCATGGCTCAATATCAGGTGTGTTAAAGCCTGTTCAAAAACAAAGACCGTCATTACAAAAAGCAAAGTCAGTTATATGCATTGGAAATTTTGACGGCCTTCATTTAGGTCATCAAAATTTAATCAACTATGCTAAGCAAATAGCTAAAGATCAAAAATCATTGCTTGGATTGTTAAGCTTTACCCCTCATACAAAACTTTTCTTTTCGAAGTGTGAGCAGCGTCCTTTTTTGCTGTCAAATGATATCACAAAACTTATGCTTGCAAAGCAAAGTAAAGTTGACTGGGTTGGTTTGATAAAGTTTGATCAAACAATGGCAGACTTAAGCCCCAATGATTTCATACAAAGCATTCTTCAACAAAACACCCAAATTAATAGCATTGTTGTTGGAGATGGATTTCGTTTTGGATATCAACGCAGAGGCACTATAGCGACATTGCATGATGCAAACATTGATGTGCATCATATTGCATTAAGCAAGCAAAAGGAAACCGTCATTAGCTCAACAAATATACGCAAAGCCATTGCACATGGTGATATGCACGAAGCCAAATTATATCTAGGAAGGCCTTATCAAGTGACTGGTAATGTCGTTATTGGCGATCAGATTGGTACTAAATTAGGTTTTCCAACAGCCAATGTCGATATTGGAATGTATATGCGTCCTGGTGATGGTATTTATTGTGCGCGCGTGCGCCTTGCTAATAAAATGGACAAAGTACAAGAAGGTATTTTATATTGCGGCACGCGACCTGCTTTCAATGGATTTGAAGAGCGTTTTGAAGTGCATTTATTTAATTTTGATCGTGAGCTGTATGGCGAATGTATGGAGGTTAACATTGATATGCAAATTCGAGGTGACAAAAACTTTAGCACTACAGAAGCACTACAAAAACAAATGCACAAAGACTGTCAGATTGCAATGAACTATTACTTGCAATGAAACTATATTGTAGATACCGTTATTCAAACAGATGAGACTTAAGTATGTTTTATATCTGCGATGTTGTGTTGCCCCAACTTGCAAGGGGGGGCAGTGACATTAACACTGCATCAGGATTAGCATCTGACATTAATCCAAATTTTGTACCTCGATCATAAAGCAAATTAAACTCAACATAGCGACCTCGCCATTCTAGTTGCTTTTGTCGATCATCTTCATTCCATTTAATTGTTGCACGTTTTTTTACTAAGTCAGGAAAAGTTTTAATTAAGCAATTGGCTATATCTTGTGCAAAAGCAAAATCTTTTTCCCAGTCAGTGCTGTTAAGTCGATCGAAGAAAATACCGCCTGCACCACGTGCACATCCACGATGCTTGATATAAAAATATTTATCGCATTGCTTTTTAAAAAGACAGTAATAATTATCATTATATTGATTGCAAGTGTCTTGAAAATTTTGGTGGAAAGCTTTTGTATCTTCTTCGTACTCAATAACTGGGTTTAAGTCACAACAACCACCAAACCATGAAGCGGTGGTTGTTGAAATAAAGCGCGTGTTCATATGGATGTTAGGTACATGGGGAGATCGCATATGGGCAACCAATGAAATGCCGCTTGCCCAAAATGCATTTTCTTCTTTAGGGCCTTGTAGCTCATTTGCAAGCTGGGGTGGAGCGTCACCGAAAACGCATGAAAAATTAACGCCCACTTTTTCAAATAACTGTCCTTTCATTAACCCCATTTGTCCGCCGCCTTGATCTTGGTCTTTGGAAGTAGGGCGTTTCCAGTTAGTGTGAACAAACTTGGCAGGTGTATTTTTTTTTGATTGGGCAATACAATAATCTTTTTCAAGTTCTTCGAAGGTGTCAATGATTTGGTTGCGGATTTTATAAAAGCGATCTTTTACTATATTGCGATGTTGGTTACGTGCGTGGAGTGTCATTTTATTGTTCTGTTTAGATGTATTATTATAATGTAATGAAGATAGTACCAACAGTTGCTAGAACTGCGCCAATCCATGCGCTAGGATGTGGTTTTTTGTGCGCAAGAATCCACAAAATGGGCAGCAACATAATTGGCGAGGTTGCTGACAGTGTAGCTGCGATGGCAGAAGAAGTAAATTTTAAGCTGATAAGCAATAAAGTCATGCCGAAGACCATGCCAAATATTGCACTCAAAAATGTAAAGCCGATATCGCGCATAAAAACATTCATCCCAAACTTTTGAATGATAGGCTTACAAGAAATTTTGCCTTGGCAAGCAGCAATAACAGCAAATCCGATGCCAGCGGATCCAATGCGTATTGCGTTTGCAGCAAATGCATCAACATTGCCAGCTTCCATGATAGGGCGCGTCATGAGCACACCAATAGCTTGTCCAAGAGCTGCCAGCAGAGCAAACGCAATACCGATATATAAAGGACCTAACGTTTGTTCCCATTTGTTGCTGGATGCAAGATGGTTGGCAATCGGTACAAGGTTACGGTTTTCTTTAAAAGCAATGGCGATAATAACGCCAATAGTTACCAATAAAACACCAAGATACGACTCAAATGTTAACAGTTCATCCAAAAATAAAAAACCTAATAATGCAATCATGGGGGCATTGGTACTAAATAGCATTTGATTACGACGAGGACCCAAACGTCTAAGGCCAGCAAATAATAAACCATCTCCTATAAAAATTCCAACGATTCCGCTTGATGCAAGTATCCATATATCTTGTGTTGATAATGCTGCTAATCCACCATTAAATATGCCAATCAGTACCAAAATCACTCCGGCAAAAACTTGTCGTATTAGACCAAATAAGACGGCGCCTAAATTTTGCGATGGAGCTAAACTAACAAAAGGAGAAACAGCCCAACAAAAAGCCGCACCAAGTGCAGCAAAACACCCAAAGAGGAATTCATTTCCAAGCAACATGTTGACTTAACCTTTTCGAGCGTTTTTTTTTAACATTTACGATGTTGATTTTAAGGTGTCTTTGATGGAGTGAGAATGTTTTTGCTCTATATAAACATTTGCTAAGATTGCAGAAGTGACAATGATAAGGCCAAGCCATGTAGGAAGACCGGGCCATTCATTTAAGACTGGGATAGCTATTAACGTAGATAAAATTGGTACAGAAGCCATAATAGTGGCAGTCAATCCACGTCCGAGATAGATATTGGCGCTATATAAGCAAAAAAGCCCTAATAAAGATGGTCCTATTGCCTGGTAAGCTGCTTGTATAATAATGCTGTCCACAGGAAGGTTTGCTAGATTGTTAGGTAGTAAAAAATACAAAGGTACAACAATGATAGCATTAATTAAAGGTACAATGGCAATGATATTTAAGACGCTTGCTTTCCATTGATGGCCAGCGACCATATAAAAACCAAGTTGAAATGCTGCAACAAAAAATAACAAAGAACCGAACAATAATTGCAATATGTTTGATGAAATATCTTGATCAAATAATATAATGCTGCATCCGATTAAAATAGACAATGCTACAAATAAGTATGAAATAGATGGTTTAATTTTAAGCCACATGACATTTACGAATAATACAACAATAGGCAATAGACCATTCATGACGATAGCAGCATGTGATGCTGGAGAAAAAAGCATTCCAGCATATGCAGCACCGGCATATGTTAAACCTCCGCCAGACATTGCAAGGATCAGTATTTTTTTCCAATTTAGATGGTTGGGCCAGTATAAAAAAGAAAAAGGTAAAGCTAAAAAACCTGCTGTTGCATAGCGTAGTAAAGAAATATCAATAACTGTAAACCCACTAGTCATGCCAAGGCGTGACACAACAACCCATCCTGACCAAACACACGCAACTAAAACAGCGCATATAAAGCCAAATAGTCGACGAGATTTAATCATTTAAAAGCTTATTTCATTTTTTCTTCACGAAAAAGAACATGTTTGCGCAATTTTGGATCGTATTTTTTTAGCTCAAGCTTTTCAGTTAAATTGCGTGGGTTTTTTCTTGTAACGTAAAAGGAGCCAGAATTTTCTGTTGATACAAGTCTTATAGGTGTAGTGGCTGGCTTTGCCATGGTCAAAATCCTTGTTTTTTTTAAATGGTTTTTTAAAAGAATATAATGTATCCTTTTAATATCTTGCGCAACAATACTGATTGCTGATGGCTTGTCAAATAATAAATTTAGAATGTTTTTATTATAAGGAAGTTCTAAGAGACAATGAACCAAGAAGATTTGTGCTATATGCCTGCTTATCAGGCGCTTTCATTATTTAAAAGTCGCCAATTAAAGCCAAGTGAGCTAATGCATGCTTTGCTAGATAGATTAGAAAAAGTTAATCCGCTTATTAATGGAGTGACCGCGATTTATCACGATGAAGCAATGCAAGCTGCAAAACTTGCAGATGATAGGTATATGCAAGGAGATGCAAGGTCTTTAGAAGGTTTGGCTGTTGCTATTAAAGATGAAATGCAAGTTGCAGGAAAAATTCGTACGCAAGCAAGTTTGTTATTTGCAGATCATATTGATCAAGAAACTAATATTGTAGTGCAACGGTTGCTTGATGCAGGGGCTATATGTCATGCAAAAACAACCACCCCTGAGTTTTGTATTTTAGGTGTTACCCATTCACGCTTGCATGGAGTTACGCGCAATATATGGGATAGTAAGCGTACATCTGGTGGATCATCTGGTGGATCAGCTTCATTGCTAAGTGCTGGTGCTACAACACTTGCAACGGGTTCTGACATTGGAGGTTCAATTAGGATACCAGCAGCTTGTACAGGAACAAGCGGCTATAAGCCCCCTTATGGTCGAAATCCAGAATCACAACCATGGAATTTAAACTGTTATAGCCATGTAGGACCATTAGCGAGAAATGTAAGAGATTGTGCCTTAATGCAAAATGTCATTAGCGGGCAGTCTACAGCTGATATTACGAGTTTGCGAGATAAAGTTATTGTTAATGAGAATGTTGAGATGGATAACCTGCAAGGTGTTAAGATTGCCTGGTCAAAAGATCTTTGCGACTTTGATGTGGACAATGATGTTATTGAAGTTTGCTTACACGCGCTTGAGCAATTTCAAGCACTTGGTGCTGAAGTTGTTGAGGTTGATTTAAATTGGCCTAGACAATATCTACAAAAAGGTGAGCTGTTTTTAGTGCAAACGATTGTGCCTGCTTTAAGTGATGATGTTGCAGGACGTGAATCAGATCTTTGCGAAGCAACACGTTTATTTTTGGAACTTGGAGCCTTTAGCGATGGAAGCGATATTATTCGTGCAAATGTTTGTGCAAACCAGATGCATAATCGTTTAAGTGATGTTTTATCTGACTTTGATGTACTCCTTTGTCCAACATTATCGCAATTGCCAGTAGCTGCCGAAAGAGTACCGCCAGTACAAACATTTTATATAGATGGCGTACAAAAGCAAATTTTTGATGAAAGTTGGTGCATGACGGTGCCTTTTAATATGCTATCGCGATGTCCGGTATTGGCAATTCCTGCAGGCTTTACACAAGAAGGTATACCAGTTGGCTTGCAGATGGTTGGATCAGCATATCATGATGAACGCGTTTTTGAAATTGCTATTGCGTTTCAAAATCAATTTTCTCCTTTTGCAACAGCTAGCAGCAGGCCAAAATTATGATGCTAATGCAAAACATAGTTTAAATTACAATAGGTCTGTAGATGGGTTATGATAAGCATTTAGTTAATAGAGTACGCAATATTAGCGTTGATATCATTGCTTTAGACGAAAAAGTTATGTTTGGAGGACTCGTTTATTTTTTAAATGGTCATATGTGTTGTGCCGTTTTTGGTACAGAGCTTGTATTTCGTATTGGTAGCGAAAATATGGATTTTTTTTTACAAAGACCAAATGCAAGGCAAGCGGACTTAACCGGTAGCCCAATGAAAGGTTGGATTATGGTCTCAGAAGATGCTTGTCTAGAAGATGAAATACTTGCGCAATGGATAAAGGATTGTATAAGTTTTGTGCATAGTTTAAAGCCTAAATAGTTTTTATAAGATATATAAAATTTAGATATAAGATTTAATAAAACATGACCTTAAATCATCAAGATAAACATTATGCAATGGCAATTAAGCGCATCATTATATTGCTTGTCACATTTGTTTTAATGCCAGCTGCATATAGTTATGCTAGTGATTTAGCAAGCGAAACTGAAATAACACAGTTTGAACAAGGCTTGCTATTTGCAGATGAGGGTAACTTTGAGGCAGCTTTTAATGTGTGGCTTGCGCTTGCCAAGCGTGGTGACTTAAGAGCGCAATATAATATTGCGACCATGTACGCTAAAGGTGAAGGCGTTGTGCAAGATTATACGCAATCGCTTCAATGGCATATGCGCGCAGGAGAGCAGGGCTTTGCTTTGTCGCAATATACAGTAGGTATTATGTATCAACAAGGCATTGGAGGGGTGTTAGAAAACCCGCGCCGCGCAGCGCGGTGGTTAAGTTTTAGTGCTGAACAAGGGCTTGACTTGGCGCAATATAGCATGGGGCTTATCTACTTTAATGGCGAAAGCGTTTCACAAAATGACACAGAAGCCTTGCGATGGTGGCAATTAGCTAGCAGCCAAGGGCATGCAGCAGCGCAAAGTAATCTTGCTATGATGTATTATGATGGACGAGGGGGCGTTCCAAAAGATAATATATATGCGTATATGTGGTGGTATATTGCTGCATCAAACGGTAGCGACAACGCTAAAAAGAATTTACAAATTATTAGTCAATATATGGAATACTCTGATATTGAAAGAGCTGAAAGCCAAGCTAATTTATGTATGAGTAAACAGTTTAATGATTGTTAGACCCAGCATGTTTTAGAACATTACATGCGATGCCCTGATTTAGGCAAAACAAACTACGATTAAGTTAATTCTATCTTATATTGTTTAAAACCTTTAGCAACATAATTGCGCGGTATTAATATTACTATAGCGTTAGTTTGTTTTTATATTGATATATTTAGGGATCATTACCAGATAACCTTGCTCGTTATATGAGCGAGTTATAGTATGTGTAGTTTGCCATTTCTCAATATGTTTTAGAAGATTTTGCTTGCTGGTTGGTACGTTGTCAGGCAATGGGCCGCCAGTATAAGTGCCGTCTTCATATACGCGAAGATCATCACAAACAATAATGTCGTGTGATGTATCGCGGTTGTTATAAAGACATCTAAGCTCTTCTATAAGAGGAAGGTTTTTGATAGGATCGGGTTCGATGGCACAATCGCCATGTATAATGGCAGCGCCTGGAAAATGAGCATCAAGCCACCAAATTGCTTTCCCTTTTATATGTGGTAATATACTTGGTAAGACTTCGTGGCTATAACCAAAATTAAGATTGATTCGGTTATTGCACGCGTATTTTTTTTGCATCAAGGCAAATACTTTTTGTTCACATTCAATTGAATAGATATGCTCAACCGAAGTTCGAATGCAAACTAAATCTAGTGTGTTTCCAGAGCCAGTACCGGTTTCTATAAAATAGTTATAGCCTGCAGGAATTGGATTGATGATATGGAAAAAATTTCCCATATGAAAATACCCGCAATTTTTTAAGCAGATAAGCCTTGGAAACGGCGTTTGAAGCGCGCTAATTGCCCACGCTCAAGTAAACGTTGTGTACCGCCTGTCCATGCAGGATGAGAAAGAGGATCAATGTCAAGTTTTAAGACATCACCTTCTGATCCCCATGTAGATCGGGTTTGATAGGTGGTTCCATCGGTCATTTGAACTGTGATCATATGATAGTTTGGGTGTGTATCGGGTTTCATTAAAGTCCCTTATATATTATATGCTATAAATATTATTTTAAACAACAACAAATAATAAACAACAACAAATAAAAATCTTAAATAATATGTTGCATCCTGTAAGTTACTATTATTTGTAGGTATGCTATTAATGCTAATAGTCTTATTCGTCAAGCTTTAGGTAAGATTTTGTGTGTTTTTGTTATTAGAGTACTTGATACATACTTTAAGATATTAAGAGTTTGCGTTTAATAAATTGATGATCATTAGATGCTTGTACCATGAGGGCACAAGACTAGATAACCGTCATGTCGTAACGTGCGTATGATTTGATGCGATGGAAGCCATTTTTGTAAATGTGAGTTTAAGGCTTCGGGCTGCTCTAGGTTGTCTCGTTTCACGTGCTTGTTTTGATACTGTCCAGCTTCATACAAATATAAATTATTACAAATCACAAGGTCGTTTTCATGGGCATGATGTGCATGTAAATACTCAAGTTCAGTAATCAATAGAGGCTTTGCGGTGATACTTTGTTTACTTTGGTGTGTATGTTTTTGATCTAAGGCGTTCATCATTGATGGAGTAGTGTTTAGCCACCATGTGGTTTTAACGTTGGGTTGAATTTTTTTAAGATATTGAAAAACTTCTGGAAATATATGGTAACTGTAACCGTGATTTAAGCAGATTCTGTTATTGTATTGGTATTGTGCTCTTGCTTGTTTAAAAGTACTAATGTCAGATTCAACAGCATATATGTATTTGAAAGAGGTTAATGTACATATAGGATCAATTGTAGCTATTGTGTCAGCGGTGCTAATGGATACAAAACATTCATAATGATTTAAAGCAGATGGCTGTACTATTTGGAAAAGGAGACCCATTTAAAAATCAGCGTTTGCGTATGAACGTCATTACATTGGATTGTGATAATGCAGGCTCAAATTGATAGCCGTCATCTGTAAAATCTTTACAGTCTTGAGGATTGTCGATACGATTTTGTATAACAAATCGTGCCATTTGTCCGCGCGCCTTTTTTGTAGCAAAGCCTGGTGGTTTGAGTATGTCGTTATCGTTGATAAGAAATTTAAAATTTATAATTTGCACATGATGCTTTTGTGCCTTTTGTTTTAGAGTATTTTCAATCACTTTAAAATATTCGTTTGATGATAAATTTAACACAACGGGTTGCGTGTGCTGTTCAAGCGTTTTAATGATTGCATTGCCAATTTCATTGCCCCAGAATTGATATAATGAGCTACCATAAGATTCATCTATCTTGCTGCCCATTTCAAGGCGATAGGCCTCAATTATGTCTAATGGGCGCAGCAGACCATATAAACCAGATAAAATAAGCAAATGTTTACTAGCAAAAGCTAAATCTTGTTGCGTCATTGCGCGGGCTTGCAATCCAATATAAGTATCGCCATTAAAAACCATAACAGCAGGAGCAGATGCGTTATTTGGTTTATTAAATTGCTTAAATCTTTGAAAAGTAAGAGTGGCGAGCTCTTCGCTGATTGACATCATGTTAGATATTTCTGATGTTGTTTTTTTGCGCATCATTGTAGCTAATTTACGCGCCATAGGCATAAATTGCGGAGTGGTGTTGTTTTGTAAATGTAAGTGTAATTCATCAGATTTGAATATGTTTTGGTCAATATCAAAGTTTAGCTTTTTAGCAGGCGAAATAATAGTTAACATAACGCTATTCCAGTATAATATCAGGTTTTACAGAGGCACCTTTAATGATAGGCTTATTTGTGATGAGTAACGCTGCATCCATCCTTTTATTGAACCAACTGACACGCCAGTCAAGATGTGGACCTGTTGAGCGGCCAGTATTGCCAACCCAACCAATCAATTGTCCCTTTTTCACAAGAAAATTCTTGCTAACATTAAACGCATCAAGATGCAATAGTGCCGAAATAACACCATAACCGTGATCAATTAACATTGTTGCTCCTGAAAAATAGAGATCCTCTGCTGCTAAAATAACCTTGCCGTCTGCAGGAGCGTAAATTGGTGTTTGTGCTGGTGCAGCAATATCGTAGCCATAATGCGGTGCGCGAGGTTTTTCATTTAATATTCGCTGTGAACCAAACACTCCAGTAATAATACCTTCAGTTGGCCATTGAAAACCATTTTCCCAATATTCAAGTAGGCTTGGCTTTGCCCGCAATGTGCGTATATGAGTAGATTCTCTTTTGATACGCTTCATTGTCTCAGGAGGAGGATTTACATGTTGTTGCTTTAGTCCTTTTATATGTTGTACATCGTAAGTGCGGTTTTTTAGTGTGATGTGTAATGTTTCACTACTGGTATCGGGATAAATAGCTGTTATAGAGCTTAATTTTTGATGGTCATAGCCCCACCCAATGATGGCTTTTCCTTGTTTGGATACTATGACTTCGTTACCATCGAGCATTAGCTTTGTATTGGGTATTGTATGGACGATAGCAAGCATGCCTTGGGTTGGTGTAATTGGCTGGTTGCTTGTTGCAAAACTACTAATATGTAAGTTTGTTTGCTGGGCGAACAGGGTTTGATTGCAATATAAAATTGTAACTAGAGTACAGATGACGGCCAAGCGTAATTTGCTTATTAAAGCTTTGGTGTATACTTTAATCATGAAACAAATCATCTTGTGATGTTAATGTGGTTTGTTCTTTTTTTTGATGTTGCTTTTCTAAGTTGCTACGGTTTAAATTATTGTTGTTACATTGATTGTCGGGCGCTGGCATCAATGCAATGGTACCATCTTGCAATTGTGCGTTAACATAATCATGTTGTTGAACTTGCTCAGGTGTGCGCATGATTTGACCTTTTTCGTTGCGTAGTAAAGCAAAGCCACGCTTTAAAACGCTTTGATATGAAAGGCTTTCAAGTATTTGTGATTGGTTGTTAATTTTTTGTTGCAATGTTGTAAATTGGTTTGTCCATGCTTTAAACTTGCGCGCAGAATAACCTTGCAAAAGTTCACCCAAATGGCGCACGCGTATTTCTTGCATGTGATGTGGTATTGCTAGTTGTTGTAGCTTGCTGTTTTTTGTAGCATACAAGGTTTGTGTTGTTTGGAGCATTTGGTGATTTAAATGATGCAAGCGAGTATATTGTATTTTTAGTAAAGTTTTTGGTTTAATCAAACGCGTATTTGCATGCGCAAGACGCAGTGTTGTGCGATCGATATGGTTGTGAAATGTTAGCTGGAACCGCTCTTGCAAATCATCATAAATTTGCCATACGCGTCCAAGATATAACTGTGGATTAGCAAGACTACGAGCAAAGGTAGTTATGGTTTGTTTTTTGTAAGATAAAAGGCGATCAAATGCTAGGCTACAGCGTGTATTTAAATTGAAAAAACTTGCCTTTAAATCGTTTAAAACAGGAACGGCCATTTCACCTGCTGCGCTTGGAGTAGGGGCACGTCTATCAGCTACAAAGTCAAGCAAGGTAACATCTGTTTCATGGCCTATCGCAGAAATAATCGGCACTTCGCAAATGCTTGCAGCACGCACGACGACTTCTTCATTGAATGCCCATAAATCTTCAAGTGACCCCCCTCCACGTGCAACAATAACGAGATCAGGTTTCAGTTCTTGTTTTAGTGTGTTGATGGACAAGATAGCGCTTGCAATTTTTTTGGCGGCATGTTCACCTTGTACTGGGACTGGTAAAATTTGCAGATGAACGGGCATTCTGTCTTGTAAGCGATGGATTAAATCTCGAATAACTGCGCCTGTGGGCGAGGTTATTACAATGATATGTCTAGGCATTGTAGGGATAGGAAGCTTTTTTGCTTCGTCAAACAAACCTTCTTCAGTAAGATTTTTCTTGCGAAGCTCTAACATTTTTAATAAAGCCCCTTCGCCTGCAAGTTCAATCCTTTCGACTATTATTTGATAGCGTGAGCGTGCAGGGTAGGTCGTCAATTTACCAGTTGCAATAACCTCAACGCCGTCCATTGGTTGTACTGTAAGTTTTCCAGCTTGAGTGCGCCAGCAAACGGCATCTAATACAGCTTCGTTATCTTTTAATGTAAAGTAAATATGGCCGGATGCAGCACGCTTACAGCCAGATATTTCACCGCGAACCCTTACATAATCGAATTGCATTTCAACCAATTGACGCAAGCGTTTTGCTAGATCACCAACAGAAAGTTCAGCAATATTGTTATGTAAAAGGTCAGATGGCGCGTTGCGCTCAATATTAGTATCTTCAGTTGAGTTTTGATGAAACGGTGCAAATAAATCAGACATTGATGCTTTGTTGGTTCTGGTACAACGTCATAATAGTTGTACATGTTGGTTAAGTTGAGTTGTGGTACTACTTTGCACTATTCTTGCATCTGTTGTGCTGCTTGAGTATTGTATTGGTTAATAGTTATTATAATTTTATATATTCCAAGATGCTATCGGCAATTAATATTTTTCTTATATCATAAGCTCCATAGGTTGGTATATGTTGTATCGATTATATATTGTGTTTCATTTAATAGGGTTTGCTTTTTTGACCTTGATTGTGTGTGAGCATTTTTTACGTAGTAGCAACGCATTTGGTCAAAACCAAAATGATGATGCACACCAACATCCTTCAAAAATGGGATATTATACAAGTTTTATAGATAATTCTAATATTAATTTTCAAACATTGCGCGAAGATCTTGATGATTTGATGCAGCCGCACGAGGCTACATATAGTTTAAGTATCAAAAATGCTAATAAGCTACATGATGTAGAAATGCAAGATTCGCTATTGGTGTTGCGTATTAAAAAAAATTGCGGAGCATGGCGTGCACTTACTTATATGCGCTACAACTTACCTACAAACGGTACAATGATAGAAAGTACATCGCAGTATGAATGGGATAAGAGTGGAGCTCTTACATTTAGTCACAATGAAAACTCTGGAGACAGTTCAAGCAATCCAACCCGGTTAATCAAGGGATATGTAAGTGCACCAAACGAAAACAAAAAAATCATAATAGCCTATGAACAACCTGCTCAGTTTAACCTGACATTGCCGCTTTCAACATTGAATCCATTTAGTGAGCTTGCACTTAAACTATACCAAATTAAGCATAATATTACGCAGCTAGGTTATCATATGTTTGATGGAACGCAACCTGTTGTACTTCAAGGGTCAAGTTTTTTAACAAAAGCCCATGGGAAGGTGCCAAAGATGTTTTCAGATATTTTTTCTGACAGTAGTTTGTCAAAATTTGAAAATCACTATTTCCCTACTAATAGCGTCAATGACCAAGAACCAATTTTTAGTGAAAAGACAACATTGAGCAGCAACGGAATAGCTACCGATATTGTAATGCAAATAGATCAAAACACGCTTGATTTTAAGCTTAATAAGCTACGGATTTTTGACCCTGAAGTTTGTTTTTAAAACTTTAATAGTTTTGTTATTAAAGAGTTTTGCTAGTCTAAAAGCCAATTGCGTGGTTCAATGTTTTTAGGAATATATCCGCTAATACGAGGGTCTTTGATATATTCAATGGCAGCATTGATTTGCTTGAAACCGTTTCTTTTATAAAAAGGCAATGCATGATGATGATCTAATGTGCAAGTGCTCACGTGAAGTTGCTTGGGCATGCTAGAAGTATTGGGTTGGCTAAAAAAACGCGTTACAATAACATTTAATAAAATACTGCCTAACCCTTTTGCAATAGTATGTTGCACTAAGCCGAAATAATCAAGTTGAGCAGAGTTAGTCTCTAGATGATAGATAACTTCACCATAACCTAAAAATGTGTGTGAGTTTTGTAAAACATAAAATTCACGGTTTTTATCATGCAGTAGTTGTGCTAACTCATCGCTATCCATTGCAATGCGCTCCCACCAAAAAAAAGCTTCTCCTACATCGCGATAAAATTGTAGATATTTGCTTGTTTCAATATTTTGTATTTTGTTAATGGCAAAGCCATCGGGAAGTTTGTTAGATATAGGATGTTCTACTTTTGCCAACGCCTTGGATCGACTTGCCGATGTCATAGTTAATTGATAGGTTTTAATTTTGAGATACCTTTGTGAGCTTTGTGTGTTGTCAAGTGATGGCATTGCACTGCTCTTGTATGATAGGATTTTTTGGGTCACTTGCCCATTCGCTCCATGAACCATCATATAAACGGACATTAGGAGCGCCAGCCATCGTTAATGCAAAAAACAGAACACAAGCCGTAATACCAGAACCACATGTACAAATAGCTTCAGTGGTTAATGCTTGGCGATGATGATGGATAAAAAACTGTAGATATTCACTAGGCTTTAATAAATGCAAGTCAGTGTGAGATAGTTTATCTACTGGCACATTATGCGCTCCTGGCATATGTCCAGATAATAGTCCTTTGCGAGGTTCAGGAGCACTGCCGTCAAATCTTGCTTTTGGACGCGCATCATAAATAACTAAAGATTGAGGGGACTGAGTATAGATTTGGCGAAGTTCTTCCATTGAACATATCATGTCATCATGTGGGGTTGCTTCATATGCTTTAGATGATGAGATAGCTTTGTTTTGAGGTATTCCTTCTTCTGTTTTTCCGCCAGCTTTAATCCAACTTTGCAAACCGCCATCTAATATGACTACGTTTGAGTGGCCAAAAAATTGAAATAAAAACCAAGCGCGTGCAGCAGAAAATAGCGAGCCATTTTGATAACAAACTATAAAATCTTGTTTGGTGATATTCATTTGCGTGACATGCTTAGAGAAATAATCAGCTGTTGGGATGGTATGTGGTAGAAGATCATTAGGGTCAGAAAACAAATCAATATCAAAAAAATGTGCACCAGCTATATGCTGTATACAAAAATCTTTTTTTGCATTTTGATTGGCTGTTGGCAAATACCAAGATGCATCCAAAAACGTAATGGAAGGCGGATTTGGCGCGCGCATCATCTCAATGATTTGTTGGGCTGTGGCAAGAGTATTAGGCATTGACGCTGTTGAGTTTTCTGGTGAGTGCGGCATTTTTCTATTGCGATGCGAACGCAATAGAAATGCGTCGATTTGCCTTGCCTTTATTTTCAATTTTTAGCACCCTCATGGGACCAATTTCTGAGCTCGTATGTACATGCGTGCCGCCGCATGGTTGTAAGTCAACATTATTATCTACTTCTAGTAATCGCACACGACCAAATCCGCGAGGAGGTTGTACGGACATTGTTTTTACTAAGCTTGGATTTTGATCAAGAACCTCTTCATCAACCCAGCGGGCACGAATTGATAGATTTTGTAGGATCAGCTTATTTAATGCTTCTTCTATTTGTAATTTATCAAGGGCCTCTCCTTGATAATTAAAATCCATTCGGCTTTTCTCAGCGCCAATTTGGCATCCAGTAACACCATGTGGTAAGACAGAACATAGTAAATGCAAGGCAGAATGCATGCGCATGTGCTTATAGCGTTGCTGCCAATGAATGCATGATCGTACCTGTTGGCCAACTTGAAAGCTATCTGAGATAGTGTCTAGTTCTGGAATGTGGAGAATTTGACCTTGTGTTTTTCCTTTAATTGTGTTGGCAATTGCAAGCTTATGACCATTGTTTGAAATGAGTTCTCCTGTATCTCCTGGTTGGCCACCACTAGTTGGATAAAAGACGGTTCGGTCTAATATAATTGCTTGCTCATCGGTAACGGCAATGATTGTGGCATTGCATTCTTGTTGATAAGCATCATCGTTGAATAAATGTATCGTTGCTGCATCGTTCATGAAATATCTCGCTTTAATTTGATGTCATAAAATTGTTGAATGCTTATAACCAGTCAGGCACAGGAAGATTTTTTTCTTTTAAAAAAGTAGAATTAAACAATTTTGACAAATAGCGTGTTCCGCTGTCACATAAAATGGTTACAATTGTTTTATTGGGACCGATATCGCGCGCAAACCGCATAGCGCCAGCAATATTAATTGCAGACGATGAGCCTAAACATAACCCTTCTTGTTTAAGCAGATCAAAAATGACAGGAAGCCCTTCACTATCAGGTATTTGATATGAATAATCTAGATTTAACGATTGAAGATTTGCAGTAATGCGTGCTTGTCCAATTCCTTCAGAGATCGAACTACCGTTAGATTTTAGCTCACCATGGGCATAATAATGATACAATGCAGCGCCTTCTGGATCTGCAAGTGCAATTTTTATGTTTGATTTTTTTTCTCTCAATGCCATTGCAACACCTGCAAGAGTGCCACCAGTCCCAACCGCACAAATAAAACCATCTATATTGCCATTAGTTTGCTGCCATATTTCAGGCCCAGTGGTTTGGTAATGCCCGTCTTTATTAGCAAGATTATCAAATTGATTGGCCCAAATAGCATTGTGACCTGCTGCGGTCATTTCTTCAACAATGCGTCTTGAAACATGTACAAAATTATTAGGGTCACTGTAGGGTTTTGCAGGAACTTCGCGTAAGTCAGCACCTAGGATACGAAGCGCGTCTTTCTTTTCTTGTGATTGCGTTTCAGGAATCACAATTACTGTGCGGTAACCAAGAACATTAGCAACCATTGTTAAGCCAATACCAGTATTGCCTGCGGTGCCTTCGACAATGATGCCATTAGGTTGCAATTGACCGTTATTTTCGGCTGCTTGTATAATAGCTTTTGCAGCGCGGTCTTTGACAGATCCTCCAGGGTTAAGAAACTCAGCCTTACCTAGAATATTGCATCCAGTTGCATCTGATGGCCCATTGAGACGAATAAGAGGAGTATTGCCAATAGCAGTTAATAAATTGTCGTGGATCATGTTATCAGTTTTCTTTGATGATATTGTTGATTGCTTTAGCTAAATCTTTATAATCTTGTAGCGTATTATAAACCCACGCAGATAAGCGTATATATAGCGATGCACCACTTGATATGATTTGCGTATCGATATGATACTTTTTTGCTAGTATCGTTTCCAATTGAATGGCATCTTGTGGCGTTTTGCCCATGGCAGCAGGCAATTCTACCAGCGACATTGCAAGCTTGTCCATATGATTAAACCGTGTAGACCAATGGCTTGCTAGCTCTTGTGCAGCTTGTTTAGCTAATGCGGCGGCATAATCTTGCATAGCGCTTTCATTTTGAAAAGTTCGATTTTTTAAAATATCTTCTATTGAAAGCCAAGCTGCAAAGTCTCGTGAGCCAGGCCAGTCGAAAGCGCGAGTAAAGCTATCATGTAAGGTGCGAGTAATAACACATGGGCGAATAAAATTTTGCTGATCAGGATGTACCCATAAAAATGCAGTGCCACGTGGTGCACCAAGCCATTTATGAGCGTTTCCAATATACCATTGACACCCATAAGAAGGTATATCAATGGGGATCATTCCTGGAGAGTGGGCACCGTCAATTAAAATTTCAATACCTCGCTGTTGGCATTCCATGGCAAGTGTGGTGATTGGAAAAAGCTGGGCAGAAGGGGATGTAATATGGTCCATTACAATTAAACGTGTACGTGATGTGATAGCCGAAAGTACGGGATAGAGCAGTTCGCTTTCATTTGCAGTCCATTGATTAAGCGATACTTCAGTCACAGTAGCGCCAGCACGATCGCATACGAATAATACAACTTGGCGTACGCTTTCATAGGTCATGTTGGTAATAATAACTTCATCATGTGGCATCAGTGATAAGGCTCGCAATACCGCGTTAGCTCCTGCTGATGCGTTGTCGATAAACACAAGGTCCTCTTGTGCACTACATGTGTATTGGGCTAGCAAATTTGCTTGCTCACGAAGACGTTCAGGAAGTTGTGTACGTATAAAGTAAGCAGGAGCTTGCTCAATTTGTGCAAAAATTTTAATGAAGTTATTAAAAGTAGCTTTTGTAATGGCGCCGTATGCACCATGATTAAGATGCAAGCGATTTGGGTCAAGGCACCAATGCTCCAACTGATCTTTACCAAAATGAATGTTCGAATGTTTTTGTGTTATTGCCATTAGTTTTTATAAAACATTGATTTTGAAGTATCAGTTGAATGAATTTAATACGAGTTTTAAAATATAATCTATAATGATAGCATATGATATTTGCATTATTTTGCTTCGAAAACAAGAGCCGATGACAAGCTTAAGTTTTGATAATAATGCTAAGCACTTATTTTCAAAGCTATAATACCAATTAGTGTACAGACAGTGGCTATTATCTTAATAAGGTTCCAGCGTTCTTTTAATAGTAAGACACCTATCAATAATGCAAATATAACGCTTACTTCGCGTAAGCTAGCTACTAACGCAATGGGCGCCATCGTAAAGCACCATATAACAATGTAATATCCAAAGAAACTTATTGGCCCGCCGATATATAAAGCATATGGAGTGTTGAATATGGCTTTTTTGATGGCATCTTGACGGATGGCGTACATAGCAATAAGCAGCATAGGCATTTCAAATATTGAAGCCCAGCTATAATAACTTAAAGCATTGTTGTGATTAAGGCGCACGCCAGTTGCGTCTATTAGAGAATATGTTGCTATTGAAAGCCCTGTTAATAAAGCTAGCATAGGACCACGAAATGTTTTTGTATTGGTTTTTCCAACGCTATCAAAAGCAAGCAACAGAATAGCTCCAATAATACATAAAACTCCAAGTAATTCAAAAATTTTAAGGCTTAATCCTAAAAATACAATTGAGAAGAGACATATTATTAATGGGGCACTGCCGCGTGCTATAGGATAAACTTGTGTAAAATCACTAGATCGGTAGGCATAAATTAACACAAGGCTATATAGTATATGCACAAAAGCCGATGCAACAGCATATACAAGACTTTCAGAAGATGGAAACTCTACAAATGGACTAGCAATTGCCCCTATAACAGCCTGTCCTGTTACAATGGCGGTAATGGATGCGTGTTTGTCGACATTGCTTTTGGCTAAAGCGTTCCAGCTAGCATGCAATGCAGCAGAGAATAAAACAGCTATAAAAACGAATATACTCAAAAAAGTAACACTTTATTTATATGCAAGGTTTTAACCACAATGTACATACTAATAACTTGAAAAATTTACAAAGCTATCAAATAAAATATTCGTAAATATAACTTCAGTTGTTGATATGTTTGCTGCCTTTAATCCAAGCAATAATTTAAGATTGTTCATTGAATAAATGTTTTATTGGTTCATAGAGTCAAAGAAATCATCGTTAGTTTTTGAATGGCGTAGTTTATCAAGTAAAAACTCCATAGCATCTACAACGCCCATGGGTGTTAGAATACGTCGCAAGACCCACATTTTTGAAAGAATATCTTTTTTAACAAGTAATTCTTCTTTGCGCGTGCCCGATTTTGTAATGTCAATGGCAGGGAAGATACGCTTATCGGAAAGCTTGCGATCAAGAATTAATTCTGAATTTCCTGTACCTTTAAATTCTTCAAAAATGACCTCATCCATACGACTGCCAGTATCAATTAAAGCCGTTGCAATGATAGTAAGTGATCCACCTTCTTCGATATTGCGAGCTGCACCAAAAAATCGCTTTGGTCGCTGCAAAGCATTTGCATCAACGCCACCTGTTAAGACTTTACCAGAAGAGGGCACAACGGTATTATATGCCCTTGCTAAGCGGGTTATAGAATCTAGCAATATCACAACATCATGTTTATGCTCTACTAACCGTTTGGCTTTTTCAAGAACCATTTCTGTAACTTGTACATGGCGTTGAGCGGGTTCATCAAAAGTCGATGAGATAACCTCACCCTTTACAGAGCGTTGCATATCGGTAACTTCTTCGGGGCGTTCATCAATTAGTAGGACGATTAAATAGCTCTTAGGATGATTTTTGGCAATTGCATGTGCAATATTTTGCATAATCATGGTTTTACCAGTTCGAGGGGGGGCTACTACTAATGCACGTTGGCCTGCACCCATTGGCGTTATTAAATCAATTACTCGAGTTGTATAATCTTTGCGGGTAGTATCGGTATTGACAAACTCCATCATAATTTTTTCTTCAGGATAGAGAGGAGTGAGGTTATCAAAATTAATACGATAACGTAGTTTTTCAGGACTATCGAAGTTGATGTTATTGACTTGAAGCAATGCAAAATAGCGTTCGCCATTTTTGGGTGCGCGGATTTGTCCTTCAACGGTGTCGCCGGTACGTAGACCAAATTTTTTGATTTGAGAAGGAGAGACATAAATGTCATCTGGTCCGGCGAGATAATTTGATTCTGGAGCTCTTAAAAATCCAAAGCCATCTTGCAAAGTTTCAAGTACGCCGTCGCCAAAAATTGGAACTTCATTTGTTGCAAGTTTTTTAAGGCATGCAAACATCATTTCTTGTCGACGCATATTGGCTGCTTGATCAATTTCAAGTTCTTCTGCGAATGCTAGAATTTCAGATGTTTTTTTTGCTTTAAGCTCTTTTAGGTGCATATTAGATACCTCAGTGTTATTTTTAAATGGATTATGTTGTATTTGAAGAAATGAGTTTGGAATATGAATGTGATGAAAAGGCTTTGGCCCAGATGGTTGAATATGTGAGGAATGTAGGTAAGAAGATAATGATTAAGTTTTTAAAAATTTAGTTAAACAAACGCACGAACTAAAGTTGGTGAAGGTGTGATGATTGAAGAAATTTGTTTAATGCAAAAGAAATAAATTTAGGTATTTTGGCAGCAGGGAGCATATTTTTGTAAAAGAAAACTCACGAAAAGTAAGATTTATATGTTATTGCGCCATGTGATTGATTTTTTAAAAAAGGAAATGCTTAACTTTATATTATCTCAATTTGATACTTTTTCAAAGTAATTTAGAAAAATCTTATCAGGACAATAACAATATTAAGCAATAGCAAGTACTATACGCTTGTTTGAGCGTTACTGTCAAGCTATGGTTTGGTGTATATCATTTGAGTAGGACGGTTACGATGTGTGAGGCTTGATTGTAATGAAGCTATTTTAGCTAAGAGTAGACAAATATCGATCTGCTTCAAGAGCTGCCATACATCCCATGCCTGCAGCGGTAACGGCTTGACGATATATGTGATCGCTGACGTCACCTGCGCAAAAAACACCTGGTTGATCTGTTTCGACTGTATCGCTTTTCCTGTATAAGTAACCGTTATCATCCATTTTAAGTTTATTTTGAAAAATTGCGGTAGCAGGATCATGGCCAATGGCAACAAATAATCCATCGAGAGCTAATATTTTTTGTTCTTGAGTTTTTGTTGATTCAAGCAGAACAGAAGTAAGGGCTGGAGGTTCATTATTGCCTAGCATCTCGATTACTTGATGATCCCAGATATATTCAATTTTGGGATGCTTAAATAAGCGTTCTTGTAAAATTTTTTCTGCGCGTAAATGATCACGACGATGAATTAATATAACTTTTTGGGCATGATTTGTAAGATACAGAGCTTCTTCAACAGCAGTATTGCCGCCTCCAACTACACCAACGCATTTATTGCGAAAGAAAAAACCATCACATGTAGCACACGCTGAAACTCCATAACCTTTAAATTGATCTTCTCCTTTGCAATGTAGCCAACGAGCTTGGGCTCCAGTTGCAATAATAAGACTATCACAAAAATAATTATTGCCACTGTCGGCGCTAAGTCTGATTGGTCGCGTAACCATATCAACATCAATAATGGTGTCGGATATAAATGTGGCGCCAACATGCTCTGCTTGAAGACGCATTTGCTCCATCAGCCAAGGACCTTGAATAACATCTGCAAATCCAGGATAATTTTCAACATCGGTAGTAATCATTAGCTGCCCACCGGGCTGTATTCCAGTTATAACGGCTGGTGCAAGGCCAGCTCTGGCTGCGTAAATTGCTGCGGTATAGCCTGCGGGCCCAGCGCCTATAATAAGAAGTTTAAAATGCTGATTGTTGGACATTGTATCATTGATCTTTCATGCTACTTATCAATAGATAAATTGATGATGTTGTATTGTTCTATTTTAAAATGATGCTTTGCGTGTAAAGGTGCGTATAGTATAAGCAGGTTGATTGTTGCAAGCAGTTTGACGTGCTAGCAATTTAGATTCTTCCCACTGTTTTCCTAAGCAGGGATAAAAAACATCGCCTGTTACGTCAAGCTCAATCTCTGTTAAAAACAAACAATCTACAAATTCAATTGTTTGTTTAAAAATTTCTCCCCCGCCAATAATCATAACTTGAGAGACTGAATCGTTTTCTGCTTTTGTTGTTGCTTGTTTTAGTGCTGATTGTAAATCACTACACCAAATTACATTGCTGTTGTCGTAGTTTGGTGGAGTTTTGCGGCTAATAACGAAACTAGTACGTCCAGGCAATGGAGTTTGAATTGATTGAAAAGTTTTACGACCCATAATTAAGGGTTTTCCTATCGTTTGCGCTTTGAAATGTTTTAAATCATCGCTCAAGTGCCACGGCATGGCATTATTGATTCCAATAGCGCGCGATGGAGTAGCAAGCGCAACAATGTGACACAGTGCAACGCTCATTTGTTTAATATGGTTGAATTAAGCATTTGTAACTTTATACAGCAATAGGCGCACGAATATGCGGATGAGGATTATAATCATTAAGTTCAAAATCGTCGAGTTGCCAAGCAAATATATCTTTAACGCTATGGTTTAGTTGCATTGTTGGCAATGGACGAGGTGCGCGTGCGAGCTGTAAACGCGCTTGTTCGTGGTGATTATTGTAAAGATGCACATCGCCAAAGCTATGGATAAAATTACCTGGCTTGTATCGAGTAACTTGTGCAACCATCATTAACAATAATGCATAAGAAGCAATATTAAATGGTACTCCAAGAAAAACATCAGCACTGCGTTGATAAAGATGGCAATCTAAATAGCCATTGCGAACTCGAAACTGGAATAAACAATGGCATGGAGGAAGGGCCATTTTGTTGATTTGTGCGCTATTCCAAGCAGAAACAATTAAACGGCGTGAATCTGGTGTATTTTCAATATCGTAGATCAGTTTGCTTATTTGGTCATGAATACTGCCATCTTCACCTTGCCATTTACGCCATTGTGCACCATAAACGGGCCCAAGATCACCAGTTTCGTCTGCCCACTCATCCCAAATGTTGACATTATTTTCTTTTAGAAAATTAATGTTGGTTTCGCCTTTTAAAAACCATAAAAGCTCAATGATAACGCCACGCAAATAAAGCTTTTTAGTTGTTAAGAGAGGAAATTGCTCTGAGATATCAAAACGCATTTGGTAACCAAAAAGACTTTGAGTTCCAATGCCAGTTCTATCGCTGCATTTGATTCCATCGCGTTGAATTGCACGAATTAAATCAAGATATTGTTGCAAATCAAAGTTACCTCAACAGTTCACATTGACTAAAAAAGAAGCTAATTTCATCTGCTGCGGTTTCATGGGCATCCGAGCCATGGACAGAATTGGATTCAACTGATAATGCAAATAATTTTCGGATCGTGCCTTCATCTGCATTTGCTGGGTTTGTTGCGCCCATAATTTGACGGTTTTGAGCAATAGCGTCTTCACCTTCAAGTATTTGGACAATGACAGGTCCTGAGACCATAAAGGTAACTAACTCGTCAAAAAAAGCACGCTCTTTATGGACTGCGTAAAACTGTTCTGCTTGCTGGGTTGTCAATCGAATACGTTTTTGCGCGATAATAGACAATCCTGCTTCTTCAAACATGGCGTTAATTTTACCAGTTAAGTTGCGCTTTGTTGCATCTGGCTTGATGATAGATAGAGTTCGTTCAATAGCCATTATTTTTCCTCTTTTAATTCGTTACTAGCATTATTGCGTTTGTAGTAATAGGCTTGCTGATACGTTACTACTTAAATCTTAGATAAAATGAATTGATCGGGCCTTATAACCTCCATATTTGATATCTGCAATCAATTATTTTATGATGAAGCACTTTGTATCTTATGTTAACTTAAGGTCAAATGGCTTAAGTAGTTCATTTATTTGTACAAGGATTGGTTCTATTTCTTTTTTTGTTTTTGCTTCAGCGCGTATGGTAAGTGCATCTTCCGTGTTAGAAGCTCTTATCAAGTACCAGCCATTTTTGCAATTAACGCGCACACCATCAAGGTCACTATATGCTAAACCTTGAGATTGAAGTGATTGCATTATGTGATTGATAATAGCAAATTTTTGGTCTTCGCTAACTTTAAGGCGTATGTCGGGTATAATTTCTGTTGTAGGGATAGTAGAGCATAATTGACTTAAACTTTCACTATTTGACAATATATTGATAAGGCGTACTGCTGTGTAAAGAGCATCGTCATAACCGTAATATTCATCAGCAAAAAAGATGTGCCCGCTAGTTTCTCCTGCTAAGGTAGCATTTGTTTCTTGCATTTTTAATTTGATAAAAGAATGTCCCGTTTTTGAAATAATAGAGTGGCCTCCTAATTGTTGGATACGCTCAAAAACGATATTGCTGATTTTGCCATCGCATACAATAGTTGCTCCAGGTTTTTTTCTAAGAATATCATCACTTAAGATGTACATGATATGGTCGATTGGAACATTGTATCCATTTTTATCTAAAACAGCAATGCGATCGCCATCGCCATCAAAGGCAATACCTATATCGCAATCGTTAAGGAGCACAGCTTGCGCTAATTGTTTTAAATTTTCTGGCTTTGTTGGGTCCGGGTGATGATTGGGAAATGTAGAATCCGTTGTACCGTTGATAACAATATGATCAAGCGCAGTAGCTTGTTTACAAAAAGCTGCAAGTGCTGGACAAAAAGCTGCATTGGCAGGGTCCCAAGCTATTTTCAAGCGTTTATTTGGTTTTAATTGATCTATTAAAATTTGTATATAAGCTTTGCGGCTTTTAATTGGAATTGTGCTGGCATAATCAAAAGACCATTGTCCTGAACGCGCTATTGCTGCAACGCGCTTTAAGCCTCTTCCAAAAAAAGGCGTGCTACCATTAACGACAAGTTTGAAGCCGTTATATTCGGGCGCATTATGCGACCCAGTAATCATGACGCCCAAAGTCGCGTCGATTTGGTAGGCAGAAAAATATAACTCAGGAGAGGCGCATAAGCCTAATCTAAATACATGAAAACCTGTTGAGGCAAGGCCTCGGACTAATTCTTTTTCTAGGAGTACAGAGGATTCTCTTGCATCAAAGCCAACGACAGCAATGTTATGTTTTTTTTCATTAAACATTGTACCAAGTGAGCAACCCAAGGCAAGAGCATCGTCATAAAATAACGTTTGACCTATAATGCCGCGCAAATCGTATGCACGCACTAATGATTTATGAAAAGAGCGGTGTTTGAGCATTATAAGGTTACATTGATGTTGTTATTTTGAGGGTTTTAATATCAAAATGACATTAGCATTAATGACTTTAGTCCTTTCGTTTTTATTACTCATTATATAGATCGTTGCACAAGCATACCTTTGTTAAAGAGCTGTATGGATATTATTTTAGAGTAATTACGATCTTCGAAGCTAAATTATAATCTTTAAATAGTAAAAGATCAACACAATAGCACATTGAAGATCAATGCATGCACTACAAGATTGCATTGCAAAACAATCATATCTCATTGACATGCAAAGTTGGTATAGACTTAGAAAGTTTATTTTTTTATGCTTTCAAAGGAGCTTATGATGCAAGATATGTTTAATTTTTTAGTAAAATTTCCAAGCACTAGAAAAGAAACTGTCAAAAATGCGGTTGTGCAGTCGAATGATTTAGATAGTAAGTTATGTAAAGAACTAGGGTTGTCAGACCACTGTCGCAATCATGTTATAGCAGATGAATTTTCTCGTTCTCAATATTATCTAAGTATCTAAGTATCTATATAGATTAGAATATAACGAGTGCATTATTGTTAAAAATCTATACGTCAAAAGACGTATAGAGGCCTAAAACAAAAGACAATCCAATTAAAAAACCAAAATTGCGATTGCTTTTAAATATTTTTAAGCAAATAGCGGGTTTGTTATGCTTGAAAGATTTACATTGCCAAAACACATGGGCTAGTGCTGGTATAAAAAATAAATAAAACAGAATAGAAAGCTCCTGATAATAGCCAGTTAGAAGCCAAATTGCTAAAGCTGTTATAAAAAAAACAGCAATAAAACCACGCGAAAACTTGCCAAATAGCAGTGCGGTTGATTTGATGCCAACTAGCATATCATCGCAGCTATCTTGATGGGCGTATATTGTATCATAAGCTATTGTCCAACTAATTGCGCCAAGCCATAAAAGCCAAATATGAGCGGCAGGCCAATCATTAGTTATTGCACTATAGCCAATAAGAATTCCCCAATTGAAAGTCATGCCAAGCCATAGTTGAGGCCACCATGTAATGCGTTTGCAAAATGGATAAATTCCAATTAAACCTAAAGAACAGGCAGCTAGGATAGTTGCATAAAAGCCCATTGTTGTTACAATAACCAAGGCACATAAAAGCAGTGCTAGCATTAAAATAATTGCATGCATTACGCTGATGGTGCCATTAGCAATAGGACGATTGGATGTTCGTGCGACAAGCTTGTCAAGCTTTCTGTCGGAGATATCGTTCCATATACAACCAGCAGAGCGCATACATAGTGCACCTAAACCACTTGCTATGACAAGATATATGATGTTGCCAAAATTAGGATGGGTAGGCATATGAGTAGCTCCCCATATAATGCCCCAAACACATGGAATATATAAAAGCCATGTACCAATTGGGCGATCAAGGCGCATCAAAACACCATAACGATGCCAACGGCTGGGCAATATCCCAATCATTGAATGGTTATTGTTAATATCGGTGTGTTGTTTTTGTGTTTGTTTTTTAGATACGCCCAAATGATCCAACAAAATATAACTTAGCTAGCTTGAATAAGGTTTTTGTTTGCAAAATCCCAATTAATTAATGAACCTAAAAAAGCTCCTATATAATCTGGTCGCCGATTTTGAAAATCAAGATAATAGGCATGTTCCCAAACATCCATCGTAATTAAAGGTGTTGCTCCACTTGTAAGGGGCAGCTCAGCATTAGGAGTTTTTGTTACTTTCAAAGTGCCTTGGCTAAGTACCAACCACGCCCATCCACTACCAAACTGAGTTGCACCTGCTTGTTTGAATTCATTAACAAAATTATCATAACCGTCTAGATCAGTATCTATTTTTGCAGCAATTGCACCATGTGGCTTGCCACCACCATTTGGTGACATTGAATTCCAATAAAAGGTATGATTCCATATTTGAGCTGCATTATTAAAAATACCAGCTTTGGAAGGATCTGCATGAGTGCTCATAATAATGTCTTCAAGGCTTTGTTCATCTAGAGGTGTATTTGCAATCATATTATTTAAATTTGTTACATAGGTTTGATGATGCTTGCCATGATGAAAGCTAAGAGTATTTGCAGAGATATGTGGTTCAAGAGCGTTTGCATCATAAGGTAAATCCGGAAGTTGGTGGGCCATGGTTATATCATCCTGTCTTTTGTAGTTTTCAATTGATTATATGTGATAGTATTATGTAGCTTATGCGAATATAATTTTTAACATGAAAAGACCTTATCAAGCAATATTATTAATGTGTAGCTATATTTAAATATTGTATAGTATAAATTTTATGGAAGTGAAAGGTAACAAAGATGGCGCTACAAATTGAACAGATACCGGTTTTAAACGACAATTATGTTTACCTTATAAGAGATCACGAAAGCGGCCTTGGTGGAGTTGTTGACCCAGCTTTAAGCGCTCCCGTGCTTGATAGAGCTAAAGAACTTGGATGGAGTATTGATTTTATTTTAAATACGCACCATCATGGAGATCATGTTGGTGGAAATCTTGTTATTAAGCAGGAAACAGGTTGCAAAATTGTTGGGCCACGAAATGATAATAAGCGCATACCTGGTATTGATATTGAAGTAGGAGAAAATGACGAATTTGTCTTAGGACAATCAGTCAGTAAAGTTATTGAAGTTCCAGGGCATACACGAGGTCATATTGCATATAGTTTTATTCAAGATCATGCATTATTTTGTGGAGACTCTTTATTTGTGCTTGGTTGTGGCAGAATGTTTGAAGGGACACCCAAGCAAATGTGGTCTTCATTAACAAAATTGCGTGAGTTACCTGATGCAATGCGAGTTTATTGTGCACATGAATACTCACAAGCAAATGCTGCTTTTGCATTAAGCGTTGATCCTTTAAACCAAGCTTTGCAACAAAAAGCACAAGCAATCGGTGCGCTACGTGCGCAAGATAAACCAACTGTTCCATCAACTCTTGGTGAAGAAAAATGTTGTAATCCATTTTTGCGCGCTGATGATCCAACCTTTGCTGGGCAATTGCAAATGGAAAGCGCAGAACCT
Source organism: Alphaproteobacteria bacterium (assembly GCA_965178085.1). GTDB lineage: Bacteria > Pseudomonadota > Alphaproteobacteria > CBCXTS01 > CBCXTS01 > CBCXTS01. Next base: position 207,978 of record CBCXTS010000021.1, on the reverse strand, counting down.
TTTAGGGTCTTTGGTAAGTTAAGGTCACTTAAAGATAAATATTAGGCAACATAATAGATATTTAAAAGATAGATCTCGTGCCATGCTAGCGTCATAAAACCGCTATTTGCGATATATTAATCTTGATGTATTTTATCGTATGAATGCAAAAACAGTATTTGTTTTTTAAAATTAAGCTTTTAAGACTCATTTGCAGCTAAAGGATTGCGGTATGCTACTTCACAATGTTGTTGGCAGTAAGGTTTGCCGTTTAAAACACGCTCACCACACAAATGAAAACTCTCTTCACCAGGATTGCCATGTGGCCATTGGCAATTCCGCTCATTGCGAATAGGAGCAGCGATTGGGAGGCGCCTTACAGTTTTAGGGCGCTGTGAAAGGCCCATTCTGTTTGCTTTACCAATAACAGCGTTGCGTGTAACGCCACCAAGTTGCTGTGCAATTTGACGGGCAGAATAACCTTTGCGCCACATTTCTTCTAATACTGCAACCCTATCTTCGCTCCAATGAATTATGTTCATATGCTGTATAAGCCTCAATGCTTTAGTTTTATTAATATTTCAGTTTTATTAATGCTTTAGGTTTGAATTAAAGCACAAAATGCTTATAAAATTTTCAAGCAATTTTTATAGCTATTTATTTTGTTTTATAGCTATTTATTTTGTTTTATAGCTATTTATTTTGAATGTAAGCCAACATTAGATTAAGGCAAACAAGTATAATTTAATTGTTAAAGTCTTATCATCTCTAGTTAAAGGTATTGCATATTCTTTAAATACTCGCAAGTATAAAATTAATATATAATAGTATTTAACTGTAAAAAAAAGAATTAAAGAATTCTGTATTAGTATTTACTATTTATTTCTTTAATTTTGTTGCCAAAATTAGTGCACAAAAATCCGTTCATGTAATGCAGTGGTTCGTTTGAATTACAATTTAAGTATTAAATTATTGTGTTAGTAAAAAGACTATATCGTGAGATATTTGTGGATGCAATAACCCAAACGCAAAATGTTGTGGAAAACCTTTTTAAATGCAAAAAAAATGTTTCAATGAATTTTTGCATTGTACAATTGCGTATAATTTTGCATAGATACATGTTACAATAAATTTTGAAATTTTATAGCAATATCATGTGTTATTATTTGTTACTTTGTTTTTAGCATTAATTGATATCCAGCATATAAAATAACTTTCGACATATTAAGGATATAAAAAGATAGTGGGTAAAAAAATCCGTAGAATATTATTTATTGCAGGTTCTATTTTATTATTGAGTGGCGCTGTCATGCTTATGGGTGATTTTGGAGATGCTGCCTTAGGAGTTATATTGTATCAAAATGTACCCCAAGAGCTTGGGCTTTTTCAAGTTGTCATTGAACGATATCTTTGGGCAGATGCTTGGACTTTAATTTTTATACCAATTTTGATTAGTAATCTAAATTTTCTTGTGATCTGCTTAGGAGCTGTTTGCTATATTATAAGTCGCTTTGTACCTGTAAAAGAAGATGTATCTATAAAAGAAAATCCTGTTGTTTAAGTGTTGATATTAATTAAAAAACTTTGGAAAATGATAACCTGTGGATTGTGATGAATTGCTCGATTGTAGAGGTTTTGTTGCAAGCAAATTATCAAAATAATATAGAAAACTTAAGAAAGCATCTATTTGAAGAGCAAGATAATGATATTATTTTGTCGAAAAAACTTTAGTTGTTAAGTTGTGATGGGCTTTTTCAAGTTTTTGTAATTCTTCTTTTTCGTAGTTATAGCGCGCGCGTATTTGGACAACTACATGCTCTGGGGCTTTTGTCAAAAATTCTTCATTATTAAGCTTTTGCATAATTTTTTGTACTTCGGTTTGGCTTTTATTTATACTTTTTTGCATCCGCGCTATTTCAGCATCGATATCAATAACAGTACTGAGATCAAGATAGCAGATTTGCTGGTCAATCAATAAGCTGGCACTTCCTTTAGGGCGTGTTGATTGTTCCTTTATATGTTGGATACGAGCTAAAGAAGAAAGGCTTTGCCAGTGTTTTTCAGTTAATGTTTTAGCCATACCTTTGAATCCAGAAGATATAAGGTCAACTTGAGAAGATGCAGGAACATTTAAACTAGCTCGTACCGATCTAATTTGCGAAATAGCAGCAATAAGGGCATCAACTTCATCAGCCAATGGAAGCTCTTTAGGCTTTAATGTAGAATTAGGCCATGATTCTGTAATGAGCATTCCATCAAGCTTGGCCCAATCTTGCCATAATTTTTCAGTAATAAATGGAGTGATAGGGTGCAACAATACTAAGATGTTTTGGAGTATAAAACCAGCGACATGGCGTGTTTCATTTTTAATGTTTTCGTCATTTTGCTCGCCCGTAATACCAAGAAGTGTTTTTGAAAACTCAATATACCAATCGCAAAAATTTGCCCACACAAAATGGTAGTTTAAATTTGCTAGATCATGAAAGCGGTACTCATCAAAAGCTTTATTGCATTGTTCTAAAGTAGAAAAAAAGCGTGCAACGATCCATTGATTAGCTGGGGCGTTTAAAACTTTGGGTAAATCTTTTTTCCCATGTATTTGATTGAGTTCTGCAAATCGACATGCATTCCATAGTTTTGTTAAAAAATTGCGATACCCTGCAACACGCTCAAGAGAAAGTTTGATATCTCTGCCTGGGGCTGCCAGCGCGCAAAGAGTTAATCTTAAAGCATCTGCGCCGTACTCATCTATAACCGACAGTGGGTCAATGACATTGCCTTTTGATTTTGACATTTTTTGCCCGTGCTCGTCACGTACTAGGGCATGTACATAGACAGTATGAAAAGGCTCTTGGTCGCTAAGATGTAAACATGTCATCATCATACGCGCAACCCAAAAAAAGATAATATCAAAGCCTGTAACTAATACAGAAGTAGGATAGAATTTATTGAAATTACTGCTGCCATCTGAATTGTTTTGTGTTGCAAAAGGCCATAAAGCAGATGAAAACCATGTGTCTAAAACGTCGTCATCGCGTCGTAAAGTTACAGTTTTATTATAATGGAGTGTTGCTTTTTCAATGGCTTCTTGTTCATCAAATGCTACAAAAATAGTATCATCTGGTCCATACCATGCAGGAATTTGATGTCCCCACCATAATTGTCTCGATATGCACCATGGTCGAATATCTTCAAGCCATCTAAAAAAAGTTTGCTCCCAATTAGTAGGCACGAAATTTGTTTTATTTTGTTGGACTGATGCTATAGCGCGTTTTGCTAAACTCTCACAATCAACAAACCATTGATCGGTCATCATAGGTTCAACAGGTACGCCGCCGCGTTCTCCATAGGGTACGGTGTGTGTTATCTCTTCATGGCCTGCATAAAAGCCAAGAGAGTCCATGTCGGCTATAATTTTTTTGCGAGCCTCAAAGCGATCTAAGCCTTGATATTGTTTAGGAGCATTTTCGTTCAAACATGCTTTTGTATCAAAGATTTCAATCATAGGAAGATTATGTCGTTTGGCAACCTCAAAGTCATTAAAATCGTGCGCTGGGGTTATTTTCACCGCACCTGTTCCTAATTCAGGGTCTGCATGCTCATCAGCAATAATGATGAGTTTGCGTTTTGTAATGGGTTGGATGCAATATTTTCCAATCAAATGCTGATAGCGAATATCACTAGCATTGACTGCGATGGCAACATCGCCAAGCATTGTTTCAGGGCGCGTGGTTGCAACACTAATAGTGTGTGTATTGTCTTCATTTAGAGGGTATAAGAATGTCCATATCTTATCTTTTACTTCGCGTGGGATAACCTCAAGATCAGAAATGGCAGTTTCCATTTTAGGATCCCAGTTTAATAAGCGTTTACCTCGGTAGATAAGTCCTTGATTGTAAAGTTTTACAAATGTTTTGATAACGCCATCGCTAAAGCCTTTATCCATTGTAAAACGCTCACGAGTCCAATCGCAAGATGCGCCAAGGCGGCGAAGTTGGGTGGTGATATTTCCACCAGAGATATCACGCCATTGCCATATTTTTTTTAAAAAATCTTCTCGCCCCATTGTCTTGCGATCAGGCAAACCTTGTTCTTGTAACTGGCGTTCAACTACCATTTGAGTAGCAATGCTGGCGTGGTCGGTTCCAGGTTGCCAAAGGACATCATATCCTTGCATGCGCTTAGTGCGAATTAAAACATCTTGCACCATGTTGTTTAATGCGTGGCCCATGTGTAAATTACCAGTAATATTAGGAGGGGGTATTACAATTGAAAAAGGTTCGCTTGTTGAATCCATACGCGGTTGAAAATGCCCAGCACTCTCCCATTGTTGGTAGATTGAGTTTTCAAAGCTATCTGGCTGATATCGTTTTGCTAGCATGTGTATGATCCGCGATTATCGTTTATATTTGATTGCTACTAGTATGCCAGTTGGCATAGGTCAGATTAGCAGTTGGTACTAACCTAGATTAATTTAAAATTTAAATAAAGTGTATTAAACTCTAATTAGTAGTAAGCCTTAGCCAATGCTATTGTGAAGTATTAAAAAATTAAAGTACGGTGCTTTTTTAAAACATTATCGCCTTGATGTGCAATGCTTTATATCATTATTTTTATGGAGATTGACGTCCTCGAGTAAGTGTTGAAGAGCAAATGTGGTGTGGTGGGTTAAGTTATGTTGGTTTTTAAAATCTTAAGATAGTTTAGATTATTCATTGTTGTTTTGATTATTTTCGCTTAAGAAATGCTAACGATCGTTTCTACAAGAATAATAAAATAAAAACTAACGCTGAATTGCCTATTGTTATGCGCATATATGCAAACGCTATAACAACATTACAATGAGATATAAGAATAAATGGATATCGATCAAACTGCGCTAGCGAAAATGCGCAAGCAACTCTACTTTAGAGCGGATCATCGTGGAATGCGAGAGCTTGATATTTTGGTAGGTGGCTTTGCAAAGCATCATCTTGAACAGATGAATTATTTAGAGCTTGTTGCGTTTTCAGAACTTTTGCATTTTCCAGAGCCTTTGTTTTATAAAATATTAATTAATAAGGTGGACCCAAAACAGTTGCTGTTAGATCATTTTTCCCAAAAAAACCAACACCATGAGATATATAAAAAGGCATTCGATATTTTAGTGCAAATGATAGATTGGGCCCACAAACCAAAGGTTTTGATAGCACATGACTAAGCTAAAAAAATGGCCTAAAGATACAAATTGGCAAGGTGTGTTCTCGCCTGTTCCAAGTGGCAGTGAGGCTGATGTTTTAATTACACTTGCCCAACAATTATATAAACAGCATTTTAGTTGCTTGCTTTCGGTAGTCCAAAATGATCGAGCGATGATCGAGATAGCACAACGAATCGAGTTTTTTAATCCTGAAATAGCCGTTATTACCTTAAGTGCTTGGGATTGCTTGCCTTACGATAGAGTAGGGCCAAATGGGCAATTGGTGGGTAGAAAATTGGCAGCTTTAAATGATCTTATGAAATGGCATGAGGGCGCACAAAAATGTAGACAAAATAATGTTGCAGCAGAACAGTTTCAATTGCGCCCGCTTATTGTACTTACGACTCCAGCATTTTTGACACAAAAAATTGTTCCGCGAGGGTTTTTAACCCACAATAAATTACATATTAAAAAAGGAAATCACTTAGAGTTAGAGGCTTTTAATAGACAATTAGTTGATTTTGGTTATTTGCCAACATCAACTGTACGCGCGCGTGGTGAGGTTGCTTTACGTGGAGGTTTATTGGATGTCTTTGCCTCCAGTAGTGAAATGCCTATCAGGTTTGATTTTTTTGGTGATGAAGTTGAGCAAATCCACCATTTTAACGCAGAAGATCAACGACGCACTGAAGCATTAGAAGAAGTTGAAATTTTGCCTGCGCGTGAGTTTATTCTAGATGATGCTGCTAGTGCGCGTTTTAGGCGCCTTTATCGCAAAAGTTTTGGTATTAATGCAGTAACAGATCCACTGTATGAATCTGTTGCCAACCAAATGTATTACCGTGGGTTAGAGCATTGGTTAGGATTTTTGCATGAGCGTTTAGAAGACCTAAGCCATTATCTTGGTAAAGATTGCGGCATTTGCTTGCTTGATGGTGTAGAAGATGCTCTTGAAGCAAGAAGGTCATCTATCAAAGAATATTATCAAGCAAGGCTTACTGCACTGAATGTTGAAGAAAAAGTGCAACGAAAAAATAAGAACAACAAAAACCCAATGGAGCAGTTAGAGCTATACCGACCTGCTCCAATTGATAGTATGTATATTTTTGATAATGATTGTCATGCATTGCTTGGTGGAACGCGCGCGCTATATCGAGCAATTGCAAATCGTATCCCACCAAGCAATGAGGTGTTTGATCTTGGGCTTTCTCGCTCACCAGACTTTTCAAGTGCGCGCAATAACCCTGATGCAGATTTAGTCAAAACCTTAATAGCACGCTTTGATGCAAGCGCTGCCAAGTATAAATTGTTTTTTGTATCAAGCGAAAGTGCGTTGCACCGCTTGAGCGACCTATTGATAAGACATGGTAAGCAGGTAGTGGCTTTAAGCAATGGTATGTCTTTAGCAAAAAAAGTAAACGACCAAGTGGTTGGTATTTCTGTTGTGCCGTTAGATCAAGGGTTTGAGAGTGATCAAATGCTTGTTATTAGTGAGGCTGATGTGTTTGGACTACGTGCATTTACTGCGCGCAAACGCACACGCAAGAAAGCAATGGATTATATTCAAGAGCTTAGTAGCTTAATGTCAGGTGATCTTGTAGTGCATGAAGAACACGGTATTGCACGTTTTGATTGCTTAAAAACACTGCAAGTTGATGGCATCGGGCATGATTGTCTGCGCTTGCTGTATGATGGGGGAGATAGGCTTTACCTACCAGTCGAGAATCTTGATTTGTTAACGCGCTTTGGAGGCGATGTCGGAAACGTAAAACTTGATCGCTTGGGTGGTGCAAGCTGGCAAGCTCGTAAAGCTAAAATCAAGGGGAAATTAAAAGATATTGCAGACCAATTAATTGCATTGGCAGCAAAACGAGCTATTCTTGATGCATTACCCGTCGAGATATTGCAAAATGAATATGAAGAATTTGCATCAAGGTTTGAGTTTGAAGAAACTCCTGATCAAATCAATGCAATCCAAGATATCATGGAAGATATGTCTTCAAGCAAGGTGATGGATCGTTTGGTTTGTGGAGATGTTGGATTTGGTAAAACTGAGGTTGCATTGCGTGCAGCCTTTATGGTTGCAATGACTGGCCATCAAATTTGCTTAATTGCACCAACAACGTTACTTGCCCATCAGCATTTTAAAATTTTCAAAGATCGGTTTAAGGGTTGGCCTATCAATGTTAGCGAATTGTCGCGTTTTGTACCAGTTGCAAAGCAAAAAAATGTAAAACAATCTTTAAAAGATGGTACATGTCATATTGTTATAGGCACGCATTCCTTACTGTCAAAAACGGTGGCATTTGATAAGCTATCTTTATTGATCATTGATGAAGAACAGCGCTTTGGTGTTGAACAAAAAGAAAAACTTAAGAATTTAGGAAATAACGTGCATGTGCTAACTCTGTCAGCTACGCCAATACCGCGTACGCTACAAATGGCACTGTCTGGCGTTAAAAGTCTTTCAATTCTATCTTCACCGCCTATTGATCGCTTAAGTGTACGAACTTTTGTTATGCCCTTTGATGGTATGGTAATTAAAGATGCAATCACTCGTGAGCGTTTTAGAGGCGGGCAGATATTTTATGTTTGTCCACGTGTGAGTGACCTTACACGCATTGAAGAACGCGTGAGAGCGCTTGTGCCTGATTTGAAGATTGTTAAAGCTCACGGACAACTCACTGGAGTAGAGCTTGAACATGTGATGGAGGTCTTTATTAACGGCGAAGCCGATATGTTACTTTCAACCAATATCGTAGAAAGTGGACTTGATGTATCCAATGCAAACACAATGATTGTACATCGATCAGATATGTTTGGGCTAGCCCAATTGCATCAATTGCGCGGGCGCATAGGACGCTCAAAAGTGCGGGCGTATTGTTATTTCACACTACCTTTTGGGCGCAGCATTGGGGTGAACGCAAAAAGAAGACTCGAGGCCATACAAAACCTTGATGAATTGGGTGCAGGCTTTACCCTAGCAAGTCAAGATATGGATATTCGAGGAGCAGGAAATCTTTTAGGTGATGAGCAATCTGGTCATGTGCGTGAGGTAGGTGCTGAGCTTTATCTGCGCATGCTTGAAGATGCAATTGAAGAATCGCATGCGCTTAAAAATAGAGCCAAAGCTGATAAAGTAGCGCATTCAAAACAAGATAATTGGTCGCCACAACTTAATTTGGGTGTTAGCGTAATGATACCTGATACTTATATAGCAGACTTAAATTTAAGACTTTCGCTATATAGACGGTTAAGTCTTTTACGCGATAAAAATGAGCTTGATGATTTTGCTAATGAAATGATAGACCGATTTGGGGCACTTCCTAGTGAAGTTTTACAGCTCATTCGTGTTGTTGAGATTAGAAATATTTGTCGAGAAGCAGGTATTGCTAAACTAGATATTGGTAAAAAGGGCGTTGTAATACGTTTTCATAAAAATCTCTTTGCTAATCCAGAAGGTTTGATTGCATTTTTGCACGAACAAAATGGTAGAGCAAGTCTGCGTCCAGATCATTCACTTGCCATTGTGCAACATTGGAGTTCACTTGAGCAGCGTTTAAATGGAATTACGCAATTAGCGCAAACGCTCCAACGCATTGTACACGAAGTAAGTGAGAGCGGGATCAGTTATTGACAAAACAATTCGTAGGGCATTGTCAATGCTATAAGCATAAAGCAACCTGTAGCCTTATGCTTTTGTGATCAATGTACATGAATGTACGGTTTTTATCGAATGTAGTTTTTATGGATATATCATTGTAAGATTTATCATCTGGTCATGCAAGGCTGATTATGGCATAAGGTCAACATGATGCAAGACAAATTATACCCAATTATTTTATCGGGCGGTTTGGGAGAGCGCTTATGGCCTGTGTCACAGCAAAATAGGCCAAAGCAATTTTTGATGCTGCAAGAGCAAACTACAATGCTTGCACAAACGATTGAGCGTTTTGCACAAGAGCAATTTCATCCTATTACGTGTGTGTGTTCTGAAGAACAGAGGTTTTTGGTAAAAGACCAATTTGCACAAAATCAAGCCAATCCGCGTGCTATTTTGCTAGAACCATCAAGAAAAGATACTGCTGCAGCTATTGCATTGGCGGCTCTTAGTGTTATTGAAAGCGATGGTGATGGCATTTTAGTTATTGCACCTTCAGATCACAAAATATCAAAATGCGAACATTTTTATCAAGCATTGAATTTGGCTGTTGATAGTGCAAAAAAAGGTTATATTGTTACATTTGGTTGTGTAGCTGATTTACCTCACACAGGTTATGGTTACATTGAACAAGGGCAAATGTTTGAAGATCAAAATGGTGTTTATGCTATTAAAAAATTCCACGAGAAACCTAGTCAAACACAAGCACAAAAGTATCTTGCGCAAGGTAATTTTTATTGGAACTCAGGCATGTTTGTGGCACGAGCAACAATGGTGCGCGATAGTTTTTTAAAACATGCTAACGATATTTGGAAAGCACAAGAAAAAGCTTATGCAAGCAAACGTCAGGATTTAGGGTTTGTTAAATTTTTGGAAGAGGATTATCAGTCAATCCCTGTGGCCTCTTTTGACCATGCGATTATGGAAAACATTGACCATGGTTTGTTAGTGCCAATTGATATTGGTTGGAGTGATGTAGGCTCATGGTATCAAGTGTGGAGCATGCATGCAAAAGATGAGCATAATAACGTTGCTATTGGCGAGCATGCGTTAAGTAGTTCAGTTAATTCTTTTATTTATAACGAAGATGCTGATGTCGTTGCTGTGCATGGGGTTAGCAATATCATGGTTGTAGCTTCTGATAATAAGGTATTGGTTATTGATAAAGACCAAAGTGAATCTGTAAAATCAATTGTTCATAGTTTTATTAAGCAAAATAAGACGCATTTGTTTCAAAATAAAAAAACGTATCGACCATGGGGTAGCTACCAAGAGCTTGATGTAGGGGGAGGCTATCTTATTAAAAAATTAATTATCAACCCAAAACAAAAATTATCGCTACAATATCATCATCATCGCTCAGAGCATTGGGTGATTGTTTCTGGAACAGCACATATTACATTAGATGATAAATCGTTTGATGCGCATATTAATGAGTCCTTCTTTGTTCCTAAAAATAGCGTGCATAGACTTGAAAATAACAAAGATGAGCCGCTTGTTATTATTGAAGTACAAACAGGCCAGATACTTGATGAATCTGATATTGTACGACTTGAAGATATATATCAACGCGATCAATAACGAAATATTTGATTAATGATGGCGAGGCTAAATTAAGATGCAAGATCATTCAATTTATAGTTTGCATAGAAAAACAATATGGGTGCTTGGTGCAAACGGCCTTGCTGCTTCAGCCATTATACGGCGTTTGCAATTTGAAGATTGCCATATTATTACAAATACACGCGAGGAACTAGACCTTAAAAAACATCAACAAGTAGAAGCTTGGTTTGCTCAACACAAGCCGCATGTAGTTGTGCTTGCTGCAGCAAAAGTTGGTGGCATTTTAGCCAATGATACAATGCCAGTTGATTTTTTGTACGACAATCTTATGATACAAAATAACGTCATTGCTGGGGCGCATCGTCACAAAGTAGAAAAATTGCTGTTTTTGGGATCATCTTGTGCATATCCGCGATTGGCCAAGCAACCTATGCGTGAGGATTGTCTGTTAAGTGGACCTTTAGAGCCAACTAATGAATGGTATGGGCTAGCTAAAATTGCTGGCATTAAAATGTGCCAAGCTTTTCAAAAGCAATATGGTTGCAATTTTATTTCATGCATGCCAAGCAATTTATATGGCAAGAATGATAACTTCCATGATGAGCATAGTCATGTTCCAGCAGCTTTTTTGCGCCGTTTTCATGAAGCAAAATTGGAAGATAAAAGAGAAGTTGTCATATGGGGAACTGGCAAACCAAAGCGCGAGTTTTTATATGTAGATGATATGGCAGATGCGTGCGTGTTTTTGCTAGAACATTATCACGATAGCGCGCCCATCAATATTGGCACAGGATATGATATATCCATTGCAGAATTTGCCTCATTGGTGCGCGATGTTGTAGGTTGCAAGGCGAGCATTGTTTATGATGCTAGCAAGAAAGATGGAGCACCACGTAAGATGCTAGATGTTAGTAAAATCAACGCATTAGGATGGAGTGCTTCGACAAACCTACAAAGAGGTCTGGATATGTATTATCAATGGTTTGTGCAAAACTATCCAGCAATCAGAAAGTAAGAATTATCTTAAAGTCAGCTTTATTGGGCATATGCATTATTTGAGTAAGCTAACGCTAGTAGTTGCTATTTGGTAAATGATGGGCAAGACAAGATATTTAAGGCGATGCTAACAACATTATGCAATAGACTCTTCCTTGCGTTTTGGGCTTTAAAACAATATTAACCAATAGCTTTTAGTAGTGCTTGACCTAGATGGGCTGGGCTATCTGCTACAACAATACCAGCAGACTGCATTGCGGCAATTTTATCTTCAGCAGAACCTTTCCCACCAGCAATGATTGCGCCTGCGTGACCCATCCGACGTCCAGGTGGAGCTGTAAGGCCTGCAATAAATCCTGCGGTAGGTTTTTTGCGACCTAATTTAGCTTGTGCTGTTAAATACTGAGCGGCTTCTTCTTCTGCTGAGCCACCAATTTCACCAATCATGATGATGGAGTGTGTTTCATCATCATCTAAAAATAAGTCGAGGCAATCAATAAATTCTGTACCTTTGATCGGATCGCCGCCAATGCCGATGCAGGTTGATTGTCCAAGGTTAACTGCGCTGGTTTGGGCGACTGCTTCATAGGTTAAGGTACCTGATCGTGAGACAATACCAACACTGCCAGCTTGGTGGATATGGCCTGGCATAATGCCAATTTTGCATTGACCAGGGGTAATAATGCCAGGACAGTTTGGGCCAATTAATCGTGAATTAGATGCTAAGAGAGCTTGTTTTACTACTAGCATGTCAAACACTGGTATGCCTTCGGTAATGCATATGATGAGCTCAATTTTAGCATCAATGGATTCTAAAATAGCATCAGCTGCAAAAGGCGGTGGTACATAAATAACACTCGCATCTGCACCAGTGCGCGCGCGTGCTTGGGCAACTGAGTCAAAAACGGGTAAGTCAAGATGAGTTGTTCCACCTTTGCCAGGGGTAACGCCAGCAACCATGTTTGTGCCGTAAGCGATAGCTTGTGTAGAATGGAATGTGCCTTGAGCACCAGTGAAACCTTGGCAAATAACTTTGGTATTTTTATCAACAAGTACAGACATATTATGCAGCCTCCTTAACAGCAGTAACAATTTTTTGTGCGGCATCGGCTAAATTATCAGCTGCAATAACGTTTAAGTCAGAATCTGTAATGATTTTTTTGCCTTGCTCAACATTTGTTCCTTCAAGGCGTACTACAAGTGGCACATTAAGCCCGACATCTCTAACAGCACTGATAACGCCTTGAGCAATGACATCACAGCGCATGATGCCACCAAAAATATTAACTAATATACCTTTGACATTAAGATCGGAGGTAATAATTTTAAAGGCCTCTGTTACTTTTTCGGTTGTAGCACCGCCACCAACATCAAGGAAATTAGCAGGCGCATGTCCATAAAGTTTAATGATATCCATTGTGGCCATGGCAAGACCAGCACCATTAACCATGCAACCAATGTCTCCATCGAGGGCAATATAATTAAGATCAAACTTTGAAGCTTGCAATTCTTTTGGATCTTCTTCGGTTTCATCGCGCATGGCAAAAATATCACGGTGGCGGTATAACGCGTTTGAATCGAAATTCATTTTACAATCTAAACAAAGTAGATCATCGTTATTGTTGATAATGAGTGGGTTAATCTCAATAAGAGAGCAGTCTTTTTCAGTAAAAATTTGATAAAGCTTTGTCATCAATTCTGTTGCCTGCTTTACTTGTTTTCCTGTAAGGGCAAGGGCAATTGCAAGTTGACGTCCGTGGAAAGGTTTTACACCGGTGGATGGGTTAATTTGAATGGTGGTAATTTTGTCAGGGTTTTTTTCTGCTACTTCTTCAATATCCATTCCGCCTTCAGTGGATGCAATAAAGGCAATTTGTGATGTTGTGCGATCTACTAGCATTGAAAGATAAAACTCTTTACTGATGGTAGAACCGTCTTCAATGTACAATCGACTAACTTGCTTGCCTGCAGGTCCACTTTGGTGCGTCACAAGGGTGTTGCCTAACATTGATCGGGCATTATCGATTGCATCTTTTTGTGATTTGCAAACACGAACGCCACCTTGGTCCCCAGCGCTAGATTCTACAAAACGGCCTTTGCCTCTACCTCCAGCATGAATTTGTGATTTCACAACCCAAATAGGACCAGTAAGTTTTGCTATTTGCGATGATATTTCATTTTCATTCAACACAGGATAACCAACAGGGATGTCGATGCCAAAGTCACGCAAAATACCTTTTGCTTGATATTCATGAATATTCATTAATGATAACCTTCATTCGTTTAATTAGCTAATAATTTACATATAGACTATATAAAAGCGTATTCATATAATTAAGATATAATTAAACCAACAAAATATTGTTATTTTATTGTTGCCTTATTGAAACGCTCATTAATTGTTAGCTGTTTTAATTTAAAGAAAGTAGAGATAGCAACGAAGAAAAAAGTATGAGGCATATATTTTCTAGTATTGTAAAAACTTCTGTGTTATGTCAGATTTCCGAGTGACTATAGGTCAAAGCTACAGGCGATTTTAAGAACTTGTTTGAAGTGCTATTTGCTATTGATGTCAAATAAATAAATCAAATGATTAAGCTACAGAATAGGAAAATAATATAATGAAAATAGTATGGCTTGACAAAGCTACTTTTGCTGATGAGATTAACATTATTTATCCACAAGCAAAACATGAATGGATAGAGTATGAGCGCACAAAAGAAAATCAATTAGTTGAGCGCCTGCAAGGTGCGCGCATTGCAATTACTAACAAAGTACCATTTAGTGCAGCAATGCTTGATCAATTACCTGAACTTGAGATGATTTCTATTGCGGCTACTGGTTATAATGTAGTTGATGTAGATCACTGTAAAAAACGCGGTGTCACTGTTTGTAATGCAAGAGCGTATTCGGCGCATTCTTTATCTGAGCATTGCATGGCACTTATTCTTTCATTACGTCGTGCTATTGTTGGATATCGCCAAGACGTTATTGCAGATAAGTGGCGTGAAGCGGATCAGTTTTGTTTTCATACGCATTCTATGTATGAACTCCATGGTGCTACACTTGGCATTATAGGTGGTGGAAATCTTGGCAGTGCTGTGGCACGCCTTGCAGAAGCATTTGGCATGCGTGTGCTGTTCGCAGGACGCAAGGATCAAGACGTAAAATTAACAGATACTCACAATGCACGTACCTACACGCCCTTTGATGAAGTACTAGCAGCATCGGATATTCTGTCATTGCATTGTCCTTTGACTCCTGACACTAAAGATTTGATAGCTACGCCAGAATTTAATAAAATGGAGCGCAAGCCATTGATTATTAACACTGCGAGAGGCGGTTTGGTCAACGAACATGACTTAATAAAAGCGCTTGACAATAATTTGATTTCTGGCATTGGATTTGACGTTACTACTACTGAACCACCTCAAAGCGATAATCCTTTGATGCAAATAATAGATAGGCCAAATGTTATTGTAACGCCGCATGTTGCATGGGCAAGTGTTCCTGCACAAACAGAATGTTGGCGTCAAACGATAGTCAATATTGACCATTTCTTGCAAGGAACACCAACAAATGTCATTGTTTAAAGGTTATATTGGACTAAATAATCAATTAAAGATCCCTCAATCAAACAGTTTTTTCTAAGTTTGTTTTTAAATTTAAAATAAGGATACTATATGACCGATATTGAAATTGCACGCCAAGCTAATAAAAAACCTATTCAAGAAATTGGTGCAAAACTTGATATAGGAAGCGAACATTTATTGCCTTTTGGGCATGATAAAGCCAAATTGTCGAGTGAGTTTATCAAATCGTTGCAATCTAACAAAGACGGCAATTTAATTTTGGTAACAGCTATTAATCCAACGCCAGCAGGCGAAGGTAAGACTACAACAACTGTTGGTCTTGGCGATGGCTTAAACAAAATCGGTAAAAAAACTGCTATTTGCATAAGAGAGGCATCCCTCGGGCCATGTTTTGGCATGAAGGGCGGAGCCGCAGGAGGCGGTTATGCGCAAGTGGTACCGATGGAAGATATGAATTTGCATTTCACAGGTGATTTTCATGCGATCACCAGTGCACATAATTTACTTGCTGCAATGCTTGATAACCATATTTATTGGGGCAATAAACTTGATATTGATATCCGCAGAATAGCCTTTAGGCGCGTTATGGACATGAATGATCGCGCGTTGCGCCAAATTGTTTGCAATTTAGGTGGGGTTTCAAATGGGTTTCCGCGCGAAGCTGGTTTTGACATTACGGTTGCCTCGGAAGTGATGGCAATTCTATGCCTTTCTAATGATATTCAAGATTTAGAGCAGCGCCTTGGCGATATTATTGTTGCCTATAAGCGAGACCGATCACCTATTTACGCACGTGATATTAAAGCCCATAAAGCTATGGCGGTGCTGCTTCATCAAGCAATGCAACCGAATTTGGTGCAAACACTAGAAAATAATCCAGCTTTTGTACATGGTGGTCCGTTTGCAAATATTGCCCATGGTTGCAACTCAGTAATTGCAACAAAGTCAGCATTAAAACTTGCTGATTACGTGGTAACGGAAGCTGGATTTGGTGCAGATCTGGGGGCTGAAAAATTCTTTGACATTAAATGCCGCAAAGCGGGCCTTAAACCAGCAGCGGTTGTGCTTGTTGCAACTATTCGAGCATTAAAGATGAATGGTGGAGTTGCAAGAGGTGATTTAGGTCAAGAAAATGTTAAAGCAGTACAAGCAGGCTGTGCAAACCTTGGAAGGCATATTGAAAACATCAAACAGTTTGGCGTTTCTTGTGTGGTGGCTATTAACCATTTTGTTACAGATAGCAACGCTGAAGTTAAGGCTGTAGAAGCTTATACTAAAACACAAGATACAACGTCAATATTGTGTAAACATTGGGAAAAAGGATCTGAAGGTACGGTTGATCTTGCAAATCATGTTGTAAAAATGGTGGAAAGTGGAAAGTCACAGTTTGCGCCATTATACCCCGATAATATGAAATTGTTTGATAAAATTGAAACGATTGCTAAGCGTATTTACCGTGCAGATTCAGTAACAGCAGACAATAAAATCCTTGATCAATTAAAGCAATGGGAAGATCAAGGGTATGGTGATTTACCTGTTTGTATGGCAAAAACACAGTATAGTTTTACGACAGACCCTAATATGCGTGGTGCACCCGTAGGGCATTCATTGCCTATTCGTGAAGTGCGCCTTTCAGCTGGGGCTGGTTTTGTTGTGGTGATATGTGGTGAGATCATGACAATGCCAGGTTTGCCAAGTGTGCCTGCAGCAGAGTCTATTTACATTGATGATGAAGGCTTAATAGAGGGGCTTTTTTAGTTTTTAAAAGCTCTTGGCTATATTCAATGGGTGCTTGAGTGTGGTTGGTTGCAACCAAAGATGTGCAAAAGACACTTAAAGACTGATTGTCTAAAGGTCTTTATTGTTGTTGGTGGTTGTAGGTACTTTGGTGTTACAAAAACGCCGCTAAAAACATATTGATATGACGATAGCCAGTTGAAACTCAATTAGATATTTTATTGGGTTAATTGGTGGTACATTTCAGGTCTGCGGTCACGAAAAAGACCAAACGCATAGCGAGCTTGACGCATTTGAGCAAGGTCAAAATTTTGGATTGCAACATCTTCTTGTCTATCAAGAGATGCAACAATGCTACCTTGTGCATTGGCGATAAAAGAACCACCGTAAAAGTGCATGTCGGCATTTTCCCAGTGCTCACTACCAATGCGATTGCTGGCTGCTAATGCACACATATTGGCTGCGGCATGGCCTTGCATTGTTTGCTGCCAGTGAAGTTTTGAATTAATACTTGGATCATGTGGCTCATTGCCAATAGCAGTAGGGTATAGTAAAATATCAGCACCCATTAATGTCATTGCACGCGCTGTTTCAGGAAACCATTGATCCCAACAAATACCAACTCCGATTTTGCCCACAGCACTATCCCATACACGAAAGCCAGTATTGCCAGGTGAAAAATAAAATTTTTCTTCGTAACCAGGACCTTGTGGGATGTGTGTTTTGCGATATTGGCCAAGAATAGTCCCATCAGCATTTGCAATAGCAATGGAGTTATAAAAAATATTGATTGATTTTTCAAAATAGCTAATGGGCAACACAACACCAAGCTCGCCTGCTAATGCCGAAAACCGCTTTAATATTGTGCTGTTTTCAAATGCCTCAGCATAGTCGAAATATTTACTAGATTGCTCAGGGCAGAAATAAGGTGTAGCAAATAACTCTTGCAATAAGATAAGATTTGCCCCTTGCGTATGGGCTTTGCGAACGAGTGCTTCAGCGCGATCAAGATTTGATTCAATGTCCCAACTGCATGCCATTTGTGTAATGGCAAGGTTGAGTGTTTTATGATTAGATGTTTGTTGCATTGCTATAGAACTATAATTGTTGTGTTTGTTGTTTTATTATCTTGTCATATTTAATGGGTATTTTAAGAAGACAAAACTTGGCAAAATTATTGATCAATAAACCTATAACAAGCAATATAATAAAGCAAGCGGGTTAATATTTGTTAAATATGTTCGGTTATAATAATAAAATTTAGACTAAAGTTTGCTCAAGAGATGATTTGGCACATGCATTAAAGAAGGTGCGTGTGTCCATAATATTGCAACTTGGATAGGCTTGTTTGGGTATATTTGCTCGGCTGCATGATAATAAGCGCTAAGTTGTGCTAGAATATGATTACTAATTGCCTCTGGTTTTTTTGGAATGGAAACATTGCTTTTATACTCAACAATTAAAACATGTGTATTGGTTATTACCAAGCGATCAATCCGGCCAATGATAAGAGTATTTCCGTTTTTTGATTTGTTGCTTTGTAAATCGTGTAAATCTGCTTTGGGCATGATGTGTGCCAAAGTGTTAGCGTTGAGTGTGCTTGCAAAGCCTAATTCACCACGACTTTTATTTGTAAAGATGTCAGCAAACACGGGATCGTTTAAAATGGTCATGCAAGTGTCAATGGCTTCATCGATGGTAGGCTGTGGCAGCCCGTAAAATTGTTTTGCAATGCGCAATGCAATACTCAAATGGCTTGTTGCTTGGTAGTTTGGTAATTTTTCTAGCAGGAGATGGATAAATCGGCCACGTAATAGAGCTAGTTTGTTTGCAGGCTTGGCAAATGCTTTGGCGTGCTTGTTCGGTGATGTTGCAATTTTTGAAGGTGTGATGATTGCTGATGTTTCTCTTTCAAGAGGGAGGGTAGTGTGCACCCATGCAGGTAGCTCAATAGGATCTGGTGCAGATGTTGGTGTTGGTTTGCTTGATTGTAGCTGACTATAACCTGTTTCATATATTAATTTTGGCCCATACCATGTAAAGTTCGGGTTGTTTTGTACGAGCTCTTGCCTTTGAAAGCCATTAGTATTTGCAAGCCTATGCAATCCATTACTGATTTTAGTATACCAAGTATGCTTTGGAGGGCCTTGGTAAGGTTTTTTATTTGTTTCGGATTTATTATCTGCTGCCATGATAATCAAGCGATCTTCACTGCGAGTTAATGCCACATATAAAAGTCGATTCTTTTCATATTCTTCTTGTTGTTTTCCAAAAGCGATAAAATCATCAATGCAGTTGCCTATCCACTTGGCAGGTTTGTTAATAGTAATTTGCAAGCCGTTTTCATTTTCAATATTTGAAATTGCATCGCTTTTGGGATTGTCCGATCGTATGTTTTCTGGCAGCAATATAATAGGTGCCTCTAACCCTTTAGCCGAATGCACGGTCACAATATGGACGTGGTTTTGGTTTGTTTTTGCTTGTTTTTTTTGCAAACTAGATGCTCGCTCTTGGGCGTACTCAATAAAAGCGCCAAGGCTTGAGGGCTGTTCAATCTCATATTGGGATACAAATTCGCTAAAAGATTCAAGCTGGTGATTAATATCGTTGCCAAGACGTTGAGCTAGTGCGCATCTGCCAGTAATGATTGGTATATCGCTTGCAGAAGAATTTTTTTGATCTAAAAAAGGTCCAGGGCAAGCTAAGTCAAGGCACATTCGAATAAGGTCATATAACGCGATTTGGTCTGTAGCTGATAGTAGTTTTTTTAACCATATAATGGCAGGATTTAGGTGGGTCGTATGCTGGTGAAGCAAAGTCTCCCAAATGCTTTGCCTATTATGGGTAAACTTGTCGGCAACAAGGTCCATAATGTCTTGCTCATTTGCACCGATAAAAGGAGAGCGTAGTGCCTCAGCTAATGACAAATCATCTTGTGGTAACGATAAAAACCGCAATAATGACATGATGTCAATAATGGCAGGTTCGTCTAATAAGTTGGTCTTGTCGCCTGGCGAAACTGCAATACCAGCTTTGCGCAGGGCGCGTGTTAAAGGGTCCATTAACGGACGGCGTTTGGCAACCAAAATCATAAAGTCACCTTCACGGGCATAACGTTGCTTTGAGCTTACCCAGCAAGTGCCAATCATCGACTTGATAGTATCTGCAATTTGGGTGC
Source organism: Alphaproteobacteria bacterium (assembly GCA_965178085.1). Taxonomy (GTDB): domain Bacteria; phylum Pseudomonadota; class Alphaproteobacteria; order CBCXTS01; family CBCXTS01; genus CBCXTS01. The sequence continues at coordinate 188,092 of CBCXTS010000021.1, read as the reverse complement.
ATAATAATTGTAAGCAAGATGGCGCTGGCAATGATTGGACAGTTTGATCGCTAGAAAGATTTGTTTGTGGGCGTAATACAGGCCATAACTCAACATGGCCATGGCGTGTATTTTGATAACTTTGATGTTTTGGCGTAATTTTTTGTTCACTTAAAGGGACCTCATCATTAGCAAAAACTTGATCGATTAACTGAAGTTGCGCATTGCCAGAGCGGAAAGATGTTTGCATTGGTACATTTTCAAACCCAACATTAGATTGCTTTGATAATGTAGAAAAACGCTTGCGGTGTTCTTCAAAGTAAATAGGGCGTGCGCCTTGGAAGCGATAAATAGATTGCTTGATATCTCCAACCGCAAATAGTGTGCGAGGCAACCACTGCAACTGTTTTCCAAATATGTGGTTTGCGTTACGTTGAGATTTTGGCTTACTTTGTTCTTGAGAAGCTACATAGAATGAATCATCGCTTGTAAAAAACAATGCGCATAACTCAGCAATAATTTTCCACTGTTTTGGGTTGGTGTCTTGAGCTTCATCAATCAAGATATGACGAATGTTATGGTCAAGTTTATAAAGTACCCAATCTTTGGTATCACTGCTTGAAAATAGACTAGCCGTCAGGTTAATCAAATCATTGTAAGTAACAACACCTTGGCGTTTTTTCTCATGATCAAAAATTGGAGCAAGGACTTTGAATATGTCAAACATTGCACGAGTGTTTTGCGCAAGGCGGATATTATCAATGCGGTGTAAAAGGTCAAGAATACGATTTGCTTCTTTTTGACAGCGCGTGGCAAGATCTAACTCCGTTATATCATTTTGATCGTGCGCTTTGCGCCGTTTGTTTTCAAAGGCTGTGATAATTGTAGCTTTTTTTGTCAAAAAATAATTTTGATAAAGTTCAAAATGTTTTAGGCGATCTTGTGCATTGTAAGCCAACCAACTTTGCAGAGGAGGGTAGCTATTTTTATCTCTGCCAATCTTGTGCTCAATTATGGCGTATAAGTCCTGATCATCCAATAATCGCTCGGTCACTATTTGCTTTGTTAATGTAATAGGTTCAAGTGCTTGATCACTACCAAGCCATTGCTTAATCAAATCGTCTATTTGTGTAAAGTTTTGCTCATTAATTTCGTTTTGGATTGCATCAAATAACAGACTAATATTAGAAGGTGCTGTTTCATCAATTAAGATTGAGAGCGCTTTGTGGATCCTCGGGTTCTCGAGATGCTTTTGCAAAAAAATGTTTGTAGCATTAGCAACAATATTTGTAACCTGGTGGTCTTCAATCAATTTTAAAGCTGGTGAAATTTGTGCTTCAAGGGGAAATCGCGCTAAAATGGATTGGCAAAAAGCGTGGATGGTTTGTATTTTAAGACCTTCAGGGCAATCTAGTACATCTGTAAATAATTGACGCGCTTTTGCAATTTTATCACGAGTTAATTGATATTGGTTAGTCTGTGTTTGTTGAGAAGGTTGGATATGTTTGATGTAGGGTTTTTCTAGTGTAGTGATTTCGTCAATAAGATCTGATTCTGGTATATAGGCCCACCGGCTTAGCTGTGAGGTAATGCGGTTGGCCATTTCACCAGCACCAGCATTTGTGTAGGTAAGACATAAAATTTGCTCAGGCTTGTTGCCTGCCAGCAATAACGCAAGATAGCGATCACTTAATACTTTTGTTTTGCCAGTACCTGCATTGGCAGATACCCAAGCATGTTGGTATGGGTTTGCTGCTGTTGCTTGAGCATCAGTGGCTTGCAAGATTGCGCTGGGCTTAGCTGTCATCATCTTTATCCACTTCTTCAAGACGCCATTCATGTAGGCGCGCTAAATGGCTTGAATTGCTTTGATCATTTGCACTGATTTTGAAAGGGAAAACGCCTTCAGGGTCTAAAATAAAGGTACAAAGGTTTTCATAAAAAGCATCGTATGCTTCTTGTGCTGCAGTGTTGTAGGCATCGCTAGTTTCAAAAATATTGCGGCATTCATTGAGGGTCCTAAACCCTTTTAAAATAATGTATTGGGCGGTTTCTAGTTGTCTGTGTGCAAGTTGGCACCTATCGCTATGGCAGACATCAATGTCATCATTATTGGTTTGTGTCGCCATCCAACCTTGCAGGGTAAGTTGGGGTTCTTTGCCTGTTCGTACAGGTTTTTGCTCAGGGGCATTGCCTGTTTTATAATCAATAACAGATAGACCACCATTTTTTAAGATATCAATTCGGTCTGCGCGGCCCGTTAGTGTAAATTGATGTTTTTTGAGCACAACGCTAAGTGGTATTTCACTATAACGTTTAGCAATGAATGGTTCGCGCTCGCGCTCCCATTCTATCAACCATGATGCAGCGTTGTTAAATTGCCTTTTTGCAATTTCAAAATCTAGTGGTGAGATATCACATTGGTATAATTTTTTGATATAAATTTGTACCAATTTATCAATGCTGTTTTGGTTCCATTTGGTCGGGTTGGTATGCATGAACTCTTCAATGGCATCATGGATAAAAATGCCACGCTGGCGTGCAGAAAAATGTACGCTCAGAGGATCGAGTTTTTGGAGTTTTAAAATATCGTTTATATAAAATTGATAAGGGTTTTTTATTAAAGTTGAAATGCTTGTGACGCGCATTTTTTTAGGACGCAACATAGCTACAGGCACCGGTTTTGGTTGGGCAACTGGGGTGAATGTGGATGCTTTGTCTAGTTGGAGTGCTATAGCAAGCAAATGATTTTGATCTTGGAGTAAATGAAGAGTGCCTTCTATATTATACTGTCCTGTTGCCTTGGCAAAGGTTTGCAAGCGTAATAGCCAACGTGAAGGTCGCATGACTTGATCGGCTACAATGTTAGAGCGTGTTAACAAAATTTTGTTGTTTTGAAATGCCTGCACGAAATCATGCGCTTGCATGCCAATGCGCACTTCAGGTAATGCAAGGCCAAGGGTACGATACATAGAGCGCGATATCCAAGGGTCATACGCTGGAGAAGCAGGCCATGAGGTTTCATTTAACCCGCCAAGAATAAATAAATCGGCATGTTGCATGCGTGCTTCAAGATTACCTAAAATGGCAAGACGAGGATGTGTGCGCGTGAATGGTCGATATATATGCGCGTGAAGTATTTTGCCAACGCATAAGGCGTAGTCGCGCTGTTTGATAGTAGGGATGTCAAGCGTGCTTTCGTGCAACTCAAGCATTACATCATTAAGCATTTGCATATCAGCGTGATAGTGCGTGTCTTGATTTTCATCACAAGGGGTTATCAAATGCTCAAAAAATTGGGTATGGGCACTAAGTAAAGCTTCGAATGTTTTGACTTTGTTTTGTATGAGGGCATTTAAAATAGATTTAAAATGCTTAATTATGGTTTGGTGAGATGGCTTTTCAAGCATGTCAAAGGCACTGTCGAGCAATCGTTTGCCTTTTAGGGCAGGGTTGTTGATGCGCCATGATTTTTCAATCAAACGTGCGCAGCTGAGCACATCAACGCGTTGGTGTGATAGATACGTTAAAGGATGATTTAATAAGCCTAAAAACTTTCTAGGTGTTAGTTCATCGCTGATGATGTCAGCAATCAACATCATTAATTTGCCTGGGGGTGTTAATGCTAAAGGTTCTCCCGCGGCGTTATCGATTTCAATTGACCAACGCCTTAACTCAGCGCGGACGCGCTTTGCTAGATCATGATTTGGGGTGACAAGTGTTGCAGTTTTTTTGGGTGTTTCTAAGGTGTGACGCATTGCAAGTGCGATAACGCGCGCTTCAAGATCAAGCGATGGTGCTTCAACCAAAGAGATGTCTTCAAAATGTGCTGCAAACTTTTTTCCTTCTAATGCCCATGATGAGGTTTGTATTGCAGGCAACATGACCAAACGCATAAGATCAGCTCTTGATGTTGTTGTATCTGGTAAATGATGCCCTTGAAATTGTTTTGGAGAAGCAATTTTGGGCCAAATTTTAATATCACTAGGGCTTAACTTTATACTATGGATAAAGGAAGCCATCATATGTTGAGGATGGTTGAGATCACGGATAGCATCTTTAAATAAATTTGCATCTGCTAAATGGTCAAAGCCGGGTAGAATAACGCTACCATTATTTAACTTTGCAACGGTTTTCATTAAATTGCGTGTTGCAAACTGAGACCCTGTCGATCCAGCGATGATCACTTGATTGAATGGAGGAGAGCGTTGCCAAAGTTTAGATAGGCGCTCTAACATTTTGTTGCGTCGCTCAATTGCATCGCTGGCATGTTCTGATTCTAAAATGTTAGGCCATTGGTCGCGCATGATATTTAAAAAAGTAAGCAATTGTTGCCAATGTGAAGCTACATCTGCACCATCTAAATCGTTTTCACCTACTAATTTATCAAGCTCTTGCAGGTTAACACCTTCAATAGCGGCTTTATCAAAAAAGCGACCTAATGCATGTGCAAGATCCATAAGTTGACCCATTGGTATATTACGATAGAATGGAATTTTTCCGATAAGTTGCTGTAGCAAAAACAACCGCCTAATTGGTGAGATTGGCAGCGGTAAAATATTTTGATCATCGCTTTGGATGTGCTCAAGGCTTGAATCGCTGGCCATTAACTCGCTTTCAGCGGGTTCGTCTTCTCCCAAAGCATGAATAGCAGGAAGTAGCATAGCAGATTGTGCGCTTGTTTTTAGTAAGGATTCTTCAATTGTGATAACAGCGCGTTTGGTTGGTACAAGTAATGTGGTATCGCTTAAAATAAAATCGTTTTTCTTGCTAGATTCTACTAATCCGTTGGTTAGTGTTTCTGCAAAGGGGTAATCAATTGGTATGGTATAGATATTGGCAAGCATGGTGTTATATTATGCGCGTTTGGTTGTTTGGTACAAAAGGCTTAAAAAATCTGTTGCGTGGTTTACCTCTTGCGTGATGTTTGCTAGATTATCTAATAACTCTTGATCATCGCCCCATTGTTCTATTTGATGATATGTATCAATTTGACTTGCTTTGAACGCATTCAATCCTGATAGATGTTTTTTTACAACCGCTAGCGCCAAAATAGCCGATCGATAAAGATGGCATAATGTAATGAATGCTGTAAGCTCAAAAACAGAGAGCGCTCGACATTGGGCTAACATGATGTCAATCATTTCTTGAGGCTGTAAGCTTGGCACGAGCGCATTGGTGGTAGTAAACTCTAAACCAAATGATATCTTGGCCCAATCTAAGATAGGTTGCCATATTTGTTGTTGTTTTTGAGCAAGTTTTTGATCATTGGCCCAATAATATAAAAGATCAAATTCTATATACTGACCAGTTTGTTCAAGAGCTTTATCAATATTAGGAGCAACTCTATCAATAGCGCTGTTGGCAAGTTGAAACAGTGGCATTTTGTGGGGTTGTATGGATTTACCTTGTTGTTGAAACTCATCTAAAATGGCCTTTGCTAGCTGCTCATTGGGTAAAATTAGTATATGTTTCAAAGGTGTTTTAACAGGCACGCCATCAAGTAAAACTTGCCATCCAGAAGTATGGGCATTTAAAGAAAAATTATTATGATTTTGAGGCATTTTGCAATATTGGTTAAATGGAGATGTTAATGAACTAATTGCTTTTCTGATAATAGTATTTTATTGATGGAGTATCATGGGTTGTTAGATAGAAGCAAATGTTGATAAAAATAATATCGAAGTGCGATTTAGCTACACTGAATACAATTAGTGTTAACGGAGTAACATAATGGATAATATGGTTCGTGTTTTTATAGGCTTCGACAAGAAAGAAGAGATTGCGTTTCATGTTTTGTCACGCTCTATTATCAAACACGCCAGTAAGCCAGTAGCAATTATACCAGTGGCCTTAGATCATCTTAATGGTGTGTTCACGCGTCCTTATGATCAATTGCAGTCAACAGAGTTTGCATTCAGCCGATTTTTAGTTCCTTGGATGTGTAATTATCAAGGATGGGCGGTATTTATGGATTGCGATATGCTTGTTGCTAGCGATATTTACAAACTTTGGCAACAACGAGATCCGCAATATGCTCTGCAGGTTGTCAAGCATGATTATACGCCGCGCGATCAAGTAAAATTTTTAAATAATGCACAGTCAGTTTATAAAAAGAAAAACTGGTCATCATTTATGTTGATGAATTGCGAGCAATGTAAAACATTAACGCCAGAATATGTTGGTACTGCAACGGGGCTAGAGTTGCATCAATTTAAATGGTTAGATAACGACCAACAAATTGGAGATCTTAGTATAAGTTGGAACTATTTGGTTGGTGAGTATAGTCAAGATATTGATGTCGACAATTATCACTATACGCGTGGTGGGCCATGGTTTGACAACTGGCGTGATGGAGAGCACGCGCAGATATGGCGCGATGAACTTCGCGAAATGCTGAGCGTTGATAATAAAATCGTAAAAATATAACCATTAATTCATTGAAATGAGCGGTAGCACCATGCACTCACAACAAATATATATTGCACCATCTATTTTATCAGCTGACTTCACTAAACTTGGAGATGAGATTACAGCAATTGATCAAGCAGGGGCAGACTGGATTCATGTTGATGTAATGGATGGGCATTTTGTACCAAACTTGACGATGGGACCTCCTATTATTAAAGATTTACGCAAAGTAACGCATAAGCCTTTTGATGTACATCTGATGATGTCAAAGCCTGATGATTGGCTTGTGCCTTTTAAAGATGCTGGAGCAGATTGGCTAACGGTACATGCTGAAGCTTGCGTGCATCTTAATCGTACACTTTGTGCCATTAAAGATCTTGGAATGAAGGCTGGCGTAAGTTTAAATCCTGCAACAAGTCATCATGTGCTTGATTATGTAATGGATTATGTTGATTTGATATTGGTTATGAGTGTTAATCCTGGATTTGGTGGGCAGAGCTTTATTGAAAACTCTCTTGATAAGATAGTAGCGTTACGCAATAAGGTAAAAGGGCGAGATATTTGTATATCGGTTGATGGTGGTGTAAATTTGACAAATGTAGAACGCATTATTGATGCAGGCGCTAATGTTATTGTTGCAGGGTCATCTGTTTTTAATGCGGATGATTATTCTGTGGCAATAGCCGCTTTACGCGCAGAGAAAAAATTAAATACCCAAAATAAATAATTAATATACTTAAAATGAGAGCGCCACCGACTACGGTTTGAACTCGAGGTATTTCTCCAATAAACATCCATACCCACAGCGGACCAAGGATTGTTTCTAGCAAGATAAATAAAGAAACTTCAGGCGCAGGTAAATAGCGCATGGAGAGTAAGATAAGAATGAACGAACTCATAACCAGCGAATAGGCTATATAAAGAGGCCAATATTCAAGTCCCATATGTGCAGCAAGCTCAGCGTCATGGATGGTGATGGCAAAAACAAGTGCTCCAGAAACGAAAAAAGTAGGGGTCATATCAATATTAGGTTTTGCACGCAACATAACCATGGCAGCAGCCATCAAAATCGTTGTGATCACAGCAGAAATGTTGCCTAGTAATGCGGTATAATTAACCTCACCTGAAAACAGTATTAATATACCTAAAAAACATCCGGTGCTTGCAATCCAAAGCGCTGGGGACGGTTTTTCTTTTAAGAATATTGCAGCTAGAACACTACTTGCAATTGGCAATATAGCAAGAATTACAAGTAAATCAGCAATGGTAGTTGTTTGAACTGCATATATAAAGCCGTAATTGGAAATACCTAGCAATATACCAGCACCTAAACCGGTCCACCCGATCATGCGTATGCGTTTATAATAATCTAGGCGATAACGAATAATAAGATAGATTAGTATTACGAGCATACTAATAAAGCCACGCACTGCTAAAATACCATCTAAACTAAATGGCATTGAACGTAATAGTAAAGTGTCAGGGCTTAATAGCAAGACACCTAATAGCGGCATTAAGTAGTAAATAGCCTTTGAATTATGCATCTGCAAATCTTTATATAAATAATAACTAGTGAGTATATAGCTTGTGTTGCAATAGATGATTGGTAGCAATTATTTAGTTAGTAGATGGATTACTCATCTTAGTTTTGAAACACGTAAAGCCTAGTAAAATGATTAGCTTTGAAAAGGTATTGTTTATATTGGGATGATTATGCAGACAATTGTTGGACAAGGTCAATAATTTTTTGCTTAAGCTCATGTATGACGGTATTCATTAGTTGGGTGTCTTGGCTTTCAATCATTAAGCGTAAGACGTTTTCTGTCCCAGATCTTCGAACGACAAGCCTGCCTTTTTTATTCAACTGTCTTTGGCTATTTTGGATTATTTTATGGTATGCATCAAGTGCTTCAAGGTCAATGTTTGTTTGTAAGTTAATTGTTTCATTTTGTTGAGGAGTTGGGGTAAAAAGTTTAGCTAACTCATGAAGGGGTTTTTGAGTGTAGGCCATGCTGCGTAGTACTTGCAGTGCAGCTACAAGACCGTCGCCAGTAAAGTTATAATCCATAAAAATGATATGGCCAGAGCTTTCTCCACCAAAATTAGAACGATGCCTTATCATTTCACTCATGACGTTGCGATCACCTACTTTTGTACGAAGAAATCGTATACCAAGGTTTTCAACAAAATTTTGGAATGCATAATTTGCCATGATGGTTGATACTACAGGGCCACGTAGTTGCTCTCTTTGATGCCAATCTTTAATAAGGATTGCCATTAATATGTCGCCATGGATTACGTTTCCTTGTGCATCACAAACAACTAATCTATCTGCATCTCCATCAAGAGCAATACCAATGTCTGCGTTATATTCTTTCACCGCGTCACAGATTTGGTTTGGATGCAACGCTCCACAAGCGTCGTTGATGTTGGTGCCATTAGGTGCAATAGAAAGAGATATGACTTCAGCGCCTAACTCATATAGAACGGTTGGTGCTACTTTGTAGGCTGCACCATGAGCGCAATCAACAACAATCCGTAATCCATCAAGGCGAATATTTGGATCAAGGGTTGATTTAGCAAATTCGATATAGCGTCCTTGTGCATCTTCCATACGTACGGCTCGACCAAGTGATTCACTATCGACATAATTGATCCTATCTGGTTGCTCCATGAGCATGGCGATGCGGTTTTCAACAAGATGAGATAATTTATGTCCCGTAGGAGTAAATAATTTAATCCCATTATCTTGATATGGATTGTGCGATGCAGAAATCATTACACCAAAATCTGCACGCATCGTACGCGTTAGCATGGCAATGGCAGGAGTCGGCAAGGGCCCTACTGTAACAACATCAATGCCTGCTGATATAAAGCCTGACACAAGAGCAGGCTCCAGCATATAGCCAGAAAGACGCGTGTCTTTGCCAATGATCACGCGGTGTCTATGTCCACCAGAAATGAACTGGATAGATGCACAAAGTGCAAGTCTAGCAAATGATTCAGGGGTGATATAGCCTTGATTAGCACGACCTCTTATGCCATCAGTGCCAAAAAGTTTATTGTTATACTCAGCGTTTTTCATTGTATTATTAAAGTCTACAAAGGTTGCAATGAATGGATTTCAAAATTGTCCAATTAGCATTTTTAATCTATAAAGATTTCAAATCATTGTGAAAGGAAATGAAATGATATCTGCTAATAGCTTTCCAAGAAGTCCTCATTGTTTGATAACGGAAGATGCTTTTGATGCATTTTCACTAAACAATACATCATCTAAAGAAGATATTGAAACGATTTATCCAGTTTGCAAAGAAAATTTTGATAACTTTTTACAACAAAATCCTTCAATCGTTTCATGGGTAAAAAGAAATTCTTTTTCAGCGACAAGCAATAATGTATTACGCCTTTTTGACAATAATGACGCTCTGGCAGGAGTTTTAGCAGGTTTTGATGACATGCACTGCTATAAAGAGTGGTCAGTTGTTGCAAAAAAACTGGGGCATGGATTTTATAAGATAGATAAAAGCGATCCAAAAGCTTATCAGGCATGTATGTATGGTTTTGCTATGGAAAAATACAAGATAAGCCACATGTTTAATACACCAAAAGAGCCTCGGTTTGGTCTCATTTGTAAAACGCCTTACTGCCACGAAGATCAAGAACAAATACGCTTAATTGAAGCTGTTTGGATGATACGTGATTTAATCAATTTACCAGCTAATATATTAAATCCAACGATGTTTGCAGCAATTGCAAAAAACATATCTGAACGCCATGGCGGTCATTGTAATATTATCAAAGGTGATGAACTTTTGAAACAGAACTTTCCAATGATTCATGCAGTTGGGCGTGCATCGTCCGATCCTGGTTGTTTAATTGATATCAATTGGGGTGAAGATGATGCACCAAGCCTTGTGTTGATAGGTAAGGCGGTGTGCTTTGACACAGGTGGGCTTGATATCAAATCAGCTAGCAATATGTTATTGATGAAAAAAGACATGGGTGGAGGGGCACACGCTTTGGCATTAGCGCATTTGATTATGTCAAACCAATGTCATGTAAAATTACGAGTGTTGATACCTACTGTAGAAAATGCGATTTCATCCAACGCTTATAGACCATCTGATATATTGACAAGTAGATCTGGCTTAACTGTTGAGATTGGTGATACAGACGCAGAAGGGCGTCTGATATTAGCCGATGCAATAACGTTTGCATGTGAAAAAAAACCTGACTACATTTTTGATTTTGCAACTTTGACGGGTGCAGCACGTGTAGCCCTTGGTAAAGATATACCTGCTTTGTTTTGCAATGATGATGAGCTTGCAAATGGTTTGATTGCATCTGCAAGCAAGGAAGATGACGCTATCTGGCGCCTCCCATTAGCAAAAGAATATGAAAGCTTGCTTAAAACAAACTGCGCTGATCTTTCAAGTACTGGAAGTACTTCATATGGGGGTGCAATATTAGCAGCCTTATTTTTGCAAAACTTTGTAACTGATGATGTGCGCTGGGCGCATGTTGATATGATGGCTTGGAACACATCATCACAACCTGGCAAACCCAAAGGAGGAGAGGCAATGGGGTTACGGTGTTTTTATGCATGGGTCAAGCAAGTTTTTGGATCAAGCAAAACTGAATTAAATTGATGATAAAATAACATATAGGTTTATGATTTCATTTAGAATGTTATGCATATAACATGATGTTTAATGTTAACAATTAAAAGATTAAAAAATTGAAAAATTTGTTAAAAGTCAAAATGTTGATTGAGATTTTGAATAATTTAGTGTAAAGATAAAATATTACAACTGACGGTATATGTTATCAAAATAGATGATAAAACTATGAGGCCAAAAGGAATATAAGGTCAAGCAAGAAGATTTATGTCTAGATGAAGATATAGGGCCATTAAATTACAAAGATTATGTAAGGATTAAGCTCAGAGATAATCTGCAGGAGTAATCTAAAGTATTGGCAACCTAATAACGTTGGAAATGGTAAGTAGTACAAAATTTATAAAGTGTGTTTATAATTTTTTTTCTTCAACGATATTTGGCAGCACGAGTGTATTGTTTTCATGAAATATCATCGAATGCTACTTGAGAGATATTTGGCAAAGCATTATTTTTTTAAATTTTGTAGTGTTTTAGCCATTTTACTTTTTTTGACTTTTGTTTTTGACTTGGTTGAAATTACTCGTCGTGCGTCGGGTCGAGATGCTATCGACAGTGGTGATATTTTTGTGTTGAGTTTTACAAAGCTTTCATATCTTATCCGTGAGCTATTGCCGCTTGCTATCTTATTGAGCGCGCTAGCGAGTTTTATGTCTTTAGCAGCCAAAGATGAGTTACTTGCCGTAAGAGCCGCAGGATCAGGATTTGTGCGTATAGCATTTCCAGCAGTGATGGTTGCAATGGCTATTGGCTTTATCGATATGCTAGGAATTGACTACGCTACACAACGAGCCAAGCATACTTACCAACGCTTAGAGCTAGAGTTATTTCAAAAACAAATCAATGAAGCTAATGCAAATCAAATATGGGTTCGTGAAAACCGTGGTGGAGACTACCGCATTGTGCAAGGTGGGGTGTGGAATTCAAGTACGAATACTCTTAAACCAATATCAATTTATATCATGAATAGTGGCAATCAATTTAAAGAGCGCTATGATGCAAAAAGTGCTGTTTTAGAAAATGGTAATCAATGGCACTTAAGCGATGTAATACACTATCATGAAGATAACACCTCAACAGCAATGGCATCTATGGCATTGCCAACAGCACTAACAAGCAATTTTATTAATGATCAAGAAGCCAGCCCCGAATCTATATCTTTTATTCGGTTAATAGAACTGATTAGGCAGTTAGAATATGCCAGTATATCAACAGAGCAACATCGTCTACATTTGTATAGTTTGATAGTAAGACCAGTATTTTTTGCAGGATTAGTGTTGCTCGCGGCTTGTTTTACCATTGGAAACACACGCCGTTCAGGGCGACTGTTTCCTATAGTCTATATTATAATACTTGGGTTATGTATTTTTATTGTTGAAAAGCTTATAGGCAGCATTGGCAGGCAAAGTGGCTTATCTCTTTTGCTATCAAGTTCTTTTACAAGTGTTATATTATTGTTAGCTAGCCTTGCGTTGTTATTACATCAAAGTCAAAAAAATTGAGCATAATATAATGATTGCAGCAACCAGACCTTTTCATTACTTGCATCGCATTATGTGTATAGGATTAATGCTTTTTACTATACACAACGCACAAAATGCTTTTGCACAAAAACAATTAGATAATAATGAAACGCCATTGTTATTAAACGCAGACTCTATAGAACATGATGATAAATTTGATATTATTATTGCACGCGGAAATGTTGTTGTTGAAACAAATGGTGAAATTATAAAAGCTGATCTGATTAGTTATAACCAAGCACAAGACATGGTTACAGCAAACGGTAATATTGTTTTTTCTCAAGCAGATGGTACAGTTATTTATAGCGACTATATTGAGCTTACTGGAGACTTTAAGAATGGTTTTATTAAGACAGTACAAGCTAGATTATCTGATAATAGCCGTTTAGTAGCTTCCGAAGCTAGGATGAGTAAAGAAGGTACGCGCGTTGACTATAACAAAGTAGCATATACAAGATGTGAAGCATGCAAAGATGATCCCCAAGGAGATTTGTTATGGCAAATGGAGGCGGATCAAATTACGCATTACAAAGAAAGAAAACGTATAGAGTATCATGATGTTGCATTAAAATTTTCTGGTGTGCCTGTTCTATACACACCATATTTTTATCATCCCGACCCAACGGTTAAAAGAAGTTCAGGTTTTTTGGCCCCACGGTTTGGTTTTTCTAGCGCGGTTGGAAATTTTTTTGGCTCTCCTTATTTTTGGGCACTTGATGAAAGCAAAGATGCAACTTTGGAGCTTATTGGAACGACCAAAGAGCTACCTGTATTGGTTAGTCAATATAGACAAAGTGTTAATCGAGGCAATATTGAAATAGACTCATCCATCACTAATTCAGACCGCCGTACAGGTCCTGTAGGAGCAGTGCGTACGAAGAAAGATAAAACACGCGGGCATTTTTTTGTCGACGGTACTTATAATATATCTCCCACTTGGCAAAGCAATCTCGATTTTAATAGGGTAAGCGACTCTGCGTATATGTCGCAATATTCTTTTCTTGGTTCCTCTAACGATGAGTTGCGCTCAAGCTATAAAGTAGAAGGGTTTAGAGGGCGTAATTACGCACAGATGGGAGTAAGCCATTATCAGGACTTAAGAGCAATTAAGATCGAGGAGACTCCAAAAATACTACCTGAGTTAAGCTTTAGCGGATTGGGTGATACTGATCAATGGAATGGACGTTGGAAATTGGACGCTGTTGCAAGAAACTTTTCTCAAAAAAAAGCAGTAAAGGTACACGCTATATCTGTTGATAGTGGTTATGAAACAGGAATTGTAGGGCCAGCAGGTACGCATTTGAACCTTGATGGAATTGTGCGTTCAAGCTATTTTATTGTTGATGCAAAAAATAAAGTCGACAGCTATAGCCGTTATAGAGAATCTAAAAATATAGCACGCATTACTCCTATCATTGGAGCAGATTTAACTTGGCCATTGGCGCGCTATATCGATAATGGCAGACAAATGATCACACCAAGACTTGCCTATGTAGCAGCTACGCGAGGTGGCAACAGCGCTGCTATTCCAGCTACGGATTCAAGTGCAACATTTTTTGATATTAATAATATGTTTCAAACCATACGCATGGCTGGTGTTGATCGTATAGAAACAGGGCAAAGGGCGGTATATGGAACGAGTGCTAGCCATTATTGGGCACAAGATTTTTATGCGCGCTTTTTTCTTGGGCAATCTGTTCAATTATCACAAGATAATACGCTGACTAAGGAATTCGGTCTTAGAGAAGGAGGGTCTGATATTTTAGGCGCATTTGAAATTGATCCAAGTGAAAATTTTTATTTGCGTCAAAATGCAAGTATTGCTCGCAAAACAGGAGCATTAAGTAAATTGAATACAACTTTGAAATTAGATTTTGAAAAAACAGCATTTCAATTGGATCATGTTGTGTATAAAGATAATACATTAAGTGATCATATCAATGAGCTCCAATTGAATATAGATCAGGATGTTTCTGCGCATTGGTCGTCAGAGTTTTCAATATCTAGAGACATGCATCATACAACGGCGAATCGTACAATATCGTATGCTTTTGGTATGAGCTATGATGATGAGTGTTTTGCATTTAATGGTACTTTGAGTAAAAATTTGGTATCAAGAGTTGGTTCAAATAGTGGAATAGAATTGATGTTTAATATAGACTTTAAAACCATTAGTAGTTTGGCAAGTAATTAGATGAATTTGATGTTTTGTTGTAGTTGGAAGTTTTTGCTTTTCTATAGTTATGTATTGCTTTTTGGTGTGCAAATAGCAGCCACTATTCCAGCTTATGCTCAACAAGCAGAAAACAACTCGATTATTGCAGTTGTCAATTCATCTACAATCACATCCGTAGATCTTGTAAATCGTACTAGGATGCTGCAACTTTCTTCAGGCAATAATCAGCTAAACGCAGAAGAGTTGCATAGGTTACGTATGACAGCGCTGGATCAATTAATTGATGAGCAGCTGCAAATTCAAAAAGCTCGTGAGTTCAATATTGTTGCTAACGAGAATCAAGTTGCAGCGCAGTTTGCAAACATAGCCCAGAGCAACGGATTAAGTGTAGAGGATTTTGAAAAAACATTTATCAACCAAGGAATTAATCCAGATACCTTGAAAGCTAGGTTTAGAGCACAGTTCGGTTGGATTGAATTTATTAAACGCGAAATTGTGCGCAGTGGTGGTGTGGATGAAGAAGAAGTCAATGAGCGTATAGCTTTGCTTGAAAAGCTGATTGATAAGCCACGAAAGCATGTGTTTGAGATTTTTATACCAATTCAAGCTGCAGATCCAGTGAAGCTTGATCAGGACATAAGGCAGTTGGTAGTGGATCTTCGATCAGGTAGGGCTAGTTTTTCGCATGTTGCAAGTACGTACTCACAAGTGGCTTCTGCCCCTGACGGTGGAGATATTGGTTGGGTTGTAAGTGAGCAAATGCCTGTTGAACTTGGCAGCGTTATTGATCAGTTAGAAGAAAATCAAATATCAGACCCAATCAAGACCTTAACGGGCTATTATATCTTTATGGTAAAAGAGATAAAAAGACCAAAGAAGACAACTGAAGAAACATTCTACGATTTTGTTTTACTTGATGCAGATATTTCATTAACACAGCTTGAGCCTGAAGAAATTGAGAATGCGCTAACTCAACTAGAAACAAAAATTGATAATTGTAGTAGTGCACGACGCCATGCTAGACCAATAAAATGGATAGAGAGTACAAGATTAAAATCGGTTAAAAAAACTGCTTTGCCAGTTATTGCTTCTGATATAGATAATCTAAAAATTGGAAAAAATACAGGTTGGAAAAAGCAATTGCAAAAGAGATACATGACGGTTTTATGTCGTATTATCAAAGCAAAAAGTGGCATCAACCGTGAAAAAATTACTGCTGCTATTATCGATGAAAAAGGCAATATTATTTCACGAAAAAAACTTTCTGATATGAGAAGTCAATCTTATATTGAAAAGCGCATATAATTAAAAAAATCGTATCATCTTTTTGTAAACTGCGTTGTAATTTTAGCCTTTAAATAAGGAAGCAGATTTAGATAATGGAGCTAGAACAAAGTTTTAATCAAGATAGCTTGCCTTTGGCAGTGACGATGGGCGATCCTGCTGGCATAGGTGGTGAGTTAACGTTAAAGGCGTGGCTTGCATGTAGCAAACAAGAGGTGTTATCAAGCAAAATAGGGCCTTTTGTGGCTATAGATCAGCAAACGCGACTACAAAAACTTGCTGATCGGCTTAAGCTTGATGTGGATGTACAAAATGTTCAGACTGTTCAAGAAGCATGTGAGCGTTTTAACAAAATTTTGCCTGTCATCGAAATTAAGAATGATGATCAATTAGTAATAAGAAGCAGTAAAGAGATAGAAACTAATCTTGCTATTGATTCAATTGAGCAAGCTGTTTTGCTGTGTCAGCAGAAGCAATGTGCAGCAATGGTAACCAACCCAATTCATAAAGCTAGATTACAGGATGTTGGTTTTGCATTTCCAGGTCATACTGAGTTTTTGGCACATAAAAGCAGTAATCCGAATGCGCATTCTGTAATGATGTTAGCAAACCCAACATTGCGTACAGTACCAGTTACAATCCATATACCATTATCAAAAGTAGCAAGTACTTTGACCAGTGATCATATCTATAAGACAGCAAAAATTGTCCATGCAGGACTTCAAGATTATTTTAATATTGCCAATCCAAGCATTGCCGTTGCAGGATTAAACCCTCATGCGGGAGAAGATGGTAAAATTGGCAAAGAGGATATCCACATTGTTGCGCATGCAATTGAGCGACTCCGTGGGGATTCTATTAATGCCTTTGGACCAGTAGCAGCCGATAGCCTTTTTAGCGTTCACAAGCGAAAAAGTTTTGATGTTGCAATCTGCATGTATCATGATCAAGCGTTAATTCCGGTTAAAACGCTTGATTTTGATGGAACAGTTAATATAACACTCGGTCTTGATTTTATTAGAACATCTCCAGACCATGGGACAGCCTTTGACATTGCAGGTAAAGGAATAGCGCAAGCAAGCAGCTTTATTGCAGCACTAAATGTTGCACGACAAATGAGCCGTTGTCATATTGATAGGGTAGTTAAGCAATGAGAATATTGTTAATTGATGAGAATACTCATTGTCTACTCTAGCAAATAACATTTCAGCATTGCCTGCATTGCAAGATTCACTCGTGCGCTATAACATTGTTGCTAAAAAATCGCTTGGACAGCATTTTTTATTTGATCTTAATATATCTCGCAAAATTGTGCGCCAAGCAGGAGCATTGGATGGAGCAAAAATTTTTGAGATTGGTCCTGGACCAGGCGCATTAACGCGGGGTCTTTTGCTAGAAGGTGCCAATGATATAACCTCGATAGAGTTTGATAGGCGTTTTATTGACATGCTGCAACCACTTGTACATGCATCATGTGGAGCATTTAAACTGTATCATTATGATGCAAAAAAAATTAATTACGAGGCATTTTTTTCAAGAAATTTGAACGCTGATGTTTTGAATAACAATGAAACGAGCCGATTGTGTCATGCAACTAGTAATAGTGTAAATTGCATAAAAATTATAGCTAATTTACCCTACAACATTGGAAACTTTCTTTTGGTTAAATGGCTTAAATTGCCACATATGTTGAATTCTATGACAATAATGCTGCAAGCCGAAGTAGCAGAAAAACTTGTTGCAGAAACAGGAAGTAAGCAGTTTGGACGGATAAGTGTTTTAGCTCAGTTGGCTTGGCAGGCTCGAATTGTGATGCATTTGCCACCTCAGGTTTTTGTGCCAAGGCCTAAAGTATACTCTCATGTGATACATTTTGAGCCTCTTCAACAGCTGCAAAAAGATTTTCCCTATCAATGTCTAGAGCGTGTCACTGCAGCAGCGTTTTCTCAAAGAAGAAAGATACTTTACAACAGCTTAAAACCAGTATTTGGTGACAATGTTGCAGCTGTTTGTGAAGATGCTGGCATTGACCCTAACCATAGGGCAGAAAACGTAACGCCTACTCAGTATGGATGTCTTGCTCACGCGTTATTAATGGCCTGATCTGGATTTGCTATCCAAGCTTTATACCATGCGACAAATTTTGGAATGCCAATTTCGATTGATGTTTTAGGATAAAAACCAACATCTTGGGTAATTGCATCAATATTGGCTGAGGTTTCGCTAACATCACCGGGCTGCATTTCAAGCATATTGCGTATTGCTTTAATGCCGATAGCTTGCTCAAGTACTTGAATAGCGTATTCGAGTTGGACAGGGCGACCATTGCCTATATTATATAAACGATAAGGTGCTCTTGATGTTGCTGCATCGGGGCTTAGTCCGTTCCAACTTTCATTGGGCTTGGCAGGAACAGTTAAAACTCTACGTACGCCATCAATGATGTCATCAACAAACGTAAAATCACGGCGCATATTGCCATAATTAAAAACGTTGATTGGTTGATGATTGTAAATGGCATTGCAAAATAAAAATAAAGCCATATCTGGTCTTCCCCAAGGACCATATACGGTAAAAAACCGCAATCCTGTTGTGGGAATATCAAAAAGATGTGAATAGGTGTGCGCCATTAATTCATTCGATTTTTTACTGGCAGCATAAAGAGATAAAGGATGATCCACATTATCGTGTACATCAAAAGGTTGTTTAGTGTTAGCACCATATACTGAGCTACTAGAGGCGTATACAAGATGGTTGATATCGTGATGCCTGCAATTTTCAAGAACATTGACAAAGCCTGCAATATTGCTTTTGACGTATTCAGAAGGATTGCTCAATGAATATCTAACCCCTGCTTGTGCAGCAAGATTGACAACATGAGTTGGCTTAAATTCTTGAAAAACTTGCTCTAACGCGTCCATGTCACTTAAGCAAACGCGGCTAAATTTAAATTGATTGGATGCTTTTTGTAATATTTGTAGACGTGCTTTTTTAATATTAACATCATAATAATCATTGAGATTATCAATGCCCATAACATTAGCATTCTCGCCTAATAAATGTTTACATAGATGAAAGCCAATAAATCCTGCAGCACCGGTTACAAGAATCTTGGCGTTATCATCAAGAGGTGCAGGTTGCATTGTATGCTGCATGGTTACAAGCTCCAATATGTATAGTGATCTGGGATTTGTTTTTTATCCAAGCTAGCGCGAATATCAACGATGATGGTATTTTTATGGCCAATCATTTGCCAAAAATTAGAAGGAAGTTGTAAATATGATGCATGCGGGACAGCAAGAACAATGACATCAAGATCATTTATTTCTGTTAGTGGTGTTAAAGCAATGCCATAACTTTTTTCAACCTCTGTGGCGTCAGCATATGGATCATGAATGAGTGGATTGATTGAGAATTGTTGCAATTCTGTTATAATGTCTTTGACGCGTGAATTGCGCATGTCAGGTACGTTCTCTTTAAAAGTTATGCCCAAAACGGCAACTTTTGCACTAGAGAAGGCAACCTTATGGTGTGTTAGCATGCGTATGATTTCATAAGCGATATGCCTACCCATTGAATCGTTTATTTTGCGTCCTGCCAAAATAAGTTCTGGTTGATAGCCAATACTTTGCGCTTTTGCTGTTAAATAATAAGGATCAACGCCGATACAATGTCCGCCAACTAATCCTGGATAAAATTTTAAAAAATTCCATTTAGTTCCAGCAGCTTTTAGTACTTCGGATGTTGAAATATTTAATTGATTAAAGATTAATGACAATTCATTCATTAAAGCAATATTAATATCACGTTGGGTATTTTCAATTACTTTTGCTGATTCTGCAACTTTAATAGAAGAAGCCCTATGAAGATCAGCATTAATAATAGCACCGTATACGGACTCAAGTTGATCTAGGGTTTGCGTATCTTGAGCTGATATGATTTTGGTGATTGTTTCTAAGCGATGTTCTTGGTCACCAGGATTAATACGCTCTGGTGAATAGCCAAGTTTAATATCAGTGCCAATTTTTAACGTTGAATGCTTCTCTAATAATGGACCACAAAAATCTTCTGTAACGCCTGGATATACAGTGGATTCAAAAACAACAACATCATTTTTATTAAGCAAAGGGCTTAATAAAATACATGCGCTCTTTAATGGGCTCAAATCTGGTTCTTTAAGCTCGTTTATAGGAGTAGGGACTGTAACAATATAGAAATTTGCTGCAGCGATATCTTCACACTGACTGCTAAAATGTATGTTGCTTGTTTGAAGATCTTCAGATTTTATTTCTAAGGTAGCGTCAACACCATTGTTCAGTTCATCAATTCGCTTGGTGTTAATATCAAACCCAACAACATGAGAAAACTTTTTTGCAAAAGCCACAGCAATAGGTAAACCAACGTATCCTAAGCCTATTACAGCAATTTTGTTATTATTATCTGGCATGTATGTTTCTTTGGTTTTGACTTAAATCAATCGATTAAAGTTATATTATTAATCTGGGGGTATTATTGTTGTGCGTTATTGTTTTAAGTTTCATAAAACTTTTCAATAGATACTGCAAGCTTGAGCACAAATTCATTTACAAAACATCTATTTTTATTTTGGATGATGATGGATAGAATGTTCAATTTTAAAAGATTCAGCTTGGCAAATGTCTATTTTTTGCCTAAAGTACAATAACGTCAATCTTGAGAGGAGTGGTAGGAATGACCAATAAAGTTATTACTAGAACAGAACTTGCGAATGCAATTTTTTGTAAGGTAGGTCTTTCAAGGCACGAATCTACTAATTTGGTTGAACATGTTATTGAAACAATATCATCTGCACTAGAAGAGGATGGAGAAGTTAAAATTTCTTCATTTGGAACATGGACAATTCAACATAAACGCGAGCGTATAGGTCGCAATCCGCGTACAGGCGTTGAATCAAAGGTTACGGCAAGGAAAGTACTCGGGTTTCGGATGAGTAACGGGTTAAAACAACACATTAATAAGAGGAAATAGCATTAGGACTATAGTATAAGCTATCGATATTGTTTATTGTAGAGTTGTTTTTATAAAGTATTTGAAGATTTTGTTTTGTTTGATCGTTTTAATATAATTGTTGTTTTTTAATATGGCGCGTAAATATAAAAAAGAAGCACAAGCTTATCGTACCATTAGTGAAGCTGCAGAAGAGCTTGATTTGCAGCAACATGTATTAAGGTTTTGGGAAACCAAGTTTTCAGTAATACGTCCTGTTAAACTTGCTGGATCAAGGCGCTATTACCGCGCGCAAGATATTAAAATATTAGCTGCAATAAAATCGCTGCTTTATATGCGTGGATATAAAATATCTGGTGTGCAGCGTATTTTGAAAGAAAAGAAAATAGCTGGTTTGTTGGAAGAAGCACAAGGTGGTGCGTTATCACAAAATATTGCAGGGCTTGAGGATAACGTAGAGCAAAAACTTACAAAAATAATAGAGCAATCCGAAGTAGCTAGAACACAGTATTTTATAACAGACGGTAATCGGGCTCTTTTAGAGAATTTACGCGCAGAGCTTGTTGTTGCTTGTAGCTATCTTGAAGATGCGTTGAAAGACAGCAAAGAAGCTGTTCATGGCATTAAAAAAGAATCCAAACCTGAACCTGCAATAGCTATAAACTCAAAAGCAATTCAAAGTTAAGCCATCTGGTTATCAATAGTAGTTTTTATTTTTATTAATAAGCAACAAGCAGAGTTTTGTTTAGCGATTGCGTTGTATTTTGTTAAATTCTTCGCGTGTTAAAACAAATCCTAAGTAGATGCTATAATCTTTTGGCAATAGCCCTTTTAGTGGGAAAGAATATTCAACAAACCTGCTTACGAGTTGTGATGACACCAAGGGCTCAAAAGCTATTGATATTATGATGTTGTCTCTTGTAAGGATGTTTTTATCTTGATCTAATACTGCAATAAAAAATTCTATTTCAATAGGCGTGTTGGCTTTAAGAGCCGGCCCTTTTTCAGAATCAATTATAACTGGAAATTCAAGAAAAAGTGTTTGATCACTTATAGAGCATTCACCTTCAGAAAAGCGTAAATTTGCGCGTAGCAGAGTGTCGGTTACATCGTTTTCACTATTGGGCAGGTAGCGTACAAGTTTATCGGCTCCATCAAGTACAAAAAATGTAGGGCATGTAAGAGTAGGAACTTCCTCAAAAGTTTCACTCAAGGTTGAGCAGCCACTTAGCAAAGCAAATGATATTAAACTAAAAAAGATATGCTTTGTAGCTTTAGATATGTTTTGAAATAATTTCATTGAATGGATATAAAACAGCTAAATTACAATTGCTATAATGCAATGGTTGATGATCACTGACTGCAAATAAAGTCTGCAAGCGGTTTGATGAATTAGTAGATAGAGTTTTCATATGTAAATATTGTAACCACAAAAAGTTATATGCGCTAGCTTTATTGCAAAATATTGTGGCGATGTGTTGCTTTGTTGTATGACAATAATGTGTTTGTTTTTTTGCTGATAGTATTACATTAGGTACTAGCATATTTTTTAGAGTTTGTTTAATTGATATTTTCATTTGATTAGAAAGCGTTTGATCAACAAAAGATGTTTATTGATTGGACATGATTTTATAAAATGTCAAGCTGGTTTAACAAAATCTGCCATAATGTGTTTTTCACCCGCGTGTTTAAAGCGAATTAATAATTGTCCTGCATTATTGACAAGAACCTCTCCTTGTCCAAACTTTTGATGGAAACAACTATCGCCAATCTTGAAATCAATTTTGGCTTGTTGTGATGTTGTTTCTTTTGCTTTGAGTGGTTTTGTATTTTGATATCCATCTACAGTTTTATGGTATCCTTGCACATTTGTGGCTCCAGCCAATGATGTTGGCTTATCTTGTTTTGTGTTTAATCCCCATTTTGTGATGCTGTTTTCACATATTAACTCAATAGAATCTTTTGGAAAATCTGTAATAAAGCGTGAAGGCATGCTACTCATCCACTTTCCATAAATACGCCGGCTTCCAGCAAAACTAATAATGGCGTGTTTTTCAGCACGTGTTAAGCCGACATAGGCAAGGCGGCGCTCTTCTTCTAAAGCGACAACACCTTTTTCACTTAATGCGCGTTGGCTTGGAAAAATACCTTCTTCCCATCCTGGTAAGAAAACAGTATCAAACTCAAGCCCTTTTGCTGCGTGTAAAGTCATAATCTGGATTTTGTTTTGGCTGTTTGCGTTGTCATTGTCCATAACAAGTGAAACATGCTCAAGAAAGCTTTCTAGATTGTTGTAATTTTCCATGGCCACAATAAGCTCTTTGAGATTTTCTTTGCGTGCCTCATTTTCAAGAGGAGGGAGAGTTTCAAGCATTTGATAGTAGCCAGACTCATCCATAATAAGCTGTACCAACTGTAAATGATTGATATGGGCACTTTGAGCCTTCCATTGTGCAATCATACGGATGAAACCAGCAATTGATTTTTTGGCGCCAGTTTTAAGTTCCAAACCATTAACAGCAATTTCAGCAGCTTTAAATAATGAGCATTGGTGGGTGCGTGCTGTTGTAAAAACAATTTGCAAACTTGCAGCCCCAATATTTCTGCGTGGTTTGTTAACAATGCGCTCAAAAGCTAAATCATCATTGCATTGAAATGCAACGCGTAAATAAGCAAGTATATCGCGTATTTCTTCTCGTTCATAAAAGCGTGTTCCTCCAGCAATGATATAAGGTATAGAGTGATTAATGAAGTGCTCTTCAAATTCACGTGTTTGAAAACCCATACGCACCAAAATAGCAATGCGATTTGGCTGTAATCCTTTGCGGATTAATGTTTCAATCTCGCTGGTAACAAAACGTGCTTCACTTGTTCCGTCCCATACGCCGCGAACAATTGGTCGCTTGCCTGAGACATTACCTGTCCATAGTGTTTTTCCTAATCGTGAATCATTGTGTGCAATTAAATTGGATGCTGCATTGAGAATATCAGGTGTAGAGCGATAATTGCGCTCTAATTTGATAATGCGCGCATCTGGAAAATCTTTTTCAAAGCGCAATATATTCATAATTTCTGCACCACGCCAGCCATAGATAGACTGATCATCATCACCGACGCAGCATATATTATGGTGTGATTGGGCTAATAATCGTAGCCACAAATATTGCGCAGCGTTTGTATCTTGATATTCATCAACTAAAATAAATTTAAAACGATTTTGCCATTTACTTAAGACATCATTATTATTTTTTAAAATGGTTAAAACATGCAAAATAAGATCGCCAAAATCTACTGCATTTGCTTGCAGTAAAGCTTGTTGATATAGCGTATAAAGTTGTACAGCATAACCGCCAGCAAGGGGGCCGGCAATTTCGGGTGTTATTTGTTCAGGCAGCAACGCTTTGTCTTTCCAGCGTGAGATATGATATGCTAGTAATTTTGCAGAGTTTTGACTTTCATCAAGGTTTTGTTCACGGATGATGCGTTTAAGCAATCGCACTTGATCATCGCTATTGAGAATAATGAAATCTCGCTGTAGACCTAAAAGTTGATGATGTTGGCGCAATATTCGCGCACTGACAGAATGGAATGTACCAAGCCATCCATGGTCAACGTTGGCTCCAATCAATTGCTCAACACGCTCACGCATCTCGCGTGCTGCTTTATTGGTAAAGGTCACGCACAATATTTCCCATGGGCGAGCGTAATTCTGGCGGATTAGTTGAGCCAATCTAGCGCATAAAACGCGTGTTTTACCAGTGCCAGCGCCAGCCAATACCAAGGCTGGACCTTCAAGATATTGTAAGGCATCTTGTTGTTCAGGATTGAGTGTTTCAAGCCATTCAGGTTCAATTTGTTTGGCTGGTTCATCTTCGCTTAAAGGGTCAAAATCCATATCGCTTTTTCTTAGCTCATCTGTTGTTAATGATTATGTTGTGCAATTGGACAAAATGGCATTAAAATTTATTTTATCTTGCACAAAGGGTGAACTTTGTTGTGTGTCTATATGCTTTTGATAAGGCAAAATAATACGTTTTCTAAAGAAAGTTTTGCAGATTCGCTCAACGATATCTAGATTGTTCTATGGTTTATGGTTAGCTGGATTTAAATAAACGATTGGTTTGCATTGATATGCGTTGAGCAGACACAGTCGTTAGTTTGTTTTAAAGCATAGCCTACAACTATAGAGTATGTACTAATTGTGCAATTGCTTTTGGGTTATTAGAGATAATGCCTGTAATGCCTGCTTCAAATAATGCTTTGGCTTGTGTTGGGTCATCAACAGTAAATGCTTGCACCTCAAGGTTAGCCTCTAGAAGCATTTTTAAAACCTCAGGCGTAAGAGCCGGGTGATGCACATGGATGGCCTTTAGATTTAATACATCGTTTACTTCGCGCCACTCAATTGGTATTTTGTCAACAATCATACCAAGGTTAATATCTGGATCAATACGGCGTAATGTTAATAAGATGCGTCGATTATATGATGTAATAAGGATGTTATCCATGTGTTGTGTATATTTTTTTAAATCGCGCGTGACCTTGACAGCAAGTCGATCTTCTTCATGAGAATGAATTTTCAATTCAATAACCGCTTTCATGTGATGGCCTAATATAAAATCCATAGATTCTTCAAAGGTTGGCGCTTTGGTGTCTGCAAACTCTTGTGAGAACCAAGCTCCTGCATCTTTACTTTTTACCTCATCAAGCTTTGCCGATGCTAAACGTCCTTCTCCTTCTAAACAGCGACCAAAATCACGATCATGATGGATAATGACGTTACAATCTTTAAGCAACGTTGCATCAAATTCAATAGCGTTTGCACCATCTTCATAAGCGGCAATAAAAGCTGGGATAGTATTTTCAGGTGCGCGTATTGATGAACCTCGATGGGCTGTTATGTATGGTGGTTTGATAGTAAGGGGCATTTATTTTCTCTTTTAATATGAATATCTATACAAATGACAATTGAGGCAATATCGATTTCTGATAGAATCAGCATATTATAATTAAGTGCTTAATGCTGCAATATTTTGCTAAGAAAGTTTTTTGTACGCGGGTTTTCAGGGTTTTCAAAAAACTCTATAGGCGGCTTTACTTCAACAATTTCACCAGCATCCATAAAAACTACTTTGTCAGCTACTGCACGAGCAAAGCCCATTTCATGGGTAACACAAAGCATGGTAATGCCAGTTTCTGCAAGTTCTTGCATAGTTTCAAGCACTTCGTTGACCATTTCAGGATCAAGTGCTGAGGTTGGCTCATCAAATAATATAACTTTTGGCTGCATGCACAAGGCACGTGCAATGGCAACACGTTGTTGTTGCCCACCCGATAGCTGAGTAGGGTATTTGTACTGCTGTTCAGGAATTTTAACACGCTCTAGGTACATTTCTGCAAGTTCTTTTGCTTTTTCTTTACTTTGTTTTTGCACCCACATTGGACCTGCCATGCAGTTATCTAGAACACTTAAATGAGGAAAAAGATTAAAGTTTTGAAAAACCATACCAACATTCTGGCGTACTATATCCACATCGCGCATGTGATTATGCAAGCGTATGCCTTGTACAAGGATATCACCTTTTTGGTGTGCTTCAAGACGATTGATACAACGTATAAGTGTTGATTTTCCAGACCCAGATGGCCCGCAAATGATTAACTTTTCACTTTGATAAATACTAAGGTTAATATCTTTCAAAACTTCGAAAAGGCCATACCACTTATGCATACCAGTAATTTGAATAATTGGTGTTTTGTCATCTATACTCATGCTCTTTGCTTTACTTTAACGAGTGTTTTTCTTGTTATAATGTCGCTCAATTTGTGCCTGCACTGTTTCAAGCCCGATAGATAAAATCCAGTAAATCATGGCAACTGTAACAAGCATTTCAACATGCTGGAATGTTTTAGAGCCAAGCTTGCTAGCAAGAAAAGTTAACTCCCATACACCAATAACGGAAACAAGCGAGCTATCTTTTAACATTGCAATGAATTGGTTTCCAGTAGGTGGGATAATAACAGGTAGAGATTGTGGAAGAATAATGCGTCGCATTGTCAGCGTAAATTTAAAGCCAAGCGCGCGTGATGCCTCCCATTGGCCTTTGTTAATGGACTCAATCCCAGAACGAAAGATTTCGGTCATATACGCGCCATAACAAAGTGTTAATGCTGTAATGCCTGCCGGGATAGCATCGATAACAAAACCAAGTTGTGGTAGACCAAGATATATTAGATAAAGCTGCATCAAAAGAGGTAACCCTCTAAAGAATGAAACATAAAAGCTTGCAATGCCAAACGCAAAACCATTACCTGATAGTTTGGCAATTGCGCCGATAATAGCAATGACTGATGCTAGCACAATGGATATGGCAGAAACATAAATGGTGGTAACTGCGCCTTGTGCTATTAAAAACCATAATTTACTTTGGATAAATTCAATACTTAGGTCAAATAAGTTAAAAAATGATAAAGCCAAAATAGTAAGCTCAATCCACACAGCGATCATTTGCCAGCGTGTTGAAAACAAGCCGATTACAATGACGTTGATCATAAAAATGACTGCAAGGACAAAAGCAACAACGAAGTCACTATATAGTGGATTAACTTCAGCAGAGCCGGTGATTGGTTCAAAAAACTTGGCAAATGTTGTTTCACCTAATGAAAAACTCAATAGCATTAGAAATACCGTTACAAACATTGCTAAAATAAAAAATGGCTTATGGATCAGTTTTTCACTTACAACGGTATCAGAGTATATCATGTTATATTGCCATGTTTATTGTTGGTTTTTAGCTAAAGGGAATAGGTTTAAAATTATTTTTTAAAATTAATCAATGGATGCTTTAAAGCAAAATGATTAAGAAAATCCAAACGATTAAAGAAGAGTTTAAAACAAATAAAAAGGGCGCTTATTAAAGCGCCCTTTTTATTTTGTTATTTTGCTTTTGAATAATCAACGTTATACCATTTTCTAGACAGTTTAGATAATGTGCCGTCGTTATGCATTTTATTGATAATTTTTGCGATTGCATCTTTTAATTCATCATCGCCCAAATCAATTGCAACTGCAAGTGGCTCATAAAATACTGGGTCACCCACGACGCGAAAAGGATAGCCGCTTTTGATGGCCTCAAGGAGACCAGGTAGAGAATCTACCATTGCATCAAGGCGTACACCGTCTCCAAGGCGCAAATTGTCCATAACATCGCTTACATCTTTGTAGGATTGTATTTTTGCAGGTTTAATTTGATAGTCAAACGATGGTGCTCCGACAGCATCAATGACTAAATCATGCTGTAAGTAAAGCTCATAAGTGCATGCAGCGCATGCGCCAACGGTTTTTCCGTTAAGTTCTTTAAGCGATTGAACCTTGCTATCTTTGTGTACAACAACGCTTGCAGGAGTATAGTAATAGATGCCAGGAAAAGCCAATACTTTAGCGCGTTGCTCGGTTGGTGTCATTGATCCAACAGATGCATCCCATCTACCATTCCAACTGCCAGCTGTAATAACTTCCCAAGAAGGTGTTACAAATTCAATTTCTACGCCTAATTGTTTGGCAATTTCTTTGGCAACATCGACGTCAAAGCCGTCCATTTCATTATTTTCATTTAAAAATGATTGAGGCGCCCAATTTGCATCGCTTGCAACTTTTAAAACACCACTTGATTTGATACGATCAAGTGCAGGGCCGGCATGTACTTGTTCGGACGCTTGGCCTAGAAGGATCACCATGGCTGCAATAGCAGAGAGTTTAATTATGATTTTTTGCATTTAAAATTTTCTCCAAAGTTATTCAATAATACCCAAAATGTATGATTTAAACTATAACACTTTTAAGACTATAATGCTCAAAAATAAAAAACACCAACAAAATTTAATAATATTTGCTATATTTGTTGCAATGCTATTGGGTGCAAGTTGATTTGCTCTCAATGTTGGCATACACAAATAGACATGCATGTAGTTATCTTAAGTTTATGCGTTAATTAATTTTTTTTGTACATTTTTAAAGATCAATATTGCGTATAATAAAAGCAGTGGTTGATTGAGTTTGTTATAATATATAGATAAATTGTAGATAATTGCATCAATGGTGGAGCTGATAGATTTAATTATATGTTTATGGAAAGCAAACCACAATATTGAAATATTGGTACATAAGACCAGTGTTGGATTAGCATGGAATTAGATATATCTTTTAATATTATTGCAATGGCATTATTAGCAATTTTTGCTGCAGCATTTGTGCAAACATCGCTTGGCATAGGGTTTGGCCTTACTGCTGGGCCGTTATTGGCTTTACTTGATCCGCAGCTTGTACCAGCACCAGTGTTGTTTTTAAGCGGCGTTACAGCAGGATTGGGTGCTTGGAATGAACGCATAAACACCGTTTGGAAAGAAGTTGCAGTGGGTTTGTTTGGACGCATAGTTGGCACTACTTGTGCTTTAGGTGTGCTTTTGTTGTTTGTTGATGTGATAGGTTTTGAGTTGATTTTTGGTATTTTAATTGCTTTTGCTGTTATTTTATCAAGCAGTGGTTGGCGATTGCGCTTCAATATTGGTAATTTATGGAGCATGGCATATATATCAGGCTTTATGGGTACTATTACTTCGGTGGGAGCGCCACCTTTAGCGCTCATTTATCAAAATCATAATCCAGCTGTAGCACGACCAACCCTTGCTACTTTTTTTACATTTGGGTGCGTTGTATCATTTGGTGGGTTATGTTTGATTGGGCGCGTTGATTGGCATGATATGTTGTTTATAGTTACAATGGCGCCAGCAATGTTTATGGGTATATTTGTAGCAAGACGCTTTGCCACAAGCATTGTTGGTGAGCGCTATCGTAAATATTTACTTGTCATAGCAGGCATCGCCGCTATCATTTTAATATATAAAGGTATTGAAAAAATATAACGCAAGCTTTGCATATGGATCATATGATCCAAGCAAGTAGGTATTATAATATAGATTAAGACCTATGAATAAAATTTTATTGCTAATGTTGTTTGAAATTTACGATGCACGCCAGTGTTTGTTTTATGATATACTATAGAGATTATGGGATGTGATAGGGTTGTTAATACAATGAATGACGACGCTGTCAATGTGTGGCACATTGGCAAAAACATACATAAAATCTAGCTTAGCATTATTAAATAGCAACATAATTAGCTCAAGTAGTAAAGTGATATTTAACTTAAATTAATTAAAAAAATCAAAGACTTATAATGTAAATTTGATATAAAATGTCAACAGAAAATGATACCTTACAGCAAAGAGACAAAAGCGGAGTGATGATTTCGGGTGGGCGTCTTGTAGCAAAAGCTTTAAAAAATGAGGGCGTAGATACAATTTTTACGCTGTGTGGTGGGCATATTATTGATATTTATGATGGGTGCATTGATGAAGGAATTCGTATTGTTGATGTACGTCATGAGCAAGTGGCTGCCCATGCTGCTGATGGATACGCACGTCAAACGGGCAAATTAGGCTGTGTTGTTACAACAGCTGGTCCAGGATGTACCAATGCTATAACAGGAATTGCAACTGCATTTAGATCAGAAAGTCCAGTTTTGCATATTGGTGGGCAATCAAGCTTAGCACAGCACAAGCAAGGGTCTTTGCAAGACCTTCCGCATGTAGATATAATGAAGTCTATTACTAAGTTTTCTTCGAGTGTTTTTTCTACCGAGCGCGTTAGTGATATGATATCAATGGCCGCGCGTGAATGTTTTTCAGGCGCTTACGGTCCAAGTTATTTAGAAATACCGCGAGATATTCTTGATAGAGAAATTTTGATTGAAAAGGCAATGATTGCTGAGCCGGGTAAATATCGCGCCAGCGTGCGTTCAATATGTGATCCCCAAGATATTGACAAATTGGCTGATATATTAATTCACTCAGAGCGGCCTGCCGTTTTATTTGGTCAACAAGTGTGGGCTAGCGGCTCTAGCGATGAGGCAATTGCTTTTGCGCGTGCATTAGATATACCATGTTATATGAATGGCGCCAGCCGAGGTATGCTAGCGCTTGGTGATCCACATCATTTTGACCGCACACGTGGGATGGTTTTTAACCAAGCAGATGTGGTTTTAATTGTTGGCACACCGTTTGACTTTCGCATGGGTTATGGAAAGCGGATTTCAAAAGAGATCAAGCTTATTCAAATTGATTTAGATTATCGTACAATCGGTAAAAATCGTGACATTGATTTAGGAATGCCAGGTCATCCAGGCGCTATTATGAATGCGGTTGTTGCAGCAGCCTCGGGCAGGCTTAATACTAATAAGCGACAAATACGTAAGCAATGGATGGATCACTTGCGTGCAGCAGAAGCCGTTGCACTTGAAAAGTTAATGCCACTTTTTACGTCCAATCAATGGCCAATCCATCCTTATAGGCTTGCATGGGAAATGAATGAGTTTTTAAACGAAGATACTATTTACATAGGTGATGGTGGTGATGTTGTAACTATTTCAGCCCAAGCTGTAAGACCGCGCGCTCCAGGACAATGGATGGACCCTGGTGCGCTTGGTGCGCTTGGTGTTGGTACAGGTTTTTCAATGGCAGCTAAGCTTGCACATCCACATAAGGAAGTTGTTTGTCTTTATGGAGATGGTTCATTTGGAATGACAGCATTTGATATGGAAACTGCGCAACGGTTTGGCGCACCATATCTTGCGGTGGTGGGCAATAACTCTGCTATGAATCAAATTAGATACGGACAAATTGCCAAATACGGCCAAACTCGTGGAGGAGTGGGCAATAAACTTGGGGATATAGAATTTTCAAAATTTGGTGAAATGATTGGTGGTTACGGCGAAGAAGTACGCGAAGTTAACCAAATAGCGCCAGCCCTTGCAAGGGCACGCAATGCCATTGCAAAAACTGGAAAATGTGCAGTTGTAAATGTTTGGATTGACCCGAACGAATATGCGCCTGGCACAAAAGCACAAACGATGTATAAATAAAATCAAATATCATTGTTTGTTGATATTAATCTCATAGGAAACGTTACATGAAAGCTCTTGAAGATATTAAAGTCCTTGATTTTACGCATGTTCAATCAGGACCAACATGCACTCAAATGTTAGCATGGCTTGGTGCGGATGTTATCAAGGTAGAGCGGCCAGGAGTAGGCGATATCACGCGCAAACAGCTAATGGATAGACCTGGAGTGGATAGTCTTTATTTTACGATGCTTAATCATAATAAACGCTCTATTGAATTAGATTCAAAAAATGAAACAGGTAAAGAGATACTAACAAGATTAATTAAAACATGCGATGTTTTGGTTGAAAATTTTGCCCCTGGTGTTTTGGATCGTATGGGGTTTAGTTGGAAAAATATCCAAGCAATTAATCCTCGTATTGTTATGGCATCAATTAAAGGTTTTGGTGCTGGAAAATACGAAGATTGCAAAGTATATGAAAATGTTGCTCAATGCGTAGGTGGAGCTGCTTCTACAACAGGTTTTTATGATGGCCCTCCATTAGTAACAAGCGCTCAAATAGGTGATTCGGGAACTGGTTTGCACTTGGCACTTGGTATTATGGGGGCGTTATATCAACGCATGACAACAGGTAGAGGTCAAAAAGTTTTGGCACCGATGCAAGATGGTGTTTTGAATTTGTGTCGGATCAAGTTACGTGATCAGCAGCGTCTTGCAGCGGGTCCTCTTGAGGAATATTCTCAACATGGAGAAGGTATTCCATTTGATAATACAACACCCAGGGCAGGCAATGACTCTGGTGGCGGGCAACCTGGTCGTATTTTAAAATGTAAAGGCTGGGAGCAAGATAAAAATGCTTATACTTACTTCATTACGCAAACTGCTGCATGGGAAAAAACATGTGATGTTATTGACAAGCCAGAATGGAAAACAGATCCTGACTATGCAACACTTAAGGCGCGTCTACCCAAGTTGAATGAAATTTTTACCGTGATTGAGCAATGGACCATGACCAAAACTAAATTTGAGGTAATGGATATTTGCAATCCACTTGGTATTCCAGTTGGACCTATTTTAAGTATCAAAGAGCTTGCCGAAGATGAAGATTTGCGTAAAACAGGCACGGTTATTGAGGTTGAACATCCAGAAAGAGGGACGTATTTAACCGTTGGTTGTCCTATTAAACTATCGGATAGTTTTGTAGATGTTAAACGCGCGCCGCTTTTAGGCGAGCATACAAAAGAAGTACTTGGTGATGTGTTAGGCTATAGTGATAAAGAGATTGAGCAAATCATAGCCTCAGGGGCAATAGGCACTAGCACTGCTTTTAAAAAATAAATAATGTGCCTGATCACATAAAGTAAACGCGATGTATTTTTAAGTATGGATGAATGCGCAAGCATATATAACATCAAGTATATATAACATATTGTTGCTCAACCAGTTCTATAAAACTCAAAATTGCTAATAGTGATGCAGTCTTTTATAGTGATATTTGCATGATATCAATGTATCATTGATCGTTTATTATATGAAGGTTGAATATTGGCTTTAATATATAAAATAGTGAAAAGATTGATAGTTAAAAATATTTTGACAAAGTATAAAACTTGCTGATAGCTTCCAACATGACACGGGGCAAGCATGCTTAGTCAGGGAATAAAACATTACAGAGCAACAATTGCAAAGATGGAGATTTAAATGTTAATCGCTTGGCTTTTTATGATTGCATAAACATAAAGCAGTATTGATTTCTATTTAAAGAATGTCGAGTCAAAGCATAAGGATATGATTATAGTGAAAATAGCGTTTTTCAAGTTAGTTATTGGCGTGATTACTGGTGGAGTAATGCTTTGTACAGCACACGCTTTTAATCCAATTTCGTCGGTAAATTTTATTGTGCTAGGTGATAGTAATAGTAGCTCAGGTAAAATTGCAACTGCGTTGCGTTCTATTATTATTGGGGAACACTACATGTTTCAAGTAGTGCGCATTACTAATATAGATGAAAATGCTAGCATCGATGGTTTTCGTGACTTAAAAAATATAAGCGATCCTAATCATACCATTATGATAACATCAAGCAAATTTTTAGCAAAGCATTTGATGCAAGGTGATATTGAGGTAGATGATTTTAATTCAATCGGGCGTATTGGCAATGATATTTTTTTCCTTTGGGTCGATGGTAGTAAAGGTATTAGCAGTTTTCATGAGTTTGTTACAGCAGCAAAAGCACGCGGCAGCAATTGGCAAATGGGTGTGGGTATTGAGCATTCACCCAGTCATCTTATGAGCACGCATTTAAATAATTATTACGGACTTAACATGACCAATGTTTTAAATCATGACAGTGCTTCAGTACAAGTCGATGCAATAGATGAAAAAAAAGTTTCGTCAATAATAGCGCCTTTACCAGCAATGCTTGATTTGTATAGGGCAGGAATAATGGTGCCAGTGCTTTCGTTTTCACGCCATCGTATGTCGGTATTTAAAAATGTACCAACGTTAGATGATTTAGGAGGTGATTTTTATTATAAAACATTTTACTCTATTGTGAGTTCTTCCAAAATATCAAAAGCTGCGCATGAGTATTATACAGACATGTTCAACAAACTTTATCTTTCTAGCAGATGGCAGAAATTTGAGAAGCAAACTGCATTGGAATTTTCTTTTTCAAAAGGCGATTCTTTCAAAAAATATTGGATTACACAAGCGCAAAAACGTAGCAAACTCCTTAAAAAACTAGGATTCATCCGTTAAGTAGATATTTGGATTTGAGTAATTAGAGCATGCTCTTGAGCATGATGTAATGTTGTTTAAAGAGGCCGTAGCTCAGTTGGGAGAGCGCAGCAATCGCACTGCTGAGGTCAGGGGTTCAAATCCCCTCGGCTCCACCATGTATTTTATTTGTATTTACAAATTAATATCCATTTGCATTTTATAAGACTTGGCTTTTGCAGCTAGCTTATTCGCACATGCCTATGGCATGTACTCAGCATTTAAAATTTATGGAAAGTTTATGAATTTTAAAGCCATTGTTTCCAATGTGCATTTAATATTCTGCTGTTCCTGCAACATAAGTATAGTAAGCAAAATCATTGATAACGTGCTGATGTTTTCTTAGAGCGCGTGTAATGATTATTAACTTCATAAAATATCAAAATTAATATCTCTGCTTTTTTGTTTTGTCAAAAAGGCTTGTACAATATTAGACAATATTGGATAGGGTCATCATGACTTTGATGGAAGTCATGTTGGCTTTATTTGTTTTGTGGCGTAGTGACCGTTGCCATTGTTGGTGTAGTAGGTGTTTGAGTTGGTGCAGGTGGTGTTTGGGTTGGTTGTACTGCAAGCGCTGGAGATGCCCCAGGAGGTGGCGCGGCAGATGGCAATGTTGTAGGTGAGGTTGTAGGAGGAGGTGGTGCAGGGCAAATTTCGATTACTTTTGTATAATCATTGGTTGCATCGCTGTAGCGTCCAAGATTGTAGTTGGCTAGGCCCCGATTATACCATGCGTCTGGGTTTTGTGGGTCCATTTCAATGGCTTTTGTAAAGGCAGCAATAGCACCTTCAAATTGACTGGCTCTTGCTTTTACAACGCCAAGGTTGATCCATATGGCGATATGGCTTGGATCAATTTCAATGGCTTTTGTAAATGCAATAATTGCCTCATCATGTTGGCCTTGATTGGCATTGGATAGGCCTGAGCGGAAGTATTCTTCAGCTTGATGCTGGACGCCATTGTTTTGATTTGGACTTTGCTCTTTAGTTGCGTTGTTGCTTGACAATGGTTTGTCCTAATTTGATGTAAGTTTTTAAAATGCTATGTATAGCGTGTTTGTTGTAGGCATTGTTTTATATAATGATGGTATATTAATGAAGCATATTTCATGCCCATTATTGAATATTAGGCAAAATAGACCATATCCAAAAGGTGCTAAAAGCATAAAAGGTGTATTGTGGTGTGCCTTGCAAAGTATAAAAGATATAGATAAAATTGAAAAAATTCTAAAGATATTGTTTGAGTTTAAAAAAGCCTATTTAAATCAGTTTATTTTGTTTTTAAAGTGGCTTTATATTTTAATGCCCGGTAACTGGAGCTGGTTGGAAAAAGCCTGTGTGCTCCCATTCAATTTTATTACGCAATGTTGCAAGATTAAGTTGAAATTTTTTATAATCAGGATGGGCGCTACCAAGCGCATGTTTGATTGTCTCTAATGCTTGTTCATAAAGAGATTCTGCTTCTTCGTAGCGTTCTTCTTGCTCGTATAAATGGCCAAGGTTGCTTAAAATTTTAGCGCTTTCAAAATTGTTATGTCCTAGATTTTTTTTTGTAATAAGTAATGCACGTTTTAACATTTGTTCGGCTTTTTTATAGCGTTTGGTTGTTTTATAAAGATTTGCAATATTGCTTAATGTTATGGCAACTGAAATGTGATTGATGCCAAAGCAATGCTCTTTAATGCGTAATGACTGCTTGTAAAAAAATTCAGCGCGCCAGTAATGCTTTTGAGTTTTATGCAGCATGGCAAGACTATTTAAAGTCGTAGCAACTTCAGAGTGCTTTTTGCCAAGCTTATCTTTAAAAATACTTAAAGCTTTTTTGAGCAAAAATTTGCCGCGGTTATACTTACCAGTATAACAATATACTTCTGCAATATTGCGGATTGTTTTTGCTGTTGATGGGTGGTTATGTCCTAGTAGTTTATTTTTAATTTTCAATGTTTTTTGCCAACATTGCTCTGCTTGAGAGTAGTCGTTTTCAAGTTTATAGATGCGCGCTAAGTTACCCAAAGTAACGGCAACATCAAGGTGGTTTTGACCGTAGTTTTTTTCTGCAATGGTAAGTGATTGCAGCAGTAATGGTTTGGCCTGAAGGTGGCGGTTGGTTGTTTTATAAAGTTCAGCCAAATTATTTAATACATGCGCAAGTGATGGGTGCTCACTGCCAAGTGATTTTTCAGTGATTTCAATGGCTGTTTTGCGTAATGGCTCAGCTTCTTCATATCGGTTTTCTAACTCGCGTAGTTCGGCCAAGTAAGTAAGGGTTATTGCAATTTCAGGATGGTCAATGCCTAGTGCTTTTTCTTGAATAGAAAGGGCCTTGTTCAACGCGTTTTCTGCTTGACCGTAAAGCATTGAAGCTTTAAAAAAATGCGCCATATTGGCTAATATATTGGCAACTTCAAGATGGTTTGGGCCAAGGATATGGCTAATCATATGATATACTTGCTGATAAAGGACTCCAGCCTTTTCAAGTTGGTGGTTGTCACGGTGTAAATTAGCAAGCTTGTTCAATATCAAAACTATCTGCAATTTGTTTGCACTTGGATCGTGTTCTAATGTTTCAATGATTTTGTGATATAGCGGCTCAGCCTTTTTGTAATTGCCAGCCTCATGATGCAGCTCTGCCAATTCGTGTAATGTGTTGTGTGTTTTTTGTTTAATTGCTTCAGCTTGTAGGTTTTCAGAGGCAATGTCTTCAACATTTGTTAGTGCTTGGCGACAGATGGTTAATAGTTGTTCAAAAAGTGCTTCTGCTTTGTCAAATTTTTTACTTTCTTTATAAAGCAAGGCTAAATCATTATAAATGCAAGTGAGGTATATTTGTTGTTGAGATGACATCTTTTCTGCAATAGAAACCGCGCGCCTATAAAGTGGCTCAGCCTCTTGTATCATGCCCATATCATAACCCAAAGAGCAGGTCTCATAAATATAGCGTATATTGCCACGGATACTGCGCTGTGCATTATAAAAAAAACGATAGGCGTTAAAATAATCAAAGCGACATTTGGCAATTTTACCAAGTGCAAATTGTATTTTGGCAGTGTTGTGGGTAGCTTTTGTGTGCAAGTCGTTTAAAATTTGTTGTACAATTTCTAAATCACCGCGCTCAGAGTATTCAATTGCGCTGGTTAATAATGTGTCGTGGCGTTCATCGTTTAATTCATAAAGTAAAAAGATAAGTTCTTTGAGATTATCGATTGTTTCTGCATAAAACTGATCAATGTTTTTAAGATAATATTGTGCAATGTCATGTACACGAGTAAATTGTATTTTTTGATTGGGCGTTAGTGCTTCATACAACAAAGCACGTTGTAGATCTGTTTCTTTTGCTTGTAATATCCTACGGCATTTTGCTCTTGTAAGCATGATGTTGGGTGGGATTGCATCGTTGCTTTGATATACAAGGGGGTTGCTTATTTGTACATCTAGCGGTGTTGCCGTTTGAGTGTAGGATAGGTTTGATTGGGATGTAGATTTGGGCGTGTTTTGATTAGATGGCACAAACTGGTGATTTTGCATAGCATGTGCATGTCTATCTGTTGCAGGTATGCTTGACGTTGGTATATTTGTTTTATTTGCTTTTGCTAAAAACTGCCACAACAGGATCAATATTATGGTGAGAACAGCTGATATTACACCTGTTGAAATGACTAAGGTGATGCTGTTACCTTGTAGAAAAATTGGTAAATATTGGACCCATTCAAACATTGGGTTTATCTTGATAATTGCTAGTTTTGAAAGGATAAAATATTGGTTTTAAAAACATGGCTGAGGTTAATTTTTTGGTAAAGTATAACGATATTATTTGTTTAGGTGTAAATGATATGCATAAATTGCGCCTGCTTTTTTAAAAGTAACCAATAAATTTTAGAAATTTGTAAATTGCAATTTAAGCAAGTCTCATTAATCATCTTGTTAAGCAATAAAATGCGCATAAAAAACAAGGCTAGATAGGGCGATAAACTAACAATAAGTTGATTGTTTAGTTTGTTCTTGTTGGTTATGTAAGGTCGTTGATGGTGTGGCGTTTGCCTTGACCTTTTGGACGGTAGCGTAAGGTAATGTCGTAAAAAGCTTTTTGCCATTGCAAAATGGGTTGTCGCAAGAGCTGTTCTGATGTGATTTCAACAGAATCAAAGCCGCACTCAACCGCGAAAGCGTATTGATCAGGGATGATGTGGCCTTTTGCGCGCAACTCACCTTTATAGGCTGCGTCACGGCGGATAATATGGGCTAAAGAAAAGCCTCTGCCATCTGCTGGTGAAGTGATAGCAATTACAATAAGCTTTGCATGGTTTGCTAGTTTTTTTAAATCAGGCAATGCAGCTTCGTTAATGATGAGATCATCATCAGCAAACACAACCGCTTTTGCTTGTGTGTTTGAATTAGTAGCCTTAGCAAGTTCACAAAAAGCTACTGCATTGTTTGATGGCAATGCTTTTTTGACAAGAGTTCCATGTTGAATAACGGGCATGAGTTTGTTCTTTTAATAATTTATACTTTAGGATCAAGATATATTGCTTGTTTAAAAGGCTCTATCCCTGTGCGGCGATATGTTTCTAGAAATGTTTCATCATCGCTCGTGCGTAAATCAAGATAAGTGTCAACAACCCGCTCAACGGCATCTACGACTTCATCTTTTGAA
Organism: Alphaproteobacteria bacterium; assembly: GCA_965178085.1. Lineage (GTDB taxonomy): Bacteria > Pseudomonadota > Alphaproteobacteria > CBCXTS01 > CBCXTS01 > CBCXTS01. Next base: position 148,665 of record CBCXTS010000021.1, on the reverse strand, counting down.
AACCCTGGGCCAGTACGTGCGCCAAGGCTTGCACCCATAGCAGGGCTGCCACCTAATGTGATTTGGTAGCTTTCTTCATTGTTTTTTTCAAGGCCTAGAATGCCAATATTGCCAACATGATGGTGTCCGCAAGCGTTAATGCAACCTGATATTTTAATAGAAATTTGACCAATATTGTTTTGCCGTTCAATATCACCAAAGCGCTCAGATATTTGTTGTGCAATTGGTATAGAGCGCGCGGTAGCAAGGCCGCAATAATCCAGTCCAGGGCAACATATCAAATCTCCTGCGAGATTGTGATTGGCAATAGAAAGATCTGCTTGCTCAAGCTGCTCATATACACTAAGCAGGTCTTGTGCTTTAACATGAGGTAATACCAAGTTTTGTGTGTGTGTTGTGCGGATTTCATCGTGTGAATATTGACCAGCTAAATCAGCAACTATGCGCATTTGTTGGGCTGAAATATCTCCAGGAATTCCACCAGTTGGTTTTAGTGATATTGTTACAAGGCGATAGCCTTTGACTTTGTGAGGGTGAGTATTATGCTCTAACCAGTTATAAAATGCGTTTGGTACAACCTCTTGGTGTTTTGGGTCATGCCAATTGGTTTCAGGTACGTTGATATCTAATGTTGGCATTGCAAAATAGTTGGTAATGCGTGCGATTTCGTCATCATCTAGTTTGCATAAGCTTGAGTCAATACGCAAAAACTCACGATCAACCTCTAGGCGGAAATTATCAATGCCAAGTTCATGGACTAATATTTTGATGCGAGCCTTATATTTATTATCGCGTCTGCCATATCGATTATATACGCGCATGATGGCCTCAAGGCGTGCCAATAAATCATGCTCATAGATAAAATCATCGAGTAAATGCGCAAGCATAGGCGTACGGCCTTGCCCGCCACCAATAACAAGTTGGTATCCGTTTTCTTTTTGTGCATTTTGGGTAAGAAAAATACCTAGATCGTGCAAATATACTGCTGCGCGATCTTCTTTACTACCGCTTAATGCTATTTTAAATTTGCGCGGTAAAAAAGAAAACTCAGGATGCAAGCTTGACCATTGGCGCAATATTTCAGCCATAGGCCTTGGATCGGCGTATTCATCAGCAGATGCGCCTGCCCATGGGTCGCAGGTTACATTGCGAATGCAGTTGCCACTAGTTTGGATGGCGTGCATGCCAACTTTTGCCAAATCTTCTAGCAAATCGGGTATTTCTTCAAGCTTTGGCCAGTTATATTGAATATTTTGTCGTGTAGTGATGTGGCCATAATTTCTGTCGTAGCGTTCACTGATATAAGCAAGTTGACGCAGTTGTGGGGCAGATAATACACCATAGGGTATAGCAACGCGTAGCATATAGGCATGTAATTGCAAATATACGCCGTTCATCAAGCGCAAAGGACGAAATTCATCTTCGCTTAAGGCACCAGAAATGCGCCGTTCTACTTGATCACGGAACTGATTAACGCGTTCATAAACAAATGCAGAGTCAAATTCATCATAGCGATACATAGTGGTTATCCTGCTTTGGTTTGATTGGTTAGAGGTTTTGGCATAAAGTCAACAGAAGGGCCATGAACGCGTGCGCGTTCACGCATGGCAAGAGGCTTGATGGTATTATTTGGTTCTTGCGTGATATAAATTGCATAAGGCCCTGTTACTCTTGCTGCCTTATCTTCACGCTCTGCTATGGCTGGAATAGTATCTTGTTCATCCTCGGTGAACAGTTTAGATTGTTGAAAGTGATTGCTCCAGTTAGATCCGTCCCAGAAGATAGAATGGCCTAGAAGCAAATCATAACCTGTTAAAACTTGATATGGTGATGTTTTTAGCATGGGATAAAAATCTTAAATATTGGTTTTATGCAATAGCTTTGCTTTGAAGTTGTTTTTGAGCATTGTTTTGGATGTCATTTGTGCTTATGTTTGCAGTTTTGTTTGTGTGATGGCTTTGTTTGATTGTTGCATTAGCTCCAATTGGATGACTAAAAGAGTTTGTTGGCGTTATTGCCATTGGAGCAGGAGGCTGTATCAATTGTACGATGTCAAGATGGCGAGTAAGTGTTGCCAATGTCCCATTGCAATAGGAAGAGGCAATGGTATGGGGTGAACTGCGTAGCCAAATATAAAGAGGGTTTAAAGTACGTGTATTTATTTTGCTTGCGTAATCTTCTAGGATAGCGTTGGCAAAAGCGGGCATATGGGAGCTATTGATAAAGCATGCTTCTTTGCGTGCAAGATCAAGAATAGATTGCGCTATTGTCTTATCATAAATGATCATATCGCCTTGTTCTAAAATATGTCGCGCGCGCATGGTTAAATCTTGCGGATTTATTTGTGGATTGTCGATAAGGTATAAGCTTGCTTTATGTGTATTTAATGTTGGGTCGATGCTGACGTTTGCGCTATCGTCACGTGTTGTAGATTGGTTAACATTTTGGCGAGTGATAGCACTATTGCTGTTATAAGAATTGAACGCACTCGCATTGCTTAAAATTTGCTTTTTGAAGGCTGCTTTTGTTGCGTGTTTATTGTCAAATGTTTGCACATCGTAAGAAGCATGTAGATGGTGCTTTAGCAAAAAGCGATTAAAAAATTGTTGCCAAAATTTGCGCCGTAAATGAAAGGCAGGAATTAATGTTTTGATCTGATTGCGCAATGAGCCTGCAATGCTTGCAAGCGCACTAGTGTGTATAGGCAAGGCGTTTTCAATCACATGCTTGATGCTACGCACAAATGCAGGTGCTTGACCTTCGCTACCAATGGCAACAACAATAGGCGCGCGATCAACAATAGCCGGGGTAATAAAGTCACTGTCATTTGGACAATCTACAATATTAACCCATGCTCCGTGTTTTTTGGCAAGTCGCGCCATGCGCATGGCGTGGTTTGTATGTTGTGTTTTATTTTCTAATGCAAAATATACTAGTGCATTTTCAATAAAATCATCACTTACGGGATAGCGCTTGAATAGACTAGCGTTTGCATCAATAATGTGTTGTTGAAAGGCAGAGGATGGACTTGGACAAAAGACACAAATGTGTGCTGGAGTTTTTGCAATCATGCGCAGTTTGGCGATGGCCATATCTTGAGAAGTGCTATCGCTTATAATGCTAACGGTGCGCCCTTTAAGGTCTCTAAAAACAGGCAGGTAGCGCATTGTTTTATCTTTCATGATATTAGCCATATTATATAATATTTTAATCTTTACTCGGTAAGGATAAGTTCTAGCCCGTCTAAAGAATCGCTCCAGATAAGTTGACATGAAAGACGCTGACCTTCATGGTGTGCAGGCAACTCATCAAGCTTGTCGAGCTCATCATTGCGCGGGGCGGGTAATTTTTGTTGCCAGTTTGGGTGGACAATAATACGACATGATCCGCAATCGCATGCACCGCCGCAAGTGCCGTCAATGCCGGGCACATTGTTGTCACGCAGAATTTCCATTACACGCCATCCTTCGATCGCTTCAAAATTTTGTGTGCCTTTTGGTGATGTAAGTTTGATTGCTGCCATTGGCTTAACCTCAGTTTTCTATTTTTAAAAATTGTTGTATTTCGCTTGAGCTTGTTGTGTATTGGAAGCGCAGTTTTTGATCTGGGCGTGCAATGCGAAAAGCTTCTTGTGCGGCAAGAGCAACTTCATGAAATCCTGAAAGAATAAGTTTAAGCTTGCCAGGATAAGCGCCAATATCCCCAACAGCAAAAATGCCTTTGCGTGATGTTTCAAATTTTTCGGTATCAACAGAAATGCGTTTTCCGGCTTCAAGATCAAACTTCCAGTTTGCCAGAGGACCGAGTTCGATGTTTAATCCAAAAAATGCAAGCGCCCGCGTGCACGGAACGCTTATGATAGTGTCATGGCCGCTGGCATTTTTGGTTTGAATATCAAGTCTTGATAATTGGCCATTATTGCCATGAGCACTATGAGCTTGACCCATGATGAAGTCAATTTTGCCTTGTTCAACTTTTTCCCATAGAGCATTAACCGATGCAGGAACAGCTCGAAATTGCTCGCGCCGATGTACAACGGTCAATTTTTTGACGCAATCGCATAAATCAAGCGCCCAATCAATGGCACTATCACCGCCGCCTAAAATCACAAGTTCATGATCAACAAAATTACTTTTTGCTGCAACGCTATAGAAAAAAGATTGATGTTCAAATGCTTCTAGTCCATCAAGTTTTGGTTTGCGAGGTGTAAAGCATCCAGCGCCAGCTGCAATGAAAACCGCTGCAATGTTAAAGCTTTGTCCATTAGAAGTTATGATATTAAAGCCACCACCTTCGCGTTCATTAAGATGCTCAACTCGTTCACCTAGTACCATTTTAGTTTCAAAGGGTTTAATTTGCTCCATTAAGCGGTCTGTTAATTCTTGTCCTGTTACAAGCGGTAATGCAGGGATATCATAAATAGGTTTTTCAGGGTAAAGTTCACTACATTGCCCGCCAGGTTTGTCTAACACATCAAATACAACTGCGTTTAATCCTAAAATGCCCAATTCAAAAACAGCAAAAAGACCAACAGGACCTGCACCTATTATAGCAACATCATAATGGAATGGTTCATGCTGGTTTAAATCACCCTTGGTAGGTGTATTAACTTGCACGTTGTTGTTGGCGTTATTTGCAAAAGTATTTGTTTTAGACATGTATTTTCTTTGATGTTAATGGGGTTTCAATGAATATCCAACGATTTTTTTGCTAGCAGTGGCGTGCGTTATAATAATCGAATTTAAGATTATACAGTTTGTTTTTTTCAATCAAATTCTGTTTTAGTATACCATTTTAAAGCTTGCATTGTATTGTATAGTTGCTTTAAAGAAACAAAAGTTGCTTGTAAGCACAGTTAATTGAATTTGCTTTTGATAAATAAATTTGAATTTAATTTTTTGTTTATAAAATAATCTAACATTAGTTTTGGATGTTTAACATAGTTTGTGTTGCTTATAAAGAACATTTGTTCTTTATAAGAGACGCTATTACATTTTATTTAAAATATCAAGTGATTTAACAAAGGTAATTTAAGATGAATGAAAAAATTGGTTCAACATTACAGCGTTTGCGCAAAGCCTATAATTTTTCACTAGGAGACCTTTCAGAACAGTCTGGCGTTGCTAAATCTATTATTAGTAGAATTGAAAAGAACGAAACAAATCCAACAATTGCCACGATGATGAAGCTGTGCGAAGCGCTTGACAAACCAATCGGAGATTTTTTAACGCCAGAATCATACAATGGTGATAACAGCGATAAAAGCAGCCAGAATACTGGCCTGATTGAAAAGGCAGGACGTGGGCAAACACCTGTTTTAGTAAGCGATGACGGTAAATGCAAGCTTGTGATTTTAGGATGGTTAAGCTCGGTTGAGCTGGTGCAATGGTACGATGTTAGAATGCAAATAGACGGTGTTATTAATTCTGAAGGACATCCTCCAGGTTCAATAGAAAACATCACGGTACTTGAAGGCGCTGTGAAACTTGAAACGTCCAACCAAACAACGCTTGTAAGCAAAGGAGAAACTGCACGCTATTATGGCGATGTTGCCCACATACTTACAAACTGTCATGACGGGGAAACCCATCTTAGTATGGTTAATTTGTTGCCGCCTGTGGCGCGTTTATCACAAATGCATTAATTGTATTAGATAGTAGTCATTATTCAATAGGGCATGCAAGCATTGCAACAGTTCAATAAAAGCGATCTTTATAATATACTTACGATATAAACCCATATGGGCATGGTAATAAAGCTTACTAGCACTTGAAATGCCGCAGCGCTTGCATAGAAGGATGCATCACCACCCATGATGCGCGCTATTGCATACCCACCAGCTGCTGTAGGCACTGATGTAATAAATATAATTGCAAATAACGAAAACTCATCCAACTGTGCAAACAATGCCAATGTCAATGCAATGGCAGGCAGCAGTAGCAATTTTATAATGCATGTAAGAATTAATGGTTTATTAGGGTGGCGCAAATCACGCAAACGTAAGCTACCTCCAACGGAAACTAACAATGCTCCAAGAGCAGTTTTTGCAATGATATCTATAGTATCTTGTAACGGCTCCCATAAAGTGATACCGCTTAAAAGTATAATAATACCGCTGATAACTCCGATAATGATAGGATTGGACATTAATTGCCAAAACAAGCCTAAGATCGAAAATTTTTTTGTTGGCAAGCAAATAGTAAGCATGCTGATATTAACAACGTTAATGAGGGGTATCATAAAGGTCATTGCAAGAGCTGTTACTGTGATGCCTAAATTGCCATAGAAACTTGCAGCAATTGCCAATGAAATAAAGCCTTGCCAACGTGTTGAAGTTTGAAAAATGGATGTGTATGTAGCAGGACTGACTGGTGTTTTGAACAGAAAGTTTTGCTTGGTAAGTATTGGATAAAGCGCTATTAGGCAACAAAAGATAATGGCAAGGGTAACCAGTAAAATCAGCGCAATATCAAATATAGGAAAAGCATCTAGATCGGCTGTGCTTATAACGTTAAAAATTAAGGTAGGGGTTAATAAAATATAACTAATGCGCTCTAAACCGCGCCAGTGCTCATCGTTACGTACAAAAGTGCGTTTGATGATATGGCCAATAAAAATAACAAAAAAAACTGGCAACAAAGCGCTGATTAAAAAAGAGGGTTCCATAATTTAGTTAATATAAAATTATTTATTTTTAAAATCTACAATTGAATCAATCATGCTTTTATAAAGTAAAATAGTTTATTGTCAGCATTGCTTAATAAAATGGTTGGGCTTTGATGCGTTTTGGTAGGGCTTATTGATAGTTTACTTGGTATCTTGCACAACATATTAATATAAAGTTTGTGCAATCTATTTCATCTAGAAAGCTAGAAGGTATTGTGCATCAATATTATAAAAGGACGGACAAGTGCACGTGATATTGCTATTTTTTAGTTTTTTAAAAGTAAGTATGGTTTTAGCTCTTATGGTGACCAGTGTTGCTTTAGCACAGAGCATAAACCATGATCTTGATGAGCAAAACCTTATAATCATTGATGAAAATGCAACCACGCATGAACTGGAAGAGCGCGCTTTTGTATTATCGCAAGGAGGTGAGTACGCAAAAGCTGAACAAATTTATAAACGTATCCTTGCAATATTAGCAAAGAGACTAGGGCCTACACATTTAGATATTGCCACAATGCTAAATAGGCTTGGAGAGCTTTATCAAACGCAAGGTCGTTACGCTGACAGTATGCTTTTGTTAGAGCATGCTTTAAAAATAAGAGAAGATAAGTTAGGGCCAAAACATATAAAAGTTGCAACAAGCTTGCATAATTTAGGAGTTCTATTGCATGTGAAAGGTAATTTTGAGCAAGCAGAGCTATTGCATTTACGTGCTCTAAAAATACGCGAAGAGGAGCTGGAAGATGAGCATATTGACATTGCAACAAGCCTTAATAGTCTTGCATTATTGTACGTTGCACAAGGCAAATACAACGCTGCTGAACCTTTGTATAAGCGCGCCATCATCATACGTAACAAAAAGCTTGGTCCCAATGATATCAATGCAGCAGAAAGCTTAAGCAATTTAGCTATTTTATATAAAAAACAACAACGTTATTTAGAATCTGAAACTCAATATAAACGCGCATTGACAATATTAGAAAATGGTCTTGATAATGGCCATCCTTATATCGGAACAATATACAACCATTTGGGAGAATTATACAGAGCACAAGGAAAAGCTTGAAAAGGCAAAATCTTTTTATAAACGCGCTCTTGTCATCAAAGAATCAAAGCTTGGTTTAATGCACACATCGGTTGCTACGACTTTGCATGCATTAGGGCTTTTATACGCTGCTGAAGGCAAATATGAAGGAGCGCAGAATCTTATCAAGCGAGCTCTTAGTATCTATGAAGAAAAACTTGGATATAAGCATCCAGACGTTGCTAATGGCCTCAATAATTTAGGTTTATTATATGAAGCCGAAGGCAAGCACCAAGAAGCACATCTTTTTTATAAGCGTGCTCTTGATATTGCAACAGAAACATTAGGAGAGCAGCATCCATATACGCGGTTATTTGCAAAGAATCGTGAGAGAGTTTTAAGCAAACAATAAAAACGAACATGCATGCTTGTAGCAAGATACAATGCAAGGCAAATTTAGCACTGGGTATAAGATTACAAAGTTTCTCAGTACTGCCTAGGATGTTAAGATGCTAGAGAGATATGATACATTATATAGCAATGACGATAATAAGCCAATGCATAGTAAGGTTTTCATAATAGACCAATGCCAACGCAGCAACATCAGTGCACTTGTAGCACACAGTGCTACTGCATACATATTGATACTGGCAAACTCTGGCATCCAGATGTAAGCTGGGCCAATATGAATGCGGGTAAGCTCATCAAAAAAGATGTGGATAGCAAACCATAAAGACAGATTAAGCAATACTCCAACAAACGCTTGCGGTAATAGCTTTAAGTGCGCCTTGCAAGCGTGGTTGGCTGCTAATCCAGTTGATGTAAGGCGCGCCAGTAAAGATCCATAGAAAACAAGGTGCAAAAGTAGCCCATAAGGCAATCATTGCACCTGCAGTGGCCACCCACCAACCACCTTGCTTGAAGGCTGCTATAAAGGCCACAAATTCTGTTATAAGAATTAATGGACCGGGGGTTGTTTCAGCAAGGCCAAGAGCATCGATCATTTCGCTTGGAGTGAGCCAGCCAAAATGTACAACAACATCTTGTGCCATATAAGCAAGCACGCTATACGCTCCGCCAAAGCTAACCATTGCTAGTTTAGAAAAAAACCAACCAAGCTGTGCAAAAATATTTACCCCATGCACTTAACGCACCAATAAGAATTAATGGAACCCACCATATGGCAAGCCATGTCAGTGCGGTTATAAAGGTTTTACCAATGCTTTGGAGCTTTTGATCGTCATCGCTGAGTTGGGGAGTATGCTGTGACAATTGAAAATGTAAATCCTAATAATCCCGTGATGACAATGATGAAGGGAAAAGGTACTTGAAATGCAAAAATTGCTATAAAAGATAAAAGGGCAAATATCCAATAAATAGCTTGCTTTAGAGTTTTTTTTAGAAATGCGCAAAAACGCTTGTATAACGATAATAACTACACATGCTTTAATACCAACAAATACAGCCTCAAATAGAGGAGCCGATCCAAAGGCTGCGTAGCAGGCAGCAAGCGCCAAAATAACAACTGCGCCAGGTATTACAAATAATAAGCCTGCGCACAGCCCACCTTTTAGTCCATGCATGCGCCAACCAAGATAAGTAGCAACTTGCATAGCTTCTGGTCCAGGCAATAACATGCAAAAATTAAGAATATTTAAAAACTGTGTTTCATTAAGCCATTTTTTTTCTTCGACAACCATACGGTGCATCAATGCAATCTGTGCAGTAGGGCCACCAAAAGAAAGTATACCTATTTGCCACCATAGTGCTAAGGCATCATCAAAGCTAACTGCCGGTTGAACATTGGATTTGGTTGTGTTCTGTTTTGAGTTGTTTTCAAATGATGCTTGCTGTTTTTTGATGCGATTGGGGTTTGGTTTATTTTGATTTGCTGTTGTCATACTTTTGGGCTTGGTGTGTGTGAAGGTTCAAGATGTATTTCATCAACGCCGTCACGACACCAGCGATACAGAGCATCGTATAAGGGCATGCACATATCAAGCTGTGCATTGTCATCACGGCTCATGCGTGAAAACCCAAGAGAAATAGCTAAGAATCCAGCTGCTTGTGGAACATCATCAAGCTTGCCAGTGTCGGCTGCACGTACAATATTGGATAGATGATTAAGTGCTGCATCATCGAGGCCAAAAGCCGAAAGCATCGCATCAAAGCTACACAGCAAGCCGTGATGGCTAAAATGAGCACCGTCTACATCAAAAGGTGTAGCGCCAAAGCGGTCTGCAACATTTAGTACTTCAGCACGATCAACATATAAAAAAATTGCTCTTGGATCAATAAACCGGCGGATAAGCCATGGACAAGCGATGCGATCAATTTTTGGGCGTGAGCGCGTAACCCACATGCTTTGGCCTTGGGTGTTGCGCGCAGGAATAGCAGCTTCATTGATGGCAAGGCCATCAGATTCAATCCAGTTTACCCATCCACCTTCAAGGACTTCGCTTTGTTGTCCAAGTTGATTTAAATAGGCTCTAGAACCTTGGGATATTTTTTGACCTTTTTGACAGTATATAATAGTGGGTACATTAGTGTATAGCGGTGCCCAATTGACGATCTGGCGAAAATCATGACGGATTGCGCCTGGTATTAAGCGTGGGTCAAGGGCAAAATCTTCGTCAATGCGCAAATCAATAATAGTGGGACAATCAGATAGCCCAACAATTTTCATCATTTTTTTTAGTTGAAATAGAAGTAAACGATACCATAAGTGGCCTCCCATAAATAAGTTTTTTGATATAATAATAACAAATGAAAGGTCACGAAATTTGGCTGATGCCTCACGGGGTTTCCGTGCGCTAAACCCTGAAAATATTATCAATACAAAATAAATAATGATGTACTGATAAATTTTCAATAACATTAAAGTCTTTTGGTGTCAACAGATCAAAGCATTGAGAGATTTAAAACACTAGAGGCAATCATATGATTGTCATGCACTCCAAAGTTATTGAAAATAATGCTTTAAAGACTTTGACTTAACACACCACCACCTGCGCGTATAGGTTTAATACTACTACATAGGCCTGTTTTGGGATCGGTTTCAACGACAACAGCGCATATTGTACCATCAGCTGATGCTGGCGCAAGACGTGGACGGGGTAATTGTCCCATCATGCGACCTAAAATTAAATCTTTATCCATGCCAATGATAGAATCATAGTCACCACACATACCAACATCGCATTGAAAGCCTGTTCCATCAGGTAAGATACGATGATCGGCAGTGGGGATATGGGTATGCGTGCCAACAACCAACGTTGCACGGCCATCAGCTAATACGCCAAAAGCAGTTTTATCGGATGTGCGCTCGGCATGCACGTCAACTATAACGGCATCAAGGTCGCTGGCAATGGGATAATCGAGCGGCAAAGCTTTATCAAGTGCTTGAAAGGGGTCATTAATTGCTTCAACCACATTACGTCCGATAATGTTAATGACTAATATTTTTGTATCATTAGGACCTTCAAAGACCCTCATGCCTTGGCCTGGCACAGTGCCAGAAAAATTAAGAGGCCGCAAAAGACGTGGCTCATGATGATAATATTGCATAATTTCGGGCTTATCCCAAGCGTGGTTACCGCTAGTTAGTACATCGATGCCAGCGTCAAAAAATTCAATGCACATTTGTGGCAACACGCCAAACCCATGAGCGGCATTTTCACAATTAGCAATGGTAAAATCAATATGTAGTTTTTTTTTAAGTGCGCCAATTTCATGCAACACCACATCACGGCCTGGGCGTGCTACAATATCGCCAAGAAACAAAATCCTCATAGATTAAAAAAACCTTATAACTTGTTGTAATTAAAAAATAAATCTTGATTAAAAAAATGTATTTCTTGCTCGGTGACAATAGCATCAAGCTTTTGGTCAAATGCATCAACAGGCAATTCTACAACTTGTTGTATATTATATGCATAGCCAATAGCAATATAAGAGCGCTTATCATCGTGATATTTTTTAAGTGTGCGATCATAAAAACCACCGCCATATCCAAGACGATATCCGTCAAGATCAAACGCAACAAGTGGCACTAACATAATATTGGGGACCAATGTTTTGGCACTTGCAAGGGGTGCTTTTGTTGCAAAGGATTCTCGCTCTAGTGGGTCTTCTGGCTTCCAAGATTTGAATAGAAGCGGGCACTCAAGTGCTGCAACGCGCGGCATGGCAAGTGGATAACCAAGCGCGTGCATATGATTGGATACAATGCTTGGATCAATTTCACAAGCAATTGGTAAATATGCACCTATTACTGGTTTAAAAGTTGGATCAAAAAATTGGTGAATATAATTTGACACTAGCTGAATGGCTTTTTCTGCTGCCATGGCACTGTAGCGGATGCGCAAATCTTGTTTGAGATTTTTGCGTTCTAGAAGTTTTTGCTTGCGTAAGGTTTGCTTGGATTTTGCTATCATTTGTTGTGTTATGATTTTATAAAATTTGAAACATGCAAATTAAAACAAATGCAAAGCAATTTAACATTGATAATGCCAGCCGCTATAGCCGTTGCATTGTATCTCTCTCCGGAGCCTGTGTTAACAGGTGGGCACCGCAATAACTAAACCACGGCCTAGACAGAGGCAGCTCCCTAGAAGAAAAGATTAGCCCCCGGGAATGTTAGATTATGCTGACGTACCGAGCAGCTGACAAATTTATTTACTACGGAATTAGCTTTGTTGCAAGTTTCTCAATAGTTTGAGATAGGTTTTCAATATGAAGGGTTGTTTGCTCAAGTGCTTTATTTTGCGATATAACAATATTTTCTTGCTCTTGAAGTTGTTTTTTTAAAACGGCTATTTCTGCTGTGGCATCATGTGTTTGTTTTTCTTGTAAATTATCTTCGCTGACGTTTGTTGAGCTTGATTGTTGTGTTTGAGAGATAGTTTCTTCAAGTTCATCGCATAATGTAAGACCTGCCAGTACAAGTAGTGCACTGTTGGATAAACCACTGTTTTCGCGTAGTGCGCTTACGCGCTCATTTAGCTTGCGCGAAAGCTTAATTGTGTGTGATTCTTCACCAGCTTGGCATGCAAAACGATATGTGCGGTCATCGACGTTAATTTCAATTTCAGGCATAGAGATTTTTATTCCTTTTCTTCCAGCATGTGATCAAGTGCTGCAATAACACGTGTTAAGCTGTCATGCGCTTTGACGCAGGCTTGTTCAAGGTTTTCTTGGTAAGCTGTATCAATGGCTGTAGATGCAACGCCAGTGTTGTCGTACAATTCGTTGTTTGAATTGTTATTGTTGTTTTCATTTTGTTGTTGCAAATCTACTTGCTTGGCTAAATATTCACAGGCATTTTGCAACTTGGAGCAAGCGTCATCAAGTTTTGTTATGTTATATGGTGCAAAATTATCCAAAGAAAATCCTCTGATGTGTTGTTTTATTGAAATTTGTTCAAGTGCTTTAAAATTAAGATAATAAACAATATGATATAATTTTATTCTATATCGCAGATAGATGCAACGGGCATATTATTTTCAATCATATTTGATAAATTTTATATCATCATTATTGATGATAACCACTATATAAATGCAGAATATATGCCATATCACTAGTCAATAACGAGCTTGATAATCGAATTACAAAATTGATAATGGATCATTTTAGCATAATAAAAATTATGATTAACAGTAATAAAAAAATGAGTTAAACATTAAAGCAAATTTTTAAAAACAATGAAATACTTAGCCAACATATAGGAAATATACAAATGCATCTTCAAAGTACAAAATCAGTATAAAGATTTCAGTATAAAGATGATGTATTATTTTTGAATATGTGGTTTAATCGTTTTAAATTAAAAATTTTATATGGTTATTAATTTATATGGTTATTAAAATGTGTGCAGAAAATACGCTAAAATCAAATGATATTGATATAACAACGCTTGCCAATGCTATTCGGGCGTTAGCCATGGATGCGGTGGAGCAAGCTAATTCAGGCCATCCTGGTATGCCAATGGGTATGGCGGATGTGGCAACGGTGCTATTTTCTAAGCATTTACGCTTTGATGCACAAAATTCAAATTGGGCAGACCGTGATCGTTTTGTGCTCTCAGCAGGCCATGGATCAATGCTTTTATATGCATTGCTTTATCTAACGGGGTATCCAGGTGTTACGCTAGATCAGTTGCGCCAATTTCGTCAGTTGGGTTCACCTTGCGCAGGACATCCTGAATATGGACACCTACCCGGCATTGAAACAACGACAGGGCCATTAGGGCAAGGTATTGCCAATGCTGTTGGGATGGCACTTGCCGAGCGATGCTTAAATGCGCGCTATGGCGATGATTTGGTAAGTCATGATACTTATGTAATCGCCGGTGATGGATGCTTAATGGAAGGCATTTCACATGAAGCGGCAAGCCTTGCTGGGCATTTAGGTCTAGGGCGTTTAATTGTATTGTTTGACGATAATGGCATTACAATTGATGGGCCAACTAGTTTATCAACTTCAGAAGATGTTGGCGCGCGGTTTGCGGCATATGGTTGGGATATTGATAGGATTGATGGGCACGATGGCGAAGCCATAGATCAAGCAATTATGCGTGCAAAAAACACTGCCCAACCAAGCCTGATTTGTTGTAAGACACATATTGGCTACGGAGCGCCTACTAAGCAAGATAGTGCAAAAGCACATGGTGCGCCTTTGGGCGAGGATGAAATTATTGGAGCGCGTAAGTCATTAGGATGGAGGCATGATGCCTTTGTTATACCAGAAGCAATCCTTGCTGCCTGGCGAACAGTTGGCAGGCGTTGTAGTAATGATTATGCAAACTGGCAGATAAGACTTGAGGCTTGCAGCAATGACACGCGCTTTGAGTTTGAAAATGCCATGAAAGGGCGACTTCCTCAAGGATGGGACAGTTCATTAAAAAAACATACACAAGCAATGGCAAAAGATCAGCCTAAGATAGCAAGTCGTGTGGCATCGCAAAAAGCACTTGATGCTTTGGTGCCTGTAATTCCTGGGTTAATAGGTGGTTCAGCCGACTTGACAGGCTCAAACAATACGAAAGCCTTAGAGCAACGGGCAATCAATAAGCAAGATTTTAGCGGTAGCTATGTTTATTACGGTATCCGTGAACATGCAATGGCTAGCGCTATGAATGGAATGCAATTGCATGGTGGTGTGCGTGCTTATGGGGGTACATTTTTAGTATTTAGTGATTATGCCCGCCCAGCCATTCGACTTGCAAGTTTGATGAACTTACCTGTTATCTATGTCATGACACATGATTCTATTGGACTTGGAGAAGATGGGCCAACGCATCAACCAGTTGAACATTTGGCAAGCTTGCGCGCTATACCTAATCTTGATGTATTGCGTCCTGCAGATGCTGTTGAAACCGCTGAGTGTTGGCATGCAGCGCTTGAGCGTACCGATGGGCCAAGCTTGCTTGCACTTTCACGCCAAGGACTACAAGGTTTTAGATCCTCTAGTGATGAAAACATGTCATCCAAGGGTGGTTATGTAGTAAGCGATGGCGTAAGTAATCGTGATATTACGTTGATTGCAAGTGGTTCTGAAGTTGGTATTGCAATCGATGCGGCCCACCAATTAAGCCAAGAAGGTATTAAAGCTTGTGTGGTTTCAATGCCCTCGCTCAAACGGTTTTTTGAGCAAAGCACATCATGGCAAGATACAGTACTAGGTGCATCTGACAAACCACGAATTGTGATTGAAGCAGGTATTTGCCAGGGTTGGGAAGGTTTAATTGGTAGATTGGGAGCTTTTATTGGCATGACTGGGTTTGGCGCTTCTGCGCCAGCTAATTTGCTTTACAAGCATTTTGGTATTAACGCACAAGCAGTGGTTGATAAAACGCACAAATTGCTTCAAGTTGGACAATAGAAAATAACCTTTAAGAAGTAAAAGTATCTACTATAAACCTTAGAAGAAATCACAGCATATGACAGTTAAAGTTGCAATCAATGGTATGGGTAGAATAGGGCGTATGGTGCTACGTGGTTTGTTTGAAAGCAACACCGCATCAACACGTAATGATATTGCTATAGTGGCCATTAATTCACCAGGTACAGCAATGCAGAGTGCGCATTTAACGCAATATGATTCTGTCCATGGAAAATTTAGCAAAGATATTAGCCATTCTGATACAAGCTTAATTATCGATGGTAAAAACATTGCATACTCAAGTTTTAGAGATCCTGCTGATGCACCTTGGGGGCAATATGACATTGATATTGTGCTAGAATGTTCAGGCAAATTTAATAAGGCAGAAACAGCAAGCAAGCATTTGCATGCAGGGGCTAAAAAAGTGTTAATATCTGCTCCAGCATCTGGAGTAGATTGTGTGGCTGTTTATGGCGTAAATCATAAAAACATCACCAGTGGCGATGCAATTATATCCAATGCGTCATGCACAACCAATGCACTTGCCCCAGTTGTTCAGGTGCTTGATGATGCGTTTGGTATTGAGCAAGGTTTTATGACAACAGTTCATGCCTATACAAATGATCAAAATAATTTAGATAACTCACACCAAGATTTACGCCGTGCAAGAGCTTGTGGAGTTTCAATGATACCAACCTCAACAGGGGCAGCACGATCTATTAGTCAAATTATCCCGCATCTTGCTGGTAAGCTTGATGGTATATCTATAAGAGTACCTACAACAAATGTATCAATGGTTGACTTAGTCGCTACCTTACAAAAATCAGCAACGGTACAAATGGTTAATGATTTAATGGCTAAAATGTCAAATAATGAGTTTAAGGGTATTGTTGGTTATTGCGATAAAGATTTGGTTTCAATAGATTTTAACGGTACGCCTCAAAGCATTGTGTTTGATGCTACGCAAACGCACATGGTTGGAAAACAAATGGTGCGCATTGCTGGCTGGTACGACAATGAATGGGCTTTTTCGTTGAGGATGCTAGATATGGCGCAATACATAGGTAAACTTTAAATAAAGACTCGCATAGAATTTGTAACAAGGAAGTTACATTTATATAAGTCATCTTGATATCGTTAAAATGAAAACTGATGTGTCTAATTGTGCAATCTAAACAATAGCAACTAACAGAAACTAGATTTTGATATAAAAGATATATTGGTAGTATATTGAACAGGAGATTAAGTGGATGAAAATAACGCGTAAAATAAAAAAAATTCTAAGTCATTATAGTGCAGATAACCCAGGCACGTTGCGCAATTTAGCAAACATTTTAGGCCATGGTAAATTGGGAGGCACGGGGCGAGTGGTAATTTTACCAGTTGATCAAGGCTTTGAACATGGGCCGGGGCGCTCTTTTGCAATGAATCCTGCTGGGTATGATCCAACTTATCATTTTAAGCTTGCAATTGATGCCGGTTTAAATGCTTTTGCTGCTCCACTTGGTATGCTTGAATGCGGGGCGTGCGATTATGCAGGCCAAATACCACTTATTTTGAAGGTTAACAGTTCAAATTCTTGGGCGACGATAAAAGATCAGGCGCGTACAGCTTGCGTTGATGACGCGTTGCGACTTGGGTGTTCAGCCATTGGCTTTACCATCTACCCAGGCAGTACACATGCCATGGAGATGATGGAAGAGATACGCGAAATGACAATAGAAGCCAAAGCAAAAGGGCTTGCAGTTGTTATATGGTCATATCCTCGAGGCGATAACCTTTCTAAAGCAGGTGAAACTGGCCTTGATGTCACAGCTTATGCTGCGCATATGGCAGCACTTTTGGGAGCGCACATTATTAAAGTTAAACCACCAACTGCCCATATTGAGCAGAAAGAGGCCCAAGAGGTTTATGCTGGAAAAGATTTTAGCACGCTGCAATCACGAATTGCCCATGTTGTTGAATGCTGCTTTAACGGGAAGAGGATAGTAGTGTTTTCAGGCGGGTCATCAAAAGGCCGTGAGGAATTGCTAGATGAGGTAAGGGCTATTCATTTGGCTGGAGGCAATGGATCTATTGTGGGGCGCAATTCATTTCAGCGACCATATCATGACGCACTTGCACTTTTAAGTGACATTAAGGATATTTACCTTAAAGCACATTAAGCGTCATTTTTTTTAAATACAAATAAACAAATGACGCAACTTACTATTTCATCACGCTGGGTTGCCTGTGTTGCGTTAACAACGGCATCAATATTGTGGTCAACTAATTTAATTATAGGCCGTGCCGTTGCAGAAGATATACCACCAGTGTTGCTTACAACAGGGCGCTGGTTGATTGCTTTTTTGGTTGTGTTGTTTATTGCCCGTAAAGATATTCTTCGAGTATGCGGGTTAATAGGCAAACACAAGCACTATTTTTTACTGACAAGTATAACAGGGATTGTTTTTTTTCATACTCCAAGTTATTGGGGCTTGCATTATGCACAAGCAAAAAATGGATTAATTATTTTAGCCATATCACCATTATTAGTGCCTTTATGGATGGCTATAACAAGTCATGAGCGGTTGAGTTATATAAAAATTGTTAGTATTTTTCTGAGCGCAGGAGGTGCAATGTTGGTGATTACGGATGGTAGTTTTACTGGCATTAACTTTTCACGCGGGGATCTAGCCTTTTTATTGGCAACCTGCATGTGGAGTAGTTATACTATTTTAAGTAAAAGTAGACCTAGCGAAATTAACAACAATGATATGATGTTGGGTACGCTTGGCACGGCTTTGTTGTTTTTAATACCAGCTTGTGCAGTCGAAGGATGGTGGCTTGGCGGTTTGCCGGAATTGTCAATGGGACATTTTGGCGTGATACTATATTTAGCAGTGTTTCCTTCATTGATGGCATTTTACCTTTACAATGCAGGGATTAGAGTTTTAGGGCCAAGCATGGGAGCGCTTTTTATTTATGTAATGCCAGTTTCGGGTTTGACACTTGCGGTGTTGTTTTTGAATGAATATATGCTATTGATTGAGTGGGCAGGGATATTGTTGTTAGCAGCTGGGCTTTGGCTTGGGCTCAAAAAGTCAAATAACAAAATAAAAACACCATTAGCTTAAAAAATGACCTCCATGTAATCCTAGGAGGTTATTGCTTTAAAAGGTTGAATACTATCACTGATAGTATTTTAAAATTCAAGCAAAGTTGTGTTAGATAAAACATTACGAGATGATCAATCATCCTTATAGCAAATGGCTTTGTATCAATGCTTAATGCAATCGTTTAAAGCCAAACTAAATGAAGATTAATGAATGGATAATGCCACAATTTTTGCCCTTGCAACGCCGCCTGGTTTGTCTGGTGTTGCAGTTGTGCGGATATCAGGTCAAGATGCATTTGCATTGCTTAAGGCTATGTTATCACCACATAAAGTTTTGCCAACAAAGAATATGCCATCTGCACGCACAGCAACGCGGGGTAAATTATTTGATCCTCAAAATGGGCGATTATTAGATGATGCGCTTATTTTAACTTTTCCAGCGCCAAATAGTTACACGGGTGAAGACATTGTTGAGTTGCATCTCCATGGTGGATATGGTGTGTATGAAAGTGTTTTTAACGCTCTTTCAAGCTATGGGGTTGCTAGCAAACATCTACAGAGTGCCTCAATAGTGCGTCATGCTCAAGCAGGAGAATTTACCAAACGCGCAGTGATAAACGGTAAGCTTGACCTTGCCCAAGCAGAAGGCATACAAGATTTAATTGAAGCAGAAGACGATGCCCAACAAAGTCAAGCATTAGCACTTGCAGGTGGTGCATTATCGAGTAAAATTAAAGCATGGCACAATGTATTGTTGGATATTAATGCACATTTCACAGCTTCGATTGATTTTGTTGATCAAGAGCTAAGCGATGATTTGGCCAACGCTGCGCGTGCACGACTGGCCCCTGTTATTGATGAAATGAGCCATATATTATCCAGTGCTGAAAAAGGCAAGGCAACACGCCGTGGAGCAATGGCAGCTATTATAGGTGCGCCGAATGTAGGTAAATCAGCTTTGCTTAACAGGTTAAGTAGACAATCGGTTGCGATTGTATCATCACAAGCAGGTACCACACGCGATGTAGTAGAGTGTCGCATTAAGCTAAATGGTATGTTGTTAACGCTTGCCGATACTGCAGGTTTACACACAGAAAGTGATGATCTTATTGAAATTGAAGGTATGCGCCGTACGCGAGCTAAAGCGGGAGAGGCCAATTTTAAAATCAATGTAGTGTCGCTTGCAGCATCTGGCGCTATCCAACCTTTTGAATGTTTAGATGCAGTTGATAACTTTAACGATGATAGAGACAAACAAGATGGCGTTAATCGTTGGTTGTCAGAGCAAGATATTTTAGTGGTTAATAAATGCGATCTTGTGAGCCAAGCACAACTGATTGCATTAAAACAAAATAGCAATGCGCCATATAATAGAGCAATTTACGTAAGCGCTGAAACAGGTGCAGGGTTTGATGAGCTAGAAAAAGCATTAATTGTACGATTGCAAGATACGCAAGGACAAGTCGACGCACTTGTCATTGGACACAAGCGCCATCAAGATGCCCTCTTTGAAGCATTATCTGCACTTAATAAAGCCCAAACATTACCTGATGATGAATTAGCAGCAGAAGAATTAACCATTGCACTTCTAGCATTAGGGCGTATTGTAGGTACACATGATATTGAAGGGCTTTTAGATATAATTTTTCGTGATTTTTGCATTGGCAAATAAGTAAATTACTGGTAAGCACATCGCTGGCTATCAATGAACGATTTTACTTGTAACAAAAGGTTGCATGGTTTAAGAGAATGCTGGATGTCGATATCATGATGCGCCCGTGGCTCAACTGGATAGAGCACCTGACTACGGATCAGGAGGTTGGGGGTTCGAATCCTCCCGGGCGCGCCACTTTCAATTATATTTTAGGTTGATAAAAATTGATAAATGGCCTCAATGATACAAAGACCTTCTGAAATATTGCTATTCAAAGACCTTTGAAACACCTGGTTTTCGAAATTGTTCTGGCATAGTAAATTGACCACGCCACATGCCCGCGCCATGTTTTTTAGCATACTCTTGTTGTGGGATATAATCTTGAGAATATCGCCTATATGCAATGGCATGACCTGCTTGAACCATCTTGGCGTTTATATCTTGCTCACCAGTAAAACAAATAGCTAAAATTCGTTGATAGCGATCTTTGCGTTTTACATTGCATTTTGTTTGCTCGCTTAACAGTGATTGTAGAAATATTTTTGCTTCTTGTCCACATGCGTAAGTTTTGCTGTTTACTTGACAAGTTTGTTCAATTTCTGGGGCATCTATCCCGTGCAATCGTATTTTGATGTGCTTGAATGTGAAACTGTCGCCGTCAATAACGCGAATTTGGTCTGTTAGACTGGCGCGAATGATTTGATTGCTCATTTGCATATTGGTATGGCAATGGCGAGTGTTTGATGCTTGTTGGTTATGGCATCCAGTGCTGCTGGTACGCCCGCTATGTGCAAAGGTTAAAACACTTAAGCCAAGGAAAAAAAAGATAATTAGAGTAGTTTTTTGTATCATATTAAACTGTGTTAGCAAAAACATAGCCAACATTGTGATGATGCTAGTAATCAGCGCTTGTTCTTTTTTGTAAATAAATTTTTTAATGGATGTTTTATTTGAGGTGCTCTTGATATCTTTTGGCGTTGTAATTGCTTACCTTCTGGTATCATTAAGTTTGGCTTGAAGATAAAGCAGGAGGTTAGCAAGACAATCGATGATTGACGATGATTTAAGAAATACATTAAACAGCACATTAGACGATATCATAGCAGCATTAACCAACGCTATGGGTGTGGCGATTGAATGGCTTGCTAACCTTAACCTTTTGGAAACGTCACTTGGAGCAATTGTTGTAACTGGATTAGCGTGGAGTTTACTAAAACGCTCTGGCAAGAAATCAAGGAAGTGGTTTCTAGACCTTCCAGTTTTATGGAAATTAATTGTAAGTGGGGTAATATTTATTCCACTTGTCTTAGGTTTAATAAAACTTAGCAATGAAAAGCAAATCAACCCACAACGTACGATTGAAAAATTGCAATTTTCGGTTGAGCAGAACCGCAAAAAACTATTTGCTAATATTAAGGAACGCGAAGAAGTAGAACAACAAGAAGACGATGAAAGCTTTGGAGTTTGGTTTAGCAGCTTTGCGCAAACTGCTCAAAGTGGCTTGCAAATTATTGAACAAACTTATACTAGCACACAGCAAAAACTGGCGCAAACAAGCTCAAGGCTACAAGAAGTTGCAGATAATGTTCTTGATAATGAAGAAATTATTGAACGCGCGCGCGAAAAAATAAATGCAGACGATTTTGTTGGGCTGCAGAGGTTAACTAGCAATCAAAAACCAAAAGATCAGATACAAGCTATCATTGACGAGGATAGTGAAAATCTGACCAATATTGTTAATGAACAGCAAGAAGAAACAAAAGAGCTTGTTCAAACACTTGCAGATGTACAAAAAAAGCAAGAAAATAAAACTGAAACCCAACCATTAAAAACCATTATAAAAGAAGGCAGTCAAAATGCCAATCTTGTTAAACAAGCCCAAGAGCAACAATCTAATAACACATCAGTAAGTCTGCCAGCAGAAACTACGCAGCCTAAAACATCCACAGGCACATATGAATATTATAAACAAGCCTTAAAAGAAGAGCCTCAAAGTGTTGAGTATTTAAAACAATTTGGATTGGCAGCAATTAATTCAGGTCAATATGCTCAAGCAATACCATCGCTTAAGCAGGCTTTAAGTCTGCAAGAAAAAGCACAAGCAAAGCCAGAAGATATTACACCATTGTTACTTAATTTAGCGCGATCTTATCATAAGCAAGGTGAGTACTCCAACGCAGAACCACTTTACACACGCGCTCTGTTGCTAGAAGAAAAAAGACTAAACACTCAACAGCATGAAGAGCTTGCTCCCATTTTAAGTGATTTAGGACGCCTTTATTATGAACAAGGTCAATACGCAAAAGCGGAAGCTTCTTATAAGCGCGCCCTAAGTATAAAACGGCAAACACTTGGAGAAACGCATCCTGATATTGTACCAGTATTGATTGATATGGGCCTAACGCATCAAGCACAAGGGCAGTATACACAAGCCGAGCAATTATTTAATCAAGCTTTGTCTATCCAAGAAAAAACTCTCGGAAGTGCCCATCTTGAACTTGCTCCAACATTGGATAAATTAGGACAATTATATCAAGAGCAAAAACAATATGAAAAAGCAAAACCTGTTTATCAACGAGCAATTTCTATACGAAAAAATGCTCCCCAAGCTCAAAAACTTGCAATGCAACAAACCGGTGTAACAGCTGGACAAACAGCTGGACAAATTACAGCAAAAGATACAAAACAGATTGTAGCGCAAGATGCTGTGTCTCCCTTGCTTAATTTAGGACAATTGCATAAAGATGAAGGACAGTATGAACAAGCAGAAGTACTTTATAAACAAGCTCTATCACACCAACAGAACTTGCCAGCAACACCCGATGCTGCCATTGCAAAAACATTAACCAAGCTAGGACAATTATATCAAGCGCAAGGGCAACATGATAAAGCAGCAGAAATTTTGGATATTTCTATCAATATGCAAGAAAAAACGCTAGGCAAGACATCATTTGATGTTGTGCCATCATTAGTAAGTCGTGCACAAGTCCACCAAAGTAAAGGACAATATACAAATGCTAAAGAGCTTTTTGAACTTGCCCTAGAAATACGCAAAACACAATCTGTCATAACGCCACCTGATACAAGTGACATATTGGTTGATCTTGCCCATTTATCAATTGCACAAGAACAAGACAGCAACGCAGTACAATTTTTTGAACGCGCATTAGAAATAAAAGAGCAATCATCAACGCCAGACCAAGCCGATGTTGGATCTATCTTGGTTAATTTAGCTAACATATACCACCGCCATGGGGAGTTTACAAAAGCGCTAGATTTATACAGAAAAGGACTTAGCGCAAAAGAAAAAGCGTTAGGATCTGACCATCCAGATATTGGAACAATCTTGGCAAGCATGGGTCGTTTATATCGACAAAATGGTAATTATGCAGCTGCAGCAAAGCATTATCAAAGCGCTATACAAGCAAAAGAAAAAGCATTTGGAAAAGAACATCCAAATGTTGCTGTAACTATTAATAATTTAGCAAGCCTGTATAGTTATCAGCGCAATTATGCAAGAGCAGCGCAGCTTTTAAAACGATCACTTGATATATATTTGTCAAAGTTTGGAAAAGATCATCCGCACTCTTTGCAAATACAAAAAAATCTAAATATTGTATTGGCGCGTGCAGCACAAAAGTAACGAATTTTTGAGTATAGATGCTTGATGGTAGATTTGTTTATTTCAAAAAAAATAATTGCTTGCTTTACAATTTAGCGTTAATTAAGTTAAATTAATTTTATAAGCAAAACAATAATAAAAATGCCAATAGCTTGATTTAAAGAGACAATAATGACGTCAATGTTAAAACAGCATGCAGGGATTAAAACAGCTGATATTGGCTTGCTTCAATTTTTAGTAAAAGAATATCAAATTAAGACATTACTGGATATTGGATGTGGTTTGGGTGGGAACGTACAATTTGCTCGTTTGTCCGGCCTTAGTTCGTTTGGGATTGACATTGACAATGAAAATTTGCCAACGGATGAATATTTTCATACAGTGGATTATCGCGAAGGAAGCAGCAATCTGATAGGTCCTTTTGATATTGGACTTAGTGTTGAATTTGTTGAGCATGTAGAAGAAGAGTATATTGACAACTTTATGCAAGATTTCAAAAAATGCTCTAATGTTATATTAACTGGTGCGCCTCCTGGATGGGGAGGGGTTGGACATGTTAATGAGCAAACAGAAGAATATTGGATAAAGATGTTTGAAAGCAATGGTTTTGTCTATGATGGAGAAAAAACAAAATCAGTGCGCGCGGCTTCGCATTTGTTTTTTTATGATGATGCAAATGTCAAAGCACAATTGAAACAAAACAAAAAACATATTAGGTTTAATTCGCGCCCAGAAAAGAAACAATGGGTGCGCAATCGTGGTTTGTTTTTTGTGCGCGTTAACTTTTAGTATAGATTAGTCGACAAATCTTCAATTTGTTTGTTGGGAGCCTTACCCAATCAAAAAAATTAACTTTTATCCATATTTTGTAATGCATGGATGGTATTGCTTAAATTTGTTGTTTCAACACTAAGAGATTTTAACAGCTGATAAGTTTTTTGCAACTGTATTTTTTGTTGACTACTATCTGATGGAATATAAAAATCATCAAGGTGTGCATTAACCAGTGCAAGCACTGTAGAGCTTTGTTTAAGACTTTCCAATGTGCTTTTGCGTGTACGAGCAACGTCATCAATTTTATTTTGAGCTTGCTGTTCGCTTACATTATGTTTCTTTGATATTTCTTCAAGAAGAGTCTGTCTGGCATCTATTACTTGATGGCTTGGAACCTTATGTTTAATGCGTAGAACATTTGCTAAATTTTGGTCGTAATAAGCACTTGTCCAACCTTTTGCAATTCTAACTTGAGCAACAGTAATACCAATAACGTTGCGAAAGTCGGCCTCAGAAATATCAGCATTATCAAATGCTGCTTTTTGTATAGATGCACCAAATAGAATGGCCATTGTCAGATCAGATTCTTGAAATTTGGCGCCTTGTAAGTTTGCTTTGCTAAAATTTGCATTTGGTAAATATGCACCTTGTAAATTAGCTAAAAACAAATTTGCTCCGGTTAAATTACTATTAAGTAAATCAGCGCCTTGCAAGTTAGCTCTACTTAAATTAGCTTTGCTTAAATTAGCCTTTCGTAGATCACTCCATTGCAAATCAACACCTCGTAAATCAGCTTCAGAAAGGTCAAACTCTCTTAAATTACGCTCTCCAGTCAACGCTTTTCTAAAATGAATAGGATTAGCCATAAGGATATATTAAGTTAAAGGTTGTTCTAAATTTGACTACGGTTTGGCAGTATTTGATGTATTGTTTACAACAAATATAGTGCGTATGTAAAGTATGGCAGATAAAGTTTGATGAGTATATCAAATGTTCGTGTTAATTGAACAATTTGTACTTAAAAGTCTAATGAGATTATTATTTAAAAATCCAACAGGTTATTGAAAAAGAAATAAAATATAAGCAATGTTAAAACCGATATTTATTGTTTTGTTTAAAATATCGCGTTCATGTTGGATTACAGCATCGATGCATTATCTAATAAGGATAAAGATTTGATGTTTAATATGACATAGTTTTTAATACTCTTCTAGATTTTGCAGCAAATAATTAATGATATCATCGTTTTGAGTAATGCGTTCAAGCTCATCAATTTCAATAAAATGAACTCCATCAACCATGATTTGTACAATATTGATATTGCTATATTCCGGGGCGCTATCCATATATTCAAAATGCTTATCTGCATGAAACGATATCTCAATTTCATGATCACCAATACCGTATGGAAAATGAGAAGAGTAATGCTCATCATAAGTACAAAAAACTGGACATATTGTTGAGACTGTCGTGGCAGTTAACGATATGAATGTCATTGCTAGGGGGCTTTCTTTATCGGTCTATCAAACATACTAAAAAATAAATCGACCTTTGTTTGGCTTGCTATATGCGTAAATTTTTTGAGCGTTGTGTGCGGTGTATAGTAAATATTTTTTTTATTTGTCAAATATAATAACAAAAAAAATTACTAACAAAGGCATTTCTACCAATTCAGCATAGATAATTACGATAATGCATGCTTTTCAAGCAAACTATTATGATGCATAAAGGTAGTAAAAATAGATCAGTTTGAAGGACAACTTAATTGGTAAGTTGATTAGTTTTATCAACCAGCGGGTAAATGATAGGTAAATGGCCACAAGCTCAATGGAGCAACTAAATAATGTAAAAGCATTGCCTAGTACATTTTTTGTCCGACCCATACAACACGACCATAGATATGACAGTCGTCTGTAGTAATATCGTATGGGTTATAATTGCTATTATCAGAAATAACACGGATGCTCCCTCCATGAAATTGCAAGCGTTTTACATGCGTGTCACCTAAATATGTAAAAACATAAACGCCATCAACCTTAATAGAATGCTCACGCTTTACCATTAACATGGCACCATCTTTAATCACTGGCTCCATACTGTCACCTCGCGCAAAAATAATAGCAAGCCTATTTTTGCCAGTAGGAATGTTTTCTAAAATCCGTGAAGATATAGTTGCGTTCCAATCAGGACTGACGCTGTCAAGAGAAATACCACTGCCTGCTGCTACTTCAATGTCATAGACAGGTATGTTGATGGCATCTTGTGTGCTTGGATTGGCAATTTGAGTTTGTAAAAATGCATCAACGCTGAAATCTAGAACTTTTGCACAGCCTTTTAGATAATGAAGATCAATTAATATTTTACCCTTTTCGCGCGCGTATACAGATTGTTTACTAACGCCAACCAATTGTCCAAGTTGTTCTTGGGTTAGTTTCTTGTTTTTGCGCATCTCAGCAAGCTTTTCAGCGTAATATTCATTTTTTTTCATGATGTTATCTAGCGTGATATATAAAAGTTGACAATAAAGAATATCGTTATTAAAATAATAAAAATAACTATTTAATTTATTTAATGCTAAATTGAAACTAAAAATATGTATTTATTTATAAAAATAAAAATAAAATAACAATATTAATTACTATGCCAAAATGCAATTTGAATGCCAATCTAGTGATCAATAAAGATCAAATGAAAGGAAAAAGTATCTATAGACGAAGTAAAATTTATGGAGAGGACTATGGGGAAAACGTAATAATAACAAGAGGGAGAGAGAAAAAATGCCGGCATTAGACAAAAAATATGAATATTGGCCAGAGGAAAGAGTAACCAAACTTAGAAAGCTATGGAAAAAAGGCTATACAGCAACTGAAATTGGCAAGAAACTAGGCAATTTATCGCGCAGCTCAATTGTCGGTAAAGTAAAAAGACTAAACTTGGAGGAAGTATCGCGCTCTAGTAATGGCGTAATACGACTAGCACCATATGCTTTACACGGTACTGTACGAGAGTGCCAATGGCCTATTGGTGAACCAGGTGAAAAGGGGTTCCATTTCTGTAGCAAAAAAGTTGTACTGGGAAAGTCATATTGTCGCAAACATTACGACACTGCTTATATAACAGATCCCGAGGAGATAAGAAAATGTACATACAAATCATGGCGTTTATTTTAAGCAGTCTTGTAGTTGCTAGTACGATTTTATCGTGGTTGGTATAAATTCATCACGATCAACACAAGTAAACTTCAACATTTAAGATTATCAAACTTGAGGGCATAAACATCTTGATATTAGAAATTAAAACAGTGTCTTTCAAGCTTTTGATAGCCACTTAAAACGTAAGGTCAAAATCCAGAAGTTGGTTTTTAATTTATTCAATCAAAAATTTGCATAATTGATTTTTATTTTTAAAAGCGATCAAGATAAATAACTGCCCATGAGGATAACAAAATTAATTTGAAAGGAAGCCAATGACTCCAATAGAATTTAACCGTAATATTATCCAACACGATACGTTAAACAGCAAAGCAAAGCTTGTAGCCCTTGTTTTGATGGATTTTGCAAATAAAAAAAATGGAGAATGCTTTCCATCTCTTTTATTAATATCACAAACTTGTAAGATCTGTATAAATTCTGTGTGCAACGCATTACAGATATTACGTATAAAAGGCGTCATTTGGTGGGAGTTAAAACAAAGAAAGCACACAAAAAAAAGCGTTAATCATTATTATTTTATTAATGTTGAGTGGACAAAGGGCAGCAAGTTTACAACAAATAAAAATAAAAAATTATTGCCTAAACAACAAGCAAATTCTGTGGCTGTGACAGTTCCAATCCATTTTAAAACAACAAAAGTTGCATCCGTAGATAGTACTAAAAATAAAAAACAACCCAAGCCAGTATCATGGGTTGCAGAATTAAGAGAGCATTCACTTAGTCAATCTTGAATATGTCAAACGAATTAGACGGGTTGATTACACAATAAAAGAAGCAATATATAAGACACTGCCTTTGCGCAATCTTTGCCAATGCAAAAGACAGCGCGTAATAGCGCAAAACATACAGAAGATGGCTGGCAAGTACGAAAAATAAAATATGAGCAAGCTACAATCAAAGCAGCACAATGTGATGCTGTTGTTGCAAAGGGAACTTGTCTTACAAGCCAATGAAACTAGGCTCAATTAAAGCAAATTTTCTGTCGCGCTCTGACATATGTGCTGCTGGAAAAGGCCAAGTGATGCCAAGCGATGGATCGTCAAAGCGAAGGCCGCTTTCATGAGATGGATCATAAAATGCGCTGTGGATGTATAAAAGTTCGCTGTTGTCTTCAAGTGTTTGAAAGCCATGCGCAAATCCCTCAGGGATCATAATCATTTTTTTGTTTTGTGGAGTTAATTCTTGACCATACCATTGTAGGAAAGTGTTTGAACCTTTGCGTAAATCAATCGCAATATCCCAAACTCGTCCCTTGATGCATCGTACTAGCTTTGCTTCTTGATGTGGTGCATATTGGAAATGCAACCCACGGAGCGTACGGGCGTTTTTATTAACAGAGTGGTTAATTTGTGCAATTTGTCGATTTTGCCATATGCTTTGCAATATTTGTGGGCAAAACCAGCGGGTGAAACTTCCGCGGTTATCTTCGTAGGAAGATGCTTCAATAACAGTAACACCTTCAATATTGGTAGGATTAATTTGCATAATAGAGCTTGTTTTATGGGATGATTATCGCATGATTGCAAAGGCGCTTGTTCTGTTATTAAATATTATTGAAATAACAAAAAATAAGTCTTTCATAAAAAGATAATAATGGCTTTCATAGCATGTTTTATAAGAGATGCAAAATTGCATTTAAAAGACCGATTTTGATATTGAAATAGGTGCTTACTCTATTGTTATTTATATTTTATCGCTATTTATTTTTGTAGGTTAATTTTTACTTTTACAACAAAAAAAACACCTATATATGCCTTTTATTATGATGACACAAAATATAAAACTATCTATTACAAACAAAGCTTTCAGGGCACTTGGTGTTGAACAAATTCAATCGCTTGACAGCGGTGAGGCTTTTGCAGGTGATGCTAAAAAAGCTATAGACCATTGCATTAGTAAAGTTTTATCCGCAAAACCTTTTCGCGCAGGTATTAAAAACTCTGGTACACTGGCTCAAATCGCTAAAGAAGACAACACTTACAGGTGGTTTTATAAGCCAGTAGATTGCATACGCATTGTGCATGTTTACAATACAAGTGAAGTTGCTATTTTTAATAATGAGATCCGTTGTAAAGCGAGCTCTTCAGGCGATGTCAATATTGACTATATAAGCAATAATATTGAAGAGTCTACTTTGCCTGATATTTTAATTGATGTTGTGGGGTTATGCCTTGCGGTTGAACTTTGTGAGATTATCACAGGATCATCAAGCGAGCGCGTAAAGTTAATGCGTGATTATGAAATTGCATTGGCAAAAGCTTTTGAAGCCGATCAAGCAGGCCAGATACGCCATGGCCAGCCAATGTCAAGTTGGCTGGATGAATAATGCAAACATTAGTACAAAATATTGCAACCTTTTTTACAGGGCTTGTATCAACAAAAGATCAAAAGGCTCCATCTAATCCAGCACCAGAGCAAACAGCGTTAAAAGAATGTATCAATTTTTATGTTGCTGAAGGTTTAGGTGGTGTGCTGCAAAAACGACCTGGCACTCTGTTTGCTGGCAATACAAAAAATAATAATAAAGTAAGGTTGCTTGAATGGATTTATAATAACAAACAATCTTTTATTGTAGAGCTTGGTGACGGGTATGCGCGTTTTTGGACAAACAATGGGCAAATTGGAACAAGCGGGATCCCTCAAGAAATTGCAATGCCTTATACATCAAATCAATTAGATGCTGTACGTTTTGCATATTCACGCGATGCGCTGTATTTGATACATGGCGAGCATGCGCCGATGCAAATTAATAGAACAGGTAGTGATATTTTTAGCGCTGCAACAATAGTTTTTACAGGTGCGCCTGCTGCGTGGGGTGCTTCAAATTATCCACGAGTGATCGGCTTTGTATCAGGTAGGCTTGTTTTAGCTTCAAGCAATAATGAGCCAACAACCGTCTGGCTTTCAAAATCAGGCGAGCATACAAATTTTACAACAGGCACATTAGCAGCTGATGCAATGGAGTTTAAAATGCAAGGGCAGCAAGCAAATGATATTAAAGCTGTCATCCAAGAAATTAACACCTTAATGATCATAACCAGGTCAAATATAATGCGTTTAAGCGGCACAAGCTCTGAGGGTATTATTAAACCAGATAACTTTGATATTAAAGGAGATATAGAACCAGGAGGCGCAAACATTAGACCACAAGGGTTGCAATCTGCTATTGTGCATGTTGGTGCATATAAAAGGGCATTGTATGATGTCGCATTTTATTTTGGCAATGATCGTGATTTAAGCGTAAACCTTAATATACAATATGAACTTACGAGCGATATTATTGATATCGTACATATTGGCAGCCCTTCGCAAATTTGGTGCATGCTAGAAGATGGTACGTTACGCTTGCTTTCTTATGATAGAAATAAAGGTCTTATTGCTTGGTCAAAGCACGTATTGGGTGGTGATGGAAAAGTTGAAGCCATAGCCGCTACACCTGGAACAAATGGCGATAGACTATGGCTTAGCGTTAGCAGACAAGTTAATGGCATAACATTGCGAACAATAGAATATTTTGAACATAGTCATGCACATTATGTAGATTGTGCAGTGCAAAGCGCAACAAATATACCAACAAGCATAGTTTTTGGTGGATTAGGGCATATGGAAGGCAAAGAGGTTTCAGGCTTATTTGATAAAGTAGCCATTCCAGAAAATACAATTGTTACTGGTGGCTTAATTGCGTTGCCACATGGAGCAAACGACATAGTTGCAGGGTATGCCTACACATCAGTGCTTGAGGTTTTACCAACACGAGATATTCAACATCCATCACACCAACCAATGCGTATTGTTAATATAAAGGCAACCGTTGATGCGCCAAACACAGAAATGCTTGAAGTTAGCTGCGACAATATCAAGTGGCGTAAAATGAGACGATTTAACCGTGGTGCCCAAAGGTTTGATAAGTTCGCAAGCGCTATTGAAGAAGATACCATTTTGACATGCGTACTTTATAAAAGTAAAGGCCAAACTATGCGCATACGCTCAAGCGAGCCGCGCAACGCGGTTATTAGGACAGTTCAGCGTGAGTATGGAGTTTTATAATGCAACATTCTTTGCCAAGCGATACAGTTGACGACATTCAAAATTGGACAGCTGAAGACGTAGCTGATGCCATTGACAATGTAGCAGTAACATTAAAAAAATTGCCACCAGTAAAAGTGCAAGGTTATTTTAATGTATGGCCGCAAATTGTGCTGTCAGACAAAGAGATAGCTAGTGCAATGCCTTCACCATCAGCATTTAGACTGACAGCAAGCGCACATGATATATCAATGATTGATGTAGTAAGTACGTGGATGTTGTGGCTTGATGTCAACGATCGTCATTTGTTGTGGATGCGTGCATTTAAAAAACCTTGGAAAGAAGTATGCATGCATCTTGGAATGTGCCGTAGTACCTTGCAAAGGCAACGTACAAAAGCCCTTACAAAAATAAGCCAAAGACTTAACGATCATAAAATATTGTCATAAGCATATTATAGTGCATGTTTGGTATGATTTGCAGCAAGTAGGCGATAGGCGTTAAGTTGATAATGTTGAGATTGATGCAGTTGCAAAATGAAATATTTCTGTTGTTAAATAAATTTTTAAAAAAAAGCTTGTACATTTGAAACAACTTTATTATAAACAACGACATAATCGCGGTACGTGTGTTTTTGGTATGTAGATTTGTTTAACTATCTAGCAACCTTGAGTGTTTAAAGCGCGTAGTTTCATGATATTCACCATCCATTAAATTGCCTTTCAAGGCTTGTTAAATTACATTTGAGTTACAATGAACCATGTTTGAGTGATGTTGTTCAGTTATATTGTCAGCATTGCTTGGCATCCTCATTGTCTAATGGGCGCGATATAGTGATAGTTTTAATATCATTAATTAATTTTATTTTATTGATGCCAATTTTATCGATGATAGTCTGCGGTGTTACTGATGATGTCAAATCAATTAAGTCATGATTTGACTTGTATACACTCCAATGATGGCGTGCTCTATTAGCATCATACGATTGATCCAAAATTGTTGCAGTCATCGCTATGCTACAGCTATGTTATGGCACACCTATATCTTGGTAGCCATCGATATTTTGTCCTACTAGAAGGTTTACATGCCCAAAAAGTTTAACAAAAAAATTAAAAATGATATCTGTAATAAATTATCCAATGGAGAGTCGTTGATTAAAATTTGCCAAATTGAGCATATGCCAAGCTATTCTACGGTTTTCAATTGGTTATTAGAGGATAAAGAATTTAATGAACAATATCGCACTGCGCGTGAAATTCAAGCAGATTTCTATGTTGATCAAATTATTTCAATAGCTGATGACCCTAACATAAAGTCAGATCAAAAGCGCCATCAAATTGATGCGCGCAAATGGCTTGCAAGCAAAACACATCCGAGAAAGTGGGGTGATAAATCACAAACCAGCTTGGGTGAAACGATACAACAATTAAGCGATGAACAACTTGAAAAACAATTTGAGATTACAGCAAAGCGACTTGGCTTTATTACAAGAGATTGAAACGCGCGCGCATAAAAATAAGTTGGAAGGCTTTGAGCTATCAACTTTTGGCCAAGTGCAAAAAGCGTATAAGCCTCATCTTAAGCAAGTTGATTTTCATCATGCTGGAGCCAATAATCGTGAGCGCCTGTTTATGGCTGGAAATCAACTTGGAAAAACATGGGCGGGAGCCTTTGAAATGGCAATCCATTTGACGGGTTTGTATCCTAATTGGTGGAGAGGTAGAAGAATGGAACAAGCAATAAGGGCCTGGGCTGCCTCTGAAACAAGCGAAGTGACAAGAGATGGACCACAGCGCTTGTTAATTGGACAGCCATCACAGCGCGAGCAATGGGGCATGGGCGCAATACCCTATAAAACACTTGAACAAACAAGTTTACGCCGTGGTGTTGCTGATGCGATTGATTCAATTCTTGTAAAACATATTAGTGGAGGAAGTTCGTCTTTAACATTTAAAAGCTATGATCAAGGTCGTGAAAAATGGCAAGGGCAAACGCTTGATGTAGTTTGGTTTGATGAAGAACCTGATGAAGATATTTATACAGAAGGCTTGACACGCACTAATGCAACAGATGGGATAGTTTATTTGACATTTACACCGTTAAAGGGGATGAGTAATGTAGTTAGAAGTTTTTTAAAAAAGGGAGTTTAATTAATTGGCAATTCATTGTAATAAATTTAAAAATCACTATTTATTCATTATATGGATGGCATTAATTATGCTTGTGTGATTGATTTGTTTAGTGAATATTAAATCAAAAATAGACGATTTTTAGTGATGAATAAAAAGATACTCTTATCACATTTTAATATACGAAATAATATTGGCACGGACCCTGATGCTCCTGTGTTTTTATTTGATGATATTCAGCATGTATTGTTTGAATTTGTTGCAACAAACCAAGACACACACTGGGCACCTGAAAAAGGTGCACAAACGATCCACATTAAACAAATAGCAAAGCAAGAAAATGGATGCTGTTTGCGTATTGAGCATGAAGAAAAAGATGCACCTGCAAGCCATATCTTATTAAGGCGTGGTGGGGATAAATTGTTTCCTGTTCCGTTTGTGCTGATAGAAAGCATAATGGATTTATCTCTAGAAGAAGCAGAAAGGTATTTTAATTATCTTTTTCGTCAAGATTTTGCAAAAAGACGCTATCAAACTGATACTGAAGTACAAGTTTATTGGACAAATTTTATATTTGCAGAATATAGATGGCTCACGACAAGAAGCGCCCTTAGCCAAGGGTACGTAAGCTATAGAGACTTTAACTGGGAATAACAATAACCTGATCAGACCAATGTTTTAGCAATAGGCTTTTGCTTGCATATAAAAGGTTATGATCTTGATCATATTGATAATGTATGGGTATCATCTTTTTGCGCATGCCTATCAATTTGATCAATAAGTTTGTAAAAGCCTAGCCAAACTCAATCAACATTAAGACAAATCTCCAAGCAACGTTGCTTACTTAAGCAGTGAGCATTGGATTGGTATGTTCAATGACAAAACACATAACAAGATGCACCATTGAAGACGTAACCGGCAAGGGGCAGGGCTATCTTTATACACGAGAGCAAACAAAAGCAATTATTGAAAGCTATCCACCACATGAGCGCAAGGCACGCGCTATGGGTGAACCCGTACTTGGCTCGGGGCGTATTTTTATGTTGTCAGATGATGCAATTGCAATCGAGGCAATTCCTATAGCAGCACACTGGTACCAAATAGGTGGGATAGATTTTGGCTGGGACCACCCAACCGCAGGCGTTATGTTGGCTTATGATAAAGATAGTGACACTATTTATATAACACATGCCTATAAGCGCTCACAAGCAACACTCATTGAGCATGTTGCAACGTTAAAAATGTGGGGTAGTTGGGTGCCGTGGGCTTGGCCACATGATGGTTTGCAACACGACAAACAAAGTGGACAAGCCTTAAAAGACAATTATTTAGAACATGGTCTTAACATGCTAGGCGATAAGGCATGCTACCCCGATAACGCTGGAGTGAGTGTTGAGGCTGGTTTGATGGATATGTTAGAGCGCATGCAATCAGGACGCTTGAAAGTGTTTGCACATTTAACAGAATGGTTTGAAGAGTTTAGGCTTTATCACCGAGATAACGGCAAGGTTGTTAAAGAGTTTGACGATTTGATGGCTGCAACACGCTATGGCGTTATGATGTTACGTTATGCCAAGCAAAAGCCAAAAGCTAAGCCAATTCAACATTACGCAATGATGGAAGACTAACATTTATTTTAAAGGAATGAGGATATGGCAAGATATGGTGGGCCCGGCGGGGGCGGTAGAGGCAGAAACTCTACACCAACAAGCAGATCACGCGGTGGTTAAGCCCCTTGGACTTGTTAATACATACGCAATGCCAAGCGGTGGTAAAACTCAAACTTTAACAGACAAGATGCTAGCATATAGGCAAAATGCCAATGGCTAATATCTAAAATATATTAATTTCATAAAGGAAGATTAAATGACGAACATAACAAATACAGTGCGTATATCTGATATTATCGTCCCCGAGATATTTCAAGAATATATGGCTGAAAAAACGGTTGAGACCGCAGCACTTTGGAATGCTGGTATTGTACAAGCAGATGAAAAAGCATCAAGCTTGTTAACAGGTGGAGGCACTACATTTCAGATGCCATTTTGGACACCTCTTTCAACAGCAGAACCAACACCCGTTGATGATAACCCAGTCAATAAGCTTGCAACCGATAAAATTGCAACAGCAAAGCAAGTCTCTATCCGCCAATTAGTGGCTAAATCATGGTCTACAATGGATTATGCAAGCCTTAAAGCAGGAGATGACGCTATGGAGGCTATCGCCAATAAAATGACAGAGGATTATTGGAATCCAGTTTTAAACAGGCGCGTTTATAAAACGCTTTCAGGTGTGATTAAAGACAATGTTGCAAATGATTCTGGTGATATGGTTGTTGATAAAGCTGCTACTGGTACAACGGTTGCTGCTAGCAATAAAATTAGCGTTGACAATATTGCAGACGCCTTACAATCATTGGGTGATATGCGCTATAAGGTCAATACCATTATTATGCATTCTGCTTTGCAAACATCACTGTTTAAAGCTAACAGCGACAAAAACACAAGCATGAATATGACTGATCAAAACGGTGTGATGCATACCAATGGATTGCGTATTGTTATTGATGATAATTGCCCATTTACAGCTGCAACTACTGGTGCTAGTGCAAAAGCAGCTTATTACACTTGCTATCTTGTCGGTGATGGGTTGTTTGGTTGGGGTGAAGGCTCACCATCTAACACGCCATCGATTGAGTTTGAACGAGACCCACAAGCAGGCAATGGTGGTGGTGCTGATGTTATCGTATCACGTAGGCACTTTATTTTGCATCCTAAGGGTTTTCAATGGGCAGGGGCTGCTACTATTGGCAACCCAACAGAAGCAAACCTTGATGTTGCCACCAGTTGGGATAGAGTTTTCAACCGCAAAAACATTCCATTAGTTGCATTACACGTTAATGCTTAATTGGTTTTAATAAAATAAAAGTATAAGGGGGTGCATATAAGCATCCCCTTATATTACAAAAGGAATGACAAGCATGTTTGGATTAGATTTTTTAGCAGCAGCAGTTCTAGGCGCTCAAGCTTTAGGTGGTGGATTGTCTGCCTTGGGTGCGCGTGATCAACGCAAGGCAATTAAAAGCCAGCAAGCGCAAGCTGGTGAGCTTCAAGCAATGCGCGAAGATGACTTGCGCAGGCAACACGCACAAGCCCAATCAAGCGGGCAGGCATTATATGCAGCATTAGGTTTAGCGCCAAATGTAGGTACTCCATTGCAAAACCAACAGCAAGGTCTTGCCAACTACGAAGAAGATGCATTTAGATTAGGCTTGCAAGGCAAGCTTGAGCAAGACCAGTTTAAAAATGCATCAAGGCAAGCTTTATATCAAGGCGGTACAAATGTTTTGCAAGCTGGTGGTGGTTTTGGAAATTCATTTTTAAATGCAAATGATCGTTTTAAGTGGTTTTAAGTTATGCCAAGAGACCCATTTTATAGGCGCAGTATAGGCGTCCCACACGCTAACACTCAAATACCAACAAGCCCATATAATGCGTTGGCTAAAGGTGTTGGCGCGTTTGGGGACATCGCTGGTAATTTATACAACAGAGAAGCTGCAAAGATTGACCGCGCAGCAGAAATCCAAATCAACAAGAACTTAAGTAAGTTCAATAGAGATGTTAGTTTGTTTAATGAAACACCAAACTCTCAATCTTTAGAGCAAGTTGTAAATAGCTTTGACGTTAGCAAAGACGTTCCAGAGCATGCAGATATTTCATTAATTGAAGATGGAAATTTAAAAGCTCAACAAATTGTTTTTAACAAACAACTCCAAGAAGAAGAAAAACAAAAAAACATAGCAGAAAAAATACAACTGCATAAAATAATGTTGGAAGCAGACAGAATTAGCAACACAATTGACACAGCAACAATTGACACAAATAACCCAACACAAGCAGGAGAAGAATTTAACGACCTTATTAAAACTGCAATATCTGATGATGAAAGCTTTATAGATAACTATTCAAATCTTTCACAAACTAATCAGATGCTAGTTGAGCAACATCTTGAAAGAGAAGCATATAAACAATCTCAAATTTTTTCTAAGCAAGTTGAACAAAACAATAATAATATTTTGATACAACATACTGTGAGTATAGTTTCAGAAAACCTAAAGGATACAGAAACAATAAAAGCTGGCGTCAATGACCTGCCCGATGAACTACAACCAGAAGCTATAAAACAAATAGACCAAGCTTTGAAAAAAGCTCAAGCACATGCAACCAAAACGCAAAGACAATTTAATAAAGCCGTTTCTGAAAACCCTGTATCTGCTTACCAAGCATATGCAAATAGTACAGATATACCTTTATCTCCTCAAGCAAATGTAATGCTGCAGGAGGGTCAAGGTGTAGCTAATCTAGCGTTTTTTGATACTAAAACGTCTAATATGATTGTTAGCGAAGTGACCACAGCTCCAAATGGTTTGACAGCTTTGAATATTTTGTATGACAGTCTTCATACCTCTGGGGCAACACAGGCAAACAAATATCTCAACATTTCTCTAAGCCAGCTTGAAAAAGGCGGAACTCCTAAGCATTTAATAGATGCTTTTTTAATTAAACAATTTGGTTTTCATGGTTTAGCTAATAGTGTTGCAATACAAGATAATAGCAAAGATGGCGGCAGAAAGTTCACACAAACAACCAAAAACGCGGTTCGTCAGGCTATGTCCGACAATGAGCAATTTAGCAAAGTTATAGGGGCGCTTGGTTTTTCTAAAAAGATGCAAAACTTGGTTGAAAGAACTGTTACTCAAACTATTTTACAAGAAATTAATATCGCAAATCAAAATACAGACGATATTGAAGATACAAGTAATGAAGTTATTAACGACTTATTCCAAGAATATAATTTTTTAAAAATAGATTCAAAAAAAGATGATATAGAAATAATCTATAAAAGTCCAGTTGACCAAGATTATCTATACCAAGCTATATCAAGCTATAAAAAAGCTTGGGCTGATTTATACCCAGATAAAAAACATTTAATTGAGAATGCTGAATTTAATAATATCAATGAAGGTTCAGTCCTTGTTTCTGTTCTTGAAGACGACCAATATATAGAATTGGGTATAGTTAGCACCAACACTTTAATAGGCTTAGCTACTATCGATGAAGAGAATAGTTTGAATCCGTTTAGGTCTTATGATGAGCCTATTGCAGAGCAAGTATTGGCATTAAAGGATGACATAGCAAAATACGAAGCCAACAAGTTTGCATTGGAACAAGAAGAACAAGAAGAAGCTGCAACAGTCATGCAGATATCCAACAGCTTAAAAGATATGCAAAACCAAGCAAATGTTATTGCTCAAGATGCGTTCAATATTCAAAAGATCTTATACAACAATGCACACGATGCAAATGATATTAAAGAAGATACAATTCAATGATTTATTTGTTTGTCATATGGAGGTGCGATGCCTTGGTCTAAGCACCATTTAATACTGTATGGAGGTCGAAGTTTACGTTGTCGCAATGTTAATATAGCAATAATTGGCTCTAATTGATCAGGCTCAGTAGAAACAGAGTTTGAACATTCATCTAACAGAAATTTAATAACACCAGATTTCAACTTTTTATAATCTTCATTAACCCAAACATCCTTAGGAGCATAAGGATAAAAACTAACAGGACCAAACTCATCTTTATATACAACTTTTTTATGATCAACATTTTTTGGTACAGGCGCAGGCACAACAGTTTTAGCAAGCCAAGCTTTGCTTTTGCTACTTGCTTTCATAAACTCTTCTGCTTCTTTATTAGCTGAATAAAGGA
The DNA here is from genome assembly GCA_965178085.1 of Alphaproteobacteria bacterium. Lineage (GTDB taxonomy): Bacteria > Pseudomonadota > Alphaproteobacteria > CBCXTS01 > CBCXTS01 > CBCXTS01. The sequence goes on along the minus strand of CBCXTS010000021.1, from coordinate 108,797 downwards.
CAACAGAATAACCAACAATCATACAAGCTATTACAAAATACGGATTAAGCATAAAAATGGCATATATATTTAAGTTAGAATTGTCAAGCATATGAAATCAACACAATTATTACCATTTGGAATGGACTTAAACCGCAAGCGTAAAAAAGGCCGCCACACTCGGAACATTTTAAGATTAATGTAGGCGAGTTGTTTGACTTCGGCACGACTGGCTACATGTATAATAACCATGCATATAATAACCTGTCAGGACCTATGGTTGAATCAATACCATCTGATGGCGCAAGATCAAGACCACAAAGTAAATTTGTTGACAATCCAGATCAAGGTGAAGCTGGCAAATTATTAGCTTATGAGGCTTGGAAGGAAAGTATACACTATCACCAAGACATTGAATATAGAGATGACATGTCAGAAGCGCGAGCTGAGTATTTGAAAAAGAATTTAGATGAAAGACATAAAGAGATAAAATTGCTTGAAAACAGCAGACTTGGATGGACTGGTAAGGCAGCAGGATTTGCTGGTGGTGTGGTTGGCAGTTTGCCACATTTTGAAGCTTTATTTGCGGCTTGGTTAGTAGGTTTACTGATGTTTAAAATTTATTTGAGATGCAAGGCTGCAATAATCAATTATTTTAGTTAAATAACATTGCTTATCGCGTTATAAAAAGCGCAACTACAAACATATTGATAACAAGGTTGAGGTCCGTTTATTGATAACAACTTAAAATCAAGAGGTAGTTTGCAGCAAAAAGCGCAAAGATAGGTGTAATACTTTGTTGAATGCAGGTTTTTAAAGTCTTACTGATAAAGCATTAGCAAAATATTGAATGTAAGTGCAATGCTAAAATGATATTTTTGGCATTGCCATTATGCATATTAACTAATTAAATCAAACAACTAATAAGATTAATTAATCTAAACCATGGTTTCTTTGCAGAGACGATGGTTTTTTTAACTTGTGAAAGTAAAAGGATGACAACAAATTCAAAACAAGCAACTAGAATAAGTTATAATGGCAATGGCTCAACAGTGTTATTCTCAGTGCCTTTTAGGTTTGTACAAAATAGTGATATTGTAGTCTATAAAGTTTCATCTACTAATGTAGTAACTATCTTAACGCCTATTAGCTATACAGGCTCTGGAGTAGCCAATGGGGGTAGTCTTACACTCTCAACAGCACCAACTACTGGCGAGCGCGTTGTGATTGTACGCAAAACAGATAACACCCAAAGCTTAGACTTAATATCTGGCAGTATTATACCAAGTGATAGTCTTGAATTAATATTAGATAAATTAGCGCTTGCAATTGATGATATTGAGCGTCAACATAGCTTTTCTGTAAAGAGAGCAGAAACGTCATCTGCTACAGCATCGCTTGATTTTCCTGATCCAGTTATTGGAAAAGGTTTAATGTTTAAAAGCGATGGTAGCATCACTACGAGTGATGACAACTTGAACGGCATCACAACGGCAGCAAACTTGAGTGCCACAGCAGCAGAAACCGCAAAAACGGCAGCAGAAACTAGTCAAACTAATGCAGCAACAAGCGCTACATCTGCAGCAATTAGTGAGAGTTTAGCACAAATATATAGTATTGCGGCTGGTGTTAGTGAGAGCTTGGCGCAAATATACACAACTTCAGCGGGAGTTAGTGAAAGCTTGGCTTTGGTTTATAGAACCCAAGCCCAAGTTGAAAAATTTACATGGCGTTCTAATTGGGCTAGCACGACTGCTTACATATTTGCAGATATTGTTTATCATAGCGGGAGCACATATAGATGCAAGCTGGCCCATACCAACCAAACACCTCCTAATACAACATATTGGGATGTAGTCGCTTCTAAAGGTGGCGATGGTTTAAATGGTACGGATGGCACAGACGGAATTAATGGCACAAACGGAGTTGATGGTACAAGCATTATATGGCGCAATATATGGAGTAGTACAACTAGCTATGGCGTCAATGATGCAGTACAACACTCTGGCTCGTCTTATATATGCACTCAAGCCAATACTAATGAATTGCCAACTAATATAGCATACTGGTCATTAATAGCCCAACAAGGCGCTAATGGTTATGGCACTGGTACTGTGACTGCCGTTGCAACTGGTACTGGGTTGGTTGGTGGTCCTATTACAAATTCTGGTACAATTGCAGTTGATGCAGGTACAAATGCAGGACAAGTGGTGCAAGTTGGAGTTGGTGGAAAGATCGACAGTAGTTTAATTGATGCTGGCACAGGAGCAAATAAATTTATAAAAACAGATGCAACAAGCAAAATATCCTCTAGAGTGTTGTCTACTGGCATAAGTACTGGTGATATTGTTGTAGTTGGAACTGGTAATAAAATAGCAAATGCTCTTATAGATACAGGATTAAATGCCAATCAAATTGTACAAAGAGATGCAAATGGAGATTATCCTATTGGCAATGGTTCTGCCATTACCAATATAGCATCTGCTAATTTGTCGGGCGCACTGCCTGCAATTGATGGTTCTGCATTGACAGGTATAGGTTCAACAGGTTCTGGGGCAGTTGATATTATCGCAAGAGATTTAGCGTTACGTAATTATTTAACCTTAGACACTGCAATTGCTGGTGCTATTGCCTCAAACGGATATTTTACTGATACAACTGATAGGGGTACTTCATCAGGAACTGGTACAATCAATTATCAAACACTAACAGCAGCAACCAACTCATCAATTGTAGCAGGCAATGGTAGTTTATCAGTTGTAAACAACGGTATAACAACAACAAATGCCGTTGATACATATTTCGGCAAAGGTGGTACTTATTTAGGATATGATCTAGGCAATGCAGCTATAATTAGTAGTGTTAGGCTATCTGTTTGGGATGGGCCAAATACATTTACTGTTTTTGGCGGTAACACTTCTTTAGGTCATGCAACGGACGCAACATCTCTTGGAGATTACGTTTTTACTGGTGCTAGTAGCACAGGTCACTTGATGTCTATTACCAATACAAATGGATTTAGATATATATGGCTTGGACCATCACAAGGTATTGTAAGGTCTAATACAGGACCAGTTACGTATCATTTAAGTGAGTTTGAGGTTGTGGCTAATATACAATCTAGTGGTTCGTACACATCAACAACCCAAACAATTTCACCAACCCAAAATTTATTATACATATGGGCGCGATTAGCTAATGCTAGCCAATGGGGCAATGCTTTAACTGTACAAGGTTCTAGAGATAATGGAGCAAACTTTGTAAACGCAACTGAATATAAAAATCTTGGCAATAATATTGTGCGTTGCAAAGTAGATTTATCTACACAAACTGGTACACAACTTAAATACAAAGTTATATGGACAACAGCATCTAGCGGTTACACATGGCTTGGTGGAACAATTGATTAGAGGATATAGTTATGATTACAAATTTAAAGACTATTTTTTCCAAAGCAGATATTGAAGCTAAAATTAAAAGACTTTCAGATGATGCTAGGCTACTTGTATCTGGTGTTGCAAGTGCTGCAAAATTAGCTAATTGGTCGCGCAAGGCTGAAATTGCAAGGCTTGTTAAAGCAGACAATGCATCAACTGATCTTAGTGATATTTTAAAGCAAGAGGCTACATTGCGCGGTAAGAGTGAAACCGCAACAGAATTAGCCGATAAAATCATTGCAAAAGCAAATATGCATGCAACAAAAATAGGAAAGATTGATGGGATAGAAGCAAAAGCATTACTTGATATTAAAACTGCAACTGCTAATCAATTACCAACTATTCTTGCCATTTTAAAACGAGAAATCAATAACATATAGCAATGGTTGAATTACTAAGACAAGAGATAGTAATCCCATCATACTAACTTGCTTAATAAACGCCACGATATTGCTAATAGGGTTGATAGGATCAAGGCTTTTAAAAAAAAACCAAGCCATGGATAACCATGGCGTTAACTCATATACAGATGTAATATTAAAAGCACCATGCAATCTATCAGACAATCAAAAAAGCTATTTTATGCAAAATAGGCAATGCCAACCCCAAAGTAGCAAAGCATGTTTTGAATATTAAAAATAAATTGAATTTACTATAAAATTTTAAAAAACAAAAAGGAGATATTTAATGTTGGATGTATCAATTGAATTAATTATGACTGTTATTTTAACCGCGATTGCAGCAACGGTCTTTATTGTAACATGGAGACAGGACGCTAAACGCACAGCAAATAACCAAGTCGATATGGTAGAGCAAATGCGTGGCATCAAGCATGCCAATGAGAAAACCGTCGACATCATTACTGAACAGCATTTAGAGCAAACAAAGGCTATTGTTGAACCACTTCAAGAAGTTGCACAAAACATTAAATATGTTGTGGATGATTTAAGAGATCAACGTTTTGCTGATACTCTTGTCAAGCGTACTGAAAAAAAATAACACTAACAGAATGATCTAATTAAATGGAGATAATGTTTGTTGGAGTGATTTTGGCAAATATCTAAGCCCATAAGTCATAGCTTTTAAGAGGCAATATTTAAGTTTCATTTTGATGTTGAAACCGCCTCCATAAAAATGGATGGGGCATGTTTTATTTACAAAACTTAAACATTAAATAAATCTTGTAAATGAGAAACAGCAATGAGATCCCATTGCGCTTTAAATTTATTTGAAGATGCAGAGTGTCTAATATTTAAAAAGGTTATTTACATTTTGGGTCTAACTTTTGTTTAATCAGCATCATTTCATGTAGATAGAGTTTATCTTAAGCAAGCATTCTTGTTTGCTTACACAAAGAAAGAAAAATAACCATGGATGAAATAAACACAATTTTGTTTACACCAGCATTCTATTTTAATGGTGTTGCCGGGCTCGTTATAATTGGTTTTGTGTTAAACAAATTATGCAAATTGACAAGTTTTCAAAAACTAATCTTATGTATTTTTGCATTTGGGCTGTTGGATAAAATGATTTGTCAAGTCATCCCAAATGCACAGAAACTTGAGATATCTATATTAAAAGATTATGCAGGATTAATGTTGGCTGGATATATATTGTGCCATGGAGTGCGAGCGTTTTATAAAAACAGATTATGTTATAAACAAAAAGTTGCTCTTAATGTTTTAAAGCTTGATTAATCCAACCCATTTTTGTTTTGACTAGAGGTCAAGACGGACAAAAATTAAGCCCACCTTTGCAAGTATAATGGCCTAACAATAGCAAGCTAAAATAGCCTGCTAGATGATGGATAAGCATTAACCAAAAACCAAGAGCTATGTTGAGCGTTTTTGATGCAATCTAAGTGCATTTGGCGTTGGTTAAAGCAATTTTAATCTGATGGCCAAAAATCAATATTTTAGATCAATCCAAAACAATCAATTGAACATATATATATTTAAAATCGATATACAATTTTACAGCAAAGTAAGACAATGGATAATGATATTACAAAACAATTAATAATAGATGAAGGTATGCGCAAAAAACCATACCAATGCAGCGCTGGCTTTTGGACAATTGGAGTAGGGCGTAACCTTGAAGATAGAGGTCTAACAGGTGATGAGTTAAAGCAATTGTTAGATACTAAGCAAATTCAATTATCAATAACACAAGAAGGAGGTGTATTTCTGCTTTGAAAAAGATATCTCTATCGCGCAAGCAGAGCTTAATAAAAATATTGCAGGATGGTATTTTTATCCATTACAAGCACAAGAGGCGCTGACCAATATGTGCTTTAATCTTGGGATCAATCGTTTGCTCAGTTTTAAAAACATGCTGGGCGCACTGCAAACTAATAATTATGAAAAGGCAGCAAGCGAGGCCTTAAATAGTAAATGGGCGCGCCAAGTAGGCGTGCGCAGTAAACGCATAGCAGCAAAAATAAGGAGTTGCATATAATGTTACAAGTTTTAGCACCAGCAGCTATCAAATTAGGTAGTGAGCTAATTGACAATTTATTTGAAAGTGAAAAAGAAAAAGCTGAAGCCAAAGCAAAGTTGATGCACCTTGAGCAACAAGGAAAATTGCAAACAACACAAGCCCAATTATCGGCTATTATTTTTGAGGCAAAAAGCGCTGATAAGTGGACAAGCAGGGCGCGTCCTGCATTTATGTATGTTGTATATATTATGATATTAGCATCGATACCAATGGGTGTTTTATTTGCAATAAACCCGCAGGGCGCCCAAGCCTTGATACAAGGGGCACAATTATGGCTTGCGGCTATCCCGGAAGCTATGTGGACGCTTTTTGGCGTTGGCTATTTAGGCTATGCAGGAGCGCGTTCTTTTGACAAAAGCAAAGCTTTAAAAAATCAGCGTTGATGATTGTTACATCGCGTCAAACTTTTAAAACTAATTTATGCTTTTAAAGTTGTAACGTCATTGTAAAATATAAGGCAGCGGCAAAATAATCACATGATATAATGGATAAAGCAAAATAAGATCCATAAAATCAATGCAACAAAATAAGCAAAATTAAGATAATGGAAATATTAAATCATAATATTAAAACAAAGAAGGGATCTGAAACGATCCCTTCTCGATTGGTGTAGATACCTACTTGTTAACCGTAGGCACTCAATTTCGAATATGCTATTATTGATATTTACAATAGATAGCATTGGCAAGTCAACAAGCTTATAATTTTTATTCGTTTCTTTACTTTGTTTGCTTAGGTTATTACACTGGTGAGCAATTAATATGGGATTAACTGTTTTAACTAAAAGCATAAACTCATAACGATCAATTGTTGGATAAAGTTTTGAAAATAAGACGAGAAGGATGTGTAATGTCTGGGTATCTACTAGGGCTTGATTTAGGTACAAATTCAATCGGCTGGTGTTTGTTAAACCTTGATACTAATGGCAAGCCTTGCAAAATATTTCGCACTGGGGTACGCATTTTTACGAGTGGACGTGATGCAAAAACATATAGTTCTTTAAAAGCAACGCGGCGTGAAAAACGATCACACAGAAGAAGGCGTGATCGATTGCTGCAACGCCAGCAATATTTAATCGCAACATTGGTTGAAATAGGCTTGATGCCATCGGATGAGCAAAAAAGACAAGCACTTGCTTTTCAAAACCCATATCAGCTACGCAAAAATGCACTTGATCATGAATTGGATCCACATCAAATTGGGCGCGCGCTATTTCATTTAAATCAAAGACGTGGTTTTAAAAGCAATCGCATTGCACAAGGCACCAATGAAACCTCAATTGTTAAAAACTCTATTGATAAACTTAAAAAGCAATTGAAGTTAGAAAAAGTACGTACATTGGGAGAGTTTCTTGCCAATAAAAATGAAAAAAGGCAAGAAGTGCGCACTAGAAGGTATGGTACAACAAAAAAAGATTTATACGAGCTATATCCTGAAAGGCAAATGCTTGAGGATGAGTTTGATAAAATCTGGAAAAAGCAGGCAAGCTTTAATGCTAAACTTTATACGCCAGCGAATGGAGAAAAAATTAAAAAAGTTATTTTTATGCAACGTAAATTGAAGCCGCAAGAAGTAGGAAAATGCTTGCTTGCACCTAATCATGAGCGCGCTGCAAAAGCACTACCATTGTTTCAACAATTTAGGATATATCAAGAATTAGCCAATTTATGCTGGCTTGATGAAACAGGTCATGCACATCTGGTGCTTGAAAACCCTAAGATGCGCGACATATTGGCTAAAATGCTTGAAAACAAAGAAAAAGTTACCTTTGTTGCAATGCGCAAAATGCTTAAAAAGCAAGGTTTTATAAAATATGATGTAGATTTTAATCTTGAATCAGAAACTCGCAAATACTTAGACGGCAACAAAACAGCCCATATCATGCGCAAAATAATGGGCAACAATAAATGGGATGAACAAACCCCACAAAACCAAAATGATCTTGTCGAGATATTGCTTGATGATCAACTAGAAGATGATGAGGCTAGCAAACAACTGCAAGAGCTGTTTGGCATTGATGATAGTAAGATGATTGAGCAATTGCTTAATGTATCTTTTGTAAAAGGCTATGGTAGTTTATCTAGATATGCAATGGAAAAGATTATGCCATTAATGGTTGAGCAAAATCTTGATTATAGCAATGCTGTTGAAAAAGCAGGCTTTCAAAACCATGATCAATATAGAAAAGGCATTGAACTTGCTGATAGGCTTGATTATTACGCTAAGGCCTTACCAGGCCATGTGTTGAATGCCTCAAATGATACCAATGATCATGATGAGGCTCGCTATGGAATTATCCCAAATCCAACAGTGCACATTGCCCTAAATCAATTGAGGGCACTTGTAAATGAACTTACCAGATTGCATGGCAAACCCGACAAGATCACGCTAGAAATTGCAAGAGATTTGCCACAAGGTAAAATTGCGCGTGATATGATCGTTAAAAAGCAAGCAGACAATCAAAAAACTAACGCCCGAATTGGACAAGAACTGCAAGAGCTTGGCATAAGCAGCAGCCGTGCAAATAGGCAAAAATACCAATTATGGGAAGAGCTATCGCCAGATCCCACGCAACGTCGATGCGTATTTACAGGAGAGATGATTGCACGAGCAGATATTTTTCTACCGAGAATTGAGGTTGAGCATATCTTGCCGCGCTCTATAACGCTTGATGATAGCATGGCAAACAAAACTTTATGCACAACCCAAGCCAATCGTTTTAAAAACAATCGTAGCCCGTATGAAGCTTTTGCAAACTCACCCGAAGGGTATGTTTGGCAAGATATTGTCCATAGGGCCAAAAATCTTCCAAAAGCAAAAAACAGGCGCTTTCAAAGTGATGCGATGGAACAATTTAGAGATGAAAATAACTTTCTTGATCGCCAACTAAATGACACAAGATATATTAGTCGTTATGTGGGACAATATCTTGCGACTTTTGTTAGGGCAAATGATATCCAGGTTGTTGTAGGGAGATTAACAAGTTTATTACGCCATCGCTGGGGACTTAATGGCATTTATGATGATGAGGTAAATACGCAAAGCGACCAAGCAATAACAAAGCAAAAATCAAGGAACGATCATCGCCACCATGCTGTTGATGCGCTAGTGGTTGGCCTTACTTCTAAAAGTATGCTTGCTAAAGTTGCTCAATTGGCACGTGCTGATAAAGACTATAAAAAGAGGTTTATTAATGATTTGCCTTTGCCTTGGGTTGGTTTTAGAGAGGAGTTAAAGCAGCATTTATGCAATATGGTTGTATCACATCGGGGGCGTAAAAAACACCAAGGTGGCTTGCATAATGATACTGCATATGGATTTGTTGATAAGCACCAATTACAAAAAGAAAACCACATTGCAGGCAATGTTGCAAGCGCTGTTGTGCACCGTGTTGAAGTAGATAGTTTTAAAAGTGTTGCTGATATTAAAAAAATTCGTGATTTATTTATTAAAAACAGCTTGTTGCAAGCAATAAAAGATGCACCAACAAATGATGCTAAAAACGTTGTTGCGAGCTGGTGCAGTAAACATAACATTAAAAAATTGCGTATTATTGAAGAGATAAAAACTATTCCAATTAAAGATAAACAAGGAAATATTTATAAGGCTCTCAAGGGTGATTCTAACGCATATATGGATGTATATCAAAATCCTGATACCCAAAAATGGGAGTCTGAGATTGTTTCAACCTTTAATGCCAATCAAAATGGTTTTGTGGCTGGATGGCGCAAGCGCTATCCTAGAGCAAAAAAATGCATGCGGTTATATAAAAACGACATGCTAGTCTTGCATGATAAAAAACTTAGCGACAATATTTACTACATTCAAAAAATGAGCACTGAAACATTGTATCTAGTACCACATACACAAGCCAATGCAGATGCAAGAGCACGATCCAATGATCCATTCAAATATAAAACAATAAGCGCTTCGGGTTTGCAAAAAGCAGGCGCTCAAAAACTCCATGTTAGTCCGTCAGGTCTTGTGATGCATGGATGATTTTATTATTTTAGATAAATTACAAAATGACTTTAAAAACATTGCTAATATTTAGTGAGGTTGTCATTGGCAAGTCGCATTATTGAAATAAGCGCAACATCACGTTTTATGAGTTTAAAGCGTGGTTTTTTGGTTGTACGTGATCATAGCCAAGAGTTGGGGCGCATTGATTTAGACCAAGTGTTATCGGTTATTATTACAACCCAAGGTGCAACCGTAACAAGCGCAGTCATGAATGAATGCGCAACACGCAACATACCCATTATTTTTTGCAATAGCAAATATTTACCAAGTTCAATTGCAATACCGGTGCATCAGCATTTTGATCAAACAAGGCGCTATCGAGTGCAAGCTGATGCAAAAAGCGGGATTAAAAACAAATTATGGCAATTGATTATTTACCATAAAATTAGCAATCAGGCAGGCTTGTTAGAGCGTGTTAGCAAATATGATGGTGGGCGCCTTTTTAGGTTGGCAAAAGAGGTTAAATCAGGAGATCCAAGCAATATTGAGGCGCAAGCAGCCAAATTTTATTGGAAAAACCTGTTTGGAAAAGATTTTAGACGTATACGCCCACCTAATTTGGCTGTGCCAGATGGGATCAATATTATGCTTAATTATGGCTACACCATCATACGTAGTGCAATGTTGCGTGCAGTACTGGCAAGCGGACTGCATCCAAGTTTTGGTCTGCATCATAAAAACCCTAACAACCCTTTTTGTTTGGTGGATGATTTGCTAGAGCCATATCGGCCAATGATTGATCAAATTGTTTATGCTATGGTACAAAAAAATATTACAGATATTGATCCCCAAGCTAAGCGCTTACTTGCATCAGTGGTAGCAGCTGATGTTGATGTGGTTGGGGGTGTATCTGCTGTTTTTAAAAATATGCATGATTTTTGCTATTATATTTTTAAATGCCTTGAATGTGCAAATATGATGGATCCAAAAACAGTAAAGCCAGCTAAGCTTTTATCAGATGATGCGCTGGAGGTTTTATTAAAACAATGTTAAGTGGGTATAGGTTATTGTGGATTATAGCAATTTTTGATCTACCTACAATAACAAAAAACGAACGCGTCAAAGCCAGCAAATTTAGGCATGCTTTGCTAGATTTAGGTTTTGAAATGGTGCAGTTTTCAGTGTATATGAAACATTGCACAGGCAAAAAGCAAGCAAGCACCATTGAGCGCAAGCTTGCTAATGCATCGCCTATATATGCAAATATTAAAATAATTCGCATTACTGACAAACAATTTGGACAAATTATTCATCTTGGCAAGCACAAAAAACACGAAATTAGTACCGCACAATTGGCACTTTTTTGAGTGTTTTCAACAATATATCCAATCCCTGTTATAGCATATTCGGAATTGAGTGCCTAGAGCAACGTTATGAGCATAAATAATTGTTTTATCTTTATTATAGCATATTCGGAATTGAGTGCCTAGAGCAACCTTAGACATTCTTTTACCGCTTTCAAATGTGTTATAGCATATTCGGAATTGAGTGCCTAGAGCAACTTTTAGATGCATTTCATGTTTTTTATTAAAATGTTATAGCATATTCGGAATTGAGTGCCTAGAGCAACGCTAACGCAAATTTAGCATCATAAGATAATGTTATAGCATATTCGGAATTGAGTGCCTAGAGCAACTACCCAGTTATATAATAATTATCATCACTAGTTATAGCATATTCGGAATTGAGTGCCTAGAGCAACTAAATACTCGGATATTTCATCCATATGTTGGTTATAGCATATTCGGAATTGAGTGCCTAGAGCAACCTTATTACGAAAAAAAACTAAGTGAGTACAGTTATAGCATATTCGGAATTGAGTGCCTAGAGCAACTTAGCACTTGAAGAATATAATTGTATTCTAGTTATAGCATATTCGGAATTGAGTGCCTAGAGCAACCAATTCATTGTTATAATCCTCTACTGGGTCGTTATAGCATATTCGGAATTGAGTGCCTAGAGCAACTAAGGCGAATTTAATATAAACTTATAAAATGTTATAGCATATTCGGAATTGAGTGCCTAGAGCAACCAACTTTAAGGAAAGCAACACCCGTTGCCTGTTATAGCATATTCGGAATTGAGTGCCTAGAGCAACGAGCCACCGTAACTAGTGCTATTATCTGAGTTATAGCATATTCGGAATTGAGTGCCTAGAGCAACATCAGCACGCAATATATAATCACATGTATCGTTATAGCATATTCGGAATTGAGTGCCTAGAGCAACCGTGATCCTGGATTTGTCTTTCATCCATTCGTTATAGCATATTCGGAATTGAGTGCCTAGAGCAACGCAGTTAATTCGTTTGGCGGTGTTAGTAATGTTATAGCATATTCGGAATTGAGTGCCTAGAGCAACTATTAAGATTGCATAGGCAAAGTTTAAACCGTTATAGCATATTCGGAATTGAGTGCCTAGAGCAACTAAAGGCGTTGCTATGGCAGCTTACGTATTGTTATAGCATATTGCTTTAATAAAGTTGTGGGCAAGTTGTGAATGTTATTGTAAAATACTATTTGGCTTTCAAACTATAATTTTTAAAAGCATAACACTTGTTGCAAATAGCAATTGGCGCTATTTTAACCTAATAAAAAGGGTTTAATGTTTTAAGTATAACATATGCATTAAAACATCATCAAATTGGGCACATAATAGTATGAAAGCAACGCCAATAAAAGCATATAGGCGCTTAATGCGTGAAGATGAAATTGCACAAATGTTTGCTATATTTCATGCACATAACAATCACCCAAAAGGTGAGCTTGAGCACAGTAATATTTATACCTTATTAGTGGCAGTTGTGCTCTCAGCCCAAGCAACCGATCGTTCAGTTAATTTGGCAACTAAAGCATTATTTGCAAAAGTGCAAACGCCTGAGCAAATGCTAGAACTGGGCGAAGAAAATCTCCGCAACCATATCCGCACAATTGGCCTTTATAAAACAAAAGCAAAAAATGTTATAAGATTGAGTCAGCAATTAATAGAGCACCATCAAGCAATTGTCCCTGATGATCGCATTGCTCTGGAAAAACTAGCAGGGGTAGGGCGCAAAACAGCCAATGTAGTTTTAAATATGGCCTATGGAAAGCCAACCATTGCAGTCGATACACATTTATTTAGAATTGCTAACCGCATGGGCCTTGCCCCTGGCAAAAACCCACTTGAGGTTGAGATTGCGCTTGAAAAGCGCATTCCTGCGCAGTGGCTTTTTCATGCCCATCATTGGCTAATTTTGCATGGACGCTACATTTGTTTAGCGCGCAAGCCAAAATGCTTTAACTGTAATGTGGCAAGCTTGTGCCATTATAAAGCAAAAACGCTTGCATGATCGATAAAGAAAGCCGCACTTAGCAAGTCAAATTTGTACAAGTTTAATTAGCTTTGGTAGTTTTTATTGATTTTGCTTTATAATTTTGCTCATTGCAATGATGTTGCCATTATGCAATGCAGGCATCTATTGCTTTGATAGCAGCATTAACATCATTGATGGTGTTGTAATGTACCATACTAAGGCGCAAGACGCCTTCGTCAGGTTCAATGCCAAGGCGCTCCATTAACCTGTGGGCATAAAAATGGCCGTTACCTGCCATAATGCCATGCTCGCCAAGTTTTGTTGCAATGTCATGTGTGGAGTGGTTTGCTAGTGCAAGGCTAATGGTTGGATGGCGGCTTAAATTGTTGCTGGAGTCTAAGGTGGGGCTACCAATAATACGGATCCCATTTTTTTGTTTTAAAAATGCCAATAATGGTGCAAGTAATTTTGCTTCATGATGGTGCCAAAGTGTATTGGTATAATCTATATGCGCGCGCAATGTTAGGCTTTCTAACATGCCATGATGTGTTGACAGAGCAAGTATATAATCAAGTACACCTTGGGATGCAGCTACTTGTGCGTGATCAGCACCAGCAGGTGTTAGGCGGTAATGGGCAAGCGTGTCATTAAAAAAATGGCCTTGGTTTGCAAGACGGTGGTTTAAAGGCTCACGTACTACCATCAAGCCTTGATGAACGCTATATACTTTATAAAGGCTAAATAGATAGATATCGCATCCAATTGCATTAACATCTGGAATATGATGTGGTGCATTGCTCACACCATCGATGATCACCCAAGGGTTTTGTGGTAGCCCTTTAATAAGCTTGACCCAATCAGTCACAGGGTTTTGCTGGCCAATAATATTGCTGCAATGGGGCATGCAAACTAGTTTGGTTTTTTCATTAAGTAAGTTGGCAAGACCTTCGGTTTCAAGTTGCTGTGTGGTTGGGTTAATATCCCACTCACGCACTATAAGGTCCAAGGCGTGAGCCATGCGGCGTATGGAGCCGCTATTGGCTTCATGGTCAGCAACCGTTACAATAATTTCATCGCCATGGCTAAGCAAAGGAGCAAAAGCTTGTGCAAGCATATAAGTGTTTGCTGAGGTTGATGGGCCAAAATTTACTTCTTGGGCATTAACGCCTAATGCTTGTGCCCAACGCTGGTAAGAGCTGTCCATTGCATCACCAGCTCGCATGGCTGCTTTGTGAGGATGATAGGGTTGCAATTTATTTTTACGATAAAAATAAACCAATGCATCAATAGTTTGCTTGCAAGCATAAGAGCCACCAGCATTTTCAAATAATGATTGAGCATGCAAAATATTTTCTTCAAATGCAGGAAATTGCTGTTGGACAAAATGGATATCAAGCTCATGACTAATATTGTGTGAAACGGGCATGGAAAAGATCTTTTAGAGTTGCTGGGTTAATAAAAGTTTATTCTGGTGGTTTTGACATCACTTCTGCAATGAAGGCTTTTCAATATATTAAGATCATGCTTAGCATATTAAAAGCATGATGGATATAAAGGTGTTTTTAAATTTATCTCCAATCATCAAAACATGCAACTTATCAACAAGACTTGTCAAAGATTGAGCCATTGCTAAGTTCTATCATGTCCTTATGGCATCTTGGCTTTAGCAATGCATGATTGCTCGCTTTGTTTATTTTAATGTCTTAAAGGCTCAATTTGGCTTTTAATGGGTTAGCATATGTTATGGTTTATCTTTAGCAAAAGCCAGTGTTTTAAAAGATAATTGGCTTGTTGTCATAAAAAAGCAGCGCGTAAAATTGTCTTTCACGCGCTGCTTTTAAAATGCCTAGCATGGCAAAGTGGAAAGGGGTGGCTTACATCATGCCGCCCATTCCGCCCATTCCGCCCATGCCGCCCATGCCGCCCATGCCACCGTCTGGCATGCCGCCACCAGCTGGTTTAGGTTCTGGCTTGTCGGCAATCATTACTTCGGTCGTGATTAATAAACCAGCAATTGATGCCGCATCTTGCAACGCAGTGCGAACAACTTTTGCAGGGTCAATAATGCCAGCAGCAATAAGGTCTTTGTACTCGCCTTCTTGTGCATCAAATCCCCAATTTGCTTTAGTGCTTTCAAGCAATTTGCCACTAATAACAGCACCATCAAAGCCTGCATTTTCAGCAATTTGACGTGCAGGATAGACAAGTGCACGGCGTACAATGTCAATGCCTACATTTTGGTCGCTATTAGCACTTGATAGATTATCGAGTGCTTTTGTGGCATATAAAAGAGCTGAGCCACCACCTGGCACGATACCTTCTTCAACAGCAGCACGTGTAGCATGCATAGCGTCATCAACGCGATCTTTGCGTTCTTTCACCTCAACTTCAGTTGCACCGCCAACACGGATAACAGCAACACCGCCTGCTAGTTTAGCCAAACGTTCTTGAAGTTTTTCACGATCATAATCTGATGATGTTTCTTCAATTTGTGCACGAATTTGCTCACACCGACCCGTAATAAGGTCTTTTTCACCAGCGCCATCAACAATCGTTGTTTCTTCTTTGCTGATATGGACATTTTTGGCTGTGCCCAACATTTCAAGGGTAACGTTTTCCAGTTTGATACCAAGATCTTCTGAAATAACTTCACCACCGGTTAATGTTGCAATATCTTCAAGCATAGCTTTACGACGATCACCAAAACCAGGTGCTTTGACTGCGCTAACTTTTAATCCACCGCGTAATTTATTAACTACGAGAGTGGCCAATGCTTCGCCTTCGATGTCTTCTGCAATAATCAATAATGGGCGACTTGCTTGTACGATGCTTTCAAGGATTGGAAGCATTGGTTGAAGCGATGAAAGTTTTTTCTCATGTAATAAGATATAAGGACTTTCAAGATCGCATGACATTTTTTCAGAATTGGTAACAAAATAAGGTGACAAATACCCACGGTCAAATTGCATACCTTCAACAACGTCTAATTCGGTTTCAAGGCTTTTTGCTTCTTCAACGGTAATAACGCCTTCATTACCAACTTTTTCCATTGCATTGGCAATCATCTTGCCGATTTCACTTTCGCCATTGGCAGAAATTGTACCAACTTGAGCAACCTCATCAGAAGTTTTAATTTTCTGAGAACGTTTTTCAATATCACCAACAATTGCAGTAACAGCAATGTCGATTCCGCGTTTGAGGTCCATTGGGTTCATGCCAGCAGCAACCGATTTAATACCTTCACGTACGATGGCTTGTGCGAGTACTGTAGCAGTGGTTGTGCCGTCGCCTGCGGTGTCGTTTGTCCTAGATGCAACTTCACGCACCATTTGGGCACCCATGTTTTCAAACTTGTCAGCAAGTTCAATATCTTTGGCTACTGTAACACCATCTTTTGTGATGCGTGGCGCTCCAAAAGATTTATCAAGCACCACGTTACGGCCTTTTGGGCCCAATGTAACACGTACTGCATTGGCTAATGTATCTACTCCGTTGATGATTTTATTGCGCGCATCAACAGAAAATTTAAGTTCTTTTGCACTCATTTGTTATGTTCTTTCTATATTAGACATTGTAATAAATTTTAAATTCAGCTTACCAAGTTTACGTTAAAGCTGTTTAGCTTAACACACCCATGACGTCACTTTCTTTCATAATTAAATGTTCTTTGCCATCAATTTTGATTTCAGTCCCGGACCATTTTCCAAAAATGATACGGTCACCTGTTTTAACATCAAGAGGGCGAACTTTGCCTTCATCGTTGACATAGCCATTTCCTACTGCAGTAACAACGCCTTCCATTGGTTTTTCTTGTGCGGTATCTGGAAGGATAATGCCACCAGAGGTTTTTTGCTCAGCTTCTACGCGCGTAACTAGCAAACGATCATGTAAAGGTCTAAATGACACGAGTTTTCTCCATTAAAATTGCGCCAATAACCAATGAGTTGGTACTTGGCTGGTTTATTTTTTAATATTGCATGCAACCGGCAGAATTACCATTTTGCATGGAAGGCTCAGTTTTATATGCTAAAGCGCAATGCATTATCACTAATATTAAAACTTGCCTTCAAGAACTATACGCCTAACATTTCATTTTAATTTGTCAAAAACTGTTCATTGCAGTTTTGCATTAAAAAATAAAAATCAAGGATCAAGATAGAGCTTGTCTAGTACAAATATTGTTAAGATGGTATTTTGCAATTAACAACGCTGTAAAATGACGTTGTAAAATCACAATATAATTTGATCTTAAAATATAAGTATCAAGCTTCAAAAATTGATCACACCCAAGGCGTAACTCATATGTATGTAGTATTTTGAAAGTTTCAAGAGGAGGGTATAAAAAAAAACACATTTAGCTAATTTTTAACAAACTTCTTTAACCTTTTTTGAGTAAAGTGCAGTGCATTTTTAATGATCAATTAAATTTGGCTTTTAAAATCAAGTTTCAATTAACGAAAACTTGAGATGGAGTACATTGATCTTGAGAGGGTATATCGTTAAAACATGCCATTGTCATCATAGTTTGCAGGGTTGTTTTGAATCATTGATAATTTACAATATTATCAATGATTTATTTTAAAATGTTAATATAAAACAATACACTCTATGTCGCTTGCGCAACTCGTTTGTGATAAATTTATAAAAGTAGGTTGGCTTAAAATTTTAGATTAATTTGGTATGACGTTGACAGAGATGTTTGCGATGATATTGTTTGAAATAAGATTACATAAACTGATGAAAGCTTGTTTTTTAGTGCAATGACAATTAATATAAATTAAAAATAATTAATATAAATAAGCTTATGCATGGGATCATATAAATCTTATATAATAAGATAATGTAGTGCTTTATGAGTGTTAAGTTGCTTTAAATAACTTATAGTTAGCAAGCATAGGGTTGGATATGGTGTTGTTAATTATGTATGACAATAATAGATATTTTTAGATAAATATTTTTAAGTCAAACTGGATGTTGTTTGAAATTATGGGTTTTGAGTTTTTAAATTATTTTGGAGAAGTCTTTACTCCCGTTGCAATGCTGTTGATGATAGGTGGCACTGTTGGCGGGCTAATTTTGGGTGCAACACCTGGTCTTTCGCCAACGATGGCGGTGGCGCTTTTGATCCCGTTTACGTTTCATTTACAACCTGTGCACGGACTTATATTGCTTGGGTCTACCTATACGTCAACAGTGGCAGGTGGTGCAGTTAGTGCGATTTTATTAAAAATACCAGGAGCACCAGCCAATATTGCAACCACAATTGATGGCAATGTGATGGCAAAAAATGGACAAGGTGTACGAGCCTTGCAATTATCATTTATTGCCTCGGCGATTGGTGGTGTGTTTGGTGTGTTTTTGTTGATTTTTTTAACACCAATTTTGGCTCAGTGGGCACTTCAAATAGGACCTCCTCATCTTTTTTGGCTTGCTATTATTGGTATTACAATTATTGGAACGCTTAATACAAAATCGGCGGTCAAAGGTTTGTTGTCAGGATGTATTGGGCTTTGGCTTGCAACGGTAGGTTTTGATGATATTTTAGGCGCAAAGCGTTTTGTGTTTCATCCAGCGTTAAGTGGTGGGATTAATATTATCCCAGCATTGATAGGCTTATTTGCCATGCCACAAGTGATTGAAATGTTTGTCGATGGACGTTATCATAAGGTTATTGAACGCGTTAAAACAGCAGCGCAACCTTTTTCAGAGGCATTGAAAGAAATTGTAATCTATAAGCGCTCACTAGGAATTGGCGCAGCCATTGGGTCAATTATTGGTTTAATTCCAGGAATAGGTGGACAAATTGCTGGGCTTATTGCTTATGATCAAAGTAAGAAATTTTCAAAAACACCCAAAAAATTTGGTACAGGTCACCCCGAAGGTGTTATTTCAGCTGAAGCAGCTAATAATGCCATGGTAGGACCTTCATTAGTGCCATTGTTAACGCTTTCCATACCAGGTAGTCCTACTGCTGCTGTGTTATTAGGAGGATTGCTTATCCATGGTATTTTTCCAGGGAGTGACTTGTTTGATAATCATCCAGAAGTTGCATGGACATTTATTAATGCAATGTTAATTGGCCAATTTTTGATGTTGGTTTTTGGCCTTTATATAGCAAGTTTTGCTGCGCGGGTTGCTCAAGTACCAAAGAGTATTATGGCGCCTATTATTTTATGCCTTTGCGTGTTTGGTGCGTATTCAGTCCAAAACTCAATTAACGATGTGTACATTATGGCAATCTTAGGTAGTGTGATGTATTTTTTAGAGCGCTTTGGGTTTTCAGCTGCACCGTTAGTTTTGGGTTTAATTTTAGGCCCAATTGCTGAATCTAATTTTACGCAAGGGTCGCTAATAGCAAAAGCAACAGGGCAACATTTTTATTATTTTTTAAAGGGCCCTTTAAATATGTTTTTAATTGCAATTATCGTATTATCTATAGGCTATTCAATTTGGATGGAAATAACTAAAACTACCTCTGGCAACAAATAAGCAAGCAAGTTGATCAAACATGAGTGAGCAAAAAAAATCACAAACCTCTTTGCAACCGACAATAGAAAAAGCAAGTAAGTCAGCTCATATTTGCGTATCAGCTGGTATTGCTATTCTTGGACTTTGGATTGGTTGGATAAGTTATACACAAGAGCCAGCAGAGGCTTATTTGTTTCCAAGGCTTATTTCATTTTTTATTGTGTTATTATCGCTATGGACGTTTGCTAAGGCATTGATAGGGCGATCAAAAGTAGGCAAAGGACTATCGCTTCCAATGGTTAAAAATATTTCCCCAGGTGTTGCAGTATGCGCAATTTATGTGTTTTATGGTGCAAAAGCGTTTGGGTTTTATACGGCAACTTTTTTGTGTTTTCTAGCGTTGCTTGCGCTGTATGATCCAGCATCACATCGACAACCTTTGGTATGGATCAAACGTGTTGTCATTACGGTGTGTTTTACGGGTGTATTGTATGGTCTTTTTGGTTTGTTGCTTAAAGTATATACTCCTATAGAGATTTATCAAAGTTTATGGCGATAGCGTCCTTAATCCTTTATAACAAAATAACTTGCTAACTATTGCAATGTACGCCTGCTTGCTTGTTGTTTGATAGATTTATTTAGTGCAATTGTTATGTTGGCTTTGATATTTTAAATATTAAAGCGCGATTGACTGTTGTTAAACTCCAACTTAAAATGTAAAACTCGCTGAGTGTTTTAAATTATTAAAAGTTTACATGCTTTGAAAATCTCATTATAGTTTGTTTGTGTATTGTGTCGTGTTCAGTTTATCCTGGTGATTTAACGCTAGTCTTATAATGAGCAATTGAAGATATAATATTGTATTAATATAATGGAGGGTTACAATCATGATTAAAAAAATAATAGCTAGTTTGTTTGCTGCTATGGTTGGTTTTGCACCAGTTGCAATGGCAGAGTATCCAGAAAGACCATTGCTTTTAATGGTGTCGTACGGCGCTGGTGGTGCGACTGATTTTCAAGCGCGCATTGTTACATTGGTTGCGGGCAATAAAGATATGCTTGGTATGCCAATTGCTATTTTGAATAAACCAGGCGCTGGAGGGCGAGTTGGATGGAATTGGTTTGCAACTGAAGCCTCTAAAGATGGCTACACTCTTGGTGCTTATAATGTACCGCATTTTATTGCACAAAGCAACAAAGGCGGTGAGGTTGAGTATTCTACGGATACTTTTGAGCCAATTGCTAATTGGGGCGCAGATCCTGCGGTTTTCATTGTTGGCAAGGACAGTCCATTTAATTCAATGAAAGATGTTGTAGAATTTGCAAAAGAAAACCCTGGGCAATTTACATTTTCGGGTGCAGGTTTGCTTGTTGGACACCACATTGCTGCATTGCAAATTGAAAAAGCAGCCGATATTAAGATGGCATACATTCCAACTAAAGGCGGTGGGTCAGCAGCTATGAAGGACGTTATTGCAGGCAATGTAATGGGTGGAGTCAACAACTTGTCTGATGCTTTCCGTGCACGCGAAGCCGGCAATATAAAAATTCTTGGTGTAGCTGATCTCGAGCGCAATTCATTTTTGCCCGATGTTCCAACACTTATAGAGCAAGATCTTGATGTTGATAATAGCTCAGTTAATTTCCGCGGTGTGATGGTTCCAAAAGGAACTCCGAAAGCTATTATTGATCAATTAGCTGAGGTTATGCCAAGAATGTTTGAGCATAAACGCGTAAAGAAACATATGAAAGCAGGTGGGTCACCATTGCACATTATGAACCGCAAAGAAGTTCTGGAAATGTGGGAAAAACGCAAAAAGACGCTTAAAGATTTACTTAGTGGTCTTTAAAATAAAGTTAAGATATTAAAGCAAATATGAACGAGAGATTTATTGAAGATAAATCTCTCGTTCAATCATAAAGCTTATTGCTAGTAATGCGTTGTAAGTTTGTTTTGTAAGCGATAAGTTTAGTAACGCCAATGTTAACGAGGGTGTTGCATGATTGGTTTATGCTAGATAAATATTGTTATTAAATTCAATTATTTTGATTGTTTGTGATCTTAATATCTTAAAAGCTATACAACCTTAATCACATCACTTTAGAACATATAATTTTATTACAATGACACCAATAGAAGATATATCTCCCAAAGATAGCGTGGCATGCCAAATCAAGCGTGCTCAAGTTGCGATGCAACAATATGAAAACCATATACAGAAACGCGTTGATGAGGCTGTAACAGCACTGGCATGGTCCGTTTATGAGCCCGCCAATGCCAAATTGCTTGCTGAAATGGCAGTTGCAGATACTGGACTTGGAAATGTTGAATCAAAAATTACAAAAAATACACGTAAAACCTTTGGTACGTTGCGTGATTTATTGCGTGTTAAAAGCGTTGGCATTATTAAAGAAGAACCTGCGCGTGGTTTGGTTACGTACGCAAAGCCAGTAGGAGTTGTAGGTGCGATTTGCCCTTCGACAAATCCTGCTGCTACGCCAGTTAATAAGGCCATGATGGCGTTAAAGGGTGGCAATGGAGTAATTATTGCGCCCTCACCAGCTGGGGCGGCAACCACACATAAAACTGTTGCATTGATGCGCGAAGAACTTGCAAAAATTAATGCACCACAAGACCTTGTACAAGTTTTGGAAGGTCCAATTTCAAAAGATTTAACTCAAGAGCTTATTAACCAGTGTGATTTATGTGTGGTTACGGGGTCACAAAATAATGTCAAACGTGCAATGCAATCTGGTACGGTTGCAATTGGTGTTGGAGCGGGCAATGTACCCGTTATTATTGATAGCACAGCTAATCTTGATGACAGCGCACAAAAAATCACACGTTCAAAAATATTTGACAATGCGACATCATGCTCTTCAGAAAACGCATTGGTGATTGTTGAAGATGTTTATGAGCAAGCAATGGATGCTCTAGTGCGTGCAGGAGGATATCGTTGTAATAATAATCAAAAAGAAAAAATACGTGAAAACCTTTGGATAAATGGTACATTAAACCGTCATGTTATTGCAAAAGATGCATCGGTTTTAGCTTCGGTAATGGACTTAGGTAATGAGGCGGCACAAGCAAAATATTTTTTGGTTGAAGAAACTAAAGTTGAAGGGAAGCACTCTTTTGCTGATGAAAAATTGTCGCTAATATTGACGGTCTATAAAGCAAAAAACTTTAATGAAGCAAAACAAATATGCAACGATATTTTGAATGTCACAGGATTAGGACATTCTGTAGGCATCCACACTAGCAATATAGAGCATGCTCGTTTACTTGCCGGTGAAACAAATGTGGTACGCGTACTAGTTAACCAAGCTCATACATTTGGCAATGGCGGCGGTTTTGATAATTGCTTGCCATTTACGTTATCAATGGGTGGGGGCACATGGGCTGGTAATACAATAAGCGATAATTTAAACTGGACACATTTTATCAATACTACTTATCTAGTTACAACGATTGATGAAGACAAACCAAGTGAAGAGGAATTGTTTGGTGATCATTGGCAAAAATATGGCAAATAGCTCTGGATTAAAGTATGGATTTTAAAGAACATATAGCAAAGTCTGTTTTAACTGAAGGAGGCATTTTGGTGCCTGCTAGTAAATTAGCTTTTACTCCAGAAGAAGCAGCTAAAGCAGCCAAATCCATTGGAGCATGCGTTATAAAAGCACAAGTGCCAACCGGTAAGCGCGGCAAAGCAGGGGGTATTCAACTTGCACAAACACCAAATGAGGCAATGGAGCATGCACAGAATATTTTGGGCATGGAAATTGACGATTGGAAGGTAGAGTCTGTATTGGTTGAGGCACAAATACCGATTGCCTATGAGCTATATGCAGCTATTATCAATGACTATGCCAGTCAATCACCTATGGTATTATTTTCATTTGCTGGTGGTATGGATGTAGAAGCTCTTGCCTTAGAACAACCAGAAGCTATGCATCAACATAGGATATCAATCCGTGCTGGATTAACAATGCATGATTGTGAAGCAATCATAGAAAAAGCAAATTTGCAATATGCACAATTGGATATTAATCACGATACACGCAAAAAATTATGCCAAGTGCTTATCAAACTTTATGACATATATCGTAGTAATGACGTAGAATTGATAGAAATTAATCCACTTGTTATAACCAAAGCAGGTGACGTCATTGCCCTTGATTGCAAGCTAACACTTGATGATAGCGCAGCATCACGCAATGTTGAATTAGCTGCACATGCATCAAATGCAAAAATGACAACTCTAGAAGAAAAAGCAAGCAATATAGGGCTTAAATATATCGAACTTGATGGTTCAGTTGCAATTTTAGCCAATGGTGCAGGACTTACCATGTCAACCATGGATATGGTGGCGTATTACGGTGGGAAGCCTGCTAATTTTATGGAAATTGGTGGAGAATCATACACCAAAGCAAAAGATGCTCTTGAGATTGTGTTGGCAAATAAAAAGGTCAAATCTGTTTTGGTAAATTTTTGTGGAGCATTTGCGCGTACGGATGTTATGGCAGAAGGAGTAGTTAATGCTTGGAAAGACTTAAAAAGTGATTTGCCAATTTATTTTACAATACACGGAACAGGTGAAAAAGAAGCAGTTGCAATGATTGTTGAACAATTAGGCATTACACCTTTTGAGTTAACCGATGATGCTGTAAAAAGCGCAGTAGAGGCTGCAAATGTCTAATAGCAATAATCCAATAAAGATCATATGGATGGTATGATAACATGATAGTACGTAAAAACCATCATATATTAGTACAGGGTATTACTGGAAGACAAGGCAGTTTTTGGAGCCAAGCCATGATTGACTATGGAACAAAAATTGTAGGTGGAGTAAACCCCAAAAGAGCTAATACTATGCATCTTGATTTGCCTGTTTATGGAACAGTTATGGAAGCGCAAAAGCACCAAGCAGATAAAATAGACGTGTCAATTATGTTTGTGCCACCAATGGCGGCTAAAGATGGAGCAATTGATGCCTTAGATTCAGGAGTGCCTTTGTTGGTTTGCTTAAGTGAGCATATCCCTGGACAAGATGTAATGGAAATGCATGCTTGTGCAAAAGCAAATAATGCACAAATCATAGGACCTAATACTGCAGGGTTGGTAACACCAGGAGAATGTTTTGTAGGCATCATGCCAGGTTTTAATGGCAACATCTTCCAACCTGGAAATATTGGTGTTATTTCACGATCAGGAAGCCTTGGTACACTTGTTTGTTTAAATTTAGTGCAAGCTGGCTTTGGGCAGTCAGTATTTTATGGTATTGGCGGTGATCCGATGATTGGTACTAGCACTTGCGATGCTTTAAAAATTTTAAATGCGGATAAAAAAACAAAAGCCGTTATTATATGCGGTGAAATTGGCGGCGCAATGGAAGAAGAAGCTGCACAATTTGCAAGCACAATGACAAAACCCGTTATAGCATTCATTGCTGGGAAAGTATCTCCAGCAGGCAAGAAAATGGGTCATGCGGGTGCTATTGTTGCAAATGGAAAAGGTGATTATCAAACAAAACGCCTTGCATTGGAAGCAGGAAATGTGGCAGTAGCAGATTTACCAAGCCATATTGCCCCAATGCTTGTTGCTAAAGGAATTAAGCCAGCAATAATAAAAGGTTGAATTTTACATCAATATTGCTTGTTTGAGGAAATGAGCTAATATTTAAGTATTGATGGCCATGCTACAAACTAATAATAGAATTACAAAATGTAAACTAGAAAAATTAAAACAATAAACGCAATTATAACAGGAAGATAGCTCATGAAAATGACCACAGAAGAAGCCTTTATTAAAGTTTTGCAAAAGCATGGCATTGAGCATGCCTTTGGTATTATTGGATCTGCGATGATGCCTGTTTCTGATTTGTTTCCTCAAGCTGGAATTAAGTTTTGGGATTGCGCGCATGAGTGTAGCGCAGGCTATATAGCTGATGGCTACACACGCGTTAGTGGTTCTATGTCGATGATGATTGCACAAAATGGCCCTGGCATAACAAACTTTGTAACTGCAGTGAAAACTGCATATTGGAACCACACACCACTATTGCTGGTCACCCCGCAAGCAGCGAATAAAACGATAGGCCAAGGTGGTTTTCAAGAAGTTGAGCAAATGGCATTATTTAAAGATATGGTAGCTTATCAAGAAGAAGTTCGTGACCCTACGCGCATCGCAGAAGTGCTAAACCGCGTTATCATGGAGGCATATAGGGCTTCTGGGCCTGCACAAATTAATATCCCGCGTGATTATTGGACGCATGTTGTTGATATTGAATTGCCTGCAATTCTTGATTTCGAGCGACCAGTAGGTGGTAATGATGCGATTGCTGAGGCAGCTAAATTATTAACGCAAGCAAAGTTTCCAGTTATTTTGAATGGGGCTGGTGTTGTGCTTAGCGATGGCATTGATGCATCAGCAAAATTGGCTGAAAAGCTTAGTGCACCGGTATGCTGTGGTTATCAACACAATGATGCTTTTTTGGGATCACATAAACTTTTTGCAGGACCTCTTGGTTACAATGGGTCAAAAGCAGCAATGCAGCTTATTGCGCAAGCTGATGTAGTTTTGTGTCTTGGCACTCGCTTAAATCCCTTTTCAACATTGCCTGGTTATGGGATTGATTATTGGCCTCAAAATGCTAAAATTATACAAGTTGATATTAATCCATCGCGCATTGGTTTAACCAAAAAAGTTGCAGTTGGTATTGTAGGCGATGCTAAAAAAGTAGCGCTTGCAATTTTAAACAAACTTGGATCAAATGCAGGCAATATCGCGCGCACAGAACGTGAGCAAAAAATTGCTGGGACAAAATCACGCTGGTTGCAAGAACTTGCATCAATGGATCATGAAGACGATGATCCCGGCACTACATGGAATGAGCGCGTGCGTAATCGCCAACCTGATCATATGTCGCCGCGTATGGCGTGGCGCGCCATACAAAATGTATTGCCTGACGATGCTATTATTTCATCAGATATTGGCAACAACTGTGCAATTGGCAATGCATATCCTACTTTTTCAAAAAGCAGACGCTATCTTGCTCCTGGATTGTTTGGACCTTGTGGATATGGATTTCCATCTATTATCGGAGCAAAAATTGCATGTCCCGATGATGTTGTGGTTGGCTTTGCTGGAGATGGTGCGTTTGGCATATCGATGAATGAGATGACAGCATGCGGGCGTGATGATTGGCCAGCAATTACAATGGTTATTTTTCGTAATTATCAATGGGGTGCTGAAAAACGCAATACAACCTTATGGTATAATGATAATTTTGTTGGCACTGAGCTTGATCTTGGAGTTTCTTATGCAGCAATTGCTAAAGCTTGTGGGTTAGAAGGCGTACAAGTTACAACAATGTCTCAACTTAGTCAGGAATTGCAACAAGCAATCGACAGCCAGCAAAAAAATAAAAAAACAACCTTTATTGAAGTTATTTTAAACCAAGAATTGGGCGAGCCATTTCGCCGTGATGCTATGAAAGCACCTGTTTGTGTAGCTGGAATTGATCCAGCTGATATGCAAAAGAAAAACTAACATGCATTGTAAGCGATTTGTAAGCGATGTTTTTATATGATCTTATTGTTTGATATAAAATTTATTTTTGATAAAAATGCAAATAATGAGTAACAAAATGCAGTAAACTTACATTAATATTAAAGTATTAAAAATATTAGTGAAATAAGTAATGGCAGGTAAAAATTGGATAATAGTTTAACCGCTGACAATGCTAAGCAGCAAGATGCGGGAATGCCGCAAGATGGACAGGCTGTACAAGGCCAGCAAGTGCAGGCACCTCGAGTAGAAGATGAGCAAGTGCCACAAACAGGGCAAGCTATGCCAGTGGCCATGCCTACCCAAGACGAGGAAGTGCCACAAGCAGAGCAACCTATGCCAGCGGCCATGATGCCTACCCAAGATGAGCAAGTGCCACAAGCAGGGCAAGCTATGCCAGCACCCATGGCGACCCAAGACGAGCAAGTGCCACAAGCAGGGCAAGCTATGCCAGCACCCATGGCGACCCAAGACGAACAAGTGCCACAAGCAGGGCAAGCTATGCCAGCACCCATGGCGACCCAAGACGAACAAGCGCCACAAGCAGGGCAAGCTATGCCAGCACCCATGGCGACTCAAGACGAACAAGCGCCACAAGTAGGGCAAGCTATGCCAGCACCCATGGCAACCCAAGACGAGCAAGTGCCACAAGCAGGGCAAGCTATGCCAGCACCCATGGCGACCCAAGACGAGCAAGTGCCACAAGCAGGGCAAGCTATGCCAGCACCCATGGCTACCCAAGACAAGCAAGCGCCACAAGCAGGGCAAGCTATGCCAGCACCCATGCCTACCCAAGACAAGCAAGCGCCACAAACAGGAAAAGATAACAGATCACAAAGAAAGCTATCTTCCAAAGGCTCTGATTTGGCCTCGCCAACAATAGGACAAGCTAATAAGCCTAAAAATGTAAGTAAAATAAAACGGGCTATAATGTTCTTAGCTTATTTATCTTTCTTGCTTTTTAAAATACTAAAGAGAATAAAAGAAATTGATTCATTTAAAAGTGTTATCATAGCAGCGCTTGCTATTGGAGGAATGTATATTTTAAATAGGCTAGATGACTATAGCAATGAGTTAAAAAAGCATGAAAATATCATCAAAGAGATGACATTAACATCTGCATGGGGTGTTGTTATTAACAGTAATAATGGAGTGCGTATCAATCAAGTTGGTATTTTAGTTGATTGCTTGGCAGTAGCATATCGAGGAAAAAATATCTATCATACCAGTCCAAATGCAACCGAATGCACCAAAATTTATACAAAACTTAGCGATAATGACCCCCAAGAATATATTGATGGCGATGTTTTTTTAGATCGTTTGATATTGATGGATCAATTCCCAGAGTCAGGGGCACATAGAGCACTTGAAATTTTAAACGCAAATAATGTTTCGCTTGATCGGATATATTTTCCTAAATTTAGCTTCCAAAGTATCAACTTAAAAAATGCATACATGCGAGATGCTATTTTTGTTGGTACAGATTTTAGTGCTGGTCAATTAGGAGATGCCCAGTTTAGGCGTGCTAATCTTGCCGGTGCTAATATGAAATGGGTTAAAGCTACAAAAGTTGATTTTACTTTAGCCAATTTGCGCTCGGTTATTTTTGATAGTGCGGAGTTGCAGGATGCAGATTTTCGCCGAGCAGATCTTTTGAATGCAGATTTTTCAAACGCAGACCTTACAGGTGCATTAGTGTTGCAAGAACAAATTGACATGGCAAAAGGCAATATTCATACAACTCTTCCTGAAGGTATTACAAAACCTGCAACATGGCTTGAAAAATAGCACAGTCCTGTTTGCTAATCGTTCGAGTTGGTTGTATCAAGACGATATTACTAAAGCAATGTTAACAGACAATGAACATATACAAGGCTCTAAAAGATGTGCGATGTTAAATAGTCAGATTGAAGAAAATTGGTATAAGAACGTGCTTAATTTTTGGTTTGTTGATTTGAAACCAGCAGACTGGTTTAAAGCAAATAAACAAACAGATCATTTAATTGCGCAACGTTTTGGAAACTTGCCAGATTGCTTATTAGCAACTCCAATTGAACAGTTAAGCAAAGATATGAACATTGCTCTTGCAGGTGTAATAGGACAAGATCAATTTGCACGAAATTTATTTAGGACGCAAACACGAGCTTTTCATTATGATGGGCATGCTCTTGCTTTAGCTAAAGCTGCAATTGCAAAAGGTTTTGATCAACAAATGCCAAAAGAGTATTGTCATTTTCTTTATATGCCATTTATGCATTCAGAATCATTAGAAGATCAAAAAGAATCAATTAAATTGTTTAAAGCCATTGATAAAAATAAACAAGACAATCCGCATGCAATTGAGCATTACGAAGTAATTGTAAAGTTTGGTAGGTTTCCACATCGTAATAAAGTATTAGGGCGTACGGACACACATCAAGAAGAAATATATTTAAAAGACGCAAACCGTTTTGGTCAATAGACTTTGATATTTGCTGATATATTATGATGTATAAAGTTTATTGTTATCTCCTATGGACAAATAAATCAGAGTAAACAAATCAATATAATGAGGCTGAAATATGGAACAATATGCACCATTACATCATCATTTATTAGAGCGCTATCAAGAATGGAAGCGTAACAAGTATCCATCATTGCAAAATCTCTACACCGATCTAGAATTGCATGGGCAAAATCCTGATTTTATGGTGATAGCGTGTTGTGATAGTAGGTTGCCTGTTAGTGAAATTTTTGGTGAAAAAGCAGGTGAAATTTTTGTACATCGCAATATTGCTAATTTAGTACCAGTATATTCTAAGCAAGATATGCAGCATAGCTGCACATCTTCCACAATAGAATTTGCAGTTAAAACATTGAAAATAAAACATATTTTAGTAATTGGGCATTCTGGCTGTGGTGGTGTAGCTCACTATGATAGCCTGTGCCAAAAAAATCATGTTGTGGCAAATCCAAATAAAGATTTTATAAGCAATTGGGTAGAAATATTGTCGCCTGCTTATGCTAAAGTTCAGCATATTGCAAATCATGCCGAGCGCCTTGAAGCTCTTGAAAAGCAAGCTATTCTTGTCTCACTTGAAAACTTACTTAGCTTCCCCTATGTAAAAGAGAGTGTAGAAAATGGCACATTATCTATCTCTGGTTTATGGTATAAACTATCTAAAGGGCAGCTTTACTACTACAAAACATCAAGCAAACAATTTGAAGTAGTTTAACATTTGAGCACGGTGTAATGTTTTCAAATCTTAAACAACCCTATATCATAGCGGAGCTTTCTGGTAATCATAATGGTGATATAGAACGCGCAAAAGCCATGATCAAGAGCGCAAAAGATAATGGTGCACATTGTGTTAAGCTGCAAACTTATACAGCTGATACTATGACAATCCAATCAAACAAACCTGAATTTCAAATTACGCAAGGACTATGGAGTGGATATTCTTTATGGGATTTATACGATTGGGCCCATACACCGTTTGAGTGGCATGAAGAATTGTTTAACTTTGCACGCTCTATCTCTATTACAATGATTAGTACTCCATTTGATGAAACTGCAGTTGAACTATTAGAGAGACTCAATACGCCTTTTTATAAAGTTGCTTCTTTTGAATTAACAGACCTTGCTTTGATTGAAACAATTGGACGCACAAAAAAGCCAATTTTATTATCAACTGGTATGGCTAATCTTGATGAAATTGCAGAAGCATTGGAGATTGTTAAAACATGCGATAGTGAATACGCCTTATTGCACTGTATTAGTGGTTATCCAACACCTGTAAATGAGGTTAATCTTTTAACTATCCCAATGTTACGGGCTCAATTTAACTGCGAAGTTGGCTTGTCCGATCATACACAAAGTAATGTCGCTGCCATTACTTCTGTCGGTTTTGGAGTAAAAATCATTGAAAAACATTTTACTTTAAATCGAGATGATGGAGGACCTGATAAAGATTTTTCGATAGAACCAAGTGAATTAAATGCGCTTTGCAAAGATGTGTCGGATGCATATAAAGCCATTGGTAAGCCTATGTTTAGGCCTACGAAATCAGAAGAAGTTAATATACAGTTTCGCCGTTCAATTTATGCAGTTAAACCTATTAAAAAGGGAGAACCTTTTAGACCTGATAATATCAAGCGCATTAGACCAGGGCATGGTTTAGCTCCTAAATATTATAAAATATTGATGACTGCGTATGCGCTACATGATCTTGAAGCAGGAGAGGCTATTACACAGCAAGATATTTCAATTGCGCTAATATAGTTGAATGCTCATACAAAAAATTATCCCCATAAGCTGGGTTTGCACATATGGATATGTCCATTGCGTTCAATGATACCATCTGGATCGTCTTCTGCCAGCAAAAGAGGTCCGTCAAGGTCAATCCATATCGCTTGAGCTGCTAATAAGAATGCTGGAGCCATTGCAAGAGAACTTGCCATCATGCACCCAACCATTAACTGAAGGTTCATTTCCTGGGCTACCTTAGCAAAACAGATAGCCTCAGTAAGTCCACCAGTTTTATCTAGTTTTAGGTTGACGGCATCATAGTATGGACGCAATGCCTCAAGGTCATGGTGCGTGTGAGCGGATTCATCTGCGCATATCATTGGCACTGCGCTTGATATTATATTTGCTAAAAGGGCGTCAGATCCGGCTTTAACAGGTTGCTCAATCATTTCAACGCCATAGTCTTTCAATATGCTAAAATGGGTGAGTTGTTCTTTGCTAGCTCCTTCGTTTGCATCGACAATCAATCGGGCATTGGGCGCTGCTTCATGCACGGCGCATACGCGTGCAATATCTTGATTATCACCTGCAAGTTTTAACTTTAACAACTTTCGTTTTTTATTTTGCCTAGCTTCAGCGGCCATTTCTTGAGGAGAGGCAAGCGAAAGCGTATAAGCAGTAATAAGAGGTTTTGGCTTGAGCAGTTCAGCCAATTGCCATACACGGGTTTTAGTAAGCTTTGCTTCAAAATCCCATAATGCGCAATCAATTGCATTACGAGCTGCACCTGCTGGCATGTTAGCATTAATAAAATCGCGCATTTTGCGTGGATCATTCATACAATCAATATCTTTTAATGCCTCATCAATTTGGGCGCTAACACTTTCTAATGTTTCTCCATAGCGTAAATATGGAACGCAACTAGCTGTTGCATAGATTGGCCTTTTTGCAAGTGGGTCGCTGCACAGTTTAAGGTGCAAAGTTACAGCGCTTTTTTTTGTTCCACGCGAAATGGTAAAAGGCTTTGCTAGTTTATAGATTTTCTGTTCAATGTGATATTGCATAGAGTTATTAATATAGAATAGCTTTGATAAGTTTTTCAGCGCCAAATCGCATGCAATCAGTTGTTGGCAATTGTAGTTTATCTTCAATATGTTTTACTTCGTCTTCTGCTTGTGCTTGAGACAGAGCAATGGTATTGATTGAAACACCAACCATTTTGCAGGCTGGATTAACAAGTTTTGCATGTTCTAAGTTAAGCGCAATGCAATCTTGAAGATCAGGTAAGGGAAAATCTGGCAAACCGCGCATATGTGGACGGTTTGGCTCATGGCATAGTACAAGTGCATCAGGTTGCGCGCCATGGATTAATCCAAGTGAAACACCTGCAAAAGATGCATGAAATAAAGATCCTTGACCTTCGATAATATCCCAATGATTGCTGTCATTTGCTGGGCTAATGCTTTCTGTTGCCCCCGATATAAAATCAGCAATAACGGCATCAATTGATACACCAGAACCACAAATTAATATGCCCGTCTGGCCAGTTGCACGAAAATCTGCTTCAATGTCGTGCTGTTTAAGAGCCTTCTCAATTGCTAAACTGGTGAACATCTTACCAACGGAGCAATCGCTACCAACGGTTAGTAAGCGTTTTCCAGTGCGTTTTGAACCAGCGGCAACTTCAAAATGTTGGTTTGGATAGCGCACATCAAACAAACTACGCTTTAATGCTTTGGCTTTCATATGCAATGATGGAATGTCGTTTAAGCGATTGTGCAAGCCAGCGGCAATGTCAAAGCCAAAATCAAGTGCTTCTTCAAAAATCTTGATCCAATGCTGTGCAATAATACCGCCTCGATTGGCAACGCCAACTACTAGCGTTTGTGCGCCGAGTTGTTTTGCTTGTGCAAGGGAGATACTTTCAAGCCCAATATCTGCTTTGCATCCTTCCATAACAAATTGACCAATGCATTTGTCGCGTGCCCATACGGCAATTCCGTTGCCGACTTTTGCGGCAAGTTGGTCGGGTGCATCGCCTAAAAAAACTAAGTAGGGTGATTTAATTTGCATGATTTCTCCTAAGTAAATTAGTTATTATGTCGAAATTTGCTCATAGTTTTTTAAGCCAAATACTGCTTTCAAATACACCAGTATTGCATGATGCAATCATTGATGGCAACGATGTAGTGCAATCTTTTGTAAGCATATAATTGCGAATATACGAGCTAGCCCATTCTATTTCAAAAGATTTTTTTGTATTATTATGTGCTGCTTGAGCAATTAATCCAATAAGGGCATTTTGTTCGTTATATCCACGCCATTGCCATGAAAGGGGATATGGATCTGGCATAAAAATATCATGGAAATGCACATATACGCCTTGGTTTATGAATGGCAAAATTTGTGATAAGATGATATCGACATCGCTTCCTGGCATTAAAATATGACTAGAATCAATGAACAGGACATCATGTTTTTTGAGAGTTGAAAAAAATGTAATATCCATTTCTTGGATAGTTTTATTGTACCATTTAAATTTTTTATTATTTTTTACAAGCATGCGAATATCCGCTCGTGGCGATGGATCAATACTATAAAAATTAGTCAAATGATTACCATCAACAATAGCTTGCATCATAAATCGTGTAGAGTGACCACTACCAATTTCAATAACAGTTGTTGGATTAAGGTCACGGATTAGCGTATAGGCAATGGCACCATCCAATCCTGGAAACCAATCTTGCTGCCATCGAGGCGTTGGCGGCGTTGCATTTTGGAAGCGGGCAAAATTAGTTTCATATTTTGAAAGTTGATCAAGTCGTTCTATAAAACGTGGCTTTGCTTGCTCAAAAAAAGGTAACAAGTATTGTATAGTTGGTGCTGTTTGATAGGCAATATTGACATAACTGTGTGGAATAAAAAAACCTAAAGGCTTTGTAAGCGCTGCGGCAAGTTTTATCGTGAAACGCTTCCAACATTTCGAGATATAATTTTTGCTCATGATATTTTTAAACATAAAGAGACTTTGCTAATATTATGGATAATTGATAAAACTCATTTTGGCATGACATTATAAAACCGTTAGCAATTCCAATCGTCACTAAGATTAAGCATATATCCAGAGTTTTCTGTCATCAGGAGGTTTTTATTTGGGTCTGTTTCAATTTTTTGACGCAATCGATAAATATGCGTTTCTAATGTGTGTGTGCTTACATCGCGGTGATAATCCCAAATATCGCGTAACATTTGATTACGTGTTACAGGGTGACCTTGATTACGTAATAAATAGCGTATGATAGCGCATTCTTTATCAGTTAAGCGTACTTTGCGCTGATCGCCAAGAGATACAAGCTCTTTTGCAACAGGTCGAAAACGCCATGGACCAACCGTGTAAGTGGAGTTACCACTGCTTTCAAATTGATTCAAATGTGAGTATAGCCTTGCGCGTAATTCATTATAGCGGAATGGTTTTGTAATGTAATCATTTGCGCCTAAATTGAACGCTTCAACCGTTTCTTGTTCTTCAGTATGTCCAGTAAGCATAATGATGGGTATGGTAATATCGTGCTCGCGTGCGCGTTTACATAAATCAAGCCCGTTGCCATCTGGTAAGTCAAGGTCAAGGATAAGGGCATCAAAATTTCCTTCAAGCAACATCTCCCATCCATTTTTAAAGTCCTGTGCATTTTGAACTTTAAAATCTTCTTCTTGCATAAGTTGTTCGCAAAGCGCTTTTCGAAGATCATTATCATCGTCGATAACAAGAATATGCTTTATCATCATTTTATATGCTTTCTCAATGCTATTAGCAGGTAGAATTTAATTATATATAAAGGCTCGTTGCGTTATTGCAAAGGATATTACAGTATGAAACACACTATTTTAACTAATATATGCTAATACACTTTAAAACTATTGAGAAAGATAAAATCAAATAGTATATAAACACTATAGGATAAACCTCTTAAGATTTAGTTATTTTATTAGCAACATTAAAACCTATGATGGATAACTTACTTACCTTATCAAACAACAAATTGTACTTTGCAGATAAAATTTGTGTTGATGCTGTTATAGGAAAAGGTGGCTTAACAAATAACAAACACGAAGGCGATGGCGCAACACCAGTTGGTATCTTTGCGTTAAGGCGACTTTTCTATCGAGCAGATCGTATTGCATTGCCTGATTGTGGGTATCAAGTTTGTACTATTAACCAAAAAATGGGTTGGTGTGATGATCCAACGCATGATGAATATAATAAGCTTGTGGATTTACCATTTTCATACAACCATGAAAAGTTATGGCGCGATGATCATGTGTATGATGTATTTTTTGAGTTAGGTTATAATGATAGACCAGTAGAAAAGGGATACGGGAGTGCTATCTTTTTGCACTTAATGCGCCCCGATAGAAAATTAACAGAAGGTTGTGTTGCAATTACACAAGATTCTTTTTTGGCAATGTTATGTTTGCCAATACAATTTGAGGGTATAAACATCACACCTTAATCGAGGTTGTTTGGCAATAAATGCAAGCTAATGATACGATTTAGATTGGCAATGATAGAATGTAGTATAATACTATGACTGCAATATTAATTACAATATCGCTATTGCATATCCATCTCTACATGTGGGTTTGTTTTTTCTCAGGCAGGATCCTCACTCATACCCTTCAATTCTTTCTTCTGTGGCACCATCTTTATACCATTCAACCATGTCTGAATCGCTCAGCATTGCCTCAATATAACTCTTTGATATTGAGCTACATGGGATTTGATAAGTGGCAAAGCGTGCTACGACTGGTGCATACATTGCGTCTGCAATTGTAAACTCACCAAATAAATATGGACCATGAGCAGTTGTTGTAGCGTATTGGTTGCGCGTTTGGCTCCAAATGGTGTCAATGCGTTTAAGTTCGGCATCTAGTGATTGATCAATGTTAATGCGACGGTTCTGCGCACGACAATTCATTGGCATTTGCTTACGAATCAATGCAAAATCTGAATGCATTTCAGCGCTGATTGCTCGACACCATGCACGTGCTTTTTGCTCTTTTGGCAATAAAAAG
Source organism: Alphaproteobacteria bacterium (assembly GCA_965178085.1). GTDB lineage: Bacteria > Pseudomonadota > Alphaproteobacteria > CBCXTS01 > CBCXTS01 > CBCXTS01. The sequence continues at coordinate 72,222 of CBCXTS010000021.1, read as the reverse complement.
GGTGCATGCTCAGCTGCAAACTCGCATATGGCAATGCTTTCTGAAAAGCACAAATCATCATATTGAAGAAAAGGAACTTTGCCATTAGGTGATAGGAGTTTCATTTCTTCAATTGAAGTTTTGTCGTGTAGCCAGATCATTTTTGTTGTAAAATCTAAACCGGCTTTGCGTAATGCAATCCAAGCTCGTAATGACCATGATGAGTAGTTTTTATTTCCGCAATAATAAATCAGTGAAGGCATAGTTTTCTCCTAAAATAATTATGCAACTTAAGCAACAAAATGCACATCCCTGCAATATATGCTTAAGTAACGGGCGTGAGTAAATCAAGTAATACAGAAATGGATGCATTGGGGTTTTGTGGCATTGTATTTAGTACATAGTCGCGTACTGCTTCCATACGCTTATTACCAAGTGAGGCAGCGTATGTTTCAAACTTTTGGATAATTTCTTCATCTAGTAAAGGCGTATCAGGACCGCCGCGTGCGTTGATATCGCCACTTTTAAATATTTGTCCATTATTTAATGTTATTACAACATCGGCCCAGCGACCATTTGGAAAGCGCTCATCATGACGTTGTGCAGTATGGGCATAAATGCGCTGCATGAGGTTAGACGTTGCGGTTTCTGTTAAAGCTTGGCCAGTTATTTCTGCAACTCCTACTTTTGCGTATTGGATTGCTTTTGCAATAGCAAAATTCATAGAATATTGCGCTTGTGATGTGGAGTTTGGCATACCGGAAAATAATCGCGCACCCTCATCAAAGGTGTATATATCAATGCGTTTTACTTGAGCTGCTTGGATATCATGATGTGCTTTTAGTTGTAAAACGCCATCAATGGCAGCGTGTGCCCATCGGCAAATCGGGTATGGTTTAATATATTGTTCATTGATATACCAATGCTTGCCAATGTTGTTCCAATATTGGGTTACGTTAGCACCTTCAATAAGCAATGAAGGACCACCAAGAAAGCCATCATCGGCTAGTTCTAACGCCATGATTGCTGTCAATGCTCCCATTGCTGATCCATCATGAAGCATGCTTGGATGAGTAATTTCGCGCATCATTTGACTGCGCGGAGCATAAAATTCAGCAATTCCAAGGGCATTGCGTAATTTGTTTGTGCTTAATTTTGTTAAATGTGCTCCAGCACAAACAACCCCCAAAGTGTTCCATGCACCTGAGGTATGATAATCACTCAATGTGGCATGTATGGCAATACCAGCGCGTGCAGCTATTTCATATCCAACGCAAAGTGCAGTTAAAAAATCATGCACATTTGCATTGCGTACTTTGGAATTAGCAAGGCAAATCATTGCTGGTACAAGAGCTGCTGCAATATGGCCTTTTGCTGGGTTAAAACCGTCATGGGCATCAAGGTTATCAAGCTGTGTCACGCCACAAAAAACGGCTCCACCTAAGGATGCTTTTCTGCCATCAAATGGGATCGGTACGCTAGAATGTTCAGTTGGGCCAAAAATTTTTAATGCATGCATGCGTGCGATGGCGCTTACATCCAACTCTTGCGATGCAGCATAAACACCAATAGTATCCAACAACAAAAGCCTTAGATAATGTAGTGTATCTTTGGGGATATCATCATACTTAAGCGTTGTTGCAAAATTTGAAACCAATGTAAACAACGTGTCATCGAGGGTACTATAGTTAAATTTACTCATTGGTCTAGCCTTTACACGCTGAAACGAACTCTATTGGGAATGACGTCATTGCATAATAATTGAAGCTGTTATATAGGTCAATTATTGTTAAACTATTCCAAATACATATATATTGGATGTCAAGCTTTTAATATTTTGACTGTCTTTAAATAACAGGTAATTTGGTTATAATCTTTAAATTATTTTTAATGGGTCCAGAAACTGTTATTACCATGATTTTACTTGCTACAAGAAACAGACCAGATAACATTGAACGTTTTGCGCAGTATTACAGGACAACACAAGCTAAGGCCACGGTTATGCTGGTGTGCGACCATGATGATCAATCGCTTGATGACATCACTTTGCCTGATAATTTCCATATTGCAAAAATTAATATAAAACAATCAGGTATTATTGCATTAACTTCGCATTGTATAGAAATGTTTCCACATGAGAAGTGGTATGGGTTTCTAACGGACCGAACAGTTCCTAAAACAATGCACTGGGACCAACAGATTATTACTGCATTAAATACTAATAAGCAGATGCTTATTCATTGTAAGGACAATCTAGATAATGAAGGCAATTGCAATTTCTATTTCATTAGGGGTGATCTGCTACGTGCCCATGGTAGCTATTGCCCGTGTGAGCTTGTGCATTATTACTTGGATAATTATTGGTATGCACTTTGTAGTTATTTTAAAATTCGAGTGTATCTATCCGATGTTACACTTGATTATAATATGGCTGATATGGATGATCAATATTACGAGCGAAGGATTAAAATTGCTACACAAGATAAACGCACGATAATTGACTATATGGAAAGTAAAAAATGGCAAACGGACTGGGCAAAAGTACAGCGGTTTTTAGGTTTACAAGACAATCCTTTGCCTAATATTAAACTTTATACTAATGACAAATAATATAAAATGCTTAATAAGTTTAAATCTGTTGTCAAAACCAAATACTGGGATCAGAAAATTGTTGAGTCTCTAAGGCATAGTGTTTTTTGTACATTGTCATGAAGATACTGATGAAAATGTGGAAATCCATAAAAACACACTCTGCCATGAGCTTATTTTTATTACGTTCATGGAAATTTAATGCGCACAGATGGCGGATATGCACTAGATGATTTTTAGTATTATTTTTAGATTTATACTGGCGCATGCGGTGGCAATTCAGTTAAATTTGTTTTTAAATCAAATCATTAAAGTAAATTAATAAAGTATAATTGACAATATACTACAGCATTGGTCGATATTGTTATTTTATTGCGTAATGCTATTTTTCTTAACAAAGATCGGTTACATAGTGATTAAGATTTGCTAAATATTTTCAAAAATGCAAACTCTGCAACTATTTTTATATGCAATCATGATGATCAATTGCTTTAGCTAATGATATTGTTTAACAATTTTGTATATTGCAAAGTTAAATATGAAGCAATTAGGTATTATTATATTCAATATGGCTAGTAAAAAGCAGTTTGGATGACAGAAGCGACTTGTCTCCTATAGCAAAAACAATTTAGAGATGTTAATTGTAGCTTTAAAAAAAACTGGCATTGTTAGCAAGCCATAGTAAAAGCATTGGACCAGATTTAATCTTTGTATATTATAGAGATAATAGATGAGATAAACCTGATTGTAATTTTATATCTATCAAATATTCGTAAATTGGCGTATTTTCTCTATCACAATATAATCTTTTATTGGTTCTAGTGCCTATAAAAACTTTAAAAGTAATCCTGTGATAAACTCTACTCGAGCCCAAAATGATAGTATTAAACTATTAATTGTTGTATCCACGTTAATGCGTGGTGGTACAGAGGTCCATTTACTTCATATCACGCAAAAGCTTTTGCAGCGAGGTTATCATGTGCAAGTTTTTGCGATGATAGGAAAGGGTGATCTTGAGTATTCTTTTCAACAAAACGGCGTCGAGATTATTACTCCATTATATATTGTAAATAATTTAGAACACAGCAACATATTTATAAAATTTTTGCAAGCTGGGTTTTCCGGAGTGCAATTATGGTGGCATTTGCTGATGAAGCGGACCGATATTGTGCATTTCTTTTTGCCATTTAGTTATCTAGCGGGGGCGCCTTTTGCGTTATTATTATCACGGCCAAAAATTGTGATGAGTAGGCGTAGTCTTAATCGCTATCAAAATGCATATCCAAAAATATTCACAAAAATTGAAAGATGGTTGCACAATAAAATTGATGCAATTTCAGGTAATTCACAAAAAGTTCTTGAACAGCTCATAACGCGTGAAGGTGCTACATCTGCAAAAACGCATTTGATTTATAACGGCATTGCCACAATGGATTTATCAACAAATAGTATCACAAAAGCGGCTTTAACAATGCGAGAATATTATCAAATAGATAAGAATGATATTGTTTTGGTCATTGTTGCTAATTTGATTCCTTACAAGGGGCATCATGATTTATTGGATGCTGTATCAATGCTACATCATGGGAATTGGCGCTTATGTATTGCTGGCAAAGATAACGAAGGTGTTGGTAAAGGATTACAGCATATTGCAGCTACCAACAACATTAGCAAGCAAGTACATTTTATGGGTGGGCTAGATGATGTGCGCCCGTTATTGCAAATAGCAGATGTTGGATTACTGGTTTCCTACGAAGAAGGCTTTGCAAATGCTATTTTGGAATATATGGCAGCTGGGTTGCCAGTAGTTGCAACCGATGTTGGTGGCAATAGTGAAGCTATTATTGATGGTGCATGCGGTTTTGTTGTACCACCTCGCACGCCGACATTATTGACCAAAGCAATTGATAAGTTACTAGCTGACCGAACACTACGCAAAGCGATGGGTAAGAACGCACGAGATCGTGTTCAGAAGCATTTTTCGATGGAGCAATGTATTGATAACTATGATCGTTTGTATAAAAGTCTTTTGTAGTAGTTAAAGGGTTTGCTGCAATGGCTTCATATGATTTTTTATTCAAGCAGAATTATCATTTGCCTCGCCTAGCTTTACAAAGTTTTTAACTTATCATTAGTTGAATAATATGACTTGGTAATTTTAGTAAGGCCATTGAGCATTTTTAAACAGCAAGTTTGCTGTCTTTAAATGAATTTGCGAAATTAGAATTAAACAAAACGCACTGTTTTATGATGCAATATTATTTTATTATGTTTTTTCGTGCTCACCAACTGTACAGACTCGTACAATATTTGTTTTGCCGGGTGTACCAAATGGAATGCCTGCAGTAACGGTAATACGATCACCATTTTGAGTAAAACCATACGCACGGCTTATGCGTGTTGCTTTGCCTACCATCTCATCAAATGAGCGAACATCGTTTGTTTTAATAGGGAAAACTCCCCATATTAATGCCATTGCGCGCGCAGTACGAATGTTAGGTGTCAGGCTTAGTACTGGCACCATTGTACGTGCGCTGGATGCACGCATGGTAGTTGCGCCTGTTTGCGTAAAAGTTGCTATTGCTTTGCAATGAAGATTAACGGCAATGTCAATAGCGCCAGATGCAATGGCGTCACTATCATCACGGAATGTATATTTTTGACGCTCTTTTATTCTTATTTGTTTGTATATTTCGTTTTGCTCGCTTTCAATGACAATGTCATTCATCATGGCAATGGTTTCAACTGGGTAGTGACCGATGGCTGTTTCTCCCGATAACATAACGCAATCTGCGCCTTCATAGACTGCATTGGCAACATCGGATACTTCTGCACGTGTTGGGCGTGGATTTTTAATCATTGATTCCAACATTTCGGTTGCAACAACAACAGGGAGTGCTTTTTTTCTGCATATATTGATGATATTTTTTTGTACGAATGGCACCTTTGATAATGGTATTTCTATACCAAGATCTCCGCGTGCAACCATTACTGCATCTACATTGTCGGTAATTTCTTCAAGGTTTTCAAGTGCCATTGGACGCTCTAGCTTAACCATTAAGCGCGCTTTAGAATTAATGAGTTTTCTAGCTTCAATCGCGTCTTCAACGCGCTGTACAAAAGAAATTGCTACCCAATCAACATTATGTGCTAATGCAAATTTTAAATCAACCTTGTCTTGTTCAGTAATAGCCGGGATAGGTAAATATTTGCCAGGAAGGTTAATGCCTTTATGACTGGATATAGGACCTCCTGCAATAACGCTTGCTTTGATATGATTATCTTCTAGCGATTTAACGCGCAACTGTAAAAAACCATCGCTGATATAAAAAATATTGCCAACTTCAAAAGTTTGAAAAACTTCTGGATGTGGAACAACTATTTCACCTAGCTCTGTAGTTTGATCGGCAAGTTTTAAGGTAACAGTTTGACCTTTAATAAGCTCTTGATTAGGAATGTCTCCAATACGAATTTTAGGACCCTGTAGATCTGCTAAGATGGCGATATATTGCTTACTTTCTTCTTCTATTTCACGAATGATACGGATGATATTAGATTTTTCAGTATGGCTTCCGTGTGAAAAATTCAACCTAAAAACATTTGCGCCGCTTGCAACCATTTTGGCAATGGTTTCTTTATTGGCAGATGCTGTTCCAAGTGTGGCAATTATTTTGGCGCGTTTTAAAGACATGTCATATTGTTCTCGTTACAATGTTAGAATGTTTTATCTTTTGCAGTGCAAAGTATTTTACATGCTTAAAACGATTCTAAAAGAAGTGAGCTTAGTAAATAGAGAGATTATATCATTGCATATTATTTGATTAAACAAGATAACATTTCTAAAAAGGAGTGGGATATTGTTGATAGACTACCTTGATATCATCTATGCATTGTTTACTCAATTCAACATTAACAGATGCAACATTGCTTTTCAGTTGCTCCATAGTTGTTGCTCCAATGATGGTGCTTGTCAGCCATGGGTAGCGAATTGTAAAAGCATATGCCATTTGACAAGCATCTAGGTTGTGCTTTTTTGCAACTTCAAGATAAGCTTTCGTTGCATTTAGCGTATGTAAAGCCACGCGAGAATTAAAACGATTCCACTGATTGCCCATAATTTCTTTAGAAAAACGCGACCCAGCAGGAAATTGTTGATCAAGATATTTACCACTTAGTACACCCATTGCTAGGGGAGACCATGCCAGATATGCAACATTTTCTAATGCACATGTTTCTGCTACATCGTATTCATCACGCCGGCGCAGTAAACTATATTCATTTTGTAAGCTTACAATGCGCGGCAAGTTGTTTTGTTCGGCAAGTTCAACATATTGTTTAACACCCCATGCAGTATCATTAGAAATACCAATTGCACGTATTTTGCCTTTGCTAATGAATTCTTGAAATGTTTGTAAAATTTCAATCTTTGAATCAATGATTTTTTGTTTGCTAGTGTGATCATGATTTACATTGAAATCCCACCAATTATTAAAATGGTATTGAGGTTTATTAACAGGCCAATGCAATTGATAAAGATCGATGTAATCGCTTTGCAGTCTTTTAAGGCTTGCATCTAGCGCATTTGTGATAGTTTTTCTGTTAATAGTAGGGGTATCTTCGTTGCGTGCCCAAGGAATGGGACTAATTTTTGTTGCAAGGATAACATCTTTTCTTTTTGTAGGATTTTCTTTAAACCAATTGCCGATAATTGTTTCAGTTGTAGCGTAAGTATCTGGCGTAGGCGGGATTGCGTACATTTCTGCAGTATCCCAAAAATTAACACCGTGCTTGAGCGCATACTCTATCTGTTGGAAGGCATCTTTTTGTGTGTTTTGCATCCCCCATGTCATAGTACCAAGGCAAATCCTACTAACATTGAGCGCCGATGAACCAAGTTTTGTATATTTCATTTTAAAACCTTTGTTAAACTTTATCGATGATCTAATATTCAAACATTATTTTAGCAATCAAACAACCCATACATGCATTGGAGAAGTTTATTTCATAAACAATGTTTTCATTTATACGCAAAGATTGCTGGATAAGAAGGAAGTGGCGGAGGGACCGGGAATCGAACCCGGGGACCGCTTATCACGGTCACGGATTAGCAATCCGCTGCATTACCGCTCTGCCATCCCTCCACAGGATAAATATAATTGTATTTATCACTTTTGCGGCTATTGAACTTTGCTATCTACTGCGTATACATGCATTTGCAAAGGATATTGTTAACTATGGATCGTTTTAGATTAAAGTTTTAAATTTTGCAATTTTATTGTAGAGATTTTTTGATTATTTCTTGAATTTTTTCTACAATATACACTGGATCTTTTGCTTGTGTTATTGGTCTACCTACTACAAGATAGTCTGCACCCGCTGCTATAACGCTGGCAGGCCCTAATGTACGCTTTTGATCGTCATTATAAATGACATTGTTGGAAGTTGAGTCTGTTGCATTTTCTAGACGGATGCCAGGAATTACTAAACGGGTTGTAGCTTTAAGTCTTGTGCGTAAAGCTGCAACCTCATGGGGTGATGCTACAACACCTGCAAGGCCTATTTTTTGTGCAAGTAGAGCGCGCATTAATACAATGTCTTGGATGGTGGCTGTTGTACCTTCTGCTTGTAAATCATCTTGTGAAATAGATGTCAGCACAGTGACACCAAGTAGCTGAGTACATTTGCTAGCATCAGGTAAACTCGATAATACATCTACTGCTTCGCGCATAAGATTTTGCTCTGCATGGATAGTGATAAAGTCTGGCTCATACACACTCAATGCTTTAATGGCAGCTCCAACAGTACGCGGGACATCATGCAGCTTTAAATCAAGAAAAACTCTTTTACCCGATGCTTTTAATGTTTCTAATAATTGGATACCTTGTTTTGTATAAAAAAGCTCATAACCGATTTTATAAAAAGTAACCCGTGAGCCAAGATTGTTAACCAATGCTTTGGCTTGATTTGTTTCGGGAAAATCTAAAGCAACAATCAATCGCTCAATGTGGGAGATATTGTAAGGTGCCTCTTGATAAGGATGAGGGGGGGGTACACGCATCGTTTTGCTTTCTTTATACTTTTGTGAGTGCATATTTAGCATGTTTTTCTAGCATTACAAGTCTTGCATCAATAGCAATCTATACAAATTGACCAAACAGACAACCAACATCAATAGCTTATGAGAACATATTATTTTACTTTTATTGAAATTATAAAAGCCTTTCTATAATTTTTGTCACTGACAAATGTAATCAAACGCACTATAAAGATAAACTACGCTAATTGATATTCAACTAACCAATGCAGATGACATAAACTATATTAAAGAAATATTGATGCAAGAATATGCTGAGTTCACCTTTCCTGGAATTGATGGAATTGACTTTGAGTTAGAAGTTCAAGACGAAGAGCAAACCAATTTGTTTGCAAGCAAACTTGCTGAGCAGATAAACGCTGGAGATACTCTTGCACTCTGGGGTGATCTCGGGGCAGGAAAAACGACTTTTTCAAAGGCGTTCATTAAAAAAAAATGCATTGAAAACGCTCCTAACATATCAAGTCCTACATATAACTTAATCCAGATATATCAAGCACAAGGTTTTGAAATTTGGCATATTGATCTATATCGCCTTACCCAAGCAGAAGAAGCTTTAAACCTTGGACTTGAAGAAGCATTTGGTGAGTCTTTATGCATTATTGAGTGGCCTCAGAAGATGGAAGAATATCTGCCTTATCCACGAATAGATATCGGGTTTAACTTTATAAACGATAGCGACAATGCCAGAAAAATCAAAATCCATTCTTATAAAGATCTAATTTTATCATAAAAACCTGTTAGCAAATTTTTAACATTGATATTATATTTTAATTAATATGGTATCAAACCCTCATACATAAGAAATGCTATTAAAAGGATATTATAATGGTAAAAAAAGTACGAGCATGGTCCATTTGTTTGGAACGAATTACGCTCATATGACACAAAAACATCAATGGTTTTTTATGAAAAACGCTTGGATAACCTTTAAAGAAGTACCATCGCTTGAAGGTAGTTATTTTATTGGCTTGATAGATGGCATTGAAGTTGATGATATTGATGAAAAAATTGAAAAAGCAAAAATGAATGGAGCAAAATTTTTGCTAGGCCTTTTCATATAGAAAATGTAGGCAGAATTGCCTTCTCAATGCAGCCTGATGGCGCAACTGTTACCTGGTCGACATCCTTATTAATAGATGATTTTACTTAAGTTTAAAGCACTTGCTGGCAATCAGTTGAATATAAGGATTGCAGCAATTCGACTAGAAATTTTTAACTCTTATTAAGAAATTAAGATAGACAAGAGTACTTGATCTTTTGGTTAGGGTTTTATTCAATATTATGCCAACCGCTTGTAACTTTAACCTCCATAAAATCTTCTAGTCCCCATGTGCCACCTTCACGGCCGTTACCTGAAGCTTTCATGCCACCAAATGGTGCACCATCAGGGCGCGAGACACCATTTATTTCAACCATTCCAGAGCGCAATTGACGTGCAAGTCGATTGCATCGACTTGGATCTTGTGTTTGGATATAGTTTGTCAATCCATAGATAGTATCGTTAGCTATCCCGATGGCTTCTTTTTCATTGTCAAATGGGATAATTGAAAGGACCGGGCCAAAAATTTCTTCGCGGGCAATGGTCATGTCATTACTAACGTCAGCAAAAACAGTCGGACGGACAAAAAAACCTTGCTTAAGCTTATCTGGTCGACCAGTTCCACCTGCAACAAGTTTAGCACCTTCATCAATGCCTTTTTGAATGAGTGTTTGTATTTTGTCAAATTGTGCTTTGCTGACGACAGGACCGTAATGGCGTCCCTTTTGGTTGGCAGGAGCCATGACAGCTTGATTAGCTAATGTTTGTGCGGTGGCAACGGCTTCATCATAAATGCTGCGTTCAACCAACATCCGTGTAGGAGCGTTACAAGATTGGCCAGTATTGTTAAAGCAGTGTAATACACCACGTTTAACAGCTTTTGGATCAGAATCAGCAAAGATAATGTTGGCGCCTTTACCTCCCATTTCAAGATGCACACGTTTTAAAGTTGTCGCAGCGTTTTTAGAAATCTCAATTCCTGCGCGTGTTGATCCTGTAAATGATATCATGTCTACATCCGGGTGGATGGCAAGATCAGTTCCAACACCAAGGCCGTCACCATTTACAAGGTTAAAAACGCCGTTTGGTGTTTTTGCTTCATTCATAATTTCGCTAAATAACATTGAAGATAACGGTGCTATCTCAGAAGGTTTTAAAACTACAGTGCATCCAGCAATCAAGGCGGGTATAACTTTCAATGTTACCTGGTTCATTGGCCAATTCCAAGGTGTAATAAGCCCACAAACGCCGATGCCTTCATATAATATCCGATTTGTTTTGCTGCTTGGAAGTGATCGCTCAAAATGGAAGTCTTTTGCAACCTTGATAAAATTTTCGATATGATAGCTTCCAGCATCGGCTTGTTGGGCCAGTGCCATGTCAATAGGAGCACCCATTTCAAGGCTAATGGCGTGTGCCATTTCATCATTACGAGCACGATAACATGCAAGGATACGTTCAACTAGAGCAATTCTTTCTTTTGGGGTGGTAAATGCCCAATCATTAAATGCTGTTTTAGCAGCAGCAACGGCTTTATTAGTATCAGCTTTGCTACCAAGTGATATAATTGCGCAAGCTTTTTCTGTTGATGGATCAATAACTTCACAATCATTAGGTTGTTGGGGTGGTACCCATTGTCCGTCAATATAAAAAAGGCGTTTGTTAAGCATAATATGTATCCTAAAAGTTAAAATGATGGCAACAAACCATTGCAATAAATATTATACCTTATAGCTGATTTTGGCAAGCAGAACACATAAATTTTACAATCTTTTTGACCTTTACCAAGGCTTAAGAAAGCCCAATATTAACTTATGCACTAGACTATTGCGATTTTATTAAGTATAGTTATAAACTTATCAAGTATAGTTATGCAACTAGTGGCAATCGATTTTATTTAAAATAGATTGTCTTAATATATTAAGACCATATCATAATATATTAAGACCATGGTTGCATTAATTTAATGTCTTAAAGGAGAGAGAATAAATGAAATTATCTTTTAAAATAGTAACACCTATTGCATTGGCATTGGGGTTATTTGTAAGCACGTCAAATGCTAATGCATGTGGTAAAATTGAGTTAGGTGACTTTGATTGGGATAGTGCAAAATTACATTCTGCAATTGCAGGTTTTATTCTAGAGCACGGTTATGATTGTGAAGTAAACGTTACAACAGGTAGTACATTACCAATTATGGCAGCTTTATATAAAGGCGATATCGATGTTGTCATGGAAGTTTGGTATGATAATATTGTTGATCAGTTTAAACCACATGAAGATGCTGGTACAGTCAGCCGAGTTGGCATTAATACACCAGATTCAGTGCAAGGTTTTTATGTTGATGAGCCAACAGCAACTAAGTACAACTTAAAATCCGTTGAGGATATGTTAAAACCAGAAGTTGCTGCTTTGTTTGCTGATCCTGAAGATCCAAGCAAAGGGCGTATGACCAGTTGCATCTCAGGTTGGAGTTGCTATACCATTAATCTTGTTAAACAACACGTTTATGGCCTTTCAGAATATTATACAAATTTTGATCCCGGCACAGGTGGTGCGTTAGATGCAGCAATTAAAGGTGCATTTCAAAAAGGAAATCCGATTTTCACTTATTATTGGGAGCCAACAGCACTTATGGGTAGTGTTGATTTAGTAAGGCTTGAAGAACCCGCCTATGATAAAGAAAAATGGGATGAAATGATGGTCGTTGTAAACGATATCAAAGAAAACGGGAATGAACAATTACGTGACACTGTGGCAACTGCTTATTCAAATATGCAGTTACCTGTTGGTATCAACTCACGTTTGAAAAAAGATGAACCAGAAATAGTATCATTTTTAGAAAACTATACAATAGAATCTGCTGATGTTAGTAAACTACTTGCGCATTATCTTAATGAAGCAGAAGGTGAAGCTGAGATAACAGCGGCACATTTTCTTAAAACTAATGATGGCTGGAAAAAATGGGTTTCAAGCGACGCTGCCCAAAAAGTCAAGAATGCCGTTAAGAACATCTCATACTAATGTCAATAGAGGGCTGTTGTTTTTAGCAACAGCCCTCTATTGCATACCAGTGAGTTTTGATGTTTACTGTTATGTTGATAATGAATTATTTTATTTACGGTTTCGGTTGTAGCATCATTAAGAGCGTGATTTTTTCATAGCCAATAATATTTTATTAAGCCTGCAATATTGAAGATTGTTCATTATTGATAAAAGTTGATAATGATTGCAATGAATCAAAATTTTAGACGCTATTAGTTAGATTCAAATTAGCACATTAAAAAATGCTAAAGGGAGAGAGAGATGAACAAACGACATAAATTCTTTAGCATAGCGGGTGTTATCGCTTTTATTTGGTTACTCTTACATAGCCACTCTAGTTCGACTAGAGCCAAGCCTAATAATCTTGAAGAATTATTTTCTAATCTTAGTTGGTTGGTTGATTGGCCTCGTTGGCTTGATATCCCATTACAGCTATGGACAAATGAGGCTGTTGATTGGATTATCATTCGCTATGGTTGGTTTTTTGATGCCATCAATCTTGTGCTTTTAGGCATGGTTGTTAGTTTAACAAATTTTTTAGCATTGTTACCTTGGCCTTTGGTAATAATATTTACAATGTTTATTGCTTATTTTTTAAGTGGACGTAAAGTTGGAACAACAGTTTTAATTACAATATGTTTTTTCTTTATCGGTTTTCTAAGTCCAAAATTTTGGGACAAATCAATGCAAACGCTTGGGATTATGCTGATTTCAATTGCAATTTGCATTGTAATAGGGATGCCTGTTGCGATTGCTATGGCACGCAATAGTAAAGTTCGAAACATCGTACTTCCAATGCTTGATTTAATGCAAACAATTCCAAGTTTTTGCTATTTAATTCCTGGGATTATGCTATTTGGCTTAGGTGCAGTGCCTGCCATTATTGCAACTGTTATTTATGCTGCACCACCTCTTATCCGGTTAACCGACTTAGGAATCCGCTTAGTTGACCCTGAAGTGATTGAAGCAGCAGAGTCTTTTGGTGCAACACCGAAGCAGACTTTAATGCAAGTACAAATACCTCTTGCATTACCAAACATTATGCAAGGTATTAATCAAACAACTTTAATGGCGCTTGCAATGGTAGTTATTGCATCAATGATTGGCACACGTGGATTGGGTGATGAAGTATTGCTTGGTTTACAACAATTAAATGTTGGCAGAGCAGTGGAAGCAGGCATCGCAATTGTACTACTTGCAATTGTGTTGGATCGCATTACACAAGCCTACGGAGAAAAGTTACAAGAACGGAAAAAGGTAGGGTAGAACAGTGTCACATTATATTGAAATCAACAATGTCTATAAAATTTTTGGCCCAAAACCAGATGAAATACTTGAACTAGTAAAATCAGGTGCAAATAAACAAGAAATACTAGAGCAAACGGATCATACCGTTGGACTTGATAATGTAACGTTGCATTTAGAATCTGGTAAGATCTTTGTAGTAATGGGGCTTTCAGGATCAGGTAAATCAACCCTTATTCGTCATATTAATCGATTGATTGACCCTACTGCAGGTGAAATTAAAATCAATGGAACCGATATTTTAACACTTGATGATGCACAGTTACAAGATTTCCGTCGTAAACATATGGGCATGGTATTTCAACGTTTTGGATTGTTGCCACATAAAACTGTTCTAGAAAATATTGCGTTTGGTTTGCAAATACAAAATGTAGAAGAAGACGTGCGTATAAAAGCAGCTATGGAGCGTGTAGAAATTGTTGGATTAGCAGGATTTGAGCATCAGTATCCAGAGCAACTTTCAGGTGGAATGCAACAGCGTGTTGGCCTAGCACGGGCTTTAACTACGGATCCTGATATTCTATTAATGGATGAAGCATTTAGTGCTTTGGATCCGTTAATTCGCTCTGATATGCAAAAACAACTGATAGAATTGCAAGGGCAAATGCAGAAAACAATTATCTTTATTACGCATGACCTTGATGAGGCATTGCGTCTTGGAGATTCTATTGGTATTTTGAATGGCGGAAGATTAGTACAAGTTGGCACTCCAGAAGAGATTATTTTGCATCCTGCAGATGATTATGTTTCAGCATTTGTTGCCGATGTTAACAAGCCTAGAGTGTTGTCGGCTCGATCAATCATGACAAAAACTGACCAATTTAAAGGCGATAAGAAAAAACTTGAAAAGATTCATCAAAATGCATTTTTAGAGGATTTTATTCCTATTGTTCTTGATAAACGTTGTGGTATAGAAGTCGTAGATGACAAAGGCAATGTGCTTGGTTATATAACTGATAAAGAACTTTCAAAAGCTTTGACAAAGACTTGATATTAAACAGATAATTATGAAATAAAAACTTTTAAAATGCACAAGATATCATAAGCATGGTTCAACTGCTATTGATATGCGTCGTTTCTTATTTGAAGAATGTTTGTTGAATTTTTAGTTAAATTAAGCTTTATCTTATGAATCATTAGATGCACGCTAATGTTAGTCCAAATAACTAATATCAAATGAAGTGAATATCGATGATTGATTTGGGAGAAATTGGATATTTTTTATTGATATTGTCGTTTATTTGCGCACTATGCCAAACGTTGTTGCCGCTTTTGGCTTTTTCTTCACCTTTTAAACATAATAAAACTTGGCAATTTGTCGCTAAGCTATCAAGTCGATTTGCTTTTGTACAATTGCTCGCGTTAACTCTAAGTTTTTTAAGTCTGATATGGCTTTTTGTGATTTCTGATTTTAGTTACAAGATTGTATTTTCCCATTCTCATTCTTTACAGCCATTATTATATAAAATTGCTGGAACATGGGGAAACCATGAAGGCTCAATGCTTTTGTGGGTATTAGTATTATCGATTTGTGGATGGGTGTTTGGAATTTTTTCTGAGGTTCAAGATACTCTTAAAAACATTACTCTTGCTATACAAGGGTTTATTGGCTCATGTTTTTTACTATTTATCATCCTAACATCAAATCCATTTACGCTTCTTTTACCAGCAGCTGTTGAAGGCAATTCATTAAATCCGATATTACAAGACCCTGGTTTGGTTTTTCATCCCCCCATGCTTTATATTGGTTATGTAGGATTATCGATTGTGTTTTCAATGGCAATTGCAACCTTAATAGAAGGTAAGTTTCATTATGATTGGGCAAGATGGATCCGTAGATGGGTATTATTTGCATGGGCATTTTTAACTGCAGGGATCGCTTTAGGAAGCTGGTGGGCTTATTATGAGTTAGGTTGGGGAGGGTTTTGGTTTTGGGATCCTGTTGAGAATGCTTCATTTATGCCATGGTTGGCTACAACTGCGTTGCTGCATTCGGTTATTGTCTCACAAAAGCGTGGTGTGTTGCGAGAATGGACGTTGTTTTTGGCAATTTTAGCTTTTTCATTTTCATTGTTAGGTACATTTATTGTTCGTTCAGGTTTGTTAACATCAGTGCATAGTTTTGCTAATGATCCCTTGCGAGGGGTATTTATTTTGGCGTTAATTTTTGTGCTAGCAGGTGGAGGTTTTTTACTTTTTGCAGTGCGAATGAACAAGTTGAAATCTTCTGCTACTTTTGCCCCAATTAGTAAAGAAGGAGCTCTACTTGTAAATAATTTGCTATTGAGCGTATCATTATTGACTGTGTTAGTTGGTACTGTTTACCCTTTAATACTTGAATCGGTAACTGGTGAGAGAATATCAGTTGGACCACCCTTTTTTAATATTACGTTTATACCATTATTTAGCTGTTTACTTGTGCTAGTCGGTATTGGGCCAATGTTGGCATGGCGACGTGCAGATTGGTTTCAAGCTTTTTTAAAGTTACGCATTGCAATAATATTTAGTTTATGCGGAGTACTAATTTTATTGATTACATTTTATGAGCGAGCTCCATTTTCTGCTTTTGGAATGGGGTTGGGCATTTGGATAGCATTATCTAGTATTACCAATTTATGGTTTAGAATCTACAATAAACAATCAAAAATGAGGCAAAATTTTTTGCGGATATTGAAGTTGCGTCCTGCTATTTTTGGTATGTTTCTGGCACATTTTGGCGTTGCTATTGTTACAATAGGGGTAACTGGTACATCACTTTTAACAATTGATGCTAATGTGCATATGCATATAGGTGATCATATAAAATTTAATAACGCCATAGTAAGATTACGTAACATTGAGCACACTAATGGAGCAAATTATCAAACAAGCTTTGTCCATCTTGTTTATGAATATCAAGATGGGCGTACTGTTTTGTTGAGTCCAGAAAAACGCTTATATATCAGTGGACATCAAACAACCGAAGCTGCAATTCATTCTAATTTTTGGTATGATTTATACGCAACCACAGGCAATGTATCTACGGATGTAGATGACAAAGTTTTGGTATCGTTATTATACAAACCGCTTGCGCCTTGGCTGTGGTTAGGTGGGTTTATGATGGTATTGGGAGCAATATTTGCTTTGTTTGACAGCAACACACCAAACACCAGAGTGCCTAATTTATTAAAGGAAAAACCATGAAAAAATTGATCTATTTCATGCCGCTTATTATCATGGCAGGGCTAAGTATAGCGTTTTATGTTCGCTTAGAAAAGGATGTTACTTATATTCCATCAGCTCTTACAGGTAAGCAAGTTCCAAGCGTTAATTTGCCTGCTCTATTTCCAAATGCTACGGCCCTTAATAGTACAAATCTTTATAGTAAAAATGAAATTACTATTCTAAACATATTTGCATCATGGTGTGTGCCATGCAAAGCAGAGCACCCTTATATAAGTAAACTTGCAACATTGGAAAATGTACGCGTTATTGGACTAAACTGGAAAGATAAAAGAGATAGCGCCATTGCTTTTTTAAAAGAACTTGGAAATCCATATAGTGTTATCGGTTTTGATGAAACGGGATTAGCTGGAATAGATTTTGGAGTTTACGGCGTACCAGAAACTTATATTATTAATACCGATGGTATTATCGTACATAAGCGCGTAGGTCCAATTATTCCACAGGTATTGGAGCGCGATATTTTGCCAATATTGCATGATTTACAGTTGCAGTTTGAAGAGTAACATAATCAATGATGCGCTTGATTGTACTCCATGTTGTTTTTTTATCGTGCTTAATAGCTATGCCTTTTGCACACTCGCAAGTGCTTGATACAATAAAAATACAAACAATAGAAAAACTTCCTGCACAGTTATCAACAAAAAACACAAGCCTTTTAACAAACGAGCAATCAAAAGTAGCAAAGCAATTAATGGGTGAATTGCGCTGTCCTATTTGCCAAGGGCAATCATTGTTAGAGTCAGATGCAACATTGGCAGTAGATTTAAAATTAATTATCATTCAACAAATCATGCAAGGGAAAAAGCCAGCGCAAATTAAAAATTATCTTGTTGAACGATATGGTGATTTTATTTTGCTTAAGCCCCCCTTCAAAGTGTCAACAATATTGTTGTGGCTATTACCGCTGGTGTGCCTTTTGGTTGGAATTGTTTGGGTTTGGAAAATTATACAAACACATCGTAGCCTTATGCATTAACCAGAGAAAATACAGCCACTAGATGCTATAATACAATCGCAAAAGAAGCTATATAAGAAAAGCAAAGGAAAAGAAGTAATGATAGCAATTAAATTGATATTAATGTTGCTCTGCTTGATTCTAGCTACTTATTACATTATGCGTCCGCTCATAAGTAAACATTTTGAAATGCGACCTCAACAAACATCGCCTTATTTATTGATCAGTATTATTGTTGGTGGTTTTATCATTATAGGTAGCTTAGGTGTTTATTTTGTCACCAACAATACACAAATCACACATCAATTTGTACCCAATAGCGTTACTCAAAATAGTAATGTTGCTCAATCATTGTCGTTGGATGTACTTGTTCAAGATTTATCATTTGAAGAACGCCAATCGTTAATTTTGTCGATGGTACAAAATTTAGAAAATAAACTTGTCAATATGCCAAGTGACGCAGAAGGATGGAAAATGCTAGCACGCTCATATGTAGTGCTTGGACGTATTGAACAAGCTGATGAAGCGTTTGAAAAAGCTTATCTTTTAAATGCTATAGAAATAAACGATATTATTGCCCATGGTCGATTATTACGCACACATCAAAAAGGCATTGAAAGCCTACGTACCTTTGAACTTATGGAGCGTATATTATCCAAGCAGGTCAACCATTTTGAAGCGCGGTTATTTTATAGTATAGGTTTAATTGCATTTGATAAAAATAAAGCACTCGGATATAAAAATATTACTGAGCTTTTGGATGAACTGTCAAATGATCCAGTAAGACAAGAAGATATGCAAACTGCAATTAATAAGTTGCTAGTTGCTCACCAAGAAAAAATAATATCTAAGTAGTTTTTCTGTTAGAATCTTTGATAACATTCAAACGATGTTATTCCCCCAAATTTATAACACTTCTAATACACAACAACTTGTAGATAGGATGATGTACACGCTATTAGCACTAGTTTGCTAATGAAAGGCAATCTTTGTAATTTTTATATGATGCTATAGTTGGTATTGTTCTTTTAATTTTATTGAACAGCTAAATAATCATTGAATAACTACAAAACTAGTTTTATAGTTATTCAATGATTATACGATAAAAGGAAAATTGATGAAAATAGAAATAACAACAGCAGCGCAAGCATTTTCAGCGATGGGATCAGAGCATAGATTAGCAGTTCTTATTGAATTAGTGCGCGCATTACCTGGTACAATCTCAACAGGTGAGTTGCAATCGCGTTTAAATATAGCTGCCTCAACATTAGCGCATCATTTACGATTTTTGTATGCTGCGCAGTTAATTCAACAAGAAAAGAAGGGTCGTTATATTTTGTATAGCGCGCGCCAAGACTATATCCAGATGCTGGCAAGTTTTCTTATGGATGAATGCTGCAAAAACACTATTGGAAATAATATATCTGATGCATGATTGCAAAGTTAATTTCTATTAAAAGAAATAGCAAATAAAAGGTAAAATACGATGCTTAAGTTAAGTTTACGTCACTGGCGATCTGTTTGGGTTTTATGTGCAATAATTCCTGCAATTATTTATCTATTTGACAGAGCTCAAGCGTTACCAATCATAGAAAATGCATCCACATCATTATTAGGGACATTACCATTCATTTGCTTTGCTGTTGCGCTCATAGGTATATTAAAGGCAAGTGGAGCAGAAAGTCTTATTGTAAAAGCATTTGAGGGCAAAGAAATTCGAATGATCTTCGCAGGTGCATTAATTGGTAGCTTTGCCCCTTTTTGTTCGTGTGAAGTAATTCCATTTGTTGCCGGCTTGCTAACACTAGGAGCACCACTGTCGGCAGTTATGGCATTTTGGCTGTCTTCACCATTGATAGATCTACCTGCAATGATTATAACTGCAAGCGCTCTTGGCTGGGATTTTGCTATTGCAAAAGCAATAGCCGCGGTTGCAATTGGCTTGTTTGGCGGTTTTGCGATCTTGCTTTGTCGTAATATGGGAATGTTTGAAAATGTGTTGCATAAAAGTAAAAGTTCTTCTTGTAGTTCATCTGCATGTCAAGGCGGTAGTTCTTTTTCTGTAATAAATTGGTGCTTTTGGCATGATAAAAAGCGCATAGCTATTTTTACTAAGGAAATACAAAGCAATGGTTTGTTTTTGCTTAAGTGGCTCACATTTGCGTATTTAGTGCAAGGTTTGTTAGTTTTTTATGTTCCAGCAGAGTTTATAGCAAGTATAGTTGGTGGAAAGGGCATTAGCTCAATTATATTAGGTGCTTTAGTGGGTGCCCCTGCATATTTAAATGGATATGCAGCACCTGCGCTTGTAGCAGGGTTAATTGAGCAAGGGATGAGTATTGGTGCTGCAATGGCTTTTTTAATTTCAGGGGCTGTGAGTTCAATCCCTGCCATGATTGCGGTGTATTCACTCGTGCATTTACGTGTTTTTGTTTTATATTTAGCGCTAGGTGTTTTTGGCGCGATAATTGCCGGTGTCGTTTTTGGCGCACTTTAAATAAAGCCTAATCGTTAATATATCTATTTTTAACAAACAAAAATCAGATAAAAACTATTAAGATAGACTAGTTTTCTTCATTGACATTGGTATTGTCAAAGCGTGCTGCATGACAATGAGGTTGTGCGTTAGCTTTTGTGCTATGGCAAACAATTTGTTTGTTTGTTTGTCCATCATGTGCAACAGCATTTGATGTAGTAATGAATGGCAGTGCTACAACGAGTAAGGTAGATATTAAAAGATGTTTCATAGTTACTTTTCCAATGAATATTTTGCAGTGATTTAAAACGATGACTTAAAACTGTATTTTATACTACACAGACATGCGTAAAAAAGCAATCTGATACTATTTATAAAGTTACATTTATAAGAAAAACTCAACATCCATATACATGATGCACTCATGCGTATAAAATGGTGAGCCCGACAGGTTTCGAACCTGTGACCTACTGATTAAAAGTCAGTCGCTCTACCAGCTGAGCTACGGGCCCTATGATTGCTGAAATACATATATACACAGCAATATTGCAAAGATAAAAACAGTATTAAATTAAACTTCCGTGCTTTGCAAATCTATTATCAAAATAAAATCTATTTTGTGATAAAATTATTACAAAATTACTGCAAACGATGTGCCATCAGCATGTTTTTATACAATAGTAGAATTTCTAAAACGTGTATGCCAATTAGTTATAAAAGCTCATATAACGATAAACTCTCGTATAATTATAAACGCTCATATAATTCTATAAAGTTGCAAGGACGAAACCTGTTATCCAATTGTGTTAGCAATATTTCATTCCATGCATCTTTGCATGCACTTGGTGATCCCGGTAAACAAAATACATATGAACCTTCTACTATACCTGCACATGCTCTGCTTTGTACTGTAGAAGTTTTAATTTTAGCAAAACTTATCCAACGGAAAAGCTCACCAAAGCCAGGAATGACCTTTGAAGCTAACGCGTGAAGTGTTTCAGGCGTTACATCACGTTTGGTTACGCCAGTACCTCCGGTTGTAATAACACAATGGGCTTTATATTTTTGAATGGCCTGCATAATGGCATTTGATATGTTTACCTGATCATCATTGACAATATCTCGCCAGCATAAAACATGGCCAGCCTTTGATACACATTGCGCAAGTATATCTCCAGACTTGTCAGAGAGATAGTCACGCGTATCAGATACTGTAATAATTGCTATATTAATAGGGATGAATTGCCTATTTTCATCGATTGGCATAGTAATTAAACTTTCGTTGGTTGGTCGCGCAATTGACTTGCCATTTTTATAAAGGCAGTGACTGGACCGTAGAAATAAGGTTCTAAGGTTTTAATTTGAGTATCATCGAACTCCCACCACGCAATTGCTTGTAGTTGTTCAATAATGTCCTCTTCAAAACGATATTTGATAATACGAAGCGGATTGCCTACGACAACAGCATAAGCTGGAATGTTTTTACTTACAACACAATTTGCCCCAATGACGGCACCATTACCAATTGTGATACCTGATAAAAGGGTAGCGCGTGCGCCAATCCAAACATCATGACCTATTTTAATAGGACCTTTTGTAATGGCATCACAGTTTGGTTTTGCTTGATACAATATCTTAGAGCGAAAAGGGTATGTGCTCACGAGGTCAATAGGATGATCAGCTTGTGACAAAATCAAGACATCAGGACCGAAAGAACAAAAAGCACCAATAGTAAGGGGAGACTTTGAGCTTAAACCGGCTACCATATTTCGAGTTATGCCATAAGTATGGCGTCCAATTGAAACATATTCAGGCCATATTTGATTACTTTTCTTGGCGTGAATAATTCGTTGGTACCACTTACATAATCGAGATTTTATATTAGCCATTTTAGACCTTGTGCATCATATACCTTGGCGTATTGCACGCGATATCACTGCCAATACCGGCACATCAATTTGTAATGTCGCATCGGCTTTTGCAATTAATTCTTGGATATGTCTGTGCCAACTTTGGCGTTCATTGAGCCAATGGTCATATTGTACATTATCCATTAAAATTGAATGGCAAATATCATATTGCAATTGCCATAAATCGTCACCTAATGTGTGTATTGCCAAAATTTGCCAATTGGTTTGCACTGGAGTAAGATTTGCTGCTGTACGCAATCGATCAAAAGCAAAATCATAACCAACTTGGCCATAAATAGTTGCAGCAGTATTTAAGCTAGTATTTGTTTTATCGGCAAGTTTAGCAATATCACAACCCATTGAAAGTGCTTTTAAATTGGCCAAACTTGTTGCCAATTTTTTAGGAATGCCATCTGCAGAAAATTTCTTTACACGCACTGCGTGATCTTTACGAGAGTCGTTGTTTAACAACACATTAAAATTTTCAGATAAATGTTTGATTTTTGGCAAATAAAACTCTACCGTATCAGATGTTTTGATAGTATTTTGTCGATTAAGTAAAAGCCATTTAGTCATGCGCTCCATTGTACGTCTTGTTTCATGGAGCATCATAATTTGTATATGACTTGGTACTTTATTATCAAGCGATTCAATTTGGTGCCATATACTATGGAGATCAAAGACTCTTGCAGTTATTACTGCTGCTTTAGCAACCTCACCAACATCGCACGCACCATCATTAACAAGCTCATTAAAAAACGCTGGATCTGTACGATTAATTATTGCATTGGCAACAATGGTTGCCACAATCTCACGGCGCAATTGATGCTCTTCAATTTGTGTTTGATATTGTTGTAATAATTTTGTTGGGAAATAGTTTAGCAATTCTTTGATAAGATAAGGTTCATCAGGTAAATCTGTTTCTAAAAGCTTTTGCGTTGTATCGTTTTTGGCATATGCAAGTAGTACACCAAGCTCTGGTCTACTCAATCCGCTCTGTGCTTGACGAAGGCGAGTAATCTCTTCATCATCGCTTAAAAATTCTAACGTACGGCTAAGTTTATTAGATTTTTCTAATGTGCGCATTAAATGTTGATGTTGATCAAGATACTGATAACGATAATGTGTGCATACTGAAAGCGCCTGTGTTTGCTGATAATTATTAACAAGCACCAATTCAGCGACATTATCTGTCATTTCTTCTAGCAAATGATTGCGATCCTTTTCAAGAAGAATGCCGCTGATTTTTAAATCTTCCAGAACGATTTTAATGTTAACTTCATGGTCTGAACAATCCACGCCAGCTGAGTTATCAATCGCATCGCTATTACAATGGCCACCAAGCTTTGAAAACTCTATGCGCGCCAACTGTGTCATGCCAAGATTTGCACCTTCACCAATAACTTTTGCTTTTAACTCAATGGCATCTACTCTGATTGAATCATTTGCTGGGTCACTTACCTTAATATGCTCTTCACTAGAAGCCTTGATATAAGTTCCAATGCCTCCAAACCAAAGTAAATCAACTGGTGATCTCAAGATAGCACTTAGTAAAAAATCTGGTGAATATGCCCCAATTTCTAAATTTAAAAGCTGTGCCACTTCTTTGGTTATTTTGATAGATTTCTCGCTACGTAAAATAATCATTGCACCTTTTGATAGGATATCACGATTATAATCTGCCCAGCTTGTTTTTGGAGTATTAAATAAGCGTTTTCTTTCTTTAAAACTGGCCTTAATTTCAGGATTAGGGTCTAAAAAAATATGCAAATGATTAAATGCTGCTACTAATTTAATATGCGGCGATAGCATCATACCATTTCCAAAAACATCGCCTGCCATGTCACCAACACCTGCAACGGTAAAGTCTTGCTTTTGTATATTGCGTCCAAGCTCACGGAAATGTTGCTTAACAGACTCCCATGCGCCGCGTGCGGTTATGCCCATTTTTTTGTGGTCGTATCCATTGCTGCCACCTGAGGCAAAAGCATCTCCAAGCCAAAATTTGCGCTCAAGTGATATTGCATTTGCATAATCTGAAAATGTTGCAGTTCCTTTGTCAGCAGCTACAACTAAATATGAATCTTCTTCTTCATGGATTAAAACTTGTTTTGGGGCAATAATTTTGCCATCAATGACATTATCGGTAATATCAAGCATAGAATGGATAAACTTTTTGTAGCATTCAACGGCTACTTCTCGTGGGTCGTTATCTTGTGTGTTTTTAACAAAAAATCCACCTTTAGCGCCAACAGGAATAATGACTGCATTTTTGACTTGCTGGGCTTTTACTAGTCCTAATACTTCGGTACGAAAATCTTCTGACCTATCTGACCAACGGATGCCACCGCGTGCAATTTTTCCAAAACGCAAATGTACTGCCTCAAAATCTGGTGCATAAACAAATATCTCACGAAATGGTATAGGGGCAACAATGTTGTTAATTTTTTGACTATCAAGTTTAAATGCAAAGCAATTTGCATTGGGTGCATCAGTATCAAGGTCAGTATTGCCATGCATAAAACTGTTTGTGCGCACACAAGCTTCTATGAATGAGAGTAGCCAGCGCATGATTTGGTCATGATCAAGGCTTGCAACTTCTTTCAAACCTAAGTTGAATTGTTCTTCTAGCTTTGCATATTGTGATGTAGAAAATTTTTGAGACGGGTCTGCAAATTTACAATCGAACATTGCAATCAGCACATGAACCAGTTTGGCATTTTCAACGATGGCTTTAATAACATATTGCGTTGACCAAACGAAAGAAAGCTGCTTGAGGTATTTTATCATTGCACGCACAATAACAATTTGAGCAGGCTCAAAACCGGCCGCTAGCACCAGTGCATTTAAGCCATCGTCTTCACTACGACCCTTCCAAACATCCATAAAAACTTGGCAAAATTTTTGCTCGATTTCAGCAAAAAACTTATGGTCATCTAGTTTAGGCTTTAATGTAAAGTCATAAATAAAATATGGGTTTTCTCCAATTTCATATATGCGCTCGCTCATAACTTGACTGCCAAGGTTTTCAATTGTCGGCATGATATCTGATAAGATCAACTTACTTTTAAGAAATACTCGAAAACCAAAATAATTGGCTGAATGTTCCTTTAATTCTTCTTGCTGGTATAAAGTAACGCTTATATTTTGGGTGTCAAGCAGGCTCAGATGCTTAAAATCGTCAATGGCTTGTTTGGCTGATGTTGTTCGAATATAAAATGCATTAGTATCAGAAGCAAAACGTTCAAGTAAGTTGAGCGCATTGTTAATGCCATAATGTTCAATAAGCTTTGGACGTAATTGATCAACCCACGGGATTGTAATTTCTTCTACCTTAGAAAGTAAAGAAGCACTTTCATCATTCTGTAATGTTATTGAACCTAATTCTGCAAGATGAATAATAAGATGTAAACCGATCATTTTCTGGAATATAACCGCCGTGTATGACTCTATAACCTTGCCATTAAAATGTTGGCAGAGAGCGTTGGCAATTCTTGATTGGTTTTGTGATAGAAAACGTTCCTCTGGTAAATAAATGAATATACTGGCGTGATGTTTCAATGCATCATAGCGCACAAATAGCATAGTACGCCTAATTTCACGTAATATAATAAGATCATTCATTGTTTGAGCTAAAAATGCTACATCGGCTTGAAAAAACTCATCGCGCGGAAACATGCTAATAATATACTGCAACGTTTTATCACGATGGCTATTTGGTTGCGTTTTAAGAATTTCAGAAATTTTTTTAACTTTACGCGACAAAAACGGTATGTTGCTTGGAACATCGTGATATGCTTGACGAGCAAATAGGCCTACAAGAAGATGATGTGCTGCTACTTCACCTTTGTCAGTATAGCTTTTAAGATAGATGACATCAAAACGTGTACTGCGGTGTACTGTACAAAGCGTGTCAGCCTTAATGACTTGCAAGCAAGTATTTGACTTAAAAAAATCAACAAAATTTGCCTTTAATTGTTTCCCAATGATCATGCCGTTAAACAAAGAGCGTGTTTGTTCGCTTAAAATTCCTAAACCAATATCGTTTGCTTTTAGTGTAGAGTTGCTGTCATTGGTATCAACTTTCACGCTTTGATAACCCATAAAAGTAAATCTATCGTTCATAAGCCATTGAATAAAAGAAGATGCTTCGGTTACTCCCTTTAAAAGCTTTTTGTCTTCAAATGGATTATCAAAAGCAACTTTGTCTAGATGTAATTGCAACTCCTGAGCTTTTTTAAGCATTGGTTGCCAATCAGATGTGACTTTTTGAATATCATAAATAACATCACAAAGTGCATTAATAACATCGTCAATTGAAGTAGCACCTGCAATAATGTCGCACTCAATATAAATGATTGATTCTTTTGTAAAGGCGCTTGCAGTATCTAAAACAACACTATTAAGCGTTCCATCTTGGGCGCGTTCCACATGATAAACTGGATGTAGCAACACATGAATGTTAATGTGTAAACGCGTGAGACATTGCGAAAGAGAATCAACAATGAAAGGCATATCATCGTTGATAATTTCAATAACGCTGCGTTGATGACGAACCCCATCAAGAGAAAATTCAGTATTGAATGCTCTTATTTTAGGCTTGCCAGGTTGGCGTATTTTGGCAAACTCAAATAAAGATTGCGCAATCGAAAGTAAGTCTGTCAGATTGTGCTGACCTAAAGTATTGACAGGAGTTCCATAGTAAAATTGCTGTATGAACTTATCAAAATGAGGATGCTCTACAAACAAGCCTTGTTTTCTGGCACTATCAACTATTTTGTCAATTAGTAAAGGCGTATGCTTGTTCATGATTGTACCTTTCAATTGTGCTAATATCTCCAAAAATATTTTCAGTTAAAGAAGCATGATTCATAATTTTGAAATACTAATATTTATTTATGCTTGCGTGTGTATGAAGTTATTGAGTAATAAGAGAAGTTATTGGGTAATAGGAGTTGTATAATCATTGTTTAACTCACCATGAATTTGGTACAGACAACAACAGTGGTCAATGTTGTGTAGCTTGACATTTTTGCTTATTACATAACATCTGTCAGCAAGATTTAAAATATTCAAGATAATACTAGAGTTATTATTTTGAATATTTAAAGCAAATATTTGATTAAAGATAAACGTTTAAAAGCAGGTTTTAGGGATGGAAGAGCGAATTTATCGCCAAATCACTAGACGTAAAAGTCGTAAAATAATGGTAGGCAACGTTGCTGTTGGTGGAGACGCGCCCATTAGCGTACAAAGCATGACCAATACCCTTACTCACGATGTAAAAAGTACGATCGCACAAATTAAAAAGCTTGAAGAGGCAGGGGCAGATATTGTACGTGTTTCTTGTCCAGATCAAGAATCAAGTCTTGCACTTAAAGATATCATCCCCCACATATCACTACCAATTGTTGCTGATATTCATTTTCACTATCAACGTGCTATTGAAGCAGCTCAATCGGGGGCAAGTTGTTTGCGTATTAACCCAGGTAACATAGGCTCTATTAAAAAAGTTAAAGAAGTTGTTAAAGCTGCTCGTGATTATGGATGTTCAATACGCATTGGCGTTAATGCGGGTTCACTTGAAAAGCACTTGCTTGAAAAATATGCAGAGCCATGTCCAGAAGCTATGGTTGAAAGTGCGCTAGCGCATGCAAGCATATTACAAGATATTGATTTTCATGCGTTTAAAATATCAGTAAAAGCTTCTGACATTTTTTTAGCGGTAGCAGCTTATCAGCAACTAGCCGATCTGTGTGATTATCCTTTGCATCTTGGGATTACTGAGGCAGGAGGGTTGCGCTCTGGTACTATTAAGTCTTCTATTGGGATGGGTATGCTTTTATGGTCTGGAATTGGCGATACAATTCGTGTTTCGCTTTCTGCCGATCCAGTTGAAGAAATTCATGCAGGTTTTGATATCTTAAAATCGCTTGGAATACGCCATCATGGAGTAAAAATCATCTCGTGTCCTTCATGTGCGCGTCAGCAATTTGATGTTATTTCAACAGTTGCTATGCTTGAAGAAAAACTTGCACATATCACAACACCAATGTCGCTGTCAGTTATTGGATGTGTTGTGAATGGCCCTGGCGAAGCTCGTGAAAGCGATATAGGATTTGTAGGGGGAGGTAAAAACACACATCAACTATACTTAGATGGTCGCCCTGCCCAACGATTGAAAGATCAACATGTAGTTGATTATATTGTTGCTCAGGTAGAACAAAAGGCTGCTGAACTTGATCTTAAGCGCGTGACAGAACAATCTAAAAACAGCAGTCATACATTTTAAAAGGTATGTTATGAAACCTTCATTAGTACGAGGTACACAAGATTTATTTGGCAATACGCTTATGCGCCATCGACTTGTTAGCACATCGGCATTGAATGTCGCTGAACGTTTTGGCTATCATGAAATACAAACACCAATTTTTGAACATAGCGAAGTATTTCAACGTTCACTAGGTGAAGCATCGGACGTTGTTCAAAAAGAAATGTATAATTTTGTAGATAAAAGCGGGCATTCCATTACATTAAGGCCTGAAAACACCGCAGGTGTTGCGCGTGCCTTTATATCAAATCACATGGAACAACGTATGCCGGTGCGTCTTTTTTATAACGGTCCAATGTTTCGTTATGAAAGACCACAAAAAGGAAGGATGCGTCAATTCCATCAAATAGGCGCTGAATTAATAGGTGTTTCTAATCCAGAGGCAGATGTGGAGGTGATTGCTTGTGGGCAAATGATTTTAGAAGAATTAAAAATTGCACAGCAAACAACATTGCATCTTAATACACTTGGCAATATAAAATCACGCAAATTATGGCGTGATGCTTTGCATGATTATTTTGTATGCTATAGCAATGATTTAAGCAAAGAATCAAAAAAACGTTTGCAGCATAATCCACTTAGGATACTTGATAGTAAGGACGAAAATGATCGCAAACTATTAGATGAGGCACCCGTTTTTGATTCTTATATTGATGATGAATCAAAATATTTTTTTGAACAAGTACAAGAAGGATTAGCTGCTTGTAACATCAACTGGATCATTGATACAAGGTTGGTACGAGGGCTTGATTATTATTGCCATACTGCGTTTGAGTTTATTACTACAGCCTTAGGCGCACAAGGTACTGTTATGGGTGGTGGACGTTATGACGGACTCATCCATCAATTAGGAGGTCCTGCGATAGCAGGTGTGGGTTGGGCTGCTGGTGTTGAACGTTTAGCAATGCTACTTGATGCACAAGATAACCAAACATTACGCGTAGCGCTTATTGCTGTTGGAGAGGGGGAGCATCGCAGTTTATTGCATCAAATGGCAAATCAATTACGCAAAAACAACCATACCATTATTGTGCCAGTAAGCTCCCAACTTAAGAAAGCCATGCGTGAATCGGAACGAGCCGGGGTACGAATTTGCCTATTGCTTGGAGAAGATGAATATCATAAGAGCTGTTTTAAATTACGCGACATGCAAACAGGAGAACAGCGCGAGATAGGCCTCGATACTGTTGAAGAGGTAATTAAAAGTTATGCTATTTAGTAGTCATCAACACAAGAGATATGCTTTAATAAGCTGTAGGAGATAATTTGATGGCGTGGTCGGAAAAATTAGATGCGTTGCTAGAAAAAGAAAGAATGTTGGCAGAGCAAATGGCAGACCCACCGTCTGATAGGCGCCTTTATAGCGAACTTTCGCGTGAATACTCACGTGTTTCGCGCATTTGTGTAAAAGTGCATGAATTTAATCAAGTTGAGCAAGAGTACAAGGATTTAATCCTTTTAAGCAAAGACAATGATCATGAGTTACGTGAAATAGCATTAAATGAGTTGGATGCTTTACAAGCTAAATTAAAAGATCTCGACTATCAATTACGCCTTTCTATGTTGCCTAGCGACAGCGACGATGAACGTGATGCGCTGATTGAAATCAGGGCAGGGACAGGTGGTGATGAAGCTGCTTTATTTGCAAATAATTTGCTGGAGATGTATTTACGCTATGCAACTCTCCAGAACTGGAAAAGTCAAATCCTTACTATTAGTGAAACGCCTATAGGTGGCATATCACAAGCTGCTATAGAGCTTAACGGTAACAATGTTTACGCTAGAATGAAGTTTGAATCAGGTGTACATCGAGTCCAACGCGTGCCAGTAACAGAATCCAGCGGTAGGATCCACACCTCGGCTGCAACTGTTGCTGTTTTACCCGAAGTAAGTGAGGTAGACATCCAACTTGATGAAAAAGATTTACGCATTGATACGTTTCGCTCACAAGGCGCAGGCGGTCAACATGTTAACACTACTGACAGTGCGGTTCGCATTACCCATTTGCCCAGTGGGGTTGTTGCACAATGTCAAGATGAAAAATCACAACACAAGAATAAAGCCCGTGCAATGAAGATGCTAATGGCAAGATTATATGATGATGCAAAACAAAAAGCAGATGCAGAGCGCGCCAATCAACGCCGCACACAAATTGGCACAGGAGATCGCTCTGAACGTATTCGTACCTATAACTTTCCACAGGGTAGGGTTAGTGATCATCGGATAAATTTGACACTATATAAATTGCCTCAAATTTTGGCTGGAGAATCGTTAGATGAGATGATTGACGCCTTAGTAATTGAAGATCAAGCAACAAAACTTGCTAGTCAAAATGAATAGTAATTTTGAAAATACAATGACAATTAATACGCCAATAGCTACACAGTTCCTTGAAGTTCAAACTAAAATTGCCCATGCAAGCAAGCAGGTTTTGTCTGGATCAGATAGCATGAAAAAATCAAAATTAATTGCTGTTTCCAAAACATTTTCTCAAGAACATATAGCGCCTGCTATTGCTATTGGGCAGCGTCATTTCGGTGAAAACCGCATCCAAGAGGCACAAACGAAATGGCCAAATATTATTAAAAACACCCCTGATATTCAATTGCATTTAATAGGTCCTCTACAGACAAATAAAGTTGCAGATGCATTAAAGCTTTTTGATGTTATTCATACTATTGACCGGATAAAATTGGTTCAAAAAATAGCTGATGCACGAGAAAAGTTAGATGCAAACACAATCCGTATGAAAGAGTGTTTGATACAAGTTAATATTGGCGATGAATCACAAAAGTTTGGTATTCCTGTTAATGAACTTTCACATCTAGTTGCATATGTGCGTGAAGCAAAACTTCCGCTTTGTGGTTTAATGTGCATTCCACCTTTTGACAAAGATCCAACGCCCTATTTTGCACTCTTGAAAAAACTTGCACGAGAGCATCAATTGCTAGAACTAAGTATGGGAATGAGCAAAGATTTTGAATGCGCAATTAAACTTGGTGCAACAATGGTAAGAGTTGGTTCTGCGTTATTTGGTAGGCGCGATACGTCATAATATTTGCTTAAGTTAAAACAAATGTTGCCTTGATTGTTCGACTATTCAAAAAGGCTAAATAAATCAGGTGGATCAGCTTCTTCACTTGCTTCAAGATCAGAAAATCCAAGCCCTAAAAGACGGTAATGTTTTGTAGGTTCAAAAGCTTTTAATAGTAGAAAGTGTCCTAATTCTAATACTTTTTCAGGTGCAAGTGTTGGCTGCTTAAAATGGCGTGTTCGCGTGTAAATGCGAAATTTAGAATCACGTAATTTTAATGTTAATGCTCTCGCACTAAAGTTAGCTTTATTTGCTCGGTCAATGAGTTGTTGGGTCATTTTTTCCATTTCATTAACAAGTTCTGCGTAGCTTGCAATATCTTTTGCAAATGTGCTTTCAACTGATACACTTTTAGTTTCCGAAGAGCTTTCTACTTTGCGATTGTCGCTTGCATTTGCAAATTGGACTAAACGACTACCTGTTTTCCCAAAAATATGGCGTACTGTGTTTGGGTCCATTTGTTGCATTTGGCCAATCGTATTAATGCCCATACGTTTTAGCTTAGTTGACATGGCAGGCCCTACACCCCAAAGACGTGATATAGGTTGTGGGGCTAGAAATTTTTTTGCTTCTTGTCTGCCTATTACTTTAAAGCCACGTGGTTTATCAAAATCAGATGCTAATTTTGCTAACATTTTATTATAGCTTAGTCCTGCAGAAACGCTAATTCCTGTTTGATACTCGATACGCTTTAACAATGCCGCAAGCACTTGACATGCAAAAGGATGATGGTATGGATCATGAGTTTGCGAAGGTAAAAACTGTAAATAAGCTTCGTCAATTGATAATGGTTCAATTTTTGATGCGGCATCTTGCATTAAATGACGGATTTGTCTGCCAACTTGGCGATATTTATCGATCTTTGGATGTATGATAACCGCATTTGGGCATAGTTGCTTTGCTCTAAACATAGGCATAGCAGAATGGATTCCATACATCCGAGCAACATAGCAAGCGGCTGCAACCACTCCACGGCTTTCTCCACCTATAATAACAGGCTTGTCTATTAATTTGGGATTGTCGCGTTTTTCAACAGAAGCAAAAAAGCTATCGCAATCAATATGAGCAAGTTCAAGATGTACAATTTCTTCATGAAACACTAAACGTTCACTTTTGCAAGCGATACAACGTTGAACGTTTTGATAAAACTTTATTGATTTTTTTTGCAATGCGTCTGTGGCATTTTTTGTTTGATAAGTAAGAGACTCTTGCTCCCATAACCCACTACAATCAAGGCATAAAAGATTATAATGAAGGGTTGTGTTTTGATCTGTGTTGTTGTGATCAATTGGCATCAATATATTGCTATTTGATATTTTAAATTATTTTTTGAAATATCGATCAATTGCTGATTTCATTGACTTTGTAAGTTTTTTGATATGTGCTTTATTATTTAAAAGGTGCTCATCGTCATAATTAGTCAAAAAACCCATTTCAATTAATATGGAAGGTATGGCAGGTGATTTTAAAACAGCAAAACCTGCAAATCGATGCGAATTACGCAATAAACGGATATTATCATTTTTAAGTTGATCAATTATAATTTTTGCAACTCGAGCACTTTCATTCAAAGTACCTTGTTGAGTCATATCGAGCAAAATTAGTGCTACATCACTATCGTCTGGCAAATCTGTTGCGCGGACTCCAGCTAAAATATCTGATCGGTTTTCGTTTGCAGCCAGTTTTTCAGCTTCACGATCGGATGCCTTTCTTGAAAGAGTATAAACAGAAGCACCTCGCAGTTTACGATTGTCGATACTATCAGCATGCAATGAAAGAAAAAGATCTGCATTTGCATCTTCTGCTACCTGATAGCGCTCACGCAAGCGGATGTAATGATCTTTAGAGCGTGTTAAGATAACACGGTATTCTTTCTTTTTTATCAGCAAATCACGCATTGCTTTTGCAACTTTAAGAGTAATATCCTTTTCTTTGCTTTTTTTATGTCCGATTGCACCTGGATCTAGTCCACCATGACCGGGATCGATAACAATTAATGGAATTTTAGCACCTTGTGCTTCAGTTTTATTTGTTTGAGAGACAATATTTTTATTATTAAGTGAGCGTACTAACTTATGCCAATCGTCGGATTTCTCGCTATAAAGCTGGTTCATGTTGCGAGTTGCCTGCACTTCTGTAACTAAGCGAAAGCCATGTGTAGCCGTTTTTTGCAATTCAAAACGATTTTTAACAATAAAGGGCTTTTTCAAATCAAACACAAGCCGTGTGATTCCAAAGCGATAAAGGCCAGAACGAAATTGAGTCACTAAACTTTTTTGCTTATCTAATTTAATATCTGCAACATTACTTGCAGGAATGTCTATAACTAGGCGAGGAGGGGAAGGCAGAGAAAAAACATGGAAATCCAATTGCTCTGATAACTCAACGACCACACGTGTTAATTTTCCGTGTTGTGCGTGTCGAACACTTAAAACGTTACTATCTTGAGCATTTGCGTCGTTATTTTGGACAAGTGATATGGCTGTGATAGTAAACAACACCAATATAATCTTTAAAAAGATAATAAAACTATAAGAAAACTTGACAGAAATTGGATAGGCCATTCACTTTACTCACAAAAAACAGTTCGACCGCAGACCCATGTTCGCTTAACTTTTCCTTTGACATGAAACTTGTCAAAAGGTGTATTACGCTTATCGCCGAGTGGATTTGCTTGTAAATGTATATCTTTATTATTAACGCGCCAAGTTTCATTGGGATCAAACAAAACTAAATCCGCTTTAGAACCAACAGCAATTTGGCCAGCTCCAATGCCTAAGAGTTGAGCCGGTTTATGTGTAATCAAAGCAATTGTATCAAGTAAACTCATGCCATAACTTGCATGCATATCTAAAGTCAGTGGTAATAATGTTTCAAGACCTGATGCACCTGGTTCGGCTAATGCAAATGGAAGGCGTTTTTCATCTTGACTACAGCCAATATGATCCGAGGCAAGGCAATCAATTATTCCTTTTTTAAAACCTAATTCAGCAATTGCTTTTTTATCTTCGCTTGTTCTTAAAGGTGGAAAAATTTTGGCGTATGCTCCTGCGCGTAAAATTGCGTCCTCATCTAAGTGAAAATAAGCAGGGGCACTGTCGCATGTAATAGATACACCACGATTTTTTGCAATCTGGATAATTGCAAGGGAACTTTGTGTAGAAATATGTGAAACATGATAGCGGACATCGCATGTTTGTAACAAATGTAAATCACGCTCAATTATAATCGATTCAGCTTGCGGCAAAATAGGCTGTAAACCCAAACGGGTTGCATTAACACCTGCATTGACCTGTCCGCCTTTTGATAAGGATGGTTCCTCAGGATGTTGTATGATTAAAGCGTTAAAGTTGCTTGCATAGAGTAAAATTCTATGCATCAAACGAGCATCACCAATAGCGCGCGTTCCATCTGTAAAGCCAACCGCTCCAGCTTCAAGCATTAAGCCAATTTCAGACATTTCAGTGCCTTCAAGCTTTTGTGTTAATGCACCATAACAATAAAAATGAGCCTTCAATTCACTTGAACTTGTAGCTGATCGCGTTAAATTATGTATTTTGGGTGCATTATCTAACCAAACACGATCATTTGGTACGCAAACAAGGCTTGTGACACCGCCAAATGCCGCTTGGTGACCTAGTTCTCTGTTGGCGGCATAGACTTCACTGCTTCTGGTTTGTACACGCATATCAACAAAACCAGGGCATAGACACAAACCTTTGGCATCAATTATTTCATCGGCTTTCCACTCAGATACCTCTTGTATGCTTTCAAGTGCTATTTCTTTAACGATAGGGCCATGAATTAAAACACTGCCTTTTGCGTCACACTTTGTAGCTGGATCAAGTATTCTAGCATTGTTAATAATAATTTTTTTCATGTTGTTGTTATTTGTTCTTTATGAAAATTGATTCAAAAATTTAAGGCATGCCATCCGTACAGCTACTCCCATTTCTACTTGCTGTGAAATTAAAGAACGCGTCAAATCATCGGCAATATCTGATGCTATTTCTATGCCGCGATTAACTGGGCCTGGATGCATAATCAACGCATCATCTTTTGCATGTGCTAATTTGGCACGGTTGAGTCCAAAAAAGCGATAATATTCAAAAACCGACGGTACAAAAGTACCTTGCATGCGTTCTAATTGAAGCCGCAATACAATAATGATATCGCAGTCTTTTATAGCATCTTCTAGATTATGGAAAACTTTTGGAGATACAAATGATGTTTCGTCTTTAAGGGCAAACATGTTTTGTGGGATAAGGGTTGTTGGTCCTACAATTCGAACCTCTGCGCCCATTTTTCCTAGTAATAAAATATTAGAACGCGCCACTCGACTATGGAGGACATCACCGCATATCAAAACTTTTAATCCTTTAAGGCGTTTTTTGTGGCGAAGAATTGTTAATGCATCAAGTAGTGCTTGTGTTGGATGCTCGTGTGACCCGTCTCCAGCATTTATAATACTACAATCTATTGCTTGTGAAAGTAATGCTGGAGCACCCGAGCAAGGATGTCGGACAATTAAAAAGTCAGGTGACATTGCATTTAATGTAAGTGCGGTATCAAGCAAAGATTCACCTTTTTTAATAGAACTTGTCGAGGAAGCTATATTGACAACACTTGCTCCTAACCTTCTAGCGGCAAGCTCAAACGAAACTAAAGTTCTTGTTGAGTTTTCAAAAAACAAGTTAATAACGGATTTACCTGAAAGGGTTTGGTCGTTACTTTGGCGGTGATCACCAGCTTCGACAATTTTAGAAGCATCGCTCAAGATAGAATCAATGATATCAGTCGATAAACTTTCAATGCCAAGCAAATGAGGCGGGGAAGGAAATGATGAAACAGTTTTTTGTGTGTTATTATTTAAAAACTGTTTTTTACTATAAACTCTATCAGACATTGTAAATAAAAATTAACCTAAGTGAAGTGGCTCTAGTTATGAAGTATTTTATGATGAACTGCAACCGTTGATTTTACTAGATATGATATCACTTTGATAGTATCAAATATATTAAATGTAATTATTTAATACGGTTTTACATTTATCGCCATAACTTAATGAAAAAACTTAGTTCTAGTTTTCTTATTCTATTATTTAAATATTTGATAAAATAATTGCAGTTTTTTGTTTGTTTGTTTATTTTTTTGCAAAAAAAATAAAATGAAATAGACGAATAGATTGCAGAACGCTATAAATAGCGCATAATATTTACAAACAATGATATTTGATACAAAGTTGCATAAGATTGTAATATATTACATCCAGGGTGTGGATATTAATTATTAGAGAAGTTTACTAAGCGGTTTATGTTCCATTTCTGTCATATATATAAGGTTTTCATTGAATTTGTCTGTTTTTTTTCGCTCGATACTTAATTTAATCCAAATTGTAGATGCTAAGCTATTTGCAGAGCGCAGAATTATTATCTATAAAAACAGCAGGCCAACTCAAACCAAAATAACTTCTGCTTTTGCCCGTACAGTCGCTTTTGTCATCTGTCTAATTCTAATCTGGTTATCTCTTTCAACCTTTGGTTTTTTTGCTGTAAAAAAGCAGATGGTATTATATGACCAAATCATTCGTGAACGTAATCCCGTAATTTTGTTAGAAGAAATTAAAAAACTTAAAGCTCAAGTCTTTCAATTTGCCACAACAAAAAACCGTCTTATAGTAAAGCAAAATCACTATAAAGCTGACATTGATATCCTTAAATTAGATAATGGAACATACAAAGAAGAAATACTGGATATAAAAAACGAGTTTAAAACAGAAAAAGAAAAAAACAAACGCCTCACAATTAAATTAAAAACACTCGGAGCCAATGTTGCTCAAATGCAAACAAAAATTTCTCAACTGAAAAAAGTAAACGAAGAAATTGTAGTATTAGAACAACAAAATAAAGATATTACGACATATCTGGCAACGGTTTCGAGTGAACTCGATAAAGTTGCACCTTTTACTTCTAGAGGTAGTGACTCTTTAGCTAATTTACAAAATACGGTTTTTGATATTACCCAATTACAAGAAAACCAAATGACTTTACTCAAAGAGTTAAATTCAAAACTTGAACATGAAATAGAGGATAACAAGGCGCTATTTTCAAAATTAAGTTTTATTGATTTTGCTAGTTTGGCTAACAATCAAAGGGTTAATTTACCGATGGGACAAGGCGGAGAAGAGAATCAAATTGACATCAATGACCATCAAGCAGGAGAATTAGCTCAAGAAGTTGCTAAGCTTCAAGATTATGTTGCACAAATAAAGCATTTTGACGCTGTTAAGCAATGTATTCCGTTTACTTCTCCAGTTGAGTATTATCATATAACAAGTGGATTTGGCAAAAGACGTGATCCTATAACAGATAGAATAGCACAACATAATGGTATTGATATGGGCGCATGGCAGAACTCTCCTATAGCTGCTCCAGCTTATGGAAAGGTTCTTCGTGCCGCTGTAGACCCTCTTTTTGGTAAATTTATTGAAATTGAGCATGATTGTGGTATTATTACACGTTACGGTCACTTAGCCGCACTCAAAGTTAAAAAGGGCCAAGAAATCAAATTTGGACAAATTATAGGAAAAGTTGGCAACACAGGCAGAAGTACTGGCACTCATCTACATTATGAGGTATTAGTAAACAAAGAGCCAATTGATCCACTAAAATTAATTAAAGTAGGCTATTATGTTCATAAAAACTAAAGTAAGCGATTCTTTTTCAGAAGACGAAACACATAAAGTAACAGACGACCAAAATGGTGAGCTTTCATTATTGCGCAGTGATACCCATTTAAGCGGTAATTTACAAACAAGCGGAACTATTTACATTGATGGTAAGATTAGTGGAGATTTAGTTGTAGCAAAGCTAGTGCTTGGTCCTTCAGGTCATATTAAAGGTAATATTTATGGAGATTTAGTTGAGTTGTCTGGGGTTGTAGAGGGCAACATTACGGCTCATTATCTAAATTTAGAAAAAACTGCTAAAATTGTTGGAGATATTTGCGTCTGTCACAGCGGCTTATATATTGAACAAGGTGGGCACTTAGAAGGCCGTAGTAGGGGATTATCCAGCGAAGAAATAGACCAAATAAAAAACACACATACAGAAAAACTTAACAGTGCAAGTGTCAACGACAGTGTTAAGCCAAAATTAAATGTTGTAGTTGAAACAAGTGCTTTTCAACAAAATCCAGTAATTTGTGATGATTCTGTAAAGGAAAAACTAGATGTAAATGAAGATGACGAAGAACTCTTAAGCGGAAGAGCTAATAGTAGCTAATCTTTTAAAGAAAACACATAATAGATAAAGCTATCTAATTACAAATAACAAATAGAACGTATTATATATTCTAATATCAAACAGGCGATAGAGTTTTGGGGCGCATCATATTTATAGCATATTCGCTCGCAGGAGTTGCCGGCATGCTGGTGGGACCATATCTCATTACGCAATTAAGCTATAAAGATTCATTTATTTTTGCATTACTTTGGGTTTTAAGTGCAGGATGCCTGCATTTAGCTAACTCAAATATTCGAAGGGTTAATCTTGCTCAACGTAGCATTGTTGCCTGTAAACGAGCTATTGAACGCCAATACAGTGAAATTCACCAGCAGCAAGAAGATGTAAACCAGTTGAAAGATGCACAAATTCGCACAGCCCGTCAGTTACGCAATCAAAACTTATCAAGTACGCCACAACAGCAAAGCGCTCTTGCTTCCAATACACCATCACAGTCCTTGCAAGCAGATCAACACGCAATGTTGTCCAGTAATACCAATCCAATGATGCAAGATGCCAATACTCAAAATACACTAAACCACGATACTCAAGAGAACATACAAAGCCATGCCAGAAAACCAAGTTATGCTGATGAAAATGTCTGGGATAATTGGAATAAAAGCGCAGAGCTTGTAGCTCCTGCACCAAGTTTTAAATCACCAGATCACATCAATCAAAGCAATAGTGAGAATTATGATAAAACTCATGCATCAGGTAATGAACAAGCAGATAGTAACTTATCTCGAGTTCATTTATCAGAAGAGCCTAACGAAGATAGTTTGCAGGAGTTAAAACGTTTTCATGACTTGTTGTTGGCCAGTACACCTACTGAAAGAGATGCACGCAATTCAATCAATGCACAAAAAGAAAATCATGTTTTGCCTACGCCAAAAAATTTGCGCGATGACAATCCAATAAACAATACATCAGAAGATACTAACGATACAGAGCAATATCATATTTCAACGCGCGCACCAAATTCCAGTGGACACAAAGCTTATCTTTCAAAAATAGATTCAGAACTTGGAGAAGATGTAAATGTTGAGTTATATTGCCAGCCCATTGTAGGTTTGCCAGAGCAAAATCCTAAATATCAAGATTGTTTTGGCAGGCTCTCAACAAAACAAGGGATACATCTTGGTGTGGATGAATATCGAAATATAGCCTTGCGTACTGGTATTGATGGCATGGTAGAGCACTTTGTGCTTGCAAAAGCGTGCCAAGTTTTGTCACAGCGTTTGACGAGTGGTGATCAGCAGGTGTTTTTTATTAATATGAGTGCACAAGCATTAATCAATAAGTCTTTTAATAAATCTTTTTTAGCCTGGGTTGAACATGAACGTAATTTGATGCAACATGTCGTATTTCAAATTCCCATCCGAGGGTTCTTGCGTAATATTGATAATATAGCGCCT
Organism: Alphaproteobacteria bacterium; assembly: GCA_965178085.1. Classification (GTDB taxonomy): domain Bacteria; phylum Pseudomonadota; class Alphaproteobacteria; order CBCXTS01; family CBCXTS01; genus CBCXTS01. Next base: position 31,479 of record CBCXTS010000021.1, on the reverse strand, counting down.
GTCTGTCATGTTTTACGCACACACGGTGTTGGTATCGCTTTAAAAGGTTTAGAAAGTTTAGAGCTTGATAATAGCTTATTATTGAAATCAGAATGTGAATTTGTAAAAATTTCTATTGAAGTTTTGCGTGAGATAGTAGAAACACCAGGCCTTTCTACTATAGTTAGTCAGATACAGAGCATGCAAAAAAACAATATCTCAATTATAGCTGACAATGTCATTAGTGGGGGTGTGCTAGAGTTGCTACAAAAACTTGATATTGGCCTTGCCGAGGGTGATTTATTTGGTAAACCAAGAGTATTTCAATCGCGTTTTTAGAGTCTTTATAATAATTATTCAATGAGTAAACCTTCTCAACCTATTTCATCACTTCGTGATATCGCAAATGATTTTGATACATTTATTATAGATCAATGGGGAGTAATACACGATGGAGCAACTGTTTTTGCTAACGCCAATGATTGTCTATACAATCTAAAAAAGCACAATAAACAAGTAATTTTATTGTCTAACTCTGGCAAGAGAGTAGATGCATCATATGAGCGTTTTTTGCAAATGGGACTTAGCAGTAGTACATATGATTTTGTTATGACCTCGGGTGAGCATGTTCATCAATGTCTTAAAAATCGTTCTAATCAATTTTATCAGAATCTTGGTCACTCTTTTTATTTTTTTTCTTGGGATAACGACAAGCAAATTATCGAAGGCCTTGATTATAACGAAGTAGATAATATCCAAGACGCTGATTTCATTTTATGTGCAGGTGTTGATAGAATCGAGGTTACTAATTATTTAGATGACCTGAAGCTGGCACAAGAGCTCAATATTCCATTGATCGTTGCCAATCCTGATTTAGTTTCAAAAACTCCTGAAGGTAAGTTAAAACCATGCCCTGGTGCAATTGCAGCATGTTATGAAAAAATGGGTGGCTATGTTCATTGGCACGGGAAACCGCAATCAGAGATTTATGAAATGTGCAATATAAGTACTCTAGCATCACGATGTTTGGCTATTGGGGATTCATTGCTCCATGACATTAAAGGCGGGCAGAATGCCAAAATGCAAACTCTGCTGATTTTAAATGGTATCCACCGCCAACAAATTAGTGACAGTACTTTAGAAAGTTTGTTTTTAGATAAAAAAATTGAACCGAGTTATTATATGGACTCCCTTAAATGGTAAAACTAATGTAGAATGTGGAACAGTTAGCATAAATTTTGTATTACAGTTTCTTATGTATAGTTTTAAATAATATATTATTGGTGAGTTAAATTGATTCATATAAATTTTATATGCAAGCTTGAGCACCAATTTGATGGTTGGTTTAAAAACCATGAAATGCTCGAAGGACAGCTTCAACAAAATCAAATTGCTTGCCCCGTTTGCAATAGTGTTAATGTAAGCAAGGAGCTTTGTACGCCGAGCATTACGACATCAAAGCAGAAAAAGCGTAATCAACAAGACAAATTGAAGCGTGATAATTTGCGAGCGCTTGATAAAATTTTAGCACAAAAAGAACATAAAAAATCACCACAAGCTCTTCAAGCTATTGACGACGTTAAAAAACAACTTCAACAATATGTTCACGATAATTTTGAAAATGTAGGTGATTCTTTTGCAACCAAGGCAATTCAAATGCACAAGGATCAAATAGAAAAGCAAGCTATTTATGGCACGGCAAGTTCAAAAGATGTTATTAAGATGAAAGAGCTTGATGTTCCATTAGTCAACATTGATTGGATGGATACTTCTACATCAAAAAAACAGAATAACTAATCAATATTGTTTAATAAATTATCTTTAGCTTAAGATGTATTTCAGTCAGATATCAGGAGCAATGAATGTACGAAACAACAACAAATGATATTAAGGTTACGGTATCTCCATACTATCTTGAAACACATTCTGAGCCAGAACGGAATCGCTATTTATGGGCTTATCATATCGTGATTGAAAATTTAGGTAAGATTCCTGTCAAACTTATCAATCGCTATTGGCGTATCACCGATGAATACGGCCATACACAAGAAGTTTCAGGTGAAGGCGTTGTAGGAGAGCAACCTCACATAAAACCAGGAACCAGTTTTGAATACGCGAGTGGCACACCTCTTTCTACTCCATCGGGTATAATGGGTGGTCATTATGAAATGGAAAGTGCAGGAAATGTTATTAATGTTGAAGTTCCTAGTTTTTCATTAGACAGTCCACATAGCAATGCAAGATTCAATTAAATAATGCGCATATTGATCGGGATCAGTGGAGCTTCAGGAGCGATATACGGTGTACGGTTGCTGGAGTTGCTCAAAGAGCTTGGTGTAGAAACGCATCTTATTGTTTCTACAGCTGGCCAGTTAACTTTAAAATACGAAACTTCTTTTACATTAAAAGATATTCAAGAAAAGTCAGATTATTATTATAATCAAGCAGATATTGGAGCAGCATGCGCTAGTGGTTCATTTGTATGCGATGGTATGATTATCGCGCCTTGTTCAATGCGCACATTAGCTGAAATCGCAACTGGTATGACTAGCGCTTTATTAACAAGGGCAGGGGATGTGTGCCTGAAAGAGCGCCGTCGACTTATCATGTTAACACGTGAAACACCCCTTACGCTAGCTCATATAGAAAACATGGCGCAAATCACACGGATGGGTGGTATTATTGCTCCTCCAGTTCCAGCTTTTTATGCAGCACCAGAGACAATTGACGACATGATAAACCATACATTAGGGCGCATCCTTGATTTGTTTGGTCTAGAGTCTGATAAAACACATCGCTGGCGAGCGTAACAAGTTATTCTCTAATTGCTCAAGCTTGCCCATCCGCTACAATTTATCAATTGATGAGCACATGATATGATGATCATAAAATCTTGTAAGTAAGCATATCAAAAAATGATATTACGCAAACTGTTTACGATTTTCATTATCATAGGCTGCTTGTGTTAATATTTTTATTCTACGCATTTCACCCAAAATTTGGATTTCAAGCATACCATCTTTTGTAGAAGAATTGGCATGAACATACCCAAAACCAAGGTCTTTTTTGACATAATGTCCATATCCGCCTGAAGTAGTTATACCAATAGCTTTTCCAGAGATAAAAATAGGCTCACCACCCATTATATGCGCATTATTACTGCCAGTACTTGGTTCGAGTTCAAAATAAATCAACTTTGTCTTAATGCCGTCTTGCTTGCGCTCTAATGCGCCTTTTTTTCCAATGAAATTGTCTTTACTCCAGCGCACAAAACGCTCACAATCTGCTTCAATTGGCGTAATTTCATGGGTAAGTTCACTACCCCATCCTTTATAAGCTTTCTCTAAGCGCATACTATTGAGTGCATAAGCGCCAAAATCAACAAGACCGTGTTCTTGTCCGTTTTGAAACAATGCATCATATACAACTGGCATGTCATCCATTGGCATATGCAATTCCCAACCTAATTCTCCAACATAACTTACTCTCATTGCAAGCAAATCGTTTCCACAGAATGTACAAATTTTACCAGTTAGCCATTTAAAATACTCTTGGGATAAATCGATATCGGTTAATGGTTGCAGTAATGCGCGCGAGTTTGGCCCTGCTATTACTAATGTTCCCATAGAGTTTGTACAATCTTCAATTGATATATCAAAATTGCTGCTAGCAGCTTGCAAACGATCGAAATCTCGTAATTCATGAGTGACACCACCAGCAAGATAGTAAAATTGCTGATCAATACGAGTTACAGTCATTTCACCTTCAATAAATCCATTTTCATTTAACATATGCGCTAATGATATTGAGCCATCTTTATTGCCCACTTGATTTGCAAAGACATAGTTTAAATACGCTGTTGCATCCTTTCCAGTAACTTTGAATTTAGAAAAACTTGATAAATCCATCACACCAACTTTTGTGCGCACAGCAATGACTTCTTTATGGACAATATCATGTGTTTCATTATGGCGAAATCCTGGTGTTTCGACAATGTTTGAGAAGTATTTAGCCCGCTCCCAGCCAAAGACAGGAGTATATTGCGCATTTTTTGATAATAAAGTTTTATAAAGCGTACTTTTGCGCACACCGCGTCCTGCAGGACGTTCTTCACCATGAAAATGAGGTAAATACATATGCGCATAATCTTCAAATGAACGCTCTCTTACATAGCTTTGGGTAGCGTAATGTCCGAAACGACGAGGATCAAACTCAAGCATATTAATTTCAGCTTGTCCATGTACCATCCATTGTGCCAAATATTTGCCACATCCTCCACCTTGGGCAATTCCAATTGATGAACCACATGCCATCCAAAAATTTTGAATCCCATGTGCTGGGCCAAGAAGAGGAAGACTGTCAGGCGTATGGGGAATAGCGCCGTTGACAATTCGCTTAATGCCTGAATTTGCCATTATTGGCATGCGCTCCATAACACGTTCAAGCCACAACCCAATGCGTTCAACGTCACCATCAAAAAGCTCATGGTCAGCTTCCCATGGAACACCTTCTGGCCATGCCTCAACAAGATTTTCTGTTTCATAAATCCCAATAAGGCCTGCTTTTTGCTCTTGGCGATAATATGCAGTACACCATGGATCACGCATGACAGGTATTTCTACGTGATTATCGGCTTTAAATTCTTCTAATGGTTCTGTTACTATATATTGATGCTGTATATTTGTAATGGGTGCGTCTGAGCCTACCATATTAGCTACCATACGGGCATAACATCCAGCAGCATTGACAACGTGCTCACAAAAAATACTGCCATTTTGACAGACAACTTCCCATTCTCCTGATTTTCGTTTTCGAATATCAAGAACACGATTGTTTTTTGATATAGTAACATTATTTTGGCGTGCGCCAGCTGCTAAAGCATTACACACCCCAGCAGGGTCTACATGCCCGTCCATATTCGTGTAAGCAATAGCTAATACTTTATCCATATTTGCAATATATGGATTAAGCTTGAGTGCTTCTTCTGGAGTGATTAATTCTAAATGAAAACCAATATTTGGTGCAAAACCTTGTACATATTTAAACCAATCAACTTCGGTTTGAGTTGTAGCAAAACGTAAGCCTCCACATCCGTGCCAGCTAACATATTGGCCTGTCTCAGCTTCAAGTTTAGGGTACAGTAAATTAGATTCATGGTGTATTTTTGCTAAATTATAACTTCCCGCAAATGATGGGCATTGCCCTGCAGCATGCCATGTTGAACCCGACGTCAGTTCTCCTTTTTCAATCAATATGGTATCTGTCCATCCTTCTTTTGCTAGATGATAGGCAAGTCCTGCTCCCATCATTCCACCACCGATGATGCATACACGAAATGTTTTATTTGTCATTACAATACCTTTATATAGCCGTTAATATTTGAGTTGAATAAACATTGTTATCAACATATAGCAATATAAAAATGTTTACTAAAACAAAATTTAAAACGTAATTTATAAAAACAAACGCAACTAGTGTCTGCTTAATTTTTGAAATGAAATCTTTATTTGACTAGGTCCTTATTGCTGGCTAATTGCTGGTGTATCAAGGCGGATCCCCCATAATGCTTGTTCTTTCAACCAACCGACGTGAGTATTGACTGAAACTTTACACCATTTATTTCGACATTGATCAACATCAACAATCATTGAACGACCAAGTCTAGCAACTGCAATTGCATTATCATCGGCTTCTTGACGCAATGTTGCCAGTTCATCAATAACAATTCCAGTACGCTTTGAAGTAAGCAATGAGCGATGTACCCATCCTTCGCTATTTTCATGATCACTAATTTTGCGCCATGCATCAAATTCAGCAATAATACGCACGGGCATTCCTCTGCGCTTATAAATATAAGAGATAGGGTAACGCAACCCAGGTCCAGAGCGTACATTTACTTCATCAGCACGAAATGAGGCAAGACGTGGAAGCGATAAGCCTGATTGTGTCCCTTGCTGTGCAATGGCTAGTGTTGCATTTATTGTTTCTGTAAGGTGGAACGAAAAAATACCAATCAAAAATAAGCTAAAAAATTTTAAGTACTTTTTAAAAGAATTAAGCATTATCATTCACCTTAATATATTACTAATAAAACAATTAAACATTGTAACCAACTCCATTATGGCCTTGTTGGTGTTGCAAAGACCATATCGCTTATCTAGAGCTACTTTATCAAAGAACAAGCAATCTCTATTCCGTTTAATGTTAATTCCTTTCAAAACATAATATATTTTGCTGTAAACTATCAAGTTACTTTTTATCTTTGATGATAAGGGTTAAATCATTGTCTTAAATTTTAAAGATCGTTAATACAAATATAAAATTAAACAGTATATAAGATGGTGTAGATAAAAATTCATGCTATTACTATGATAATAGTAATCAATGTCATAAAATTCTGGATACTGATATTATGGACACAATTAAACAAGAACATAATTAAACAAGAACATATTGCATAGAGTGATGAAAACCAAGCCAATAAAAATTATTGTTACACGAAAATTACCTGATATTATTGAAACACGTATGATGGAGTTGTTTGATTGTACATTAAATACAATGGACCATTCCATGAGCCAAGAACAGTTGATTGAGGCTGCCAATGCGTGTGATGTTTTAGTGCCAACTGTTACAGATAAAATTAACGCCACCGTTATTAATGCAGCTGGACCAAGGCTAAAGCTAATAGCATCCTTTGGCACTGGCATTGATCATATTGACTTAATTGCAGCAGAAAAAGCCAACATCGTAGTAACCAATACGCCCGATGTTTTAAGCGAAGACACTGCCGATATGACCATTGCATTAATTACTGCAGTTTCAAGACGTTTATGTGAGGGTGAAAAACTAGTTCGCTCAGGTGAATGGCAAGGCTGGAAACCAACAGGAATGCTAGGACATCGAATCTGGGGTAAGCGCCTTGGCATTATAGGAATGGGCCGCATTGGCACTGCCGTTGCTAAACGTGCCAAGGGTTTTGGCATGTCCATACATTATCATAATCGCAATAAACGCGTCGCTTCAAGCGATGAGGAAAACCTAGAAGCACGCTATTGGGATAGCCTTGACCAAATGCTTTCATATGTTGATATTGTTTCAATTCATTGCCCTCACACCCCAGCAACTTATCATCTTATTAATGCACGACGTTTAAAGTTAATGAAATCACACGCAACAATTATTAACACTAGCAGAGGTGAAGTCGTTGATGAAAAATCTTTGTTAGAGGCACTGCAAGATCAAATAATAGCTGGAGCCGGGCTTGATGTTTTTGAAAATGAACCCCACGTTAATGAAACTCTAATGAGTATGAAGAATGTTGTATTATTACCACATATGGGTTCAGCTACAATAGAAGGGCGCATAGAAATGGGAGAACGTGTTTTGATTAATATTCAAAATTTTGTTGATGGTCACAGTCTTCCAGATCGTATTATTGAATCTCTATTTTAGTTTTAAAATATTAAATAAACCATTGAAAAAATAAAAATAAAATGAACTTAAGCAACATATATTATCATTAGGACACATCAATGGAAATAGTAGAAAAGTATACTTCTTTTGGCGGCACTCAATTGGTCATTGATCATGACAGTAATGCAACAAAATCATCAATGCGCCTTGGAGTATATTTGCCTCCAAAGCAAAAAATAGTGGATGTACTTAAAAAAGTTCCAGTTTTATTTTACCTTTCTGGTTTAACGTGCAATTGGGAAAATGTCTCAACTAAATCAGGTTTTCAAGCTTACGCAAGTAAAGCAGGAATTGCTGTTATAACACCAGATACTTCTCCTAGAGGCAATGCATTAGACGGTACTAAAATCCATGATGTTGATGCATATGATTTAGGCCAAGGAGCTAGTTTTTATGTAAATGCAACACAAAAACCGTGGGCAACGCATTTTGCAATGGAGCAATATATTTGCAACGATGTGTTTGAACTGCTTGCCAAAAACTTTGATAATGAGCTTGATCTAAGCCGTGTAGGCATTACGGGTCATTCGATGGGTGGGCATGGAGCGTTGACATTAGGTATGCGTCACTCAGACCTTTTTCAATCAATTTCTGCTTTTGCGCCTATATGTGCACCATCTTCTGGCACATGGGGACAGCAACAATTACAAGAATATCTAGGCAGCGATGAAAAAAAATGGCAAGAGCACGATGCCTCGCATTTAATTGGAACGCATGGTTGGAAAGGGCAAATACTTGTTGACCAAGGCTCAAAAGACCCATTCTTAGATTCACACTTGCGCCCGCAAATGTTGATCGAGGCTGCAAACAAGCACCATGTTAATTTGAAACTACGCATGCAGGCTGGTTATGATCATAGTTACTTTTTCGTTGCAAGTTTTATTGGTGAGCATATCAAGTGGCATGTTAAAAACTTACAGTTTTTTAATATATAACTTTTTTATTGTAACCGCTATCTTAGGAGACTAGCATTGATTGATGAAATTACGCGCATTAGCAAGTTAGTAGCAGATGCTACCATTGAAATAACACCAAAAGGTGCTGCTAAAATTGATAATTTTCAAGAACATTTGAAACTTGACAGCGAAGTTTTTGTTACTTTTTTACCCGGATCTGATTTTGCTGACACTTTGTCAACAGTTGAAAAACTACAACAGCAAGGGATGAAACCAATTCCTCACATTGCAGCACGCTCTATTGTTTCGAAAGAAATACTCAATGAAATGCTTGGACATTTATCAAGCAAGCATCAGATTACACACGCCTTGTTGATAGGCGGTGGGGTTGATGAGCCACTTGGCCCATTTGCTAGCACCATTGAAGTGTTAGAGACAGGTTTTTTTCAAAAGCATGGATTTACACAATTAGGTATTGCAGGCCATCCAGAAGGGAGTCCGGATATCTCTACACTCAGCATTAAAGAAGCGTTACTTGCAAAAAATGAATTTGCAATTTCAAACAATATAGGAATGTATATTACTACACAGTTTTGCTTTGAAATGGATCCTATTATTGCATGGGAAAAAACATTAAACGAGTGGGGCAATCAACTGCCAATCCATATTGGTTTACCCGGTCTTGCCACTATCCAAACGTTATTACGACATGCACAAGCTTGCGGGATTGGCAATTCAATGCGTGTTTTGACACAACAAGCTAAAAATATAACTAAGCTTTTGAGTGTTAATGCTCCCGATAAATTGGTCCGTAATCTAGCAAACCATGTTGAAGAAAACACCGCAAGTGGCATTAAAAAATGCCATGTTTATCCTTTAGGTGGTTTTGCAAAATCAGCGCAGTGGATTACTGAAGTCCAAAATGGAAAGATTGCACTTACAAAAACTGGTTTTAATATTATTTAAGTTTTAATATTATTTAAACAGTTTAATGATATCTTTTCACTATGAAAGTGAGCATATAAAAAGATAGAAAAGAACTTTAAGATCATAGGACCATAAAAATCATGCTCCTTTTAAATTTGCTTATCACTTGACAATGCATTTTTATATGTGTTTTATTGAGGCAATTGCTACAATAGAATAGCAAGCCAAACCACCAAAGCAGATGAGATTATTGAGCAATGGTAAAATGATAGCCAGATGCTACTAATATCTTTAGGCTGTCGTCATAGCTTTTTTCTAATTGATATCGCTTTGTCGATATTTAACCGCAGCTAGGATTTAATCTAACTTTAAGTGAGGAAAAATAATGTCACGGAAAAACACAATAAAAAGCCCAACTTTAACGTTGCATCCTGCAATCACACAATGGGCTAAAGAAGCCCGCGAAGGCGCATTAGAGCGTCGTGAATTTTTAGCGCTTGCAACTGCTTTTGGTGCAACCAGTGCTACCGCATATGGTCTTTTAGGTGCTCCAGCGCCAGTCCAAGCCGCTGGTCATAAAAAAGAAGGCGGCATATTACAAGTTTCAATGAGGGTTAAAGACATGCGCGATCCTCGTATTTTTGACTGGAGTGAAATGGGCAATCAGGCTCGTTTAATTTGTGAAACACTCGTGCGTTATACAAGCGACTTTACCTTTGAACCAGCATTGCTTGAAAGCTGGAAAGTAAGCGATGATGCGACAAAATACACATTGAATGTTCGTCAAAATGTAACATGGAACAATGGCGACAAATTTACTGCTGATGATGTTGTTTTTAATATCACACGCTGGTGTGAAAAAGGAGTTGAAGGCAACTCAATGGCAACACGCATGGCATCACTGGTTGATGAAGCAACTGGAATGGCAGCTGAAGGAGCTATTAAGAAAATTGATGAATATACTGTAGAACTTAATTTAAATGCACCCGATATTAGCATTATCCCTGGTATGACAGATTATCCTGCGCTTCTTGTGCATCCAAGTTTTGACAATGCAGGAGCTGATCTTAAGCTTGCTCCAATAGGCACAGGTGCATTTGAACTTGTCAATTTTGAACTTGGCGCAGTTGTAGAATATAAGCGACGTGAATCCGGTTGGTGGGGAGGTCGCGCACCTCTTGATGGAATTGTTATCACGGATTATGGTGTTGAGCCCGATGCAGAAGTTGGAGCATTTGAAGCAGGCGATGTTGATCTCAACTATCAAACAACAAGTGATTTTGTTGAAATTTTAGATAGCCTTGATCTTACTAAAAGTGAAGTAGTAACAACTGCTACTATTGTATCGCGTACTAACATTAGTAATCCACCATATGATAATCAACTATTGCGTAATGCTATCCAGCTTTCCGTTGATAATAATGCAGTACGCAAGTTGGCAACTGGTGACACTGGTGCAGTAGCTGAAAACCATCACGTTTCTCCAATTCATCCTGAATATTACAAATTACCAACTGTAAAACGCGATATTGCAAAAGCAAGGACCTTAATGGAAAAGTCTGGACATGCAGATTTTGAGCATGAGTTGATTTCTATCGATGGAGATTGGCGTACTGTAACCTCTGATGCAATTGCTGCTCAAATGCGCGAAGCAGGTTTTAAGGTTAAACGTACCATTATTCCTGGTTCAAGCTTTTGGAATAACTGGACGAAGTATCCTCTTTCAACTACAAATTGGAACCAGCGTCCGCTTGGTGTACAAGTACTAGCTTTGGCATATAAATCTGGTGAGGCATGGAACGAGACCAATTTTGCTAGCGAACAGTTTGATACTAAATTAGCACAAGCATTAACCATTGCTGATGCTGATAAAAGACGTATGGTCATGAAAGATATTGAATCTATCTTGCAAGACTCTGGTGTTATTGTGCAACCGTTCTGGCGTGCATTGTTTTGCCATTATGATTCTAAAGTCAAAGGTTATAAAATGCATCCTACGTTTGAAATGCACCTTGAAAAAGTATGGTTTGAAGAAGCATAATTGCTCAAAATATTTGTTCTGTTAAAATAAAAGGAGGTCGTTTAATTTCGACCTCCTTTTTATTTTCAAAATCGCTTAATGCCTTGGTGTGGATAATAAAAGTTGCAACTAGCACTTAAAATGTGTATGAATGATGCAGGGAGCAAAGCTATAAGATCATTAAATTGATTAAACAATTGCTTGAATGGGCGGAGATGTCCAATGTTAGTTGTTCCAATGTTCTTTAAGCTTTTTATTTTATTTTAAAACTTAAAGTAACCATGTTTGTTTTCATTATAAAACGTCTTTTTGTTATGTTGCTTACCATGTTGGTTTTAACCTTCGGGGTATTTGCCATGGTAAATCTTGAGCCAAATTTAAAAAAATTAGCACTTGAGCAAAATAATAATCGCATGTCAGATGGTGAAGTTGAAAGTTGGCTTAGCAAGAACGGCTATAGACAACCTTTACTTACGCGCTATGGCCAATGGATTGGCAATCTTGCTCAAGGAGATTTGGGGCATTCTACTCGCTTTCGAAAATCCGTCAACGAAGTAATGCCTATCCGATTAGGTTATACTGGTATTCTAGCATTTTGGGTAATGATTACAATGGTGCCAGCGGCACTCATTATTGGTGTTTTGGCAGGAATGCGAGAAGGATCTAAGCTTGATCGGGGGTTGTCGACTTTTTCCATTGTATCAACTGCAACCCCTGAGTATGTTAGCGGCATTTTATTTGCCGTTATTTTTGCGTCATGGCTTGGGTGGTTTAAAGGAGTTGCCAAAGCAGGCGATATTACATTTGAAAATTTTACCTTGCCAATTATGACAATGTCAATTTATGGCATTGGATACATTGCGCGCATGACACGCGCTTCAATGGCAGATGTGATGACATCACAATATATTCGCACTGCAAGACTTAAAGGCTTAAGCTTTTCTAAGATTGTTATAAAACATGCTTTACGCAACGCACTCATTGCACCTTTTACAGTTATTATGTTGCAATTTCCTTGGCTTTTAACTGGGGTCATCATTGTTGAAAAACTTTTTAATTACAAAGGTTTTGGGTGGTTATTAATCGAAGCCGCAGATAACAACGATATTGATCTTTTGTTATCGTGTTCTATTGTATCGGTTGCAGTAGTAATTTTAACGCAGCTTGTTTCTGATATTGGATATGTCTATCTCAACCCACGTATTCGTGTGAAATAAGGCAAATATTATGGCACAAATATCAGGATGGGAAATTATATTAGGAGCTTTTAGCCAATTCATGCCAGTTTGGATTGGATTGCTTATTATTATGTCTTTTAGTTGGCGGTTCAAGCACCGTTTGGGTCTTTATGGAAGACTTTATGATAGCCCTGTTGGTATTACTGGGCTTAGCATTATACTTTTTTGGATTTTGACAGCTTTGTTAGCAGATCAAATTGCAACTTTTGGACCTCTTGATCAATTTGCCAACTTAAAACGCAAACCACCAGGCGTCATCGAAGTTGAAAGCGGGGTGGCATTTTTATTTGGCGCGGACAATATCGGACGAGACTTATTCAGTCGTATGATTTACGGATCGCAATTCGTATTAATTATAGCCCCAGCTGCAACTTTGATTGCTTTTATGGTAGGTATTTCAATTGGCTTGCCTGCAGGTTATAGAGGTGGAAAAATCGATACGGTATTATCTTTTCTTGCAAATCTAGTGTTAGCATTCCCTGTTATTTTACTATTTTATCTCTTGGTAGCTCCTGGAGTACGTGAAACTGCTTTGCCAAACGTTATGGCAGGTTTCTTTTTTATTTTTCCAATTATTTTCCTACTTGTCTTAATAACAAGTCGATATCGTGCAAGGCCAAATATTCTCTATGGTGCAAGCGCTTGCGTCCTAATAATAGGGGGGTGGATTTACTCAGGGCTAGTATTTGATGCTGATCCATTTAACATTATCAGTCTTGAATCAAACGAACTTAATATTTTTGCAGCAGTAGTTTTTGCAAGTTCACCTGGCGTTTTTCGAATTGTTCGCGGGTTAACGCTTGATATTAAGACCCGTGATTATGTAGCAGCTGCACAAACACGTGGTGAGACATCATGGTACATTATGCTATGGGAAATTTTACCCAACGCAAGAGGGCCATTAATTGTTGATGCGTGTTTGCGCATTGGCTACACAACAATTTTACTTGGCACATTAGGTTTTTTTGGTTTGGGTTTGGCTCCTGAATCTCCTGATTGGGGTTCTATGATTGCTCAAAATAGATCATTCTTGCGTATTGTACCTACAATAGTTTTACCGCAAACATTGGCGCTTGCATCTTTGGTTTTGGGGCTTAATCTACTTGCAGATGGTCTTCGCGAACAATCATTGAGGGATTAACAAGATGAGCGATGATCTTATTCTTGAGATTGATAATTTATCCATTTCTTTTTTTACACGCATTGGTGAGATCCCATCTGTCATGGATTTTTCATGCAAAGTTGTACAAGGTGAATCCATGGGCCTTGTTGGAGAATCAGGATGCGGAAAATCTACCGTAGCTTTAGGTATTATGCAAGATCTCGGTGTTAATGGCCGCATTATAGAAGGTTCTATTAAATTCAAAGGCCGCGATATGCTAGCAATGAGTAATCAAGAATTGCGCAATATCCGTGGTTCTGAAATTGCAATGGTTTATCAAGAACCCATGGCAAGTTTAAACCCTGCGATGAAAATTGGTTGGCAGCTTGCTGAAGTTCCAATTATTCATGAAGGCATTAGCAAAGAAGAAGCTTTTGAGCGAGCAATAAAAATGCTTGAATCAGTACGAATTCCAGATCCAAGACGCATTATGGAATCCTATCCCCATCAAATATCAGGCGGACAACAGCAGCGCATTGTTATTGCAATGGCATTATTATCAAATCCCAGCCTACTGTTAATGGATGAACCTACCACTGCCCTTGATGTTACAGTAGAAGCTGGTATTGTTAAGTTAGTGCGCGATTTAGGCCAAAAATTTGGCACATCCATGCTGTTTATTTCACATAATCTAGGTTTAATTCTTGAAACCTGTGATCGCATTACAGTGATGTATTCAGGTGAAGCAGTTGAGACTGGCGACATCGAAACAGTTTTCAATAAAATGCGCCATCCATATACCAGAGGTTTATTGAATTCAATACCATTGCCTGGAGCAGATAAAAACAGTCGTCCTCTTGTTTCAATTCCAGGTCAACTACCATTACCTCATGAGCGTCCACATGGGTGTAATTTTGCCCCGCGCTGTGTGCATTTTGTTAGAGGCATTTGTGATCAAAACAACATTCCAATGCAAAATGCAACCAAAAATAAACGAATAAAGCAACATCAAACACGATGCTTGCGTGTTGATCAAATTGATTGGAATGCAAAAGCCAAAGAAATTGCAAAACAACCTCCAGTTGAATTAGGTAAAAGCGTATTAAAGATAGATAATTTAAAAAAATACTACAAAGTTGCATCCAACGAAATTTTTGGTGGCAGAGAAACTCGTACAGTTAAAGCAAATGAAACCATAAGTTTTGACGCTCGTGAGGCAGAGACCGTTGCCATTGTTGGTGAATCTGGATGCGGTAAATCTACATTAGCAAAAGTGTTATTAGGCCTTGAAACGTCAACACAAGGTGATGTAATCCTTGATGATTACGAAATCGGACGTGAAAGCGTACATGAACGTACCTCGCAAACGCTAGCTTCTATCCAAATGGTGTTTCAAAATCCTTTTGATACACTAAATCCCAGCCATAAAATTGGCAATCAAATCATTCGCACGCTAGAAAAATTTAATATAGGCAAAACACAAGAAGACCGTAGAGAACGTATGTTAGAACTCTTGGATCTTGTAAAACTACCGCGTGAGTTTGAAAACCGCATGCCGCGACAATTATCGGGCGGCCAAAAACAGCGCATTGGCATTGCACGTACCTTTGCAGGAAACCCACGCGTTGTTATTGCAGATGAACCCGTATCAGCGCTTGATGTTTCAGTTCAAGCAGCAGTAACCGAACTTTTAATGGATATCCAACGCAATTCTCGCACAACAATGCTATTTATTAGTCACGATATATCTATTGTGCGCTATTTGTCTGATCGTGTTGTGGTAATGTATTTGGGTCATATTGTTGAACAGGGCAGTACAGATCAGGTGTTTGCACCACCTTATCATCCATATACTGAGGCTTTGCTATCAGCTGTTCCAATAGCAGACACTAGCGTTAAAAAGAAACAAATTGTACTTGAAGGCGATATACCATCTGCAATTAACCCACCATCAGGATGTCCATTTCAAACGCGGTGTCAATATAAAGATAAGGTTAAAAACAATCTATGTGAAAGAGAAGTTCCGCCAATACGCAAGATGACAAGTAAAGGACATTATCTTAAGTGCCATCTCTCACAAGATATTTTTGAGCAAATGGAACCTGTTATTTCATCTGGCAAAAAATAAATTGCAATGTAGCAATTGATTGTTGCTATAGTTTTCATGTAAAACTTAATAATCAAACAAAGTTATAAAAGAGTCCATTAATTTGGCTTGAAATATTTCAACAAACGCTATAAAGATGCACAGTGTTGATCTGACGATGGTAGCTGTTTTCAGCGATGCTGAGAGAACTACTCTACTTTTCTCTGTTTAGAACGCAAATGGGGCCGTAGCTCAGCTGGGAGAGCGCTACAATGGCATTGTAGAGGTCAGGGGTTCGATCCCCCTCGGCTCCACCAAAAAATACGTGAAATAATTTGCTTTGAATTACCTCCGAGCGTATTTTAGAGTTTTAATCTAAACCGATAACTTCCTTTAGCATTTCATTTTACTCGATAGTTTTTAAAAGATGCTGACTTTTAAAGAAATATACCGTCGAGCTGTCCCTTTGGGCTTGGCAAATATGTCTTTAGTGTCCTTGACATTAACAGACATGATTATGCTTGGCCAGCACAGTTTAGATGAACTTGCAGCGGGTAGTATTATTGTGCAAGTTTACATTGTCGTGTTAGTTTTTGGGGAAGGGATAGTGCTTAGCTTTTGTCCTGTATATGCTCGCTGTTGGCAAGATTTAGCAAAAAAATCTAGCACCAAAGTTCTTGCTGTAATGTTTTTTCTGATTACGTGTTATTCCATTATTGCTCTTGTTTTTTTAGCAAATACGAAATGGCTTACAATTATATTTTCTATTACTGAGACACCTGATACATATATTGAATTATATTTTATATTCTTAGGCTTGTCATTATTTCCTAATTTACTTTTTATTTTATTTTGGGAATTACTTGCTTTCCATAAAATGGAAAAAATAATTTTCTTCGGTTCAATTATTCAGTTTATGCTGAATGCTGGTATCAATTATCTCTTAATTTTTGGAAATTATGGTTTCCCAATGCTTGGCTTAATAGGTTGCGGAATAGCAACTTTGATATCCTCGTTCATTGGTGTTGTTTACTTATTCATTTATTCTATACAAAAAATAGATAGCTTATTTCAATGGGACAAAACAATCCTAAAAGAGTGGAAGACCTTATTGCCAATTGCCAAAGAAAATCTTCGCATTGGATTGCCTATTGGCTGTAAGCTTGTTGCAACAATGGGTTTTTTAGGTTTTTCTTTTTTTCTAGTGGCACAATTTGGCCCTGATATTGTCATTGCACACAGTATCGTTTTTTATGTTAATGAGTTGTTGATTTTATTTGTGGTTGGGTTTGGTGACTTTTCTGGTATTTACTTTGCCTCTATTACCATCAAGTCAAATGCGCATGCAAATCGCATTCTTTTAAAAATTATATCAGCACTGTTATGTATCCTTGCTCCAACATTAATCATCTTTATAATCGTGCGTTCACATATTGCAAAAATATTTATTGAAACGCTAGATTTTTCCTTTGCAAAAACACAACAGTTAGTTGCTGATTTTGTATTACTATCTGTGCCTAGTTTAGTTTTCTCTTCGTTAATCATCCTATCTCTAAGTGCTTTAAGAGGCAAGGGTATCACTTTTATTCCAACCATTATCATAGTATGCTGTTATTGGGGTATTGCTGTTCCAATACAACTGGCTCTTTGCAATTATTTATATGTAAAACCGATATCCGTTTGGATTGGAATTAATATTGGTTTTTTTCTAGGATGTGTGGGTTTATTGCTATTTTTCAAACAAGCCAATTTTTCTACAAAATTAACTAAATTAGCAACAAAGTCATAGCCGAGCAATTTTAAAATTATTCCATCCATGTAGCATCTAATAACTTAGGACTATGCCATAGTTATTTTAAACAAGCAAAATAGCTTTGATACACATCAATGGAAAAAATAAGCTTGAAGTGGCGACCCCTACGGGGCTCGAACCCGTGTTTTCGCCGTGAAAGGGCGATGTCCTGACCACTAGACGAAGGGGTCTTATTTTAATTAAAGTTTTGTATGATGTGTTGGCGCATTTTAAAACACGCTTAAACTCATATCAAAAACTTGTTTGAGTTTGATACTGTTTACGCAAAGCTTGGTCAAGAAAATTTATTCTATAAGCGCATTTTAGTATCAAATTAATATAAGTATTTATGTTTATGCTCTTTTATCTATTCATGCAATAGTAATTGTCTGCAAGTCATTACTCAAGATTATATTTCATCTAAATAGTGCTGTGTTCATCTCTATCTTAGTGTTTAAATTTCATTTTATATTGGCACTCATTTTGCATTTCAAACTATTCGTTTAGCCTTTTATAAAAGCAGAAAGCTTTTGTTTTGCTTTGATAAGCTTATTTTATTTATATGTCAGTTAAAAAATGTCATCTTTTAAAGCTTTCAATATCAGTTCTATTGCAATGCAGCAAAATTCGCGAGCGATAGAGCGTATTTCTTCTAACATATCTCATACTACCACTACAGGTTATAAGCAGTCAGAAATACTTTTTAAAGATCAAGTAGCAAATGCTCCTGGACCTGGTGTTTTTTCAAAATTGCAGCAACCTGCTGGTGCCAATATTTTTGACCGTCATCATGTTACACGCAAAGGTAGCTTTAAGCCGACAAATGATTCATTCAATGGTGCAATAGCAGGCAGAGGTTTTTTTGTTACAAATTCTGCCCTAAATAAAAGTGCAGAATATCGCTATACTGCTGCAGGAGAGTTTACCCGACAAGTTGTTAACCCTAGAAATAACGAAGAGGCATATTTAGCAGATGCCAGTGGAAATTTTATTTTGGGTTGGTCATACGATACAACAAGCGGAACTTTTAATATCAACAAAACTCTTGACGCTATTGAACCTATACGCCTTGATAATGTAGCCAGTACAGTTGCAAGTCAACGCCAAACTAGCACAGTAAGAACTGCAATCAACGTGTCACCAGTTAACCCTGTTGGAACCACACACCTATATTCTGTTCCTGTTTATGATGGAACAGGCACTGCTGATCAAATATCTGATACACATGCATTAAATTTTTCACTTACAAAAGTCTCAACTAATAATTGGGATTTAAATTTAACAGTCCAAAATGGCACAATTACATCACCAACAACGCCAACACGCGTTACCTTTGCAGGCAATGGCTTATTAACATCACCTTTAACTCCAATTCCAATTTCTGCTCAATATACTTCTCCTGAAAATCTTACGCACAATTTTACTCTTGATTTGACTGGTTCAACAGAATTTACTCCATTTGATAGCAAAGAAAGCTTTAACGTTCGTACTATAGAACAAGATGGCTTTGAGCCTTCAACTGTAAGTACTTTTACTATAGGCGACAATGGCATAGTTAACGCACGCTTAAGAAATGGCAGGATTATACCAACTGCAAAGATTGCTTATGCAGATTTTCGCAATGCAAACTCACTCGAAAGACGTAATGACACACAATTTGCAGCTGGGAATAATACCTCTGATGTTGAAATTTTAGAATTTGGTGTTGACACACGAGGTCGTTACTTATCTGGTACTATTGAAGAGTCTAACGTGCAACTTACAAGCGAGATACTCGACCTAATAGGCACACAGAGAAGCTATTCATCAATTAGTAGTGCATTAAAAGCTGCAAATGAAATGATACAAACTGCTACGAATCTGAAATAGTTTTTAAATTAACTGTTTTATTTTAGTTGTTTTAAAAGGCAAATCCATGGCATTGGACTGGCACGATGATGTAATATTGTTAAATGCACGCCACGCCAATGAAAACGGATATATCGCTGAGGTGCTTGCTAGCAACCATGGCTTGTATCGAGGTTTCATACGTATGAGCTCTAAGCAGGCAACAAAGAATCTACAAGTTGGAAATATTGGCGTAGGTAGTTGGCGCGCTAGACTTGATAATCAGCTTGGAACGATTCAATTTGAAACTACCAAAAATCCTAGTTCTTTTTTATTAAACTATCCTGGTCCTTTGCAAGCATTGCAATCTGCCTGTTCAATTTTAGTAAGAAGCTTACCAGAACGCGAACCACTAGCTAACAGTAATATTTATATGCAAATTCATACACTATTAATGCATTTAACTAAAAACTGGAGACATCTTTATGCGCGATGGGAAATTTGCTTGCTCAGTGAACTAGGTTATGCTCTTGAGCTTTCACATTGTAAATTAACTGGCCAAAAAGATAATTTAGTTTATGTATCTCCTAAATCAGGCCATGCAATCAGCAAAAATGCTGCTGGAGAATATGCACCTCGCATGCTTGCTCTACCTTCTTTTTTGCTTCAAGATAGTTGTGATTTTGAAGTAACTTATCATGAGTTCTTGCAAAGTTTACAATTAAGTGGACATTTTCTGCAATTGTATATTAAACGCAGCTACACCAATCCAAATTTTCCACAAGCACGCAATATGCTACAATCATATGCACAAATGCATTCTTTAAAAAAAGAAAACTCAAAAACTCAAAACTGCTCTGCTAAAAGTTGATTTTTTAGCTTTTATTGTGCATTTCTCTTACTTAAGTTTGACAAACTCTTGCAAGCTAAACTCAAGGCAGGGTATACAACAAATCAATATACTAGATTTAAAGAATTTGCTATGACTTTTGTTTTTCATTTTAAAAGCGGGTTGGATAAAATTGTCTAAAGACAACAATACACAAGAAGCATCAATTGATTTTGCAGATGCGCTTAAAGAGCGTTATTTGGCGTATGCATTATCAACAATCACGTCACGTTCATTGCCTGATGCACGAGACGGTTTAAAACCTGTTCATCGTCGTATCCTTTTTGCCATGCGCGCCCTTAAGCTTGATCCAAGCTCTGGATACAAGAAATGCGCGCGTATTGTTGGTGATGTAATGGGTAAATTCCATCCCCATGGTGATCAAGCTATTTATGATGCTATGGTCAGGTTGGCACAATCTTTTGCAGTACGCTACCCACTTGTAGATGGGCAAGGAAACTTTGGTAATATCGACGGCGATAACCCAGCTGCAATGCGTTATACCGAAGCCCGATTGAGCGCTATTGCTGAGCTCTTGCTTGATGGATTAGATGAAGATGCAGTTGATTTTGCACAAACCTATGATGGGAGTGAAAAAGAGCCCTTAGTATTACCTGCCAATTTTCCAAATTGCTTGGCCAATGGTGCTGCTGGTATTGCTGTTGGTATGGCGACAAGCATTCCACCACACAATGTTTTAGAGCTTCTCAAAGCTCTTATAGCGCTTGTTAGGGAACCCGGTATAAGCGAAGACGCATTGATAAAACTGATTCCTGCCCCAGATTTTCCAACAGGAGGACGCATTATCGCTGAAAACCATAATGAACTAGCCCAAATTTACAAAACAGGTCGTGGTGTTTTACGTTTAAGAGCGCATTGGGAAATTGAAAAACAAAATGCTGGCACATGGCAAATTGTTGTAACGGAAATGCCTTTTGGCGTACCTAAAAGCAGACTGATAGAAAAGATTGCAGAGCTCATGCAAGCACGCAAACTTCCATTTTTGAATGATATCCATGATGAATCTAGTGAAGATATACGTTTAGTTTTGATACCGCGATCACGCAATATTAATCCTGATCAAATGATGGAAGCATTATTTAAAATAACAGAACTTGAAATAAAATTTTCAGTCAATATGAATGTGCTTATCAATAAAGGAAGGGTACCTGCGCTTGCAAGTTTACAAACCATTTTACAAACCTTCATTGACCATCGAATGGATGTGCAATTACGCATCATGCATTTTAGAATAGATAAACTTGAGCGACGTATTGAAACATTGGCAGGCTATTTAATTGCTTATCTTAACCTTCATGAGATTATTGCCATTATACGCGACCATGACAAACCGAAAGCTATTTTGATAGAGCGTTTCCAATTAAGCGAAATACAAGCGGAGGCCATTTTGAACATGCGACTTCGTACATTACGCAAACTTGAAGAAGTTTCTATCAAAGAAGAACATACAAAATTAGTTGTTGAGTTAAAAGAACTCAAAACGCTTTCTAGTAACAAAAACTTGCAATCTCAAAAACTTATTCAAGATTTTTTAACTTTAAAAAAGAAATTTGAAAAACAAACAAATTTATGCAAACGCCGCACACAAATTATTCAAGCACCTCATGTTGATACAATCAGCAGCGACACATTTGTAGAACGTGAACCAATCACAGTTGTTTGTTCCAAAAGTGGTTGGATTAGAAGCGTTCGTGGGCATATCACGAACACCCAGAGTTTAAAATACCGCGAAGGCGATCAAGAGGGCTTTATCATTAAAGCATATACAACAGATAAGTTACTTGGAGTGTTCAGCAATGGCAAGTTTTATACAATTTCACCAGATAAACTAATAGGAAATCGCAGTCTAGGTGAGCCTATTAATTTAATTTTTGATATTGAGCAAGGCGCTCAATTAGTAGCACTTTTAATATATAAATCAGATAGCAAATTATTACTTGCAAGTAATATGGGCCACGGTTTTTTAATTGAAAGCACAAATGTTATCGCGCAAACACGCACTGGTAAACAGATCATGAATCTTGATAAGGGTGCACAATTGTTACAATGCATTGAAGCAGAAGGTGATCAAATTGCTTGTATATCAAGCGCGCGAAAACTTTTAATATACGATCTTGAGCACATACCCATATTATCACGCGGGCGTGGTGTTTCTTTGCAGCGTCTTAAAGACAATATAAGGCTTAGCGATGTTTGTGTATTTGACAAGCAAGTGGGCTTGCAATGGCAAAGCGGAACTCGTATCCGTACGCAAGTTAACTTATCAGACTGGCAAGGTAAGCGCACAGGTGCAGGTAAAATTCCTCCATACGGGTTCCCACGCAACAATAAATTTAGTACTGTGGCGTAACTATATCTTTTATTTTAATTTTAAGGCGATCAATTAATGCTAACGCTTGCAGAAATCCGACATCTTTTTCTTGATTATTTTGCAAAGAATGACCACGAGATTATAGATTCAT
This sequence comes from Alphaproteobacteria bacterium, assembly GCA_965178085.1. Lineage (GTDB taxonomy): Bacteria > Pseudomonadota > Alphaproteobacteria > CBCXTS01 > CBCXTS01 > CBCXTS01. The sequence goes on along the minus strand of CBCXTS010000021.1, from coordinate 8,764 downwards.
CAACGCTGGTTCCACATAATGATCCAACATTGATGTTTACAAACTCAGGTATGGTACAATTTAAAGATGTATTTACCGGTTTAGAAAAACAAATTTATACGCGTGCAGCTACATCGCAAAAATGCGTTCGAGCTGGTGGGAAGCATAACGATCTTGAAAATGTTGGAATGACTGCTCGTCATCATACATTCTTTGAAATGTTAGGAAATTTTTCTTTTGGTGACTACTTTAAGGATCAGGCTATTGAGTTAGCATGGAAAATGGTTACACAGGAATTGGGCTTACCAAAAGATAAACTTTTAGTGACAATCTATCATGATGATCATGAGGCGTTGCAATATTGGAAAAGTATTGCTGGCTTAAGTGATAAGCAAATTATCCCGATAGCTACTTTTGATAATTTTTGGCAAATGGGCGACACTGGAGCGTGTGGTCCATGCTCTGAAATATTTTATGACCATGGCTCAAAAATACCAGGAGGGCCACCTGGAAGTGTAAATGAAGACGGTGACCGCTTTATTGAAATATGGAATCTCGTTTTTATGCAATATGAACAATTTAACGATGGACGCGAGCGTATCAAACTTCCAAAACCATCTATTGATACTGGCATGGGGCTAGAGCGCATCACAGCTGTTTTGCAAGGTAAGCACAATAATTTTGACATTGATCTATTTCAAACCTTGATTGCTGCTATTGCAGACTTAACTAAAACTAAATCAAACAAAGCAAGCATTACTAGTCATCGTGTTATTGCCGATCATATTCGTGCTATAGCATTTTTAATTGCCGAAGGCGTTATGCCATCCAACGAAGGTAGGGGTTATGTTTTACGCAGAATAATGCGCCGTGCCATGCGCCATGCCAACTTATTAGGGGTACAAGATCCAATATTATTTAAATTATTGGATATTTTGGCCAGTGAAATGGGCAACCATTATAGCGAATTAACGCGTTCTCTTACTCTAGCATCTCAGATCGTAAGTTCTGAGGAAAGTAAATTTTCTGAAATGCTTACACGCGGCTTGCACATGTTAAAAGCAGAAACAGCAAAGCTGTCAGATAATGCACCCCTTGATGGGAAAGTAGCCTTCACATTGTATGACACTTATGGCTTTCCGTTTGATTTAACTCAAGACATATTAAAAGACCAAAATAGGATAATTGATGTTGAAGGCTTTCAAGAAGCTATGTCACAACAGAAACAGCTTGCGCGAAAGGCATGGGCCGGTTCAGGTGAAATAGCAATTGAGCGTGTTTGGTTTGAAATACTTGAAAAAACTGGTCCAAGTGAATTTTTGGGTTATCAGTTTACAAAAAGTGGAGGTGCTTTATTAGCAATCCTCAATAAAGATTGCCAACTTGTAGAAGAACTTGCCTCAAATCAAGAGGGTGCGTTAATTTTAAATCAAACACCATTTTATGGAGAGTCCGGCGGTCAAGAAGGTGACCGTGGTTTAATCACTACCAGCGCAGGTGATTTTTTAGTTACAGATACACAAATTAAAGCAGGCAAATTATTTGTACATTTTGGACAATGGACAGGCCAAACACCACTGTTGCTGAATGCAAGCAATGCCACGTTAAATGTTTGTACAAACAGACGCAATGGTTTACGACGCAATCATTCGGCAACACATTTACTCCACCAAGCTTTGCGAGAACATCTTGGTGAGCATGTTGCACAAAAAGGATCGCTTGTCCGTGAAAATGGTTTACGTTTCGATTTCACCTGTCCCAGCTCGATTGACCCTCAAATGTTAATTGCAATTGAAGATACTGTTAATGCACAAATCCTTGCAAATCATCCTGTAACCACCCGTTTAATGAAAGCAAAAGACGCTATTTCAGCTGGTGCAGTAGCACTATTTGGTGAAAAATACCCTGAAGAGGTGAGGGTATTATCAATGGGAAGTAAAAAACATTCAAGCAAATCTACTGACAACGCAGCGCAAAACTATACCAAAACTAATGATCTATCTAGTTGGTCTATAGAACTTTGTGGTGGAACACATGTTGAGAATCTTGGTGAAATTGGTATGTTTCACATTCTATCACAATCAAGTGTGGGCTCCGGCATTAGGCGTATTGAAGCCATAACTGGAAACTCTAGCATTGAACATATTCGTTTCCAAAGCGTTCAACTAAACAAAATTGCTGAGTTGCTTAAAACCGATACGCAAAAAATTCAAACAAGGCTTGCTCACATTATTGATGAACGCAAAGTACTACAAAAAGAAAACGACAAACTTAAATCCTCTGCAAACAACCAAACTCATGACAACGAATTTAAACATGTCGATGTTCAAATCGCTCAAACACAGTTTATAGCAAAAGTCCTTAAAAATACTAAGCCAGCAACAATGAGAGCAATGGTTGATCAATATAAGCAAACATTCCAAACCTTGATTATATTGTTAATTTCTATTGACGAAAATCGTAAAGTACAAGATGGCCAAGAAAAAATTACAACACGCGCCAGCATTATTATAGGGATGAGTGATATCTTAATACAAGAAGACTACAACGCTGTAACATTGGTACGCATTGCAAGCGCTGCGCTCGATGGAGCAGGTGGGGGCGGGCGCAAAGATCTTGCTCAAGCAGGTGGTCCAAATGTAAACATTGCAAAGATCCAAGCTGCAATCAAAGATGTACAAAGCAGTATTCAAAAATATCAATCTTATACCTAAACTATTAGTCTTAGATTGATAGTTTAGGTATAATTGACGCTATCTATCAATAGGGTAGTCTTCTGCAAGTATTTTAATTTATGTACTAGTAGATGACGCTTTGATATTGCTCAAAAGCTGTAGTCAATCTCAAGTAAATTATAAGATTAGTTATAATCTTTACACTGTTTTTATAATATAACGCGGTTAAAGTAACATTTATTTAACTTTTTCTTAAAACAAGTTTGACGAAACTATAGTTTAACGATATGCTACCAAATTCTGGAGGAGCATGTTTGCACAATAATAAAATAGCGGCCACTCTAGTGATGTATTAGTCTGCACTAATAACAAAAGTTACTATAATATATATAATAAAATATAAAAACACAGCTAAAGTGATTGACATTCAAATGGCAGGCGATAAAAAAAATCTCCAAGATAATTTTTTAAATCATATGCGTCGTGCTCATACGCCGCTGACAATTTTTTTAACCAATGGCGTTAAATTGCAAGGCATTATTACTTCATTTGATAGTTTTTGCATACTGCTCCAACGCGACAGCCATTCACAATTAGTGTATAAGCATGCAATATCAACTATTATGCCTTCTGTTTTAGTAAAGCTGAATGATGACGACGACATTGAACAAGCAAATGACTAAAACTTAAAAAAACCACACAGAATAATGCCAACATACAAAGCAGTGTTTTTGTTACTTTCATTTGATAATTAGGTAGCATGTAATTGGCAAATAGCAATTTTGAATATGTGGCTGCAGCAAAACAAGATGATGTTCCGCACGTTATTATCATCCGCCCTGAGCCATATACAAACCAAGCTATTTATATTAAAAAAAATAACAGTAACAAGCTAACGCTTAAACCTTCATACGATCCTGAGTTGCGCCTAAGAGAAACTAAGCGCTTATGCCAAGCGGTTTGGCAAGATATCATCTCCGCCCAAATTATACCAGTGCGTACAATCAAGCCTGCAACCTTTATTGGAAAAGGGATCATTGATAGTCTGCATCAAGAAATTGAACTCTTTCTAGAACAAAACACATCAATCCAACAAAAACGCAGTGTCATTGTTTTATTTGATTGTGCATTAACTCCTATACAGCAGCGTAATTTAGAAAAAGAACTTCATGTTAAAGTGCTTGAGCGCACTGGATTGATACTAGAGATATTTAAAAAACGTGCAAAAACACACGAAGGTCGCTTGCAAGTTGACATGGCGGCTTTAAGCTATCAACGTACACGTCTTGTACGTAGTTGGACACATCTTGAGCGCCAGCGCGGTGGGTTAGGGTTTGTCGGTGGTCCTGGTGAGCGCCAACTTGAACTTGATAAACGAATGATTTCATCTCGTATTGAAGAGTTACAAAAACGCGTTGATTCTGTTAGAAGGACACGCAAAATACAGCGAGAATCACGCAAGCGCAAAGGACTAGCACACATTGCGTTAGTTGGGTATACAAACGCTGGAAAGTCAAGTATTTTCAATATGTTAACTGGATCTTCTGTTCAATCTTCTGATATGCTTTTCGCTACACTTGACCCTACAATTCGCTCAATTCGAATTGCTAGTAGCGAATGTACAATTTCTGATACCGTTGGTTTCATAAGCGACATCCCAACGGAGCTTGTAGCTGCATTTCATGCAACATTAGAAGAAGTCATTGATGCTGACTTAATTTTACGTGTCCGCGACATATCTGATCCAGTCCATACAATGCAACTGCAAACGGTAACGGAAGTTTTAGATTATTTATTTGCTAATAATTTATCAGACCTTAATGTTTCCAAAAAAATAATTGATGTACTAAACAAAGTCGATAAACTTGAAATTGCACAACAACAATGGTGGGAAAACAATATTACATACAGTGATAATCAAGGCAGTAAGCAAGTTTTATTTTCTACATATACTGGTAGCGGTAAACATAATCTTTTTGATATGATAGCAACAGAATTAGGATTTGCAAGGTTAGTACATTTTCAAAACATAAGTGCTGATGTACAATCTGATGTTATCAATTGGCTTAATTGTAATGCCCACATTGTTCGATGCGATCCAATAGTAACAGATGATCAAACTGAAGTTGCTTTAAATCTTGATGCGCAACTTGACAGTAAGACGCTTAAAAAATTTACCGACATGTTTCCAGCAGTCAATTATATTTCTCCACATTGATGGATAATGTGTTGCTCAAATAACCGCGTAAGCCTTATAGGTTCTATGTGTATTTGTATATAATATCATTTTCCATAATATATATTATGCGACTTTTCTATATCACATATAACTATCACCTAGTGTCTTTTAAACTATTAACCCTTGCTTACTTATCAGAGTTCTTGCATAGATTTTCATTTATTCAAAACAACAACAATCTATCCGTGCTTTTTTATATCACATTATCAAATGTAACTAAGCTGGCTGGCCATATCAAAACATTATGCAGCCGATGGTAATGTCTTGCCTTTTAATTGAAAAACATACCTAATAATTTCTGCTACAGCCAAGTAATGAGCTTCGGGGATTTCTTGTTCAATTTCAACAGTGGCATATAGTGCACGTGCAAGCGGCGGATCAGAATATATTGCGACATTATTTTCTTCTGCAATTTGGCGTATGCGCATCGCAATTAAATCTTGCCCCTTTGCAACTACCTTTGGCGCTTCCATGCTTTCAGGATCATAAGCAAGAGCAATTGCGTAATGAGTTGGGTTTGTTATAACAACATCAGCTGTTGGAACATTTTGCATCATTCGTTTGCTGTGGCGTTCATGTCTAATACGACGTATACGCGCCTTTACTTCTGGATCACCTTCAGTTTGCTTATGCTCATCCTTAACTTCTTGCTTTGTCATACGAAGCTTTTTGATATGTTGCAGCTTTTGAAAAGTAAAGTCCAAAATTGCAACTGGAACCATCAATATTAGACTGCCCAGTAGCATTAATAATATCCACTGATAGATATCATCTAAAATCCCAGATGCAGAAAAGTCAGCTGTAACGTCAATATAACTAAGAATTGACATGACCAATGCACCACCAATTGAAAATAAGAAGATAAGCTTAAACACATCTTTTGCAAGTTCTACCAATCTTCGCAATGACATCATTTGCTTAAAACCAGTAACTGGGTTTATACGATTGAATTTTAACGCTAAAGCTTCGCTTGATAATATCAAACCATTTTGTGACAGATTAGCAAAAATAAGAATCAACATCGACCCAACACCAAATGGTAAAACCCAAAATGCCATATGAGCTAACAATACATGGAAAGTATCTTTAAGCGATTGCATATCAAATTGAATAACGTGAGCAAACTCAATGAAATACGTAGTTTTTTGTACTAAATCTTTGAATATAAATGGAACAAATAAAGCGATGCTTAGCGTCAACAACAAAATTGCAGCAAGATTTACGATCTCGCGACTAACACTTACATCACCACGTTGACGTGCATCTGCTAGTTTTTTAGCAGTTGGCTCTTCGGTTTTTTGGCTATCATCTGCATCAGATGCCATTGCAACAATGCCCTTCCTATCATATATTCACGTTGCATAATTTTTATATAACAACAAAATATTTAAAAATTAAGCAAGCTATTAAAACCAGCTAATTACCACCAGAAAGCTCGTAAACCAATGCTCCAAAATCATTTAAAAACAACGTCATAATCGTAACAAGTAAACTAGCCATTAAAAATATACCCAGTGCAATTTGTAATGGCAACAATGAAAAGAAAATTTGCAATTGTGGCATTAAACGCGCAGACAATCCCATCAGAGCAAAAATCACGACCATTACTAATAAAAATTGGTGCTGAAAGCTTAAACGCAAGATTATATGATTCTTGTACTACTTGATTTACTTTCTTGCTCATATCTTCAATAAACAACCCCTGCCCAGCTTCTAGCAAATCATAGCTAACAACGATGGCTTGGATCATAAGATGATGAAGATTTGTTGCCATAATCAAAGCAAGCCCAATCATTGTAAAAAGAACACCTTGTAATGGGCCAGCAATAGCAAGTGCAGGATTAAATAATTGTGAACTTGCAAAACCAGTAATAAAGGCAATCATCGTACCAGCGGTAGCAAGAGTAAAGAAAAATATTCGCAGTAAAACTCCGTAAAAAGACCAATAATCAATTCACTACCGATCATCCCTACTAAACCAGCTAAAGTATCAGGTTCACTAGGAATTTTGCTCGACAGCACTGGAGTCACAAGTAAAGCAATTAGAACTGCAATACCAAGGCGTAACCTTGTTGAGATATAGTTTTCACCAATTGATGGCATTAAAATCAAAAAAGCCCCTACACGGGTGAAAACCAACAAAGCCGCATAGACTTCTTGGTTAACAAGGTTTGTAATGACTTGCAACACCGCTTAATCACTTAATGTTAATGATTTTGTCGACAATAGATTCCATGAAAGTGCCCATTGATTCAAACATAAAGGACATTAGAAAAATCAATGCCAATAAAATTGCAATAATTTTTGGAACAAACGTAAGTGTTGCTTCTTGTATGGATGTTAGTGTCTGAAATAACGAAACAATTAATCCTACTCCCAAACCAACAAACATTAATGGCAAAGATAGCTTCAATAGCAACCATATTGCGCGCTGAGAAAACTCAAAGACTTCTGCTTCATTCATCCTTTAAACATCCTAATATGGTGTCTATAGACAAAAAAGCTTCTTAAATAGGCATCCGCATAATTTCTTGATAGGCTTGGGACCATTCTATCACGTACGGCAACAATTGTACGCAAAGAAGATTCTGCATTTGAAACTGCAAGTACAACCTCTGTCAAATCTGCTTCACCCAATACACCGCGTGCTGCTAATTGTTCTGCTTGATAGTTTTGCTCAATCGTTTTGGTTGTTGCACCTCTAACTAGATCAATGAAATTTGCTCCAGCGGTTGATCCATTACTATCAGTGGCAATATTTAATGAATTATTTGGAAAATTATTAATAGTTTGCGCAGATGTAGCTTGCTGGTTTTCTTGTCCACGTGAGGATGAACTAGAGGCATTCCCTAGCAAAGTATTAACGCGTTGATAAGCCGCAGCAGCATTAATTGATGACATTGACATAAGCTTTATATTCCCTTTTGAATTTTATAAACAACTAAAAACATGGTTACTCAAAAGTTATCATCTACAACAACTTTAAAAAATCATGCTAAAACAACATGAAAACAGAACAAAACAAACTAAACATAGAATATTTAATAAAATATCCTAAACTTTAGAACATAATTGCACAGATTCATTATTTTACGTCAAGTCGTTCAATTATTACTTAAATTCAAAAGCGTTAGATCTAATTTTTAAACAATGACATTTTACGAGCGTTATTTTTTAACGTAAAAGATCAACTGTGTTATCAAGCATTGATCGTGCAGTACGTAATGCATTGATATTAGCTCGATATGATAATTGTGCCTCGCGTAAATCCATTGATTCAATTAACGAATTTACATTAGGATATCGCACATAGCCTTTTTCGTCAGCTGCTGGATGACCTGGTGAATATTTGAGTACAAAATCACTTTTATCTTCAATAATCTTTTTTACAGTTACAAGATCGGCTTTTGTCTCGTTATCTAACATATTACGAAAAACAACCACTTTGCGCCGATAAGGATCATTATTTGGGTCTAATGCCGTTGATTGCGCGTTTGCGATATTTTCAGATACAACACGCAATCTAGTACTTTGAGCACGCATCCCCGAGGCAGATACTGTCATTGCTGATGCTAATTGGTCCATAATTTCCTCTCCTTACGTAATGACGTTATTTAAATAACTTAAATAACACAGTGTTAAAATTTTTATCTTAAAGCTATTTATCGTCCACCTCCTGCGCCTATCGATTCAGCATAAATGGTATTGTATCTGCGCATTACTCGTAATGCTAAAGTATGTTGTGATTGAGTTTGAGCCATCTTTTTTAATTGCTCTTCAAGTTGCACTCCGTTTTTATCAGGTGAAATTTCATACGGAAATCGTACTCTGCCGTTTGTAAAACTTCCTGCTCCTCCTGATGTTTTTGCGG